>NZ_JAHQZU010000023.1 GCF_019061185.1 Paracoccus sp. Z118
CGCGCGGCCTCCTACACCAACCGCTGGGACACTGCCTAGCCTCTTACCCCGCTGTATTGCATGTTCTTCCCCGCTCGTCGCGAAACCCTCCCCTCTTACCTGTCTAGGCTCGCCGCTTCGAGAGGCGTCACACCGCCGGACCTGAGCTATGACTTGGGAGTGTCGTTTCGGCGCGTGCTCAATCAGGATCCCGATGCCGTCGGCCGGTTGGCAGCCTGGACCGGTTTGACGGCAGTTCATCTGGCTGAGCTTCTGTCATGGACCGGGGAACCGATCGGCGACGTCAGGATGCGCTTTCGTGGCGAGACTTTCGTCTCTCGCGCACTCCGGAACCCGGTCCTGCGAGGCTGTCCCGACTGCTTGCGCCAAGACGCAGCCGTTCCGCCTCGCTCACTCGAGGCGATGTCGCTGAGGGGGGACTGGCAGCTGCGCGAAGTCGCGATGTGTGTCTGCCACAAGCGGCCGCTGTCCGTTCCTTGGAGCGTTGACACGCCCGACAAGCGACATGACGTCAGAGCGCGCCTGGCGGAAGTGATGGATGCCCTCGATTCGGGGCAGCTCGATCTGCCGTGCGAAGAGCTTACCCCCTATGATCTCTGGCTGGACCGGCGCCTCAAGGATGGCACGGACGAGACATTCCTCGGGGCGCGTTCCCTTTATGCCGCGACGACGATCTGCCGGATTCTCGGAGGAGAACTCCTGCGCCTTCAGGATGTGCAGGAGGACAACCCGCGCAGGCGGCTGCGTCCGGCCCAAGCGGCCGGCTTCGAAGTGATCAGCCAGGGAAACGCTGTGTTTCGCTCGGCCCTCGACCTGCTTGCGGCAGATGCCACCGGGTCTCTCGACGAGCTGCCAAAAGCTTTCGGAGAGCTGTTCGTCAAGCTGGATGTCGATTACAGGGACGAGAAGGCTTCCTTTCCCTTTCGCCGGATTCTTCGCAACTGCATTCTAGACGTCGGGCCGATCGGCCCGGGCGAGAAGCTTCTCGGCAAGGCTGTCGCAACGAGACGTCTGCATTCCGTCAGGACCGCCGCGCGCGAGGCTCGTGTTCCTGAACGACTTATGAAGAAGTTCCTGGTCGAGGCCGGCGCCGTTGACGCTGACGGCACCCGGCCGGATAGCCGAAATACCTTTGACGCCGAGCCCTACGGACAGCTCCTGGATGACATACCGATGCTGGTCGGGCCGAAAGCAATGTGCGCCGCGATCGGGTGCACCCGGGGTGAATTGCAGACGCTGGAACATGACGGTGTCCTGACGCCGCGGATACGGATCGCCACGACCAAATCCCGCTGGCTCGTTGCGGATGGCCTCGCGCTTCTGTCCGAACTCGACGCGCTCTCCGTCAAGAATGCCGTCCACGACGAAGATGGCTGGGAGCAGATCCATTCCGTGCAGGTGCGGAAGGGAATACCGGTCGGCCAGATCATTGCCGCGATTCGCGCCGGAGCAGTCCGGGTCAGAAGAGCGGTAGGACGCACCGGTTATGGAAGTTTCCAGGTCTCGGAGGCCGACGTCACGCGCTTGATCCAAGCTACGCCCGCCTTTGCCGCCCCTCGCACAGCTGTGCTCTCGCTCGCCGCGTTCGGTCGCAGCATGGGGCTCCGCGATGGCCGAGCCCTGCGCGCACTTGCCGAGGCAGGACATATCCAAGCGGTCAAGCAACTGAACCCCGCGACCCATCGCATGCAGTTCAACGTGACAGACGAGGACGTCGAGGCCTTCCACCGGACATTCCTGACCCCCGCATCGATCGGGACCGAGGTCGGACTGGACTGGCATAGCGCACGGGCAGTTCTGAAGGCAGGTGGTGTGAAGCCCTTCTCACCGGACGGACGCAACTACGGCAGCATCTACCTCCGCCGAGAAGCCAAACACTGCCTGGTGTCCCGTTCGTCGCAATCGTGAGCGGAGGCGCCTAACTGAGGACGGAATGCGTCAGGCGCTCCGCATCGAATATTCCCGCGCTACAACAGCAGTTACTTATATTCCATGTTCAGCATTGAAGATTTCTCTTGACAGGGGGTGTGCACGAAAACGCCAAAACGTGCACGGTTATGCCGAATCTACACATTATTATAGCCATGGTGACCCCGACAGGACTTGAACCTGTAACCTGCCCCTTAGGAGGGGGCTGCTCTATCCAGTTGAGCCACGGGGCCGCCGGGGGAGAGTAGTGCCTGCGCGGGCGGCGTTTGGCAAGCTTGCCGCGCGCATTGTCATGCGCTAACGCAGGACTCCGTGACCTTGATGGCATCCCCATGACGATCCAGAGACCCCGGCGTTCCCTGACCCTGCGCGACGTCTCGGATGCGGCGGGGGTCAGCGAGATGACCGTCAGCCGGGTGCTGCGCAATCGTGGCGATGTCTCTCCCGCCACGCGCGAGAAGGTGCTGACGGCGGCGCGCTCGCTCGGCTACGTGCCGAACAAGATCGCAGGCGGGCTGGCGAGTCAGCGGGTAAACCTCGTGGCCGTGGTCATCCCGTCGCTGTCGAACCTCGTCTTTCCCGACGTGCTGGGCGGGATTTCCGCCGAGCTGGAGGATACCGGGCTGCAACCCGTGGTGGGCGTCACGAACTACGCCCCCGCGCGGGAAGAAGCGGTGCTTTACGACATGCTGAGCTGGCGGCCCTCGGGCGTGATCCTCGCCGGGCTGGAGCATAGCCGCGCCTCGCGGGCGATGCTTCAGAACGCCAATATCCCGATCGTCGAGATCATGGACGTGGACGGCACGCCGATCGACACGGCGGTCGGCATCAGCCACGGCCGCGCCGGGCGCGAGATGGCGGCCGCGATCCTGCGGGCCGGCTATCGGCGGATCGGCTTCATCGGCACCCACATGCCCGAGGATCACCGCGCCCGCAAACGGCTCGCCGGGTTCGAGGCGGCCTTGGCCGAACAGGGCGTGCAGCTTGCGGCGCGCGAGTTCTATCAGGGCGGCTCGTCGCTGGCGAAGGGGCGCGAGCTGACCGAACGCATCCTCGCCCGCGAGCCGGATCTGGATTTCCTGTATTATTCCAACGACATCATCGGTGCCGGCGGGCTGATCTGGGCGCGCGAGCAGGGTTTCGATATTCCGGGGCGGCTGGGACTGGCCGGGTTCAACGGGGTGGACCTGCTGGACGGTCTGCCGGTGCGGCTGGCCACCACCGACGCGCGGCGGCTGGATATCGGCCGGCGGGCGGCGCGGATCGTCGCGGGGCGGGACCCCCGCCCGGATGGCGGGGTGGTCGCGCTGGCCCCGACCTTCCTGCCGGGCGACACCATCCGGCTGGCCTAGCCGCTACTCGGTCCAGTCGATCGTCACGCGGGTCTCGCGGATCACCCGGCGCAGGCGGGCGCGGGTTTCGGGCGCTTCCGTGGCGACGGCGCGCAGCATCGCCCGCATGTCGCCGCGCATCCCGTTGAGCTGGTCGATCAGCGACATGACCAGCGCAAGCCCGTCGCCGTCCAGATCGTAGCACGCCTCGATCTCAAGGATCAGCCGCAGCCGCGCCACGTCGATGTCGCGGAACAACGGGCCGCGTTCCGAATGGACCGGCTGGACGACGCCGGCGCGGATCAGCGCGTCGAGCTCGCCCTCGGTCAGGTCGGGAACGGCGGTCAGGATTTCATCCCGCGACATCGGCGGCTGCCGGGTCTCGTGCTCGGCCGGGTCCGTCATCATGCACCCCCCTTGCGTGGATCATAGGCGTGGTCTTCTCGCCAGCGGGTGATGAACTGCGCCAGTTCGTCGTCGATGCGCGGCGGCATGACGATCTTCAGCTCGACATGATGGTCGCCGCGTGTCCCGTTCGCGCGCTTGAGGCCGCGCCCGCGCAGCCGCAGCCGCTGCCCCCCGCTCGCCCCCTTCGGGACGGTCAGCATCACCGGGCCGTCGATGGTCTGTGCCTCGACCTTGCCACCCAGCACCGCCTCGTCAAGCGAGATGGCGAGCGTCGTTTCGATGTCGTCGCCATTGCGCCGCCAGTCGGGATCGTCGGCCACGCTGATCGTCAGCAGCGCGTCGCCGGGCTGGCCGTTGCCCATGCCGGGACCGCCCTTGCCGCGCAGCCGGATGGTCTGGCCGTCGCGGGTGCCGGCGGGAATCTGCACGTCGAGCGCGTGACCGTCAGGCAACGTGATCCGGGTGGTGCCGCCCCGCGCGGCGGTCATGAAGTCCACTTCCAGATTGTAGCGGTGATCGGCGCCGCGCATGTCGAAGCTCCCCGCGCCGCCGGACCAGCGGCCCCCGGCGCGGCCCGCCCGAGCCTCGGCCCGCCCGCCGAAGAGATCCTCGAACACGTCCGAGAAATCGCCGTAATTCGCCTGCCCGCGATGGGGTCCGGTATAGGGATTGTCGCCAGCTTCCGCGAAATCGCGGTAATAGCGCCGCTGCGGACGTTCCTGCCCCTGGGCGTCGATCTCGCCCCGGTCGAAGCGGGCGCGCTGCTCGGGGTCCTTCAGCAGGTCATAGGCGGCGGCGGCGGCCTTGAAGCGGTCCTGCGCCGCCGGATCGCTGTTGAGATCGGGGTGATCCGTCTTGGCGATCCGCCGATATGCCTTCTTGATCTCGGCATCGCTGGCCGTCTTGGCCACCCCCAGCGCGGCATAGGGATCGTCCGCCATTCTCGACCTCGCGTGCAAACCTGAACTGGAACGTAGTCAACGCCAGTTCGGATGCAAGCGGACAGCCGGGCGGCGCGTCACCCTGCTCTGTTCCGGCCCACGCGGGGGCTTGATTTTGCGCGAAACTGACGTCCTGATCCCGCTGCCGGATCGCACCATCGCTCTCGGGGGAGGGGATGTCACGGATGAACGATGCCAGGGTCGAAGTCGCCACCGTCGCCTCGATTCCATCGGGCGGCTATGACCGCCGCAGCCGGAAATCGCTCGGCATGGGCTACCTGGCCCATCCCGATGGCATGCTGCGCCAGAGCCGCTTTCAGGTCGAAATCACCTGCGAGCGGCATGACGTGTTCGCCAGCTAGGCCCGTGGTTCGATCTGAAAGGGCGAGCGGATCAAGGCGCGAGCGGCGCCATTCACATCAAAAAGGAAACGACCCGATGGATTCCGACATCTCTCTCCAATCCCGCATCATCCACATCAAGGCGCCCTCGCGCGACGCGGCGACGGACAGCGGCGCCATCGAGGCGACGGTGAAGGAAATCCTCGCCGCGGTCGCCGCGCGGGGCGATGCGGCGGTCCGGGACTATTCCAGGCGGTTCGACGCCGCCGATCTGGACCGCCTCGAAGTCTCGCCCGAGGAGCGTGAGGCGGCGGTCGCGGCGCTGGACCCGCAGACACGCGCCGACACGCAGTTCGCCATCGACAACGTCACCGCCTTCGCCAAGGCGCAGCTTGGCACCATCCTGCCGCTGGAGGTTCAGATCCTGCCGGGCGTCCATCTGGGCCACCGCGTGATCCCCATCGAGCGGGTCGGGGCTTACGTGCCGGGCGGGCGCTATCCGCTGCTGTCCGCACCGGTGATGACCATCGTTCCCGCGCGGGTCGCGGGCGTGCGCGAGGTGATCGCCTGCCTGCCCCCCAACGCGCATCCCGCGATGATCGCCGGGTGCCACATGGCCGGGGCCGACCGCATCTTCCGGGTCGGCGGGGCGCAGGCGATCGCCGCGATGGCCCACGGCACCGAGACGATCCCGAAGGTGGACAAGATCGTCGGCCCTGGCAACGCCTATGTGAACGAGGCAAAGCGGCAGGTCTTCGGGCCGGTCGGCATCGACCAGCTCGCCGGCCCGAGCGAGATCTACACCCTCGCCGACGAGACCGGGGACGCGCGCATGATCGCCACCGACCTGCTCGCGCAGGCCGAGCATGACGTGCGAACGCGCGTCGGCCTCATCACCACCGACCGGGCGCTGGCCGAGGCGGTGCTGGCCGAGATCGAGCGCCAGTTGCCGGACCTGCCCACCGGCGAGGTCGCGGGCGCGGCCTGGCGCGATTATGGCGAGATCGCGCTGGTCCCGGACGAGGAGACGATGATCGCCTGTTCCGACCAGATCGCCGCCGAGCATCTTCAGGTCCACACGAAGGATGCACAGGGCCTCGCACTGAAGCTGTCGAGCTATGGATCGCTGTTCATCGGCGAGAACGCGTCGGTCGTCTATTCCGACAAGTGCATCGGCACCAACCACACGCTGCCCACGATGGCGGCGGCGCGCTATACCGGCGGGCTGTGGGTCGGCGCCTATGTGAAGGTCTGCACGTATCAGTGGATCGAGGATGCGGCGCTTGCCACCATAGCCATGCCCGCCATCCGGCAGAGCGCGTCGGAGGGGCTGGAAGGCCACCGCCGGGCGGCGGCATTCCGACTGGAACGGAACTGAGATTGTCGATCAAGACGCTTGTTCTGATGCAAAACTCCGTTCTAGTCTCTGCGCACAGGGGGGAAATAAACATGAAAAACACCAAGCCTATGAGGAAGCTCGGCCGAGGTCTGGCCATCGGTGCGGCGGCGCTCGCGCTCGCCGGCACGGCGGCGCAGGCCCGCGATCTCACGGTCGCGTCCTTCGGCGGCACCTTCCAGGACGCGCAGCGCGAGTTGTTCTTCAAGCCGTTCGCGGAACAGACCGGCAAGCCGCTGCTGGAGGAAAGCTGGGACAGCGGCTACGGCGTGCTGCAGGCCAAGGTCCGCGCCGGCCAGCCCAACTGGGACGTGGTGCAGGTCGAGGCCGAGGAACTGGCGCTCGGCTGCGCCGACGGCATCTATGAGCCGCTGGACTGGGAAAAACTCGGCGGGCAGGATTCCTATATTCCCGGCGGCGCGTCGGATTGCGGCGCGGGCCATATCGTCTGGTCGGTCGCCATCGGCTATGACGGCAACCGCATCACCGGCGAGGGTCCGCAGGGCTGGGCCGATTTCTGGGACACCGAGAAGTTTCCGGGCAAGCGCGCCATGCGCAAGACGGTGAAATACGCGCTGGAAGCGGCGCTGATGGCCGATGGCGTCGAACCGGCCGAGGTCTATGACGTGCTGGCGACGCCCGAAGGGGTGGACCGCGCCTTCGCCAAGCTGGACGAGCTGAAGCCGGACCTGATCTGGTGGGAAGCCGGGGCGCAGCCGCTGTCGATGCTGCAGACGGGCGACGTGGTGATGTCCAGCGTCTATAACGGCCGCATCACCGGGCTGAACCGCTCCGAGGGGACGAACCTCAAGGTGGTCTGGCCGCAGTCGATGTATGCGGTGGACAGCTGGGTGATCCTCGCCGGGGCCGAGAACGCCGAGGCAGGCATGGACTTCATCGCCTTCACCCAGTCGCCCGAGCGTCTGTCGCGCATTCCCGAGTTCGTGGCCTACGGTCTTCCGGTGATCGCGGCGGCCGAGATGGTGCCCGACGAACTGGCCGTGGACCTGCCGACCCATCCGGCCAACCTCGAAGTCGCGATCCCGCTGGATGTCGATTTCTGGACCGACAACTCCGAAGAGCTGACCGAGCGCTTCAACGCCTGGATCGCGCAGTAACCCGAAGGAAAGCCGCCGGTAAAACGGCGGCTTTTCCGCCTGCGCCAAGAATGAATGCCGGGAGCCCGCCCGCCACGGCGCAGGGCACCCGAACCCAGTGCACCGGGGGGCTTGTGGCCGACGATTTCATCAGTTTTTCCAAGGTCACGAAGGATTTCGGCTCGCTCCGGGTGGTCGAGGATCTGGAACTCGACATCGCGCAAGGCGAGTTCGTCAGCCTGCTCGGCCCCTCCGGCTCGGGCAAGACGACGCTGCTGATGATGCTGGCCGGGTTCGAGACCGTCACCGGGGGCGAGATCCGGCTGGACGGACAGCGGATCAACGACCTGCCCACCTACAAGCGCGACATGGGCGTGGTGTTCCAGAACTACGCCCTGTTCCCGCATATGACGGCGGCGAAGAACGTCGCCTTTCCGCTGGAAATGCGCGGAACCCCCAGGGCCGAGGTGGCCGACCGGGTGGCCCGCGCGCTGGAGATGGTCAAGCTCGGCCCCTTCGCGGGCCGGCTGCCGATCCAGCTTTCGGGCGGGCAGCAGCAGCGCGTGGCGCTGGCCCGCGCGCTGGTGTTCGAGCCGCGCGTGGTGCTGATGGACGAGCCGCTGGGCGCGCTCGACAAGCAGCTGCGCGAGCAGATGCAGCTCGACATCCGCGAGCTGCATCACCGGCTGGGGCTGACGATCATCTTCGTGACCCACGATCAGGACGAGGCGCTGACCATGTCCGACCGGATCGCCGTCTTCAATCAGGGGCAGATCCAGCAATGCGCCCCGCCGCGCCACGTCTATGACAGCCCGGCCAACCGCTTCGTGGCCGAGTTCATCGGCGAGACCAACCTGCTTGCCGGCAAGGTGCGCGCCATCGACGGGCGCGCCATCACCTTCGCCCTGCCCGATGGCAGCATCTGCCGGGCCCGCGGGGTGCCCGGCCTTGCGCCGGGGGCCGAGGCGCTGCTGTCCCTGCGCCCCGAGCGGATCGGGATCGGCGCCGCCGATGCCGCCATCGACGGGCCGAACATCGCCCGCGGCGAGATCGCGGACATCATCTATCAGGGCGACCATCTGCGCGTCGTGATCGACAGCAGCGTCGGGCGGCTGGTCGCGCAGCTTGGCCGCAAGGATGCCGAATGGACGCCCGGCGCGAAGGTGGCGGTCAGCTTCGACGAGGCGGACGGCTGGGTCATCGCGCCATGAACCGCCTGTCGCGCCCCCGCGCCTTCCTGCTGATGTCGCCGCTGCTGCTGTTCCTCGGCCTGTTCTTCGTCTGGCCGCTCGTCTCGGTCATCTGGCAGGCCGTGTCGGACCCGGCGATTTCCCGCGTCCTGCCGCGAACCGCGGCCGAGATCGGCGGCTGGGGTGGCGAGGGCGTCCCGTCCGACGAGGTTCAGGCCGCGTTCCGCGAAGACATCGTCGCCAATACGGACGACATGGCGATGGGCGACGTGACGCGGCGGCTCAACTCGTCGCAATCGGGCTTTCGCTCGCTGATGGGCAAGACCGTCCGCGAGGTGCGCGAGACCCCGGACATCGCGCTGATCGAGATCGACGACCGCTGGGGCGAGACCGCCTTCTGGAAGGCGATCCAGGACAACGCCTCGCCCTATACCGACGCCTTCCTGCTGTCGGCGCTGGACCTGCAACGGGCCGGCAGCGGCGAGATCGAGGCGATGCCCGCCGGCTCGTCCGCGAACCGGACCATCATCCTGCGCACGCTGTGGATATCGGCCATCGTGACGCTGTGCTGCCTGCTGATCGGCCTGCCCTATGCGATGATTGCGGCGTCGGTGACGGGGTGGAAACGGGCGGTGATGATCGCCGCCGTTCTGCTGCCGCTGTGGACCTCGCTTCTGGTGCGGACGGCGGCGTGGATGATCATCCTGCAGGAAAGCGGCATCATCAACCAGGTGCTGATGGGAATCGGCATCATCTCGGACCCGCTGGTGCTGATCTACAACCGGGCCGGCGTAGTCATCGCCATGACCCATGTGCTGCTGCCGTTCATGGTGCTGCCGATCTATTCGGTGCTGCTGACCGTTCCCGGCAACCTGATGAGCGCCGCCGCATCGCTCGGGGCGCATCCCGTCCGCGCCTTCCTGCGGGTGCTGCTGCCGCTGTCGCTGCGGGGCATGATCTCGGGGATGCTGCTCGTCTTCATGTCGTCGATCGGCTACTACATCACCCCCGCGCTGGTCGGCGGCGCGTCGGACCAGATGATCTCGTCGGTCATCGCCTTCTACGCCACCCAATCCGCGAACTGGAGCATGGCGGCCGCGCTCGGCCTGATTCTGCTGGTGCTGACGCTGCTGCTTTACGCGCTCTACAACCGGCTCTCGCGCGATCCGGTCCCGACGAGGTGACGCGGGCATGAAACTCGCCAGGGCCATATACGCCGCGCTGATCATCTTCTTCCTGGTCGCGCCGCTGCTCGTCATCCTGCCGCTCGCCTTCACGTCGAGCGCGTTCCTGACCTATCCGATTCCGTCGTTCTCGCTGCGCTGGTTCGAGGAGCTGGTGGTCAGAAGCGTCTGGAGCCGGGCGATCCTGAACAGCCTCATCATCGCCGGCAGCACGACCGTGTTGGCGACGGCGCTGGGAACGCTGGCGGCGCTGGGTCTGCGGTCGCTCGGGCTGGGGCTGAGGGGGCAGATCCAGACCCTGTTCCTGCTGCCGATGGTGGTGCCCGCCGTGGTGCTGGGCGTCGGCATGCAGGCGATATTCGTGCGGGTGGGGATCAACTCGACCTATTTCTCGGTCATCGCGGCCCATACCGTGATCGCCATTCCCTTCGTGCTGATTTCGGTTTCCGGCGCGCTGGCGGGGATCGACCCACGGGTCGAGCGTGCCGCCGAAAGCCTCGGCGCGTCGCCGCCCCGCGTATTTGCCCTCGTGACGCTGCCGTTGGCGATGCCGGGCGTCCTGTCCGGCGCGGCGCTGGCCTTCGCCACATCGCTGGACGAGGTGGTGCTGACGCTGTTCGTCGCCGGCCCGAACCAGCGGACGCTGGCGCGGCAGATGTTCTCGTCCCTGCGCGAGAATATCAGCCCCGCCATCGCCTCGGCCGCCTTCATCATCATCGTCGGCACGGTGCTGGTCGCGGCCGCGCTGCTTCTGCTGCGCCGCAAGCGGGCCTGACGCAGATGCGGACGATCTATCTCGCCGGCCCCGAGGTGTTCCTTGCCGAGCCAGCGCGGTCATGGCCCGCCTGACCCGCTTCACCAGACCGTTTACCAGCGAAAGACCCGCGCATCCTGCGACGCGCGGGAAGGTTTATGCTGCTCAGGGTTCTTCTCGCCATATCCCGGAAAAGGGATCTCGCTCGCGGGGAGCACCTTCCCCCCGCGCTGGATGATGGGGGCGCAACCCTGCGCCCCGACCCGATCTCTCAGCTGCAGCCGCTCGTGCCGCCGCAGGTGTTGCACTTCATGCAGGTGCCGTTGCGGACCAGCGTGTAGTTGCCGCATTCGCCGCAGGGATCGCCCTCGTAGCCCTGCATCTTCGCCTTGGCGCGGGCGTCCATGGACAGCGTGGCGACCTCGACGGCGCTTGTCTGGAACACCGCCGCGCCCTCGGCCATGCCCGAGGTCATCGCCACCGCCGACGCGCCGCCCTGCAGCACCACCAGTTCCTGCGGCAGACGCTTGCGCAGATAGCCGGTCGAGCTGATCTGGCGCAGCATCTCCAGCGAGCGGGACTTCTCCTCGCCCGCCGGCGCGACGTTGCGGGCCTCGGCCACGCCGCCGCCGAGGCTGTCGAAGCTGGTGCCGTTGGGCTTCACATGCGCAAGGTCGGTGCGGTCCAGATACGACACCGCCAGTTCCCGGAAGATGTAGTCCAGGATCGAGGTCGCGTTCTTGATCGAGTCGTTGCCCTGCACCATCCCGGCAGGCTCGAACCGGGTGAAGGTGAAGGCGTCCACGAACTCCTCCAGCGGGACGCCGTATTGCAGGCCCACCGACACGGCGATGGCGAAGTTGTTCATCATCGCCCGGAAGCCCGCGCCTTCCTTGTGCATGTCGATGAAGATCTCACCAAGCTTGCCGTCGTCGTATTCGCCGGTGCGCAGATAGACCTTGTGGCCGCCGATCAGCGCCTTCTGGGTATAGCCCTTGCGGCGGGACGGCAGCTTTTCGCGGTGGCTGCGCACGGCTTCCTTGACGATGATCCGCTCGACGATCTTCTCGGCGATGACCGCGGCCTTTTCGTGGGCGTTGCCGGTTTCCAGCACCTCGGCCGCCTCGTCGTCATCCTCGACCAGCGCCGAAGCCAGCGGCTGCGACAGCTTGGACCCGTCGCGGTAGAGCGCGTTGGCCTTGATGCCGAGCGACCACGACAGCTCATATGCAGCCAGCGCGTCCTCGATCGTGGCCGTGTTCGGCATGTTGATCGTCTTGGAGATCGCGCCCGAGATGAAGCTCTGCGCCGCCGCCATCATGCGGATGTGGCTGTCCACCGACAGGTAGCGGGTGCCGGTCTTGCCGCAGGCATTGGCGCAGTCGAAGACCGCGTAATGCTCGGGCGAGAGGTGCGGCGCGCCTTCCAGCGTCATGGTCCCGCAGACATGGTCGTTCGCAGCGTCGATCTGCGCCTTGGTGAAACCGAGATGCCGCAGCAGGTCGAAGGACGGATCGTTCAGCTTCCCGGCGGGGATGCCGAGCGTGCCCTTGCAGAACTCCTCGCCCAGCGTCCACTGGTTGAAGACGAAGCGGATATCGAAAGCCGAGGCGAGCGCCGCATCCACCTTTTCCAGCTCGCGCGGGCCGAAGCCGTGGCCGACCAGCGCGGCGTGGTTGATGCCGGGGCAGTTGCCCAAGGATGCGTGGCCCACAGCGTAAGCCACGATCTCCTCGATCTGGGCCGAGGGGTAGCCGAGCGTTTCCAGCGCCGCAGGCACCGACTGGTTGATGATCTTGAAATAGCCGCCGCCGGCCAGCTTCTTGAACTTGACCAGCGCGAAGTCGGGCTCGATTCCCGTGGTGTCGCAGTCCATCACCAGACCGATGGTGCCGGTCGGGGCGATTACGGAAACCTGCGCGTTGCGGAAGCCGTGCTCCTCGCCCAGCGTCAGCGCCTCGTCCCACGCCGCCTGCGCCATCTGCGCCAGCCGCGGGTCGGGGCAGTTCTCGACGTCCAGCTCCACCGGGGCGACGTTCACGCCGACATAGGCACCGGTTCCGTGCGCCGCCGCGCGGTGGTTGCCGATCACCCGCAGCATGGCGTCGGCGTTCCGGGCATAGCCGGGGAACGGGCCAAGCTCGCCCGCCATCTCGGCCGAGGTCGCGTAGGAAACGCCCGTCATCAGCGCGGTCAACGCGCCGCACAGCGCCCGGCCCTCATCGCTGTCATAGGATAGGCCGAGGTTCATCAGCAGCCCGCCGATATTGGCGTAGCCGAGGCCCAGCGTGCGGAAATCGTAGCTGCGCTGCGCGATCTCCTTCGAGGGGAACTGCGCCATCAGCACGCTGATCTCCAGCGTGACGGTCCAGAGGCGGGTGGCATGGACATAACCGTCAGCATCGAACTTGCCGTCCGAAAGGAAGGTCAGCAGGTTCATCGACGCGAGATTGCAGGCCGTGTCGTCCAGGAACATGTATTCCGAGCAGGGGTTCGAGCCGCGGATCGGCCCGTCCGCCGGGCAGGTATGCCAGGCGTTCACCGTGTCGTGGAACTGGATGCCGGGGTCGGCGCAGGCCCAGGCGGCATGGCCGATCTGGTCCCACAGCTCGCGCGCCTTGACGGTCCTGGCGGTCTTGCCATCGGTGCGGCGGATCAGCGCCCAGTCGGCATCCTCGCGCACCGCCTTGAGGAAGGCGTCGGTGACCCGGACCGAGTTGTTCGAGTTCTGGCCCGAAACGCTTGCGTAGGCTTCCGAGTCCCAGTCAGTATCGTAGGTCGGGAACTCGATCGAATCAAAGCCTTGGCGGGCATATTGCAGAACCCGGTTGATGTAGGTTTCGGGGATCATCGCCTTCTTGGCGCTGCGGATCGCGGTCTTCAGCGCAGCGTTCTTGGCAGGGTCGGTCGCGCCCTCCGCAACCCCGTCCCACTGGCGGATGGCGGCGAAGATCTCGTTCAGCTTCGCCTCGTGCTGCTTCGACCCGGCGACCAGCGAGGCGACCTTCTGCTCCTCGATGACCTTCCAGTTGATGAACGCCTCGATATCGGGGTGATCCATGTCGCAGATCACCATCTTGGCCGCGCGGCGCGTGGTGCCGCCCGACTTGATCGCGCCCGCCGCGCGGTCGCCGATCTTCAGGAAGCCCATCAGCCCCGAGGATTTGCCGCCGCCCGACAGTTTCTCGCCCTCGCCGCGCAGCGACGAGAAGTTGGTGCCGGTGCCCGAGCCATACTTGAACAGCCGCGCTTCCCGGACCCACAGGTCCATGATGCCGCCCTCGTTCACCAGATCATCCGAAACGGACTGGATGAAGCAGGCATGCGGCTGGGGATGCTCATAGGCCGAGTCCGACTTGACCAGCTTGCCGGTCTGGAAATCGACGTAGAAATGACCCTGGCTCGGCCCGTCGATGCCATAGGCCCAATGCAGCCCGGTGTTGAACCACTGCGGCGAGTTCGGCGCGCCCATCTGCCGGGCGAGCATGTGGCGCATCTCGTCGTAATAGGCGCGGGCGTCGGATTCGGCGGTGAAATAGCCGCCCTTCCAGCCCCAATAGGCCCAGGCGCCGGCCAGCCGGTCGAAGACCTGCCGCGCCGAGGATTCGCCCGTGAAGCGCTGACCTTCGGGCAGCTTCGCCAGCGCCGCCTCGTCGGGGACCGAGCGCCACAGGAATTCGGGCACGCCCTTTTCGTTGACCCGCTTCAGCGCGGCGGGAACGCCGGCCTTGCGGAAGTATTTCTGCGCGATCACGTCCGAGGCGACCTGGCTCCAGCCCTCGGGGACTTCCACGGCGTCGTTGTGGAACACCACGGTGCCATCGGGATTGCGGATCTCGCTGGTCGTCCTGGTGAACGCGATGTCGCCGTAAGCGCCGCGGTCGGAGGTGGTGAAACGCCGTTCGATCTTCATGTCGCCTGTCCCGATCTGTCCATGTCCCAAGCGCCGTGGACAGTGCCTGCGGCACGGCCCGCGCCATGCCGCCGCGGCTTCCTGCCCGGCGCGTTCGTGCTGTCTGTTCCCGGGTCTGTCCACCGTCTAGGCCACGGCACTAGATTTGGTGGGTCTCAGGTCCGGCTCGCACAAGATGAACCCATGATGCTGGTGCCGCAACCTGAAAATTTGCCCGAATGGCAATCAAATGCTTTGACAACCGCAGGATGATTTGGGCGGTCTTGCCCGACTCAAATGGTTAACGGGCGGCTCCGTGCCGCGGTGGAAAACGCGTTTGCCCAAGCGGTGCACCGGCTTGGCCGCGTCATCTCACCGGCTTTCCACAGGGTTGTCCCCAGCCCGTGCGTCAGAATTTCAGCGTTTCGGCGTCCGTGACGATGGCCTCCAGCCGCTCGTCGGTGGGCTCGGCCGGGATGCCGGCAAGCTCCTGCCCCGCCCAGGCAAGGCCGATGGCGACGACGCGGCCGCCGCCCGCGCGAAGCTGGGCCAGTGTGCGGTCGTAGAAGCCGCCGCCATAGCCCAGCCGGTGCCCCTGCCGGTCAAAGCCCACCAGCGGCACGATCAGCACCTGCGGCACCATGAGTTCGGCCGTTTCCGGCGGGTGCGAGGTGCCGAAGGCCCCCGGCTCCAGCTCATCGGCGAATCGGCGGAAGATCAGCGGCGTGGCAGGCGCGACCACCACCGGCAGGCACAGCGGCCCGTCATGGGCGGCCATTGCCGGGCGCGGGTCGGCCTCGCCCCGCATCGGCCAGTAGCCCGCCAGCACCCGCCCGGCAAAAGGCGCGAGCGCCGCCGTCAGCCGCGCGTCCAGCGCCATCTGATCGCCGCCCCGCGCCCGCGCGGCCATCGCCCGCGCGCGCATCGCCGCCTTGTCGGTCACAGCAGCACCCATGTCGCCAGCCCGAGAAAGGCGAAGAACCCCATCACGTCGGTCAGCGTCGTGACGAACGTCCCCGAAGCCAGCGCCGGGTCCAGCCCCATCCGGCTGAGCAGCAGCGGGATCAGCACCCCCGCCAGCGCGGCGACGATCTGGTTCACGATCATCGCCGCCGCCAGCACCATCCCCAGCAGCGGGTCCCCGAACAGCAGGAACGCCCCCGATGCCAGCAGGATCGCCAGCCCCAGCCCGTTCAGCAGCCCCGCGAACAGCTCGCGGGTGACCACCCGGCGGGCATTGCCCTTGTTCAGGTCGCGCGTCGCCAGCCCGCGCACCGACACCGCCAGCGACTGCGTGCCGGCGATACCCCCGGTCGAGGCCACGATGGGCATCAGCGCCGCCAACGTCACCAGAGCCGCGATGGTGTTCTCGAACATCGTGATGACCATCGCCGACAGCGAGGCGGTGAACAGATTGGCCACCAGCCACGGCAAGCGTTGGCGCGCGGTCTGGAGGGCGGTGTCGCTCACGTGGCTTTCCTCGCCCACCCCGGCAAGGCGCAGCACGTCTTCCTCGTGCTCCTCGTCCAGCACGTTCATGGCGTCGTCGATGGTGATGACGCCGACCAGCCGGCCATCGGCATCGACCACCGGGGCCGAGATCAGGTGATACTGGTTGAAGGCATAGGCGACCTCGCCTTCGTCCTGCAGCACGTTGATGGTGCGGAAGCTGTCCTCGGTCAGGTCGCGCAGCCTGCGCGCGCGGGGCATCGACAGCAGCCGGCTGAGCGTGACGTAGCCGATGGGGTGGCGGCGCGGATCGACGAGGATCACGTGATAGAACTGGTCGGGCAACCACTCCTCGGACCGCATGAAGTCGATCGTCTCGCCCACCGTCCAGTGCTCCGGGGCGGTCACGACCTCGGACTGCATCAGGCGCCCGGCCGAGTATTCGGGATAGGTCAGCGACTGTTCCACCGCCGCCCGGTCGGAATGGTCCAGCGCGGCAAGGATCGTCTCGCGCCCCGGCCCCTCCAGGTCCTCGACCAGATCGACCACATCGTCGCTGTCCATCTCGCGCACGGCGTCGGACAGGACATGGGCGGGCAGCAGCGCGATCACGTCCTCGCGGATCGACTCATCGATCTCGGACAGGATCTCGCCGTCGATCTCGCGCGAATAGAGCTGGACGAACCCGGCCCGGCGCTTCGGGGTCAACTGCTCGATCAGGTCGGCGATGTCGGCGGGGTGCAGCGGCTCCAGCAGGGCGTCGAGCCGGGCGGCGTCGCCCGCATCCACCGAATCCTCGATCTCGGCGATCAGTCCGCGGGTGGGGGCGAAGTCATCCCCGGACTCGGGGTCGCGGGGGCGCGGATCGGTCATGCGGCACCTCGTGGGGTCGGAGGGGTCTGGGGTGGTTGCAAAGCCGCCTGCGGCCGCGCGCGGACCATAGCAACGCCCGGCACCGGCCCGCAACGCATCGCCGCGAGATGTCGGCGGGTGAAGGTCAGCCCGCCACGATTTCGTCGCCCGCCAGCAGCGCCATGGCCTGCCGGTGCAGTTCGGGAGTCGCGGCGGCGATCACCTGTCCGCCATGCCATGCGGGGCCGCCGGACCAGTCTGTGACGATCCCGCCCGCCGCCTCGATCACCGCCATGGGCGCGGCGATGTCATAGGCCTGCAAGCCCGCCTCGATCACCAGATCGACCTGCCCCAGCGCCAGCAGCGCGTAGGCATAGCAGTCCATCCCGTAGCGGGTCAGCCGCGCCCGCGCCGAGACGCGGCGGAACGCCTCGCTTTCCGCGGGACTGCCGATTTCGGGATAGGTGGTCATCAGCGTGGCTTCGGCAAGGCTGCGCCCCCGGCGGACGGCCAGATGCCGCACCCCGTGGGGTGAGCGGGCGCTGGCGCGGCCGAGCCCGCCCTCGAACCGCTCGCCGGTCCAGGGCTGGTCGATGAGGCCGTAAAGCGGGCAGCCGTCGCGATCCGCGACCGCGATCAGCACGCCCCAGCTCGGCGCGCCGCACAGGAAGGCGCGGGTGCCGTCGATGGGGTCCAGAACCCAGGTGAGGCTGGAGGTGCCGGGCGCCGCCCCGAACTCTTCGCCCAGAACGCCGTCAGCCGGGCGCTTGGCGGCCAGGATCGCGCGCATGGCGGATTCGCTGGCGCGGTCGGCCTGCGTGACGGGATCGTAGCCCGCCGCCGCCTTGTTGTCGGACAGAAGATCGGCGCTGCGGAAGAACGGCAGGATCGCCGCCGCCGCCGCGTCGGCCAGCTCATGCGCCACGTCGATCAGTTCGGAATGATGCTCTGCCTGCGGCTCTGCCGGAAGGAACGGATGGGTCATGGCGGCTCCGGGTTGAGGCGGGGCCACCATAGCGGCCCGCGCCCGAAGGAACCAGATGACCCTGCCGAACCCTCGTCAGGCCGCCATCTTCAGGCCGCGTGCGACAGCACCCGCGCCAGTTCGTAGATCTGGCGCCGCTGCGCCTGCGGCATCGCGAAGTAGGAGCGCATGAGTTGCAGCGCCTCCTTGTCGTTCAGCACATCGGGGGCCGGCGCGCTGACGCCATCATCGGTCAGCCCCTCGAAGAAATACGAAGGCGGCACGCTCAGCACCTCGGCGATCTCCCACAGGCGGGAGGCCGAGACGCGGTTCGCGCCGGTTTCGTATTTCTGGATCTGCTGGAACTTGATACCCACGCGTTGGGCGAGTTGCTGCTGGGTCATGCCCACCAGCCACCGGCGCTGCCGGATGCGACGCCCAACGTGAAGATCTACAGAGTGTGCCATGTCTTGAACCCGTTACAAAAGTGAAACCGCCTGCACATAGATACTGTCTGGCACATCCGATCGGGGTTGTGATCCGTAGAATGCGCCACTTGCCCAAATATACAGGTGCAACCATGAATTGTCTCGACCTCGCGCCCTCCGGCAGCCATCATGCGCTGATAATCGCCTCGAAAGGGGCCGCGCCGGCGCTGTCCGAGCAGCCGAATCAGCCGCCCGGACCTGGACAAGTGCAGGTCCGGCTGCGGGCGGCGGCGCTGAATTTCGCCGACCTGTTGATGGTTGACGGACGGTATCAGGATACTCCGCCATACCCGTTCGTCCCCGGACTGGAAGGCGCGGGCGAGATCGAGGCGCTCGGCCCCGGCATCGCCCCCGCGCTCGGGCTGGCGGTCGGACAGCGCGTTGCGGTTGCGCAGCAGGGCACGCTCGCCGAGCGGGGGATTTTCGACGCAGGGAACTGCCTGCCGATCCCCGACACGCTCGGCTGGGAGGCGGCGGCGGGCTTTCCGATCGCCTACGGCACCTCGCATCTGGCGCTGACCTCGCGCGCGAACCTGCAAGCCGGCGAGACGCTGGCCGTCCTCGGCGCGGGCGGCGGGGTCGGGCTGACGGCGGTCGAGATCGGCGCCGCGATGGGCGCCCGCGTCATCGCCATCGCCCGCGGCGGCGAAAAGCTGGCCGCCGCGCGGGCGGCAGGCGCGGCCGAGACCATCGACAGCGACGCGGCCGGTGACCTGCGCGCCGCGCTGAAGGCGCTTGGCGGCTGCGATGTCGTCTATGATCCGGTCGGCGACGCGCCCGGCCTTGCCGCCTTCGGCGCGCTGCGGCCGGGCGGGCGCTTTCTGGTCATCGGCTTCGCGGGCGGCAAGCCGCCGGTGCTGCCGCTGAACCATGCGCTCGTCAAGAACATCGCGATCCACGGCTTCTACTGGGGCGGCTACCGCAGCCTCGATCCGGCGGCGCTGCGCGGCAGCCTGCTGGCGCTGTTCGGGATGCAGGCGCGGGGCCTGCTGCGCCCGCATGTCGGGGCGGTCCTGCCGCTGACGCAGGCGGCCGAGGCCTACGCGCTGCTCAAGGACCGCAAGGTCACGGGAAAAGTCGTCCTGACGATCTGAAAACATCGTCAGCAGGGCCGATGAAAGGTTGAAACGAGGCCCCCCGCGCCTGATATTCGGGGACAACTGCGGCGCATCCGCAGACGATACGCCAGAGGGAGCTTCATATGGCCGATTACAACGCATTCCCCCGCAGCGGCACCGCTGCCGCGCGCAGTGCCGCCATCGACGAGGGCCTGCGCAGCTACATGAACAAGGTCTATTCGCTGATGAGCATCGGGATGCTCGTCACGGCGGTGACTGCGTTCGGGCTGAACCAACTGGCCATCGGCGCCGACGGCACCGCGACCGAACTGGGCCGCGCGATCTATTTCTCGCCCCTCAAATGGGTGCTGATGTTCCTGCCGCTGGTGATGGTCTTCGCCTTCGGCGCGGCGCTGAACCGCCTGTCCACCTCGGGCGCGACGCTGCTGTTCTACGCCTTCTCGGCGGCGATGGGCGCCTCGCTCAGCTGGATCTTCATCGCCTATACCAACATGTCGATCGTGCAGACCTTCGTGGCGACCGCCGCGGGTTTCGCGGGGCTGTCGATCTACGGCTACACCACCAAGCGCGACCTGACCGCCATGGGCAGGTTCCTGATGATGGGCCTGATCGGCCTGATCATCGCCTCGATCATCAACATCTTCATGGGCTCGGGCGCGATGCAGTTCGCCATCTCGACGCTCGGCGTGCTGATCTTCGCGGGGCTGACCGCCTACGACACGCAGCGGATCAAGAACACCTATCTGGAGCTGGCGGGCTCGGACAGCGAGTTCCTGGGCAAGACCGCCATCATGGGCGCGCTGACCCTGTATCTCGACTTCCTGAACCTGTTCCTGTTCCTGCTCAGCTTCATGGGCCAGCGCGAGTGATCGCGGCCTGACCCGCAGAACGACGAAAGGGCCGGCATCGCGCCGGCCCTTTTCTTTGGCGACCCCGGAAGGAATCGAACCCTCAACCTGGCGATTAGAAGTCGCCTGCTCTATCCAGTTGAGCTACGGGGCCTTGCCGGCCGCTGATTAGCGACAAACCGCCCCCCGGCGCAAGCCGCGCGGTCACAGCGTCATCGTCATGAACAGGCTGTTGGGATCGGGGCCATAGTCCTCGAACGGGCCGCATTCCACGAACCCCGCGCGGGCATAGAGCGCCCTCGCCGCCGCGAAGCTCGGCTGCACGCCGGTTTCCAGCGACACCCGCGAAAGCCCCTGCCCCCGCGCATGGTCCAGCAGCGCGGCCAGCATCAGCCGCGAAAACCCGCGCCCGCGATCCTCGGCCAGCACGTGCATCGACTTGATCTCGGCATGATCCGCCCCGATCCGCTTCAGCGCCCCCATCGCAACCGGGCGGCCCGCATCGCGCAGGACGAGGAAGGCGATTTCGGGCCGGGCCAGATCCTCGCGGGGCAGCATGTGGATGGATTCGGGCGGCGTGTCCTCGTACATCGCCAGCGCGTGACGCTGGAACAGCACGTCCAGATCGCTGGAAAGCGGGCTTTCCTGCGTGATGGTGACGGCAGTGCCGGGCACGACTGCAGACTGGATCATGGTTCACGCCCCGCCCGGAACTTCGCGGCCTCCGGCATCTTGGCGCAGAGGGCCGTCAATCGCGCAGCCTCTGCCACGGCCCCAACCGTCACGCAAGCCGCAAGCGGCCCGCCAGCCCACGGGGCCGGTGAATCGCCGCCCGCCCCGTGCTACACTCACCGCCGAGGGAGGCGGCGATGCCTGACCGCATGACGGAACGCCACCGGATGGTGGCCACGCAGATCGAAGGGCGCGGCGTCCGCGACCCGCGCGTGCTGGACGCGATGCGCGAGGTTCCGCGCGAGGCGTTCGTGGACCCGGCCCACGCGCCGCAAGCCTATGCCGACCGCCCCCTGCCGATCGGCGAGGGGCAGACCATCTCGCAACCCTATATCGTGGCGCTGATGCTGGAGGCGGCCGGGATCGGGCCGCGTGACCGCGTGCTGGAGGTCGGGGCGGGTTCGGGCTACGCCGCCGCGGTCGCCAGCCGCATGGCCGCAGAGGTCCGCGCGGTCGAGCGGATCGGGCCGCTGGCCGAGGCCGCGCGGGAACGGCTGACGGGGCTGGGCTACGACAACGTGGACATCCGCCACGACGACGGCTCGAACGGCTGGCCCGAGGGCGGGCAGTTCGACGCGATCCTCGTCGCCGCCGCCGGGCCGGGGATACCGGATGCGCTGCGCGGGCAGCTCGCCCCCGGCGGTCGGCTCGTCATGCCGGTGGGTCAGCGCGGCGGGGCGCAACGGCTCGTGCGGCTGCGGCGAACGGATACGGGGTTCGAGCGCGACGATCTGGGCGGCGTTGCCTTCGTTCCCCTGATCGGCGCGGGCGGTTTCGCCGATCCCGCAGCGCCGCGCCCCGCGCCGACCGGCCAGGCAGCCGCCATCGCCCGCATCGCCGAGCCCTTCGCCGGGATCGACGACGACTTCGCGGCGCTGTTCGACCGGTTCGCGGATCGCCGGGTGATCCTGCTCGGCGAGGCGAGCCACGGCACGGCGGAGTTCTATCGCGCCCGCGCCGCCATCACCCGGCGGCTGGTGAGCCGCCACGGCTTCGGCATCATCGCCTGCGAGGCTGACTGGCCCGACATGGCCGTGCTGGACCGCCGCATCCGCCAGCGGCCCGGCCCCCTCCCGGCCGAACCCCCTTTTCAGCGCTTCCCCCGCTGGATGTGGCGCAACACCGAATTCGCCGCGCTGGTCGAGTGGCTGCGGCACGAGAACGCGGGCCGGGAACCCGAGGATCGCGCGGCGCTTTACGGGCTGGATCTCTACAGTCTCGGGGCGTCCATCGACGCGGTGCTGGGTTATCTCGACCGGCACGACCCGGAAGCGGCCCGGATCGCCCGCGACCGCTATGGCTGCCTGACGCCCTGGGCCGACGAGCCCGCCCATTACGGCAGCGCGGTGCTGCGCCGGCGCTACGACAGCTGCGAGCAGGCGGTGGCCCTGCAATGCCGCGAGATCCTGCAACGCGGCATCGACGGCGACCCCGACAGCTATCTGGACGCCGCCCAGAACGCCCGCCTCGTCAGCGCGGCCGAGCGTTATTACCGCGTCATGTATCAGGGGGGCGCCGCCTCGTGGAACCTGCGCGACCGGCACATGCTCGAGACGCTGGAGCGGATACTGGCGGCGCGCGGCCCGAATGCGCGGGCCGTCGTCTGGGCCCATAACTCGCATATCGGCGACGCGCGGGCGACGGCCATGGGGCGCGACCGGGGCGAGCTGAACCTCGGCCAGCTCTGCCGCGAGCGCTTCGGCGACGAGGCCGCGCTGATCGGCTTCGGGACCGGCGCGGGCACCGTCGCAGCGGCGGACGACTGGGGGGCCGAGATGGAGGTGATGGACATCCGCCCGCCGCTGCCCGGCAGCTGGGAGGCCCTGTGCCGCGAGACCGGCATCCCCCGCTTCGTCGCCGATCTCGCCCGCGCGGAGCGATTGCCGGGCGACCTGATCGAGCGCTTCATCGGCGTGATCTACCGCCCTGAAAGCGAGCGGGCGAGCCACTACATGGAGGCCGACCTGCCCCGCCAGTTCGATGCCTGGGTCTGGTTCGACCGCAGCTCGGCGCTTGAGCCGACCTCGCATGGCGGCGACGCGGACCCGGCGGCGAGGGCGGACCCCGAGGATGCGGAGACCTATCCGACAGGGCTGTGACCGGGTCCGGGCGGGGCCGCGCGTGGTCTGAAGGAACATCGGCATATGCCGACGTTCCTTGGCGGCATTGACTGGAATAGCGGCATCCGGCTGACCCGCCGCCCCGTTGCGGCAACATCGTCAGCTGCACGGCGGGACCCCACGCTGGCAATCGCCAGCATTCGCGTCCGGCAATCAGCTCGCGATCCAGTCTTTGGCGATGTCGAGATCCTCCGCCGCAAGCTCGTGCCCGGCGGGGATCACCCGCGCATCCAGATCGGCGCCCGCAGCCCTCAGCGAGGCTTCCAGCGGCGGCGCGAGTCGCCCGTAAGGATCGCGGGCGCCGGTCAGCAGCAGGACGCGCGTGCCGGTCAGGTCGGGCTTCGGCGGGTTCTCCAGCACTTCGATCCCGCGCAAGAGGACGGCGCAGGCGATGACGCCCGGATGCAGCCGCAGGATCGCGCCCAGCAGGTTGGCGCCGTTGGAATAGCCCACATACGTCATCCGCGCCGGGTCGAGGCCGTAGCCCCGGACGGCATCCTCGATGAAACCGGCGAAGGCCGCGGCTTCGGCGCGGATGTCCTGCTGATCGTAGGTCACGGCGTCGATGCGGCGGAACCAGCGGGAAATTCCCTCCTCGGTCGATCGGCCGCGCACCCCCAGCAAAGTCGCCCGAGGGTTCAGCCGCGCGGCGAGCGGCATCAGGTCGGCCTCGTTGCCGACTGTTCCATGCAGCAGCACCATCACCGTCCCGTCGGGATCGTCGGGACGGTGGAAACGGTGGACGAAGGGCAGATCGCGCATCGGCATCCTTTCCTCGCCCGGCCGGGCGAATTGCGGCAGCATCACGCGCAGGTCCGCGGCGCGGGCGGCGTCATGCGGCGGGATCATCAGGGTCTCGCCCAGATGATCCGGCTGCTCATCCACGGTGAAGCCCGGCCGGTCCGTTGCATATTCAAACAGCGTGCCCGCCGGCTCGCGGACATAGAGCGACAGGAAATACTTGCGGTCATGGACGCTGGTCGCCCCCTCGGCGCCGCGCAGGTCCAGCCGCATCCGCTGCACGGCCTCCGCATCCGGGGCGCGGAAGGCCACGTGGTCGATCACCCCGGTGCCGGGGCCGCCCGTGACGAAACCGGCCGACTGGCGCAGGTCGATGACGTCGCTGTCCGACTGCATCCGGGTGAAGGGGCCATCCCGCAGCGCCACGCGATAGCCGAAGCGTTCCGCGAAACCGGCGGTCGCGGCGGCATCCTCGGTCAGGATCGTGACCGAGCGGATACGCGTGGGGGCGTTCGCGTCCGGCAGAGGCGCGGCGGCGGGCAGGTCCGCGCCCACCAACTTGACGATGATCCCGTCCGGGTCGCGCAGGCGCAGCACCGGCTCGCCCAGTTCGCGCGCGGGGCCGGTGACGGGCACTCCCGCCGTCATGGCGCGTTGCAGCCACTCGCCGATGCTGGCGTGCGGGATGGCGAGGGCGATCTCGCTGGCCTGGCCCAGCCCCACGCGGCCGAGCGCGCCGTCCTGCCAGACCAGAAAGGTGACGAGCGATCCGGGGCTGCCCAGCCGGTCGCCATAGAACAGGTGCAACTGCTCGGCATCCTCGAACCCGCCGGTCTGCTTGACCAGCCGCAGGCCAAGGAAGCCCGCGTAGAAATCGACGTTGCGCTGGACGTTGCCACTGATCGCGGTGACGTGGTGGATGCCAGAGGTCATGGGTCGCTCCATCACGTTCCGGGGACTTCGGCCCCGCGTCGATCCCTACGGATAGAACACCCCGCCGAGCGCCCGGCGCGGCTTGGTGTTCGTTTCGGGCAGCGGGATGAAATCCGTCTCGTCGCCCGGCACGGTCTCGAACCGGCCGCGGCGCCATTCCTCCTGCGCCTGCTCGATCCGCTCCTTTCGCGAGGACACGAAGTTCCACCAGATCCAGCGCGGGCCGTCCATCGGCTCGCCGCCGAACAGCATGACGCGGGCCTCGCCGACGGCGCGGATGACGATCTGGTCGCCGGGCCGCAGGACCAGCAGGTTGGCCGCCGGAAAGACCTGACCGGCCACGTCGAGCTCGCCCGAGATGGTATAGAGCGCGCGTTCGGTGACCGAAGGCTCGATCGCGAGACTGGCACCGGGGGCGAGCCGGATATCGGCGTAAAGCGTCTCGGACGGCGTGGCGAGCGGCGATCTGGCCCCGAACGCCTCGCCCGCGATGAGCCGGGCCGTCATGCCGTGATCCTCGATCACCGGCAGCGCCTCGGCCCCGTGATGGACGAAGCCGGGATCGCTTTCCTCCTGCGCCTCGGGCAGCGCCACCCAGGTCTGGATGCCGAAGAGCCGCTGGCCGGTGCGGAGGCGTTCCTCGTCCGTCCGCTCGGAATGGACGATGCCCCGGCCCGCCTGCATCCAGTTGACCGCCCCCGGCTCGATCTCGCGGTCGGTGCCGAGACTGTCGCGGTGCCGGATGCGGCCGTCGAACAGGTAGGTGACGGTGGCGAGGTTGATATGCGGATGCGGGCGCACGTCGATGCCCTCATCGGTCAGGAACTCGGCCGGGCCCATCTGGTCGAAGAAGATGAACGGACCGACCATCTGCCGCTTGGTGGACGGCAGCGCGCGGCGCACCTCCATCCCGCCCAGATCGACGGCGCGGGGAATGATCAGCTTTTCGATGGCGTCCACGGTGGTCGGCACGCCGAGGGTCGGGTCGGGGCAAGGGCTCCAGCTCATCGTCGTCTCCTGTTCAGCGTTTCAGCACATCGTGCCATTCGGGATGGCGCTGGAACTGCGCCTTAGCGAACGGGCAGAGCGGGACGATGGAACGCCCCCCGGCCCGCGCATCCTCGACCGCCCGGCGCACGAGCGCCTGTCCCACCTAGCTGCCGCGCATCGCACCCGGCACCTCGGTGTGATCGATGATGATCATGGAGTCGCCCGCTCGGGAATAGGTCAGCTCGGCCTCGGCGCCGTCCAGATGCACGACATAGCGGCCCTTGCTGTCGCCTTCCTCGCGCTGGATGGCAAGGCCGTTTGAAGTCGGGCTGGTCATGGGCATCCCTCTCGCTGGCGGCTCATCCACCTGGGAAACTCCGGCCGGGTCATTCCGGTTCTGCGGCGTTCTTCGGCTGTCCTGCGATGCCCGGACGCCCCCGTTCAGGCGGACCCGCATCCTGCCGGCGGAAAGCCTGAAGATCATGCCGCCCGCCGGTCCCTCACCCCCGCCCGTGCGGTTCGGTCCAGTCGATCACCGGGTTGATCGGGATGATCCCATAGGGGTTGATCGTCGGATGGCTGCAGTAATAGTGCCGGACGATGTGGTCGAAATGGACGGTCCCGGCCACGCCGGGGAACTGGTAGAGCTCGCGCGTCCAGCCCCAGAGATTGGGGTAGTCGCGCAGCCACCGGCGGTTGCATTTGAAATGCGTGTGATATACCAGATCGAACCGCACCGCCGTCGTGAACAGCCGCCAGTCCGCTTCCGTCAGCCGGTCGCCGGTCAGATAGCGGTTCCGCGACAGCAGCTCCTCCAGCCAGTCGAGACTGTCGAACAGCGGGTGGATCGCCTCGTCATAGGCTTCCTGCGTGGTGGCGAAGCCGGCCTTGTAAACGCCGTTGTTCACGGTGTCGTAGATGCGCGCGTTGAGCGTGTCGCACTGCTCGCGCAGCGCCGGGGGCCAGTAGTCGTCGTCGTTGCCGGTGATCCCGTCGAAGGCGGAGTTGAGCATCCGCAGGATCTCGGCGCTTTCGTTCGAGACGATGGTGCCCCGCGCCTTGTCCCACAGCACCGGCACCGTCACCCGACCCGAGGCGCGGGGATCGGCGCGCAGGTAGATGTCGCGCAGGAACCGCTCGCCGAACAGCGTGTCGCCGGTTGCGCCGGGAAAGTCGGTGCGGAACTCCCACCCTTCGGACAGCATGTCGGGATGGACGGCGGAAACCGAGATATGGTCCTCCAGCCCCTTGATCGCCCGCAGGATCAGCGTGCGATGCGCCCAGGGACAGGCATAGCTGACATAGAGATGATAGCGCCCGCTTTCGGCCGCGAACCCGCCTTCGCCCGATGGCCCGGCCGAGCCGTCCGCCGTGATCCAGTTGCGCCATCGGGTGATCGTGCGCTCGAACCGCCCGCCGGTGCTGCCGGTGTCATACCAGCTGTCCTGCCACTTCCCGTCCACGAGCAGTCCCATCTGCAACCCTCCATCCTGTCGGATAATGACGTATGGCCCCTCGCCGCGGTTCCACCGGCGCGGAACGCGCGCGCCGCCATGGCTACATCTTGGGCGAGCTTCCGTACCGGCTCAAGTCCGAGACCGGCGATCAGGTCTGCCGGGTGCTGACCGAGACCCGCTGAAGATGTGGGCGCATCGCCGCCCGCCTAGCTCTCCGCCTGCTCCACCGCCAGACGCGCGAGCGCCAGCGCAGCCTCGCGGTCTGCGGCGACGGCGATGAAGCGGGCGTTGTGGCAGAAACGCGCGCCCTTCACCCCCGAGGCGTCCTCGAACGCCCGGTCCGTCAGACCGGCCCAGCCTGCGGGCAGGTCGGCGCGCAGGGCAAAACCCTCGTCGTCGCGGCGGATGCCGGCCAGAACCCAGTCGGTCTCGCGCGGGTGGATCACGAACAGCAGGTGGTCCGCACCCGCCTTCACCACCGCCGAGCGGAACGGCATGCCCGCCGGCAGCTCCAGGATGCGCCCGTCTCCCGCGGCGGCAATGGCGTTCATCACCACGGCCGCAGCCCGGCGCCGGGCAAGCTTGTTCTGGATGGCGGCTTCGACAAAGCTGCGGGCGACGGTCAGCGCGCGGTCGAAGGCGCGGGCCTCCGCATCCGGGCGGCGGTCGTCGAAGACCGGCTTGAGGCTTTCGAGCAGCTTCGGCAGGGACAGACCCGCCAGCGGTCCCGCCGGGCTGAGCGCGCCATTGTCCACGAGGTCGATCGGCAGAACGAAATCCGCGTCGAAATCGGCATGGACGGCGGCCAGATCGCCCTCGGGCACGCTCAGCGCCCGCAGGTAGTCCAGCCCAAAATGCCGCCAGACCAGCCCGAAGGAGCTGTAGGGCCGACCGTCCTCGCGCAGCGGCGGGTTCTTCTGGTGGTGGTCGAAGACCAGCCGCGCCGGGTCATAATCCCCGCCGACATCATAGATCACCCGGTCCGGCGCGGGCGTGGTCCAAGCCTCATCGCGCGACCGCACGAGCTGCGCCTGCGGATAGAGCCGCGTCAGGATGACCGAGGAGAGAAGCTCGTCGGCGTGAAAGCCACCGGAATGGGTGACGAGATGGGCGATGGTCATAGGGTATCCTGAAAAGCAGATGACCGCCCGGAGGCGGCCGCCGAAGGATCAACGGCTTACGAAACCTTTGCCCCAAACCGGACAAACATACCCCCAGCCATACCCTCAGCCGGCAGCAACTTTGCCCCAAACAACAAAGTGTTGTTCGGGGCATAGTTGCTGCCAAGACAAGACATTTATCCTGTGAAAACAATAGCATAAATCAGACTAGGAGCAAAGGTTTACATTGCTCGGTGCAAAGGTTTGTGCGGTCGCCGGTGCTTGCGAAAACGAAAAGGGTCCGCCGTTGCGGACCCTGTGCCATGCGCGCAGCCATGGATGCAAGATAGATCGACTAGGTCTGGATGACCTTGGCATGTTGCGAAGCCACCATGTCCGACATCAGAACCCGCACCGCGTGGAGACGTGGTTCCCCAAACGTCCGGTATGCCGCGATCTTTCCTGCCAGGACGTCTCGGATCAGCACGTCCGCTGGCCTGCCATAGCGTTGGCACGCCTTCCCCACCGTCAACGCCTGGTAGCGCTGATCATGATCCAGGCTTGGCAGTGCGCCGATTCGAGCGAGCAGTTCATCCAGAACACGCCTCGCGACAATCACGCCGCGCACGGCACCAGGCGCGTCCGCCGGGATGACCGCGGGCAAAAGGCCGGCGCGATAGAAGGCCAAGGTCTGGCGGTGCGTGGCCCCGATATATTCCGGCACGTCCGCAAGCGGGGTTCCAGTCTCGTAGTCGCTGATCAGTTGCTCGACGTCATGAACCTGGAAGACGAGGCGGCCACTCTCACCGTCCGTCGCGCCTTCGGGCACCAGCCCCAGTTTCTGCAGAAGCCGTGACATGCGTCGACGGTCAACCTTCAGGGTCAGGGCGAGGCTCTTCACGGAGTGCAGGCGCCTTTCCGTCACCACCTCGCCGAGGAGCCGTTCACCGACCATGTAGGCATCGTGATCCAGGATGTGCTCGCGCAGGACCTCTCGAACTGGCCCCGGCGGAATCAGCTGTGAGCGCCGGTCTACCCAGTCGTAGAGAACGCCATACATTGCCAGAGGACCAGCTTGAATAGCTGTGGCCGAAGCCTTGGATCGTATGTCGTCCAGTGCCGCGTAAACCGCCTCGCCCCCCTGTTCGTAGATGAGAAAACCAGTCTCAAGCGCGTCGCCCCGCTCCATCCGCGACAGCCTCGCCGGGCGGACGTCCTGGCCGTGGTCGAGCACCATCCCCAGCATCTCCGAGGCGTTCAGCACCTGTTCGATGCTCTGATCATTGAGCCAGCTCGAGTCTTGCGCCGAACGAAGCCGGTCACCCAGCCAGACGAGGCATCGGCCACCCTCGGCGCCGGCCGTCATCATTTCGGCTACGTCGAGGCCGCCAGCACGTTCCACGGCACCGCGAATATCGCCGACACCCTCGCGAGGAACCTCAACGAGGGCCGAGCGATGTCGGGCACACATCGGAAACGACCAGAAGCACCATTCCAGGCGATGACGCCACTCGGCCCCTGGTCCATCCTCGCGGAGGCAATGCGGGCAGAACTGCCGGACTCGCGGCGACAGAACCGTTCGGGAGAAGTCTTCCTGGCGGAAGCGGTTGTAGCGGGACAGCGTCCGGATGGTGCCAGCCTGCAGGGCCGCAGGGTCCTCCCCCACCGCCTCCGCGAACCGGGCGACCTCTTCGAAATGGCCGGCGGAGAAGCGCGCCGGTTTCACTCCGCAATCCTCGAGAAGACGCGCGGCACGCTGCCCCGTGTGGAGCATGGAAAGGCGCCCGGCATAGGACTGAGCCGTCTCCGCCGGATCGTAAGGCACGAAGGGCGCGAGCATGGCCATCACCAGCCGCGGCTTTCAAGCAGCTTGCGCTGTTCCGGCCAGTCACCTGGATCGAAGGGTGTCGGCTCGCCGTCACTGCCGCCATTCAGAAGCCAGATCCGGCGGGCATCCTCGAAGGACACCGTGGGCTGGCGATTGATCAGCGCCCGGCGGATCGTCGCTTTCGCGAAGGCCAGAGAGCGGCCGAGGCCCGCCTTCTGCGAAAAGGCGATGCGTTCGGCGAAGGACGGGTCGTCAGGAAAAGAGAGATCAAGCTTCTTGCAGCAGGTCTCGATGAACCGCTTGAAACGCTGCATATCCGCACCTCCGGCAGCGATGGTATCCGTCCGGCGTGACCGCTCTGCCACGGTGAGAGAGTGATCGATAGTGTCCACTATGGATGGTGGACACTATGGGGCGGACGTGGCGCGTCGGACGAAGCGGCTCTGGACGGATGAGGAGAAGCGGACGATCTGCTTTCAGACGACTGCGCCTGGCGTTTCGGTTGCTCAGGTCGCGCGGCGTTACGCGGTCAACGCGAACCTGATCTTCAAATGGCTGCGTGATCCACGCTTTGCGCCCGAGGCTGAGGCGGGCTCGGGCGATGGTGCGCAGTTTCTGCCGGTCAAGATCGTGCAGGATACCAGGGAGCTTCCTGCCGCTCCCGCCGCGCCGGCCGCCGAGGTGGGCCGGATCGAGATCGAGCTCGCCGGCGGGCAGCGGATGCGGATCACGGGGCGCTACGATCCCGAGGCTCTGGCGCGGCTGATCCGGGGTCTGTCGGCATGATCCCGGTTCCGGCCAACACGCGAGTGTGGCTCGCGGCCGGGGTGACGGACATGCGCAAGGGCTTCGCGGCGCTGGCCGCGCAGGCCGAGGCGGTGCTGAAGCAGGATCCGTTCGCCGGGCATCTCTTCGTCTTCCGGGGCCGGCGGGGCGATCTGGTGAAGGTGATCTGGTGGGATGGCCAAGGCGCCTGCATGTTCATGAAGCGGCTGGAGCGGGGGCGCTTCGTCTGGCCTGCGGCAACGGAGGGCAGGATCGCCCTGACGGCCGCGCAGCTGTCGATGCTGCTGGAAGGGATCGACTGGCGAGCCCCGCAGCGGACTTGGCAGCCCTTGGCGGCCGGATAAGGGACTGGTCCTGATCGTTGAGGATTCCCACGCGGAATCCAGCAGGATAAGCTCGTCTCATGCTCGACGAGCCCGCCATCCTGCCGGAAGATCCCGAGGAACTGCGCAGCTTCACCGCTCGGCTCCTGGCCGAGGTGAAGGCTCAGGCGGTCCTGATCGAGAAGCTCCGCCACCAACTTGCCGGGCACCGGGCGCACCGGTTCGGAGCTTCCTCCGAGACGGCCGAGCAGCTTCATCTGGCGCTCGAGACCAGCGAGATCGCTGCCGCAGCGATGACCGCACGGCTCAAGCTGCCAGACATCGAAGAGAAGGACCGCCCCAGGCGCCGCCCGATCCCAGATCATGTCCCCCGGACGGAGGTGGAGCTGACCCCCGGCACCGACGCCTGTGCCGACTGCGGCGGTCGCCTGCGCCGGATCGGCGAGGACGTGACGGAAGAGCTGGAATACGTCCCGGGCCGCTTCATCGTGAACCGGATCGTGCGGCCGCGGCTGACTTGCGCCTGCTGTGAGCGGTTCGTCCAGGCCCCGCTGCCCTCCCGCCCTATCGAACGTGGCCGCCCCGGACCGGGTCTGCTCGCCCATGTGCTGGTGAGAAAATATGCCGATCACCTGCCGCTCTATCGTCAGAGCCAGATCTTCGAGCGCGAGGGCCTCGACCTTGATCGCTCCACGCTGGCCGACTGGGTCGGCAAATCCACCGCGCTGCTGGAACCGCTGGCTGACGCCATCGGCCGCCATGTCCTTTCGGCCGAGGCGATCTTTGCAGACGACACGCCGGTGCAGATGCTGGCGCCCGGCACCGGCAAGACCCAGACCGCCCGGCTCTGGACCTATGCCCGGGACGAACGGCCATGGGCCGGGGCGGCGCCCCCGGCTGCCTGGTATCGCTTCTCCGGCGACCGCAAGGGCCAGCACCCGAAGGATCACCTCGCCCGCTTCTGCGGCTGGATGCATGCCGACGGCTATGCCGGGTTCGAAGACCTCTACCGCTCCGGCAAGATCCGCGAGGTCGCCTGCATGGCCCATGTCAGGCGCAAGTTCGTCGACATCCATCGTGCCCAGGCTTCTCCGATCGCCGAAGAGACCATCCGCCGGATCGCCCAGCTCTATGCCGTCGAGAAGGAGGCCCGAGGCTTGCTGCCCGACCGTCGTGTCGAGCTTCGTCAGGCCCGCGCCGCCCCGGTCTTCAACGATCTCGAGCTCTGGCTGGCCATGCAACTGACCCGCATCTCAGGCAAATCCCCGCTGGCCGCCGCGATCCGCTATGCCCTGACGCGGATGGAGCGCCTGCGTCCCTATCTCGCCAACGGCATCCTCGAGCTGGATAACAACACGGCTGAGCGCGGCATGCGCGCCATTGCCCTCGGACGGAAGAATTACCTCTTCGTCGGCTCCGAAGCCGGCGGCAAGGCCGCCGCCATCGCTTACACCCTGATCGAAACGGTCAAGCTGAACGGCGTCGATCCCCAAGCCTGGCTGGCCGACACCATCGCCCGCATCCCAGACTACAGGATTACCAAGGTCGACGAACTGCTGCCGTGGCACTGGACCCGGTAGCCCTCAGACCGGACGGATACCGACCTCCTAGCTCCTTCACCCAAATCCCCCATCTACATCCTCCTTCATCAGGGTCTCCTCCAACAGGTCCTCTGGCCCCTGTGAGCCCTTCGTGTCCCTGTAGTGGATGTGTGGGGGGACTGAGGGGGGCTTTGGTGTGTCTGGTCTCTAGGTAGGCCCCCTTCGAGGAGCTTCGCTCTTGGGGGCTGGGGGATGGAGGGGGGAGCTAATACCCCTCAGTAAAGAACGGACGCCCCCGTAACATCGTAAGCGCTCGCTGGCGCCCACTGTGCTCTCAGCTTGACGGTTTGAAGTTCCAGGGCAGGAGGTCGTCGAGCCGGCTCTGAGGGTGAGCGTTGGCAATGGCCTGCAGGGTGGCCTTCAGGTAAGCGAAGGGTTCAATCCCGTTGATTTTGCAGGTCTCGATTAGCGAGGCGATGCGGCCCCATGCGATGCCGCCTTCATCATGGCCGGCGAAGAGCGCGTTCTTGCGATTGAGGGCAATGGGACGGATCAGATTTTCGACCCTGTTGCTGTCGATTTCGACGCGACCATCGGTCAGGAAGGTCTGCAGGCCGGCCCAATGGTTATGGATGTAGGCAAGCTTTTCGCCGAGGCGGGACTTGGCGGAGATCTTGCGGCGCTGCGCTTGCAGCCACTCTCCGAAGGCCGCGACCAGTGGCGCGGTGCGGGCCTGACGGGCAGACAGGCGCTGTTCGGGCGAGACCCCACGGATATCGACCTCGACGGCATAGAATTCGGCGATGCGGCGCAAGCCCTCGGCGGCGATCTCTGATCCGTCGCGGTCGAAGACCTCTTTCAGCTTGCGCCTTGCGTGCGCCCAACAATGGGCCACCCGAATGGGGGCGCCGCCCTTGCGCGAGGGTTTAGTCAGCCTGTTGTAGCCGGAATACCCATCGATCTGCAGAATGCCGTCAAAGCCGGTCAGGAATGTTTCGGCATTCTCGCCCGCGCGGCCAACTGGGCCGGGACGATGTCCAACCGCTCACTGCGATCCTCGGGCGTCCCGAAGGTGAAATGCGCGGTATCCGAAGATCCGCATGTAGATCTCGCGGGCTCGTCCCGTTGCCTGCCGCTCTGGCCGACGCGGCAACTGTGATCGCGGGGCTGTTCGTCAGCTGTCGGTCATCATCATGCCTCCCGTGCCTGGAAGATGCCACCGCTGACCCAGATCGCATGCATCATCACGGCGAGCTTGCGGGCAAGCGCGACCACGGCTTTCTTGTGGCTGGTCCTCCGCTTGACCGCGGCGGCCCAGTCCTTGAGCGCCTGGCCGCGCCCCGGCTTCACGCGGCAGAGCAGGCTGTTGGCTGCTTCGTATAACATTGTGCGCAGCATCCGATCGCCGCGCTTGGAGATGCGTCCGCCGTAGTCGACGGCGCCTGACTGATGCCGTCGCGAGGTGAGCCCGGCATAAGCACCAACCGAGCGGGACTTCGCGAAGCGTCCTGGCGCGTCGATCGTCGCCACGAAAGTCGAGGCGGTGATCGTGCCCACGCCCGGAATGGTCATCAGCCGGCGGCAAGCGTCGCAATACTTCGTCTGCCGGACCAACTCCTTGGTCAGCGCTGCAGCCTGCCGCAGCGCCTCGGTGCGCACCGCCAGCAGCGGCAGAATGATCCGGGTCAGGACATCGTTGCCCTCCAGGGCGGCTCGGACGCGTCCATCATATGTGCGGGGCTGATCAGGAAGACGGAGGCCGAAGCTGGCAAGCAGCCCCCGGATCGTGTTCTCCGCGTTGCGTCGCGCTCCGATCGCCGCATCCCGCGCCGCGAGAAGCGCCCGTCGCTCCTGGGCCTGACGGCTTTTCACCGCGACCTTGCGATAGAATCCGGTTCGCGCCAGCTCGGCGAGCATCGCCGCGTCGTTGGCATCGGTCTTGTTGTGCATCTGTCCCAGCACCGCATGCGCCTGACGGGCGTCGACACACACGACCGGCATCCCCCGGCTGGCCAGCTCGTCGTGCAACCAGTTCGCCATGCGCCCAGTCTCGAGTATCACGCGCACCAGCCCGTGTTCCAGACCATCAAGGGTCGCGCAGATTGCGTCGGGCCGGGTCGCGCACTTGCCGGCCCGCACAACCCGCCCGTCCTCGTGCCGCACGCAGATCGCCGTCTCGTCCTTCGAGACGTCCAAGCCTACGTAATATCGTTCCATGTTACTCTCCTCCTGGGTGGGCCATATGACCGCCGGAGAGCGCGGGGGATCAATTACTCCGAGTGAAGTCGCTGACCCAAAGCAGGTTTGGCGCCGGCACCCGGAACTGCCGGTTCACCTTGTCGAGCGGACGAGGCGCCGATCTGTCGGGGATCGTCGTCCTGTGCGGCTTGCCCCGGATGATGCCCTGAATACCCATGTCCTTCATCAGCCTCGCCACCGTGCAACGGGCGATGTCGACGCCCTCGCGGCCGAGCTGCCGCCAGACCTTGCGCACGCCGTAGACGCGCCAGTTCTCCTCGAACACGCGACGGATCTCGGGGCGCAAGGCCTGGTCCCGACGCGTCCGTTCCGACAGCCGCGACGGATCGGCCCGCTTCGCCAGGTGATCGTAATAGGTGGACGGGGCGATCGGCAGCAGTCTGCAGATCGGCTCGACCCCGTGCGTCCCTCGATGCGCGTCGATGAACGACACCATCATTTCGACCGGCGGTCGAGCTCCGCCATCGCAAAATATGCTGACGCCTTGCGCAAGATCTCGTTGGCCTGGCGAAGCTCCCGGTTCTCGCGCTCGAGAGCCTTCAGCCGCTCCCCCATCTCGGCCGGGATGCCGGCGCGGCGGCCGCTGTCGACCTCGGCCTTCTTGACCCACTCGTTCAGCGTCTGCGCCGCGCAGCCGATCTTGGCAGAGATCGATACGATGGCCGCCCAGCGGGAGTGATGCTGACCTTCATGGTCCAGCACCATCCGCACCGCACGCTCACGCACCTCGGCGGAATACTCGTTCGTCGTCTTGCTCATAGGGCTTCATCCTACTCAGGAGTTGAAGCCTCCGGCAGACCCGGCGCGGTTCATCCCTCTGGGTTCACGCCTGCAGGTCTGACCCATTGACAAGCACCTGCCGACGGTCATTCCTTTTCCCATGGGGTCGGCGCCGCCCCACGAGGCGACAGCCGAAGCGCGCGTTTCACCCATGACCCATGTTTCGGGGGAACGCCCATGCCTGCGCCTGACGCAATCAGCGCCGAGAAGCTTTCCAAGCTCGTCGGCACTCCACGCTGTCCTGCTATCCTTGATGTTCGCAGTGAGGCCCTGCGCAGATCGGACCCGCGCCTCCTGCCAAGTGCCCGACGGTTGGCCGACACTGACCTCGCATCGGCAACCCTCCAGCGGCTCGCGCCGGAACTCGCGGGCCAGACAGTTGTCGTGGTCTGCGCCGAGGGGCACGGCCGGAGCCAAGGCACAGCCGCGTGGCTGCGGCACTTCGGACTTGCCGCCGAGTATCTCGAAGGAGGTCAGTCCGCTTGGACGGCCGCCGGGCTGCCGCTCATCGATCCTGGCAAGATCACCGCCCATGACGATCAGGGCCGCAGTCTCTGAGTCACGCGCTCGCGGCCCAAGATCGACCGCATCGCCTGCCCATGGCTCATCCGCCGCTTCATTGACCCGCGCGCGGTATTTCTCTTTGTCGCCCCCGGCGAGGTGTCGAGCATAGCCGAGCGTTGGGGCTCCATGCCTTTCGATGTTGAGGGCGTGTTCTGAAGCCACCGAGGCGAGTTCTGCACCTTCGATGTCCTGCTCATGGAGTTCGGCCTTTCCCTGCTCGCGCTAGATAAGCTGGCCACCATCGTGCGCGGCGCCGATACCGCCCGCCTCGATCTTGCGCCCGAGGCAGCGGGGCTCCTTGCAGCCTCGCTCGGACTCTCGCGCATGCACCCGAGTGACCTGGAGCAGCTCGCGGCGGGCATGAGCCTCTATGACGCCTTTTACCGCTGGGCCCGCGATGCGACCGGCGAGACCCACAACTGGCCCAGTGCCAAGGCAGGAGCCACGTCATGAGCGATGTCAGGATCATCCATCAGCCCGCGCCGAACACTGGAACTGCCATCTCAGGCGCTCGGGCGGAGTTCCCCTCGCTGACCGAAGCCACCCGGACATGGGCTTTCCTCTGATTGGCTCGCGCGGAGGAAGAGCCGCGCGAGCCGTGCCGAAGAGGCCTGAATGTGGTAAGTTGACCTTGATCGGACTGGCGCCGGGGAACCCGGCGCCAGCGTCCGCAATTTGTCAGTTCGACAGCCGCCGCGCGGGGTTCACGACGACGCCCTCGATATTCGTGACAAGAGTGCTCATCCTGTCCCTCCTTTCCATTCGTTCCTGCAAGACGGACCCGCCGCGCCGGTTATGCGGGCGCGGCGGTGCGGGTGCCGGTCAGAAGGCCGAGGGCCGGGCCTCGTAGCCGGTGCCGCGGATCGCCTCGACCAGCGCATCGACGCTCGACTGCGCGGGGTCATGCTCGACCTCGATCTTGCCGGTATTGAAGCGCACCTCGGCCTTCTCGACGCCGGGGAGGCCGCGGAGGGCCTTCTCGATCTTCGGCACGCAGGAGGGGCAGGAAAGCTCGTCGCTGCGGAGGATGGTTTTCTGGGTCATGGTCGT
>NZ_JAHQZU010000024.1 GCF_019061185.1 Paracoccus sp. Z118
CATGCGACCGGCATGATCACGGATATCGGAATCGAACTGGGCCGCGAGGTCTTCGGCCGCGCTCACCCGTCAAGGCGGATTGCGGCCGACAGGGCGAGGCTCAGAATCCAGACCCAGCTTGTCGGGACATTCGTGGGAGGCGGCATTGTCGGTGCAATCGGCTTCGCCCGAGCCGGTTTCGTCTTCGCCCTCCCGCTCGCCGCGGTGCTGCTGGCGCTCTCGGTGCCCTCTCTGCTTCGCAGGCGGCGCGGCGTGTAGCGGGTAGCACGAAGCAGTCCTGCCAGTCGCCGCGAGATGCTGCTCACCTGACGCTTTCAGCCTTCCGGCCTTCGTGTGTTGACTGCTCTGCCGTGCCCCGCGAATGACAGCGCCGCCTAGCGCGCGGACCCTGACCGCGTCCGCGCCCCGGCCTTCTGGGCCTCTCGCACCACCAGCACCGAACTCGCCACCAACACGCAGATGAGCCAGTCGCGGAAGGACAGTGCCGTGGTGGAGAACGCCTGCTGCAGGAACGGGACGTAAACCACCAGGACATGCAGCAGCAGCGACAGCCCCACGGCGGCCCAGAGCCAATGGCTGCGGAAGATCCCTTCGAACGCGCTGCGGGTGTCCGACCTGGCGTTGAAGGCGTTGAAAAGCTGGAACAGCATCAACGTGGTAAACGCCACCGTCCGGCCATGGGCCAGGTCGCCCGTGCCCTCGATCAGCCCGCCCGGAAGCGCCGCGTCGAAGACGGCGAGCGTGCCGACCGCCATCACGGCGCCGACGAAGAAGATGCCGACCCACATCCGCCCCGTGATCACGGGCTCTGCCGGCGGGCGCGGCGGCTGGTTCATCACGCCCGCATCCGGCGGATCGACGCCGAGGGCGAGCGCCGGCGCCCCGTCCGTCACGAGGTTGATCCACAGGATCTGCGTGGCCAGCAGCGGCAGGACGATGCCGCCGTCCGGTCCTGTGAAACCCAGCGGACAGGCCAGCAGCACGGCCAGGAACATCGTCATCACCTCGCCGATGTTCGACGACAGCAGGTAGCGCAGGAACTTGCGGATGTTGGCGTAGATCGCCCGCCCGACCTCGACCGCCGCGACGATGGTGGCGAAGTTGTCGTCGGCGAGCACGAGGTCCGCGGCCTCCTTGGACACGTCGGTGCCGGTGATCCCCATCGCCACCCCGATATCGGCGGTCTTGAGCGCCGGGGCGTCGTTCACGCCGTCCCCGGTCATCGCGACGGTCATGCCGCCGCGCTGGAGCGCGTTCACGATCCGCAGCTTGTGCTCGGGATTCACGCGCGCAAAGATCGAGGTCTCGCGCACCGCCCGGTCAAGCTCGTCCTCGGACATGCGCTCGATCTCCGCGCCGGTGGCGACGCGTTGGTCGGAGACGATGCCGAGTTCGGCGGCGATCACCTCGGCCGTGGTCGGGTGGTCGCCGGTGATCATGATCGGGCGGATGCCGGCGGCCTTCGCGCGGGCGACGGCCGCCTTCGCCTCGTCGCGCGGCGGGTCGATCATGCCGATCAGGCCGAGGAAGACCAGTTCCCGCTCGACCGTCTCGTCCGCCCCGTCTTCATCCGTCTCGTCTTCATCCGCCGTGCCCGCGCCATCCGGCAGGTGCCGCCAGGCCACGCCCAGCGTCCGCAGCGCGGCGCCCGCAAGGTCGTCGTTCGCCGCGAGAATCCCGGCCCGGCGGTCATCGGTCAGCGGCCGCGCCTCATCGCCCATCTGCTCGGCCGTGCAGCGGGACAGCAGCACGTCCGGCGCGCCCTTGACGAAGGCGAGCGCCGCGCCTCCCTGTTCGCTGTCGGTATGGATCGTACTCATCAACTTGCGTTCGGACGAGAACGGCACCTCGCCGGTCCGTGCAAAGCGGGCGAGCGCCTCGTCCGCCAGCCCCGCCTTGCGGGCCGCCACGATCAGCGCGCCCTCGGTCGGGTCGCCCTGCACGGTCCAGCGGCCGTCCTCCTGATGCAGGACGGCGTTGCTGGCGCAGTCCGCGGCGGTCAGCGCGCGGGTGAGTTCGACCTGAAGCGGCCCTTCGATCGCGCCGCCATCCGCGCGCGTCACCTCGCCATCAGGCGCATAGCCGGTGCCCGCGAACTCCACCCGGCCGCTTGCCGTCACGATCCTGCGAACGGTCATCTCGTTGCGCGTCAGCGTCCCGGTCTTGTCCGAGGCGATGATCGTGGCCGAGCCCAGCGTCTCCACCGCGGCGATATGGCGCACGATGGCGTTGCGCCGGGCCATCCGCTGCACGCCCAGCGACAGCACCGCCGTCACCACCGCCGGTAGGCCCTCGGGCACCGCCGCCACCGCCAGCGCCACGCCGATGATGAGCACGTCGAACAAACCCGCGACGCTGTCCACGCCCTGCACCCACAGGATCGACGCGACCATCACAACGGCGATGGCCGACACGATCAGCGCGAGCAGCCTGCCCACGCGGTCGAGCTGCTTCTGCAGCGGCGTCCGCTCCTCCTCCTCGGCGTGCAGCAGGCCGGCGATGCGGCCCATTTCCGTTTCCATGCCGGTGCCGGTCACGACCGCGCGGCCGTGGCCGTAGGTCGCGGCCGTGCCGCTGAAGACCATGCTGCGCCGGTCGCCGAGGGCGGTTTCCCCGCCGATCGGATCGATGTGCTTTTCGACCGGCAGGCTCTCGCCGGTCAGCGCCGCCTCGGCGGTCTGAAGCGCCGTCGCCTCGATCAACCGCGCATCGGCGGGGATCGTGTCGCCCTCCTCGATCACGATGACGTCGCCGGGCACCAGCTCCGCAGCAGGGATGGTCTGCCGCTCGCCGTCGCGGATCACCTCGGCCTGCGCGGCCGACATCCGGCGGAGCGCGGCCACCGCCGCCTCGGCCCGGTGCTGCTGGACGTAGCCCATCACGGCGTTGAGAATCACGACGGCGAAGATCGCCAGCGACTCGTAGGGCAGCGCCGAGTCCCGCTGGACCAGCCACAGCAGCGCCGAGACCGCGCCGGCGACGATCAGCAGGATCACCAGCACGTCGGTGAACTGGGCTGCGAACTTGCGCCATTCCGGCACCCGCTCCTCGGCGGCAAGCTCGTTCGGGCCGACACGCGAGAGCCGCGCCTTCGCCTCGGCCGATCTCAGCCCCGTGCGGCCGTCGCTGCCGAGCGCGGCCAGCACCTCGTCGGCGCTGCGCCGCCAGGGCTCGCCCTGTTCCATGTCCCGTGTCTCGTTGCGCATGGACGGAGCCTCGCAGGGTTCGGATTCGCAGAACGATCGCTCGGAGCCTGCCCGCGCCATCAACTGTCAACGCCGGCTGCAAGTCACCTGACCAGCCCTAGCGCCCCGAAATCGCGCCCCAGCGCCCCCGATAGGTCCTCGATCGAGTCGTAAAGCAGTTCCAGCGCGTAATGCGGGTTGTGGACATGCGCGCCGGTGTCGGCGCCGACGAACTTCCAGTTATAGGCCGCCCGCAGCAGCCGCGGCGTCCAGGCGCCATAAGCGACCGGCGCACCCCCGGACTGGTCCGCGACCCCGTCGCCATTCGCATCGGCGAAGAAATAAGGATGCCGGAGGGCATCGTAGAGGATCGGCGTTCCGCTCACCTCGGCGGCGTAGTCGGCCACCATCTCCAGCAGCAGCCGCGCGTTCGCGGCGATGTCGGCGTGGATGCCCTTCGCGGTGTCGCCGCTGCCGTCGTGGCTCTGCCGGGTGATGCGGATCGCCTTGGGATCGCCGCTCTGGTGGCAGGTGAGGCAGGTGTCCTGCGCCACTTGCAGGCCATGAGGATCGTGGCATGACGTGCAGGTTGCGACCGCCGGGGCGTGCAGAAAGCGGCCCTCGTAGTCCTTGCCCGGATACTGGTAGCCGAGCCCGCCATAGCCCCCCAGCCACGTCGCCGCCGCGATCGCATAATGCGGGTTGACGAAGCCCAGTTCCGGGTTCGGCGTGTCGTCCCCGGTGCTGCCCGCCCGTTCCACGGCGGCATCGACGCCCTGACCAGAGGCACGGCCCTGGTGGCAGGTGAGGCAGGTCGCCTCGCTTGCGCCGACCGGATGCATCGCGCCGGTGGGCAGCCGCACCTCGGTCACCTCGGACAACCGCGGGTGGTGGCAGGTCGCGCAATCGACAACGCCGCCGGTCGGCAAGGCATGCTCCGGCACGCCCGGCGCGCTGCCATCCAGCCCGTAGAGCGCGCGGAACCCCTGCCCCGAATGGCAGGTCGCGCAGATGCCGGGGATCGCGCCGCCCTCGTTCCAGTGGGCGAAGGATTCGGACCCTGCATCCGCATGGCCCGACCGCGTCCACGCCGTGGTGATCGCGGCGTTGCCGCCCGGCCCGGCCCCCGCCGGCGCCATGCTGGGCAGCGTGTAGGGTATGGGTGCTTCCGGGGCAGGCTCAGGGGCGGGCTGGGCGACCGCGCCGAGCATCAGGGCGGGCGCGACCATCGCGACGGCAAGGCCGAGGCGGGCAAGCGGGGGCAATCGACGGGGGCCAGCCAATGTGTGGTCCTCTCGGTTGATGCGGCGGCGATGCCTTGATACGAACAGGCTAGCAAAGCCCGCCGGGCCCCACAACGGCCCGGTGGCAGAAGAGACCCGTCGCCAGGAGGCAACCCGTGACGACACTCTTCCGTCGGGGCCTGTCGGTCCCGCTGGCCGGCCCCGCCCTTCCTCTTGAAGCGGCACCCGAGATGACGCTGACCGAGGAATCGGCGATCTCCGCCACGCAGGAGGCCGATTTTCGCGTCGATCTGCTGGCCGAGGAAGGCGCGATGGTGGCGCAGGGCCAGCCAGTCCTGCGTTCGCGCCGGCAGCCGGAAATCGTGCTGACCGCCCCCGTCGCGGGCCGGATCGCGCGGGTGGAGCTCGGGCCAGGGCGCAGGCTCTCGCGCCTCATCATTTTCCGCGAAGACGCCGGCGGGCGGCACCGCCATGAAGGGCGCGACCGGCGCGCGGCTCTGCTCGAGTCGGGCATGTGGACCGCCTTCCGCTCCCGTCCTTTTGGACGGTTTGCCGCGCCGGACGAGGCGCCCTCGGCGATCTTCGTCATGGCCGCCGATACCCGACCGATGGCGCCCGATCCGCATCGGGCGCTCGCCGGACGCAAGGAGGATTTCGCGCGCGGCCTTTCTGCGCTGTCAGAACTGGCCGAACGCCTGCATCTGGTGCAGGGTGATGGGCCCGATCTAGCCCCGACTTCGCACCGGCTGCGGGTCCACCGCGCGGGCCGGCTGCACCCGGACGGCCTTGCTGGAAGCCACATCCACCGCCACCACCCCGCCCGGCCCGGCCGCCCCGTCTGGGACATCGCCGCCGAGGATGTCGCCGGCATCGGCGAGCTGCTGCGCACCGGCCACGTGCCGCAGACCCGGCTGGTATCGGTCGCGGGACCGGCGCTGCGCGAGGCGCGGCTGGTGCGCTGCCAGCCCGGCGCCGACCTGCGCGAATTGACCTGGCGGCTCGTCACCCCCGGCGCGCGGCTGCTGCTGACCGGCTCGGCGCTGGACGGGCGCGAGGCGCAGTTCCTCGGCCTGCGCGACCGGCAGGTGACGGTCCTACCGCGCCCCGAGCCCGCCCCCCCGCCGCACTGGTTCCGGGGCGCGCTCAGCCGCGCCTCGCGGCCGCTGCCGCTGATCCCGACGGCGGCGCTGGACCAGTCGATGGCGGGGGGCATCCCGGTGCTGCCGCTGCTGCGCGCGCTGTCCGCCGGCGACGCCGAGACCGTGGAACGGCTCGGCGGGCTGTCGCTGCTGGAGGAGGATGTAGCGCTGGCCGACTACATCACCGGGGCCGAGCCGCGGATGGCCGGGCTGCTGCGCGCCATGCTGGACCGCATCGAGAGCGGCGCGGCATGATCCGCGGTATCTGGACCCGCGAGACCGCCGCCCTGTTGCTGCTCGCCGCGGCGCTGCCGGTGGCGGTCATGTGGGTAGTCCACGGCGGGCCGGAGGTGCTCGGGCGGCTGGTTTTTGTGCTGGTCATGGCGGGGATATGGCATCTCGTCTTCATGCTCGCGCGGGCGCAGCCGCCGTCCTTCTCCGGCGCCCATGCCGCGCTGCTGATCGCGATGCTGGCGCCGCAGGGCCTTGGGCCGGTGCAACTCGTCCTCGGGATCAGCTTCGGCGTGGTGGTGGCGGAACTCGCCTTCGGCGGCTGGGGTCGAAACGTGCTGAACCCGGCGACGGTGACGCTGGCGTTCCTCGGCTTCGGCTATCCCGCCGCGCCGTGGCCCGAATTGCAGGTGACGCTCGGCTGGGCGGCGATCCCCGCCGCGCTGATCGGCGTGGGTTTCGGGGTGGTGCCGTGGCGGGTGTTTGCAGGCGCCTTCGCCGTCGCCCTCGTCGCTTGGGCGACCGGGGCTGCCCTGCCGCGCGAGGTGCTGACGGCCGCCCTCGTCATCCTCGCGCTGATCGTGGCCGAGCCGGTCACGAGCGCCGCGACCCATCTGGGGCGCTGGCTGAACGGCGCGCTCTATGCCGCGCTGGTGCTGGCCTTCGGGGCCTTCTGGCTGGATGCCGCGCCGGTTCAGCTTGCCATATCGGCCGCGCTGCTGACCTCGCTCGCCGCGCCGCTTCTGGACGAAATCGCGATCGCCTGCTGGTTCGCACGGCGGGCCAGGCGACTTGGGAGGAAGCGACTTGGCTGACCTGAACCCCGTATCCGCCTGGCGCCGCATGCTGGCGATGCCGAACGAGAGCCGCGGCAAGACCATCGCGATGGCCTTCGTCACCGCCGCGATTTGCGCGGTGCTGGTGACGGTCGCGACCGTCCTGCTGCTACCGATCCAGGCCCAGAACCGCGCCGCCGAGGAACAGGCGCGGATGGAATCCCTGCTGGCCGCCATCCCCGGCATGACCGACCTGCTCGCCGCCGCGGGCGAGAGCCTCTCGACCGTCGTGATCGACCTCGACACCGGCCACGCCGCCGAAGGCGTGACGCCCGAGACGCTGCCGGCCGCCCTGAACGATCAGGCGAACTGGTCCGCCATCCCGCCGCAGGACGACGCGGCCGGCATCGGCACCCGCCCCGACCTTGCCCAGATCTTCATCCTGCGCGAGAGCGAGGAGATCCGCCTGCTGATCCTGCCCGTGGTCGGCAGCGGCTATGGCGGCCCGATCGAGGCGATGCTGGCGCTGGAGGGCGACCTTAAGACCCTCGCCGGCATGACCGTGACGCGCCAGTCGGAAACCCCCGGTCTCGGCGCGCGGATCGAGGAACCGGCGTGGCAGGCGCAGTTCGCGGGCCGGCCGGCGGTGGACGCCGCCGGCACCCCGGTCATCTCGGTCGCGCGCGGCGCGGCGACCAGCGAATACGAGGTCGACGGCATCACCGGCGCGACCCGCACGGTCAACGGCGTGAACGGCATGATCCGTTATTGGCTCGGCCCGGACGGCTACGGCCCGCTGCTCGACGCGATCCGGCGGAGGGAGTTCTAGTCCATGCAGCCGAAGCTCTGGCCCATCCTTGCCGCGCCGCTCATCCGGCAGAACCCGGTGATGCTGCAGATCCTCGGCATCTGCTCGGCGCTGGCCGTGACCACCACCGTCGCCACCGCGCTGACCATGTCGGTCGCGCTGACCGCGGTGCTGGTCATGGGCGCCGCGATCATCAGCGCGATCCGCCGCCATATCCCCTCGACGATCCGCATCATGCTGCAGATCATCATCGTGGCGTCGCTGGTCATCGTCATCGACCAGATCCTGCAGGCGTGGTTCTTCGAGCTGAGCCAGAGCCTGTCGGTCTATGTCAGCCTGATCGCCACCAACTGCCTCGTCCTCGGCCGGACGGAATCCTTCGCGCTGCGGAACCCGCCCTTGCCCTCGGCGGTGGACGCGCTGGGGAACGGCCTCGGCTATTCGCTGGTGCTGGTCACGATGGGCGGGGTCCGCGAGCTGTTCGGCGCGGGAGAGTTGCTCGGCCACACGGTCCTGCCGACCGTCGATCAGGGCGGCTGGTTCGAGCCGCTGAGCCTGATGATGCTGGCCCCCAGCGCCTTCTTTCTGCTGGGGCTGATGATCTGGGGCCTGCGGAGCCTCATCCCCGAGCAGGTCGAGCAGCCCGAGTTCCAGACCCCCGAGGTCGCGGAGGCCCAACGATGAACGACCTCGGCGCCCTGTTCCTGAACGCCATGCTGGTCGAGAACATGCCGCTGACGCTGTTCCTCGGCCTCTGCACCTTCCTCGCGCTGTCGCGGCGGCCGGGAACGGCGGTGGGCCTCGGCCTCGCGGTGATCCTCGTCATGGGGGTGACGGTGCCGCTCAATCAGGTGATCTACGCGCACCTGCTCGCGCCCGGTTCGTGGGCCTGGGCGGGAATGCCGGACCTCGACCTCAGCCACCTGTCGCTGCTGTCCTTCATCGCGGTGATCGCGGCGATGGTGCAGCTAGTCGAGATGCTGCTCGACCGCTTCTTCCCTGCCATACACGCCTCGTTCGGGGTGTTCCTGCCGCTGCTCGCCGTTCACTGCGCCATCGTCGGCGGCAGCCTGTTCATGGAGGAGCGGCGCTATGGCTTCGTCGAAAGCCTCGTCTTCGGCCTCGGCGGCGGGGCGGGCTTCGCGCTGGCGGTCATCATGCTGTCCGCCATCCGGGCGCGGCTGGCCTATGCCGACCTGCCGGACGGGCTGCGGGGCCTCGGCTCGGCCTTCCTGCTTACGGGCATGATGTCGCTCGGCTTCTCGGCCTTCGCGCAGATGGTGGCGCCATGATCGAGATCGCCCTCGGCTCCGCCGTCATCATCCTGCTGGTGACGCTGCTGGCCACGGGCCTCGTCGCCGCGCGCCGGCGGCTGATTCCCGAGGTCGGGGTGGCGGTGACTGTCAATGACGGGCGGCGGATCGAGGCCCGGCGCGGGGACAAGCTGCTGGGCGTGCTGCACGGCGCGGGCATCGCCATTCCGGCGGCCTGCGGCGGGGCGGGCACCTGCGGGCTGTGCCGCGTGACGGCCACCGGCGAAGGCGCCGGCGAGGTGCAGGCCACCGAAAAGGGGCTGCTGTCCGCGGCCGAGCAGAGGGCGCACAAGCGCCTTGCCTGCCAGGTCTCGCTGCGCGGGCCGGTCACGGTCGAGGTGCCGGGCGACGTGATGTCGGCGGAAACCTATCCCTGCCGCGTGGTCTCGAACCGGATGCTGGCGCCGCTTATCCGGGAACTGGTGCTGGAACTGCCCGAGGGCCGCGACTTCGATTTCCGCGCCGGCAGCTTCATGCAGCTGACCGCGCCGTCCTATGCGCTGGACTTCGCGGGCATCGGGATCGAGCCGGAATACCGCGAGGAATGGACCGTCGCCGGCTGGCCGAGGCTGCGCGGGACCAGCGACGCGCCCGTCACCCGCGCCTATTCCATCGCCAACCGCCCCGCGGATCACGGCCGGATCGTGTTCAACATCCGCCTTGCGGTGCCGCCTGCGGGGCAAGAGGGCGAGATCCCGCCGGGGATCGGCTCGTCCTGGCTCTTCGCCCGCAACCCCGGCGACAGCGTGGACGTGTCCGGCCCGTTCGGCGACTTCCACGTCCAGCCGACCGGGCGCGAGATGATCTTCATCGGCGGCGGCGTCGGCATGGCTCCGCTCCGCGCCATGATTCACGAGCAGATCGCCAAGGGCACGCCCCGCCGCATCCGCTACTTCTATGGCGCCCGCACGGTGGCGGACCTGTTCTATCAGGACGAATTCGAGGCGATCGCCGCCGCGCATCCGAACTTCGGCTGGACCCCGGCGCTGTCGGACCCCGCGCCGGGTGATCGCTGGACCGGCGCCACCGGCTTCATCCACGAGACCGTGCGCGCCGCGCTGAAGGACCATCCGGCACCGGAGGATTGCGAGTATTACCTTTGCGGCCCGCCGGTGATGATCGCGGCGGTCTTCGCCATGCTGGACAAGCTCGGGGTCGAGCCGCACGCCATCTTCAACGACGATTTCGGAGGCTGACCGATGCCTGACACGCCCATCCGCCTGAGCCGCCGCACCCTGCTGGCTGCCGCGCCCGCGCTGCTCGCCGCGCCCGCATTGGCACGGAGTGCGGGGCCGAGCGAGACGCTTCAAGGCGCGGCCTTCGGCACCGGCTGGCGGGTGACGCTGCCTGTAGACGCGCCCCGCCCGCCGGTCGCACGCATCGCGGCGCTGTTGGCCGAGGTGGACGCGCAGATGTCGCCGTGGCGCGCGGACTCGGAAATCGGGCGCTTCAACGGTGGCTTGCGCGAGATGCCAGTGGCCACTGACACCGCCGCAGTCACCCGCGCCGCCCTTAGGCTGGCCGAGGCGAGCGGCGGCGCGTTCGACCCCACCGTCGGCCCGCTCGTCAGTCGCTGGGGTTTCGGCCCCATCGCGGGCGAAAGCCGCCGCGAAGGCTGGCGCGGCATCGAGGCGGGCGACCGGGGCATCGGCAAGGCCGATGCAGGCCTGACGCTCGACCTGTGCGGGATCGCCAAGGGCTACGCGCTGGACCGGCTCGCCGCGCTGCTGCTGGACGCGGGAACGCGCGACGTTCTGGTGGATCTCGGCGGGGAACTGGCGGCGCACGGCCGCCACCCGTCCGGGCGCGATTGGCACGTCGCCGTCGAGGATCCGCGCGAGGGCGCGACCGGCGCGGCCGAGATCCTGCGGCTGGGCGGCCGCGCGGTCGCGACCTCGGGCGACAAGGTCAACGGCTATACGCTGGCCGGGCGGCGTTACGGCCACATCATCGACCCGCCCGCCGCCGAGCCGGTGGCCGGCGCGCTCGCCTCTGTCAGCGTCGTCGCGGACAGCGGGATGGAAGCGGATGGCTGGGCCACCGCTCTCTTCGCCGCCGGGGAGGGTCGCGGCCCGGCGCTGGCCGAGGCGCGGGGCATCGCGGCCCTGTTCCTGTTCCGCGACGGCGATGGGCTGCGGCGGCACATGACGGCGGCCCTCGCCGCCCATCTGGCGTGATCCGATGGAGATCCTGTTCGCCGTGCTGATCTTCACCCTCGCCGCCGCCGGGATGGCGGTCGGTGTCATGTTCGGCCGCAGGCCGCTCACCGGCTCCTGCGGCGGCATCGACTGCATCCCCGGCGCCCGCTGCGAGGATTGCCCCGTCCGAGCCGAAGCCGAAAGGACGCCGCGATGAACATGCCCGCGACCATCGGAGCCGTCATGCGCGCCGAGGGCCCGCTTCTGACCCCCGCCACCCCGATCCGCGAGGCCGCGGCGGCCCTCGTCTCCGCGACCGCGTCAGGCGCGCCGGTCGTGGACGACACCGGCGCGCTGGTCGGCATCTTGACCCAGAAGGACTGCTTCCGCGCGGCGCTGAACGCCAGCTATTACCGCCAATGGACCGGCACCGTGGGCGATGTCATGTCCGCGACGCTCACGACGCTTGACGCCGGAACCGACATCGTGACCGCCGGCGAGGCGTTCCTTGTCCACCCCCACCGGCTGTTCCCAGTGCTGAAGGACGGCAAGCTCGTCGGGGTCCTGCACCGCTCCGACCTGCTCGCCGCGCTGCTGCGGCTGGGGTGATCCGCCGTGCGCTGGGTCTTGGCCGCGGGGGCGTGGAGACAGCGCGCCGGACGTGACCTCGACGATCCCCCAGGGAGTTGTCTCGAGTCCCTTGAGTCCGATCGGACGGGTGGTGATCCCATGCGCGAATCCGCAACTCCCAGCCTGCCCGGGTGGTTGATCCCACGGCTCGATAGTCCGACCCCCGAAGCACGGCACGCGGTCGTCTCGATTGCCGCAATGACAGGCTGCCCGGCTCCTCTGCTGACGAGTGGATCAAGACGGGCTGATCCGGCGGCGCCGTCAGCGCTGCAGGACGTAGCTGCCGGGGGCATCCATGACCGGGGCATGGTTCGCGCTGCCCAGGGCGGGCGGCGTAACCCGTTGCGGAGCCGAACCGGCTTCAAGCCAGGCAGTCCATTCCAGCCACCATGACCCCGGCTTCGTCGGCGCCGCCGCAAGCCAGTCTTCCGACCCGACGACGCGATCGTCCTTCCGCTGGCAAGCCACGCGAAAGTGCCGGCGCGGGTGGCCGGGCTCGCTGACGATGCCCGCATTGTGTCCGCCGCTCGTCAGCACGAAGGTCACGTCGGTGTCGGCGAGATAGTGGATCTTGTAGACCGACCGCCACGGGGCGACATGGTCCCGCTCGGTCCCGACGACAAACAAGGGCACGCGGATGTTCTGAAGCGCGGCGGGGCGGCCATCGACGACGAAGCGCCCGGCGGCGAGTTCGTTGTCCACATAGAGCCGCTGCAGATATTCGCTGTGCATCCGGTAGGGCATGCGGGTCGTGTCCGCGTTCCAGGCCATCAGGTCCGTCATCGGGCTCCGCTGACCGGTCATGTAGTCCTTGACTAGCCGCGACCAGATCAGGTCGTTGGTCCGCAGAAGCTGGAAGGCCCCCGCCATCTGGCCTGCGGCAAGATAGCCCTGATCCCACATCATCCCCTCCATCACCCGCAACTGGCTGTGGTCGATGAAAAGCGCGAGTTCCCCCGGTTCCGTGAAATCCGTCTGCGCGGCGAACAGCGTCACCGAGGCGAGCCGGTCGTCACCGCTGCCGCCCATTGCGGCGGCCGCGATCGCCAGAAGCGTTCCGCCGAGGCAGTAGCCGGCGGCGTGGACCCTGGCCTCCGGCACGATGTCGCGGACGGCATCCAGCGCCGCCATCACCCCCATCCGGCGATAATCGCCCATCGACAGGGCGCGGTCCTCGGCCGTCGGATTGTGCCACGAGATGCAGAAGACCGTGTGCCCCGTCTCGACCAGGTGCCGGATCAGCGCCTGCCCGAAGGGCATCGAGCGGTGGACGTAATCCCAGGCCGTCGAGAGATAGGGCCAGAAGCTTCCCACCGTCTTGTCGGGGTCGTCGTGGTCCAGCGTCCCCTCGCCGCCGGCGAGGCTCGGCCAGTTGTCCAGTCCCTCGGCGAAGTCGCCGTGGCAGCTTGCGCAGTGCTCGATGAAAAGTTCCTCGCCGGTCGCGACGTCGCCGAGCCCTCGGGAAGGCCGCGCCCGTCGGCATGACCTTGACGTCCCATGCGGCGATCTCCTCGGGCAGCACCTCGCGGCCGAGACTGAATTTGCCGCCAGATGCCGGCGTGGCGGCGGCCGTCTGGACGGGGGCGGCGTTCGCCGATGCCTGCATTGCGGAGGTGGCCGCTTCCTGCGCCGTCGCCCCTGCGGCGGCGAGGATCAATGCACCAAGCGCGGCATCGTTAAACAGAGACTTCAACATTCTCGCCGCTCCCGTCCTGCTTGATCCACCAGGTCTGGATTCCGTTGTTGTGATAGATCGAGTTCAGCCCGCGGATCTCGCGCAGGCATCCTTGGTCGGCTGGACATAGCCGGTTTCGTCCATGGCACGGGATTGCAGCAGCATCTCCGAGCCGTCCCATTCGGTGTCGAGATAGAACCGCGTCATCGCCATCGGCCCACCGGGCGCGGCGAGGCGCGCGGTCTCCCAGGTCCTGCCGCCATCCTTCGACACATCGACGCGGGTGATCGCGCCGCAGCCCGACCAGGCCAGCCCGGTGGTGACCAGCGGACCCGGACCGTGGGTGATCGGCACCTGCGGGCTGGGCGCGGTGACGACCGACTTGGCGTCCATCACCCAGGTCCATTTCCGCGAGATGCCGTTCTCCAGCGTGTCGGTGTATTTCGAGGTTTCCTCGCAGCTCTCGACGGCGGCATCGGTCACTTCGATGCGCCGCAGCCACTTGATCCACATGTTGCCTTCCCAGCCGGGCACCACCAGCCGGACCGGATAGCCGTGTTCCTTCCGCAGCGCCTCGCCGTTGGCCTTGAAGGCGACCGGAACGTCGTCCATCGCCTTTTCGAGCGGGATCGAGCGGCCGTTCGAGGAGGCATCGGCGCCCTCGACATAGACCCACTTGCCCTCTGGCTGGACCCCGGCTTCCTCCAGCAGCGTGCGCAGCGGCACGCCCACATATTCCATGTTGCGGATCATGCCGTGGGTGAACTGCGAGCCATTCAGCTGCGCGCCGGCCCATTCCATCCCGGTATTCGCGGCGCATTCGCAGAAATAGACGCCCTGCGCCCGCGGGAAGCGCTCGAGGTCGGCATAGGTGAAGACCAGCGGGCGGTCCACCAAACCGTTGATCATCAGCCGGTAATCGGGCTTCGACAGTTCGGTCGCGCCGGAATGATGCCGCTCGAAGGCGCAGCCGGCGGGCGTGATCGTCCCATCGAGCGCGTGGATCGGGGTGACGTTGATCGAACTGATCGTGTCCGCGGTCAGCTACGGCACGTTGCGGCGGATCACATCGGCTTCGAAGTGGATCGGCATCCCGTAGGGCGTGACGTCCACGCCGTCGCCGGTGTAGCGCGCCCAGTCCTGAACTTCGGTGATCAGCGGATCGGGCGCGGCCTGCGCGCGGGCGAGCGTGGCTGTCACGGGGACGGCCACGCCTGCTGCGAGGCCCGCGCGGAGGAATCCGCGGCGTGTGGTCGGGGTGGGACCGTTCATGGCCTCAGACTCCCTTGATGGTGATGTGTGATGCGGCGCCGCGCGCGGGCACGGTGCCGACCCGCAAGATCGGTCGGCTGTCCTCGGATGGCTGCATCGGGCTCTACAACGAGAAGATCGCCGAGCTTTTCGAGCTTTGCGAGGTCGGAACGCAGGTCCGCATCGTCTGAGACGCTGCGCGGCGGGGACCACGGCCTCCGCCGCAACGCCCGCAGGGCAAGCACTTCCTGCAAGTCGAAGCCAAGGGCCCGCAAAGGCCGCATCGGATCAGGAAGGCAAGACCAGGAACCGTCGAAGCCTGACCGTCGCGGAAGCCGGCCTGCTGGTCCTGCCGGCTCTGGGCGGGCGGCCCTCGCCTGGCAGGCACGCAGGATCCCGGTTCCGAACCGCCAAGCCGCCGGGCAGGACCGGACGGTGAGGCCACGGCCGGATCGCCACGCCTTGCCAGTCACGGAGGCCGGGCTTGAATCCATGTTCAGGCGGCCGAGGATCTGGAAACGTCGTGGTCCGTGGCCCTGCGGACGCGGGAGGTGCGCAGCTCTGCGGCCGGTCAGTCCTGCTTTCAGGCGGGGGCGATCCGGCCGTCTTCCAACGTGACGACCCGGTCGGCCATCCCGATGATGCGGCTGTCATGGGTCACCATCACCGTCGTCATGCCCCGCCCCCGGCCCAGGCGCTTGAGCTGACCGATGACCGTCATGCTGCTGTCGTGGTCCAGCGCGGCGGTCGGCTCGTCGGCGAACACCACCTCGGGGTCGCCGGCCAGGGCGCGGGCAATGGCGACCCGCTGCTTCTGCCCGCCCGACAGGTTGGCCGGCAGATAGTCGATCCGGTCGGCAAGGCCCAGCAGGGTCAGGATCTGGACCGCGGTCGCGTTCTCGTCACCGCGCGGACGCCGGGACCCGACCTGCACGCCCATCAGGACGTTCTGGCGCGCTGTCAGGCTTTCGTGCAGGTTGTGAGCCTGAAAAATGAACCCCAGCCTGCGCCGCAGCGCGACCAGCTGCCGCTCGGGCGCGCCGGCGAGTTCCTGCCCCAGCAGCCGGACCGAGCCCTGCTGCACGTCGCGCAGACAGCCCATCAGGGTCAGCAGCGTGGTCTTGCCCGACCCCGAGGGCCCGACCAGCACGGTCAGACTGCCGCGGGCCACGGTCAGGTCGACGTCGAAGATGGCCTGCTTGCGCGCCTCGCCACGGCCGAACCAGTGGCTCAGGCCGGCGGCGACGATGGCTGCATCGTCGGCTACCATCAGAACAGGTCGGCCGGATCGGCCGAGGCAAGGCGCCGCGTGGCCAGAGCCCCCGACAGCGCGCAGGCGACTACCGTGCCGATGACCACCGCCACCACCGTCGGCGCGCCAAGCTCCAGCGGCAGGCCGGTCGCCCGGCGCATCCCCCCGATCAGCGCCCGCGCGACCAGATAGCCCGGCCCCGCCCCCAGGAGGGCCAGGATCAGCGCCTCTTCCAGCACGATCCCCAGCAGGAAGCGCTGCCGGTAGCCCATGGCCTTGAAGGTCGCATATTCGCGGATGTGGTCGGCGACGTCGGTCGAAAGCACCTGATAGACGATCACCAGCCCGACGAGGATTCCGATGACCACGCCGAAACCGAAGATGATGCCGGTTGGCCGGCGGGTCTGCTGGTAGGCGATGTCCTCGGCCCGGGCCTGCGCATAGGGGCGGATGCGCAGTGTCCGGTCCGAGACGAGCGCGCGCAGCTCGTGCGCGACTCGGCCGGCGTCGGCGCCGGGGGCAAGCGCAAGCAGGATGTGGTCGGGCGCCGCCGTCTGGCGGTTCTGAACGACCTTCAGGAAGGTCTGGTCCGACACGACCAGATATCCGTCCACCCCGAAGCCGCCGCCGCCCGCGAAACCGCCGTAAAGCGTCAGGGTGCGGCCGCGGACCTCCAGCGTCACGGGCGAGGCGGGCCCGAGGGCGTCGGCCTCCCCCGGCTCCAGCCCGCGCGTCAGGCGATCGATGATCCCGGAATCCGGCAGCGTCAGCAGTTCGGCGTACCCGCGCAGCGCCGGGGCGAGGAACCCCGGCTGGGCCGGATCGACACCGAAGGTCGTCAGGGACATCGTGGTCCCCGCGTGCTGAAGCGTGACGTTGCCCACGAACAGGGGCGCCCCGGCGGTGACCTGCGGATGGGCCAGCGCCTGGAACAGCCACTGGCGGGCCACGTTGCTGCCGTCGGTCAGCGAATCCGCATCGGCGGCCGAGATCATCAGCCCGGCCTCGAAGAAGTCGTAGGGCCGCCCCGTCGCGATCGACATCGAGCCCATGATGGCAAGCTGGACGAACACCAGCACATTGGCAAAGGCGACCCCGGCCAGCGCCGCGATCAGCCGGGCGCGGTTGTGGGTCAGTTGCAGCCAGCCGATCGGCAAGCGCCCCAGAAGCCGGGTCAGGATCGCGGTCATCCGTCGGCCGCGGCCTGCGGCGATGCCGGGGGCGGCGCTACGGGGCCCGGCGAAGCCTGCACGGGGCCCTCCCCGACTTCCCCCTCTCCTCCCGCGCCGACGCCGCCCGCGCCGCCCGCCGCCGCCCCGGTTCGGATCCGGGCCACCACCTCGAGGTTGGTATAGCGGGCGGCGATGCGGCTGCTCTCCGGGTCGAGTTCGACCTCGACCTCGACGACGCGTGCGTCGGTGTTGGCGGCGATGTCGTCGGGCAGCAATCCCTGCCGCCCCACCACCAGCCCGATCCGCGAGACATGGCCCGTCAGCGATGTCCCGATCGCCACCGCCATCAGCTCGACCGGCTGGCCGACCGCCACCCGACTGATGCGGTCCTGATAGACCTCGACCTCGGCCATCATCCGGTCGGTGTCGCCCATGGTCAGGATGCCGTCCGCGGGCGGGCGCTCGCCGGCGCGCGCGTCCCGCGTCAGGACCGTGCCCGAGATCGGGGCCTGCACCCTGGCGCGCGCAAGGTCCGCCTCGGCCCGCACCAGCGCCGCCCGGGCGGCGTCCACGAGCCGCCTTGCCACGATCACGTCGGGCTGGGCATCGGCCTCGCCCGCCACGAAACGGTTCAGCGTCGCCTCGGCCTTGGCGACGGCCAGCGCGGTCTGGCTCCGGTTGGCCTCGGCCACCTCCAGCGCCGCCTGGGTGGCGATGCCACGCTGCGACAGGGACAGCGTGCGGGCGTGGTCGGCCTGCGCCTCGACCGCGGCCGCCCGGGCCTGGTCCAGCGACGCCTGCGCCTCGGCGCGCGACGCTGCGACGGCGGCGCGGGTCTGGTCCAGCGACGCCTCGCGCACCGCGACCTCGGCACGCGCGGTGAGCAGGGCGCTTTCCAGGAATGGCAGGTTGTCCAGCGTGGCGACGATCTGCCCTGCGGCGACACGCTCGCCTTCGGCGACCGGCAGGCTGGCGATCCGGGCGTCCCCCGCGCCATAGGGGGGCGCCACGGTGATGACATCGCCCCGCGGCATCAGCCGGGCCAGCCCGATCACGTCGCTGGCGACGATCGTCTCGGCCACGGCCGGCGGCAGGTCGATCTCGGGCGGCAGGGCGATGGGGACGCTCGACCCCGCCCCCGGGACCAGGCCGGTCCGCGCAAAGATCAGCCGCAGGCCGGGCGGCTGGAAATACATCCCCGCGACCGCCCCGGTCAGCAGCAGCAACGGGACCAGCGGCAGCGCCAGAAGCCAGCGAAGGCGGCCATGCCGGCCCCGGGACGGGCGGGCCTCGGGCGGGCCGGGCGGGGGCGCGTCAGTCACCGGCCGCGCCCGCGCAGGGCGGCCGCGGCGATCGCCGCCCAGACGAGCGACCGCAGCGCCATCGCGCCAACCGTGCGCGCCTCGTAGGGGCGGCCGATCAGCACATGCCAGCCGAATCGAGCAAAGACGACCAGCGTGGCCGCCAGGATCGCAAGCGAAAGGCCGGGCGCCCAGCGGCGCCCTTGCCACAGGCCGATCCCCGCAAGGACATAGGCGAAGCCGGCCAGGAATTGAACAGCAGCACGAACCCCACCACTGCGCCCATGTCGGCGCCGCCGAACAGGGCGCGCCCGCCGCTCAGGACAGTCGGAAGGCCGAACAGGACGGCCACGACCGCAGCGACCCGGATGGCGGTCAGGCAGGGCCCTCACCCGTGCTGGCAGTCCGGGGGTCCGGCATGCCAGTCGCGGCACATGCCGGACAGGCGGAACGATGGTCCGCGCGCGCAGGTCGAAGTCGCGTCTCGTCCTCATTCTGGCCAGCACGTTCATCCCGCCATGTCGACACGGCCAAGGTCGCCCATCGCGCCGAGTCCTTCAATGCCGCTTCTCGTCGCAGCCTCGGGTCAGCGCCGATCGGTGAAGTCCCAAGGGGATCGGGGCGACAGCGCGCATGCGCGTATCGACGCCTTCGGTGTTGACCTGCTGCCGAAGATAATGCATTCATTATTCAGATGAGGTCCGTCCCAGGAGACAGAACAATGACCCATGTTTTCGGTCGCCACTTCCTTCAGATCCCCGGCCCAAGCCCGGTTCCGGATCGCGTCCTGCGGACCATGTCGGCGCAGGTGATCGACCATCGCGGCCCCGAGTTCGGTGAACTGGGCCTCAGGGCGCTGGCCGGGATGAAGACGATCTTCAAGACCGATCAGAACGTCATCATTTACCCGTCTTCGGGCACCGGGGCCTGGGAAGCGGCGCTCGCCAACGTGCTGAAGGAAGGCGACCGCGTCCTGATGTACGAAACCGGCCATTTCGCAACGCTGTGGAAGAAGATGGCCGAGAAGCTGGGCGTGCGGGCCGAGTTCATCGGCGGCGACTGGCGCTCGGGCGCCAATCCCGACCAGATCGAGCAGCACCTGAGCGCCGACACCGGCCACGAGATCAAGGCCGTCTGCGTCGTCCACAACGAGACCTCGACCGGCTCGGTCTCGCCCATCGCGGATGTGCGCCGCGCCATCGACGCGGCCGGGCACCCGGCCCTGCTGATGGTGGACACGATCTCGGGGCTCGCCTCCATCGACTTCCGCTTCGACGAATGGGGCATCGATGTCGCGGTCTCGGGCTCGCAGAAGGGCCTGATGCTGCCGCCGGGCATCAGCTTCAACGCGGTCAGCGCCAAGGCGCTGGAGGTTGCGAAGGCCAACGGGATGCCCCGGTCCTACTGGGACTGGCAGGAGATGGTCGAGATCAACGCCAAGGGCTATTTCCCCTACACGCCCGCCACCAACATGCTCTACGGCCTGGTCGAGGCGATCGACATGCTGCACGAGGAAGGGCTGGAGACGGTCTTCGCCCGCCACCAGCGCCTGGCCGCCGCGACCCGCGCCGCCGTCCGCGCCTGGGGACTCGAGGTGCTGTGCAACCGGCAGGGCCACGAAAGCGGCGTGCTGACAACGGTGATGATGCCCGAGGGCCACAGCGCCGACGCCTTCCGGGCCGAGGCGCTGCGGCACTACAACATCTCGCTGGGAAGCGGGCTGTCCAAGGTCGCGGACAAGGTGTTCCGCATCGGCCACCTGGGCGACATCAACGACCTGACGCTGATCGGCGCGCTGAGCGGGGTCGAGATGGGGCTGTCCAAGGCAAGGGTGCCGCATGACAGTGGCGGCGTCGCCGCCGCTATGGCGCATCTGGAAGCCACCCCCGCGCCGGGGATCGACGCCTGAGCGGCTTGCGCCCCGACGACCTGGGCACATCGTCGCCCCGTGCATCAGGGCCCCACCCTGCCTGCCGACATGAGGACCGCATGACCCTGACACTCGACCTGGCCCTCAAGCTGGCCGATCTCTGCCTCGAACGGGCGAGCGAGATGAACCTGAAGCCGCTGACGGTGGCAGTGCTGGACTCGGCCGGCCATCTCAAGGTGCTGTTGCGACAGGACGGGACCAGCCTGCTGCGGTCGGAAATCGCGCAGGGCAAGGCGCGGGGGGCCATCGGGATGGGCCTCGGCTCGCGCGCGCTTTACGCCCGCGCGCAGGAACAGCCCTATTTCATCCAGGCGATGAACACGATCGCGGGCGGCAGCCTTGTTCCCGTTCCCGGCGGCGTGCTGATCCGCAAGGACGGCGAGATCATCGGCGCCGTCGGTATCACCGGCGACAGCTCGGACAACGACGAGGCCTGCGCGGTGGCCGCCATCGAGGCGGCGGGCCTGCGGGCCGACGCCGGCTGATGGTGGCCGGAACTTGCTGGCGCGGGGCGCGGCGGCGGTGGTAGGATCGCCGCCGCGACACCGGCCTTTCCGCAGGAACCACGGGGCAACCACGTCATGAACATCGTGCCGGAACCTTTCAAGGCGCTGCAGCGGAAGACCCTGCACGAGGAACTGACGCAGGTGCTGCGCGACCTCATCGTCCACGGCGACCTGGGGCCGGGGGTGAAGGTGCCCGAAAAGGACCTGTGCGAGGCCTACGGCGTCTCGCGCACGCCGCTGCGCGAGGCGCTGAAGGTGCTGGCTTCCGAGGGGCTGGTCGTGCTGGAGCCCAATCGCGGCGCCCGCGTCAGCCGGATCACGCAGCAGGATCTGGACGAGGTCTTCCCGGTCATGGGCGCGCTCGAGGCGCTGGCGGGCGAGCTGGCGTGCCGGAACATCACCCCCGCCGAACTGGAGGAGATCCGCCGCCATCACGAGGCCATGCTGGCGCATTACCGCGCCGGCGACCTGAGCGGCTATTACGCCGCCAACCAGAGTATCCACGAGGGCATTCTGGGCGCGGCGAAGAACCCGACCCTGGCGGCGCATTACCGATCCCTGTCGGCGCGGGTGCAGCGGGCGCGCTATGTCGCCAACACCACCCCCGACCGCTGGGCGCAGGCGGTCGAGGAACACGAGCGCATCATGGCTCACCTGACCGCGCGCGACGGGATCAAGCTGGCCGCTATCCTGCGGCGGCACCTCGAGAACAAGCTGAGGGCGGTGAGCCAATCCCTCGCCGGTGCCGAGCAGGCGGAGGGGCGACCGACACGGCGCACGACCGAGGATTGCATTCAATCCGGGGGGTGATCTAGGCAGATCGAAGGCAATCCGCTATCCTTTCGGGCCAGGACGGCAGGGACTTGGCGGATGAACGATCTCACGGCCGACGACGGCGCGGGCATTTCCGAACGCATCGCCACCACGCTGCATGGCGAGGTGCTGTCCCGCCTGCGCGACCATGTGGTGCATGGCGACCTGCCGGACGGGGCCCGCATCTCGGAACGCGAACTGTGCGCGCGGTTCGGGGTGTCTCGCACGCCACTGCGCGAGGCGCTCAAGGTGCTGGCGTCCGAAGGGCTGATCGAATTGCTGCCGAACCGCGGCGCGCGCGTGAAGTCGCTGACGCCCGACGAGATCGGCGAGCTGTTCGACCTCATGGGCGGGCTGGAGGCGCTTGCCGGACGCCTTGCCTGCGAGCGGATCACGCCCGAGCAGTTCGACGCGATCGAGCAGACCCACCGCGAGATGTACGCGCATTACCTGCGCGGGGACCGGCCCGGCTATTTCGCCTGCAACCAGCGGATCCACGAGGCGATCCTTGCCGCCGCCGGCAACGGCGCGCTGTCGGCGGCGGCCCGCGCGCTTCTGGGCCGGCTGCGCCGCGTCCGCTTCGCCGCCAATCTCGACGAGCAGGGGGACCGCTGGCGCGAGGCGGTGCGCGAGCATGAACTGATCCTCCACGCGCTGTGCCGCCGGGCGGGCGCGGAACTGGCAGACCTGCTGTTCAACCACCTTCGCAGCACGCGCTCGGCCATCCTGCGGAACCTTGCCGCGCGTAAGAATTGAATGCATTATTGCCATGCTGCGGCAATGATGCATCCAATTTGGAACTAGCCCCCGGTGCAGGCACCCCTGCCCACCCCGCAGCGGCTTCCCGGAAACCGAAGCAAGAAGGCACAGGCAGATGACCGCACCCAGCCCGCAGAACGCCCCTCCTGCCGCGCGCGCCGCCGCCCGGAACAAGGCCTTTCAGGCCGCCCTTGGCAAGGCGCTGGAAGGCGAGGTCCGCGTCGACGCCTTCACGCGCGGGCGCTATGCGACCGATGCCTCGATCTACCAGATCATGCCGCGCGCCGTGGCCTTTCCCCGGCACGAGGACGACATCGCCGCCGCCCTGCAGGTCGCGGCCGAGCATGGCGTTCCCGTGATCGCACGCGGCGGCGGCACCTCGCAGAACGGCCAGCCGATCGGGGACGGGCTGATCCTGGACATGTCGCGCCACTTCAACGGCGTCACCGACTATGACCCGCAGGCCCGCACCGTCCGCGTCCGTCCCGGAACGGTGCTGAGCACGCTGAACGATGCCCTCCGCAAGGACGGGCTGTTCTTTCCGGTCGAGCCCTCGACGGCCTCGCGCTGCACCATCGGGGGGATGGCGGGGAATAACTCCTGCGGGGCACGGTCGCTGCGCTTCGGCAAGATGGTGGACAATGTGCTGGCCATCGACGGGATGCTGGCCGACGGCGAGCGCTTTTCCCTGAGCGACGCGCCGCTGGCCACCCTGCACCCGCATTCGCGCGGGATCATGGAGCGGCTGACGACCCTGGCCCGCCAGCACCGCGCCGATATCGAGACGATCTTCCCGAAGGTTCAGCGCCGGGTCGGCGGCTACAACCTCGACGAGCTGCTGCCGGAAAACCCCAACCATTCGCACCTGCTGGTCGGGTCGGAAGGCACGCTGGCGCTGACCACCGGCGTCACGCTGAAGCTGTCGCCCCTGCCCGCGCACCGCGTGATGGGCGTCTGCCATTTCCCAACCTTCCGCGCCGCGATGGAGACGACCCGGCACATCGTCGCGCTGGACCCGGTCGCGGTCGAGCTGGTGGACAACAACGTGCTGGTGCTGGGCGCCGACATCCCCCTGTTCGTCCGCACGCTGAGCGACATCACCCGCGGCCAGCCCAACTGCCTGCTGCTGGTTGAATTCGCGGGCGACGACCCCGACGCGCTGAAACGCGACCTGAAGCGGCTCGACCAGTGCATGAGCGACCACGGCTTTCCGGACGCGGTGGTCAAGGTGATCGAGCCGGCCCGCCAGAAGCCGGTGTGGGAGGTGCGCGAGGCCTGCCTGAACATCATGATGTCGATGAAGGGCGACGGAAAGCCCGTCTCCTTCATCGAGGATTGCGCGGTCCCGCTGGAGCACCTGGCCGATTACACCGACGCCGTGACAGAGGTTTTCAGCAGGCACGGCACGGTCGGGACGTGGTATGCCCATGCCTCGGTCGGCTGCCTGCATGTCCGCCCGATCCTGAACATGAAGACCGGGGAGGGCGTGCGGAAGATGCGCGCCATCGCCGAGGAAACCGCCGATCTCGTGCGCCGCTACAAGGGATCGTTCTCGGGCGAGCATGGCGACGGCATCTCGCGGTCGGAATTCGTGGAACCGCTGTTCGGCGCGAAGCTGACCCGCGCCTTCGAGCAGGTGAAGGACAGCTTCGACCCCGAAAACCGCCTGAACCCCCACAAGATCGTCCGACCGCTGAAGATGGACGACCGCAGCCTGATGCGCTTCCAGCCCGGCTATGCGGCGACGCAGCCGGAAAGGACCGCGCTCGACTGGTCGGACTGGGGCAGCTTCGGCGCCGCGGTCGAGATGTGCAACAACAACGGCACCTGCCGGAAGCTGGCGGGCGGGACCATGTGCCCGTCCTACCGTGCGACGCGCGAGGAACAGCACCTGACGCGGGGGCGGGCGAACTCGCTGCGGCTGGCGATCTCGGGGCAGCTTGGGCCCGACGCCTTCACCTCGCCCGAGATGAAGGAAACGCTGGATCTCTGCGTGTCCTGCAAGGGCTGCAAGCGCGACTGCCCCACGGGCGTGGACATGGCGCGCATGAAGATCGAGTTCCTGCACCATTACTACAAGAAGCACGGGCTGCCCCTGCGCGAGCGGCTGATCGCCAACCTGCCGCACATTGCCCACCGCGCCAGCCGCCTCGCGCCCGCCTTGAACCTGCGCGACCGGATTCCCTTCGTCGCAAGGCTGTCCGAACGGATGCTGGGCTTTTCCGCCAAGCGCAGCCTGCCGAAATGGGGCAGGCCGTGGAAGGAGACGCGCCCGGCCGCCCGCCCCGAGGATGTGGTCGGCGACGGGCTCGACCTCGTGCTGTTCGGCGACACCTTCAACCGCTATTTCGAGCGCGAGAACCTGGAAGCGGCCGAGCGGGTGCTGCTCGCCGCCGGCTACCGCCTGCACCGGGTCCAGCCCGCGGGCGGCAGCCGCCCGATGTGCTGCGGGCGAACCTGGCTCGCATCCGGGCAGACCGATGAGGCGCGGGCCGAGGTCCGGCGTTCGATCGACGCCCTGCGCCCCTTCGTCGAGCGGGGCGCGCGCGTGGTCGGGCTGGAGCCGTCCTGCATCCTGACCTTCCGCGACGAGATGACCGCGCTGCTGCCCGCCTCGGAAACGGGTTTCCTCGAGGGCAAGGCGCTGCTGTTCGAGGAGGCGCTGGCCGCCGACCTGAAGGCGGGGACCGTGACCCTGCCGCTGGCCGACCAGAAGGGCCGGGTCGCCCATCTGCACGGCCATTGCCACCAGAAGGCCTTCGACGTCATGGGTCCGGTGGAATCCGTCCTGCGCAGCGTGCCGGGACTGGAACTGACGGTGATCGAAAGCTCGTGCTGCGGCATGTCGGGCGCTTTCGGCTACTCGACCGAGAACCACGAAGTGTCGATGATGATGGCCGAGTTGTCGCTGCTGCCAGCCGTCCGCAAGGCCGGGCCGGACGACCTGATCGTGGCTGATGGCACCAGCTGCCGCCACCAGATCCACGATGGCGCGGACCGGCAGGCGATCCATGTCGCGCAGGTTCTGGACCGGGCGCTGGCGCAGGTGTGAGGGGGCGGAGCCATCGCGGGGGGCACCGCGCGCTGGTGACGGCACAGGACGCGCGACCCGCGGCGCTCCGTGCCGTCGCGGGTCAGATCCGGCGCTTTCCGCCGTCTTCCGTCGATTTCAGATGCCCTGCCACTCGGGTTTGCGCTTCTGCGTGAAGGCGCTCACCCCCTCGCGGAAATCGCGGCTGCCGTAGACGCGGGCGATGACATCCCTGTCGTCCGGCGCGCTGTCCGCCAGCCGGGCGAACAGGTCGCGGCAGGCGCGGATCGTCAGCGGGGCGGCCTCGCACAGCCGCGCGACCTGGCGCGCGGCCTCGGCCTCCAGCTCGGCCTCGGGCACGCAGGCGCCGGCAAAGCCCAGCCGATGCACCGTCTCGCCGTCCAGCAGCACCGACAGCAACAGCATCTGCCGCACCGGGCCGTCGCCGAGGGCGCGGATCAGGCGGGCGATGTTGGCCGCCGACAGCGTGTTGCCCACCGTGCGCGCGATCGGCACGCCAAAGCGGGCGCGCGGCGTCACGATCCGCAGGTCGCAGGCGGCCGAGATCGCCAGCCCACCCCCGACGGCGGCGCCGTCGATGACGGCAAGGGTCGGCGCGGGCAGCCGCGTCAAGCGCGTCAGCGTCTCGTCGATCCGCGCCTCATAGGTGACGCCGTCCTCGCCGCCCGTAAACTGGGTGAACTCGGAGATGTCGGTTCCCGCCACGAAGGCCCCGCCCGCGCCACGGAACACGATGGCGCGGAGGTCGTCGCGGCCCTCCAGCTCGTCGCAGATCTCGCCCAGGCGCGCATACATGGCGAAGGTCATGGCGTTGCGGGCCGCCGGTCGGTCAAAGGTCACATGCGCAACCGGTCCGTCGATCCGAAGCGTCACGTCCCCCTTTGCGGGGGCCTGATCGCGGCTCGATGCGCTGTTGCCGGGCGTGTCAGACATCGGCGGCCTCGCGTCCGGTCGCCAGGCCGAGTTCCTGCAGGATCTCGGCGCGGTGCTCGTCCAGCAGCGGCGGGTGCCGGCGGACCTGCTGGGGGGTGCCGCGCAGCTTGACGGGGAAGCCGATGTTCTTCACCTCGCCCTCGACCGGATGCTGGATGGGCATGACCATGTCGCGCGCCTGTGCCTGCGGGTTGCCCAGGGCCTCGGCGTAATCCAGGATCGACCCGGCCGGGATCCCGGCCTCCAGAAGCTTTTCCACCCACTCGTCGCGGGTCTTCTGGGTCAGGGTTTCCTCCAGTTCGGCGATCAGCGCGGTCCGGTTGGACATCCGCAGCGCATTGGTCCGATAGTCGGGATGCTCGATCAGCTCGGGCCGGCCGATCGTGTCGCACAACCGGCGGTAAAGCCGGTCGTTGTTGGCGCCCAGCACGAAATACCCGTCGCTGGCCCGGACCGCCTGATAGGGCGCGGCCATCCGGTTGGCGGTGCCGATCCGGTCCGGGACCACCCCCGTTCCCCAGTAATCGCAGATGTCCCACACCGCGAAGGACAGCCCGGCCTCATACAGCGACGCGTCGATGAACTGCCCCTTGCCCGTCGCCTGGCGGCCGATATAGGCGGAAAGGATCCCGTAGACTGCGAACAGCGAACAGCCGATATCGGCCAGCGGCCCGCCGGATTTCGCCGGGGGACCGTCGGGATGCCCGGTGATCGACATGATGCCCGACGCCGCCTGCGCCATCAGGTCGAAGCCCGGCCGCGCGGACCACGGCCCGGTCTGGCCGAAGCCCGAGATGCTGGCATAGATGATGCCGGGATTGATCTGCGAAACGGTGTCATAGTCGATGCCGAGCTTCCGGACGACGCCGGGCCGATAGTTCTCGACGATCACGTCCGCGGTCTTCGCCAAGGCAAGGAAGATCTGGCGATCCGCCTCGGACTTGAGATCCAGCACGATGGACCGCTTGTTGCGGTTCATGTTCAGGAAGCCGAGGCTGTCGTCCCCCTTCAGCTTGAACCCCATCGAGCTGCGGGTCTGGTCGCCGGTCGGCGGCTCGACCTTGATCACGTCGGCGCCCAGGTCGCCCAGCAGCATGCAGGCAAAGGGCCCGGCCATCACCTGGCTGACGTCGAGGACGCGGATTCCCTGAAGCGGCAGCGTTTTCTGTTGATCGGTCATGTCGTCAGGCTCCGTAGATAAGGTGGACCAGCAGCAGCGAGACACCCGGCAGGTAGGTGCAGATCATCAGCAGCGCCAGCAGCGCGAAGATGAACGGCAGGTTGGCCTTGGTCGTTTCCCAGATGTCCGCCTTGGCGATCGAACAGGCGGCGATCAGCACCGAGGCGACGGGGGGCGTCTGCTGGCCGATTGCCAGGTTCAGCGTCACCACGAGGCCGAAATGCACCGGGTCGATCCCGGCCGCCAGCACCATCGGCATCACGATCGGCACCACCAGGATGATCGCCGCCGCCGAGTGCAGGAACATGCCCAGAATCAGGAAGGCCACGTTCAGCATCAGCAGGATCATGTACTTGTTGTCGGTCACGTCACTGATCGCGCCCGCGAGTTGCTGCGGCAACTGCGCCTCGGTCAGGAACCCGCCGATCAGATAGGACGAGGCGACCAGCAGCATCACCACTGCCGTCTGCACGCCGCTGTCGATCAGCGCCTTGTAGAGCGCCCGGATGTCGAATTCGCGGTAGATCACGATCGAGATGAACAGCGCCGCGACCACGGCGAGGCCCGCGCCTTCGGTCGCCGTCACGATGCCGCCGAAGATGCCGCCCAGGATGATGACCGGCAGCATCAGGGCCCAGCCCGCCTCCTTAAGGCGCAGCCAGACATTCGAGATCTGGAAGCTTTCCTCGACCGGGAAGTTGTAGCGGCGCGCCTGCACATAGGCTGCGACGGCCAGGCAGATGGCCCCCACGATGCCGGGGCCGAAGCCCGCGACGAACATCTTGACCACGGACTGCTGCGCCATGACCGCATACAGGATCATCGGGATCGAGGGCGGCAGGATGATGGCCAGGCTGGAGGCCGAGGAGCAGATCGCCGCCGAAAATTCCTTGGAATATCCCTTCTTCCGCATCGCGGGGATGAGGATCGACCCCAGCGCCGCCACGCCGGCCACGGCCGAGCCCGAGATCTCGGCAAAGAACATCGACGCGCCGATCACCACGAAGGACAGGCCGCCGCGGACGAAGCCGACCAGCGCCGAGGCCAGCGCGATCAGCCGGCGCGAAATCGACGAGGCGTTCATGATCGAGCCGGCCAGCACGAACAGCGGGATCGCCAGCAGCGAGAAGTTCGATGCGCCCTCGAACATCGTCAGCGCGAGGTTGGGCAGCATGTCCACGCCCTGCACCAGCACGACCGCCGCGATTGCCACCAGGCCGAGCGCCACGGCAATGGGGATGTTCAGCAGCGCCAGCGCGAACATCCCGAGAAGCATGTAGCCGATTGTCATCGCTTGTCTCCCGCGACGGGGTTGTGGTGGTCACGGTGGCTGGCGGCCGGCACGCTGGCATCGTCCAGTTCCAGCGGGGTGTTCGAGATGTCGCCCAGGGCTTCCTTGATCTCGTGATCCACGAAGCCTTCGCCGCGGGCGGCGGAAATCACCTCGGGCAGGCGGAAGGCCTCGGCGATCATGAACAGGACGGCGCCCAGCGGAATGATCGACTGCGTCAGCTGCACCGACACGCTGGGCAGCGACACCAGCGTCATCCCCTCAAGGATGACCAGCACGACCCACCCCGCATAGGCGAGCAGGCCGAAGAAGAAGAACACGCAGGCCTCGGCGAACAGCGTCACCGGGACGCGCCACCGGGGCGGCATCGCGTTGACCAGTCCGGGAAAGCCGATATGCGCCCCCTTCAGCGCAGCCAGCGCGCTGCCGAAATAGGTCATCCAGACCAGCCCGATCGATGCCACCTCGTCATACCAGCTAAGCGCCGAACCGAAGTAGCGATAGACCGTGCCAAGGACGATCAGAATGGCGAGGCCGGCCACGATCGCCGCCGTGATGACCTCGAGCAGGACTTCAAAGCCCCGCCTGACGGTGAGCGCTTGCATCTGCATCTCCAGGGAAAAGGGGGCAGGCCCGGCGGGACGCCGGACCCGCCGCATCAGATCACTCGGCCACCGCGAGGGCGCGGGCCTTCTCGATCAGTTCCGCGCCGCCATCGACGGTCTCGGAGAAAAGATCGTAGACTGGCTGGCTGGCCGCGATGAAGGCCTCGGTATCGACCTCGTTCACCTGCATCCCCTCGTCGATCAAGCTCTGCAGCAGTTCCGAGTCCAGCCGAGCCGCGATTTCGTAGACGACGTCCTGCATCTCTACCGCGGTTTCCTGCAGCACCTGCTGCACCTCGGGGTCGAACTTGCTCCACGACCTGCCGGCCACGACATAGCCGGGCGTATAGACGTGGTTGGTCTTGGACAGGTAATCCTGCACCTCGTAGAAGCGCGACGGATAGATCTGGGCGTAGGGGTTTTCCTGCCCGTCCATCACCCCGGTCTGCAGGGCGACGAACACCTCTGAAAACGCCATCGGGCTGGGGCTGGCGCCATAGGTTTCGAACATCTTGACGCGCCACTCGCCGCTGGGGACCCGCAGCTTGATGCCCTTCAGATCCTCGGGCGTGTTGATCGGCCGCTTGTTGTTGGTGATCTGGCGGAAGCCGTTTTCCCAGACCCCGAGGATCTTGAAGCCGGCTTCTTCGGCCTGCGACGCCATGTCCGGCATCACGACCTCGTCCCGGATCCGCTTCATGTGCTCGCGGTCCTGGACCAGGTAGGGCATCTCGAACAGGCCGAAGACCGGCACCATCGAGGACATGACCGTGGTCGGCAGCGCCAGATCAATTGTGCCCAGCTTCAGCTTCTGCAGCATTGCCGTGTCGTTGCCGAGCTGGCTTGAGCCATAAGCAATGACCTTGGCCTTGTCGCCCAGCTTCTCGTTGGCGCGCCGGGCGAACTCGGTCGCGCTCTGGTCCAGCAGCGAGCCGGGTTCCCCGACATGGCCGAACTTGATTTCGGTCTGCGCCTGCGCGTGGCCGACCAGCCCGAATGTGGCCATGACGACCGCCGTGATGAATCGCTTGATCTGCATCTTTCCTCCCTGGACTTGTCTGACGGCGCAACGGTCCTCACGGGATCCGGCGCCGGGAGGCCCGCGGCGCGGGCCCGCTTCGGCAGATCGCATCCTCTTGCGCCTGCCCTTCACTCCATGCCTGCATACTCGACCTGCGCTCGAACCGCGTCTCCCATCGCGTCGCCTCGGAGGCTGGTGCAGGTTTCGCCAAGCAGTCCTCCCCTGCCTCCGGGCTTCTCGGTGCTTCCCGATTTTGAATTATGAATGATAAACCGGTTTGAGCTGTCAAGCCTTTTCCGGTCTTCTGCAGCTCTGTCAGGCTCCAGACTTATTGATGGTCATAGCCAAAACATGACGGTTGCGGCGAGTGCTACGGCGGAGAGGAAGGTTAGAGTTGGTTCGGGAAATCTGAACAGGGGCGTTGAGTGGATCATCCGCGCGACATCGGCATGATGCCGAGGAGCGAGGAGAGACCATGAGCAGACGACCGCGCCGGAACCACAGCCCGGCTTTCA
>NZ_JAHQZU010000025.1 GCF_019061185.1 Paracoccus sp. Z118
TCCAATCGTCGGGAAAACGTTCCACTGGAACGTTTTCTGATCCTCCTCATACATGGCGGGCAGACACCCGATCAGGCCTATCTCAGCCAGCCGATCCCGGCAGCGGCGCAACCAAGGCGGAGATCCACTTAGCACGAGCCCCGACGTTGGTCAGACGAAGCGAACCACCTCTGACGACCCGGGTGTCATCAGGTCTCATGACTTATGGGGCTCTCCACAATGAGAAGCACGACTACTTGGTGACGCAGGGGCTCGGCGCGTGGGGCGGATTCGAGGAGGGCAACTGCAATCACCGCAGTGCAGCGGTGACTCGTACGTCATTCCCTGCCACCCGGCGCCTGTGTTTTGCTGACACTGCGTTGACACGTTGCGGAACGCAAAAAGCCTCCCGCGAGGGAGGCTTGTAAGCTTCTGATCTCACAAATTAAATTAGTTGCGAGGACAGGGTTTGAACCCTGTTTTCATATTGCGACGATCTTGCACAACTGTTCCGGGCCTTCCGGAGGATACGGCTTCGCGGCCGTTGCGCTGCCCTACCCCACTGCAGTGGCCTTTCCGTTCCTCGAGGCCGTAATCTCGATTTCCACCCGCGCGCCTTCGGCCGGAATCTGGCAGATCAGGAACGTGCTGATCGGCCGGATATCGGCGAAGACCTCTCCCAGCACCGGCGTCACGGCCTCGGCGGCTTCGCGGTCGGTCACATAGACACGGCTTGCGACCGCGTCTGCCAGGCTGGCCCCCGCCTCGCGCAGGGCCGCATCGATGGAGGCAAGGGCGTTGCGGGCCTGCTCCGCCGGATCTGCCGGAAAGCCGTTGGTCGCCGGATCACGGCCAGTCGTGCCTGACACATAGATGGTGCTTCCGTCCACTACGGCCTTGGCATAGCCGGCGAGCTTTTCCGAAGGGGCGCCGGTGAAGATGCGTTTGATCATGGATGCTCCGTTGGATGTTTCACGAGCGCAGGACGCGGCGCAGCCCGGCAAGCTGGTCGAGAATGACCATGGCGACCACCGACAGCAGGATCAGCGATGCCGCCAGCGCCGCCGCGACCGCGTCGTACTGGAACTTGATGTAGGAGTAGAGCTCGACCGGAAGCGGGGTCCAGCCGGGCGGGGCGAGGAAGACCGAGATCGGAAAGTCGTTCCACGACAGGATGAAGCACAACGCAAAGCTGGAGATCAACCCGGTGCGGATCACCGGAAGCGTGACCGAGAACAGCGTTCGCACACGCCCCGCGCCCACGTTCCGGGCGGCCTCCTCGTATGACGGGTCGAAGTTGTGCAGGCTGGCCGTCAGGATGCGCATCGCATAGGGCATCACATGGACCGTATGGCCGACGAACAGCGGCAGCAGCCCCGCGCCATAGCCGATCCGCACGAACCAGATATACAGCGCAAGGCTGAAGATCGTCGTCGGGATCAGCAGCGGCGACATCAGGATCAGGTTCAGGGCGGCCTTGCCGCGGAAGTCGTGCCGGACCATCGCCATCGCCGCGGGCAGCGCCAGCGCGTTGGCCAGCGTCGCCGAGACGACCCCGAGCACCAGGCTGACCCCCATCCCGCGCAGGAAGGTCTGGGAACTCCACGCGGCCTTGAACCAGTCCAGCGTGAAGCCGCTCGGCGGCAGGATGAACTCGCGCGGGTTCACCGCGACCACCAGCGTCACGAGAATCGGAAAGATCAGGAAGATCATCATCAGCAGCGTGAACAGCCGCAGCGCCACGGCGCCGAAATCTAAACGTGTCATCGCTTGGCCTCGAGACGGTTGAGGATCAGGCGGCCGAAGAGAACGGCCATGCCGACAAGGATCAGCGCGTTCACCGACACCATGATGACCGAGAGCGCCGAGGCGAAGGGCAGGTCGTTGTTCAGCAGCGCCTCGCGATAAATGACCAGGCCGATCATCTGCGTGTTGCTGTCCCCGATCATCAGCGGGACCGCGAAGGCCGCGAAGTTCAGCGAAAAGACGATGACCAGACCGGCGTAAAGGCCCGGCATCGTCAGCGGGAACACGATTTTCCAGAAGGCGGTCCACGGGCTTGCCCCGACATTGCGGGCGGCCTCGACCAGATAGGGGCTGATCCGCTCGATGCTGTCCATGAGCGACAGCACGATATAGGGCATGCCGATATAGACCAGCAGGATCACGACGCCCTTGATGTCCCACATGTAGCGCACCGGCTCGTCATAGACGTTCAGCGCGATCATCAGCGAATTCAGTAGCCCGCCGCCGCGGAAGATGACGATCCAGCCATAGACCAGCGTCACCAGCCCGATCAGCAGCGGGGCCATGATGAGCGCCATCAGGATGTTGCGCTGAACGCCCGTGGTGCGGGCGATGTAAAGCGCCACCGGATAGGCGCAGATCACCGAAACCGCCGTTGACAGGATGGCGATGCGGACCGTGAACCACAGCGTGTTCACCAGATACCACGGATCGCCCAGAAACCGCGTGTAGTTGTCGAGCGTGAAGGTCTCGACGATGAACGAGCCCTGCGCCAGATCGTTGAAGCTCGTGCGCACCACCCAGAGCATCGGCAGCGCGACGAAGATGAATATCGCGAGCAGCCCCGGCGACAGCGAGGGAGTGAGGCGCCGTATCATTCGCCGGCCCGCCGCTCATGGGGGATCACCCGCAGATGCTCGGGCAGCGCGCAGATCCAGACCTGCTCGCCGGGCGCGATGAAGCCGTCGAAGTTATGCACCTCGGAGCGGAGCGTCCCGCCATCGTCGAGCCGCACCGTATAGCGCAGCACCGCGCCGAAATACTCGGACAGCACGACGCGGCCCCGCAGGACGTTCAGCCCGTCGATCGGCGCGGTGGACAGTGTGACCCGTTCGGGGCGGATGAGCGCGCGGACGGCGCTGCCGCGGCTGACGGGCTGCCGGATCACGGCGCGCAGCACCTGCCCCGTTTCCAGCCTGACCCCGACCCAGCCGGGTTCGGTATCGACCACGACCCCTTCAAGGAAATTGGTGATCCCGACGAAATCGGCGACGAAGGTGGTCGCAGGGTTTTCATAAAGCTCATAGGGTGCGGCGATCTGTTCGACCCGTCCCTTGTTCATGATCACGACGCGGTTCGACATCGACAGCGCCTCTTCCTGATCGTGGGTCACGTAGAGCGTGGTCATCTTCATGCGCGCCTGGAGCTCTTTCAGCTCGCGCCGCATGACGACCCGCAGCGCCCGGTCGAGGTTCGACAGCGGCTCATCCATCAGCAGGACCTGCGGCTCCAGCGCCAGCGCGCGGGCCAGCGCGACCCGCTGCTGCTGCCCGCCCGAAAGCTCGCGCGGCAGGCGGGCCGCATAGCCGGAGAGCCCGGTCACGGACAGCGATTCCTCGATCTTGTCCTTGATGAAGCTGCGGGACTTCTTGCGCAGCTTCAGGCCGAAGGCCACGTTCTCGGCGACCGTCATGTGCGGCCACAACGCGTAGTTCTGGAAGACGAAGCCAAGATCGCGCCGTTCGGGCGGAAGATAGGTCACGTCGCGGCCATGAACGCGGATGGCTCCGCCCGAGGGATCGATGAACCCCGCGATCATGCGCAGCGAGGTCGTCTTGCCGCAGCCGCTTGGTCCGAGCAGCGAGACGAACTCACCGGGGGCGACATTGAAGGAGACATCGTCCACGGCCATCACGGCGCCGTAGCGCTTCATGGCTCCCTGAACTTGGATCGCGTCATCGGACATTGGCTATCTTCATCCTGCTTCGGGCGGACATGCCGGGCGAGGTGCCCGGCATGAGAGCGGGCGGCCCCGGTCATGGGGCCGCTCGGTTGCAATCAGCGCGTGGCCTTCTGGCTCAGCTGCTGCTGCCATTCGGCCTTGTTGGCCTGGATCTTCTCCTGATCGGGCAGGTAAAGCCGGCCGAACTCCTCGTTCGACACCAGAAGCTCGCCCATCTCGAAATCCGCGGGAATCTCGGCGTTGTTCACCGACGGCGCGTAGAGGTTGCGGGTGGCGAAGGCGACCTGCACCTCGGGGCTCAGGACGAAGTTCACGAAGTTCGCCGCCATGTCGGGATCGGTTGCATCCTTGTGGATGTTCACCGTCGAGATCAGCGGGAACGTCCCCTCCTCGGGCCGCGTGAAGGCGATGTTGTCCACGCCCTTCGACAGCAGCTCGCGCAGGCGGCCGGTCGCCATCATCCCGAGCCAGGCATCGCCGGTTTCAAACAGCGAGACCATCTGGCTTTCGACATCCAGCGAGCCGACGAGGTTGCCGCTTTTCATCAGCTCGGCCATCCGGTCGATGCCCGGCTCCATGTTGTCGATGCTGCCGCCGTTCTGCTCGGCCTCCATCACCATCAGGCTCAGCGTCGGGATATGGTCGATGCCGTAGATCACCACCGAGTTCTTGTAGTCGGGGTTCCACAGCGCGTCCCAGCTTTCCGGTTCTTCCGGGATGCGGTCAGTGTTGTAGGTCAGCACATAGTCGCCGACATTGGCAAAGACCGTGTGGTCCGAATATTTTGCGTTGTCGTAGAGATTGGCCATGTTCGGGATCTTGGCCGGGTCGAGCGGCGCCCACAGGCCTTCGTTTTCCCCGGCGATCGAGTTCAGCAGGGTGTTGGTCGCGACATCGACCTGCCCCAGCCGCGCCTTGATGAGATGGTCCGGGCTGGCGCCGACGATCCACTGGATCTTGCAGTCGTATTGCTGCTCGAACGCTTCGGCGACCGATTCATAGGTCGCCTGATAGCTGCCGCCCCAGGTGGTCACGCGAAGCGCGCAATCCTGCGCGGCGGCGAGGCCCGCCCAGGACACCGAAAGGGCCAGACCGGCGAGTAGATGCTTGGTCTTCATGGATTTCTCCTGTTGGAGGGGGATGCGGGCAATGGTTGCCCCGTCTTACCTTCCGGCCCATTTCTCGCGTCAGGTCCGGCAGATTCCTTCATCGCTCAGCCCTGCGCGCGCGCCGCACGGCGGGCACGCAGATCGCTCAGCGAATAGCGGGTATGGATCGCCTCCGGGTCGATCACCAATTCGATCAGGGCGGGCTTGCCTGACGCGAGCGCGCGCTCGAAGGCGGGCGCGAATTCCTCGGTCGTCGCCACGCGCTCTCCATGCGCGCCGTAAGCCCGCGCCAGCAGGAGGAAATCGGGATTGACGAGATCGGTCCCGTTCGCCCGCCCTTCAAGCCGGTTTTCCTCATGGATGCGGATGGTGCCGTAAAGCCCGTTGTTGAACAGCAGGATGACGACATTGGCGCCGTATTGAACGGCCGTCGCCAGTTCCTCGCTGCTCATCTGGAAACAGCCGTCGCCAACGAAATCCACCACCACCCGCTCGGGGTGGGCGATCTTCGCCGCGATCGCCGCCGGCAGCGAATAGCCCATGCTGCCGCTGATCGGGCCAAGCTGGGTATGCAGGCGGTAATGCGGGAAGTAGCGCTGGCTCCATGTGGCATAGGCGCCGACGCCATTGGTGACGATCGCGTCCTCGGGCAGCCGCTCGCGCAGCCAGCCCATCACGCCGGGCAGATCGATGTCGCCCGGACAGGGCTGGGGCTCGCGCTCGGCCATCAGCGTCGCGCGCAGCGTCGCGCTCCATTCCGCGTGCTCCGGGACCGGCTCGGCCGCATGGCCCGCCAGCGCACGGGCGGTCGCATCATTGTCGGCGGCCAGCGCCAGATCCACCTGAAACACCCGGTTCAGATCGCCATGGTCGGCCATCACATGAACGACCTTCTGCCTCGGATGCGGGATCGAGAAGAGCGTGAACCCCTCCATGTAGCCGGCGCCGATGGTGTTCACGTCGCTCAGCGCGTCGTTCAGCATCAGGATGAAGTCGGTTTCCTTGATATGGGCCAGCAGCGCCGGGTTCGAACCGATCCCGATCTCGCCCGCATAGCAGTCGAGCCGGTGGTCGATGATGTCGCGGCGGCGGAAGGTGGTGACCACCGGCAGCCCCATGCGGGTGGCGAATTCCTGGATGTCGCCCCTTGCCGCCTCGCTCCAGTCCGAGCCGCCGACGACCACCAGCGGCTTTTTCGCCCCGGCCAGCATGTCGAAGATCTGCGCCATGTCCTCATCGCGCGGCGCACCGGCGCGCGAGGGTTGCGCCGGGCGGACCGAGGGCGCGACGTCGCTTTCCTCCTCCAGCACATCCTCGGGGACGACCAGCACCACCGGACCGCGCCGCCCCGACATCGCCGTCGCCCAGGCGCGCTGGACGAATTCGGGGATCCGCGCCGGATCGTCGATCTGCGCCACCCATTTCGCCATCGGCGCGAACATGGTGCGGAAATCATAGGCCATGAAGGCTTCGCGTTCGAGGATCGAGCGCTTCACCTGCCCCACGATCAGGATCATGGGAGAGCTGTCCTGGAACGCCGTGTGAACACCGTTGACGGCATTGGTCGCACCGGGGCTGCGGGTGACGAAGGCGATGCCGGGCTGGCCGGTCAGCTTGCCATGCGCCTCGGCCATCTGCGCAGCGCCGTTCTCGTGCCGGCAGCTCACGGCGCGGATGCCGGAATGCCGTGTCGCCAGAGCGTCCAGCGCGACCAGAAAGCTTTCGCCGGGAACATGATAGACGATCTGCGCGCCGTTCAGCGCCAGTTCGTCGGCGAGTATGTCTGCACCTCTTCTCATGGCACTCACCCGATCACGAAGGGATTGGCGATCTCTTCCGCGGTCGAAAGCCAGACGGCCTTTGTCTGCAGGAACTCGCGGATGCCCTCGATCCCGTTCTCGCGCCCGATGCCGCTTTTCTTGTAGCCGCCGAAGGGGGTCGTGTAGGACACGTCGCGGTAGGTGTTGACCCAGACGCTGCCGGCCTCGAGCCGTTCGGACATCAGGATGGCGCGGCGCATGTCACCGGTCCAGACACCGGCGGCGAGGCCGAACTCGCTGTCATTCGCGATGGCGATGGCCTCTTCGGGCTCATCGAAGGGGATCGCGGCGAGAACCGGGCCGAACACCTCCTCGCGGGCGATGCGCATGTCGTTGTTCACCCCGGCGAAGATGGTCGGCTCGACGAAGTAGCCGGCGGCGCATTCGGCGATATCGGGGCGCTTGCCACCCAGGACCAGCTCGGCCCCTTCCTGACGGGCGACGTCGATATAGCCCAGCACCTTCTCATACTGCATCGAGTTGGCGATGGGACCGATGCGGGTATCTTCGTGCTTCGGATCGCCGATGCGGGCGGTCTTGGTGAAGGCCGTCAGCTTGTCGAGAAACTGGTCGTGCACCTTGCGATGGATAAGCAGGCGCGAGCCGGCGATGCAGGTCTGCCCCACCGCGCCGAAGATGCCGCCCACGACACCGCGCACGGCGTTGTCCAGATTGGCATCGTCGAACACGATGTTCGGGGACTTGCCGCCCAGTTCCAGGCTGACGCGCTTGATGTCCTTCGCCGCCAGCGAATAGAGATGCGCGCCCGTCCTGGTCGAGCCGGTGAAGCCGACATGTCGGGTCAGCGGATGCGTGACCAGCGGCTCGCCCACTTCCGGGCCGTAGCCGGTGACGACGTTGATCACGCCCGGCGGGAAGCCCGCCTCTTCGACCAGCTCCATCAGCTTGAGCGCGGTGGCCGAGGTGTATTCGGCAGGTTTCATCACCAGCGTGCAGCCGGCCGCCAGCGCCGGCGCCGCCTTGAGCGAGAACAGGAACAGCGGCGCGTTCCACGGCACGATGCCGACGCAGACCCCCAGCGGCTCGTGGCGCGAGAAGCTCAGCGCCGGCTTGTCGCAGGGATGGACGGCACCTTCGATCTTGTCGGCCAGCCCCGCGTAGTAGTGATACCACCGGGGGATATAGCGGATCTGGTGGCGCATCTCGGCCAGCAGGCGGCCATTGTCCCGCACCTCGATCTCGGCCAGCGAATCGGCGTTCTGCTCGATCAGGTCGGCGAATCTCTGGATAATGCGCCCGCGCAGGCTGGGATGCATCCGGCCCCACTCACCATCCTTGAAGGCGCGATGAGCGGCCTGAATGGCACGGTCGGCATCGTCCGCATTGCCCCGCGGAATCAGCGCCCAGGGCTTGGCGGTAAACGGGTCCACCGTCTCGATATACTCTCCCGAAACCGGGGCGACCCATTGGCCGTCGATATACATGGACAGTTTCGGCAGGCTTTCGGTGGACATGCTCACTCCATTCTCGCGGGGGATGGGCATCGCCCCTCCCGCAAACTGTTCGTCGGCTCTCTGCGCCTCTCACCATGAGAAATGATAGACATACCATCTGTCAATAATATACTTGATGGAGAGATGAGATACCTATATCTGCCTAAATCATGGGCAAATCAGAGTCGACACGGGGTAAATCTGCTCAAGCAGGGCTATATTGCGAGAATACTCTTGTAATCTGGCGTTATCACAGGCTCTTGTGACGCTAGTAATGATATCATTATGGATGGCGATGTGAGCACGGATCAACCGCTGTATGAGCAGATCAAGACCGTCATCGACCGCCGGATCGAAGCCGAGGAATGGCCGGCCAATTTCCAGGTCCCCTCGGAAGAAGTGCTCGCCGGAGAGTTCGGGACCTCGCGCCTGACCGTGCGCCGCGCGCTGCGCGAGTTGCAGGCGGACGGTGTGCTGATGCGCATTCAGGGGCGCGGCACCTTCGTCATCGGCCCGCGGATGCAATGCGCGGTCTTCAACCTGCCCGACATTGCCGAGGAAGTCGCGCTGTCCGGCGGCGCCCATAGCTGCCGCGTGTTGCAGCATTCGATCCTGGGTCGGGACAGCCCCGGCCGGAACATGCTCCAGCTTCCGCCGGACGAAGTCGTGTTCCATTCCCGGCTTCTGCATCTTGAGGACGGCACCCCGGTCCAGCTCGAGGATCGCTATGTCAACGCCTCCGAGGCGCCCGGCTATATCGAACAGGACTTCAACCGGATCACCCCGCATAGCTGGCTCTTGCGTGAGACGACGGTCACCACCGTCGATAACGCCATCCGCGCGATCCGCGCCGACGAAGAGGCGCGCAAGCTGCTTCAGATCGACGAGAACCAGCCCTGCCTGCTGCTCGACCGCTCGACCTGGCGCGAGGGAATACCCGTCACCCGCAGCCGCTTCATCTATCCGGGCGACCGCTACCGGCTGCGTTCGACGCACGAGGCGCGCACCAGCCGGATCGTCACCACGCCCAGCGCAAATCTTGGCCGCTAACCGACCACAGGAGCCAGACATGAGAGAATTCGTCCGCAACCTCCAGGAACGTGGCGACCTGCTGATCGTCGATCGCGAGATCGACCCCGCGCATGAGCTGGCGGCCGTGACCCAGCTTGCCCAGAAGAAATGGGCCAAGCCGGTGATGTTCACCAACGTCAAGGGCACCCGCTTTCCGGTGGTCAGCAACATCTACAGCACGCGCGAGCGGCTGGGCGAGGTGATCGGCATCGACCCGAACGACTTCTGCCGCCAGTGGAGCCGGCTGGCCTCGATGGGCGCCTCGGGGATGTCCGAGCCGCTGGTTGCGGCCGGACCGGACGACCTGCCGGAATATGACGAGGTCAAGCTGTCAGACTTGCCGCTCATCACCTATTCGGACCGCGACGGGGCGGCCTATTTCACCTCGGCCATGTTCATCGCCAAGGATCCCGAGACCGGCGTCGGCAACCTGTCCTATCACCGTTCGATGTATATCAGCGATGACGAGCTGCGCTGCCGCTTGGCGCCGCGCCATCACCTGACCATCTACCACGAGAAGGCCGAGAAGATGGGCAAGCCGCTGGAGGCCGCCATGCTGATCGGCCCCCCGGCCCATGCGTTCCTGACCGCGGCCGCCCCCCTGCCCTATGACGTGGACGAGCTTGAGGTCGCAGCCCGCCTGCGCGGCCGCCCGATCGCCATGCGCAAGTGCAACCACATCGATCTCGAGGTGCCAGCCGAGACCGAGGTGGTGATCGAGGGCCGTTTCCTTCCGAACGAACGCCGCCCCGAAGGGCCGTTCGGCGAGTTCATGGGCTACTATGTCCCCGTCGGCCCGAACGCCGTGTTCGAGGTGCTGGGCGTGACGGTGCGCAAGGACGCCATGTTCCACTCGATCCTCTGCGGCTCGCCCGAAGAGGTGCTGACGCTGGAGCTTTCGGTGTCGGCCAACATCTTCCAGCGCCTCAGCGCGGCGCTGCCCGGCATCGTCAACGTCACCTGCCAGCCCTTCGTCAACCACGCCATCGTCCAGATCGAACCGCAGTTCGAAGGTCATGCCCGGCAGGTCATGCTGGCCACCATCGGGGCCGAGCCGATCTGGGCCAAGCAGATCACGGTCGTGGACACGGATGTCGACATCTACGACATGGACGACGTGCAATGGGCGATCCTGACCCGCTGCCGCCCCGACAAGGACATGATGATCATTCCCGAAACCCCCTCGTTCTATCGTGACGAGATGAAGGACCACTGGGGCCGCCTTCTGGTGGACGCCACCAAGCCCTGGGGCCGCGAGGCGGAGTTCGAGCGCAAGCGCCTGCGGCTGGCGGACAAGGTCCGTGCGGAAGACTGGTTTCCGGGGCGCTGAACCATGACGCTCAATCCGCGGCGGCTCGTCATCGGCATCTCCGGCGCTTCGGGCGCGGCCTACGGCATCGCGGCGCTGGCGCTTGCCCGCGCGGCGGGTGTGGAGACGCATCTGGTCGTCTCCCGCTCGGCCCTGCTGACGCTTCAGCAGGAGCTGGGCTTGCAGAAGGCCGATCTGGACGGGCGCGCCGATGTCATCCATCCCGCCGCCGATATCGGCGCCACCATCGCCTCGGGCTCGTTCCGCACCATGGGGATGCTGATCGCGCCCTGCTCGGTCCGCACCATGTCGGAGATTGCGACCGGCGTCACCTCGACTCTGATGAGCCGCGCCGCCGATGTGGTGCTGAAGGAGCGGCGGCGGCTGGTGCTGATGCTGCGCGAGACCCCGCTGCATCTGGGCCATCTGGAAACCATGACCCGGCTGACGCAGATGGGCGGCATCATCATGCCGCCGGTTCCCGCCTTCTACGCCAAGCCGCAGAGCCTCGACGAGGTCGTCACCCATTCCACCGCCCGCGCGCTGGACCTGTTCGACATCGACACAGGCGCGGTGAAACGGTGGAACGGGCTGAAGGACGCGCTGGAGGGTCCGGCATGATCCCGGCCGGGTCGCGCAGCCGCCGCAGCATCCACGGCGTCATGCTGGGGATCATCGTCCTCGACACCGGCTTTCGCCGCTTGCCGGGGGATATCGCCCATGCCGGCACCTGGCCGTTCCCGGTGCAGTTCCGCATCGTGCGTGGGGTAAGGCCGCGCGACGTGATCGAAGGCGATCCGCGCGAATCGCTCGGCGCGTTTCGTGAGGCGATCGACGATCTGGTGGCGCTCGGCTGTTCAGCGATCACCACCAGCTGCGGCTTTCTTGCCGCGGTCCAGGACGAGCTGACGCGGCATTCGCCGGTGCCGTTCCTGTCATCGGCGCTGCTGCAGATTCCCATCGTCGCCCGCATCCTGCCCGCCGAGCGGGTTCCGGGGCTGATCGTCTCAGACCGCGCGGCCCTTGGCGACCGGCATTTCCGCGGCGTCGGGGCCGGCCCGGGTCTGCCGATGGCGGCGCTGTCCGCGGACGGGCCGCTGCTGCGCAACATGCGCGAGCAGGCGCCAATCGTGGACCCTGCGGCGCAGGAAGCCGACGTCATGGCGACGGTCGCGAATCTGCTTGAGCGTCACCCCGAGGTCGGCGCGCTTGTCTTCGAATGTGCCAATCTGCCGCCCTACTCGGCCGCCGTTTCGCGCAGGTTTGGCCTCCCGGTCTTCGATATCGTGACGCTGACAAGCTGGTTGCATCTTTCGCTGCGGCCTCGGGAATGGCCGGATGACCAGCCCCGCTGATCTGATCGTCATCGGCGGCGGGCTGATCGGATCGGCGCTCGCCTGGGGGGCGGCACGCGCCGGGGCCGATGTTCTGCTGCTGGACGAGGGTGACGTCGCCTTCCGCGCCTCGCGCGGGAACTTCGGCCTCGTCTGGCTTCAGGGCAAGGGCCTCGGCAATCCCGACTACATGCACTGGTCGATCCGGGCCGGGCAGCGCTGGCCGGAACTCGCCCGCATCCTTGGCGAGGAGACCGGCATCGACATCGGCTGGCGTGGCGGCGGCGGGCTGCATTTCTGCTGTTCCGAGGCCGAGATGGAGCAGCGGCGCGACCTGATCGCGCGCACCCGAGCCGCAGGCGGGGATATCCGCATCGAGATGCTCGACCGGGACGCCCTGCGCGATCTGGCCCCCGACATCGGCCCCGAAGTGGTCGGCGCCTCGCTTTCGGACCTCGACGGCGAGGCGAACCCGCTCTTTGCGCTCCGCGCGCTGCAACAGGGGTTCAGCGGCCATGGCGGGCGTCTGCTGGTCAACTTCACCGCGACCACGATCCGCCATAACCCGCACCGCGGCTTTGCGGTGCGGGATGCGACAGGGCGCGAAGTCTTCGGCCGCCGTCTGGTCATTGCCGCGGGGCTGGGGGCGAACGATCTCGCCCGTCAGATCGGGCTGGAACCCCGGCTTGCGCCCGAGCGCGGCCAGATCGTCGTCACCGAGCGCGTCGCGCCCTTCCTGCACCACCCAGCCAGCGCCATCCGCCAGACCCGCGAAGGCACGGTGCTTCTGGGCAGCACCCATGAGGATGCCGGCTTTTCGACGGAAACCGAGGTCGCCGCGATTTCCCGGCTCTGCCGGACCGGCACCCGCCTTTTCCCCGCCCTGCGGCATACACGGCTGGTGCGGGCATGGGCCGCCCTGCGGATCATGAGCCCCGACGGCCTGCCGATCTACGACGAAGCCCCCGATTTTCCGGGCGGCTTTCTTGTCACCTGCCACAGTGGCGTCACTCTGGCGAGCCTGCACGCGCTGGAACTCGGCCCCGCGCTGGCCGAAGGAAATCTCGGCCCCGCCCCGCGATCCTTGCGGAGCAATCGCTTCAGCCCGAATCCGGCTTGACCCCCTGCCGTCCGAACCGCCAGGCTCACGGGTCGGCCCGCGTGGACCCCTGCCCCGCAATCGCCTAATCTTCCGCCGTGTCCAGTTCGGAGTTTGCCATGAGCAGGGACGAGGTCGCGCCCCGCGTCACCCATCACGAGCGCATCCTGACCGAACTGCGGGACCGCATCACCAGCGGCGAATGGCAGCCGGGCTTTCAGCTTCCCTTCGAGACGCAACTGGCCGAAAGCCACGGCGTCTCGCGCATGACGATGAACAAGGTGCTCGCGCAGCTGACGCGCGAGGGGTTTCTGGTCCGCCGCCGCAAGCTGGGCACCTTCGTCGCCCGGCCCCGCGCGCAGGCGGCGGTGATGGAGATCGCGGATATCGAGGCCGAAATCGCGGCGCTCGGGCTCGACTGGCGCTTCGACCTGCTGGAACGCAGCCTGCGACTGCCGCTCCGCCACGAGGCGGAGGCGGCGCGGATCGTGGACGCCTCGCGCCCCGTCCTCGCGCTGCGCGGGGTGCACCACGCGGGCGGCCTGCCCTTCTGCCACGAGGTCCGCATCATCAACCCCGAAGCCGCGCCCGGCGCCGCCGAGGTCGATTTCCGCCGCGCCGCGCCCGGCGCATGGCTGCTGCGCGAGATCCCGTGGAGCTCGGCCGAGCACCATATCCGCGCGGTTCCGGCCACGGGCCTCGTCGCGCGGGAGCTGGGACTGGCGACCGGCTTCGCCTGCCTGGAGGTGACGCGGCGGACCGAAGCCTCGGGCCAGTGGGTGACGCTGGCGACCCAGACCTATCCCGGCGATCGGCACCAGCTTGTCGCGCAGTTCGGACCCGGCGGAACGGACGAGAGCGGCTGAGTCGGCGTCAGCCGATCTCCACCGAGATCGCCTGCACCCCTGCCAGCGCCGCCGCCAACTGCGGACCGGCTGCGTCCAGGTTCACCAGATCCAGCCGCGACAGCCCGGCGCGATCTTCGAGCAGCAGCGCCAGCCGGGCGCGGGCGCCGCCGCCTGCCGGGTGCAGCGGCCCCTTGCGGACCCGCGCCGCCAGCGGGCGACGCAGCAGGACGTTGAAATCCAGCAGCGGCGGGCCGCAAAGCCGCGCCGCGCAGGTCGCGTCGCCGGGAAACGCGAGCGGCGGGCTGCGCGCGTCGAGCCGGTGGTCGTGGCCGTCGATGGTCAGGACCATCGGTCCGCCCTCGACCACCGTCAGCACTCGGTCCACGCCCGGAAAGGTCGAGAACGGCCCGTCCGAGGCCACCAGAGCGGTCGATATGCGCCAGTCGAAATCGTCGAACCCGGCGCCCGGCGGAGAAACGGCGATTTCCGCCGTCTTGCCGCCGCCGTTCTTCCAGGGCCGGAGCGTCCGGTCCCGCAGCCGATGGACTCCGTTCACCGCAGGATGCCGGGCAGATGCAGCCCGTGTTCGCGGGCGCAGTCCTGCGCGATCTCGTAGCCCGCATCGGCGTGGCGCATGACGCCGGTGGCGGGATCGTTCCACAGCACCCGCTCCAGCCGCTTGTCGGCCGCCTCGGACCCGTCGCAGACGATCACCACGCCGGAATGCTGCGAGAACCCCATGCCGACCCCGCCCCCGTGATGCAGCGAAACCCAGGTGGCGCCGCCCGCGACGTTCAGCATGGCGTTCAGCAGCGGCCAGTCGGACACCGCGTCCGACCCGTCGGCCATCGCCTCGGTCTCGCGGTTGGGGCTGGCGACCGAGCCGGAATCCAGATGGTCGCGGCCGATCACCACCGGGGCCTTCAGCTCGCCGCTGCGGACCATCTCGTTGAACATCAGCCCGGCGCGGTGGCGATCGCCAAGGCCGATCCAGCAGATCCGCGCGGGCAGCCCCTGAAAGGCGATGCGCTCCGCCGCCATGTCGAGCCAGCGGTGCAGATGCGTGTTGTCCGGGAACAGGCGCTTCATCGCCTCATCGGTCTTGCGGATATCCTCGGGATCGCCCGACAGCGCCGCCCAGCGGAACGGGCCGATGCCGCGGCAGAACAGCGGGCGGATATAGGCCGGCACGAAGCCGGGGAACGCGAAGGCACGCTCGAACCCTTCCTCCAGCGCCATCTGGCGGATGTTGTTGCCGTAATCGACGGTCGGAACGCCGGCGTCGTGAAAGGCGACCATCGCCTCGACCTGAACGCGCATCGAGGCGCGGGCGGCCTTTGCCACGTCGGCCGGGGCGCTTTCCTGACGCGCGCGCCAGTCGCCGACGCTCCAGCCCGTGGGGCAGTAGCCGTGAACCGGATCATGGGCCGAGGTCTGGTCGGTCACGATGTCAGGCCGCCCGTTCGGCAGCGGCTCGCCCGCCTGCATGCGGCGGACGATCTCGGGGAAGATCTCGGCGGCGTTGCCCAGAAGACCCACCGACTTCGCCTCGCCCTTCGCGGTCCAGTCGGCGATCATGGCGAGCGCCTCGTCCAGCGTCCGCGCCTTGGCGTCGAGGTATTTCGTGCGGATGCGGAAGTCGATGCGGGTCTCGTCCACCTCGACCGCGAGGCAGCAGGCGCCGGCAAAGACCGCCGCCAGCGGCTGCGCCCCGCCCATGCCGCCAAGCCCGCCGGTCAGGATCCACTTGCCGGTCAGGTCGCCATCGTAATGCTGGCGCCCGGCCTCGGCGAAGGTCTCGTAGGTGCCCTGAACGATGCCCTGGGTGCCGATATAGATCCACGAGCCGGCCGTCATCTGGCCGTACATCATCAGCCCCTTGCGGTCGAGTTCGTTGAAATGCTCCCACGTTGCCCAGTGCGGCACGAGGTTGGAGTTGGCGATCAGCACGCGCGGCGCGTCCTCATGCGTGCGGAACACGCCGACCGGCTTGCCGGACTGCACGAGCAGCGTCTCATCAGCCTCCAGCTTGCGCAGGCTGTCGCAGATCAGGTCGAAATCCTTCCACGTCCGGGCGGCGCGGCCGATGCCGCCATAGACCACCAGCTCATGCGGGTTTTCGGCCACGTCTGGATGCAGGTTGTTCATCAGCATCCGCAGCGGCGCCTCGGTCAGCCAGGATTTCGCGGTCAGTTCGGTGCCGGTGGCGGGAAGGACGACGCGGGCGTTGTGACGGGGGTTGTTCATGTCGTTGACCTTTCAGGGACGGGCCAGGCGCGGCGCGAGGGCGGCCAGCGCGTTGAGGATCTCGGCAAGGGGTTCCCGCAGCCTTGCGCTGCGGTCGGGGTCGAGCGCGAATGGCGGCTCCTCGCGGGCCAGATGCGATATCTGCGCCAGTTCCATCTGCACCGCATGAACGCCGTTTTCCGGGCGGCCGTAATGGCGCGTCGTCCAGCCGCCCCGGAAGCGGCCGTTCAGCACGGTGCTGTAGCCGGGCGCAGCGGCGCAGATGCGGTGGACCTCGGCCTCGATCCCGGCGGCGCAGGTCGCGCCATTGTCGGTGCCGATGTTGAAGTCCGGCAATCGCCCCTCGAACAGCCACGGGATGACCGACCGGATCGAGTGGCAGTCATAGAGGATCGCGACGCCGTGCAGCGCCCTGATCCGCGCGATCTCGGCCGAAAGCGCCGCGTGATAGGGGCGGTGGACCGCCTCGCGCCAGCGGGCGATGTCATCCGCCTGCGGCCCCGCGCCGTCGCGCCAGATCGGCACGTTGTCGAAGTTGGTCTCGGGGATCAGCCCGGTGGTGGTCTGGCCGGGATAGAGGCTGGCGCCTTCCGGGTCGCGGTTCACGTCGATGACATAGCGCGACTGGGTGGCGGTGACGGTGGTCGCGCCCGGCAGCAGCCCGGCATACAGCGTGTCGATATGCCAGTCGGTGTCGCGCAGCAGCCTGCCTTCATCGTTCAGCCGCTCGGCCACGTCCGCGGGCAGTTCGGTCCCGACATGGGGAAAGGCAAGGATTACGGGGCTGTTCCCCGGCTGGACTCGGACCGGCTCCATCACCCGACCTCCGGCAGAAGCCCTGCCCTGGCCGGATCAAGCGCGCCGGTCGCGATCAGCGCGCCCGCGGCCTCCATGTCGTTGCCCATGAAGCGGTCGGCACCCAGCGCCGGGATACGTTCGCGGATTGCGGCGATGGCGGCCTGAAGGCGGGGTGAGCTTTCCAGCGGGCCGCGCAGGTCGATGCCCTGCGCGGCGATCATCGCCTCGACCCCCACGATCCACCACAGGTTCTGCGTCATCGGCAGCAGCCGCCGCGCCCCGTGGCACGCCATGGAGACGTGATCCTCCTGGTTGGCCGAGGTGGGGGTGCTGTCCACGCTGGCGGGGTGGGCCATCTGCTTGTTCTCGCTCATCAGCGCGGCGGTGGTGACCTCGGCGATCATCATGCCCGAGTTCAGCCCCGGCGCCGGCGTCAGGAAGCCCGGCAGCCCGTAGTTCAGGGCCGGATCGACCAGCAGCGCGATGCGGCGCTGCGCGATGGCGCCGATCTCGGCCACGGCGAGGGCGATCACATCGGCGGCAAAGGCCACCGGCTCGGCATGGAAGTTCCCACCCGAGACGACCGCCCCGTCCGACAGCACCAGCGGGTTGTCGGTGGCCGCATTGGCCTCGATCTCCAGCGTCGCGGCGCTCTGGCGCAGGATATCCAGCGCGGCACCCGCGACCTGCGGCTGGCAGCGGATGCAATAGGGATCTTGCACACGCTCGTCGCCCTCGGCATGGCTGTCGCGGATCTGGCTGCCCGCCAGCAGCTCGCGCAGCGCCCGCGCCACGTCGATCTGGCCGCGATGGCCGCGCAATGTGTGGATTTCCTCGTGGAACGGGGCCGTCGAGCCCATCGCCGCGTCGGTCGAAAGCGCACCCGTGACGATCGAGGCGCGCAGCGCCCGTTCGGCCCGGAACAGCCCGGCGAGCGCCAGCGCGCAGGACACCTGCGTGCCGTTGATGAGCGCCAGCCCCTCTTTCGCGGCCAGCACCACCGGGGAGAGCCCCGCGCGCGCCAGCGCCTCGGCACCGGGCAATCGGTTGCCCTCAACGAACGCCTCGCCCTCGCCGATCATGACCGCCGCCATATGGGCCAGCGGGGCGAGATCGCCCGATGCCCCGACCGAGCCCTTTTCGGGAATGACCGGGATCACCCCGCGGGCCAGCATCGCCTCGATCAGCGCGACCACCTCGGGCCGGGTGCCGGATGCGCCGCGACCCAGCGACATCAGCTTCAGCGTCAGGATCAGCCGGACGACATCGTCAGGCAAAGGCGCCCCGACGCCGCAGCAATGCGACAGGATCAGGTTGCGCTGAAGCGTCGCCACATCGCCCGCGTCGATGCGGATCGAAGCCAGCTTGCCGAAGCCTGTGTTCACGCCATAGACGGCCGCGTCGCCTGCCGCGACTTCGGCGATGCGGGCTGCGGAACGGGCGATGCCTTCGGCGGCGGCCGGATCCAGGCCGGGCGTCAGCCCCTCCCAATAGATTCGCCGCAGCGTGGCGATCGTGACTGCGCCGGGGGTAAGAACTTCGGTCATGGTCAGACTGTTTCTCCCTGGAAGATGCGGGCATGAAGCGGGTTGAACCCGATCCGCGCGACAAGCTGGGCCGGTGTCTCGACGTTCCAGAGCGCGAGATCGGCGGAAAGCCCGGCGGCGATGCGGCCGGTTTCCCCGGCCAGCCCCAGCGCGCGGGCGGCGTTGCAGGTGACGCCGGCAAGGCACTCCGGCACCGTCAGCCGGAACAGCGTCGCCCCCATGTTCATCGCCATGAGGATCGAGGTCAGCGGCGAGGTGCCGGGATTGCAGTCGGTCGCCAGCGCCATCGGCACGCCGGCCTCGCGGAAGGCGGCGACAGGAGGGGCGACCGTTTCGCGCAGCATGTAGAACGCGCCGGGCAGCAGCACCGCAACGGTGCCGGACGCCGCCATCGCGCGGGCATCCGCTGCGGTCGCATGTTCCAGATGATCGGCCGAGACCGCCCCGAAGCGGGCCGCGAAGGCGGTGCCGCCGGAATGGGAAAGCTGTTCGGAGTGGATCTTGACCGGCAGTCCCAGCGCCAGCGCCTTCCGGTAGAGAGGCTCAAGCTCGGCGGTCGAGAAGGCGATGGTCTCGCAGAAGCTGTCAACCGCATCGACCAGCCCCTCGGCATGGGCCTGCTCCAGACCCGCGATGGCGACGTCACGGATATAATCCCCCGGCCGGCCCGCATATTCGGGCGGCAGCGCATGGGCGGCGAGCCAGGTGGTGCGGATACGAACCGGCCGCAACACCTCCAGCCGCCGCGCCGCCCGCAGCATGTTCAACTCGGCCTCGACCGACAGGCCATAGCCGGACTTGATCTCGACGGTGGAAACCCCTTCGGCCAGCAGATGGTCCAGCCGGGGCAGACTCGCCTCGACCAGCGCCTCGATTCCCATCTCGCGGGTGGCGCGCATCGAGGCCTTGATGCCGCCCCCTGCCCGCGCGATCTCCTCATAAGCCGCGCCGTCCAGACGCATCTCGAACTCGCGCGCGCGGTCGCCGCCGAACACCAGATGCGTGTGGCAATCGACGGGCGCGGGCGTCATCAGCCGCCCTTCGCAATCGACGACGCGGGCCCCCTCGCGCGGCAGGTCGGCCCCCACGGCGACGATCCGGCCGCCCTCCGCCAGCACTTCGATCGCGCCGGGTTCCGGGCCACGGTCGATGCCACCGTCGGCGGTGACGACGCGGGCATTTGTCCAGAGCGTTCTGGTCATCTCTCGCTCCCATTGCTGGCCCGGTTCCGGGCGATATCCGCGGACATTCCGCCGAACCGGAATCACGCGGGCTGTCATCATGGCCAAGGTTGCACTTCCCCCGCACCAAGATCAAGTATATACATGGCGAGAATATCGGCCAGCGGCAGGAGGTTGAGGAATGTGGATTCATGCGGAAGCGGCGTTCCTTGCGGACGGCTGGGCTCGCGACGTTGCGGTAAGGCTGGACGGCGGCGCAATCGCCTCGGTCACGCCTGGCGCAGCGGCGGAGCCGGGCGCCACCCGCGTCCAGGCGCTGGCTCCCGGCATGCCCAACCTGCACAGCCACGCCTTCCAGCGTGGATTTTCCGGGCTGACCGAATGGCGCGGGCAAAGCCGCGACAGCTTCTGGACCTGGCGCGAGATGATGTATCGCTTCGCGCTGCAGGTAAGCCCCGACGAAATGGATGCGGTGGCGGCGCTCGCCTATGCCGAGATGCTGGAGGCGGGCTTCACCCGCGTCGGCGAGTTCCATTATCTGCATCACGACACGAACGGCAGCCCCTATGCCGACCCGGCCGAGATGTCGCTGCGAATCTTCGCCGCCGCCGAGGCGACGGGCATCGCGCTGACCCACCTGCCGGTCTTCTACGCCCATGGCGGCTTCGGCCCCGCGCCCGCCGGCGACGGGCAACGCCGGTTCCTGCATGGGCCGGACAGCTTCGGGCGGCTGATGGAGTCCTGCGCGGCGCGGCTTTCCCGGCCGCAGGACCGGCTGGGCCTTGCGCCCCACTCCCTGCGCGGCGCCACCATCGAGGAAATCCGTGAACTGGCCGAGACCTGGCCGGGCCGCCCCTTCCACATCCATGTCGCCGAGCAGGTGAAGGAGGTCGAGGACTGCCTTGCCCATGCCGGCGCGCGGCCGGTCGAGCTGCTGCTGGACCGCGCGCCGCTCGGGCCGGACTGGTGCCTGATCCACGCGACCCACCTGACGCCGGCCGAGATCGCCGGCATCGCCGCCAGCGGGGCGGTTGCGGGGCTTTGCCCCGTGACCGAGGCCAATCTGGGCGACGGCATCTTTCCTGCGCCAGAGTTTCTGGCGCAAGCGGGACGCTTCGGCATCGGCACCGACAGCAACGTGGCGATATCGGTGGCGGGCGAGTTGAACATGCTGGAATATTCACAGCGCCTCGCGCATCGCGGCCGGAACATCTGCACGCAGGATGGCTCCACCGGCCGCGCATTGTTCGCCGGTGCCCTGCGCGGCGGCGCACAGGCGCTGGCTGCGCCGGTGCCGCAGATCGCCGCCGGAGCGCCCGCCGATCTCGTCGCCCTCGACGACCCCCTCGCGCTCGATCAGGCCGATAGCCTGCTGGACCGCTGGATCTTCGGCCGCGGGATCCATGTCCGCGACGTCTGGGCTGCGGGCGTCCATGTGGTCAGAGATGGTCAGCATCGCGACCGTGACCGTATCGTTTCCGCAGCCGCGCGTGTGCTGCGGGCGCTGAGCTGAGCGGGAGGACGGGTATGACGACAGCAGACGCGCCGGATTTGCAAGGTCCGCTCTGGGACTTCGCGCTACGATTCTACGCAAGACCCGGCGTCGCACCCGCTTGCCTTGAATTGCAGGAATGCTTCCATCTCGACGTGCCGCTGATGATCGCGGCGCTTTATGCCCGCACACAGGGGCATGTTGTCGATGATACCGTGATCGCCGCGCTGGACGCCCGCACGGCAGGCTGGCGCGACGAAGCGATCCGCCCGCTGCGTGCGATCCGGCGCAACATGAAGGCCGGACCGTGGATGAAGGCTCACCAAGCCGTTCCGGCGCTGCGCGAGGAGATCAAGAGGCTGGAACTCCGCGCCGAGCAGATGCAGCTATCCTTGCTGGAATCCGTCATTCTGGAACTGCGTTCGGATCAGCGGGATGCGGATGCGGATGCGGATGCCCTGAGAGCAGTGGCAGCCCTCGTGGTGAACAACTTCACGGGAACGGACAGCGATGCGCCGGAGCTGACTGTGATTGCAATGGCCGCGGTGAACGCGGCGCGCGAGTCTCAGCGGATAACATGAATAGTATTGACAGATGTTAATGATATTATTTCTATAAAAAAGGCGACAGGGTCCCGCTTCGAGGAGGGAGCGGAGAGCAGATCCTGACTGGCCGGTCGTCAGACAGAATCAAGGCGGACTGTCCGCCCCCATCGTCAACAAACTGAAATCCGTCCAAGGACGGGCAAGGACATGCAATTTGCTCCGACGCAGAGGGGCCGGGCTTCGATCGCCCACGACTTATGAACTCAGGAGAGTGGCAATGAAGACGACGCACAATATGCAGCGCACTATCGCTCTTGCGGGCAGCGCTCTCGGGGCGATGGCTCTGGTCCTTATGGCGGGCACGGCCCAGGCGCAGGCGGCTTCCGACCTGCTGCCCGCGAAATATCGCGAGGCTGGCGTCATCAAGCTCGTGACCGACGCCAAATACCCGCCCTTCCAGTCCATCGACGATTCCGGGAACATGGTGGGCTTCGAGGTTGACCTGTGGGACGCCATGGCCGAGCGCCTCGGCGTTGAACTGGAGGTCACTTCGGTCGCGTTCGATTCGCTCATTCCGGGCGTCCAGTCCGGCCGCTGGGACGTCGCGATGGAAGGGATCACCGACAACGCAGAACGGCAGGAAGTCGTCAGCTTCGTCGATTATGGTTACACCACGTCGTCGGCCTATGTGCTCGAAGACAAAAGCGAGGGCGTCAACGATCACCTGGACCTTTGCGGACTCAACGGGGCAGCCCAGATCGGCACCGAATGGGTCGGGTTCATCACGGCAGAACTGGCAGAGGCGTGCGTCGCAGCAGGAAAACCCGCGCCTTCCGTGTCGGAATTCGGCACCTCCGATGCGACTCTCCTCTCGCTCTATTCGGCACGCACGGACTTCGTCCTGACCTCCGCCGCATCGGCGCAGGAGATCATGAAGGCGGCGCCGCGCGCCGTGACGGTGGTGCCCATGCCGGTCCTGCCGCGAAAGCCGAGCGGCATCGCCTTCCGAAAGGATGAAACAGACCTCGGTCAGGCCCTTCTCGCGGCGCTGAAGGAGGTCCGTGCCGACGGGACCTACGAAAGGATCTATTCGGAGTGGAGCGTCCAGCCGATGATGATGGATCATGAGCCGGGCATCAACCTGGAGACGGTCCCCTCAGAGTAACGCTGCACGGGCCTGCGGATCTTCCGCAGGCCCGCGCCCTTCGAGATGACCATCGAAAGAACCAATCCCATGCCCGATGCTCCTTCCGCAGCCGTTCCCCCGCGGCCGGACAGGCCCATGCTCACCTATGTTCCTGCCAAGCCCTGGGGCAGCCGCGCTGCGGCCATGCTGCTGGTCGTCCTGATTGGCTACTTTCTGCTTTCGATCGCGGGCAATGCCAATTTCGGCTGGGATGTGGTCGGAAATTACCTGTTCGATTCGCGTATCCTGTCGGGATTGTCGCTGACGATCTGGTTGACGATCGTGACCATGATGATCGGCGTGATCCTTGGAACGATTTGCGCGATCATGGCCATGTCTCGAAATATCGTCGTCGCGACGGTGGCCAACGCGTATATCTGGTTTTTCCGGGGCACCCCGGTGCTGGTGCAGCTGATCTTCTGGTACAATCTCGGCGCGTTGTTTCCCGAACTGTCGCTCGGCATTCCGTTCACCTCCTGGTGGGTCTCCGTCCCCACCAACACGGTGATTGCACCGGTCACGGCGGCAATCCTGGGCTTGGGGCTGAACGAAGGCGCCTACATGTCCGAGATCATCCGGAGCGGCCTGCTGTCGGTCGATCCGGGTCAACGTCAGGCGGCCAGAGCGTTGGGCATGACGAATGGCAAGGCGCTGCGCCGCATCGTCCTGCCGCAGGCGATGACCGTGATCATCCCGCCGACCGGCAACCAGACGATCGGGATGCTGAAAACGACGTCCCTTGTCAGTGTGATCTCTCTTTCCGACCTGCTCTACTCGGCCCAGACCATCTATTCGCGCAACTTCCAAACCATTCCGCTGCTGATCGTCGCGTGTATCTGGTATCTCGCCGCGACAACGGTGCTGAGCGTTCTGCAGGCCCGGATCGAGAGGCGCTTCGCCCGCTCGCGTCGCGATCTGGGCGTTACCACGGAAATCACATCCGCCGGCCAAGTGGGGAGTTCATGATGCCCTCGCCCATGATCGTCTTCGATCGCGTCTCCAAGAGCTATGGCGGCTTGACCGTCCTACACGACATCAACCTGACGGTGGCGCCCGGCGAGGTCATCAGCCTGATCGGGCCGTCAGGCTCGGGAAAATCAACGCTCCTCCGCTGCATCAACCACCTCGAACCGATAGACAGCGGCAGCATTACCGTCGACGGCGAACTGATCGGTTACCGGCAGGAAGGCGACCTCGCCTTCGAGCTTTCCGAGAAGCAGATCGCGCGCCAGCGGGCGCGTATCGGAATGGTATTCCAGAACTTCAACTTGTTCGGTCACTTGACCGCCCTCGAGAATGTCATAGAGGCGCCAATCCATGTGCTGGGCATTCCCCGGCGCGATGCCGAAGAGCAGGCGGCAGAATTGCTCACCCGCGTCGGTCTGGCACAGAAGATGCACAACTATCCCCGCATGTTGTCGGGCGGCCAGCAGCAGCGTGTCGCCATAGCCCGTGCATTGGCCATGAAGCCGAAGGTCGTCCTGTTCGACGAGCCTACCAGCGCGCTCGATCCCGAGCTGGTTGACGAAGTGCTCGACGTGATGCGGGCCCTCGCGGAAGAAGGGATGACGATGGTGGTGGTCACGCACGAGATGAGCTTTGCCCGCGAAGTCTGCAATCGGGTCGCCTTCATGGAAGCCGGTCGGATCGTCGAGTGTGGAAGCCCGGCAGAGATCGCCAACGACCCGGCATTCAGGCGCACGCGCGCTTTCCTGTCCAGAGTTCAGTGAGGTGATGGATCGATGAGGCGCAACAGTTCGCCGCGCTGGGATCTGATCGTCGTCGGCGGTGGCATCGTCGGGTGTTCGGCGGCATACCACGCGGCCCGGCAGGGACAGCGTGTCCTGCTTCTCGAACGCGAGACGCCGGGCGCGGCCCAATCGGGTCGAAATCTCGGCTTCGTGCGGCAGCAGAACCGCGACTTCCGCGAGCTTCCGCTTGCAATGGCCTCGATAGAATTGTGGAAGGGAATCGAGGCCGAACTTGGCCGCAAGATGGGCTGGTTCCAAGGCGGCAACGTCGCGCTGGCAGTCGACGAAGCCACCGAGGCATCTCAGGCAGAGTGGCAGGCCCGCGCCCGCGACTATGGGCTTGATACCCGGATTCTCAGCGCGAGCGAGGTGGCCGACAAGGTGCCGTTGCTCTCGCAGGGCGCCGGGGTGAGAAGTGCGATGTACACCGCGTCGGATGGGCGGGCCGAGCCGGGTCGCGCGACGCGCGCTTTCTTCGAGGCGGCGGTTGAACGGGGCGCTTCAGTCAGCCTCGGTGCCGCCGTGTCGGCGATCGAGACCAGCGCAGGCAGAGTGTCGGGCGTGCGCCTGGGTGATCTCATGCATGAGGCTACGGCGGTCCTGTGTGCCGCCGGTGCCGGCAGCAGACGACTGCTGCGTTCGGTCGGCATCGATCTGCCGCAGGAACTGATCCGTGCGACAGTCGCTCGCACCTCGCCGAGCCCGGAACAATCTGTTGACCCCTGCGTCTCGGCGCCGCTCACCGGCATCCGTCAGGATAGCCGAGGGTCGATGGTCATCTCGGTCGCTGGGGGCGAGTACGATCTGCGGCTCGATTCGTGGCGGTACATGCGGCTTTATGCCCAGGCTCGCAAAGACAATCCGGATGCGGCACGGGTCAACTTTCTGGCACCCCTGCAACGCCTTTACCGTCGGCCCCATGTGCCTCCTCTCGCCGATATTCCTCCGACTCGCGATAATGTCTGGCCAGAGCCGAGAAGGGTCGCGCAGGCCCTAGTCGAGTTCAGACAATACTTCCCCGCACTCGCCGATCTTCCAATCGAAGCGTCCTGGGCGGGGGTCATCGACACGCTTCCCGACATGGTTCCCGTGCTGGGGGGCGTGGAGGACCTGCCGGGCCTGCTCATCGCAACAGGATTCAGCGGTCATGGTTTCGGTCCGGGACCGATGGCCGGAAAGATCATGGCCGAGCTTGCCGGAGGGCGATCATCATCCATCGATCTGACCGAGTTGTCGCCGATGCGGCTCAATCACGTACAGGGCCAGTTTCGCCCGATGACCGATGCCGGCGTGCCGAAGCGGTCCCGGTAGGGTCGCCGGAGCGTAGCCAACTAGGGTCAGGATCATTGATCTGCCTGCTGCTGCGTGATTCAGCCTCCGTGAGGAGACTGAACGATGAGCAATCTATTCTGGTTGTCCGACGAGCAGATGAAGCGGCTACAGCCCTTCTTTCCGAAGAGCCATGGCAGGCCGCGGGTCGATGATCGGCGTGTCTTGAGCGGTATGATCTTCATCAACCGCAACGGGTTGCGGTGGTGCGACGCCCCAGGGAATACGGTCCGAGCTATTGCTGAATCTGGGTGACGCGGCTTGATCAGGCGGCGCGGTTTCTGGTGGCGTCGGCTTGAGCGACGCCGTCGGTGAATCTGACGCCTTCGATAAGGCGAGGCAACTGGTTCGTTCCGTTGAGCTTGCGCCATGTCTTCGATGCGGCCCTGACGAGGGTGAAGACCATCAGCTTCGCGGTTTTCTGCGACAGCGCGCCCTTGGTCCGGACGGTCCGGTGACGGACGGTGGCGAACACGCTCTCGATCGGGTTCGATGTGCGCAGGTGGTCCCAGTGCTCGGCCGGGAAGTCGTAGAAGGTGAGCAGAGCCTCGGCATCCTTGGTCAGGCAGGCAACCCCGCGCTGGTATTGGGCGGCGTATTTCTCCTTGAAGGTTTCGATGGCTGCCAGTGCGGCGGGCCGGGTCGCAGCGTGGGAGATCTCCCGCAGGTCGGCCGTGACGGTCGGCTGCATGGATTTCGGGAAGTGGTTCAGGACGTTGGCGGCCTTGTGCACCCGTCGAACGCATGCGTTCGACCGCTGGTGTCGGGTGCCGGGGAAGGCCTCGTCCACCGCTTTCCAGAACCCCATCGCGCCGTCGCCGACGGCCAGTTTCGGAGGGACCACGAGCCCGCGGACCTTGAGGTCGATCAGCAGCTCGCGCCAGCTCTGGGCGCTCTCGCGCACGCCGACCTGGAAGCCGAGCAATTCCTTGCGTCCCTCGGGCGTCGCGCCGAGGACCACCAGCATGCACTCGGCCTGGCTCGCTCCATCCTGACCTGAAGGTAGACGCCGTCGGCCCAGATGTAGACGCAGTTGCGGGCGGAAAGGTCACGGCGCTGCCAGCGGTCGTAGTCCTCCTGCCAGCCCGCCGTGAGGCGCGAGATCACGCCAGGCGACAGGTTCGGCGCGTCCGCTCCCAGCAGCGCCGTCAGCGCCTCTTGGAAGTCCCCGGTCGAGACCCCGCGCAGATAAAGCACCGGCAGCAGGGAACCGAGGCTCTTCGAGCGCCGCGCCCATCGCGGCAGGATGTTCGAGGTGAAGCGGATCCTTCTCGCAGCCGCCACATCGGCGGCGCGATCACGCACCTTCTGGCGCTGCACCGGGATCGGACCGATGCCGGTCTGGATCACCGGCTCCGGCCCGGTGCCGTGCCGGACAACGCGCTGGCGGCCGTCGGGCAGCAGTTCGTCCGCAAACTGCGCGACGAAGCTGGTCGCCTCGGCCCTGAGAGCCGCAGCCAGCATCTGGCGCGCGCCCTCACGGGCAATCTCGGTCAGCGGATCGAGGAGTGAACCAGGCTGGTGCAGCGGGGTGATCGTGGTATCGTCCTTCATGGCGTATCGCTCCCTCGCGAGGTTCTGGCAGGCTTCAGCACCCGCCACGATACGCCGCCTTCTCAGGCCCCATCACCCATTTTCAGCCATAGCTCTTCCGACAGTTGTCCTCGCTGACTTTGCCGAATCCAAGACGCTTAGCCGCCTAGTATGTCTGCTAGATCAATTTTGCCAAGCTAGAGGGATATGTCGATCCAGGCTCAACGTTATGCCATTTCCGTAGAGCCCCGGCACCAGAAGCGTCAGCGGCTGACGCAGGGTGATCTGTATGATGCCACCGGAGGGGGGCAGTTCCAGCACGACCTCCAACCGGTCCCGATTGAAGGTGACCGCCTCCCGAATGGTCGCTTCAAGGTGCTCGAGATCGCCGCTCGTCTCTGGCGGGTCAATCAGGACCCTTCGCGTAGCGATGTCCGCGGCGAAGGCCAGCTCGTTGCGAATAAACAGGGCACGGCCGAACTCGATCACCCCTAGGCTCCAGACCCATTGATTTCAGGCTGTTGGCGTGATTCAGGCACGGCGAGGAGACCTGATATATGAGCAACCTGTTCTGGCTGACCGACG
>NZ_JAHQZU010000026.1 GCF_019061185.1 Paracoccus sp. Z118
GGAATGGCGGGCTGTTTCGGCATGAGAAGGGCTCCTCGTGGGGACGCCCAAGCCTACCAGATCCGGCTGCGGACAGGAGGTTTTTCAGCGGTTCCCTAAGGAAAATAGAGCTACTCAGAAGGCTCGGGAGATAGCAAAGAAACGCTATAAAGCGCACTTCAGAGTAGCCTGTGACAAGCGGACAGTTGATATAAGAACACTCCGTGATTGCTGACGGCTCACCCCTGCAGCGTCCTGACCCCCACGTCCCCTTCCTCGCGCGACCGGATCGCCGCCACCGCCGCAATCGCCCCCGCCGCCGTCGTGAAATAGGGGATCCTGTCATACAGCGCGACCGAGCGGATCTCCCGCGAATCCGCGATGGCCTGCGCGCCTTCGGTCGTGTTCAGCACCATGGCGATGTCGTCGTTCTTCAAGCGGTCCACGATGTTCGGGCGGCCTTCGTAGACCTTGTTGACCAGCTCGGCCTCGGCCCCGGCGCCGCGCAGGAACTCGGCGGTGCCGCGGGTGGCGATCAGGGTGAAGCCCATCGCGGCCAGGTCGCGCATGGCGGCGGCCATCTCAGGCGTCTTGTCGGCGTCCTTGACCGAGACGAACACGCGGCCCGCTTCCGGCAGATGCGTGCCCGCGCCCATCTGCGCCTTCAGGAACGCGCGGGCGAAGTTGCGATCCCAGCCCATCACCTCGCCGGTCGAGCGCATCTCCGGCCCCAGCAGCGTGTCCACGCCGGGGAAGCGGGCGAAGGGCAGCACGGCCTCCTTGACGGAAAACCACGGCGTGACCGGGTCGGCCAGCGTCAGCGGGTCGGCATAGGGCAGCGGCGTGTCGGGGCCGACGCCGGCGGGGTAGGGCGCGCGCAGGGGGAAGTTCGCCATCGGCTCGCCCGCCATCAGCCGCGCGGCGATGGAGGCGATGGCGCTGTCGGTGGCCTTGGCGACGAAGGGCACGGTGCGGGACGCGCGGGGGTTGACCTCGAGCACGAAGATCTCGCCGTCCTTGATGGCGAACTGCACGTTCATCAGGCCGACGACGTTCAGCGCGCGGGCCATCGATTCCGTCTGGCGCTTGAGTTCGTCGATGGTGGCGGCGTCCAGCGTGTGGGGCGGCAGCGAGCAGGCCGAGTCGCCGGAATGGACGCCGGCTTCCTCGATATGTTCCATGATGCCCGCGACATGGACGGTCGTGCCGTCGGACAGGGCGTCCACGTCCACCTCGATCGCGCCCGAAAGATAGCTGTCGAGCAGCACCGGGTTCTTGCCCGACACCTGCACTGCGGTCGTGATGTAGCGGTTGAGGTGGTCCATGTCGCGCACGATCTCCATCGCGCGGCCGCCGAGGACGTAGGAGGGGCGGATCACCAGCGGGAAGCCGACGCGCTGCGCGATCTCGCGCGCCTGATCGGCGGAATGGGCGATGCCGTTGACGGGCTGCTTGAGGCCCAGTTCGTTCAGCAGCTTCTGGAACCGCTCGCGGTCCTCGGCCAGGTCGATGGCGTCGGGGGTCGTGCCGAGGATCGGGATGCCCTCGTCCTTCAGCGCCTGCGCCAGCTTCAGCGGGGTCTGGCCGCCGAACTGGACGATCACGCCGTGGAGGGTGCCGTTTTCCTGTTCGACGCGCAGGATTTCCAGCACATGCTCCAGCGTCAGCGGTTCGAAATACAGGCGGTCCGAGGTGTCGTAGTCGGTCGAAACCGTCTCGGGGTTGCAGTTGACCATGATGGTCTCGTAGCCCGCGTCGGTCAGCGCGAAGCAGGCGTGGCAGCAGCAATAGTCGAACTCGATCCCTTGGCCGATGCGGTTGGGGCCGCCGCCGAGGATGACGACCTTCTTGCGGTCGCTGGGCCATGCCTCGTCCTCCACGTCGCCCATCGCCGGGGCTTCGTAGGTGGAATACATGTAAGGGGTCTGCGCCTCGAACTCGGCGGCGCAGGTGTCGATGCGTTTGAAGACCGGCAGCACGTCCTGCGCCTGCCGGGCCCGGCGGATGGCGGTTTCCGTCTGGCCGGTCAGATGCGCGAGCCGCGCGTCGGTGAAGCCCATCATCTTCAGGCGGCGCAAGCCTGCGGCGTCGTTCGGCAGGCCTTTCTGGCGGATCTCATGCTCGGCGTCCACGATCTCGCGGATGCGGGCGAGGAACCACGGATCGAACTTCGTCACCGCGTTGATATCGTCGTCCGACAGCCCGGCGCGCATGGCCTCCGCGATCACGCGGATGCGGTCGGGGGTCTGCTGCGACAGCGCCTTGATGAAGGCCGGGCGGCCTTCCTCGGCCGCGCCTTCGATGGCGATCTCGTCGAGGCCGGTCAGGCCGGTCTCCATCGAGGCGAGCGCCTTTTGCAGCGATTCGTGGAAGGTCCGGCCGATGGCCATGACCTCGCCCACCGACTTCATCGCGGTGGTGAGTTCGGGCTTGCTGCCGGGGAACTTCTCGAAGGCGAAGCGCGGGATTTTCGTGACCACGTAGTCGATGGACGGCTCGAAGCTGGCCGGAGTCACGCGGGTGATGTCGTTGTCCAGCTCGTCCAGCGTGTAGCCGACTGCCAGCTTCGCCGCGATCTTGGCGATGGGGAAGCCGGTCGCCTTGGACGCCAGCGCCGAGGAGCGGCTGACGCGCGGGTTCATCTCGATCACGACCATGCGGCCATCGGCGGGGTTCACGGCCCATTGCACGTTGGACCCGCCGGTTTCCACGCCGATCTCGCGCAGCACCGCGATGGAGGCAGAGCGCATCCGCTGGTATTCCCGGTCGGTCAGGGTCAGCGCCGGGGCCACGGTGATCGAATCGCCAGTGTGGACGCCCATCGGGTCGATGTTCTCGATGGAGCAGACGATGATTGCGTTGTCCGCCTTGTCGCGGACGACCTCCATCTCGTATTCCTTCCAGCCCAGCAGGCTTTCGTCGATCAGCACCTGCGCCATCGGCGAGGCGTCGAGGCCGGAGCGGACGATGGCCTCGTAGTCGTCGCGGTTATAGGCGACGCCGCCGCCGGTTCCGCCCAGCGTGAAGGCGGGGCGGATGATGGCGGGCAGGCCGACCACGTCCAGCGCCTCCACCGCCATCGCGACGCCGGCACTGATGTCGAACTTGCCGTTGGCGGCCTTCGGCGCGGTGATGATGGTCGCCTTGGGGTTTTCCAACCCGATCCGGTCCATCGCCTCGCGGAAGAGCCCGCGGTCCTCGGCCATCTCGATGGCGGAACGCTGCGCGCCGATCAGTTCGACGTTGTATTTTTCAAGCGTGCCGCGATCCGCCAGCGCCAGCGCGGTGTTCAGCGCGGTCTGCCCGCCCATCGTCGGCAGCAGCGCGTCGGGACGCTCGGCCGCGATGATCTTTTCCACGATCTCGGGGGTGATCGGCTCGATATAGGTCGCATCGGCCATGCCGGGGTCGGTCATGATCGTCGCGGGGTTCGAGTTCACGAGGATGACGCGGTAGCCTTCCTCGCGCAGCGCCTTGCAGGCCTGGGCGCCGGAATAGTCGAACTCGCAGGCCTGGCCGATGACGATGGGTCCCGCGCCGATGATGAGGATCGAGGAGATATCGGTTCTTTTCGGCATGGCGGTTCCCTCGGGTCATCGGCGCTAAATCGTCCGGGGTTATATCCAGCGAAGGCCGACGCGCAAGGGCAGCCGGGGCGCTGCGGCCAAGGTCGTGCGCCAGACGCGGGGGAACGCGGGGGCATGCGGGCGCGTTTCCCAGCGAGGGCCGAAAGTGAGGAACCAGATGTCCTACAACACGAACAACCCGAAGAAAGCCGCCCGCAGGCACAAGCCCGCGATCATCGCCATCATCGTCGCGATCGGGCTGGCCGTTCTGGCGATGATCCTGTTCGCGCCGTGGGGCAGCGATACCGAGGGGGTTGAGGTGATCGCACCCGGCACCGACGCGCTGGCGCCCGACCCGATTCCCGGCGATGCGGCGACCGCGCCGGCAGGCACGGCGACCACCGCCCCGAACTGAGGGCCCCGCGTCACCAACGGAAAAAGGGCGGCCGGGTCGGGCCGCCTTCCGGTCGTGGCGGAAAGCCCGATCTCAGCTTTGGGGGAAACGCTGCAACTGCTCGGGAGAGTTGGTCAGCGCGGCGATGCCGGGCAGGTCCTTGCCCTCCATCCATTCGAGGAACGCGCCGCCGGCGGTCGAGATGAAGGTGAACTCGCCCGCGACCCCGGCCTTGTTCAGCGCCGCGACCGTGTCGCCGCCACCGGCAACGGAAATCAGCCGCCCTTCGCTCGTCAGCTGCGCGGCGACCTTCGCGGCGGCGTTGGTGGCGGCGTCGAACGGCTCGATCTCGAAGGCGCCCAGCGGGCCGTTCCAGATCAGCGTGCGGCATTTGGTGAAGACGTTGCCGATCGCCCCGATGGTCTGCGGCCCCGCGTCGAGGATCATCGCGTCGGCCGGGCAGGCAGTCACCGGCACGGTCTCGCTTTCCGCGCCGGCCTTGAATTCGCGCGCCACCACCACGTCCACGGGCAGATGGATGGTGCAGCCGGTCGTCTGCGCCTTGGCGAGGATCTCGCGCGCGGTGTCGGCCATGTCGCGCTCAGCGAGGCTCTTGCCGACCTCGATCCCTTGCGCCACGAGGAAGGTGTTCGCCATGCCGCCGCCGATCACCAGATTCTCGACCTTCTCGATCAGGTTCGACAGCAGGTCCAGCTTGGTCGAGACCTTCGCCCCGCCGACCACCGCCACGACCGGGCGCGAGGGCGCCCCGAGCGCGGATTGCAGGGCGGTCAGCTCCTCCTCCATCAGCCGGCCGGCGGCGCAGGGCATCAGCCGGGCCAGCCCTTCGGTGGAGGCATGGGCGCGGTGCGAGGCGGAAAAGGCGTCGTTCACATAGACCGACCCCAGCGCGGCCAGCGAGGCGGCGAATGTCGCGTCGTTCGCTTCCTCGCCGGGATAGAAGCGGGTGTTCTCCATCAGCAGGACATCGCCCTTTGCCAGCGCCGCGACGGCGCGCTTGGCGGCGCCGCCCACGATCTCGTCAGCGAACTTGACCGGCTGGCCGAGCGCCGCTTCCAGCGCCGGCAGGATCTGCCGCAGGCTCATGGCGTCGTTGCGCTGGCCCTTGGGGCGGTCGAAATGGGCCAGCAGCACCGGGATGCCGCCCTTGGCCTGGATGTCCTTGACCGTCGGCACGATCCGCTCGATCCGGGTGGCGTCGGTGACGCGCCCGTCCTCGACCGGGACGTTCAGGTCCACGCGGGTCAGGACCACCTTCCCGTCCATGTCGAGGTCGTCGATCGTGTTGAACTGGGCCATGCCGGTCCCCTTTTTCGCCGTTCACAAGCTGTCGCGCCTATCTGGGCCCAGATGACATTCGCGTCAACTGCCGCCCATTCGCCGCGCCGGTCCCCGCCGGCGCGCGTTGCCCTTGGCCGCGCGGGCGCTTAAGCCTTCGCAATCGACATCGAAAGGAGGCCCGGATGGCCGACATCAAGGATCCCGAGAACACCATCATCATCGAGCTGAAGGACGGCCCGGTGGTGATCGAGCTGCTGAGCGACGTGGCGCCCAAACATGCCGAGCGCATGAAGGCGCTCGCCCGCGCCGGCAAGTATGACAATGTCGCCTTCCACCGCGTGATCGAGGGTTTCATGGCCCAGACCGGCGATGTCGAGCACGCCAACATGGAAAAGGACTACAACCCCGGCCGCGCCGGCACCGGCGGCAGCGACATGCCGGACCTCCCGGCCGAGTTCTCGCGCCTGCCGCATGAGCGCGGGACGCTGGGCGCGGCGCGCAGCCAGAACCCGAACAGCGCCAACAGCCAGTTCTTCATCAACTTCAAGGACAACTCGTTCCTGAACGGCCAATATACGGTCTACGGACGGGTGATCTCGGGGATGGAGCATGTGGACAAGATCGCCCGCGGCGAGCCGCCGGCGAACCCCGGCCGCATGATCTCCGTCAAGGTGGCCGCCGATGTCCAGTAAGCTGATCCTCTCCGCCGCGCTGATCGCGCTTGGCGGCGCGGCTGCCGCGCAGGACGCGCCGCAGGCGACCGACGGCGCCGGCCCCAACATGGTGATCGAGGTCGCGGACGCCGCGGGCGAGCCCAAGGGCACCATCGTCCTGGACCTGCTGCCTGACGCGGCCCCGGCCCATGTCGAGCGGCTGGTGACGCTGGCCAACGACGGGGCCTATGACGGCGTGGTGTTCCACCGCGTCATCGACGGCTTCATGGCCCAGACCGGCGACGTGCAGTTCGGCAAGCAGGGCGGCGACACGGCGATGGCCGGGACCGGCGGCTCGGACCTGCCGGACCTTCCGGCCGAGTTCAGCGACGTGACCTTCGGCGCGGGCACCGTCGGTATGGCCCGCTCGGCCAGCCCGGACAGCGCCAACAGCCAGTTCTTTATTGACCTGGCCCCGGCGCCGTTCCTCGACGGGGAATACACCGTCGTCGGCCAGCTGGTGGACGGCTGGGACGTGCTGAACGCGATCAAGAAGGGCGATTCGGCCGCCAACGGCGCGGTGGACCGCCCCGACTACATGGCCAAGGTCACGATCACCGAGTGATCTTCCGCCGATGAAGCTACAGGGCGGCGGGCTTCGGCCTGCCGCCCCTTGTCATTGCGGCACGGGCGTCAGGGTCATCACGCCCTCTGCCCCCGCGCGGGCGAGGTCCGGGTCCAGCGACATCCCGATATACTCGCCCCGCCGCCAGAGTTCCGACAGGTCGTCATAGTGCCGCGACAGCGGATGCCCCGACTGCCCGGTCGAAATGATGAAGACCGAACTGTCGGGATCGGCGAGGTCATAGACGCCGCGATAGCCGGCCCCCGTCACCTGCGCCCAGCGGCCATCGGCGTTGGCCGCGCCTTCGCCGCCCGCCAGACCCGCCCGCGCCAGCGTGAAGTCGCCGCCCGACGTGGACTGGAGCAGGCTCACCACCCAGCGCAGCACCGGCACCCGGCCAAGCGCGGGATGCTCATGCCGGGCCTCGTGCACGTCGCCCCAGCGCCAGCTTGTCACGTCGCCGCCGAAGCGGCTCGTCAGGTCGAGGATCGCCGCGTCCAGCGCCTGCCGGGCAATGGTGGTGCAGGTCTCGACCGGAGCCGACTGCACCACGTCGCACCAGACCGACGCGCCGTCCACATCGCGGAACACCCGCTCGATGAAGGATGGCTGCAACCGCGACAGCGATTCGGTCAGGGGGCCCAGCTCGTCATGCACCAGCCGCGTCTGAAGCTGCGCGAGCCAGGCCGAGGCGATCAGCGGCTCGGGCAGATGCTCGCTCATGTTGCCGTCCCATTCGGCGAGCAGGGACAGGGCGTCCTGCCGCTGGCGTTCCGGTGTGCCGGGCGCGGCGGGCTCGCCGGTGAACCACAGATCCGCGCCGACCAGCGGCAGCAGCGCCCGCGCCGCCGGGCTGACGGTATCGAGTTGCACGTCGATGAAGCTGTCGCGCGAATGAACCTCGCGCGCCGACAGCAGCCGCATCAGCCGCGCGCGCCGCAGCGGCCCGTCGCGGTCATGGCCGAGGATCGAGGCGCTTTGCGGCGGTTGGGCGGGCATCGCCGCCGCCGGTTGCAGCAGCTCGGCGATGGTCACGTCGATGACGCCCTGCGTTCCGGTTGCAGCGTGCGGCGCGGCGGTCACGCCGCCGCCGTTCAGCGGCTCGGCTCCGGTCGCCGCCACGATGCCTTTGTCGGCGGTCCGGTCACGCTCCGGCGCTGCCGCCGGCAGCAGCCCCTGCCACCGCCCCTCCGCCTGCCAGCCCGGCACCGGCATCGCGCCCGAGGCAGGCTGCGCCGGATTGCGCAGCGGCACCGCGCCCGCCAGCGTCTGCGCGATCCCGTCCTGATCGGCCAGCGTCACCTGCACCGCCGGGGCGTTGATGCCGCGCACCGCCGTCTTCGCCGCGCCGATGTCGCCCGCCATCATCAGCCCGACCAGCGCCGTCATGGTGGTGTCGTCGTCCGCCAGCCCCGTCCAGCGCAGCGCCGCGACATGCCCCGCCGGGGTGATGGTCGAAAGATTGAAGTGCCCGCCGGGAATCACCGGGCCGTTCTCCGTCTCGCGCAGGGTGATCGTCTGATCGGCGCCATCGCGGACGCGGATGATCTCGGTCCGGGTGGAGAAATCGGTCCAGCCGCGCAGGCCGCGATAGCGGGTCGAGTCGCCCGGCTGCACCTCTTCCATGACCAGATCCTGATCGTCGATCCGCGCGGGGGTCAGCCCCCAGGCGAGCGCCGGGTTGCGCCCCGACAACACCGCCGGAATCCCCGGAACGGTGCCGCCGATCACCCCGCCCGGGGCCAGCTCGATGCGCGCCAGATACCACAGCGACGGCGCGGTCAGCGCCACATGCGGGTCGTTCGCCAGCAGCGGCGCGCCCGCGGCCGTCCGCTCCGGCGCGGCGGCGAAGCCGTTGGCCGAGGCGCCGGCGCCCGGCCGCACGAAGCCCGCCAGCCCCGCGAACCAGCCATCCGGCGTCGGCCCCGCGATGCGGTCGGGGCTGGGCAGATGCGCGTTCCCGAACAGCGAGGCGTAGGCGGGCAGGGCGGGCTCTCCGGCTTCGGCCACCACCTCCTGCCCGCGCTCGGGCGCGGCGATGGACAGGCGCGCGCGCAGCACCTCGGCGGCGATCTGGTCGGTCGCGCCCGCCGCCAGCAGCTTCAGGATGGCGAGCGAATCCGCCGGCTGCCAATAGGCGATGTCGCCGGGCAGCACGAAGAACTCGGGCGCGCCGCGCCCCCGCGCGCCTTCGTTGACCAGCCCGATCCAGGCGTTCACCCCGTCCGCATAGGCCGACAGCGCCGCCATCGTCCGCTCATCCTGCGAATCCAGCGAGGCCTGCGCGTGCCGCCACAGCCCCAGCCGTCGGGCGAGATCGTCGGCGGCGTAGGTGCGCGGGCCGTAAAGCTCGGACAGCCGCCCTTGCGCTGCGCGGCGCAGCACCGTCATCTGGAACAGCCGGTCCTGCGCGTGGGCCAGCCCCAGCGCGAAGAAGGCGTCGTGGTCCGATCCGGCGAAGATATGCGGCACGTTGTCGGTGGTCCGCACGATCTCGACCGGCGCGACGATCCCCTGCACCTGATGCGCGGCCTGATAGTCGGGCAGCGAGCGCACCGCGAAATACCACGCCAGCGTGACCGCCAGCACGGCGCCGACCAGAAGGCCCACGGTCAGCCGGACGAGCCAGCGGAAAAGCGTCAGCATCTGCGGGGCGGTCCTTCGGGTCGGGGCGGGAAGCGCGGGTTGACCCGCGCGGCTCGGAAGCGTTGAAATGCGGGCCGATGCATAAGTCAGCACCGGCCGCAGATCAACGGCGGCATCGGGGACGAGGAGGAACGGACGATGGCGCGCGTGGCATTTCTGGGTCTTGGGGTGATGGGCTATCCGATGGCGGGGCATCTCGCCCGCACCGGGCACGAGGTCACGGTCTACAACCGCACCGCCGCCAAGGCCGAGCGGTGGGTGACGGAACACGGCGGCCGCGCCGCATCCACCCCGCGCGAGGCGGCGCAGGGGGCCGAGTTCGTCATGGCCTGCGTCGGCAACGACGACGACCTGCGCCAGCTCTGCACGTTGGCCGAGGGTGCCTTCGCCGGAATGGAACGCGGCGCGATCTTCGTCGATCACACCACCGTCAGCGCCGCCGTGACGCGCGAACTGGCCGCGAAGGCGGCCGAAAAAGGCGTGGGTTTCGTCGATGCCCCGGTGTCGGGCGGGCAGGCCGGTGCCGAGAACGGCCAGCTTTCCGTGATGTGCGGCGGGCCGCAGGACCAGTTCGCCCGCGCCGAGCCGGTGATCGCCGCCTATGCCAAGATCTGCCGCCTGATGGGCGAGACGGGCGCCGGGCAGCTGACGAAGATGTGCAACCAGATCGCCATCGCCGGGCTGGTGCAGGGCCTTGCCGAGTCGCTGAACTTCGCCGAGCGGGCGGGTCTCTCGATCCCCGAGGTGGTCGAGGTCATCAGCCAGGGCGCGGCCGGAAGCTGGCAGATGGTCAATCGCCACAAGACCATGGCAGCGGGCGAGTTCGACCACGGCTTCGCCGTGGACTGGATGCGCAAGGACCTCGGCATCTGCCTCGCCACCGCCGACGAGACCGGCGCGAGCCTGCCGGTGACGGCGCTGGTCGATCAGTTCTACAAGGACGTGCAGAACATGGGCGGCGGGCGGTGGGACACCTCGTCCCTGGTCGCCCGACTGCGGAAATGAGCAGGGCGAACGACGCCGTGTTTCACAAGGGCGCGGGCGAGCCGTGCCCCGAGTGGTTCGAGATGCGCTTCGCGGAAAACGGCTGGACCGGCGCATGGCGGAACGGGGTCTTCGACTACCACCATTTCCACGTCACCACGCACGAGGTGCTGGGCTGCTATGCCGGCTCGGCCCGCATCCAGCTTGGCGGAGGTGACGGCCCGGTCCACGACCTCGCGGCGGGCGACGTGCTGGTGATCCCGGCGGGCGTGGCGCATCGCAACGTCGAATCGACGGACGACTTCGCGGTCGTCGGCGCCTATCCCGGCGGGCTGACTCCCGACATGCAGGAAGGTGAGGGGGATCCTTCGGTCGCGCTCGAATGGCCCGAGCGCGATCCGGTGCTCGGGGCAGGGCGGGGGTTTTCGGCGGGCGCGAAGGGCGGCTGAGCGGGTCCGGTGCGGAATGCGGCCCTGGAGGCGGACCGCACCGGCTCTCGCCAAAGAACGGCAGCGCGCCCCACCTCCGCCTGACCCCGGCTCAATGAAAATCCCGCGACGCCGGCATGATCCGGGCATCGCGCGGATGGCCGGCCCGCGGCGCGGGAAGCTGCCGCCTGATCTCGTCGGCGCGGGCGAGTTGCGGGTTCACGGCCTGACCATCCGCCAACCGCAGCAGCGCGTCGCTGCGGTCGCGGACGGCCTGCACCACCACATGCGTCACCCCCTCGCTGCGCTGGATATACCCCTCGACCGCCATCAGCCGGGCGCTCATCACGGTCTTGCGGAAGGCGTCGAACACCTTGGGCCAGACCACCAGATTCGCCACGCCGGTCTCGTCCTCGATGGTGACGAAGCACACGCCCTTGGCGCTGCCGGGCCGCTGGCGGATCAGCACGATCCCCGCCATCCGCACCGCCTGCCGATTGCGCAGGCCCGCCAGTCCCGCCGCCGGGACATAGCCCTGCCGCGCCATCGACCGGCGCAGGAACCGCATCGGATGCGCCTTCAGGGACAGCCGCAAGGTCTGGTAATCGGCCACCACATGCTCGCAGACCGGCATCGCGGGCAGGGCGATGGGCGGCTCCTCGCCCTCGTCCCGTTCGGCAAACAGCGGCAGATCCGGCGCATCGCGCAGCGCCCGCGCCTCCCACAAGGCGGCGCGGCGGTCCAGATCCAGCAACCGCAGCGCATCCGCCGCCGCCAGCCGCCGCACCGTGCCCGCATCCAGCCGCGCCCGGTCCTTGAGCCCCTTCAGATCGGCGTAAGGCACCTCTCGCGCCGCCACGATCCGCTCGGCGATCGGCCTGGCCAGTCCTGAAATCTGCCGCAGCCCCAGCCGCAGCGCGAAGCGGGTCTTCGGTGCCGAAATATCCTGGGGTGAATGGGCCGGCACGGTCCAGAGGGGCAAAGCCCCTTCTTCCATCACCGGCTCCAGCGTGTTGTCCCAGTCCGAAAGATTCACGTCCACCGCCCGCACCTCGACCCCGTGCGCCCGCGCGCAGCCGACGATCTGCGCCGGGGCATAGAACCCCATCGGCTGGCTGTTCAGCAGCGCGGCGGCGAAGGCGGCCGGATAGTGGCATTTGAGCCAGGCCGAGACATAGACCAGATTCGCAAAGGCGGCCGCGTGGCTTTCGGGAAAGCCGTATTCGCCGAAGCCCTTGATCTGGTCGAAGCAGCGGCGGGCGAAATCGGGATCGTAGCCGCGCTCGATCATCCGGCCCACCATCTTGTCCTGCAATTTCTCGATCGTCCCGCGCGAGCGGAAGGTGGCCATCGCCTTGCGCAGCTCGTTCGCCTCCTTCGAATCGAAGCTTGCGGCGACCATCGCGATCTTCATGGCCTGTTCCTGGAAGATCGGCACGCCGAGCGTCCGCTTCAGGATATCCTCCATCTCGTTCTGCGGATGGGGCAGGCCGGGACGGGGATACTCCACCACCTCCGCGCCGCTGCGGCGGCGCAGATAGGGGTGGACCATGTCGCCCTGCACCGGGCCGGGGCGGACGATGGCGACCTCGATCACCAGATCGTAGAACCTCTTCGGTTTCAGGCGCGGCAGCATGTTCATCTGCGCCCGGCTTTCGACCTGGAACACGCCCACGCTGTCGCCCCGGCACAGCATGTCGTAGGTCGCGGCATCCTCCTTCGGCACGTCGGCCAGCGTCAGCCGCCGCCCGTGATGCGCGGCGATCAGGTCGAAGCACTTGCGGATGCAGGTCAGCATCCCCAGCGCCAGCACGTCCACTTTCAGGATACCCAGCGCGTCGATGTCGTCCTTGTCCCACTCGATGAAGCTGCGCTCGGGCATGGCGCCGTTGCCGATCGGCACGGTTTCGGTCAGCGGCCCTTCGGTGAGGATGAAGCCGCCGACATGCTGGCTCAGATGCCGGGGCATCCCGATCATCTGCTCGGCCAGCTTCAGGGTCATCGCCAGATGCGGATCGGAGAGGTTCAGCCCCGTTTCCGGCGCATGCTCCAGCCCCTCGCCCCAGCTACCCCAGACGGTCGAGGCGAGCGCGCCGGTCACGTCCTCGGACAGCCCCATCGCCTTGCCCACCTCGCGGATCGCGCTGCGGGGGCGGTAGTGGATGACCGTCGCGCAGAGCCCGGCGCGATGGCGGCCGTATTTGCGATAGATGTGCTGGATCACCTCCTCGCGGCGCTCATGCTCGAAATCCACGTCGATATCGGGCGGCTCGTCGCGATCTGCGCTGATGAAGCGCTCGAACAGCAATTCGTGATGGGCCGGATCGACCGGGGTGATGCCCAGCACGAAACACACCGCGCTGTTGGCGGCCGAGCCGCGGCCTTGGCACAATATGCCCTGAGCGCGGGCGAACTGCACGATTTCGTGGATGGTCAGGAAATACGGGGCGATCTTCTTGCCGGCGATCATCGCCAGTTCCTTGACGATGGTGTCCCGCACCTCTTCGGGCGTGCCATCGGGATAGCGCCACTCGCATCCGGTCCAGGTCAGATCGGCCAGATGCCGGTCGGCCGTCAGCCCGTCCGGCACCGTCTCGGCGGGGTATTCGTAACGCAGCTCGTCCAGCGAAAACCCGCAGGAATCCGCGATCTCGCGCGTGGCGGCGATGGCATGAGGCCAGTCCGCGAACAGCCGCGCCATCTCGGCGGGCGATTTCAGATGCCGCTCGGCATTGGGGGCCAGCAGGAAGCCCGCCTGCGCGATGGTGGTCTTGTGGCGGATGCAGGTCATCACGTCTTGCAACGGGCGGCGGTCGGGGGCGTGGTAATGCACGTCGTTCGTGGCCATAATCGACAGCCCGTGCGCGCGGGCAAGATTGTCCAGCCGGTTGATCCGCGCCCGGTCGTCGCCGCGATAGAGATACGAGGCCGCGACATGCCCCAGCGTCGGCAGCCGCCGGACGAGCGCGGGCAGATCGCCGCTGCAATCGGGCAGCCAGATCAGCCGGATGATGCTTCCCGCCGGTCCCTCTGCCGCCGCCGAAAGATCGTCCACCGTCAGGTCGCATCTGTCCTTGGCCTGCCACCCCCCTTCCACCGTCGCCATCCGCCCTTTCGAGATCAGCGCCGACAGCCGCCCGTAAGCCGCGCGGTCGGTTGGATAGGCGAGAAACGCGGTCCCGTCGGTCAGCACGATCCGCGCGCCGATCACCGCCCGCATCTGCGCCGCCTTCGCCTCGGCATGCATCCGCACCACCCCGGCGAGGCTGTTCAGGTCGGCGATCCCGATCGCGTCATAGCCCAGCTCCCACGCGGCCTGGGCCAGCTCGGGCGCGACCGATGCCCCCCGCAGGAAGGAGAACGCCGTCGTCACCCCCAGCTCGACATAATCCGCGCGCGGGTTCGGCGCGAACGCGATATCGAGCGTCCGGCGCGAGAATGTGGCTTTCTCCGGCATCAGCCCCCGGCCCCTTTCTTCTTCGCCAAAATATCCCGGGGCGCGGGGCAGAGCCCCGCATCACCCCCGCGCCGTCTGGACCGGCGCATCACGCGAAAACCCCATGCAGGAACCACCGCGGCGTGCCCCCGCGCCCGTCAAGGACGAGCCCCTCGCGGTAGATCCACAGCCGCCGCCCGTCCGTGTCCTCGACCCGGAAATAGTCGCGCAGCCGAGTGCCCGGCCGGTCGCGCCACCATTCCGGGGCGATCCGCTCCGGCCCCGCATGACGCGCGATCCGCAGCATCTGCCGCCGCCAGACGAACTGCGCGGGCGGGCCTTCGGGGATGACATAGAGGACGCGGATCTCCTCGGGCGGATCGAGCAGGCGCAGGGGGCGCAGGGTGCGGGCGGGGAGGGGAGCGGGGTTGTCTTCGGCAGGCGAAAGTGCCGCAGCGCCGGGCACGAGCCGGAGAGTCGGCGGTAAGGCGCGCCGTTCGCCGGACGTGTCCGTCGCTTCGTTGCGGCTGATGCAAGGGGGCCGACCGGCCACCCGCGGCAGACATGCATCCGGCACTGACCGCAGCCGGACACCCGTATCCGGGCCAAGCGGGCATTCCGCCTCGTCTGACGGGGAGGGGCGAGCGGGCGGATCGGAGTCTGGCCCGCATCGAATCGCGGCCGGATCGACCGAAGCAGGACGGACTGCCTTCTTGCCTGCCTCTTCCTCTGCTCGGCGCCTTTGCACCGCCGCTTCCTTGCGCGGCCTCTCGCCCTCGGCCGCCCCGGCCCGTTCCGCCCGTTCGGGAACGTGGCTCTCCTGCGGCTCGGGGCGGGTGATCGCCTGCGCGCCGAAGCGGGCGCTCAGCCTGTCCACCAGACGGGAGAGTTGCAGCGCCGCGTCGGGGCCGCCGTCGAGGCGGTCCTGCACCGCCGCCAGCGGCTCCACCGCTTCGGCGGTCAGCGTGATGAGGTCGAAGCCAAAGCCGGGGTCCAGCCGCTCCAGCCGGTCGCCCCAGAGGCGCAGCAGATGCGCCGGATCGCGGGTCGGCGCGGCCAGCGCCACGCTCAGATCGCGCCGCTGGCCATCGACGCGATAGACCGACAGGCAAAGCCGCCGGCAGCCCTGCGCCCCGGCGGCAAGGCGGTCGCAGAGTTCGCGCGTGAGGCCCGGCAGCCAGTCCGAGGGGTCCTGCACCGGCTCGGCCAGCCGCGCGAGCGCCTGAAAGCGCGGCGGCGGCTCGGGCGAGGAGACCGGCTCAGCCAGCCGCCCCATCGCCTGGTCCAGCCGGATCAGCGGGTTGCCCTCCGCCGGCATCCTGCCAAAGCGGCGCATCAGCGACAGGCGCGGCAGCGCCGCCAGATCGCCCACGCGCCGCAGCCCCAACCGACGCAGCAGCAGCAGCGTATCCTCGGACAGCCGCAGCGCCTCGACGGGCAGGGGCGAGAGGTCCTTCGTGTCGTGGCAGATGGCGCGCTCGGCCCCGAAGCGGGCCAGCCCCCACGCCGCGCCGCGCGTGGGGGCGACGGCCACCCGCGCGGTCAGCCCGGCCACGGCGAAGCGGCCCTGCATGTCGGCCAGCATCGCCGCCTCGCCGCCATGCAGATGGGCCGCGCCGGTCGTCTCCACGATCAGGCCGTCCACCCCGTCCGCCGCCGACCACGGCCCCCAGCGCCGCGCCCACAGCATCAGCCGTTGCAGGGTCGCCGCTTCAAGCTCGGGCCGCGCCTCCTCGACCCGCAGCGCGGGGCAGATCGCGCGCATGTCCGTGACCCGCACGCCCTCGCGCGCGCCCGCAAGACGCGCCGCCCGGTTGGCGCCGTGGATGACCGGCCCGTGCCGCCCCTCGACCGAAAGCGCCAGCGGAAGGTCGTCCGGCACATCCTCGCCGCGTCGGGCGGCATGGGCCAGCCACAGCTCGATCGGCAGCAGCGGCAGATGGATCGACACGATCCGCCGGACGGAGGGTTTCGGATCAGGCGGTGCCATGCGGGACACTTTCCAGCGGGCGGAGTGCCGAAGCTTCGGCAGAGGGCCTCAGTTCCTGATCCCGAAATCTCATCGGTCTCATCTGCTCGCTCCTGCCGCGTGGCGCCACGGTGCCTTGCCGCATCCTCTCAGGCGAGGGTGCCGGAATGCGGGTGGCTTCCCGTCATTGCGGCCCGCAGCGTGGACCGGCCACGATCCGGGCCGCAGGTGGAGCGTCACCATCCGCCGAAAGCGGCCGGAATCATGCGGTTCCATGCCGGACTTCTGTCCCCGGCGCCGATGCCGGAAGGTCGGTGCTGTCGGACAGAAGGGAAAATTCAGGCCCGTCCGGCGCCGGGCTCACCAGCCATGTGGCGGACGGGCGGGTGCGGGCGCGGAACAGCTCGGCCCGCCAGCGGGGGACGCCGGGCGACAGGGGGTCGTCTGGATGGGGCGCCGATGGGGCGCAGCTTACCCGCCAGCGCAGCCTTGCGGCGCTGGGCTGGGGGCGGCTTCCGTGCAGGATCAGCCAGCAGGGCAGGCCGGACCGCTCGGCCCTGAGCGCGAGGCGGCGGGTCGCGGTGAAGCTGGGGGCGGCGGCGTGAAGCTCTCCCACCACGGCGGAAAGGGCGGGGCAGGCCAGCCCGTCCTCCAGCGCGGCCAGCACATCGACGGGGCGCGAAAGGTTCACCCGCAGCAGCGGCCGCTCAATGCCGGGCAGGTAGGGTGCCCCCGCCTCGCGCCGCGACAGCCGGTCCTGCACCCACAACACCGGGCCGCCCCCGCGCAGCATTGCCAGCACGAAACCCGCCGCCGCCCCGTCCAGCGGATGCGCGGCGAAGGCCTCGGACAGGGTCGGGGCGGCGAAGGCGTCCGGCGCGGACGTCTCGTCGGCCCGCGCCTGCCCGGAAAGCGCGGGCCGCTGCCCGAAGGAATGAAAGGTCATGCGGCTCTCGTGTGTTCTCTATACGTTCTATTCCTGAGCGGAACGATTCGCAAATCCCTTCGGTTGCAGAGATGCGGAGCGGGCGGGATGTTTCCCGGCCGGCCTGACCGCGCTAAGGGAAGGCCAGCTCTCATCCGGTTTCGGGGAAAATCGCCATGCCATTGCCTCACCTCGCAGAGACGCCCCAATGATGCCCGCCGCCCGCGTCCAGGCCGCAGCCGAACTGCTGGACCAGATCCTCGGCGGGACTCCGGCCGAGCAGGCGCTGCTCCGCTGGGCGCGGGGCAGCCGCTTCGCCGGTTCGGGCGACCGGCAAGCCGTGCGCGACCTCGTCTATGACAGCCTGCGCAAGCGCGGCACCCGCGCGGCACTGGGCGGGGCCGAGACCGGGCGCGGGCTGATGATCGGGATGTGCCGCGAGATGGGGCAGGATCCGGCGGCGCTGTTCACCGGGCAGGGCCACGCGCCCGCGCCGCTGACCCCCGCCGAGGCGGCCAGGCCGGACACGCCGGCGGACCCCGCGCTGGATCTGCCCGGCTGGATCGCCGCGCGGCTCGCCGCCGATCTCGGCCCCGATTTCCCCGCCGTCGCCGCGGCGCTGCGCGAGCGGGCGCCCGTATGGCTGCGCGTGAACGCCGCCCGCGTTTCGCCCGCGCAGGCGCAGGCCGCGCTCGCGGATGATGGTGTGCTGACCGACCCCGCCTCGGCCCTGCCCACCGCCCTGCGGGCGACGGCGGGAGAGCGGCGCGTCGCCGCTTCGGCCGCCTATCGCGAGGGGCTGGTGGAGTTGCAGGACCTCTCGCCCCAGATCGCCTGCGCGGCGCTGCGAGTGGAAGCGGGCGAGCGAGTGCTGGACTACTGCGCCGGCGGCGGCGGCAAGGCGCTGGCCCTTGCGGCAGAAGGGGCGCGGGTGACGGCGCATGACGCCGACCCCGCCCGGATGCGCGACCTGCCCGCCCGCGCGACGCGGGCAGGGGCGGCGATCGCGCTCGCGCCCGCCAGTCCCACCGGCAGCTTCGATCTGGTGGTGACGGACGTGCCCTGCTCCGGCTCGGGCACGTGGCGGCGCACGCCGGATGCCAAGTGGCGGCTGACGCCCGAGGGTCTGGAGCGGCTGACGGCCCTGCAGGCCGGCATCATGGATCGCGCCGCGCGCCATGTCCGCCCCGGCGGGCGTCTCGCCTACATGACCTGCTCGCTGCTGCGGGCCGAGAACGAGGACCAGATCGCGCGGTTTCTGAGCGTTCACCCCGAATTCCGCCTGTCCCATGCGCAGACGCTGACGCCGCTGACTGCCAGCGACGGTTTTTTTCACGCCGTGCTGGTGCGCGATTAACCGCTTGTTAAGCTGCCGCGGGTTATCAGCGCCCGAATGCCCCCAAGGATCATGCCCGAGATGATGAGGAAACCGCCCCGGATCTCGCAACTTCCGCTGGTCCTGGTGCCGGTGCTGATGCTGCCCGTGCTGATCGGGGCGCTTTGGCTGGTGCTTCAGCCGGGCCGGATGGCGCCGGGCGTGCTGGTGATCGCGGGAGCGGTGGCGACCGCGTGGTATCTGCTGGGCGGGCTCACCGCCGCCGCGCGCCTGCTGGAGGAACTGCGCCTGCGCCGCGACCTGCGCGCCGGGGTCCGGGCCATGGCGGCCGAGCCGCGCCCCGTCTGGGCGGTCGATTCCGGCGGCGAGGTGCTGGCGCAGAACGATGCGGCGGCGGCCCATCTGGACCTCGTCGGCCATCCGGTCGCGGGGCTGCTCTCGCGCTTCCGGGCCGGGCCCGAGCCGCTGGCACGCGCGGCGCTGGCCCGCGCGGGGCAGGCGACACAGATCCCGTTGCAGCCCTCGGGGCGCGTCGAGGTCAGCCGCCGTCCCGGATCGCGGATTCAGCTCTGGACGCTGGACCTGCCGGCCGGGGCCGAGCCGGATGACCCCGCCCCCGCGATTGCCGCCGGGCAGTCGGTGCCCGCTGATCTGCCGGTGGCGCTGCTGTGGCTGGATGCGGGCGGCGCGATCGTGGACGCCAACCTCCAGGCGCATCGCCTGCTGGGCGAGGAACTGGCCGGGCGGCCGCTGGCGAAGATCCTCGAAGGACCGGGCCGCCCCGTCCGCGAGTGGCTGGCCGACATGGCCGAGAACCGCGAATCGGGACGCAGCGAGGTGCTGCGTGTCATCGCCAGCGGGGCCGAGCGATTCCTGCAGGTCACGCTGTCCCCCTGCGAGCTGAACGGCAAGCCCGGCCTTGTCGCCGTGCTGACCGATGCCAGCGCGATGAAGACGCTCGAGGAGAAATTCGTCCAGAGCCAGAAGATGCAGGCAATCGGCCAGCTTGCCGGCGGCATCGCCCATGACTTCAACAACCTGCTGACGGCGATCACCGGCCATTGCGACCTGCTGATGCTGCGCCGCGACAAGGCCGACCCCGATTACGCCGACCTCTACCAGATCGGCCAGAACGCCAACCGCGCCGCTGCGCTGGTCGGGCAGTTGCTGGCCTTCTCGCGCAAGCAGGCGCTGAACCCGCAGGTGATCGACCTGCGCGACACGCTCTCGGACCTGACGCATCTGCTGAACCGGCTGGTGGGCGAGCGGGCCCGGCTGACCTTCACCCATGATCCGGCGCTGAAATCCATCCGCGCCGACCGGCGGCAGCTGGAACAGGTGATGATGAACCTGGTCGTGAACGCCCGCGATGCCATGCCGGGCGGGGGCGAGATCGCGATCCAGACCGAGAACGTCCGGCTGGCCGAAGGAATGCCCCGCGACCGGGTGACGCTGCCGCGCGGAAATTACGTCCGCGTCACCGTCGCCGATCAGGGCTGCGGCATTCCCGCCGACAAGATCGGCAAGATCTTCGAGCCGTTCTTCACCACCAAGCGGCAGGGCGAGGGAACCGGCCTCGGCCTGTCCACCGCCTACGGCATCGTCAAGCAGACCGGCGGCTTCATCTTCTGCGACAGCATCGTGGGGCAGGGCACCACGTTCGAGCTGCTCTTCCCCGTCCACCGCTCCGGCGCTCCCGAAAACGCAGCCCCAGCGCCGTTGGAGGTTCCCGCCGTGCCTGCCGAGGGGGCCAGCCCTTCGGGCACCATCCTGCTGGTCGAGGACGAAGCCCCCGTCCGCGCCTTTGCTGTGCGCGCATTGCGCCTGCGCGGACTGGACGTGCTCGAGGCCGACAACGCCGAGGCGGCGCTGGCGATCCTCGCCGACGACCGCGTGCGCGCCGATGTGTTCGTCACGGATGTGGTCATGCCGGGTCTCGACGGACCCGCCTGGGTCCGCGCCGCCCTGCGCGACCGGCCCGGCACCCGGGTCGTGTTCATGTCGGGCTATACCGAGCACTCGCTCGCCGACGGGGCGCTGGCGATCCCGAATTCCGTGTTCCTGCCCAAACCTTTCTCGCTCTCGGACCTGGTGGCCTGTGTCGAGAACCAGTTGGCCGGGCGTCCGCCATCCTCACCGGCGGTCAGCGCCGCCGATCTGGTGTCCGCATGAGGGGGCGCGCACGGAATGGATTGCGCGGAAAACGCAATGCAGGCATAACGTGAACAACAGGCGAACATTGGGGCGACGCAGCGCATTGCCGCGACCGGGCCGGTGTGACAAAAGGAGATGAGCAGATGGCAGGGGCAGAAATCTTGCAGATGAACGACAAGCGGTCCGCCGACAAGCAGAAGGCACTGGACAGCGCACTGGCCCAGATCGAACGGCAGTTCGGCAAGGGCTCGATCATGAAGCTCGGCGCCGACAATCCGGTGGCCGAGATCGAGGCGACCTCGACCGGCTCGCTCGGGCTCGACATCGCGCTGGGGATCGGCGGCCTGCCCAAAGGGCGGATCATCGAGATCTTCGGCCCGGAAAGCTCGGGCAAGACGACGCTCACGCTGCATGTCGTGGCCGAGGAGCAGAAGAAGGGCGGCGTCTGCGCCTTCGTCGACGCGGAACACGCGCTTGACCCGCAATATGCCAAGAAGCTGGGCGTCAACCTGGACGAACTGCTGATCAGCCAGCCCGACACCGGCGAGCAGGCGCTGGAGATCGTGGACACGCTTGTCCGCTCCGGCGCGGTCAGCCTCGTCGTGGTCGATTCGGTCGCGGCGCTGACGCCCAAGTCCGAGATCGAGGGCGACATGGGCGACATGCAGATGGGCAGCCAGGCCCGCCTGATGAGCCAGGCGATGCGCAAGCTGACCGCCTCGATCGGGCGCAGCAACTGCATGGTGATCTTCATCAACCAGATCCGCATGAAGATCGGCGTCATGTTCGGCAACCCCGAGACGACGACGGGCGGCAACGCGCTGAAGTTCTATGCCTCCGTGCGCCTCGACATCCGCCGCACCGGCTCGATCAAGGACCGCGACGAAGTGGTCGGCAACACGACCAAGGTGAAGGTCGTCAAGAACAAGGTCGCTCCGCCCTTCAAGCAGGTCGAGTTCGACATCATGTATGGCGAGGGGATCTCCAAGGTCGGCGAGTTGCTCGATCTCGGCGTGAAGGTCGGCGTGGTCGAGAAATCGGGCGCCTGGTATTCCCATGGCGATGAGCGGATCGGACAGGGACGCGAGAATGCCAAGCAGTTCCTGCGCGACCATCCGGAACTCGCCGCCGCGATCGAGGACCGCATCCGCGCAAGCCACGGCCTGGATTTCGGCACCACGGACGAAGGCGACGGCTCCGACCTGACCGAGGAGTGAGCCACGCGTTCCACATCCCTTGCGCTGCAATGGCAGTTTGCCCATTGCAGCGCGACCGCGATACCGTTATCTGACGGCTCCAGGCACCCGTAGCTCAGCTGGATAGAGCGCTGCCCTCCGAAGGCAGAGGTCACAGGTTCGAATCCTGTCGGGTGCGCCATCTCACTTTTTCCACTGAAAATGTCACCTAAGGCCTTGAATGGGAAGGCTAAATTAGGTGTTCGAAGTCCCTGATTCCGGCAGTAGGGCAAAGGCTCTGCAAAAGCCAGTCTCAGGACCGTTTTCTTCATCGCCAGATCGGAATTATCCCATACTTGCCAAGGGTTTGCGAGGAATCGCATGGCGTGTTCGAACGACTCCTCAAAGGTATGCTTCGGCTTGCCCGTCGAGGACAGTTTTTCCAGCGCGAGCACCTTCTCCCGCTCCAGCTTCGCGATCCGCTTCTCATAGGCCGCAACAACCGAGTCGTTGCTCGCCTCAACGATCCGGTCGAGCAGCTGCTCGATCTGCTTCTCAAGACTACGGACGCTCTCCTTCAGCGACTTCGCCGCCTCAGCGCCTTGCTGGAGGCGCATGTTCCAGGCGTCCTTGAACATCATCCGCACGAGACCGAACAGGGTCTCAGACGGCTCCAGACGCTGGAGAACGCCCTCGAACTCGCCTTCAAGCTCCTCGCGCTTGATGGACTTCCGATAGCTCTGGCAGCCCTTCGTCGCACAGAGATAATACGGGTACTTCTGGTTCTTGCCTTGAGACCAGCAGGCCGTCAGCGGCTTGCCGCAATCGTTGCACAGGACGAATCCCCGCAGCGGGAAGTCCGCGCTGATGTCCTTGCGCGCGGGAGCCTTCGCTGTGCTCGTCAGCCGCTTCTGGATGGTCTCGAACGTCTCGAAGCTGATAAGGCCTTCATGGTGGCCCTTCCTCAGACCGACGCCCCAATTCGGGGCCTCGACGTACCCGGCATAGACGACGCGGGTCAGCATCTCGTAGATGCGCTGGTTGCGAATCTCACCATTCGGCAGGTCTTTCGGGAAGTCTGGTTGCCGCTCAAGGAAGCGCTTGACCTCGACTTGCGTCTGGAAGCGCCCTGAGGCGTAGCCTTCTAGCGCTTCCTGAAGGATGGAGGCATTGGGCTCGTCCCGAACCAGCAGCTTGCCGTGCCCGCTCGTGCGCTCGTACCGGTAGCCGACCGGAGCCTGGAATACCCAATAGCCGTTCTGCATGCGGGCGCGCATCCGGTTCACCGTCTGCTCGCCGTTCTTTTGGCGCTGATGCTGCGAGACCGAGGCGAGCAGGTTCTCGACGAGCTGGGAGTCGGAGTCCTCGCCAAATTCGATGGACGGACTCACCAGAACGCCGCCCGCATCGCCGATCTTCACACGCAGATCGAAGTGCGCCATCAGACCGCGCGCAAGGCGGCTGATGTCGTCGATGATGACCGCGTGCGGCTCTTTCCGCTGTCCTTTCAGGTAGGACAGCATCGCCTGCATGCCGGGGCGCGTCGTAAGACTGCCCGACGTGTCATCACGGAAGACCTCAACCACCTCATACTTCTTATACTTGGCAAACTCGCGGCAGCGAGTTTCCTGTGAGCCAAGGCCATCGCCGCGTACCGTCTGCTTTGCGCTCGATACGCGGAGCAGCACAAAATCATATGGCACGGCGTTCTGATCGAGATCACCTTCACGCCGGACTCGTTCGGCATGGTTGATCACATCGAAATGCGGAGCGAGGGCAGAACGCCGCTTCCCGTCACCGAGACGGGCTATCGCTCGCACTTCATGAGCAAAGGAACCGTGGCGGAGCACGGCGGCGCGGTCGCCTTCGTGACCGCATGGCTCGACCATGAGGCCGCGCGCACCGGATGGCGTGGCGCGCAGCTATCTTTGTTCTGAGAAGGCACAAAAAATCGCGGCTGGCCTGAGGGCCTGCCGCTTTTCTCTTTGTGCTTGACCTGCGTTTTGTTAAACCTTTGTGGTAATAAGCTGGAAACAAAATGGATTTCGACGACAGAGAGCGCCCTATAGTTCTGATCTCTTGCGTGAAGAGTAAGAGAAACGCTCCCAGCAAGGCGCGAGATTTATACACGAGCCCACTCTTCAAGAAGATGATGAGCTATGCGCTCCTGCTTGATCCTAAAGAAATATACATTCTGTCTGCCCTTCACGGGCTTCTCGAACTAGACAAGGTAATTTCGCCATACGAAAAAACACTGAACAATATGAAGGTGAAAGATCGTAAGGAATGGTCGGATGGAGTGCTTGCTTCACTAGAAGCCCGCTGCGATCTACAGGCTGATGAATTTGTTTTACTGGCCGGAAAGAAATATTCGGAATTCCTCACCCCCAGGCTAGCGCATGTTACCGAGCCTATGGATGGCCTTTCGCAAGGCAAACGACTCAGGTGGCTGAACGAGCAATACCATGTCTGAAGCCTGTGAAATCCTGCACCGTTGGGCGAATACACTTCCTCGTCTCAATGCTTCGTATGCTGCCGGAGAAGTGCCGAAGAACGGTATTTACTTGGTCTTTGAGTCAGGCGAACTCGCGCATGGCGGAAATCGCATCGTTCGCGTTGGAACGCATACAGGAAAGGATAATCTCCCGAAGAGATTGCACGAGCACCTGTTCAAGCCGAACAAGGATAGAAGCATTTTTCGTAAACACATCGGACGCTGCCTGTTGGCCGACGATCCATTTCTTGCACAGTGGAATTTCGATCTCACGTCGAGAGCCAACAAGGTGAAATTTGCCGACCGCGTGGATATGTTGCGCCAGCATGACGTCGAGGCCCGCGTCAGCCAGTACATAACCGACAATCTTGAATTTGTTGTTTTTCCTGTAAAAGAAAAGCATGAGAGGCTCGAACTCGAAAAATCTCTTCTGGCAACGATCAAATGTTGTGCCGATTGTAAACCATCACCGAACTGGCTTGGGTTAAAACACCAAGCGGAAATTATTCGAGAAGGACTCTGGAACATTCAGGGTTTCGGCGGCCAGCCTCTAAACGTTTCGACCGTCCAAGCACTGGCTTTCCATACGGAAGCGCGAGAGAGCTGAGCGCAAGAAGAAGAAAAATTCGCGGCTGACCATCCGGCCAGCCGCGCAGGATTTATGGAGCTGGCGCGCGGGTCGCCAGCTCGTTCTCGATGTTTCGTATCGATTCCAGCACATCGCGGCGCTCTTGCGATCCGCGCTGCGCGACGGCAAAGGCAAGCTGTGCCTGTCCGAGCAGACCGTGCAATTCGGCGCTGCTGCAAGTTGCCGCTTCGAAGCGTGAGACGAGTTTCATCGTATCCTCCTTTGTTTCAAGGAGGCCCCGAACCACTCAGGGCCTTTCGGCCCCGGCACACATCATCGGCCTAGAGAAGGCGCTGATGGTTCGGGCGTTGGACTTGAAACGCAAAAGGGTTGGATGCGCAGGAAACGCTTCGGCGCTTCGCAGCGGTCATCTTCGAAAGCGCGGCAGGATTGAGAACGGATTGATCGGAAGAGCCACTAGCCTTGCGTTTGCCCGTCCGTTGCTGCGAGGGCGCAGCACGGGCTTTGCTCCAGATACGGAATATCGACGGAAGGATGCTGGCGACGAGCGGCAGTCATGCCCTCGCGCGGATGGCCTAGGATAGCCGCGAATTTTTCTGCCCCCGTGCCGCTGATCCCCTTGGTGTGCGGCTGGCTTGCATCAGGACGCCCAGAATCCCTGGCCGGACGCGGCTCCGTCTTCAATGGCCTGCCCGCACCACCTGGCTTTGCCAGCCGGGTTGACCATGAAGCCCGAGCCTTTGCCTCCGGCCTGACGGAAAGGCGTTAGCAAGCCACCCAACCAAGGAGAAAGATCATGGCACGCGAAAACATCAAGACGCCCCAAGCCGTCAAGGCACCGGACTACCTGGCATGGCACGTCACCACCAAAGGCGAGAAGTCCTTCTGGAACAAGGTCGGCGCTGCATGGCTGCACAAGGACGGGAAGGGCTACACCCTCCAGCTCGAAACCTGTCCGATCAATGGCCGCATCGTCCTGCGCGCGCCGCTGGAAGATGCTCCACAAACCGAAGCAAAGGGGCGCGCGTTAGCGCCCCTTTTCTCCTATTCTGCGAAATCGTGGCTGCGTGAAGCGAAGCAAAACTGGTATCTCACGCTACTCTTCAGCGTCAGCTTCGTCCTCATCGTCCATACCATACGATAAATGCTCTGAGCTTGCTGCCTCCAACCTAGCGGTCCGATCTTTGAAATCTATGACCTCGTCTTGATACAGCTCTTCCAACTCATCAAGAACATGAAGTTTTTTGAGATTTGTTCGCAATGCCGCCAGGTAATCAGCCTCTAAAGCTGGGTCGAAAGACAGGGGACTCATGTCGCGAATGAATCGTGCGTTGCACCCTATAGCGGCTTTCGACATAAAATACACTAGAAGTTCCGTTTGCAGAATATCCTCCTTCTCAAAGTCGAAGTCCTCGAACTGAAAGATTTTTGAGGCTTTTGAGCCGTAAGCGATCTCGTAGGTGTACAGATTGCGGCGACGAGCCTCCTTCTCAATAATCTCGAATACAGGCAGCACAATCTTGCTCACTGTTCGACCGATGAATTTTCGATGCCTTGGTTCGTTTCTGGTGGCACCAAAGGGAGTTTGCACGTCGATTTTAATATTTAGGCTCCAGACTCATTGATTTCAGAGCCAGAAGAGGACGGTAGCGGCGAGAGCGACGGCGGACAGGAAGACGATGGGGCATCTGTCGTAGCGC
>NZ_JAHQZU010000027.1 GCF_019061185.1 Paracoccus sp. Z118
GACGGTCACCCGAAAAGCGCCATCGAGGACCTCATGCCCTGGTGCTTCAACCAGCCGTCAAGCATCGCCGCATAGGGCAACGACCTCGCGCTTACAGCAGCTGACGCATTCTGCGTTGTGGGGGCGCAAACGGCTCCAGCTGACCAGGTCAGTTATCCGCAGTAGGGCTGGGTGCCGGACGACCCGCACATGCTGGCACTCTTCGCCTGGGATTGCTCCTTCAACCGCCGGTCCCGTGGCTTGCAGCTTGCCGGCTACCGACACGCCTCAAAATCCTTGAGCAATGCCTAAAGCCAGCCGCGCCGCTTGAAGTAGAGATAGGGCAGGATTGCAGAAAGGACCATCGTTCCGAGGGCGAATGGATAGCCATAGGTCCATTCCAGTTCCGGCATGAACTCGAAGTTCATGCCGTAGATCGAAGCGACCAAGGTCGGCGGCAGAAACACCACCGCAGCCACCGAGAAGATCTTGATGATCGCGTTCTGCTCGATGTTGATCAGGCCCAGCGTGGCATCCAGCAGAAACGTGATCTTCTGCGCCATGAAGCCCGAATGGTCGTTCAGCGACCGCACGTCGGCCACAAGCGCCTTGAGTTGCCCGCGGACCTCCTTGTCGGCCTGGGTAAGCTTTGGCCCGAGGAAGCCCAGAACACGCTCCAGCGTCGCCAGACTGTCGCGGATGTTCGAGGTCAGGTCGCCCTTGCGCCCGATCTCCTCCAGCGTGGTCTTGTAGTTGGCATCCTTCCGCGCTGCTGTCCCTTTCTGGCCGAACACGCTGCGCGAGATCGTGTCGATCTCGCGCCCCGCCCGTTCAAGAATGTCCGCCAGACGATCCACGATGGCGTCGAGCAGGCCAAGCAGGATCGTCTCGCCGCTGTTGAGACCGAGCGCGGTCTTTTCGGCGCGCTGCGAGAATGTGTTGAAGGCGCGCGGTTCGGTATAGCGGATCGTCACCAACCGGTGACCACAAAGGAGGAAGGTGATCGGCTGGATCACCACGTCGTCGGCATCGGTCTGCGACGGGATCAGCGCCGTCATGAAATGCCCGTCATCCTCGGAGTAAAGCCGCGAGGAAATCTCGATTTCCTCCATGTCTTCGCGGGTGGGCAATCCGAGACCCAATCGCTGTTCCAGCCCCGTCTCCTCCTCCCGGTTGGGGTTGAAGAGATCCCACCAGACTGCGGACTCGGCCTCTGCGGCGACAGGCTTCAGCCGATCTGCGGACAATTCGTATGCACGGATCATGGCGCCCCCGAAAACATCTGCTTGTGCGCCTATCCCTTTGGCACGGCGTCTTGAAGCCGGCCTGTCAGGAAAATGCACGCGACGCCGTCTGGCTCTTTCGGCGGCCAGAACCAATCAGGTTCATCAACGTGAGCGGCTTTGAATTGACCCGGCTCCCGTCTTGGGCGACGGATGGCTCGCATCTAATCACATTCCACGTCACGCGCGCGAGGCTTCTCATGGCCGATCTTCTCAAGACGATGGCCAGCGCGGCGCGGCGCGCCAGAAGGCGGCCCTTGTCCACCGTCCTGGCGCTTCCGCGTCTCCTGGCGCCGTCGACCCCGAAGCCCAAGCGCAAGCGGCGCGCATCGGCGTCGCCCACGGCCAGACGGAAGCAGTCCACGGTTCCGCCGCGTCCGGCGCCGGGTAGCTTTCTCACCGACACGTTCACCTGTCCGCAGGGCACGGTCGACTACAGGTTCTACACGCCGAAGGGCTCGGCACGCCGGCGTATGCCGCTGGTCGTCATGCTGCACGGGTGCTCCCAGTCGGCTCCCGACTTTGCGGCCGGCACCGACATGAACAGGTTGGCGGACGAGCTTGGCTTCCTGGTGCTCTATCCGCAGCAGTCGCCCAAGGCGAATGTCGGGCGGTGCTGGAACTGGCACGATCCGAAGAACCAGGCCCGGGGCAGAGGCGAGCCCGCCGTCATTGCGGCCCTGACCCGGCATGCGATGTCCCTTGGCCGAGCCAATCCCGCCCGCATCTACATCGCCGGCATCTCGGCCGGCGGGGCCGCGGCGGCCATCATCGGCGCCGCTTATCCCGACCTCTTCGCGGCGGTCGGCGTTCATTCCGGCCTGCCGCCGGGCAACATCCGGTCCCTGCGTTCGGCGATGTCGGCCATGCGCGGGAAGAACGGGCCCCAGCCGATCGGGAAACTGCCCCCGCAGTTGCCGACGATCGTTTTCCATGGCGACAGCGATCGCGTGGTGCATCCGTCAAATGCCGCCGGGTTCCTGAGAAATCTGGAACGGTCGCGTGCGGCGCCGCTGGTCTGCAAGACAAGCTACGGCCGCTCGCCGGGCGGCCGCGACTATACGCGGAAGATCCATGCCACCCGGGTCGGACAGACCCTTCTCGAAGAATGGACCGTGCATGGCAGCGGCCACGGCTGGTCGGGCGGCCGCGCCGCCGGCTCGCACACCGATCCCGCCGGCCCGGACGCATCGCGGGAGATGCTGCGCTTCTTCCTGTCTCGGCGGCGGTCCGGCTGAGCCGCAGGCCCGACCGGGCAGGTGCTCCTGCATCCTGCCATTTCTCTTGTCGACGCAGACGCGGCCAGCCAGTCGCCGTGTTTGCGTCGACGGGCTGGCCGCGGTACGACTGTGCTGATCGCCGCCTCTCATCGCCGTACCTCACCTGCGTCCGCATGAAGCTGCGCTTATGGTTGCGAGGGTCGGCCTAGACTCCATTCGGGCAGAAGCCTGGCACCAAGCTTAGAAGGAAAATCCTATGGGCAAGATTGGGGTCGGCATCATCGGCATTCAGCCAGATCGCAGCTGGGGCGCGATTGCTCATATTCCCGCTCTGCGAGAGCTTCCGGACAGCTACGACATCGTCGCGGTCAGCACCCGATCCGAGGAAAGTGCCCGAGCAGCCGCCGAGCATTACGGCGTTCCGCAGCATTTCTCATCAGCAGAAGCCCTTTGTGCGTGTGAGGACGTGGATCTTGTGGCTGTGACCGTAAAGGTCCCCGCCCATCGGGCACTGGTCAGCGCTGCTTTGGCGGCGGGGAAGCATGTCTATTGCGAATGGCCGCTCGGGAACGGCCTGGACGAGGCGATCGACATGGCGCGGAGGGCGAAGGAGGCTGGAGTTGTTGCTGCCTGCGGGATGCAGGCGCGCTTCGCCCCCGAGATTGCCTATGTTCGTGATCTCGTGGCTGACGGTTATGTCGGTGAGGTGCTGTCGTCGGCGGTAGTCGGCACGGGCGGGGTCTGGGGATCGGCGGTGCCGCCGGCCGATGCTTACACCGCGGACATCCGCAATGGGGCAACGATGCTGACGATACCGGTGGGGCACACGCTCGACGGCATCGTATCGGCGCTTGGCGAGGTCGTGGCAGTCTCGGCCACGCTTGCCAACCGCCGGCACGAGCAAATGGTCATCGGCGAGGACCGGATGGTTCCGCTGACCGCGCCAGATCAGGTGCTGGTGCACGCGACGCTCGAGAATGGCGCGCCGCTCGCGATCCACTACCGTGGGGGCACCACTCCTGGCACCGGCTTCTTGTGGGAGATCAACGGGACGGCAGGCACCTTGCAGCTGCGCGCCCAGACAGGTCATGCGCAGCTCGTCGGCTTGACGTTGTCGGGAGCGACGGGCGAGGAAGACGTGCTGCAGAAGCTGGAAGTGCCGGAACATTATCACGCCGGCCGCATACTTCCGAACCTGGTCGGAAATATCTACCGCATGTATCGTAGTCTTGCCGGCGACATCGCAACCGGATCGCGCAACTCTCCGACTTTCGACGATGCGGTAACCCGCCATCGCGTTCTGGCGGCGATCGAGACCTCAGCTGCGGATGGCGCCCGAACGGTTCAAGTCGACAGGTAATTCCGTCGGATAACGCGCCGGTGTTGTCGATCATGGGTTCTGCCTGATTGTTGCCTGTCGGTGTGCGGTCACGGCGCGCGCAGCCGGATGGCCGTCGCGGCTGCGGTGGTTGCCCGGATCATCCCAGCGGGATGCAGCTTGCCGGGACCGGACAGCTGAACTGAGATGCCAGCGAGCGGAGCGTCCCGCCCTCGTTGGGATCACGGCCCTGAATAAGCGGATGCCAGACACTGCCGGCGTTCGAAGCGTAGGTCGGCGGGTCCGTGTCCGGGTGGTTCGCCCAAACCCCATCCTTGCCGATCCACAACCCGCGCGTCGCCGGATCGAAGGCGAACATGAGCACGGCGCCCTTCCCAAACGTCGGACGGGAGAACAACTTGCGCGAGCCGGTCGCCGAACTGTCGCTCGACCAGATATCGCCGTTGCCCGAACCCCACTGCGCCACCTGTTCCGCGCTCGCGACCCCCATGTAGCCGTTGTAATTCGCGTTTGCCCCGTATTCCCCGGCGCATTCGACTTCCCAATACCGCCTCCCATCGCGCTCGCCACCCAGTATGGACGCTACGGCTACCGCCGCATCACCGCCCTGCTTCGGAATGCCGGCTGGACGGTGAACGTGAAACGGGTCGAGCGGATCTGGCGCCGGGAGGGGCTGAAGGTCCCCCAGAAGCAACCCCAAAAAGCAAGGCTCTGGCTCAACGACGGGTCCTGCCTCCGTCTCCGGCCAGAGCGGCAAACCAGGTAGCGTCCGAGAACGTGGTGGACTTTCACGCCGCGCTGGCGGTGTAACCGGGGTGGCCATCGAGGGCGTCGGTTTATGGTGGAGTTGCAAGCTTCAACCACGGACCGAAGGGGACCCCGATGACCGACACCAGCATGACCCTGATCGAACTGTTGCAAAAGCACGATGAGGGCGACTTCCTCCGCGCCGTGACCGAGGCGGTGCTCCAGACGCTGATGGAGCATGACGTCGAGGGCCTGATCGGCGCCGGGCGCTATGAGCGCGGCGATGGCCGGCAGACCTGGCGCAACGGCTATCGCGACCGCGAACTGAAGACCCGGATGGGGGCCTTGAACCTGCGGGTGCCGAAGCTGCGGCAGGGGTCGTATTTCTCCGGCTTCCTGGAGCCGCGCCGGACCTCGGAGAAAGCGCTGGTCGCTGTCATTCAGGAGGCCTGGATCGGCGGGGTCTCGACGCGGAAGGTGGACGATCTGGTGCAGGCGATGGGACTTTCGGGCATCTCGAAGAGCACGGTGTCCAAGCTTTGCAAGGACATAGACGACCGCGTGCAGGAATTTCTCGACCGGCCGCTCGCTGGCGAATGGCCTTACCTCTGGCTCGATGCCACCTACCTGAAGGTCCGGCAGGGCGGGCGCATCATCTCGGTCGCGGCCATAATCGCTGTTGCCGTGAACACCGATGGACGGCGCGAGATCATCGGCCTGAAGATCGGCCCCTCGGAAGCCGAAACCTTCTGGACCGACTTTCTGCGCAGCCTGAAAGGACGCGGGCTGGACGGCGTGAAGCTGGTGATTTCGGATGCGCACACGGGTCTGAAGGCAGCGATCGCCCGGGTGTTCGACGCGAGTTGGCAGCGCTGCCGCGTTCACTGGATGCGCAATGCTCTCGCTCACGTGCCGAAGGGCCAGCACACCGTGGTCGCCGCCGCCATCCGACAGGCCTTCACCCAGCCCGACCAGAAAGGCGCCATCGAGATCTGGCGTCACGTCGCCGACCAACTCCGTGCCCGCTGGCCGAAGCTCGCGAGCCTGATGGACGAGAGCGAGGCCGACGTGCTGGCCTACATGGCCTTCCCCGCCCAGCACAGAACGAAGTTGCACTCGACCAACCCACTGGAACGCTTGAACAAGGAGGTGAAGCGCCGTGCCGACGTCGTCGGGATCTTCCCGAACGAGGACAGCATCATCCGCCTGATCGGCGCCGTCCTGTTCGAACAGAATGACGACTGGCAGAGCCAGCATCGCTACATGATGGTGGAAGCCTTCAGCCAGATCGACGCCGTTCAGACCGACCCGCTTCTCAGCATCACCACACAGGCCGCCTGATCGATGACCTCAAATGGCCATCCCGCAAATTACACCAGCTTGACGGACGCGACCCCAAACCACGTCTGGTCCTATGACTTCGTCGAGGCCCGGACCCATGACGGGAGGAAGTTCCGCATGCTCAACCTGATCGACGAGCTCACCCGGGAATGCCTGGCGATCCGGATCGATCGCAGGCTCCGGTCGACGGACGTCATCGACGTGCTGTCGGATCAGTTCATCTTGCGGGGCGTGCCGGATCACATCAGGTCCGACAACGTCCTATGTCGGGAAGGAATTGCCGCTTGAGGCATCAGATCACGGGCATCCGAGCGACCGGATGCCCTGAAGAGGGTTGCCCAGGCGGGCTCCGCCGTCAAGAAGTGGTCTCTTCCATAGCAAATACAGGGTCGGCCATCGTGCCGCCCTCACCGTCCTCAAGACGAGATCCGAATTCCCAAGCGGAAGGCCCGAACATTATCTACGAGGTCAGGAAGCTGCCTCCACGGCTCTGCAGAGAGGGGTCCTTCCGCCCGGGCTCGCCCCCTCGAAGAAGGGGCGATAGGGTTCGCCGGATTTGATCACGGCGTGAATGGTGCGCGCCATCTTCGCGGCGATGGCGGTGTAGGCCTTGCGGCGCAGGTCGGGATTATGCCGGTCCTGCGAGATGTAGCGCTCGAACTTGTCGCGGAAGCTGTTGGCCGGCTTGAGCACGGCCGTCTGACCGGCCAGCCAGAGCGTGCGGCGCAGCCGGGCATTGCCATACTTCGAGATCTTGCTCCGGCCGCGGAACAGGCCTGACTGCACCGTCGCCAGATCCATGCCGCAGAACTTCAGGAACTGCCGGTGATGGCGAAAGCGCCGCAAGTCGCCGGCCTCGGCCAGGATGGCAAGCGCGTTGATCGGGCCGATGCCGGGGATCGAGCGCAGGAGCTGGTAATCGGGATGATCGCCGAGAAGCTCGACGGCGCGCGCCTCGATCGCGTTGCGGCTCTGGATGAGGCTGCGCCCCTGCGCCAGAACGAGGCGGAACATGCGGATGGCGTCCGAGTCCGGCGCCACCGGAAGGCCCACGGAACACTTTGATGTTTCGTAAATATCGGCCAGAAGGGCGGCCTTGCTCACGCGCCGGCCGATTACCGGCCACGCCGCCTGGACGAAGGCTTCCTTGTCCATGGCCGTGATCATGTGCGGCGACGGGAAGGCCTCGAGGAAGGCCAGGAACCAGTCGCCCCGTGAGCTTCGGTGAAACCGGTCCGCCTCCGGGAAGTAGAGCGGCAGGTAATGGGTCAGGATGCGATGCCAGAGTTCGGTGTTGGCCCGCGCGACCATCTCATAGGTCTTGGACAGTTCCTGTATGTCAGCAGTGCCCGCCACCAAAGGATCGTGAAAGACCTGGACAGCGCCGATCTGGAGCATGTGCAGGATGACCTGCGCATCCTTCGGGTCGTTCTTGTCCCAGCTGTTGTGCAGCGCCTCCCGGGTGCGGGCGAGTGCGACCGAGGAAACGAGCTTCAACTCGAACCCGGCAGCGCCGAGGGCGAACATCAGGGCGCGGTGATAATTGCCGGTCGCCTCGAACCCGATCGTCACGGGCAGTTCGAAGCCGCGCAGAGCCTCGATCAGGCGCCGGTAATCGGCCGCGGTGTTCATCACCGTCATCCGTCGCCGACGCGTCTTGCCGGGAACAGCGATCAGCACCTCATGGCGGTGCTTCGATATGTCGATGCCTACCAGAACGCTGGCATCCGCAGTATGCTCAACCTTGGCCATAGCCGGTCTCCTCTGTGGTGTGGTTCGCAAAACCACCATAGAGACCTGAGCCCCGGCTATGGCCGCCCGCTGCGCGATTTGCGGGCTTCGCGGGCGGCCATAGCCATCTTCAGCGCTACATTCCCAACATGCTATGGGACCGAGTTCACGAGCCGGGCCATCCTGAAATGGGCCGAGCAGAACGACGTCGCCTGGCACTACATCGACCCGGGCAAGCCGCAGCAGAACGCCTTCATCGAGTCATTCAATGGCAGCCTCCGCGACGAGCTGCTGAATGAGGAGATCTTCGACACCCTGGACGACGCCCGGCGCAAGCTCGCCCTCTGGCGCTACGACTATAATGCTGTTCGGCCGCATTCCTCCCTCGGCAACCTCACGCCGCTCGCAGCGCGCCGGACGCTTGCGCTACCTGATGGCGCCGCGCCCGGCGCGCTTGCCTCAAATCCACCCGAAGACTACCAATCTCAAACCCGCAGGCTCTCGTTATGACCGAGGGACCAACGGGGGGCAGGTCAAAACCCCTCGCCCCCGTCAAGCGCGCGGCCTTGCGTGGGGGAACCGGCGGTTCCCAAGACGGACGCGCCCCTTGGCGCGGCCCACCAAACCGGGGGCGTTCGGCTTGCCCGAATCCCCCCCGATGGCGCGAGCCCCGCATCAGCGGGGATCTCCGATCCTTCTTTCTTCTTTCCGAAGTGCTGCGTCAGGGGTCTAGGCGGGCAGTTACCCACAGCGGCTCACTCGCCTGCGATCCTTGATGGCGCGTCCCGCTCGCCGCTGCCGGGCCGAATGCGGCCCTTGGATAACTGCCCGTGTTCCACGTCAGGGATCGTAACCCGAATGGGCCGAGACAGGCGCACGCGCCTGGCTCGGGTGGAGGCCGCGCGCGGCCGAAACGAGAGCCCGGCCCGGCGTGCCGGGGACGCCCTCAAGCACCAGGCTGGAACGAGTCCTCGCCATCAGCGTTCCTGTGCCATGGGACGACCGGTCACCAGGACGAGAGTTGCTTCGGTCTGGCAGAAGTTTGCGAGTGCAATCGCAATTCTGGCGGTCGCGATGTTCGTGACGCATGGTGTAGCTGCCAAAGACGTACTTCCCCACGCCCACGATCATTCCGTTGCTCACCCCGAAACATCGCTCGTCACAGGTGATACTTCTGCCGAGCAGGGTGGGAACCATGAGCATTCGACGGCGGTCGACCACAAGCACGGCACTGCCAAGGATGGCACTGCTCCCTGCTGCGGAGAGGCGTGTCTGCTGGCGCTGATGCCGGACGTGGATACTCACCTGAACGAGCCTTGGGGCGTACCGACGAAATCCCTGTTCGTTGTCTCCTCATTGGCAGGGCACGACCCTGAAGGGCTGCGTCGTCCTCCACGCCTCCCCCATCGGATCTGATCGCATTCCATCAGGAGTGAAACGCCAGACCTGATTGAAGAGGTCGGTGCCACTCTCAAGCCTCAGAGGGGCGGATTGCGGTCAATGAACGCGGGGTTTTCGCCTTGCGTGCTCGATGGCGGTGAGACTGGCGCCGCGCTCGCCGCTTCCTGTTTCCGGCGCTTTCGCAACGGAGAATCCACATGCACCAGATGTCCACTGAAATGCAGAGCTGCATCGACGAATGCCAGCGCTGCCACAGCACTTGCCTCAGCATGGCCATGAACCATTGCCTGGAGGCAGGCGGCCGGCATGTCGAGCCGAAGCATTTTCGGCTCATGATGGCCTGCGCCGAGATCTGCCAGACCTCGGCAAACTTCATGCTGATGGGCAGCGATCTTCACAAGCGCACCTGCGCGGTCTGCGCCGAAGTCTGCGAGGAGTGCGCCCGCAGCTGCGAGCAGGTCGGCGACATGCAGAAATGCGTCGATGCCTGCCGCCGGTGTGCCGAGAGCTGCCGGAAAATGGCCGCCTGACCGCTACTGAAACCAGTTACATCAAAGGAGAACCTTCATGCGCAAGTTCAAGTCAGCCGCCACCTTCGTTGCCCTTCTCGCCGCGCCCGCGGCTCTCGCTCAGGAGAGCGGGACCGGGGGGCAGGCAGGCCACATGGCGGGACAGGAAGGCTCTATGTCCGACCTGTCGATCCTGCCGCAGGGCTGCCAGGACGCGATCCAGCAGTCCGGGATGCCGGGGATGTCGGGGATGATGCAGGGCATGGACATGTCCGGCATGATGGGCGGCATGGAAGGGATGGATGAGGCCCAGCAGGCCTCCATGCAGGCCATGATGAGGATGAACGTTCCGATGATGGCCACCCACACCATCAAGGACCCCGACCTTGCCTTCCACTGCGGGATGATTGCGCATCATGCCGGCGCCATCGCCATGGCCGAGGTCGAATTGAAGTATGGCGACGATGAGGAGTCGAAAGCGATGGCTCAGAAGATCATCGACGCTCAAGGCCCGGAAATCGAGGAGATGACCGCCTGGGTCGAGGAGAACGCGGGTCAGCAGTAAGAACCTCGGGCCGCCGGAGCTTGAAGCTGCGGCGGCCTCAACGACCGCAACGATGCATGGTGCGCGGTCAGCAGGAGGCAAACCCATGTCGATGTCTCACGGCGGCCATACGGGTCACCTGCCCGCGAGTGGTGATCGCAGGGCGCTCGTCATTTCGGGCTGGCTCACCGGCCTTTACTTCGTCGTGGAACTCGGGATCGGCCTCTGGACGGGCTCGGTTGCCGTCACGTCCGATGCCTTCCACACTTTCTCGGCCGTGGGCGGCGTGCTCATCGCTCTGGTCGCCATGCGTCTGGGAGAGCGGAAGTCCAGCCCCGCGCGCACCTTCGGCTACATTCGCGCGGAGATCCTGGGCGCGCTCTTCAACGGCCTCTTCCTCGTCGTCATGGCCCTTTACGTGCTGTGGATGGGGGCGATGCGCCTCATGGAGCCAATCGAGCTGGCCACGACGCCGATGCTGATCGCGGCAGCGGGCGGCATCGCCACCGAGCTTGTCGCGCTGTGGCTGATGTACGAGCGCCAGAAGGGCAACCTCAACATGCGGGGCGCCTACTGGCACATCCTGCAGACCTTTGTCGGCAGCTTCCTCATCATCATCTCGGCGCTGGTGATCCGGTTCACGGGCTTCCTCGCCATCGACCCGCTGCTCGGCATGCTCTTCGGCCTCGTCCTGCTCTGGGCCTCGTGGAGCATCCTGCGCGTGTCGCTGCACATCCTTCTCCAGGGCACGCCGGAGGACCTCGATCTGGAGGCCGCAATCGCGGCTATTCGGGAGATCGAGGGGGTGACCGACGTGCATCACGTCCATGCCTGGAGCCTGACATCCGGGCGCAACGTGTTCTCGAGCCACGTCTGCGTTCGGGACTGGCAGGACGGCGAGCGGGTGCTGAGGGAGGTGAACAACCTCCTGCGCGACCGTTTCAAGGTCTACTTCTCGACCACGCAGATCGAGGAATACTGCCTTGCCGTTGAGGAGGGAGCGGCCGAGATCGATATCACGCGGCCGAAGACAGGGCCCCGGCAAGCCGTTCGGGCAAGACCGGAAGAACGGAGCGCCCATCATGACCACTGACGCAACGGCGCTTGGCATCTTGACGCTTTCCGCCAGCACGACAGAAGGGCGATCCGCAAGCGGCGCCCTTCGCCTGCAAGACCGTCTTACGTTGTCGCTGGCTGACCCTTTCGCTCGGCCGGATAACCGGCTTCGGCGAGCGCCGCGACAATCGCCTGCTCTTCCGCATGCGTGGTGACCTTCACGTCACGCGCAGGTGGATCGGTGATGACCTCAGCCGCCGGATCGACGCTCAGGATGGCGTTGGTGACCCGACGTGCGCAACCGCCGCATGTCATGCCGGGAACAGTGAACTGGAACATGCGAACTCTCCTCGATGATGGTGTTCGCAAGCCGATGTGGCCCTTGCCACGATGGCAAGGTCAAGGGCGAAGGCGTGAAAAGATGATTCCGGCTGCAGGGTCTTGACCTTCCCATCGTTGGAAGCCCCATTTGGGGTGCAATGGATTGAGAAGGAAGACCGTTATGACAAGCGTCATTCCATTGCAACGAGGCGCCGGTGCCGGCTCCGCGCTCAGCATTCCCGTCGAGGGCATGACCTGCGCCTCCTGTGTCGGCCATGTGGAGAAGGCAATCGCCAAACTGCCAGCTGTGGCGAAGGTGAGCGTCAATCTGGCGACTGAGCGCGCTGATGTCGCCTTCACGGGCAAGCCCGATGCCGCCGCGGTCGTGCGCGCGGTTGAAGGCGCAGGTTATGCGGTGCCGGAGGTGACGGTCGAGCTGGGCGTGGCGGGAATGACCTGTGCATCCTGCGTCGCCCATGTCGAGAAGGCGGTAAAGGCCGTGCCTGGCGTCAATGCCGCCACGGTCAATCTCGCGACCGAGCGGGTCAGCGTGCGCCACCTCGCCGGTGTCGCCTCGGTCGAGGATCTGGAAGCGGCGATCCGCGGCGCCGGCTACGAGCCGCACCGGATCGGCGGCGACGATGCAGCAACCGACCGCGAGCGGCAGGCCCGCGAGCGCGAGCTGACCGGCCTTCGCCGGGCGACCCTGATCGCGGCGGCGCTGACCCTGCCCGTCTTCGTGATCGAGATGGGCTCGCACTTCGTGCCGGCGATCCATGACTTCGTGATGAACATGATCGGGACGCACACCAGCTGGCTCATCCAGTTCGTGCTGACCACCATCATCCTGTTCGGCCCGGGCCGCCGCTTCTTCCAGAAGGGCGTGCCCGCGATGTTGCGCGGCACGCCGGACATGAACTCGCTGGTGACGGTCGGCACATCTGCCGCCTGGGGTTATTCGGTGGTCGCGACCTTCGCGCCGCAGGTGCTGCCCGCGGGCACGGCAAACGTCTATTACGAGGCCGCTGCGGTCATCGTCACGCTGATCCTGCTCGGCCGCTACCTGGAGGCAAAGGCCAAGGGCCGCACCTCCGAAGCGATCAAGCGGCTGGTCGGGCTGCAGCCCAAGACCGCACGCGTCGAGCGCGACGGCCAGACGGTCGAAGTGCCGCTATCGGAGGTTCGCGCCGGCGACATCGTCCAGGTCCGCCCCGGCGACAGGGTGCCTGTGGATGGCGAAGTGATGGAGGGCTCGTCCTATGTCGACGAGTCGATGATCACCGGCGAGCCGGTGCCGGTCGCCAAGAGTGCCGGGGCGGAGGTCGTGGGCGGCACGATCAACAAGACCGGGGCCTTCTCGTTCCGGGCGACCAAGGTCGGCGCAGATACCGTGCTGGCGCAGATCATCCGCATGGTCGAAGAGGCGCAAGGCTCGAAGCTGCCGATCCAGGCGCTGGTGGACAGGGTGACGGCGTGGTTCGTGCCCGCCGTGATGGCGGTCGCCGCCCTCACATTCCTCGTCTGGCTGGTCTTCGGCCCCGAGCCCGCGCTCACCTTCGCGCTGGTCAACGCGGTGGCCGTGCTGATCATCGCCTGCCCGTGTGCGATGGGGCTGGCGACTCCCACCTCGATCATGGTCGGCACCGGCCGCGCGGCAGAACTGGGCGTCCTCTTCCGTAAGGGCGAGGCGCTGCAATCGCTGCGTGACGTCGCCGTGGTCGCGCTCGACAAGACCGGTACGCTGACCAGGGGTCGGCCGGAGTTGACCGACTTGACCCCGTCCGCCGGGTTCGAGCGTGACGAGGTTCTGGCGCTGGTTGCCGCCGTCGAGGCGAAGTCCGAGCATCCCATCGCGTCCGCCATCGTGGCGGCGGCCGGGGACCGCGGCTTGCGGATCGGCATTCCCGAGGGCTTCGACGCGGTGCCAGGCTACGGCGTCGCTGCCACTGTCGGCGGCCGCCATGTCGCGGTTGGCGCGGATCGCTACATGGCGAAGCTCGGCCATGACGTGGCGGCGTTCACAGGCGAGGCGGCGCGGCTCGGCGGCGAAGGCAAGTCGCCGCTCTATGCCGCGATCGACGGCAGGCTGGCGGCGGTGATTGCCGTCGCCGACCCGATCAAGGAGACGACGCCGGAGGCGATCCGCGCGCTGCACGATCTCGGCCTGAAGGTGGCGATGATCACCGGCGACAACCGCGCGACGGCCGAGGCCGTGGCGCGTCAGCTCGGCATCGACGAGGTGGTTTCCGAGGTGCTGCCGGACGGCAAGGTGAAGGCGATCCATGAGCTTCGGGCGGGTGGCCGCAAGGTCGCGTTCGTCGGCGATGGCATCAACGATGCGCCCGCGCTGGCGGAAGCCGATGTCGGGCTGGCGATCGGGACGGGCACGGACATCGCCATCGAATCGGCCGATGTAGTGCTGATGTCAGGCGACCTGCGCGGCGTGGTGAACGCGATCGCCCTGTCGAAGGCGACGATCCGCAACATCAAGCAGAACCTGTTCTGGGCCTTCGCCTATAACGCCGTGCTGATCCCGGTCGCGGCCGGGGTGCTCTACCCGGTGTCGGGCACGCTGCTCTCGCCGGTGCTGGCGGCGGGCGCCATGGCGCTGTCGAGTGTGTTCGTGCTGTCGAACGCGCTGCGCCTCAAGGCCTTCAAGCCGGTGCTCGCGGCCGAAACAGAAGTCGCAGATGCCGGAACCGAGGCGCAAGCCCGGCTGGCCGCCGCATGAATCGGGGCCGTCGAAGCACAGGCCGGGGCGGCAATCTCGCCCCGGCCTCCACCGCTCGAGCGTTGGCCGCGGGCGTCGGGTATCCCATATGACGAAGCCAAAGGCGTGACCGCGGAAGCTGCGGAAAAAGGGACAAGATCATGAATATCGGCCAGGCTTCCCAGGCATCCGGCGTCAGTTCCAAGATGATCCGCTACTATGAACAGACGGGCCTGATCCCCAAGGCGACGCGGCGCGACAGCGGCTATCGCGATTATGACGACGCCGATGTCCACCGCCTGCGGTTCATCCGTGGCGCGCGCGATCTCGGCTTCACCGTCGAGCAGATCGGCGAGTTGCTTGCCTTGTGGACCGACCACAAACGGGCGAGCGCCGACGTGAAGGCGCTGGCGCTCGGACACGTTGACACGCTGAAGCAGAAGCAGGCCGAGATCGAGGCCATGATCGCGACGCTGGAAACCCTTGCGGCGCGTTGCCACGGTGATGATCGGCCCGATTGCCCGATCATCGAGGGGCTCGCCGAAAATGATGGCCGCTCGTCCACCAAGGCGAAACCCCGCCGTTTCGGAAAAGTGGACGAACTGCGAGCGTAAAGAATGCAGTCGCTGGCGAAAGACAATTTAGGTATTTAACGCCGAGGAGGCGTGAAATGGCAAAAAAATCAGAACACAATCGCCAGGATCAGGCTTCCCTCGATCCAACTGTCCCTCGTGAGGTCGTCTTACACGATCATTCGGATCACGGTCGTGGGCCCGACGACGCTGCGGCTACGACCGACAGCGCGCATAAGGTCAAGGACCCGGTCTGCGGCATGATGGTCGATCCCCATGCGACGCAGCACAAGGCTGAGCACGCCGGCCGGCCCTATTACTTCTGTTCGGCGGGATGCCGCGCGAAATTCCTGGCAGAGCCAGAGCGCTACCTCGACCCGGCCGCTGCGGCGGCAAAGGCTGAGCCCCTGCCCGAGGGAACGATCTACACCTGTCCCATGCACCCCGAGATCCGGCAGGTCGGGCCGGGTTCCTGCCCGATCTGCGGCATGGGACTGGAGCCGGTGCTGGTCAGCCTTGAGGCGGAGCCCAATCTCGAACTGATCGACATGCGGCGCCGCTTCTGGATCGGGTTGGTGCTGACGGTCCCTGTGTTCATTCTGGAAATGGGCGGCCATTTCCTCGGGCTGGACCGCTACATCGATCAGCAGACCTCGAACTGGATCCAGCTGCTCTTCGCGACCCCGGTCGTCCTGTGGGCCGGGTGGCCCTTCTTCCAGCGCGGCTGGCAGTCGCTGGTCACGCGCAACCTGAACATGTTCACCCTGATCGCCATGGGCACGGGGGCGGCATGGGCCTACAGCGTCGTTGCGACGCTCGCGCCAGACATCTTTCCGGACGCCTTCCGTCAGCATGACGGGTCGGTCGCGGTCTATTTCGAGGCCGCAGCGGTCATCACCGTGCTCGTGCTACTGGGGCAGGTACTGGAACTCCGGGCGCGCGAGAGCACCAGCGGCGCGATCCGGGCACTGCTCGATCTCGCCCCAAAAACCGCACGGGTAATCCGTGATGACGGCACCGAAGAAGAGGTGCAGCTCGACACCGTCCATGTCGGCGACAGGCTGCGGGTGCGGCCCGGCGAGAAGGTGCCCGTGGATGGCGAGGTGCTGGAAGGCCGCAGCGCCGTCGATGAATCGATGGTGACGGGCGAGTCCATGCCGGTGACCAAGGAGGTCGGCTCGAAGGCGATCGGCGGGACCATGAACCAGTCCGGCGCGCTGGTGATCGAGGCCCGCAAGGTCGGCCGCGACACGATGCTGTCGCAGATCGTCCAGCTCGTCGCTGAGGCGCAGCGGAGCCGCGCGCCGATCCAGCGGCTGGCCGATCAGGTCTCGGGCTGGTTCGTGCCGGCGGTGATCGTGGTCGCGGTGCTCGCCTTCATCGCCTGGTCGATCTGGGGCCCGGAGCCGCGCTTCGCCTATGCGCTGGTGGTGGCGGTTTCGGTCCTGATCATCGCCTGCCCCTGCGCGCTGGGTCTGGCGACGCCGATGTCCATCATGTTCGGCGTTGGGCGCGGCGCGCAGAATGGCGTCCTGATCAAGAACGCCGAGGCGCTCGAGCATATGGAGAAGGTGGACACGATCATCGTGGACAAGACCGGCACGCTGACCGAGGGCCGGCCCGCCGTCACCGCCATCGTTCCGGCCCCCGGCTGGACCGAGCAGGAGGTCCTGCGCCTTGCCGCAAGCGTGGAACGCGCAAGCGAGCATCCGCTGGCGCTCGCCATCGTGCGGGCGGCGGAGGAACGTGACCTTGAGATCGCACCGGTGGCCGACTTCGACTCGCCCACCGGCAAGGGCGCACTCGGGTTGGTCGAAGGCAGGCGCATTCCGCTTGGCAATGCGAAGTTCCTTGCCGAACAGGGGGTCGATGTCGCGCCATTGGCCGCGCAGGCCGACCGGCTGCGCGAGGACGGGGCGACCGCGATCTTCATGGGCGTGGACGGGCAAGTTGCTGCCATCTTCGCCATCGCCGATCCGATCAAGCCCTCGACCCCGGAGGCGCTTGCCGCGCTGAAGGCGCAGGGGATCCGTGTCGTCATGCTCACCGGTGACAACTGGACGACGGCGAAGGCAGTCGCGCGCCAGCTCGGCATCGACGAGGTCGAGGCGGAGGTTCTGCCCGATCAGAAGAGCGAGGTCGTGCAGCGGCACAAGGCGGCGGGGGAGGTCGTGGCGATGGCGGGGGACGGTGTGAACGATGCCCCGGCGCTGGCTGCCGCCGATGTCGGCATCGCCATGGGCACCGGCACCGACGTCGCGATGGAGAGCGCGGGTGTGACGCTGCTCAAGGGCGATCTGACGGGGATCGTCCGCGCCCGCCGGCTGTCGCAGGCGGTGATGCACAACATCCGCCAGAACCTGTTCTTCGCCTTCATCTACAACGCCCTCGGCATCCCTGTGGCAGCGGGAGTCCTTTATCCCTTCTTCGGCATCCTGCTGTCGCCGATCATCGCGGCAGCCGCCATGGCGCTGTCGTCGGTCAGCGTGATCGCGAATGCGTCTCGGCTGCGGGGGGTGAAGCTGTGATGACCGGAAGGCGGCCAGAGTCGATCGTCAGCGCCTTCGACGGGCGGCATCATGTCGCAACCTGCCCTAGCCGCTTTCAGGTGTCGTCTTCCCGCACTACGTGGTGTGATGATGGCGCTGCCAGAAAATGGACCCTTTCCTGCTTCCTGAGCGGGCAAGAAGCCTGAGCCGGTCCAGAGGAAGGGAACGAACGGTCTGATGAACAGGGGTGCGACAAAGGGCATGAGGCTCCGCGGCTGCTGGAGGCAATGGCTCGCGACCGCATTGCTGTTCGTGGCTTTTGCCGCCCTGACTCTGCAGGCCGGAGCCCACTCTCTGCCAACAGAACACATGATCCATGCCGAGTCGGCCATCGCTGTAGCCCTGGACCAGAGCTGCGATCACTCCCATGCGGCTGCAGGATGTGTCCAGCCGATCTCGGGAGATCAGGACGCTTCCGGCAGCGGCGCGTCAGGTTCGCATGACGATTGCTGCAACCAGTCCTGCACGATCACTGCCCTTCTGCCCGAAGGCGCGCGGACCAATCCGCCTTCCGGCGATGAGCCTCTTCTTCGTATCTGGACAGATCGCTTGGGGCGATCGCCCGAGGGTATTCTGCGGCCGCCCCGTTCATCCATCGCTGCGTGAAGGCGTTCAGGGCCCGATAGGTCCACGCCGTCCGGCCGCTTCGGCCGACAGGCCAGCAACGCCATCCAGACATCAACGATTACGGGGAACCACGCGTCCGCTGCATGACGCTGCCTCCCCGACAGCATGGATGAACAGCAATGAAACGAACTGCAATCGCACTTTCCGTTGGCCTCGCGGCAGGGCTGCCCGCCGCTGCCTTGGCCCAGGCCGAGCATGACACCCACCACCCTGCACAGGCGCAGGAACAGGCCGCCCCGCCTGCCGCCCCGACGATGCCGATGCCGGGTATGCCAGACCAAATGCGGACCATGATGCAGGCGATGCCTGCCGAGTGCATGAGCGCCATGCAGCAGATGATGCAGGGCGGGATGATGCACGGTGCGGCCGATGCATCGAAGGCTGCCGGAACGGCGCCAGCGGACGGGAACGTTCCCGATTTCACCCGCGCCTATGTGGATGCCATGGACGCGATGCACGGGCCGATGATGGGGGGCGTCATGGCCGATGACCCCGACACGGCCTTCGTGCGGGGCATGATCCCGCATCATCGGGGCGCGATCGACATGGCGCGGATCGTGCAGCAACACGGCGATGATCCACAGACGAAGGCTTGGGCCGAGCAGGTCATCGCGGCGCAGGAGCGCGAGATTGCCGAGATGGAAGCCTGGCTGAAGGAGAAGGGCAGCTCTGAGACCATCGACTTCGGCCAGACGGGCGGCACCGTCTGGTCCGCCGACGAAGGCAGCAGCTCGGTCAGCGCCATCGACCTGGCCACCGGCACCGTGACCACGACGCCGATCCCGGTGGCGCCCCATAACGTCGATCTGACGCCGGACGGGCGCCTCCTGCTGGCGGTCGGCACCCCGACCGCTGGTGACCACGGGGATGGGCACGATCATGCCGGCGGCGATACCGCGGGCCTTCTGGTGATGCTCGATCCGCAGGATCTGTCGAAGCCCGCGGCCACGGTCGAGGTCGGTTCGCATCCCGCCCATGCGGTGGCCGACCGGCAGGGCCGCGCCTTCGTCTCGCTGTCGGGCAGCGACGAGATCGCGGTGGTCGATCTCGCGCAGGGTGCCGTCGCCACCCGCATCGGCACCGGCGCATATCCGCACGGGCTTCGCCTCAGCCCTGATGGCGCCGAGCTTTACGTCGCCAATGTCGAGGATGGAACGGTTTCGGTCATCGACACGGCCAGCCTCACCGAGGCGGCACGCATCCCGGTGGGCACGGCGCCGGTTCAGGTCGGCTTCACCCCTGATGGCAGCCAAATCTATGTCTCACTGCGCGACGAGAACCGCGTGGCGATCATCGACACCGCCTCGCGCGAGGTCACGGACAGGATCGAGGTGGGTCCCAATCCGATCCAGATGATCGCAACCCCCGACGGCAGGCAGGTCTATGTCGCCAATCAGGGGACCGAGGCCGCGCCGAACGATACCGTGTCGGTGATCGACACGGCGACCGGTGAGGTGGTCAACACGCTGAAAACCGCTCCTGGCGCGCATGGTGTGTCGGTTTCGGCGGACGGCGCCTTCGTGTTCGTGACCAACATCGCGGACGACAGCGTCTCGGTTATCGACGTCGCGCGCCAGGAGGTCGTCGGATCGGTGCCGGTGGGCGACCGCCCGAACGGCATCGTTCACGGGCCGTCGAACTGATCGGATTGCAGAAGCTGGCGCCGAATTTCCCGGCGCCAGTCCGATCCAGGCCACCTCACCAAACTTAGCCTCTCCGGCACTGCTCGCGCGGCTGTCCCGCCGCGCGAGCCAATCAGAGGAAAGACATCATGCGAACTGTTCTTGTTGCGGCGATCGCCGCGATCGCCACAGGTGGTGCCTGGTGGCTCTGGGGCCAATCCGATGCCGCAAGACCGGCGGAAGAGGGCCAGGCCCTTGTCATTGTGACCATGCCGTCCACGTTGTCACCCGAAGCCCAAGCCGGTCAGCAGGCCTTCGCCGCCAACTGCGCTTCCTGCCACGGCACCGATGCCGAAGGGCGGGCGGGGATTGCGCCACCGCTCATCCACAAGATCTACGAACCAGGCCACCACGGCGACATGGCTTTCGTCCTGGCAGCACGCAACGGGGTGCGTGCCCATCACTGGCCCTTTGGAAACATGGCCCCGGTTCCGGGACTCGCGGACGCCGAGTTAGCTGACATCATCCGCTTCGTGCGCGAGGTTCAGGTTGCGAACGGCATCCGGTAAACCGCTGATCTTTGGCAACCTTGCCGTGATCGAGGGGATGTCCCGGCTGCGGCATTGCCGCATACTTGGCCGGCGTGCACGTGGCATCCTTCGCGGCAAGGGAGGACTGGAATGAACATCGCCGAAGCCGCGCGCGCGTCGGGTCTCACCTCCCAGACGATCCGATACTATGAGGACATCGGTCTTGTGACCCCGCAGCGCGGGCCAAACGGCGATCGCCATTTCAGCCACGATGATGTCCACCGGTTGAAGTTCCTCAGCCGTGCGCGACGGCTGGACTTTTCGCTGCAGGACTGCCGCGACCTTCTGATGCTGAATGAAGACACGAGCCGCAGCAACGCCGACGTGCGCGAGATCGCCGCGCGCCATCTCGCCCAAGTCGACGAAAGGCTGGCTGATCTGTCACAGCTGCGTGGTGCCTTGCAGCGCCTCATCGAGAGCTGCGCGGGCGATGGGCAGCCGGATTGCTCGATTCTCGATGCACTGGCAGGAGATTGCACTGTCCCGAGCCGGGCCTAGCCGCCATTCCGTTCGGCCTGGATGGCGCGTATCCGGTCAGGCCAAGTCGATTTGATGAACGCGAGGATGGCGGCGATGTCGCCGTCCTCTAGGATCTCGCCAAAGGCCGGCATGCCCGATGTCATGGACACGCCCGTGTCATCCAGAACGGCCTGGCCGCCCCAGCGGATATAGTCCGTCAGCATGGCGTCGTCATGGTGCCAGGTGTGGCCGGATGCGTCATGCGGCGGGGCAGGGAGAACGCCGCTTTCGTCAGCAATCTGCCAGTCGGGCTGACCTTCGAGATGGGCTCCGTGGCAGGTCGCGCAATGCTCGGCATAAAGTTCGGCCCCGCGCTGCAGCTCGGCACTCCTGATGTAACTCCATCCCGCCCAGACGGCCACGCACGCGAAGGCTGCGGCGAGCAGCCATTTCGCCAAGAGGGAGAGGGCAAACGAATAGCTTCTGGCCATGGTTGGCAGATTGTTGACCTTCACGCGAAGGTCAACATCAGGAAGTTCTTGGCGCGCCTTGACCTTCCCGCGCTGGAAGCTCCCATCTGCTCAGGCGTGAGAAGAGCCAAGGAAGGTCTCATGCGTTTCCATCTCCCCAACAGAACTGCGGCGGCTGCGCGCGCAGCGTCACCCGCGCCATCCAGTCGGTCGATGCAGATGCCCGTATCGTAATCGATCAGAACCGCCGCGAGGTCGAGCTGACCAGCGATCTGCCGCGTGACTGCTTTGCGTCCGCCCTTGCTGCAGCGGGCTTCCCTGTAGCGCCGGCAACCGGCTGACCATACGCATTCACCACTTCTACCCGTCGGGGGTACTGCCTTCGCCGGGCAGCGGTCGCATCATCGACGCCATCATCGTCGTGCCTGAACGCGGTGCAGGTGACGGCATTGAGGAAGGGAGTAATCTGCAGCAGCTCAGATGCTCTTCAGGCCCACCCTCGCTTCGAGCTTGGCAGCTTCCTCCTTCCGCTCGCTGTAGCGGCTGGTGAGGTAGTCCGAGTTGCCCCGCGTAAGGAGGGTGAACTTCATCAGCTCCTCCATGACGTCCACCACTCGGTCGTAGAAGGCGGAAGGCTTCATGCGACCCGCCTCGTCGAACTCCTGCCATGCCTTCGCGACCGAGGACTGGTTGGGGATCGTGACCATCCGCATCCAGCGCCCGAGCACGCGCATCTGGTTCACGGCATTGAAGGACTGCGAGCCACCCGACACCTGCATGAGCGCGAGGGTGCGTCCCTGCGTGGGCCTAATTGCGCCCAAGGCCAGTGGAACCCAGTCGATCTGCGCCTTCATCACCCCGCTCATGGCTCCGTGCCGCTCCGGGCTGGTCCAGACCTGGCCCTCGGACCACAGCATGGCCTCGCGCAGCTCCACTACCTTGGCATTGGAGGCCTCGGCATCATCCGGCAGGGGCAGGCCATCGGCATGGTAAACCCGCGTCTCGGCCCCCATGGCGTCCAGAAGGCGCTGTGCCTCGAAGGTCAGGAGGCGCGAGTAGGATCGTTCGCGCAACGAGCCGTAGAGCAGCAGGATGCGCGGCGGGTGTGTGGGCATCGACGCTGCCAGCCGAGCGGGGTCCGGCCGCTCAAAGGCGTCGGCAGCAAGGTCGGGAAGCTCGGTTTTCTCAAGCATTGCGTCCGCCCACCCGGTGAACCGCCTCGCCGTTCTCCTTGACGAACTCCGCCACGGGATGGTCGAGAAGGTCGAGGACCGCCTCGGACGGCCGGCAGAGCCATGTGCCCTTAGGCGTCTCCACGATGGGGCGGTTGATGAGGATCGGATGCGCCAGCATGGCGTCGAGGAGCTGGTCATCTGACAGCGAGGGGTTGCTCAGGCCCAGGTCGGCGTAAGGGGTGCCCTTCTCGCGCAGCAATTCGCGCGGGGTGATCCCCATGGCCGCGATCAGGTCTTTCAGGCGCTCGCGGCTTGGAGGCTCTTTCAGATACTCGATGACGACCGGATCCTCGCCGCTGGCCCTGATCATAGCCAAGGTGTTGCGTGAGGTGCCGCAGGCGGGGTTGTGCCAGATGGTGACGGTCATGGCCGGCGCGTCCTTTCGGGAAACCAGTGGCGGGTGCGGTTGGCGAAGGCCACGAGCGAAAGCATCACCGGCACCTCGACGAGGACGCCCACGACAGTGGCGAGCGCTGCCCCCGAGTTCAGGCCGAAGAGGCTGATCGCCACCGCCACCGCCAGCTCGAAGAAGTTCGAGGTGCCGATCATCGCGCAGGGCGCGGCAATGTCGAACGGCACCCGCAGCGCCCGCGCCGCGCCATAGGCGATGGCAAAGATGCCGTAGCTCTGAATCAGCAGGGGCACAGCGATGAGCACGATCACCAGAGGGTTTTCGAGGATCTTCTCGCCTTGGAAGCCAAAGAGCAGCACCACGGTGATCAGAAGCGCCGCCATGGTGAGGGGCTTGATGCGGTCCCGGAAGGCCTCAACAGCCGCCACCCCGCCATGCGCCACGAGGCGGTTGCGGGTGAGGATGCCGGCCGCGAGCGGCACGACGATGTAGAGCAGCACGGACAGCAGCAGGGTGTCCCATGGAACCACGATGTCGGTGACGCCCAGAAGCAGCGCCACGATGGGGGCGAAGGCCACGACCATGATGAGATCGTTCACGCTCACCTGCACGAGGGTGTAGGTCGGATCGCCCCGGGTGAGGTTCGACCAGACGAAGACCATGGCGGTGCAGGGCGCGGCGCCGAGCAGGATCACCCCGGCGAGATAGGCCTGCGCGTCATCGGGCGGGATGAGGCCGGCGAAGATATACTCAAAGAACAGCACGCCCAAGGCGCCCATGGTGAAGGGCTTGATGAGCCAATTCACCACCAAGGTGATGACCAGCCCCTTTGGTTCCTCGCCCACCCGGCGGATCGAGCCGAAATCGACGCCCACCATCATCGGGTAGACCATGGCCCAGATCAGCACGGCGACGGGCAGGTTGACGGAAGCGACCTCCATCCGGGCAAGGCCCGCGAACAGGCCGGGCGCGAGGTTGCCCAGCACGATCCCCGCCACGATGGCACCGGCGACCCAGAGCGAGAGCCAGCGCTCGAAGGTGCCGAGCCCCCCTGCGGGGGCGGATGCGTCGGCCATGTGGTCCGTCATGAAGATCTCCGGGAAATCAGCAGCAGGGCGCAAGCTCGGCCACGAGCGGCGCGCACAGCTCGGCGCGGCCGCCGCAGCAATCCTTGAGCAGAAAGAGGGTGAGCGCCCGCAGGCGCTCAAGGTTGGCGCGGTAGATGATCGAACGGCCATCCCGTTCGCCTGCGACGAGGCCTGCGTGGGAGAGGATCGTGAGGTGGGCCGACAGGGTGTTGGCCGGCACATTCAGCGTGCGGGCCAACTCTCCGGCGGGAAGGCCCTCGGGTTCGTGATGCACAAGGAGCCGGAAACATTCCAGCCGGGTCGGCTGGGCCAGGGCAGACAGGGCGGCGATGGCGTAAGATGATTCCATACGTCTGGAATAATAGAATTTTTAGGGATGCACAAGGCTCAAGGCTCTTCCGTTGCTTGCAGGACGCCCGTAAACAATGGCAGCTACCGCCTGGCTGCGGTTCCTATTGACATTCCGCACGTCTGAGGGCATATGAGGGACAACAGACCCGCCACGCCTCTCCACGATGCGCAACAGGCGGGTTTTTTTATTGCCACGCGTTCCCTTTCAGAAGCCGGCTCTGAACCTCGCCGCGCAACTTGCCCTGCTGCAGCAACGCGGCATGATCATCGCCGATCCGGCAAGGGCTGAGCACTACCTCCGCTTTATCGGGTATTATCGCCTCTCCGGCTACTGGTTCCCGTTCCAGTACCGCGACGGCTCAAGGGCGCATGACGACTTCCGCCCTGGGACCGACTTCGAGACCGTGCTTGATCGCTACGTCTTCGATCGCAAACTTCGTATCCTCATCATGGACGCGGCCGAACGCATCGAGGTGGCCGCCAGAACCACCGTCTCGAACACCTTGAGCGAGCGCTTCGGCCCACACTGGTACCTGGCTGCCGCCCGCTTCAGACCCGGATTTCTGCACGCGGACTTCCTGCGCCGGGCGCGGAAAGAGACCGGAATCTCCCCTGTAAATGCGCACAAGCAGCCGGACTTCATCAGACATTACCTGCAACGGTATGACAGGCCGGCGGAACCACCCAGCTGGATGGTCTTCGAGGTTCTGCCGTTCGGGAGCGTCTCGCTTGTGTTCGCCAATATGGTCGATTCAGAGAAGAAGGCGATCGCAGAAGAGTTCGGGCTGCCGCGCGACCGGCTGCAATCCTGGCTGCACGCCGCATCGCACCTTCGCAACCTTTGCGCCCATCATAGCCGTGTCTGGAACCGCGAGTTCGGGATTGTACCTTCGGTTGCCAAGTCCGAGAAGAACCATGTCACGCAGCCGAAGCGCTTCTACAATCATGCGGTGGCTATCCAGACGCTGCTGAAGACGATTTCGAGCGACACTCATTGGGCCGACCGCTTGTCGGCCCTGTTGGCAGAACATCCGGACATCCCTCTGCCAACCATGGGATTTCCTCAGGATTGGCGGGATCAGATCATCTGGCGATGACCAGAGCGGCCCCTTGCAAAGCAAGCATCCTGAAGGGCGAAAGGCCCTCAGGGTAAAGATCCGGGGTGAGGCATCAACGAGTGGCGCCGGGCCATCCGGGCGCCAGAGCGCCGCGCTCCATGTCGCCGCCTGCGTCTCAGGCAGCGGCGTCGAGACCATGAACACCTTGCGCCGGTGCGAGAAGGTGGTGGTCCGTGCCTCGGCCAGGGTGACCGGATCGCCTTCCTCGTCCGCCGAGGCCGGATAGGCGTCGACCGTAAGCGCCACGGCGCTCTCCTCCTGCCGCTGCTGATCTGATCGGTCCATTCTCCGCGGGTGGGCATGGCGCGAAGGAGTTGGTTTTGGAGATA
>NZ_JAHQZU010000028.1 GCF_019061185.1 Paracoccus sp. Z118
CGCGTCGGTCAGCCAGAACAGGTTGCTCATATATCAGGTCTCCTCGCCGTGCCTGAATCACGCCAACAGCCTGAAATCAATGGGTCTGGAGCCTATCCCAATCTGGCGGCCGAACTGCTGCGCAAGCACAACCCTTATGACGTCCAGATCATGATTGCAGGGTTGATCTCAGGCATGGCGTTTCGCGGCTTTCTGCGACGTCATGTCAGGCAGTCTTCTGGGTCTGGGTTCCGCCTTGGCTCTTTTCCCGCTGGATCCGCCTCGCAACGCCGCAAGACTTCTCAGCAGTCTGCTCGCATATTGCTCACATGCAGGCGCGACCTGCGAGTAAGCGGATCATGCAAACACCAGCCAAGCCATCGAAAGGAAGATGGTGGGCGACCCTGGAATCGAACCAGGCATGGGTCTCCCCGGCGGAGTTACAGTCCGCTGCCGCACCTTGCAGCACGTCGCCCGACGCCGGGGGTGATTAGCGGCGCGGCGCTTTCGGGTCAAGCAGGATTTCCGCCGGGGCGGCAGATGCCCCTTGCGCGCCCGCCGCCCCGCGCGCAGTTAGGCGGGATGCAGGACAAACCCGACCGCCCCCATCGGCCGACCGGCCCATCCGACGCCCGTGCGCCGCAGGGTGCCAGACCCCGCGGGGTGAAGAAGCCGACATGGGTCATCGACAAGGAACGCGCCCGCCGGGCCGCGGCGGCGGAGACCGTGTGGCTCTTCGGTCTGCACGCGGTGCGCGATGCGCTGGCGAATCCCCGGCGCGAGCGGCTGCGGCTGGTGCTGACCCGCAACGCCGAGGGCCGTCTGGGTGAGGCGCTGCCCGCCTCGGGCATGACGCCCGAAATTGTGGACGCCCGCAGCTTCGACAAGGTCGTGCCGCTGGCCGGGGAAAGCGTCCATCAGGGCGCCGCGCTGGAGGTGAAGCCGCTGTCCTGGGGCAAGCTGGACGAGGTCGCGCTGGCGGGCGATCCTGGGCTTCGCCCGCTGATGGTCGCGCTGGACCGGGTGACGGACCCGCATAACGTCGGCGCGGTCCTGCGCTCGGCCGAGGTGTTCGGGGCGCAGGCCGTGGTCGCACCCGCCCGCCATGCCGCGCCGGAGACCGGGGCGCTGGCCAAGACCGCCTCGGGCGCGCTGGAGCGGCAGCCCTATCTGCGGGTGACGAATCTCGCGGACGCGCTGGAACAGCTGAAGGCGCTCGGCTACGTGCTGATCGCACTGGACGGAACCGGCACGGAAAGCCTGCCGGATCTGCTGGGGCAGATCGGCACGCGCCCCGTCTGCCTCGTGCTGGGGGCCGAAGGTCCGGGGCTGCGCGACAAGACCATCGCCACCTGCGATCATGTCGCCCGCATCCCCTTCGCGGCGGATTTCGGATCGCTGAACGTCTCGAACGCGGCGGCGGTGGCGCTCTATGCGGTTCGGCAGGCGGGTTGATCGCGCGGCGATGGCGGGCGTTCACATGCCCGCGCGTGCGGTTCGGGGCCGGTTGAGATTCGCGGGGGCCGGTGGCACATCGGCTGGCATGATCGCTCGCCCCTCCCATTTCTCCACGCTTTCGCTAGCCTTCGCCGCGGCACTCGCCAGCGCCCTGCTGGCCGCGCCCGCGCAGGCGCAGGCGCCCGCCGTGAGCGGCATGGATACGGTCGAGCTTTACACCACCGGGCGGCTGGTGCCCGGCCGGGGCGATCTTGCGACCGCTTGGCACGGTCAGGCATGGCTGTTCGTGTCCGAGCCGAATCGCAGCGCTTTCGAATCGGATCCGCGCCGCTTCGCGCCGGGCTTCGACGGCCTCTGCCCGCCGCAGCTTGCCGAGGGGCACCGGACGCCGGGACGGCCGGACCTTGCGGTGATGATCGACGGGCGGATGTATCTGACCTCGTCGCCCGAGATGCGGGCCCGTCTGCTGGCAGACCCGGCGGGCGTTCTGGCCGCCGCCAAGGCGCAACGCTAGTCGCGCCGAATCGCGCCGCATCACATCGACGTGATACCTCTGGAACCGAAGCCGAACGTTGCGCATTTACATCATGAACGAGACCACGGAACGGTCGCGTTCGGATCACTGTCCCTCGTTCCGCGACTTGCGCCCGGGCTGACCTTGTCAGACCGGGCGCTTTTTCATCGGATGGGCCTGATCGACATTCCAGAAGGAGCCAAGCCATGACCACGCGCGCCGATATCGACCGCATCGCACGGGACAGCAAGGTGATCGCCGTCGTCGGCCTGTCGCCCAAGCCCGAACGGCCCAGCCACGATGTCGCCCGCTTTCTTCAGTCGCGCGGCCACCGGATCGTGCCGGTGAATCCCGGCCATGCGGGGCAGACCATCCTGGGCGAGCCGGTCTTCGCCAGCCTCGCCGACATTCCCGACGCCGATCAGGTGGACATGATCGACATCTTCCGCCGCTCCGAGGCGGTCGGGCCGGTCGTGGATGAGGCCCTTGAACACCTGCCGAACCTGCGCACGGTCTGGATGCAGATCGGGGTGACACATGCCGAAGCCGCCGCAAAAGCCGAAGCGGCAGGCATCACCGTGGTCCAGAACAAATGCCCGAAGATCGAGTTTCCCCGCTGACGCGCCATGGCTTTTTCCGCCCTGCGCCTCTTTCCATCCCCGGACGGGCGGTTATAGTGACGCCATGACTCGGATGCGACACATCGCCTCGGCCCGCAACGCGCAACCCAGCGCGCGTTTTGCCGTGAACCTCCGCGGTCTGCTGCTTCTTACGCTGCGCTGAGCGGGTCTCCGGGCCGCCGCTCAGCAGGTGAGTGCCCGGTTCCCCGACACACCGCACAAAGGCAGCAGCACAATGACCGATACCAACCGCGTCCTGATCTTCGACACCACCCTGCGCGATGGCGAGCAATCGCCCGGCGCCACCATGTCCCATGCCGAAAAGCTGGAAATCGCCCACATGCTGGACGAGATGGGCGTGGACGTGATCGAGGCAGGCTTCCCCATCGCCTCGGAAGGCGACTTCGCCGCCGTCTCGGAAATCGCCAGACAGGCGCAGCATTCGGTGATCTGCGGCCTCGCCCGCGCCCAGATTCCGGACATCGACCGTGCGTGGGACGCGATCCGCCACGCCAAGCGCCCGCGCATCCATACCTTCATCGGCACCTCGCCGCTGCACCGCGCCATCCCGAACCTGACGATGGACGAGATGGCCGACCGCATCCACGAGACGGTGACCCACGCCCGCAATCTCTGCGACAACGTGCAGTGGTCGCCGATGGATGCCACGCGGACCGAGCATGACTATCTGTGCCGGGTGGTCGAAATTGCCATCAGGGCGGGCGCGACCACGATCAACATCCCCGATACGGTCGGTTATACCGCGCCGAAGGAATCGGCAGAGCTGATCCGCATGCTGCTGGAGCGTGTGCCGGGCGCCGACAAGGTGATCTTCGCCACCCACTGCCACAACGATCTGGGCATGGCGACGGCCAACAGCCTCGCCGCCGTCGAGGCGGGCGCGCGGCAGATCGAATGCACGATCAACGGGCTGGGCGAGCGGGCCGGCAATACCGCGCTGGAGGAGGTGGTGATGGCGCTGAAGGTGCGTCACGACATCATGCCGTTCTCGACCGGCGTCGATACGACGAAGATCATGGGCATCTCGCGCCGGGTCAGCCAGGTTTCGGGCTTTCCGGTGCAGTTCAACAAGGCCATCGTCGGCAAGAACGCCTTCCTGCATGAATCCGGCATCCATCAGGATGGTGTGCTGAAGAACGTCGAGACGTTCGAGATCATGAAGCCCGCCGATATCGGCCTGAACGAGGCCAACATCGCGATGGGCAAGCATTCGGGCCGCGCGGCGCTGCGGTCCAAGCTGAACGATCTGGGTTTCGAGGTCGGGGACAACCAGCTCAAGGACGTGTTCGTGCGGTTCAAGGCGCTCGCCGACCGCAAGAAGGAAGTCTATGACGACGATCTGGTTGCGCTGATGCAGGACAGCGCCGCCAACACCGACAGCGACTATCTTCAGGTCAAGTCGCTGCGCGTGGTCTGCGGCGGCGGCGAGCCTGCGACCGCGACCCTGACAATGGTGGTCGGCGAAGAAGAAAAAACCGTCGAAAAGCAGGGCGACGGACCGGTGGACGCGGCGTTCAACTCCGTCAACGCGCTGTTCTCGCATCAGGCGACGCTGCAACTCTATCAGGTCCACGCCGTGACCGAGGGCACGGACGCGCAGGCGACCGTCAGCGTCCGGCTGGAGGAGGATGGCCGCATCGCCACCGGACAGGCGGCGGACACCGACACGATCCTCGCCAGCGTCAAGGCTTATGTCGGCGCGCTGAACCGCCTGCGCGTGCGGCGCGAGAAGTCGGCCCCGGATTCGGACGTGCGGCAGGTGGGCATGTATTCGGTCTGATTTCCGGCCGGAACCGACAGGATGCGAGGGGCGGCGTTCAGGCCGCCCCTTTTCGTTCCACAAAGCCCAGATCGGACCCCAGCAGGAACGGGGACTCATCGGCCAGGTCGTGCCGAACGTCTCTGGGGTCAGTAGCTCGGCGCGTAGAGATGCTCGCCGCGTTCGGCAGGACGGGGGCCGGTGCCGCCGTCGCGCTTCGCCGTTCCTTGCGCTGTCATGGCCGGCGCAGCCTTGGGCAGCACCCCGGCAGCGGTCAAGCAGGCGGCCCGGCGCCTGCGGGTCTGCGGGGCTGGTTTTCCACGCAATTTTCGGGTTTTCCCCGTGCGGGCCTCGGCCTATATCTCCTGCACCTTCGACGGAATGACTCGGCGGAGAAATCGGGCAATGGCCATCCGCAAAAGGATGGCGGAACCGCCGTCGAGTGTTAGGGACGGCAGAAGGGGAATTTTCATGGCCTTCGGCGGTCTGTTTGCGACGGATATCGCGATCGATCTTGGGACGGCGAACACGCTGGTCTATGTCAAGGGCAAGGGCATCATCCTGAACGAGCCCTCGGTCGTGGCCTACCACGTCAAGGACGGCAAGAAGCAGGTGCTCGCCGTGGGCGAGGACGCCAAGCTGATGCTCGGCCGCACCCCCGGCTCGATCCAGGCGATCCGGCCGATGCGCGACGGCGTCATCGCCGATTTCGACAGCGCCGAAGAGATGATCAAGCACTTCATCAAGAAGGCGTTCCGGCGCACGACCTTCTCGAAGCCCAAGGTGATCGTCTGTGTGCCGCATGGCGCAACCCCGGTCGAAAAGCGCGCGATCCGGCAGTCGGTGCTGTCCGCCGGCGCCCGCAAGTGCGCGCTGATCGAGGAACCCATCGCCGCCGCCATCGGCGCGGGGATGCCGATCACCGAACCGACCGGCAGCATGGTCGTGGATATCGGCGGCGGCACGACCGAGGTCGCGGTGCTGTCGCTGGGCGATGTCGTCTATGCCCGCTCGGTCCGGGTCGGCGGCGACCGCATGGACGACGCCATCGTCAACTACCTGCGCCGCCATCACAACCTGCTGATCGGCGAGCAGACGGCCGAGCGGGTCAAGACCTCGATCGGCACCGCGCGGATGCCCGATGACGGGCGCGGCGCGACGATGCTGGTGCGCGGGCGCGACCTGCTGAACGGCGTTCCGAAGGAGATCGAGATCACCCAGGCCATGATCGCCGAGGCGCTGGCCGAGCCGGTGCAGCAGATCTGCGAGGCGGTGATGATCGCACTGGAGGCGACGCCCCCCGATCTGGGCGCCGACATCGTGGACCGCGGCGTGATGCTGACCGGCGGCGGCGCCATGCTGGGCGAGATGGATCTTGCCCTGCGCGAGCAGACCGGGCTGATGATCGGCATCGCCGACCAGCCGATGAACTGCGTGGCGCTGGGGACCGGGAAGGCGCTGGAATACGAAAAGCAGCTGCGCCACGTGATCGACTACGAGGCCTGAGGCAAGGGACGTGGCGCGCAAGGGCTATGACTTCGCAGCCCCGGTCCGCCGCGTCCTGATCGCGGTGCTGGTGCTGACGCTGCTCGCGATCTTCCTGTTCTGGCGGATCGACGGCCCGCGGGCCGAGCGGATGCGCGCGATGTTCGTGGACCGCATGGTGCCCAGCTTCGACTGGGCCATGCGGCCGGTCACCCAGGTCAGCCAGATGGTCGCGGGCTTCCAGTCCTATGCCCGCATCTACGAGCAGAACGAGGAGCTGCGCCGCGAATTGCAGCGCATGTCGGCGTGGAAAGAGGCCGCCGTTCAGCTCGAACAGGAAAACGCCAAGCTGCTGGCGCAGAACAACGTCCGCATCGACCCGGCGCTGACCAGCGTCTCGGGCGTGGTGATGGCCGACAGCGGAAGCGCCTTCCGGCAGTCGGTGCTGCTGAATGTCGGCGCGCGCGACGGGATCGTGGACGGCTGGGCGACGATGGACGGGCTGGGCCTCGTCGGCCGGATCGCGGGCGTCGGCGCCACCACCAGCCGGGTCATGCTGCTGACCGATCCCAGTTCGCGCCTGCCGGTGCGGGTCCAGCCCTCGGGCCAGCACGCGCTGCTGACGGGGGACAACACCGCCCTGCCCTTCCTCGACTTCATCGAAAGCGCCGACGACGTGCGGCCCGGCGACCGGATCATCAGCTCGGGCGACGGCGGCGTTTTTCCGGCGGGGCTGCTGGTCGGTCAGGCGGTGCTGGCGTCCGACGGGCGGATGCGGGTCAGGATGGCCGCCGATTACGGCCGGCTGGAGTTCCTGCGCGTCCTGCGCAGCCACCCCTCCGAGCGGATCGAGGAGGCGGGCACCCTTATCCCGCCGCCGCGCGACGATTTCATCGGCCCGCCCTTGCCGCCGCCCCTGTCGTCCGGCGCCAGCGCCCCGGCCGAGGTGGCGCTCAGCCCCGCAACGGGCGAGTGAGCGCGCCATGATCGACCCAACGCGCCGCCGGCAGGTCACGGGCACGACGCTCTATGTCGTCCTCGGGCTGGGCATCATCATCCTGCGCCTGCTGCCGCTCGCGCCGGGCGAGGTGTCGTGGCCGGGGCCGGACGTGCTGCTGTGCCTGACCCTCGCCTGGGCCGTGCGCCGCCCGGAGCAGCTGCCGGTGCTGGTGATCGCCGCCTTGTTCCTCATCGAGAACCTGCTGCTGCTGCGGCCCATCGGACTCTGGGCGGCCATCGTCGTGGTCGGGACCGAGGCCGTGCGCGCGCGCGAGCGGCGTTGGCGCGACCAGCCTTTTCTGGTTGAATGGCTGCGGATCGGGGTTCTGGTGCTGGGGATGATGATGACCGACAGGCTGCTGCAGTTGGTGTTCTTCGTGCCCGGCGAAATGTCGCCGCGCCCGCCGCTGGGGCAGGCGCTGATGCAGGTGATCGCGACCATCGCCGCCTATCCCGTGGTGGTGCTCGCCGCCCGCTGGCTGGTCGGCCTGCGCCGCGCCGCCCCCCGCGACATCCCCGGCGCAAGGATCTGAGCGCGATGCGGAAGTCCGAAAGGGACGTGCAGGACAGCACCCGTTCGATCACCCGGCGCGGGCTGATGCTGGGCGGGATTCAGGCGGCGGTGATCGCGACGCTGGGCTGGCGGCTCAAGACCATGCAACTCGACCGCGCGGACGAGTTCCGCATGTTGTCCGACGGCAACTCGATCAAGATGCGGCTGCTGCCGCCCGCGCGGGGGCTGATCCACGACCGCAACGGCGTGATCCTGGCGGGGAACGAGCAGAACTACCGCGTCACCATCACCCGCGAGGAAGCGGGCGACGTCAGCGCCGTGGTCGCCCGGCTGCGCCACCTGATCCCGATGACCGACACATCCGTCGCCGCGCTGATGGCCGAGATCGGCCGCCGCAGCGCCATCACCCCGGTCAGCGTGGCCGACCGCCTGACATGGGACCAGTTCGCCTCGATCGCGGTCAACGCCCCCGCTCTGCCCGGCGTCACGCCGGAATCGGGCCTGTCCCGCAGCTATCCGCGCGGGGGCGATTTCGCCCATGTGCTGGGCTATGTCGGGCCGGTCTCCGACTACGACCTGTCCAGGATCGAAAACCCCGACCCCGTGCTGATGCTGCCCGAGTTCCAGCTTGGCAAGGTGGGGGTCGAGGCGAAGCTCGAATCCGACCTGCGCGGCAAGGCGGGCGCGCGCCGGGTCGAGGTCAACAGCGCCGGCCGCGAGATGCGCGAGCTGAGCCGGGTCGAGGGGCAGCAGGGCGCCACGGTGCAGATGACGCTGGACGCCGGGCTCCAGAACTTCGCCCGCCACCGGCTGGGCGAGGAATCCGCCGCCGCCGTGGTGATGGACGTCAACACCGGCGACATCCTGACCATCGCCTCGTCCCCGGTGTTCGATCCCAACAAGTTCGTGCGCGGGATTTCCAGCGCCGACTACACCGCGCTGATGAACCACGATCACCGGCCGCTGGCCGACAAGACCGTGCAGGGCCTCTATCCCCCCGGCTCGACCTTCAAGATGGTCACGCTGCTGGCGGGGCTGGAGTCCGGCATCATCAACGCCGGAACCCGCTTCTACTGCCCCGGCCACATCACCGTCGCCGGCCGCCGCTTCCATTGCTGGAGCCGGGGCGGCCACGGCTCGGTCGAGGCGTTGCAGAGCCTCGAGCGGTCCTGCGACGTCTATTACTACGAACTCGCCCAGCGGGTCGGGATCGACCGGATCGCCGACATGGCGCGGCGGCTCGGGATCGGCGTGCGGCACGATCTGCCCATGTCGGCGGTGGCCGAGGGGATCGCGCCCGACCGGGCATGGAAGCGGGCGCGTTACGATCAGGACTGGCAGGTCGGCGATTCCATCAACGCCTCGATCGGGCAGGGCTTCGTGCTCGCCTCGCCCCTGCAACTGGCGATCATGACGGCGCGGGTCGCGACCGGAAAGGCGGTCGAGCCGCGGCTGGTCCGCGCCATCGACGGCGTGGCGCAGCCGGTGCCGGAATGGCCCGATCTGGGGCTGGACCCCGCCCATCTGCGCGTTGCCCGCGCGGGGATGGACGCGGTGATGAACGGAAGCCGGGGCACGGCGGCCCGGTCCCGCGTCGTGGCGCCCGAATGGCGGATGGCGGGCAAGACCGGCACCAGCCAGGTGCGCAACATCACCGCGGCGGAACGGGCGCGCGGCGTCATTCGCAACGACCAGTTGCCGTGGAACCGGCGCGACCACGCGCTGTTCGTCTGCTACGCCCCCTATGAGGCGCCACGCTATGCCGTCTCGCTGGTGGTCGAACATGGCGGCGGCGGCTCGGCCGTGGCGGCCCCGATCGCCCGCGACATCCTGCTGTTCGCGCTGGCGGGCGGGCTGCCGCCGCTGGATGCCTATCCCTCCGGCCAGCGCGGCGAGATCGAGGAGATGCGCGCGAAGCTGCGGCTTGACACGCCCGAGCCGCCGAAGCTGGCAAGGGTGCGGGCCTGATGACCTATCTGGATTACAAGGTTGCGCATACCCCGGCCGGCTGGCGCAAGATCCTGTATCTGAACTGGCCGCTGGTGTTCCTGCTGGCGGCGGTCTCGTCGGTCGGGTTCCTGATGCTGTATTCGGTATCGGGCGGTCGCCCCGAGGTCTGGGCCGAGCCGCAGGTCGAACGCTTCGCCGTCGGCATGGTCGCGATGATCGCGCTGGCGTTCGTGCCGATCTGGTTCTGGCGCTCCATCTCCATCGTGACCTATCTGGTCTGCTGCGGGCTGCTGCTGGCCGTGGATCTCGTCGGCCATATCGGCATGGGCGCGCAGCGCTGGCTGGATCTCGGCCCGGTCAAGCTGCAACCGTCCGAGCTGATGAAGATCGCGCTCGTCCTGATCCTCGCCGCCTATTACGACTGGCTGGACAAGGAGCGGACCTCGCGTCCCTTCTGGGTGCTGCTGCCGTTGGTCCTGATCCTGCTGCCGACGGCGCTGGTATTGCAGCAGCCCGACCTCGGCACCTCGCTCATGCTGGTGGCTGGCGGCGGCATCATGATGTTCGCGGCGGGCGTCAGCCTCTGGTATTTCTCGGCGGTGTTCGGGGCCGCCGCCGGGCTGGTCTTCGCGGTTCTGGAAAGCCGCGGGACCGACTGGCAACTGCTCCGCGATTACCAGTTCCGCCGCATCGACACGTTCCTGAACCCCGGCACCGACCCGCTCGGCGCGGGCTACAACATCACCCAGGCGCAGATCGCGCTGGGATCGGGCGGCTGGTCGGGGCGCGGCTTCATGCAGGGCACCCAGAGCCGGCTGAACTTTCTGCCCGAAAAGCACACCGACTTCATCTTCACCACGCTGGCCGAGGAGTTCGGCTTCATCGGCGCGATGTCGCTGCTGTCGCTTTATACACTGGTGCTGGCCTTCTGCCTCTATTCGGCGCTGACCAACCGCGACCGTTTCGCCAGCCTGCTGACGATCGGGGTGGCGGGGACGTTCTTCCTTTACTTCGCCGTCAACATGTCGATGGTCATGGGGCTGATGCCGGTGGTGGGCGTGCCGCTGCCGCTGGTCAGCTATGGCGGGACGCAGCTGATGATCCTGCTGATGGCCTTCGGCATCGTGCAATCGGCCCATGTCAACCGCCCGAGGTGATCCCTTCATGCGCGTCCTCTATGCCGCCCCTGCCGCCTCGTGGGACCGCTGGTCCACGCATCTTCGCGCCGCCTGCCCCGAGATGGAGCTGCTGCGCGGCGGCGATCCGGCCAGCTTCGACGCGCTGATCTATGCCCCCGGCTATCCCGAAAGCGGCGAGCCGCTGGATTTCCGCCCCTTCACCCGCGCGCGGCTGGTCCAGAGCCTCTGGGCCGGGGTCGAGCGGATCGTCGGCAACGCGACGCTGACGCAGCCGCTGTGCCGGATGGTCGATCCGGGACTCGAGCGGGGGATGGTCGAATACTGCGCCGGTTGGGCGCTGCGCCTTCATCTGGGCATGGACGCCTATCCTCAGGACGGCGTCTGGCGCAACGGCCTGACCCCGCCGCTGGCGGATGAGCGGCGGGTGACCGTGCTGGGCACCGGCGCGCTCGGGGCCGCCGTGGCGCGGGCGCTTGTCGCCGTGGGCTTCGAGGTGGTGGGCTGGTCCGCCTCGGGCCGCGCGGTCGAGGGGCTGCGGGTGCTGCCCGGCGAGGCGCTGGCCGAGGCGCTGGGGCGGGCGGAGATCCTGATTTCGCTGCTGCCCGACACGCCCGAGACGCGCGGGCTGCTGGATGCCGCACGGTTCGCGCTGCTGCCGCGCGGGGCGGCGCTCATCAATCCGGGGCGCGGCACGCTGATCGTCGAGGATGACCTGCTGGCGGCGCTCGATGCCGGGCAGGTCGGACACGCCGTGCTGGACGTGTTCCAGACCGAACCCCTGCCCCCGGCGCATCCCTTCTGGGCGCATCCCCGCGTGACGGTGACGCCGCATATCGCCGCCGAGACCCGGCCCCAGACCGCCGCGCTGCTGGTGGCAGAGAACCTGCGCCGCGCGATGAAGGGGGAGCCGTTGCTGCACCGGGTGGATCGGGAACGGGGCTATTGAAGGCCGATGGGCCAGCCTGCGTCCATGCGCCGGTTGCACGTCTGAAGCGCCAGCGGAGGCGCGCTACCAGCGCAGTTTGGGCGGACGGTCAACTTCGGGCTCCGGCTCCGGCTCGGCGGGCGGAGCAGGCGTCAGTTCCAGCCGCAGCGCACCCGCTGGCAGCGCCGCGCCCTCGAAGGTGATGTCCAGCCCGCCGGGAACCGGCGGCAGGAAGGCCAGCATCTCGCCCACCGCCTTGGCGATGGCTGCCTGATCGCCCTGCGACGCGCCCGAGATCATCAGCAGATGCCCGGCCGCCCCATCCGCCCATTCCGCCCGTGCCAGCGCCGCGCCGGAGAGAAGGTCGCCCATCGCGGCCAGCCGTTCGGCCAGCGGGTCTGCCAACACCGATACCATGTCCGCGTCCGGCAGCGTCAGCCGCGCCGGCGTCCCCTGCCCTTCGGCCGGTTTCTGCGCCAGCGCCTGCCCGAGCCATGCGAGCGCCCCCGCGTCCAGCAGCATCTGCGAGGGACGGCCCGGATTGACGAGCAGCGCCCGTCCCTCCTCGGCCAGCGTCGCCGCCAGCACCCGGCCGGGCATCGCCGCATGGGCGACCGGCCCGCCGACGAACGCGGCAAGCTCGGCGGCGTCGTCGCAGGCCAGCGCCGCCTGCGTTCCTTCCAGATCGAACAGCATCAGCTTGGCCAAATCGTCCTGCGGATCGGCGGACAGGGCGGCGAACAGTTCGGTATCGGCCAGCCGCCGCAGCACCTGCGCGCGCAGAGACTCGTCCGCCTCGTGGAAGGGAACGGTGCAAAGCCGGTCCAGCGCGGTGCGTGCGGTCACAGAACTCCTGCCAGCGTGCGGCGCAGTTCGGGGACCAGCTCGGCCTCGAACCACGGATTGCGTTTGAGCCATGCGGTATTGCGCCAAGACGGATGAGGCAAGGGAAACACGGCGGGCGCATGGTCGCGCCATGCCGTGACCGCCTGCGTCACGTTGGACATCCCCAGATGCCACCGCATGGCATGGCCGCCGATCAGCAGCGTCACGTCGGGCTTCAGGTCGGCCATGACCCGCGCCCGCCAGGTCGCCGCGCAGATCGGCGGCGGCGGCAGGTCCGAGCCCTTGGCGTCATAACCGGGAAAGCAGAACGCCATCGGCACGATGGCGATGCGCGAGCAGTCGTAGAATGTCGCCTCGTCAACGCCCATCCACTCGCGCAGCCGTTTCCCCGAGGCATCCGTGAAGGGCCGCCCCGACTCGTGAACGCGCAGCCCCGGCGCCTGGCTGGCGACCAGCACCCGCGCGCCGGGGCGGAACCACGTCACCGGGCGCGGCGCATGGGCCGTCGCGGTCGCGCGGAAGCGGCCCTCGCAGAGGCGGCAGGCGGAAATCTCGTCCTTTATCATCGCGTGGCAGATAGGTGCTGCGGCCGCCGGAAAAAACCCTGCATTGTCACGATCGGCGGCGCGCCGATGGACAGGGGCGGGGCGCGGCCCTATGTTCGCGCCAACTTGCGGGGTTCTCCTCGGGGTTGAATTTCATTCGGCACCCTCCCCTCCGGCGGGACAGCCCAGGACGGTTCCGCGACCTTCATGCTCGAATTCGACAATGTATCAAAGTCGTTCTGGACCGGCTCGCAGCGCAAGGTGATCCTCGACCAGGCGTCGTTCCGGGTCGAGCTGGGCCGGTCGATGGGCATCCTGGCGCCCAACGGCACCGGCAAGACGACGCTCATCAACATGATGTGCGGGCTGGAAAAGCCGGACGAGGGCACGATCCGTCGCGAATGCCGGGTGTCGTTTCCGCTGGGCTTCATGGGCGGCGTCATGCCCAAGCTGTCGGCCAACGAGAATGCGCGCTACATCGCCCGGATCTACGGCATCGACCCCGATTACATCGAGGCGTTCTGCCGCTGGCTCTGCGAGCTTGGCGAGTATTTCGACCAGCCGGTCGCGACCTACAGCACCGGCATGCGCTCGCGGCTGAATTTCGCGCTGCTGCTGGCGCTGGAATTCGACATCTACCTGATCGACGAAGGCATGCCCGTCACGACGGACGTGAACTTCAACCGCAAGGCGGGCACCGTCCTTTACGACCGACTGAAGACCTCCACCGTCGTCGTCGTGTCGCATCAGGCGCAGACGCTGGAGAAATTCTGCCGCACCGCCGCCGTCCTGCGAGGCGGCCGGCTCTACATGTTCGAGACCCTCGACGAGGCCAAGCAATATTATGACTACACCTCCTAAGGCCCGTCTCTACCGGCTCAGCCGCGACGAATCGGTGCTCGCCCGCGCCCGCAACGGCGCGCCGGCGCCGGATGAGCCGGTGCGCCACGAAGCCGCAGGCGCCCCCGTCGGCGTCCGGGTCGAAGTGCGGCGCGGGGCCAAGGCCAGCGCGCAGGGCGCCCCGCAGGGCAGCGGCACGCCGGGGGTCGGAGCAAAGCAGCCGGCAAGCGGCGATGACATGCCGTTCGGGCCGATAAGCGACGGGTTCGAGGGCATGACGTTTCCCGGTGCGGCCGCCGACACGGCACCGCCCGCCAACAGCGCGGGCACGTCCCCGCGGGCCGCGATCGAGGCCGTCAAGGCCGAGAACCTGACCCGCCGCCAGCTGCGCGTCGCCGCCCGCATCGCCGCGCTGCACGGGATCGAGGTGACGTCCGACTATGAGGCAGTCGTCAAGCTGCGCGAGCAGGGCATCGACCCCTTCCACCGCGACTCCGTCGGCAAGGTGCTGTCGCAGGAAGGCGCCCGCGCCCGCGCCGCCCCCGCCGCCAACGCCCCCGCGATCACGCCCGGCAACGCGCCCGCCCGCGGCCGCCGGCAGGAGATCGTGCCGATCGCGCCGCCGAACCTGCCCTCGCGCGAGGACATGACCGAGGAGCGGCGCGCGAGCGAGATCATGGCGATCCAGCGCGACATCGCCCGCCGCCGCCGCCGCCGGCTGATGATGCTGATGGCGCGTCTGGCCGCGCTGGTGCTGCTGCCGACGATGCTCGCGGGCTGGTATTACTTCAGCCTCGCAACGCCGCTCTATTCGACGAAATCGCAGTTCCTGATCCAGCAGGCCGACGGCTCGGGCGGGGGCTCGCTCGGCGGGCTCTTCAGCGGCACCCAGCTTGCCACCAACACCGACAGCGTCGCGGTGCAGAGCTATCTCACCTCGCGCGATGCGATGCAGCGGCTGGACGGGGATCTGGGCTTCAAGCGCACGTTCCAGGACCCCAGCATCGATCCGGTCCTGCGGCTGCCCCTGACCGCCACCAACGAGGAGGCGTACAAGGTCTACAAGCGGATGGTGAAGATCGGTTACGACCCGACCGAGGGCGTGATCGACATGGAGGTGATCTCGCCCGACCCGCAACTCAGCCAGCAATTCTCGACGGCACTGATCGGCTATGCCGAGGGGCAGATCGACCAGATGACCGCCCGCCTGCGCTCGGACCAGATGCAGGGCGCCATCGACAGCTATCAGGATGCCGAGACGAAGGTGCTCGAGGCGCAGAACCGCGTGCAGGCCCTGCAGGAGCGGCTGGGCGTTCTGGACCCGGTGGCCGAGGGTTCGGTCGTGATGGCGCAGATCGGCCAACTGGAGGCGCAGCTCACCGAAAAGCGGCTGGAGTTGGGGCAACTGCTCGCCAACGCGCGCCCGAACCAGAGCCGGGTTCAGGGCGTCGAGGGCGACATCGCCCGGCTGGAGCAGATGATCGGGCGCACCCGTTCGCAACTGACCGAAGACACCGGCGCGCGCGCCTCGCTGGCGGCCGTCTCGGGCGAGATACGGATCGCGGAAAGCGATCTTGCGACCCGGCAGACGCTGCTGGCCGCGGCGGCGGCACAGATGGAAACCGCCCGGATCGAGGCGAACAAGCAGGTCCGCTACCTGTCGCTTTCGGTCGCGCCGGTCCCGCCGGACAGCCCCGCCTATCCCAAGGCGTTCCAGAACACGCTGGTGGCATTCCTGATCTTTTCGGGTATCTACCTGATGATGTCGCTGACTGCCTCGATCCTGCGCGAACAGGTGTCCTCATGACCTTGACCACTCCCCGCCACGTCGCCGTGCGGAACGTGACCTTCGGCAACGACCTGCCGCTGGTCCTGATCGCCGGCCCCTGCCAGCTGGAAACGCTGGACCACGCCCTGTCCATCGCCGAGCCGCTGGCGGCCGCCTGCCAGCGGGTGGGGGCCGGTTTCGTCTTCAAGGCCAGCTACGACAAGGCCAACCGCACCTCGCTTTCGGGCCGGCGCGGGGTCGGGATCGACGAAGGGTTGGCGATGCTGGAGGCGGTGCGCGACCGGGTCGGCTGCCCGGTGCTGACCGACATCCACGACGAGGCGCAGGCGATCCGCGCCGCGTCGGTCGCGGACATCATCCAGATCCCCGCCTTTCTCAGCCGCCAGACCGACCTGCTGCTGGCCGCCGGAAAGACCGGCGCGGTGGTGAACATCAAGAAGGGCCAGTTCCTCGCCCCCTGGGACATGCCCAACGTCGCCGACAAGGTCGCCTCGACCGGCAACGAGCGCATCCTGCTGACCGAGCGCGGGGCCAGCTTCGGCTACAACACGCTGGTCGCGGACATGCGCGCGCTGCCGATCATGGCGCGGACGGGCTATCCGGTGGTGATGGACGCGACCCATTCCGTGCAGCAGCCCGGCGGACAGGGCGGATCGTCCGGCGGCCAGCGCGAGTTCGCGCCGGTCATGGCCCGCGCCGCCGTCGCGCTGGGGGTCGCCGGGGTCTTCATCGAGACCCACGAGGATCCCGACCGCGCCCCTTCGGACGGGCCGAACATGATCCATCTGGACCGGATGCCCGCGCTGATCGAAAGCCTGATGCGCTTCGACGGGCTGGCAAAGGCCGACCCGGTGATGGGCTGAGGCGGCCCGCCCTCACGAAGCGGGGCGCGGCACCCTGACCGTCACCAGCAGGTAACGCGCCCGGATCAGGGTCCTGCCCTCCTCGCCCATGTTCTCACGCTCGATCAGCGCCAGCATCCTGCCGCGCAGTTCGTCGGCGCGGGGTCCCGGCCCCAGATGTTCGAACACCCGCATCACCGGCCCGAACCAGTTCAGGAAGAGGTCCAGCAGGGCCGCGGGCGGGCCGTCCAGCCGGAACTCCTTGATCGCGGGCTCCATCGTGATCGCATCGCGCGGGATGCCCGCCTGATCGAAGCGCTCGATCACCTTCGCCTCGATGCCCCACGCTGTGGGCGGAACGAAGCCCTCGGGCGGCGGCGGGCCGTATTCGTGCATCAGCTTCAGGATCTGCGCGACCATCGTGGGATCGCCGGGAATCCAGTTGCCCATGACCACCCTGCCCCCCGGTTTCGCCACCCGCACCATGCTGCGCGCGACTTCCAGCGGGCAGGGCGCGAACATCGCGCCGAACATGGTCAGCACCAGATCGAAGCTGCCATCGGGCAGCGCCGACAGGTCGCAGGCGTCGCCCTCGACGATGCGGATGTTGGTCAGCCCTTCCGCCGCGACGCGCGCCTGCGCGGCAGCCACGAGGTTGCGGGCGATGTCCACGCCCAGCACATCGGCTCCGCGCCGCGCCATCGGCAGGGCCGTCGCGCCGTCGCCGCAGGCAAGGTCCAGCACCTTCATGCCCGCGCTGACGCCCAGCCGCTCGACCAGCTGATCGGCGCTGTCCCGCATGGTCGCGGCCAGCTTCGAGAAGTCTCCCTTCTCCCACAGTTCCTTGTTCGGGTTCATGATAGTTCCCCACCTTCGCGGTCAAGCGCAACGCCCGGTCCGCGAAGCCGGCCGGACGAGGGGCGATGCGGGCTGGATGCCCGCCCGTCGGGGCACCGGCACCTGCCGGCGTTGCGGGATCATATCAGGAATCGGGCCCCGCCGGACCGGAAATCGCGCCGGAAATCGCGCGGGCGGCCGCATGGGCCGACGCCCAGGCCCACTGGAAATTATAACCGCCGAGCCAGCCCGTCACGTCCACCACCTCGCCGATGAAATGAAGCCCCGACACCGCCCGCGCCTCCATCGTCCGCCCGTCGAGATCGCGGCAATCGACGCCGCCGACCGTCACCTCGGCTGTGCGCCAGCCTTCCGAGCCGACCGGCCGGATCGTCCAGGCGTTCACCCGCGCCCCCAGCCGGTCCAGCACGGCGTTCGGCTGATCCGCCAGCCGCGCGCCGGTCAGCCCCTCTGCTTCTGTCAGGGCATCCGCCAGCCGTTCGGGCAGGATCCGGGCCAGCGCGGTCGCCACCTGCATCCGCCCGCCCTGCCCCCGCTGCTGGCGCAGCAGCGCGGCCACGTCCTGCCCCGGCGCAAGGTCGGTCGTGATCGCCTCGCCCGGCCGCCAGAAGCTGGAGATCTGCAGCACCGCCGGCCCCGAAAGCCCGCGATGCGTGAACAGCAGCGCGTCGTCGAAGCTGGCCTTGCCGCAGCGGATCCGCGCCGGCAGCGACACGCCCGCCAGCGGCGCGGTCTGGCGAAGATCCTGCTCGGCAAAGGTCAGCGGCACCAGTCCCGGCCGCGGCTCGACCAACCGCAGGCCGAAACCACGCGCGATGTCATAGCCGATGCCCGTCGCCCCCATCTTCGGGATCGAGCGGCCGCCGGTCGCCACCACCACCCGCCGCGCCGCCTCCTGCCCCTGTGTCGTGCGCACCGTGAAGCCCGAGCCCGCCCGCTCCACCGCGGTCACGCCGACACCCAGCCGCAACTCGGCGCCCTGCATCCGCGCCAGCAGCATGTCGATGATCTGTCCCGCCTTGCCGTCGCAGAACAGCTGGCCCAGCGTCTTCTCGTGCCAGGCGATCCCGGCGCGATCGACCAGCGCCACGAAATCGAGCGGCCGGTATCCCGCCAGCGCCGAGGCGAAGAATCGCGGCGTCCGGGACAGAAACCTGTCCCGCGCCGTCGCAAGATTGGTGAAATTGCACCGCCCCCCGCCCGAGATGCGGATCTTCTCCCCCGGCCGCCGCGCATGCTCGATCACCAGCACCCGCAAGCCCTGCCCGGCAAGCTCTCCCGCACAGAACAGCCCCGCCGCCCCGGCCCCGAGTATCACGACATCCCATGGTTCCATGCCGCCGCACTAGCCCCTCGCCGCGCCGCGCGCCAGCCGAAGAAAATTACCGCAGAACCCTCTTGCGCGCCCCCGCCGGCGTGGCTAAACACCCCGCACTGCTGGGGCGTGGCCAAGTGGTAAGGCATCGGTTTTTGGTACCGTGTACCGTAGGTTCGAATCCTACCGCCCCAGCCATGAAATACAAAAAAGACAGCCTTTCCATTGGGTTAGCCACTGGAAATCCAGGCAACCTCCCGTCTGCGCGTCGGCGCGCTTCACAAACTGGTTCACATGCCGCCGCACGGCGGCGCAGGGAGCCGGGTCGGAGATGGGGTCTTCACCTCACCCGCAGAAACGGCGTCTTCTACTTTCGCCGGCGCTGGCCGCAGGGCCTCCGCCACTTCGGCGCCCCCGAATTTCTGTCCCTGTCGCTGCAGACCCACGTCCTCGCCGACGCGGTGAAGAGGTCGGGCGACCTGCTCACCGCGCTGGAGAGCAGAGAACGCGACATGATGATGAACCTGGCAGAGGCACCGATCGACGGCTGGCGCGTCGGCGCCCTCCTTCGGGAGATGGTGCGCTCGGCAGTGGCCGAGATGATGGCGCGGCTGGAGGCACCTGTTACGGCTCAGGACAGTGCCCGGCGGGTGCAGAAGATTGCAGAGAAGCGGGCTGCAGTTCAGACAGCGCAACGAGCGCGCGACTGGAGCCTCTCCCCCGAGTTCGCCGGTGCCGCGGCGACCATGACCGGCGTGCCGTCCGAGGCGCTGGTCACGCCGGCCATCGGCCGGGAGATTCTCTCGACCGCGCGCCGTCTGCTCGATCTCGCCCGGGATGTCAAGGAAGAGTGCAGCGATCCGCTTCATGCCGGCCGAGCGCTGCTCGATGACGTGGGCCTCGCACCTTCTCGAAGCGCCCTCAAGTCCCCGCTGCTCCTGTCCGAAGCGATCGAGAAGGCCTGCACGGCGGCGACCCCGGACGTCGAGACAAAGCTTCGCACGGTTGGGTGCCTCGCACGGGCCTTTTTCGGGGATGTCCCGGTTGCCACGCTGCCCTACGACCAGATCGTCGAGTTCCTTCACTTCGTGTGGAACATGCCGAAGGGCTGGGGCAAATCTCACGGCCGCAACCGCTTCGAGCAGATCGGCCGGGTTCTCGATCCCCGAGACGAGCAGCGCGTTGCCGACCAGCAGGATGCGGCACTGGTAAAGGATATTCTCGGCAACAACCGGTTTTCCATACCCGAGAAGCGTCGGCGTCTCGTCGAAGGGCTCACGCCGCGGCTCACGGACAATTATCTGTTTGTCCAGCGCGACATGTTCAATCGCATCGTCCGGGCGGCTCTGGGCGCGGCTGCGACGGCGCGGGATCTCGAGGATGAGGATCGGGTCGTCCCGTCACACAAGCAGCTGAGAGCAAAACTTGTCGAATGGCACAAGCAGGCAAGAACGCCATGCGGCCTGCCTACCCGCGTGTCGCGGCCCAAGAGACGGCGCTCCTGGTCCTTGGAGCACCTCGTCGAGCTGCTGCTCTCGCCCATCTACACGGGAACCTCGTCAGACGCCCAACGCTGGCGCAAGGCGACTGCGTCGAAGCGCGTTCTCAGGCGGGATGCGATCTACTGAGTGCCATTGTTCATGATTGCGCTCGGTGTTCGGCCGGAAGAAATCCTTCAGCTGAAGATCAGAAACATTCGGCGTCGTGACGGGTTGCTGTGTGTGTTCATCGGCGAAGACGGCGATGACGTCATCAAGTCCGAACAGTCTCGTCGTGTGCTGCCGGTGCCGCAACTCCTTCTCGATCTGGGGTTTCGCGAATGGGCGATCGCCCTGCACACGAGAGGCGAGATCTGGGCCTTCCCCGAGATTGAACCCGGCAGTGCGACAGGGCGCCGGTCACAGATCTTCGGCGACCGGATGCGGACTCTGCTGGGCCATCTCGATCTGAAGTTCTCCGACGAGGACATCTACGCGATGCGCCGCACGCTCGCGTCGAAACTCCTCCATCTCCGCGTCGACACCGGCATTCGGCAGCGGGTTCTCGGTCATCTGGAGGGAACGACCATCGACCGCCATTATTCCGACGACGGCTTGGCGGAGTTGAAGGCACTTTTGGATCAGGTCGACTATGGCGTTACCGTTGGCTCCGTACCAGGCTTTGCCTACCCCGTCATAACCGGCTGCTCCCGGCCGATGCTCCCATCTCTGGATGTGACCGTGGCGCTCGGTGATCAGAGCGAGCTTCTCGCAGTCCGGCTGAGCGATCCCGATACAGAAGAGGTCATTTTCGCTGGCCGGATCGAAGGCACGTCGCCGCCACGCGAAGAGGGCTGGACCGATATCGCCGCCATCTCTGCCAGGACTGTCGCCGATGAAATTCTGGCGCTGACCTCGTCGTATTCACTCAGCTTGCCCTCCAACGAAGAACAACTCGCGGCTCTGGAGCACCTTCTGATGCTTGGAACACCACCTCGGGCGGTACCGGCCTTGGGGGCGGAGAGGGATAATGCTACTCACCAAGCTATCGTTCATGATGACAACAGCCCGGCTCATTCCGCGGAAATCTCCGGAGATATACCCGTGTGTGGTAGCTTTGCGGTCGGCGACCTTATCATCTGTGCCTTGCCGCTCTCGCGTCGAGGACAGGAGAATGCAGCACCGAGGCCCGGACTCGTCATCGGAAGCCGCGACCTCGGGGGTCGGCGCTATCTCGACATTGCCTGGGGAGCGCCTGCAGGAACCAAACACCCGGCACCGCATGAGTTGGTTGTCGTAGGTCCGTCCGAGATCGCGGAGGCGCAGCTGGCGGCAGCGACTCATTTCGATCTGCGCCGCAGGTATTTGATCCCCGAGGACGACCGTAACCGTCTTCACCGGAAGCTTGGTAGACTGGCGAGCCATGCTCGTAAGCGTCTTTCAGAGACGCTGTGCTTCGCCGGAGACATAACTCCCACTCCCGTCGCGATGACCGCTTCCACGAAGATGGCACTGGTTATAGAGAGGCGAATCCCGAAACGTGCGGTCATCCCGAAAGCGCTACGGGGAGGAGAGGCGGGTTCCCGGTGAACAGAGCAGTCTTCATGTCCTCCTCCAGCCGCTTGCGTATGTCAGCGCACGCGCCAAGATGGATCTGAAGAACGTCTTTCCCTCAAACAAATGAGCCGCCGATCATGGATCAGCGGCTACCCGTTTTACCGCAACATAATTAGTATCAGCATCAAGGATCAGTTGTCCCCGGTGCGGTTAAATCTGCCCAGTAATGAATTCACCCGAGTAAGTTCGCCGGAGTTTGTTGCGGCAGGCTACGACTTGGTCTTTTACTTAGCTTCGGGATCATACTCGCCAATCATGATAATACTCCGGAGCGTGTGTTCATCAAATCCAAAGCATCCGGCAGCTCGTCTGGTTCATCCAGATCATGACCGCCGTGATCCCCAAGATGAAGAAGCGAGATCCCAAGATCGTAAAGGTCCGAGAGGATCACCTCTTCCACGACTGGTTCGTCCAGCCACACGCCGGCGGAATGCGGAATAGACTCACTGCCCGGGTCAAGCCAACCACCGGCTGCAGGAGAAGCTGGCGGAACGCTCAAGGGTGATGCGCTCCGAGTGCGGAAGAACGCGCCCGACCGGAGTGCCGGCTTGCTTGACTTCGCCCAGAGAACGTATCCCTCACGGGAAACGACGAGTATTGCGCGACGCTCGGTAATCTCGAGCCACTGCAGCACGCAGGCTGTAAGCGACACACCGTAACGCTCGTCAGCAAGCCTGCCGAATTTCTCGAGACTCACGGCCTCCCGCGGTGGAATCTGCCGGCGCAGGTCGTCGAGCGGCATCAGGAGCCGCGCGGCGAACCGGTTGGCTTCCGACTCCTGGGGGCTTCGCTCATGATCCCAAGTGGCCATGTCTTCCTGGCGACAATTAAAGCCACCCTCGGGTGCGCGGTGGCGATGGAGCAGGTAATGTCCGAGCTCGTGCCCAATCGTGAAGCGACGACGGCCCTCGGTCATGCCCTTGGCATAGGCGATGCCCCAGCCTTTGCCTCGATGACGCGCATCCACGAGGGCACCGTCACATCCTTCGAGCTCGCGGGCAGCGACCTTGGTGATGGGAGCTGCCGGGTCGAGCATCGGCGTCCATTCCAAGGCGAGTTGCTCTACATCTATCGGGAAACGCTCTTCTCCGAGCGTCGTGCGGAGGATCACTGAAGCCCGGTTCGCCCACCAGTCGGGCCCCTTCTGTTCCGCAGCCGTCATTCATCGTCCCAGAGGTCAAGCATCTTGCGCAGCCGGACCTTGTCCTTGTCCGGGAGGCCCACGTACTTCCGGAAGAACACCTTGTCCTCCGGGGCGAGGTCGTCCTGCGTGTTGATCGGTGTCCCAATCAGGACGTCCACCGTCGTGCCCAGGGCTGCAGCTATCTGCGAGAGTTTCTCGGCGGAGGGACGGGGCGGCGCCTTGTTCTCCAGTTCCCAGATGTAGCTCTTGCTCGAGCCGGATGCCTGCGCAAGGCCGTCGAGCGTCAGTCGGCGCTCCTTGCGGAGCGCCCGGATCAGCTCGCCCATGGGTGTGGCCAACGGTTTCTTCCCCAGTGCTCATGATGTGCATGTTCAGTGTAGACATACAAAGAAGGCTTGACAAGCGCACATCGGATGATGTTCAGAGTAGCGATATATACGATGCTATGATCTCGGACCTTAGGGCGAGTCGGCGGCGTGACGCGGCGCAGGAAGGACAGAGAACAATGAACCAATTGAGCAACTTCACGTCGCGGAAGATCGAGACCGTCGTCGACCACCTCCTGAAACTGGTGGCGATCAAGGTGGAACTGCCCCCCAGCTATCACGCGCTCGCCTGTGAACGGAAAGGCCAGCATCTCGCGCACGAGGTCGCCGTCGGCCTGCTTCTCAACCAGCTGGATCAGCATCATTCTGTCGTCGGTCATCGTCATCTCCGTATCGGTTCAAGGTCTCGCAACCCGAACCTTCCCGAAGATCGGCGATGGCCGCCAGC
>NZ_JAHQZU010000029.1 GCF_019061185.1 Paracoccus sp. Z118
GGGGGGGGGAAGCGCAAGGGGCGGCGCGTCAAGAACTAGGCTGCGGACTCATAAGTGCGGGTCCAAGGGCGATGCCATGCTTCCCCCGGTTCGCGGAACGGAGATGCAGGGCTGCTTCGTGCAGGATGCTCTTTCCGTCACAACCGCGAGTGAGCGCCGCTTGGCAGTGATTCGAGCACGAAACGCTGTTCCTCGCAGGGCAAGCCATTCTATCGTGCAATAATCTTGAATTACGCACAGCCGGCTCGACCCAAGCGGAACAGTAGCTTAGTCTGTGCATATGTCCCGTGCACAAGATGATCCATCTACAACCGCCCTGCCCCGTACTTTGGGCTATGCGCGGGTGAGCACCGATAGTCAGGCGCTCGGGCCGCAGGTGGAAAGCCTCAGGGCTGCGGGCGCGGACCAAGTATTCCGCGAAACCGCTTCGGGCGCCAAGCGCGACCGCACGCAACTTGCGCGGCTCCTCAAAGAGGTGCGTCCCGGCGATGTGGTGCTGGTGATGCGTTTGGACCGGCTCGCGCGCTCCACGCGTGACCTTCTCAACGTGTTGGGCGCCCTGGCGGACAAAGGTGCCGCCTTCCGGTCCTTGGGTGACCCGTGGGCCGACACGACGAGCCCTCATGGTCGGCTCATGCTCACGGTGCTGGCGGGCTTGGCGGAGTTCGAGCGCGAGTTGATCCGCGCTCGAACCGGCGAAGGGCGAGCCCGGGCTAAGGCGGAAGGGCGCAAGATGGGCCGGCGGCCGAAGCTAACGCCTCATCAGCAGCGGGAAGCCCGTAGGAGGCGCGAGGCGGGCGAGAGCATCACGGCAATCGCGCGGAGCTATGCTGTGCACCACTCTACGATTTCGCGGCTTTGCCTGACGCCATCGAGCGCAGTGCTTGCATGCAATCATGCTTGATTGCTTTGCGCCTTGTACGCTTTCCACATCTTCAGGAAGAGTTGCTTTTTCGCGCCGTGGGTGAAGCCGAACTCCCGCCCTGCCGTCTCGCTGAACTCTTCGAAAACGTTTGCCGGAATCCGAACCTGTAGCGGGCGCAGCACCGCTTTCTCGTCCGTTCGCCCGTTCTCGGCGATCACATCGGGGGCGTCTTCCGCGGGTGGCGGCGTCCCTTTGCCCTTCTTCAGCTTTGCAAGGTCCGTTGCCATCACGCGACCTGCCTTTCCTGAAGCTCCGCCATTTTGTCGATTACGCTTTGCGCCAGGGTCGCGGCGCGGCTGTTAAGCGTGCGGAACGAGGTTTCGGTGATCGCCTTTCCTATGTCCGAGGCCGAGCCGTAGGCTGTCGAGACCGGCACGTCACCGTCCAGCACCGTGTAACCGGCATCGACCAGATACTGCCGTGCCGCCTGGTTCTCGCGGTCGCTTCCCGTGGTCTTGAACATGGCGAAGGCGATCTTCTCGGGAGCGATCCCCTTCTTGCGCAGGCTGTGCGCCAGCACCACGCCGGGGTGCAAATCATCGATTGTCTGTCCCGAGGGGATCACTACAAGGGCCGCGGCTTGGGCGATTTCAAGCGTTTGGTCGGAGGCGTTCGGCTTGCCGTCCAAGATTAGGGCGTCGAAGCGCGCCGCGTCTTCTAGCGCCGTCTTCACGCTGGCAAAGCTCTGCACCTGAAGCTCGGGCTTCACGCCGCTCTCGGCGCGCCGGCCGGCCCAATTCGTGCAGGTCTGCTGCTGCGTGTCGAGGTCCGCGATCTTTGCCGTCATGCCGCCGGAGACGAACTCCCGCGCCATCATCCGGGCGAGGGTGGACTTACCGACCCCGCCTTTCTGGGACACCATCCCGATTATGTAGGTCATGGTCACTGCTCCTTATTTTTGTTGTTGGCGCATGCTAGCATGCTTTCATGTTAGCCGCGACGCATACTATGATGCTATCATCAAAGGCGCCTTGCATTGTTGCATGCAAGCATGCTCAACCTAGCGCAAATAAGGGCCGCGCTTCTTACAGAAGCCGAGGAAATGCGCGTCGGGGCTGTTCACGGTGATGCCCTTCTCCATCACCCACGAGCGCCATTCGCTTTCCAGCACATGCACGTCCCATCCGGGCGCGAGCTGCCTCGCTTTGTCATAACTGTCGGGGTCGATCCGCAGGCTTACTGAAGAAGAGAGGGGCGGGGGTATCTGAACCGCCTCCTTCTTCGGACGGACCACCACAATTTCATCATCGAGAGTCAGGGCGTAGTCCGGCATGTAGTCGTGCTGCGCATCATCATCGATGATCTTGCTGACCAAGCGCTTGAACTCCTTGGGAGATGAGCCGGAGCCACACTTCTCCCGGAGGGTGTTCAGGCCAATCCGCCACTCCTGCTGCTGCCCGCAGTGCTTCCGAGCGAGCTCGTAAAGGCGGCGTTCTAGCGGCTTGCGCAGGAAGAAGTACCGCCGGTTCAGGGTCAGAACATGATTGTTCTCGATAGCGTCGAACACCCAATCTGACAGGGTAATCTCCACATCGAGCATACGCCCGTCGCGGGTCTCGCGTACAATTTCGGCGGAGTCGATGAGGCCAAAAACCCTGAAGTACTCCTTACCGCTCTGGCGAAGGTTCGTTTCGATCTGCGTGCCTTGCAGTCGCCGCAGGGCGTCCTTTAGCAGGTCATAGCCTCGTCCCGAGGTCTGCCGGTTAGTCGCGACCAAAAGATCGTGCGCTTTGAAGCGAAGAGTACGGGCGACTTTGCGGCCTTCGTTCAGAGCGCCCATGCATTGGCTGATGCAGTAAATCAGTACGTCCCGGTCGTGGACCGTGGCGAGCCCATATCTGGAAGGCGAAATCTCGATCCAGTTGCCGCCACGCTCGTACCGACGAGGACGCATGTCGGCCTTAGTCGAGAGTGAGAAGACAGGATGCTCCATTGAGGACATGTCGCCCTTGGGAACAGCATCCACGATATCGCATACGAACAGGTCACGCTGCGGATGCCGATCAGGCAGGAGAGGAGAGCGTTCGTTCGCCACGTCACTCACATGCACACCACAAAATCTTCGTCATTTCACACACCATAACGCACTATCGTCACTTCACCCACTAGCTACCTGTGGATAAGTCCCGCTGTCCTTTCGTCACTTTGCACACCTAGATTCGTCACTTTGCACACCTAGATTCGTCACTTTGCACACCGCCGCGTCTGTCAAATAGTCATATTATGAATATTAATCAAATACTTCCGGCTCAGCGTGAATCTCGTAACTCTGACTCTAACAGACTTCTAACCCTCTCTAGGGGCTCCGTCGCATTGTGCCAAGCGAGCTGCCTAGAACAAAGCACTCAGGATCACCGTCAGCGCGAGAGCGGTGAAGACCGCTCCCGCCCAGACCCAAGGCACCCGCCTGCGCCAACGTACAGCCGCGTCCAGATCTCGCCGCAAGCGCTCAAGCGCCGCCTCTTCCGCCTGTTCCAGCTCCTTCAACCGGGCGGCGGTAGTTTCATGGTCCTTGCGGATCGTCAGGACAGCACCGGCAAATTCATCGAGGACCTTGTCGAGCACTTTCTCGACCTCGCTACCGATGAACCGGGCATAGGCGGCAGGGTCGGTCTGCTGTTCGGTGCGGTTCGCCGCACTGCGGGTTTTCTCCACGGCTTCGACCAGGGCCTCGATCTGTTCGCCCTGACTGTCGAGGCGCGCCGACATGCTGGCCACCACCTGGCCCAGAAGATCGAGGGTTTCGCGCAAGGCGACATCGGACAGGGCAGGTGGTGGTGTGTCGGGCATCGGGAGTGCGGTCCTGTCAGGGGGAGTGCGGGGGGAAGAGGCCCTTGAACTCGGGATCGGCGTAGTGGCGGATCTTTTCCGCTACGATCATGGGCCGGCCCTGCACGCGCAGGAGCTGAGCCCAGGCGGGCATCTGCATGATCTCGTCGGGGGTCAGGAGGTCGCGCCCGGTGAGCTGATGCGTGGTCGAGGGCGGATCGCCGGCGCGGTGGCTGGTTGTCGCGTAGCCCGTCGTGGTCTGGCCCATGAGCTGGCTGAGCCACTTCGCCGTCTCGTAGTCGTTGACGCCGAAGGTCTGGAGCACGCCGGCGTTGGCGATGAAGGTGCTGGCGCGGGCGCCGTAGAGCGCGCGGAGCTGGCTCATGTCCTGCAGGATCGGCCAGAGCTGGAGGCCGTAGCCGGCCATCAGCCCCATGGCGCGCTCCACCGCCTCCAGGCGGCCGAGGGCGGCGAACTCATCGAGCAGGAACAGGGCAGGGGTCTTCAGCGGCCCTGTGGCCGCCTGCGGCCCGCTCCGGGCCTCTCTGGACGCCCGAGACCCCTCCAGAGGTCCTGAAGGGGCTCCTGTAGCCTTCTGCGCGGCTCCTGGAGCACCGTGGGCCGTCTCCGCGTCACGGGCGATCTCCGCCAGCGCCTGGCCGACCAGGAGGCGCAGCCAGCGGCTGTAGGCATCCAGCCGGTTCGGCGGCAGCACCAGGAACACCGACACGACCTCGTGGCGCAGCGAAGCGAAGGCGAAATCCGACCGCGCCATGCTGGTGGTGATGCGCGGGCTGTCGAGGAAGTGGGTGTGGCGCTGCGCGCTGGAGAGCACGCCCGCGGCCTCGCGATCGGCCTTGCCGAGGAAGCGGTTGGCCGCGCGGGCGATCAGCCCGCCGGCGCCGGTGCTCTCCTGCATGAGCGCCAGCAACGCGCGGAGCTTCTCGGGCGGCAGGGTCAGGTACTCGCGCACCGAGGCGAGCGTGCGGCGGTCCGCGGCCTCGTGGACGGCGGCAAAGAGGATCAGGCCGGCGAGCAGCGCCTTCGCCTCCTCGTTCCAGTGGGCATCGCCGGACTCACCGGGCGGGTCCATGACGAGCGCCTCGGCCAGCGAAGCAGCGTCCTCGCCGAGATCGAGGCTGTCGGGCGCGAGGCGGGCAAGGGGGTTGTAGGCGGCGGAAGGCAGGCCGGTGACGCCGAAGGGATCGAGGACATGGACCGGGCCGAGCTTCCGGCGCGCCTCGTACGTGATCCGGGCATTCTCGCCTTTGGGGTCGATGACCAGCATCGGGCGGGGCACCAGCAGGAGGTTCGGGATCACCGTGCCGACGCCCTTGCCGGCCCGTGTCGGGGCGAGCGTCAGGAGATGCGCGGGACCGTCGTAGCGCAGCAGCCGGCCACTGTCGGCATCGCGGCCGATCAGGAGGCCGTCGTCGCTCTTCGCGAGATCGCGGCGCTCGGCTTTCGAGGCGAGGCGGGCGGAGCCGTGGCTGTCGCCGGTGCGGGCGAACAGCCGGGCGATGCCGAAACGCTCGGCCCAGACCGAGAGGGTGAAGGCCCAGGCCACCAGCAGGCAGAGGGCATAGCCCAGCCATCCGAACAGGGAGTTGGGTTCGTCGATCGTCGCCGCGCCGAAGATCAGCATCTGCCCGAGCGTGAAGCCGAGGGTGATGAGGAAGGTGGCGATGAAGAGCCCCACGATCAGCATGAGAAGCGCCCAGGGCACGACGATCGCCAGCGACCCCACGAGGACGAGGAGGCTGAAGACGGTGCGGATCATGCGCTGCCGTCAGGACCGGATGGGGGAGGGGGGAGGGGGCGTGCCACCCTCGTTCCCGGGGACACGCGCCTCCGGGCTCCACCCCTCGAAGGCCTTGCGATCCTGTTCGCGGGGCAGGTTGCGCAGGAGGCGGTCGAGCATGGCGGCGGCGTTGGAGTCGCGTCCCGCCAGATCGACGAGGGCGCCACCGAGGATGATCTTGCGGCGGGCGTCGATCTTGCGCTCTCGGGCGGCTTCCCGGTTCTTCAGCGCCTGAAGCCTCGCCTTGGCTTGGGCGTAGCGCTTCTCGGCCCGTTCGAGCTCGGTCTCGGCCATCGGACATCCCTCGTTCTGGTTCTGGTTGCGGGGTACTCTGCCAAGAGGAGAGTTGCCTGCCAAGAGCTCAATCGGTAGCGTTCACCCGACGAACGGAAGAGAGAAGGGCGCACTTATGCAAACTTTCAGTTTGCGTGCGATCTCCCGGGGGGAAGGTCCCCCCGCCGACAGCGGCCCCATGCCTCGGCTAATGCCGAGGCAGCAGGAGGCGCGTCCCGCCCTCCCGCACCCACCAAGGCCAACCTGCGCGGTTGGATCGCGCTCTTTCGCGGCAGCACCGGCCAGCGTCGCGCCCGGCGGCCGGCCGGCCCTGCGCCTCATGGGGGCTCCGGGCCGACCGGCGCGCTGCCGGAAACGCCGCAGCCGATGCACGCGGGTCGCGTGCAGGGCCCCACTCGGTGGCGGGACCCGGGCGCTCGTTGCGTTTGGCGCGCTTGCGGCCTCCTTCGGCGGTGCTCGCCGCGCGGCCGGGCTCCCCACGCGCCTCGTTGGGCGCGGGTGAGCGGCCGTGGCGAGCTACCACCTCAGCGTGAAGACGATCAAACGCAGTGCCGGGCGCTCGGCCACGGCGGCGGCGGCCTACCGCGCCGGTTGCGAGATCGCCTGTGAGCGCGAGGGCCGCGTGCACGACTACAGCCGCAAGGCCGGCGTCGAGGAGGCCTTCATCCTCGCGCCCGACGATGCGCCGGACTGGACGCGCGATCGGCAGGCGCTGTGGAACGCGGCCGAGGCGCGCGAGACCCGTTCCAACAGCGTCACCGCCCGCGAGTGGGAGTTGGCGCTTCCGGCCGAGCTCGACGCCGCGGGGCGGCGCCTGCTGGTGGCGGGGTTCGCGACCGAGCTCGTCAGCCGCTACGGGGTGGCGGCCGACGTGGCGATCCATGCCCCGCACCGCGACGGCGACCAGCGGAACCATCACGCCCATGTCCTCACAACCACCCGCGTGCTCACCGCCGAGGGGCTCACCGACAAGACCCGGGTGCTCGACGCCAAGGCGACCGGCGGGCCCGAGATCGAAGTGATGCGCGCCCGGTGGGCGGAGCTGCAGAACGCGGCCCTGGAGCGGCAGGGGCACGAGATCCGTGTGGATCACCGCAGCCTCGCCGTGCAGCGCGAGGCCGCCTTGGCGCAGGGCGACGAGCTCAAGGCCGAGGAGCTCGACCGCGTTCCGGAGCCGAAGCTCGGGCCGGCCGCCAGCGCCATCGAGCGCCGCGAGGCGCGCGCGGCCGAGCTGGAGGGGCGGGAGTACGCGCCCGTTACGGAGCGGGGCGCGGGGGTGCAGACGGCGCGGCAGGAGCGCGCGCTCATGGCCGAGCTGCGGGCGCGGGTGGAGCTGGCACGCGAAACCTACGCTCACGCCCGCGAGGAAGGCGCGGACCGGGTGACGGCCGGCCTCGCGGCGCTCCGGGCCGCCGCGCAGAAGCACGCGATCGACCGGGAGCACGGGGAAGAGGTGTCCTCCGAGCACGCGTCTGCGCTGGAGACGGGAAGCATCCGGGAGCGGCTAGCGCACATCCTGGACCGGGGGAGTGAACGCCGAGAGGCCGAGGTGGCGCAGGAGACCGGACCGGGGCCCGAGCCGGACGACATCCGCGCCCAGCTTGGGCGCATCCTCGGGCGAGAGGTGGAGCAGGCCGAGCCTGAGGCAGATGCTTCAGCACCCGCGCCGGAGGCGCGGAGCATTCGCGACCGGCTGCAGGCGGTGCTCGCGCAGACGAAGCAGGTCACGCGTGACGAGCACGAGCAGGAGAAAGAGGAGCGCGAGCCGAAGCGGGACAGGGTAAGAGAACGCAGGAAGGACAGGGATCGGGGCGACGATTACGAGCTGTAGATTTAGACCACTTCTGCTTTATCTATTTGAGGCTACGGGCAGCGAAGCATGTTGATAAATTGCTGCCAGCATTCTTTTCTATCATGGTTCTATATGCTTAGAGAGCATGGACCCAGGCTAGGTATCCAGCATTTATAGCTTGTGTGATAGATGCCACTACACTGTTTGGCGCAAAGGCATCTCGAAAATTTCTATTGAAGATCTCGGAAATGGACTGCGCAACGTTTGGAACGCTAGGTCTCCCCCAGAAATTCCCTCCCGACAAGGCTGCCACCCGATTGACAGGCATTGAATTTGGAAGAATAGGGCTGTTCTGTGTAGGAACCGTAACGAAAGAATAGGATATTCTGTTTCCTAGAAAATTCCCAATGTTGTAGCCATTGGTTCCAATTACCACTCCTTGGCCTTGGTGGTGGTTGGCACGGTAGACCATATCCCAGAGCATAGGTATTTGGGCGTTATCATTCCAGTTGGTCTTGCACTGGACAATTCCAAAACGAATGTTATGTATAGCTGGGCCAATTAGTTGATTAAGTCTATTTATAAAACCTCGCCTGGCTACGGGAAATTGGAAGTCTTCAGGGAAGATGGCTACACACACATCTGCTTCGGTATTAGTCTTAGCGTTCCCATACCAGATAGATGTGGCATCTCGAAACACCTGAGGGCAGTGGGCTCTTATAGTCCTCATGGCGATTGCATTAGTACCGGAGAATACTATATTCAAGTAAGTAATTACAAGATCCTCCCAAGCTCTACCCGCTTGGGAGACGGCGGCGTTGTTCCGGTTATTAGGTACCCTTCTTAGCTCAAACAGCCTGCTAAGGTGCGAGCCAAGTCCTAGAATATCCCCGGCATTTGTTAAATTTCCTGTTGCGGCCATGATTGCAGGGCGGTGAACCGCCCAATTGCCCTGAAAGCTTGCGCTGTTCGCGAGGCTGTCCATAACTATTGCGCGGTAAGTTTCGATCGTCATGGAAAGCGCTCGACCTCATATGTGTTTTATCAATCGCGTTGGCCTGACTGACCTTTTCTCTGACCGCCCTTTGGTCATAGTGAGAGTCTGCAGGTTCAAGACTGGTAATCTGTAAATTTAGCTTGGGCAAGCGCACAAGATGGGGTGTTGTTGGGTTGGCTCAGATATCTCGCAGGCTCTGAGTAGGTTTGTTGCCGAAGAAGGCGTGCTTAGTTAATCGGCCGGAACAAAGGACCCGTGAGCACCAAGCTGCATACTGGGTGCTGCGGAGCCCCAATCGTGGATCGCTTGCATCAACGTCAGCGTAGGGCAGCTGTTTTCGGGCAAACAGAAGCTGGAGATTTTTCAGAGAGAGGGGCGGGGACTAGCCTTTCGGCAGCGTGCTTCAAGCTGGCATGAGCCGCAGCGCGGCGTTCCCGAAAGACATAGGGCGTTTGCCAGGTCCAGAGTCGCCCAGTTGACAAGGACGGGGTGATCGCCACGAACCAACCAGTGGGCAGCCGCTTGCAGCCACGGGTCATACCGGATGTCGGCTAGGCGGCGCGGGCGAACGTATCGCTCGATCACGCGGGCCATGTTCACGTCCAGCAAGGGGCGGGGTTGTCGATGCTGGAAGAGCAGGATGGCGTTCGCGACGTACTGGCCAACGCCGGGAACGACGGCCAACCCTTCCGGGGTAGATGGAAAGAGGCCATCCCGAGCTGCTGCGTAGGTCGCCAGGCCCTTGATCGACCGTGCGCGGCGCTGCCAAAGGCCAATAGGCCGAAAGTACTCTTCGAGCTCTGTAACGTCGGCAACTGCAATGTCTGACCAGTCCTTGAAGCGCCCGAAGAAGGTCGGGTAGACGCGGGCGACGGTCTCGGCGCGGGTGCGTTGGAGCAAAACCTCCACGCAGATCTTTTCGTAGGTAGAAGCAGCTTCGCTGCGCCATGGCAGGGCTCGGCCATGCTGCGCGTACCAGTCCAGCAGGTGATGGCGAAGACGGGTTAGCCTAAGCTTGTCACTTCGCGTAAGACCGTCGCCTTGGTTCTGGACCTCACGCAAGCGCATAGGTCTGGCTTGGAGGGAACAAGAGCGGAAGAGAGGCGGCGGTGATCTTGAACAGGGGGCCCTTTTCCGAGACACGCCCCTTGGCGTTGCGCTTGATAAGGTGGTCCATGGTGATTTCTCCCTGGTCGACCAGGATGTCGAACCGGGATGGAATGGGCTTCCGCGTGTGGATCACGTCCCTGAACTCGAAGTGGTCATGCCCGTTGACCTCGTGAACCTTTGCGCTGATCCAGAATGTCTCGTTGTGCTTGGCAAGAAGCGAGGCTCGCAAGTCCTTCATTATCCACGAGGCGAACGCACCTATCTCTGCCTTGCTGGACCACTCGTTTAGAAGGCCTGCTTCCTCGTCTAGCTTGAAGGACAATCCCTGCGAGTTGCGGTTTCGAGTGCTGACAGTGCAGTACAGCTTGAACTCGTTGTCGCGCTGGTAGCCAAAGGCATCGAGGATCTCGCGGCTGCTCTTGAACTTGCTGATTTTCCAGTTCGGGACCTGCGCGAAGAGCGTCTTCCGGTTCTCGCGCGAGGCAGAGGCCGCCCGGCGGTAGGACTTCAGCTCGATCCCCTTGTAGTCCGGCTCGCGTTTCGAGTTGATCGCGATCCCGAGGGCGGTTTCCAAGGTGCGGCCTATGGCCGTGTCAGCGCGCGCAGCCATGACCGACGGGACAAGGCCAGCCGCCGCGATTTTGCGAAGCTTGGCCAGCAACTCGTGGGCGACAGACTGTGCTGCCATGCTGATGGCCTGGACTACTTCCCAGAGCGGGCCAGCGCGCTGTACGTCGAGGACGTGTTCGACATCTACTCGCGTGAGGTTGACGAGGAACAACTGCCCCTCGTGCGACGTGATGGCGATCATGTCGTCCGGATCGGCGTAGTCCGGGAGACCCGTGAACCAGATCCTCGGGTCGCCCTTTTTTGTCTTGGGCCGGTAAAGCGAGGCCGTGGAGTTGAATGCCGCGCCTGCCGAGAGAAGCGTTGCCCCTAGCTTTACGCCGTTCTCGGCCGCACCCTGCCCTTGCGTGTCGTAATCATGCAGGTCCCGCTCGCGAAGAAAGTTACGGACGGGAGCCGTTGCATCAAGGATGGACTTCTCCAACCCTGTCCGGGTTGGTTGGACGAGGGTTACATCAACAGACGCCGCCGTCAGTCTCCTAAGCCTTTGCCGCTCGACGCCTGTTAATGTCCTTAATGGCATGGTCTCAAGGTTCTTGCGGCTTCAATGCCTCGTCAAGGATCGCCTTGAAGTGCTTTCCAACCTTCTCGGCCAGCCCTACCGGGACGGCATTGCCGATCTGGGTGTACTTTGGCACTTCGCGCTCGAACAAGCCCTCTCGCGGATTTCCAGCCCGGCGCAAGCCCCCGGTCGTGCGCTTTCCCGCGAAGCGGTACCAGTCGGGAAAGAGCTGGAGCCGTGCCCATTCTCGAACCGTGAGGATGCGCGGCTGGCAATAGTGCACGTAGTCGTCGGGCAGCGACGTCGCCGTGATATTTGGCTCCCCGTTCCCCCAGCGCTCTTTCAGGACTCTCTGGGAAAACTTCTTTGTCTGGTATTGCTCTGGGATTTCCCCGTCGTGCTTGAGCATGTAGTCGAACTTGTCGACCACTTCTCGCTTGTGCTTGCTGTATTCCTGCTCGGTCAGCGTCACGCTCTGGCTAGGAGCCCAGGCCGGAGCGGAGCGAAGCTTCCTCTGGATGTCGGTTTCGGCAGGACGCGGGTAGGTCGTCGTTTCGAATGGACCGGGAGAAAACTTACCATTCCGCAGGATGCCGGGCACCTTCGGATCAACAAGATCGCCGAGCAGGTCGCAAAGGTCGGGGAAGCTTCCGGTTTCCGGTGCAGGGAGGAAGCCACATTTCACCGCGTCCTCGGCGTCTGCGCGAGGATCTAGGAAGCTACAAGCTTCGAGGATGTCCTTGCGGATGCCAACAAGCAGTACGCGCGGCCGGTTCTGCGGAACGCCGTAATCCTTCGCGTACACCAAGGACCAGCGTACCTCGTACCCAGGGATCTTGCGGAACTCGGCCTTCACCTCCGGGAAGATCAGGTCGCCCTCCTCGCGCGTCCAGCGCGCGTTGAGCAGCCCCCGGACGTTCTCGAAGAGGAAAACCCGGGGACGTAGGCGGCGGATAACCTGCGCCATGCGGCCGTAAAGATGGTTCGAGGGGATCTCCTTGCGATCCACGGCGTAGGAGCGCCGTATCCCGATACCGGAGTAGCCTTGGCATGGCGGGCCGCCCGTGAGCACGTCGAGCGTGCTGCCGGCGCCGCTCTCTTCCCGCGCGCCACCGTCGAAGCGGAAGCCTATCTCGCGGATGCCGGCTAGGTCAGAGATAAGTTGCTCAAGCCGCGGGCCATGCAGGTCGTGGGCATCGTTGCAGTGCAGCGCTGCGTTCTCCGCGAAGTCCTCGCCGCCCAGCTCGTGATGACGGTTGAGCAGGTAGGTCGAGAGCGCATCCTTGTCTAGCTCGCTGGCAAAGACAGGGGTGAAGGCAGCGTTCTCGAACCCCAGCGACAAGCCGCCGCACCCTGCAAACAGGTCTACCATGGAGTAAACGCGGTGCTTCCCGGTCTCCTCCTTCAAGGTGTCCACTGGTGCTACGACCTTCGCGGTTGCTGCATCTACGTTCGTCTGGAGCATGGGCGAACCCCTCTTTTTTGTTTACCCACCGCTGGCACGCGTGCCCAGCAAAGTCCAGGGGAAATGTCAAGCAGCGCACCTTGGGCTCAGGACCTATTGTCCTCACAGCCAGAACATGATGGTTGCGGTGGGGACGACAGCGGAGAGGAAGACCTTCGGGCATCTGTCGTAGCGGGTCGCCACGCGCCTCTGCGGCGGCAAGCCCCTCCTTCATCCGGGCGAAGACACCCACGCCGCCTCGCCGTTTCCAACGGTTGTAGAGGGTCTTCGCCGGGCCATACTCCTTGGGTGCGTCTTGCCAGCGCAACCCGCTGCGATTGATGAAATGATCTCGCACTAGACGTGCCGGTCATCGGCAGAGCACGGCCATGGCTCTTGGGAAAGAAGGGCTGCAGACGCGCCATCAGCTCGTCTGTCAGCCAGAATAGGTTGCTTATGTGCCAAGGTCTCCTCGCCACCTCAGCATCACCCGCATAACCCGAAAACAACGGGTCCTGAGCTTAGCGTGCGAACTTCGGTTGATTAAGATAACTTGCCGGGCTACCAAGCTCTTGCACGGTCATTAACAAGCCCCTGCCTATCCAAACTGGCGCTCAGGGAACTCAGCATCTCGGGGGAATATGAAGCTAATTCCTGCACAAATTTTAGGGTGCGGTTCCGCCGCTGAGAGGAGGGTGTTCGGATACCTCGCTGAAGTGGGTTTTAGCGCGTACGATGTTGCGCTCCATTCGCTCAACATTGCTCATCACGAATACAAGCGATGGGGCGAGGCTGATTTCTTCCTGATTGGGCGGCGCGGGATACTCCTTCTCGAAGTCAAGGGAGGTAGGGTTGCGTGCAGGGACGGCATTTGGGAATTTACCAACCGCAAGAACGAAACCAAACGTAAGAAGGAAGGACCTGCGGAGCAGGCCAAGTCAGCTTATTTCTCCCTCGAGAAGAACTACCTCAATCCCAAGTTCTATCGCGAGCTAAACGGGGTGCCGCGTGGTTGGGCAGTGGTGTTCACCGATATCCCTAGGCTCGCCAACAATGGTTCAACGCTGTTGCCCGAGCATCCAGACGAGATCACCGCCTACGAAGAGGACTGCAAGGGGCACAATTCTTTTAAGAAATTCTTGGTGCGAGCCTACGATCACTGGGCATCGAAGCAGAGGAACCCGGTTGAGCTTTCTCCGCAAGTGGTCAAGGCGATATCAAATTCTCTAAGGCCAAATTTCGAGCGAGTCCCATCGCTGAATACCCAGCTACGCGACGTGGAGCAGAAGCTCTACCAGTTCACGGGCGAGCAGTACGAAAAGCTCGACGCGATCTCTGAGAACGAGCGGATCCTCGTCGCGGGCGGTGCCGGTACTGGGAAGACATTCGTGGCCGCCGCGTGTGCACGCTACGAGGAAGCCGAGGGACGTTCGGTCCTTTTCTTGACCCGCAGCAGTTTCCTAGCTAGCTTTCTGGGCAACCAGGGATTGCCCGACGGTGTTACCGTCGCGACAATTGACGACGTTCCCAAGTTCTTCGAGGAGGGAAGGACATGGGACGTCCTGGTCGTCGATGAAGGGCAAGACCTTTGCTCGCTCGAATGCATTGATCAGATCGACGGAGTTCTGGCCGGAGGCTGGGAAAACGGGCGTTGGCGTTGGTTCGGAGATCCCAATTATCAAGTTTCTCCGAGCTTTCCGGTAGACCACGACTGCCTCGACTACCTGAAGTCGAAGGGAGTCGCGACACAACTGAAAAATAACATTCGCAACGCGGGGAAAATCGTTGAGGCAATAAAGGTCTTGGCCGGTGCCGATGTGGGCAGGCCAAGTAGCAAGCCGGATAGCGGTATCGTCGACCTGCAGCTGGTCGATGCCGAAAGCGAAATTCTTCCCCGCGCAGCTGCCGCGGTGCGTAAGTGGTTGAGCGACGATGACCAACTTCCCCGAAACTCGATCGCGATGTTGGTGCCTAGCAGCGATGAAATCGACAAGGCCGTGGAGTTCCTTTCTGCCAAGCATGTGCGGTCCGAAGCATTGAGCAAGCGGGCTCTGGGTGGCAAACCCCGAGATTGCGTCCTCGTCGCCACGATCGAGGACTTCAAGGGATTGGAACGACCGCTCGTTTGCGTGGCGGGGCTGAGGCAAGAGCACGGGCTTGCCTCGAGTGCCTACAAGGCAATCTCGCGCGCAAACCATGCCGTGACGCTGGTTGCCACGCGCGATTCTGTGGCTGAATTGACCGGCAAGGTCGCGCCACAAGACGAGGTCAAATGGGGAAACTGAATGCTTGGCAGGAATAAAATTCTCCGCGAAACACGGGACAGGCTGATCGGTCCCGGCCTTGGGAAGCCCGGGCCTAGTGGAACGCACTCGGACGAGCTCATCGAGGGACGGATGGGTCTGGCCTACATGCAAGGGATGCTCTTCCCGCGCGCCGAGAGGGCTTCCCCGGATCTGGGCGGCGACGAGCCCGAGGATGCCTCGGACGCGGATGCCGACGATCCGCTGAGCATGTCAAACGCTATGCTACCGGCCTCTATGGGAATGTCGTTGTGCATTTCTCCCGGCAGCAAGGTCCAGATCACGGTGGAAGCAGCTGTCTACAACCCGATCCAGCCGAGCGAGGGGCCTGCGAGCCCTGAAATTGCTAAGGAGGAGGCAACCTCTGGAGAACCCGGCAAAACGCCTGTTGCGGTGGTTGAGACGAAGGCAAGGAAACGGCGAAGCAAGGCCGCTGGCCGGTGGCAGCGCCGCCAATTGGAGACATCGTCGCACGTTGTTGACGCGACCGGAATGGAAACGACGCTCGTTCTCGAGGATCACGCGACCTTGGTAGTGCTCTCACGAGCCTTGCCGAGCGGCGATATCCTCCTAACCGCAAGCCTCTCCAACGCGCACGAGGCGAAGAACGCAAGATCGAGCGAGGACATTCTTTACCAGACGTCAATTCGCGCGGAGCCCGTTGACGGGCAAATCCTCAAGTACCCGGCAGCCCGATACGTCCCGCCTACGGACGAGGAGCGCGAACTTCGCGTTATTTACGGCGAGCAACGTCCCTACGCCGTGGGGCATGGCGTAGCGACTGATTGGAAGCTCGAAAATGGCTATTGCGAATGGGTTCAGACAGAGGCCCTTCCCACCGCCCACGTTTGGCGACCGGTCTTCGATAACCTGTCGATTACGAGCAATGGCGAACAACTTACCTTCGACGACGACGATTTGTTCAAGATTGCGCCGCTGGCCAGCGGGGACCTTAGAGGTTCCGAGTTGGTCAAGCGGCTAACGGGACTGGTAGAGTTCTACGAGGAGTGGATTGTTTCCCAATCTGCGATACCCGTCGATGCCGAGCTGAAAGTCGATGCGGCGAGAATGATCGATCGGTGCGAGCGAAGTGCCGCGCGCATGAAGGAAGGCATTCGCATACTAGAAAGCCATGCGGAAATCGCACGTTGTTTCATGCTCGCGAACCGTGCGATGCTCATGTCGATGTCCCATGCGGGACGCGCGACGGGCCGAGGACGCGAGGACGGGCTCCAAGGACCCTTCACGCTCGGAAAGGCCGAGACTGGTCCGATTGATTATTATGACAATCCCGCCCAGTGGCGCCCGTTCCAGCTCGCGTTCTTCCTCCTCGTGCTCCCGTCGCTCGCAGGAGAGGAACTTCCCGACCGTGATCTGGTAGATGTTATCTGGTTCGCAACTGGGGGCGGGAAAACCGAGGCTTACTTGTTTGTCTCCGCCTTTGAGCTCTTCAGGAGGCGGATCGTCGAAGGGAAGTCGGGCGGCGGGTCCGGGGTTATCAACCGCTATACCTACCGTTTCCTGACCGCCGACCAGTTCCAACGCACGGCCGGCGTCATCTGTGCCATGGAAATGATAAGGCGTAAATTGGCCGCTTCCGGCGATGCATCTGTTGGCGAGGAGGAGTTCTCGATTGGCCTTTTCGTTGGTGGCGAAGTTAGCCCCAATTCCTTCGCGGGCAGCCATGACGGCGCCTTTTCGAGGACGCAGGAGCTGCTCGATTCAAGCCAGCCGCGCGACGCGAATCCTTACCCTATAGAGAGTTGCCCGTCGTGTGGAACGCTGCTCGTTCCCGAGGAGAAGAAAACGAAGCCTGATGGCAGCCCTGACGATGCCTTTTACGGTTTCTTTGCGACGGCTAATAGCTTCACGACGAGGTGCCCGGAGGAGGATTGTGCTTTTCACGAGGGGCTTCCCGTCTACTTCATCGATGAGCAGTTACTGCGCGCTCCCCCATCCTTCCTGCTCGGGACCATCGACAAGTTCGCGATGATCCCCTGGAAGGAGAGCGGTGGGGTTCTGCTGGGGCTCGGTACGGAGTGGTCGCCGCCCTCGCTCGTTATTCAGGATGAGTTGCACTTGATCTCGGGGCCGCTCGGGACATTGGCAGGCATTTACGAGGCGGCGTTCGAAACCTTGATGGTAACCGGGGGGAAGCCCCCGAAGGTGATCGCTTCCACGGCAACCATCAGGAACGCGTCGGTCCAATGTCGTAGGATCTACGGTAGGCCATCGATGGTCTTCCCATCACCCGGATTGCGCGCAGAGGACTCCTTCTTCTCGAAGCTCGATATGGGCAACAAGAAGAGGTCGAGGCTTTACGCCGGCGTTATGGCACAGGGACTGCGATCGACGGTCGCCGTCTCGTGGACGATGGCAACGCTGCTCCAGTCGTCTTACGAACTCGTGGAAGCAGGCGAGCTAACAGCAAACGAGGCAGACTCCTACTGGACTCTCGTGGCCTATCACAACAGCAAACGTGAACTCGGGCGCATCGTCAACGCGACGCGAGACGAAATTCCGACCCGCATGAAAGTCTATGCGTCGGACGAGGCGGTGGAACGGCCATCGAACTTCCAAGTCCTTGAACTGAAAGCCCACGCGGAGATACCAGTCCCGAGGGCAAGGCAACTGCTGGCGCGGCGCCACAGGCCGGAGCAACCCGCGATAGACGTGGTCCCGTGTACCAACATCATCTCCGTCGGCGTCGATATCGACCGTCTCGGCATGATGATGGTGAACGGTCAACCCAAGCTCAGCGCAGAATACATCCAGGCAACGAGCCGGGTCGGGCGCGGCGCGGTGCCCGGCCTCGTCTTTGCTGCCTATTCTCCCAGCAAGCCAAGGGACCGCTCGCATTACGAGTCCTTCCGCGACTACCACGAGCGCTTCTACAGCTTCGTCGAGCCGACGAGCGTGACCCCCGGAGCCTTGCCGGCAATCGAAAGGGGGCTCCATGCGGCGCTGGTGACCGTAGTACGCCACGGCACCAAGCTGAGGCGAAATGCGGCGGCCAAGCAGTTTGACCCCGCTGAGCAGCCGGTCGCCACCATGATCAACCGTCTCGAAGAACGCCTGTTGAAGGCCTATGACGGGCCACGCGAAGCCGAAGAGCGGGACCGCATTTCGGCGAAGCTGGCCGAGAAGGTCTCGGAGTGGGCAGGGTGGGCAAGCTCCGTAGAGGGCCTCCAGTATACCTTCGCTAGCAATCAGCAGCGCCCGCACTTGCTCGTCCGCTACGGAAACAAGAAGATCGACGGGGCCGGTTGGCACACGCTGCAATCGATGAGGCACGTCGACAAAGAAATTACGCTGGAGGACATGGCACTTGCCCAAGCCAACAATTCGTAGCGCGCAGCTCATAAGCCCTTTCGGTGTCGGCTCGCTATGCGAGATTGACGGCCAGTCTTTCTTTGTTCGTGGCACGGGAAGCTGGGCAAAGGGCTACAATCTCGAGAAGGTAGAGGTTGGGTCGCTTACCAATTGGCTTCGCCCGCGCCAGCTCAGAAAGCCCACTGAATCGGTCGCCATACTTCGCTTTCCACATTGGCACTTCTGCCCGGAATGTCGGAAGATGACCCGGTGGACGCAAGATAAAGACCGGGAAAACATCAGGGATGATGGCAGCCTTCCCAGACCAGCCTGCGATGGCGGCAAGTGCAAAAATGCCCGCTTGGTGCCTATGCGGTTCGTTGCCGCCTGCGACAACGGGCACATCGACGAGATTGACTGGTACTGGTGGGCCCACCGGGCCCACGAGCCCGCGCAACACGGCGCTTGCAGCCGCCAAACGTCACGGTTGCACTTCGAAGTAACTGGCAAGAGCGGCGGTGACTTTTCAAGCATGGTCATCCGCTGCAGCTGCGGATCGTCGGGCAACCTAGAAGGTATCGCGGACGGGCCGCTACCGCAGAAATGCCGCGGGCACCAACCCGGGGAGCAATCATCGACTTGCGTTGACCCGGAAAATAAGCAGAACCCCGGAGCGCCGAAACCGCTCTACATGGAGCCGCGCGGGTCTAGCTCGCTCCACTACGCTTCTGTGATCTCCGCGCTCGATATCGACGGCAGCACCGAAAAAAACATCTGGGAAAAACTTCGCGCCGACGCGATCTACCAGAACACCCTGCAAATGGCGACCATGCTTGTCGGCTTGCAGGGAGGTGATACTTCGCTAACAATCCAAACAAGCCGCCCCAGCCTCGAAGCACGCGCAGACGAGGTCGGCATCAGCATCGAGGATGCCTTGGCTTGCTTCGAGGCTGACCTTGGAGCGAACCCAGTCGAAGCGGCGCCTCCCCCGCCGGCGAACGAGATTAGTCAACAAAGCATTCTCGACCAAGAGTTCCCCGTTCTCACGAACCCAAAGGGACAAAATTCTCGCTGGCTTATTGCACGCCCGGAAAAGCCGTCTGCACGGTTCGGCCTCGACAAGCTCTTCGAGCGATTCGTCAGGGTCGAGCGGCTCCGCGAAGTCCGAGCTTTCCGGGGTTTCCAGCGACGCAACGTCTCGGAGAAGCACGCGATGATCTCGCCCTCGCTGGGACGGCAGCAGCCTGACTGGTTGCCTGCCATGATGGTGCTAGGCGAGGGAGTCTTCTTGGAATTTTCCAACTCGGCAATAGCCGACTGGAGGGAGCAGAACAAAGAGCAAATCGAGGAATTCACCCAGTCACACCTCGTAGGCGCCGAGGCTCTCGGGCTGCCAGGACGGATGGGATTCAACGCGAACCCGACCTTCATCATGGTTCATAGTTTCGCGCACCTTCTCCTTAACCAGCTGTCCTTCGACTGTGGCTATTCCTCAACTTCGCTGAGAGAGCGGATCTACTGCGGAACCGACTCCGAGCCGTACGCCGGCCTGCTAATTTACACGGCAGACTCGGACGCGGAGGGATCGATGGGCGGCCTAAGCGAGATGGGCGCGCCGGAAAGGCTTGAAGATGTCATTTACCGTGCGGTATCGCGCAGCCAATGGTGTTCCGGAGACCCGGTTTGCCGCGAACTCGACGCACAGGGAGTAGACGGTTTGAATCGCGCTGCTTGCCACGCGTGCTCGCTTGTCGCGGAGACGAGTTGCACTTTCTCGAATGTGCTTCTCGATCGTGTTCTCGTGTCCGGTGACGGGCGCAAGAACGGCCGAGGTACGCTCGAACCGGTAGGATATTTCAGCAAGGTCCTCGAGGTCTAAGATGCGGTTTCCCTCGCTTAGCGATCTCGATCGAGAGCAGCGTCGCATTTACGGCGATGCGCCGGCCGACGGGGCAATCTTGATCGTGGGTCCGCCTGGTACCGGGAAGACAGTCATGGCTTTCCACCGCGCCCAGAAGCTCGGGAAGCTTGGGCAAGATCCGCACGTTATCATGTATAACAAAGTGTTGGCCAAGTACACCTCCACCCGGTCGAACGTCGCGCCCGATGTCGCCGTCAGCACTATGCATGCCTGGACTGGGAAATGGTGGAAACGGGCGACGGGTTCTTGGCCGCCGATGGTCGCCGGCGATCATTGGGCCCACGATTGGAACCAGATTTGTGCTAAGGCGCTCAATGCCTTCCATAACGGGGCAAGCCGGAAGTTCACCTGGGGACATCTTATCATCGACGAGGGGCAAGACTTCCCACCCAAAATGTACATGGCCCTCGGGATGATGCTGAAGCAACTGGAATCACATGGGACCGCGGCACAGGTCACGATTTTCGCGGACGATAACCAGCGCCTTCAGGCTAATCGGAACAGCCGGATCAAGGATATTAAGGACTACCTTTTCCTCGGTGCCGCCGCCGATCGAATCTTCAGTTTGAAGAAGAATTTTCGCAACACTCGGCCCATAGCCGAGTTCGCTAAGCATTTCCAAGTCGGCAACGCGAGCGGCATTGCCGAGCTCCCAGATGCTGACGGCGAGATCCCGCAAGTGGTCTTCGCCGCGAACGATCGAGACATCGCCGACTTCATTGCTCGTAAGGCCAAGATCAATCCCAGCAAGCGGGTCGGTGTTATCGTCTATGGCGGCGGCAAGGACGTCAGGCGCGCCTATAACCAGATCAAGATGCGAGTTAGTGAGCTGGCCAAGCCGCCGCGGCTGCAGATGTACCTGAGCGGAGACGGCACCCATACCGACGAGGCGCTGGATTTTGAAAGCGGGAACACGATCACGTTCTTGCACACTCAGTCCGCCAAGGGCCTCGAGTTCGACATCGTTTTCTTCCTCGGTATGGAAGGGATGAGCGTCGACACCTCTGGTTTTCTGAATGAGCGAATGGCGCTTTACGTCATGAGTTCTCGCGCTCGCTCGGAGCTCTACATTGCTTTCAAGGACATAGATCCGAGAGCCGCTCCGCCTGCGTCTTTCCGGCTTCTTCCCCCCCCGAGCAAGAGGCTGTGCCGGTATGTTGGGCTGGGATCACTCGACCAAAGCATCGGGGTATTCCAAGTAGCCATCGAGGCAAACGATGATTTCGTGGTGGAGGCGGCCGAGTGACGGACGATAAGCAGGAATTCAAGCCAGATCTCGAACCGAAAAACGATGGCAAGATAACGAGCTGGGAATTCCTCGTTCCTATCCATGCCGACAATTTCGCTCTGGCGTTGGCGTCAGGTTACGTTGGCGGTTCTTTGAAAAGCGATGCGGCACAGGACCTGCAAGCTTACGCTGGCAATGGCCTCCTCGGTTTTAGCGGCGAGGTTCCATCTTGGGCGATTTCAGAAGGTGAACCGGGAGACAGGGTGCTTCTTAGCTTTGAAAGAAGAGGAGAGAAGACTCCAGAACTTGGAAGCATGGAATTTTTAGATGGCCCGTCAAGGATAACCAAGCTGCAGTCGGCCTATTTCAAGGACGAGGCCTCTCTTGCGAACTTCAACGCGTCCTATGATCCGTTTCCCGACGTTCCCGTCACTCTAGTGGAACTCTCGACGAAGTGGCCAGTTCGCGAAGCGGGCGAGCGTCCTGCAAACCTTCAAGAAGAGCCGGTGGATCGCCGGGGACGGCGACGCGACCTCGATTTCCTTGGTGGTTTCGCAGCCGGGATCGTCGAGCTCTTGGCGGAAAGCATCTTCGACGAAGCAATCTGCAAGTTTCTGCAGAAACCGGGCGCTGGCGTTTTAGAAAACGGGCGATACCTCTTGCTTGCGCTCGAACCTCGCTCATCGCAAGTCGACATCACGATCTGGACCGCGATGATCGGAGCGCTGTGGTCTCGTTTTGGCAAGCGGGGCTTCGATCGGCGCGAATTTCTGGCTGATGTCGAGGAGCGCTTGGCGGATCACGGCGGGGAGGCAGAGTCCTGGGTTCGCGGATGCCAGAAGGTAATCGACGCCGAGATCGATATTCCCAGCTTGGCAGACGGTGAGAAGATCGGGCGCCGGGCGGCGCTTGCTATCATCCTGTCCCACGAGCCTTCGGGACTGGAAGAGCTCGAAAGCAATCTGGAGATCGGACCTCGGGTACGCGCATTGGTTGCCGCAGCCGTTTACGCCTTTGCAGGGCTTTCGCGGATTGATGGAAACCTTAAGTCGCCTGCGCCGAGAATGGAAGCTGTCCTCGAGGTAGGAGAACGGATGTCCACGGGAGACCCTGTGCTGGTCGAGATCGAGCCCCTCCGGACAGGCAATGACCTGACCCGCCGCCAAGCCATCAAGGTAGTCGGGAACAAGGTGCTCGAAAGGCAGGTCGAGCCGCCGGCTTACATGGTCATGCTCAAGGCCCGGATTCAGGAGGCCGGATACAAGGTCGAACTGGACGGCACCTCGGGGCAGATTGGGATTCGACCGGGCAGCGCGAAGGGGGAGTTCATCATGGTCGAGGACTGCTCCCGGTCGACATCAGGAAACCCGATCGTGAACTTCGTGCTTCCGATTGCAACCTTGGGCGCTCGACCTAGTGTCGCTTCCCTCAAGAAGCTCATGGCAGCAGCGTGGGAAAACGCCACCACCGTTGCCCTGCGAGAAGTAGGCGAGACAGAGGAAGTGGTCGCCATGGCAAGCTTGCCTCTCGCGACCTTGGATCGCGACGAGCTTAACTTCCATGTCGAGCGCTTGCTTTTAATATCGGCAGAGCTGGGGGGGGG
>NZ_JAHQZU010000002.1 GCF_019061185.1 Paracoccus sp. Z118
GCGCTACGACAGATGCCCCATCGTCTTCCTGTCCGCCGTCGCTCTCGCCGCTACCGTCCTCTTCTGGCTCTGAAATCAATGAGTCTGGAGCCTAGAGACGCTAGATGAGTCGCAAATATTTGAGAAGATGACCGATAAACAGTTCTGCACTAGATTTGACGCTCACGAAAGCGCAGCTATGAACTATGCGGAGCAACTCGAAGCGGTTTACCTGGAATTTTCCAGACGTGTATCGTCTGGCATTAGAAACAGGAGGGGCTCCACGAACATCTACGCTCACGCGATGTTGGCGTGCTTCGAGTCTTCAGATGACGAACTCATCCAAGGGGTTCCTTTTCAAACTATCTACTCTCGCGCACACGCACGTCAGCCTCGCGTTCAACAGGGAAATCTAAAGTCCATCCTTCGGAACCTTGATCGCCTGCAGATCGACGACAGAGGAAAAGGATTGGTTTTAACGTTCATAGAACAATCAAATGCTGTCGCCGTTGTTGACCGCGCGGTCTTGTTCTATCGGAAATATGCAACTGCAAATTGGCCGTGGGAGGAGATCATCAATGAACTGGGCGACGAGGGACTAGAGGGTGAGGCGTAGCGCCATCACCCATCCATCTTCAACGCCGAGATAAACGCCGACTGCGGGATTTCCACCTTCCCGAACTGGCGCATTTTCTTCTTCCCGGCCTTCTGCTTCTCCAGCAGCTTCTTCTTCCGCGTCGCATCCCCGCCGTAGCACTTGGCCGTCACGTCCTTGCGCAGCGCGGCCAGCGTCTCGCGGGCGATCACGCGGCCGCCGATCGCCGCCTGGATCGGGATCTTGAACATGTGGCGGGGGATCAGGTCCTTGAGCTTTTCCACCATCACCCGGCCGCGCGCCTCGGCGCGGTCGCGGTGGACCATGATCGACAGCGCGTCCACCGGCTCGTCGTTCACCAGGATCGACATCTTGACCAGATAATCCTCGCGGTATTCCGAGATCTGGTAGTCGAAGCTGGCATAACCCTTGGTCACCGATTTCAGCCGGTCGTAGAAGTCGAACACCACCTCGGCCAGCGGCAGGTCATAGACGACCATCGCGCGGCTGCCGGCATAGGTCAGATCCAGCTGGATGCCTCGGCGGTCCTGGCAAAGCTTGAGCACGTCGCCCAGATAGTCGTCGGGGACCATGATCGTGGCCTTGATGCGCGGCTCCTCGATATGGTCGATCTCCATCGGGTCGGGCATGTCGGCGGGGTTGTGCAATTCGCGCACCTCGCCGTCCTTCATGTGCAGGCGGAAGACGACGCTCGGCGCGGTGGTGATGAGGTCGAGGTCGTATTCCCGTTCCAGCCGGTCGCGGATGACCTCCAGATGCAGCAGCCCGAGGAAGCCGCAGCGGAAGCCGAAGCCGAGCGCGGCCGAGGTCTCCATCTCATAGCTGAAGCTCGCATCGTTCAGGGCCAGCTTCTCGATCGCGTCGCGCAGGGCGTCGAAATCGGCGGCGTCAACGGGGAACAACCCGCAGAACACCACCGGCTGAGCGGGCTTGAAGCCGGGCAGCGGGGTATCGGTGCCCTTGCGCTCGTGCGTGATGGTGTCGCCGACGCGGGTGTCGCGGACCTGCTTGATCGAGGCGGTGAAGACGCCGATCTCTCCCGGCCCAAGCTCGGCGATGTCCTTCATGGCGGGGGTCAGCACGGCCAGCTTGTCGATGCCATAAACCGCGTCGGTCTGCATCATGCGGACGCGGTCGCCCTTGCGGATCACGCCGTCCATCACGCGGATCATCACCACGACGCCGAGATAGGCGTCATACCACGAATCGACCAGCATCGCCTTGAGCGGCGCATCGCGCGTGCCCTTGGGCGCGGGCAGGCGGTGGACGATGGCTTCCAGCACGTCGGGAATCCCGAGGCCCGTCTTGGCCGAGATCATCACCGCGTCCGCCGCGTCGATGCCGATCACGTCCTCGATCTGCGCCTTGACCTGCTCGGGCTCGGCGGCGGGCAGGTCGATCTTGTTCAGCACCGGCACGATCTCATGCCCCGCGTCGATCGCCTGATAGACGTTGGCGAGGGTCTGCGCCTCGACCCCCTGGGTCGCGTCCACGACCAGCAGCGAGCCTTCGACCGCGCGCATGGACCGGCTGACCTCATAGGCGAAGTCCACATGGCCGGGGGTGTCGATCAGGTTCAGCACATAGGTCTGCCCGTCCTTCGCCGGATAGGCGATGCGGACGGTGTTGGCCTTGATGGTGATGCCACGCTCGCGCTCGATATCCATGCTGTCGAGCATCTGCGCCTTCATGTCGCGCTCGGCGACTGTGCCGGTCAGCTGGATCAGCCGGTCGGCAAGCGTGGATTTACCGTGGTCGATATGCGCCACGATGGAGAAATTGCGGATGAGGTTCAGGTCGGTCATGATAGCGCGGATATGCGCGGGAAACCCGCTCCGGTCAATTTGAAAGGAAGTCCGATGCGCTTTCAGGTGAACGACATGACCTGCGGCCACTGCACGAAGGCCGTCGAGAAGGCGATCGAGGCGGCGGGTGGCAGCGCGAAGGCCGATCTGCCGTCCAAGGTGGTCACGGTCGAGAACCTCGGCACCCAGCCCGCCATCGCCGCGATTCGCGAGGCGGGCTATACGGCCCAGCCGCTGGACTGACGGGGCGTCCCGGCCCTATTCCCGCCAGTAGTCGTTCGCTTCGGCGATGGTGGCGAAGTAGCGGGCCACCACACCCGACACCTGGATCAGGCTGTCCGGGTCGTGTGCATAGGCGGGACGCAGCGCGTGCAGGTTGGTGCGCTCGGTCTGGGTGGTCGTGACCGCCTTGCGGGCCATGGTGATCGCCAGATCGAATCCGGCCTCGGGCGTGTCGGTGATGAGGCTGGGCAGCCAGGCTTCCGCACTGGCCGGGGCCATCCCCGCGGCTTCGCCTTCCGCCGGCGGGGCGCCGGATTGCTGGGCCAGGACCGGGGCGCCGAAGCCGAGGCTTGCGGCCAGCACCACGGGAACGAACGATCTCGGGATCATGACGCTCTCCTCCGTTGCAACCGGGTCAACGCGGCCGTCTCCGATCCGTTCCGCCCCGCCCCGCCCGTTAGCGCAACCGGCCTTTCGCCCAAGGCACGGTCTGGTAAGTGAGCGGCATCCCTCTTTCCAGTTGCGGAGCGTGTATTCCATGCAGATGACCGATACCGTCAAGAAGATCCTCGCCAACTACGAAGGCGAGAACCCCGGCGTGAAGGGCAATCTGGCCCGCATGCTGATGAACGGCAAGCTGGGCGGCACCGGCAAGATGATCATCCTGCCGGTCGATCAGGGCTTCGAACACGGCCCCGCGCGCAGCTTCGCCAAGAACCCGCTGGGCTATGACCCCCACTATCACTATCAACTGGCGATTGACGCCGGGCTGAACGCCTTTGCCTCGCCGCTGGGCATGATCGAGGCGGGCGCGGACAGCTTCGCCGGTCAGATCCCCACCATCCTCAAGTGCAACAGTGCCAACTCGCTGATGAGCGACACGGCGGGCAAGAACCAGGCCGTGACCGCGACCGTGCAGGACGCGCTGCGGCTCGGCTGCGCGGCCATCGGCTTCACCATCTACCCCGGCTCGGACATGGCGCTCGACATGTTCGAGGAGATTTCCGAAATGCGCGCCGAGGCCGCCTCGGTCGGCATCCCGACGGTGATCTGGTCCTATCCGCGCGGCGAGGCGATCAGCAAGGACGGCGAGACCGCCATCGACATCGCAGCCTACGCCGCCCAGATCGCGGCGCTGCTGGGCGCGCATGTCATCAAGATCAAGCTCTCGACCGACCATCTGGAAAACAAGGACGCCAGAAAGGTCTATGAAGAGCAGGGCATCGACATCTCGACCCAGGCGGCGCGGGTGAAGCACTGCATGGAAGCCGCGTTCGGCGGCCGCCGGATCGTGGTGTTCTCGGGCGGGGCGGCCAAGGGCGCTGACGCGGTCTATGAGGACGCCCGCGCGATCCGCGACGGCGGCGGCAACGGCTCGATCATCGGCCGCAACAGCTTCCAGCGGAGCCGCGAGGATGCGCTGGCGATGCTGGGCAAGCTGGTGGACATCTACAAGAACGAGGCCTGATGCCCCTGCGGGGCTTTGCCTCGCGCGTGGGTTGCGGCATGAAGGGGCGGCGCGATGCGTCGCCCCTTTCGCATGAGTCCCGCCATGATCCCGCTCGCCACCATCCGCATCGGGCCCATCCGCATCGGGCCCGCCGCCGAAATCGCCCCCGGCGTCCTCAGCGCGATCGGCAAGCACCCGGTGGACCGCGCCCTGCGGCTCAGCCCCGAGGGGTTCGAGGGCGACCAACAGGCCGACCGCCGCCATCACGGCGGGCCGGAAAAGGCGGTCCACCACTACAACGCCAGTCACTACCCGGCATGGCGCGCTGAGCTGGGCGACCTGTCCGCCCTGCAACCCGGCGGCTTCGGCGAGAACCTGTCGAGCGAGGGCCTGACGGAAAGGGACGTCGCCGTCGGCGACCGCTTCCGTCTGGGCAGGGCGCTGGTCGAGGTCAGCCAGGCCCGCCAGCCCTGCTGGAAGCTGAACCTCCGCTTCGGCGTGGCCGACATGGCCCGCCGCGTGCAGGACAGCGGCCGCACCGGCTGGTATTACCGCGTGATCGAACCGGGGCCGGTCGCCCCCGGCGACGCGCTGGAGCTTCTTGACCGCCGCGCCCCCGACTGGACGCTGGATCGGCTCTGGCGCAACCTCTACGTGGACCGGCTGAACCGCGCCGAGCTTGCCGCCATGGCAGAACTGGAGGTGCTGTCGGAAAGCTGGCGCAAACTGGCCCGGCGGCGGCTGGACAACGCCTCCGTCGAGGACTGGAACGCGCGGCTGAACGGCCGCTCGAACCCCTGACGGCGCCCGCCCTTCCCCTTTCCCCCTCAAGCCCCTAGTTTCCGCTGGATAACGAAAGGTGGCCCGGCATGTCGTTCTTTTCCAAGCTGCGCGAGCGTCTGACCAAGTCCTCGTCGAAGATCGGCGGGGGCCTCGACAGCCTCGTGGCGGAGCATGCCGACCCGGCGCCCCCCCCGGCGGAACAACCCGCCCCCCGCGCCATTCAGCCCGCCCCCGCGCCGGTCCCCCCGCCCGCAGCCCCCGCCCCGCCCGCTGAGGCCCGCCCCGGCCTGATGGGCCGCATCTTCGGCCGCGACGCTGCCCCGGCCGAGCCGCGCCGCGAACTCGACGACGAGATGCTGGAAGAGCTTGAGGACATGCTCGTCGCCGCCGACATGGGCACCGACACCGCCCTGCGGGTGACGGCGAACATCGCCGAGGGCCGCATGGGCCGCCGCATCAGCGCGACCGAACTCAAGCAGGCGCTGGCGGGCGAGATCACGCGGATCATGACCCCGGTCGCCCGCCCGCTGCCGCTTTACCCGAAGAAGCCGCAGGTGGTGCTGGTGGTGGGCGTGAACGGCTCGGGCAAGACCACGACCATCGGCAAGCTCGCCAGCCAGTTCCGCGCCGCCGGCAAGAAGGTGGTGATCGCCGCCGGCGACACCTTCCGCGCTGCGGCGGTCGAGCAGTTGCAGGTCTGGGGCCAGCGCGCCGGCGTTCCCGTCATGGTCGCGCCGCAGGGGTCCGACCCCGCCAGCCTCGCCTATGACGCGATGACGCGGGCCGAGGCCGAGGGCGCGGACCTGCTGCTGATCGACACCGCCGGGCGGCTTCAGAACCGCGCGGATCTCATGGAGGAGCTGGCCAAGATCGTCCGCGTGATCCGCAAGAAGGACCCCAGCGCCCCGCACAACACCCTGCTGGTGCTGGACGCCACCACCGGCCAGAACGCGCTGAGCCAGGTGGAAACCTTCCGCAAGCTGGCGGATGTGTCGGGGCTGGTGATGACCAAGCTCGACGGCACCGCGCGGGGCGGCGTGCTGGTGGCGCTGGCGGACAGGTTCGGCCTGCCGATCCACGCGATCGGCGTGGGAGAGCAGATCGACGACCTCGACGCCTTCGAGCCGGGCGAATTCGCCCGCGCGCTGGTCGGCATCTGAACCGGCCCGTCGCGGTAGCGGCAGGCCGGAAACGTCAGGTCAGGAATGCTCGACGGGCGAGCCGTCCTCCTCCTGAAAAAGCTGCCGGGCGTTGGCGGCATCGGCAGACAGCCACACCTTGCCGCCGTCGCAGGACGCGACCGCCGACAGCGGCACATAATGGTGATGCTCGTCCTTCTGGCCGTGCTCCTCGTCCTTGCGGGTCATCTTGATCCGCTCGCTCCGGACATGATCCACCTTGCCCACGTGGACGCCATCGGCGCCGACGATCTCCATGTGTTCCTTGATCTCGCTCGCACTGACCATGACAGTCTCCCTTTCAGCGAAAAAGCTCCGGCCCAACGCACGAGAGCGGAAATCGGTCCCGCTCAGCCGGGCGCGAAGGGTGTGGTGAGTTCGGCGGCGCGGGACTGCTTGTCGTAGATGCAGACCATCCGCTCCACCACGCCGCCATCCGCCTGCACGGTGACGATGGCGGCGCCGAAGCGTTCCGATCCGAACGGGTTGACCTCGACCGTCGCTGCCGCGCCTTCGGGCGCGAGGGCGCCGCACTTGGCCGCAACATCGGCGCGGAACTCGTCCCACGCCTCGGGGGTGGCGGCGAGTGCGGGGGTGGCAAGCAGGCTGGCGAGCAGGATGAGGAGGCGCATGGGAGATCCTTTTGTCACACGGCAACTCCGCACGCGCCGCTCCGGTTGCGCCACGACGGCGTGAGGGCGCTCAGCCGGCGTGAACGCCCAGCCGCAGCAGGAGCTCGCGCACAGAGGCCGCCTCGGCCGCCGTCCGGTTCGCAAGCAGCGTCGCCTGGCTGGAGTGGATCAGCGCGTCGGGCAGGATCTTGAGGTGGTTCGCCCGCAGCGTCTCGCCGGACGAGGTGATGTCGGCGATCGCCTCGGCGGTGAGATTGGCGACGGTTCCCTCGGTCGCGCCCTGGCTGTCCACCAGCTGGTAATCGGCGACCTCATGCGCCGACAGGAAGGCGCGGACCAGCCGGTGATACTTGGTGGCGATCCGCAGCCGGAACCCGTGCGCCAACCGGAACTCGCGCGCGATGCTGGCGAAGTCGTCCAGATCCTCGCAGTCGCGCCAGCAGGCGGGCACGGCCAGCACCAGATCGGCATGGCCGAAACCCATCGCCGCCAGCTCGACCACGTCCGAGCGCCAGCCGGCCAGCTTCTCGCGCACCAGATCGGTGCCGGTCACGCCAAGCTGGATGCGGCCCGCCGCAAGCTCGCGCGGGATCTCGCCCGCCGACAGCAGCACCAGCGAAACGCCGTCCACCCCGTCCACGCTGCCCGCATATTCCCGGCCCGAACCGCTGCGGGCCAGCCGCACGCCGCGGGCCGCGAACCAGTCGAAGCTCTGCTCCATCAGCCGCCCCTTGGACGGCACGCCCAGCTTCAGCATCGTTCCAGCTCGGTCAGCAGGCCGGGACGGATGATGCCGCCCACGGCGGGGATCGCCTCCCCCTGCCCCAGGACCTTCGTGAGCGCGTCGTAGCGCCCGCCCGAGGCGACCGGCGGCCAGCCCTCGCGCCCCGGCGCGGTGAAGCTGAAGGTGAAGCCATCGTAATATTCCATCGTGCGCCGCCCGTGGCTTGCGTCGAACAGGATCGTTCCGGGGTCGATCCCGCGCGCCGCGATCGCGTCCAGCCGGGCGGCCAGCCGCTCGGTCGCTTCGGCGATCGCGGGCATGTGGTCGGACAGCACGCGCAGCTCGTCCAGCGCCTCGGGCGCGGGGCCCGCAACGGCGAACAGCCGCGCCAGCCGCTCGCGCCATTCCGGCGGCAGGACCGGCTCGGCCCGCGCGGTTTCCAGCCGCTCGATCCGGGCCGCCATCTCCGCTTCCGAGCGGAGGCCGGTCCACGGCGCGCCGTTCACGGCGAAGACGCGAGGTTTTGCGGGGGCCGAGAAACGGTCCAGCAGCCGCTCGAACCGGGCGGGGCGCCAGATGTGATGCGAGAGCATCGCGCAGCGGGCCTGCGACAGCGGCAGGCCCCGGACCGCGTCAAGGATCAGGTCCATGTCGCCGATGGTCGCCGTCAGCCGCTGCGGGGCGAGGATGCCGTGGAACAGCGCGAAGACCTCGGCATCGGCGCCCGCGTCGCGCGAGAACATCTCGAACCCCGCCTGCAGATATTCGTTGTCGCGCGGGTTCGCGGGCCGGGTGTCGCCGTGGTCCTGCTTGCGGAACACCTCGCCCAGATAGCAGTAGCGCGCGGGTTCCGCCCCCTGGGCCATGTGCATCTGCACGACCGGCACCGTGAAGTCGGGACGCAGCACGACCTCGCCCCGGATCGGGTCGGTGGAGAGATAGGCGCGGGCGCGGATGTCCTCGCCGTAAAGATCCAGCAGGGTGTCGGCGGGCAGCAGGATGTCCGGCGCGACCTCGACCGCGCCGGCGGCGAGAAAGGCGTCGAGGATGCGGCGACCCACCGCCGCCTTGGCGGTGCGCGGGATCATCTGGCCAGCATCTCGCGGACGGTGGCGACCAGCGCCTCGCGCGTGGCCTCGACCTGCGCGGGCTGCGATTTCCATTCCTCGACCGAGGCTTCGGCAGCAATCTTCGCGCCGAGGATGAGGTCTTTCACCTGCACGACCCCGCGCGCCGCCTCGTCCCCGCCCTGAATGATCGCAACCGGCGCACCGCGCTTGTCAGCGTATTTCAACTGGTTGCCGAAGTTCTTGGGATTGCCGAGATAAACCTCGGCCCGGATACCGGCTGCCCGCAGTTCCGCCGCCATGGCCTGATAATCGGCCATCCGGTCGCGGTCCATGACGGTGACGACCACCGGCCCCTGCGCCTCGGCCCCGGCCAGCCCCTTCTCGCGCAGCGCCGCGAGCAGCCGGTCCACGCCGATGGAAACGCCGGTCGCGGGCACCTTCTGCCCAGTGAAGCGCTCCACCAGATCGTCATACCGCCCGCCGCCCGCGACCGAGCCGAACTGCCGCTTGCGGCCCTTGTCGTCGAGAATCTCGAAGGTCAGTTCCGCCTCGAACACCGGGCCGGTGTAGTATCCAAGGCCGCGCACGACCGAAGGGTCGATCACGACGCGGTCCGCATCCATCCCCGTCGCGTCCAGCATCGCGGCGATCTGCGCCAGTTCTTCCACCCCTTCCGCGCCGATGGCAGAGACTCCCACCGCCGAGCGGAGATTGGAAAGCGTCTCGTCATTCGTGTCGCCCTTCGAGGTCAGGAACGCGATCACCGGATCAGCCTGCGCCGGCTCCAGCCCCACGCCGGGGATTTCCGCGCCGGATGCATCCGTGCGTCCTGTGGTCAGCAGCTCGCGCACACCCGCCTCGCCGACCTTGTCGAACTTGTCGATCTGGCGCAGCACGTCCGCCGCCTGGCCAGGCTCGACCCGCGCGGCTTCCAGCACACCGTTCAGCACCTTGCGGTTGTTCACGCGCACCAGATAGTCGCCGCGGGCGATCCCCGCCGCCTCCAGCGCATCAGCCAGCATGGCGATGATCTCGGCATCCGCCGCGACGCTCGCAGCGCCCACCGTATCCGCATCGCACTGATAGAACTGCCTGAACCGCCCCGGCCCCGGCTTCTCGTTGCGCCAGACCGGGCCCATCGCATAGCGCCGATAAGGGCTCGGCAGATCGTTGCGATACTGCGCCGCGACCCGCGCCAGCGGCGCCGTCAGGTCATAGCGCAGCGCCAGCCAGTCGCCCGAGCCGCCGCCCGGAACCGCCTCCTCCTGCCACGCGAAGACGCCCGCGTTGGGCCGGTCCACGTCGGGCAGGAACTTCCCCAGCGCCTCGACCGTCTCCACACCGCTGGTTTCGAGCGCGTCGAAGCCGTGAAGCCGATAGATCTCGGCGATCTTCTCCAGCATCCGGTTGCGTTCCGTGACCGCTGCGCCGAAGTAGTCACGAAAGCCCTTGGGCGTCTCGGCGCGCGGGCGGCGCGGTTTCTGTTCCTTGGCCATTGGGGATATCCTGTAGGTCGCGGGGACCGCTTAACGGAAGGGGGCGGCATGGACAAGTTGCAGGCGGTGGAAGAGCGGATCGCGCATCTGCAGCGCGTGGTCGAGGATCTGTCGGACGTGATCGCCCGGCAGGATGCCGAGCTCCGGCGCATTGGCCGCCATGTCGGCCTGCTGATGGAGCGCGAGGCCGACCGCGAGGCCGCCGAGGGCGCGATCCCGCTGGCCGACCAGCGCCCGCCGCACTGGTGATCCCGTGGCCCTGCTGCGCTTCGTCGCCATCATCCTGCTGTTCGAGGCGGCGATCTTCGTCATCATCCGCCGCTGGCTGCGCACCACCGAGATCATTCGGCTGGAACGCGAATGGGACGAGCGTCACCCGCGCGGCGACAGCGAGGTGCGCCGCCTGTTCGTCCAGCGCGCGATGGCGGGGTTCGAGCGGACATGGCGGGCGCGGCTGGTCTGGCTGGTGATGATCGTGCCACTGGCGGCGATCCTGACGATCATCTATCTGGTGAACCATACCTGAAGGGGACCGTTCATGCGCATTTTCCAGGTCGTCATCGGGGTGCTGTTCGGCGTCGCGGTGTTCCTGTCGCTCGACTACATCCTGCCGTCGCGCAACACGGTGCGGATCACCAACGTCTACAACCAGCTGATCGACCTGAACGGCACGAACGCGATCTTCTACGCCTCGCCCGACACCGGCGCGGTCGAGACCTCGGACGGGCGGCGCGACGTGCGCTTCATCGCGGCGGTGCGGCCGAACGGAAAGCCCTTCGTCTATCGCAACGAGGATACGGGGCTGATCTGGCCGCCCTATTTCAAATACGACAGCGCCAACCTGCACGCGGTCGCCTCGGATCAGGTCTCGACGGCCGAGAGCCCGAAATGGGTCAGCGTCTCGGCCTATGGCTGGCGGATTCCGTGGTGGTCGGTCTATCCGAACGCCATCGGCATCCGCCCGGTCGCCGGGCCGGACGTGCAGCCGATGAACTGGCCCGCCATGCTGATCCTCGGGATCATCGGCGTGCTGCTGGCGGTGGTCTGGCGGGCGTGGAACCGCTTCATCGACCGGCGCGAGGGGCGGCTGGTCCGGGTCGAGCAGCGTGTGCCCGCCGCGAAGGGCGGCGGGGTCTCGCGCATCCGGCGCTGGTGGGCCGCCCGGCGCTGAGCCGGCGTCAGCCGCGCCGCAGGGGGCGTTCGGCCCGCAGCTGCTCGATCCGGCGGCGGATCGCCTCCAGCAGCGCCTCGCGTGGGGTGCCGGATTCCTGCGACAGCCGCAGCAGGCCGAACTGGACGCGGGCGAGTTCCTGATAGTAGCGCGCGAAGGTGTAGTTGATCGTGGCCCCGGCCAGCGCCCCGAAGACGGGCGTCGCCTGCGCGGCCAGCTTCTGCCCCAGCACCGCCGACAGGCGCGGGGCGATGCGGGCGATCAGCCCCTGCACGGTCTGGCCGGTGATCGACATCTTGGCAGCGAGCAGCCCCAGATCGGTGCCGTCGTCATCCGCCATCGGCCCGGCGGCGGCGAAGACGCGCAGCGCCTCCATGCGGATATCGTCGTCGTCGGGGTCGAACCCATGCTCGGCCGCGATGTCGAGGATGGACCGCAGCAGCATGGTGATCGTCAGCGGCAGTTCCACCATCGCCCCCGGCAGCCCGGCGACGCCCCCCGCCGCGCCGGTCACGCTGGAGGCGAGGCGGTTGAACCAGTCGCCCCGGTCCCGCACCACCCGGCGCGACCGGCCCGCGACCCGCACCGCGCGGGTCAGCCCCGACATGGTCACATGGTCCAGCCGGCCCCGCACGAAGCCCGGCAGCTTCTCGATCACCGTCTGCGCGCCGCCCCCGACCGCGGACAGGATGTCCATCCCCAGCCCGCCCGCATCGACATAGCGGCGGGCAAGCCGATCGATCTCGGCATGGACCGACGGGTCGGTGATCGGCGGCAGCACCTCGGCACGGGCGGGGGCGCGGCGGGGCACGTCGGACGCGGTCATCGGCGGGACTCCTTCAACGGCTCGACCTCGATGCAGGCCTCGCTCAGGTCGGCGGTGCTTTCGATTTCGGCCAGCGCCGCGTGAACCTCGGGCGTGGTCTCGCGCGTCACGGGGCCGCGCACGTCAACCCATGCGCCGGGCACAAGTTCCAGCCCCAGCACCCGGTCGGGGTTGGTCGGGGGCGGCATCTCGACCTCGTCCAGCCTGCTGAAGCCGAAGCGGGAATAATAGGGCGCGTCGCCCACCAGCATCACCCGCGACCAGCCCATCGCCTCGGCGCGGGACAGGCTTTCGCGCATCAGCATCCCGCCCAGCCCCTCGCCCTGCGCCGTGGGGTGGACGGCGACCGGACCCAGCAGCAGGACCGGCTTGCCCCCCACCCGCACCGGCCAGAAGCGGATCGCGGCCACCACCGCATCGGCACCGTTCCGCAGGCAGAGGCAGAGCTGCGCGACCTTCGGCACCCCTTCGCGCAGCCGATAGGAGCTGAGCGCGGACCGGCCCGGCGCGAAACACAGGTCCAGCAGCGCCTCGATCTCGGGCGTGTCGGCGTCGGTTTCGGGGCAGAGCTCGTACATCGGACCTCTTGGCGGACAGATCGTCACGGGTCCACGGGTGGTTAACACCCGTGGGCAGCGGTTTGAACGGGTAAAATCGGGGGCGCCCGCGCGGGCGGTTGTTGCAGGACGCGCGCGCGGCAAGTATGCCGGACAGCGCACAGAAGGAAGGGCCGCGCCATGTTCTACCGACCCGAAAACGGCCACGGCCTGCCGCATAACCCGTGGAACGCCATCGTCGCCCCGCGCCCGATCGGCTGGATCTCCACCCGCGGCCGGCAGGGCGACAACCTCGCCCCCTATTCCTTCTTCAACGCCACCGCCTATGTCCCGCCGCAGGTGATGTTCGCCTCGACCGGCTCCAAGGACGACCGGGGAAGCACCAAGGACAGCGTGGCGCAGATCGCGGAATCGCGCGTCTTCTGCGTCAACATCGCCGATTACGGGCTGAAGGACGCGATGAACGCATCCACCAAGATCTATCCCGCGGGGGTGAACGAGTTCGAGGCCGCCGGGATCGCGGCGGCCGAATGCGACACGATCGACTGCCCGCGCGTGGCGGGCGCCGCCGCCGCCCTCGAATGCCGCGCGACACGGGTCATGCGGCAGGCGGGCGAGGCGAACTGGCTGGTGCTGGGTGTCGTCACCGGCATTCATATCCGCGACGACTGCATCAACGAGCAGGGGCTGTTCGATCTGCGTGCCACCGGCTGGATCGGCCGGATGGGCTATCGCGGCGATTACGCCCACGTCACCGAAACCTTCGAGATGATCCGGCCCTGAAAGCCGTATGCAGGAGCGCCCATGAGCGTAGCCCCCCGCCCCGTGCGGAAGACCGTCAAGGATTACATCCGCAGCATCCCCGATTTCCCGCACGAGGGGATCATCTTCCGCGACGTGACGACGCTGTTCGCCGACGCGCGCGGCTTCCGCATGGCGGTGGACCAGCTGCTCGCCCCCTATGCCGGGATGCGGATCGACAAGGTCGTGGGGCTTGAGGCGCGGGGCTTCATCCTCGGCGGCGCGGTGGCGCACCAGCTTTCGACCGGTTTCGTGCCGATCCGCAAGAGGGGCAAGCTGCCCGGCGCGGTGCTGAGCCAGGCCTACTCGCTGGAATACGGCGAGGCGGTGATGGAGATCCACGACAACGCCATCGCGCCCGGCGAACGGGTGCTGATCGTGGACGACCTGCTGGCGACCGGCGGCACCGCCGAGGCCGGGATCACCCTCTGCCGCCGTCTGGGGGCCGAGGTGGTGGGAACCGCTTTCGTCGTGGACCTGCCCGAACTCGGCGGCCGGCGGGTGCTGGAAGCTGCCGGGGTGGACGTGCATGTCCTCTGCGAGTTCGAGGGCGATTGACTACGCTGCCCGCGCCTCAGGCAGCGGGAAGATACGGTCATAGGTCCAGTTGAAGACGTAGCCGTAGACCAGGTAGAAGATCACGATCCCGATATCGAACAGGAACGCCTGCCACAGCGTCGCGTTCAGCATCCATGCGATGAACGGCAGCAGGATGACCAGCAGCCCCACCTCGAACAGCAGGGCGTGCAGGGCGCGGATCGGATGTGTCTTCACCACGCTGCCCCGGATCCGCAGCATCGCCCGGTCGAACAGCCAGTTATAGACGAAGACCCAAGCCGTCGCGACGAGCGACGAGACGACGCCGATCACGCCGAGGGCCTGCACGTCGAAGCCGGTCAGCAGCGCGCCGCCGCCGATCAGAAAGACCAGGCCGATGGCCTCGAACAGGATCGCGTGGCGGATACGGTCGCGGGTGGTGCGCATTAGGGATGTCCGTAGCTGGCGGGCCGTCCCGATCGCTGCGCCCGAAATGGGGAAAGGTCGTCCTTTCGCGCTGTCAGATAGCGCCCGCCCGCCTTCGCTTCAAGCCCGCCGCTTCAAGCCAGCACCGCGCCGGGATTCATGATCCCCAACGGGTCCAGCGCCGCCTTGACCGCCCGCATCGCGGCAAGCTTGGCCGGATCGCCCCAGCGGGCGAGATCGGCGACCTTCATCCGCCCCACCCCATGCTCGGCCGAGAACGAGCCGCCCCGGTCCACGACCATCTGGTGAACCGCCTCCTGAATGGCGGGGCGCAACGGGGCATATTCGTCGCGCACGCGCCCCGCGGCGGGGAAGACGTTGTAATGCAGATTGCCGTCGCCCAGATGGCCGAAGCAGTTGATCCGCATGTCGCCCATCCGCGCCAGCATCGCCCCCGCATCGTCGATGAAGCGGGGAATTTTCGACAAGGGCAGGCTGATGTCGTGGCTGACGATGGCGCCGATGCGGCGGTTCGCCTCGGGCAGATGCTCGCGCAGGTTCCAGAACTCGGCCGCCTGCGCGCCCGACTGCGCCAGCGCGCCGTCGGTGACGAAGCCCTGCTCCATCGCTTCTTCCAGCAGCCCCTCGATCGCCACGCCGGCGGGCAGGCCCTCGGGCAACGACACGTCAATCAGCACCGACCACGGCGCGCCGGGCAGCGGCTGGCGGATGGCCGGCAGGGTCTCGGCCATGAAGGCCAGCGCCTGACCCGAGATCAACTCGAACGCCCATACCCCGCCGGCCAGACGCGAATTGGCAAGGTTCAGCAGCGCCAGCGCCGCCGCCGGGTCCGGCACGGCCAGCATCGCCGTCGCCACCTCGACCGGGCGCGCCACCAGCCGCAGCGAGGCGGCGGTGATGATGCCCAGCGTTCCTTCCGCCCCGATCAGCAGGTCGCGCAGGTCGTAGCCGGTATTGTCCTTCCTGAGCCGCTTGAGGTCGCGGATGATGCTGCCATCGGGCAGCACCGCCTCGATCCCGAGGCACAGCGCCCGCGCATTGCCCCAGCGCAGCACATTGACCCCACCCGCATTGGCGGCAAGCACGCCGCCGATCTGCGCCGTTCCCTGGCTCGCCAGCGACAGCGGAAACAGCCGCCCCGCGCCTTCGGCGGCATCGCGGACCTGCTGCAATGTCGCGCCCGCCTCGGCCACCATCGCATCCTCGGCCGGCCAGATGTCGCGGATCGCGGTCATCCGCTCCAGCGACAGGATCAGCGGCGCGGGGCCGTCCGGCATGACCGAGCCCCCGACCAGCCCCGTCCCGCCGCCGCGCGTCACGATCCCGACGCGGGCCGCCGCGCAGGCGCGGACGACGGCCGACACCTCCTCGACCGTCCGGGGCGCGGCCAGAAGGCCGCCCTGCCCACGATAATAGCCGCGCGGGTCGTCCAGGTGACGCGCTTCCAGCGGGCGCAGCACGCCGTCGGGCATGGTCGCGGCAAGGCGGTCGTCGGCGGGGTGAAGCATGTCGTCGGGTCCGGCTTTCTGGTCTTTGGTGGTCAAATATCCCGCGGGGATGAATGGGGCCCCGGCCCCATTCAGGGGGCGCGCAGCCCCCGCCTTTACCCCGCCCCGGTCCGCCCGCGGCGGTCCCGGCGGAGGATGGCGTAGAGGACGTGATTGCGCCAGCGGCCATCGATCTGCAGATAGCTCTGCGCGACGCCCTCATACTTGAATCCCGATTTCTCCAGCACCCCGCGCGAGGGCGCGTTCTCGGGCAGGCAGGCCGCCTCAATCCGGCTGAGATCCAGCGGGCCGAAAGCGTGATCGACCATCGCGCCGATCGCCTCGGCCATGTAGCCCTGCCGGGCGAAGGGCGCGCCGATCCAGTAGCCCAGCGTTCCCATCTGCGCCGGACCCCGGCGGATGTTGTCCAGCGTGATCGCGCCCAGCAGCACCCCGTCATGCCGCACCAGGAACAGCGGCAGCGAGGTCGTGGCCCGGCTCGCCCGCTGCGCCCAATAGACGCGGTTGGTGAAGGATTTGCGCGTCAGGTGATCGTGGTGCCAGATCGGCTCCCACGGGGTGAGGAATGCGCGGCTTTCCTCGCGCAGCGCGGACCAGGCGCTGAAATCGCCATGCGCCGGCAGCCGCAGCACCATGCGTTCGGTGACCAGACGCGGTGCTGCGCGGGGCCACCGGAACATCAGGCGGCGAGCCGTTCCGCCAGCGCCTCCAGCGGCGGGGCCTTGCGGACAGGGCCGTAAAGCGCCAGCGCGGGACGGGCCCCGGAGATGGCGCGGGCCGCATGGGCGCGCACCTCGGCCGCCGTCACCGCGTCGATGCGGGCGGCGACCTCGGCCGGGTCGGGCACACGGCCCCAGATCGACAGCGACCGCGCCATCCGCTCGGCCTGCGAGGACGGGCTTTCCAGCCCCATCAGCAGCCCGGCTTTCAACTGGGCGCGGGCGCGGGCGACCTCGGCCTCGGTCAGGTCATCGGCCGAGCGGCGCAGTTCGTCGATGGTCAGATGCGCGAGGTCGGCGACCTGATCGCCCGAGGTGCCGGCATAGATCGTCGTCATGCCGGTGTCGTCGTGGAACCCGGACTGGGCGAAGATCGTGTAGCAGAGGCCGCGTTCCTCGCGGATCTTCTGGAACAGCCGCGAGGACATGCCGCCCCCCAGCGCCGCCGTCCAGATCTGCGCGGCGTAGAAATCGTCCGAGCGGTAGCCCGGCCCCTCGAAGGCCATCGCAAAATGCGCCTGCTCCAGCCGCTTCACGCGGCGCGATTCCGCGCCCTGCCAGCGGGCGGATTCGCGGACGCTGCCGATCACCGGCTTGAGATGGCCGAAGATCTCCTCGGCCTGCGCGACGATCCGGTCGTGATCGACCGCGCCCGCGGCCGCGACGATCATCTGGCCGGGGCCGTAATGCTCGGCGACGAACCCCGCCAGATCCTCGCGCGCAAAGCCCGCCACCCGCTCGGCGGGGCCGAGGATCGTGCGGCCCATCGGCTGGTCCGGGTAGGCCGCTTCCTGCAACCAGTCGAAGATCACGTCGTCGGGCGTGTCCAGCGACTGCCCGATCTCCTGCAGGATCACGCCGCGTTCGACCTCGATCTCGCGCGGATCGAAGGTCGAGTTCAGCAGGATGTCCCCGATCACGTCCAGCGCCAGCGGCACGTCCGCCGACAGCACCCGCGCGTAATAGGCGGTCACGTCGCGCGAGGTATAGGCGTTGATGTAGCCCCCCACATCCTCGATCGATTCCGCGATCTGCAACGCGTTGCGCCGCGCCGTGCCCTTGAAGGCCATGTGCTCCAGAAAATGCGCGATCCCGTTCTGTTCGGGCCGCTCGTCGCGCCCGCCCGCCCCTACCCAGACGCCGACGCTGGCCGAATGAAGGCCGGGCATCGCGCGGGTGACGATGCGCAGGCCGTTGGGAAGGGTCGTGATCCGAATGTCGCTCAAGCCGATCTCCTTTGCAGGATCAGGGATTTAAGCGCCTCGTTGTCATTTTCAACCTGAGTAACGCGCTCGGGCAGGTCGAACAGCCGGGCCATGTGGGGCGGCAGGTCGGGGCGGAGCCCGATCGCCTGCTCGACCGCGTCGGGGAACTTGGCGGGATGGGCGGTGGCCAGGGTGATCATCGGCGTGCCGGTCTTCACGTGCCGCTGCGCCACGTCGATCCCCACGGCGCTGTGGGGGCAGACGATCTCGCCGGTCTCGGCCCGGATGCGTGCAATGGCGGCCAGCGTCTCGGTTTCGGACACCCGGCCCGAATCGTAGATCTCGCGCAGATGCTCCAGCGCGCCTTGGGCGATGTTGAACCCGCCCGAGGTCTTCAGCTCGTCCATGAGTTGCGCCACCGCCCGCCCGTCGCCGTCATGGGCGTAGAACAAGGCCCGCTCGAAGTTGGAACTGACCTGGATGTCCATAGAGGGCGAGATCGACGGCTGCACCCGTCCGACGCGGTATTCGCCGCCCGAAAGCGCCCGGTCGAGAATGTCGTTCTGGTTGGTCGCAACCACCAGCCGATCCACCGGCAGGCCCATCGCCCGCGCGATGGTGCCCGCGAAGATGTCGCCGAAATTGCCGGTCGGGACGGTGAAGCTGACCTTGCGGTGCGGTGCCCCCAGCGACACGGCCGAAGTGAAGTAATAGACCACCTGCGCCAGCACCCGCGCCCAGTTGATGCTGTTGACGCCGGCAAGACCCACCTCGTCGCGGAAGGCGTGGTCGTTGAACAGATCCTTCAGCCGCGCCTGCCCGTCGTCGAAGGTGCCGTCGATGGCCAGCGCGTGGACATTCGCCTCGCCCGGCGTGGTCATCTGCCGACGCTGCACCTCGCTGACGCGGTCATGCGGGAACAGGATGAACACGTCCACGTTGGGCAGGCCGCGGAACGCCTCGATCGCCGCGGAGCCGGTGTCGCCCGAGGTCGCGCCGACGATGGTGATGCGGCGATCCTCGCGCGCAAGGGCGATCTGGAACAGCTGCCCGATCAGCTGCATGGCGAAGTCCTTGAAGGCCAGCGTCGGCCCGTGGAACAGCTCCAGCAGGAAATGCCCCGGCGCAAGCTGCACCAGCGGCGCGCGGGCGGCGTGGCGGAAGCCGGCATAGGCGCGGGCGATGGCCTCGCGCAGTTCGGTTTCCGTGAAGCTTTCCGCGACAAAGGGCTGCATGACGCGGAAGGCGGCTTCCTCGTAGGACAGGCCCTCCAGCGCCGCAATGTCCTCGGGCGTCATTTGCGGGATCGTCTGCGGGACATAGAGCCCGCCATCCCGCGCCAGCCCGGTCATCATCGCCTCGGCGAAGTTCAGGACGGGCGCGGCGCCGCGGGTGGAGATGTAGTGCATGGCGGGGTCCTGAAAACGGTCGGAATTGCGGCTGCGGGTGGCCTTCACGACCGGCGCCGAGTGATACGCCAGATCAGCAGCGCTGTCATCCCTGCCCAGACCGCCGCCAGCAGGAACCACTGCACGGCATAGGACAGGTGATTGTTCGGGATGCCGCCGACCGAGACCGGGATCGGCATGACTCCCTGCGCGTCGCCCCCCACGGCGCCGACGACCACCAGCACCGGCTGGGTGTCCAGCACGGCCGCCATCGCGGGCACGTCGCGGGCGAACCAGATGCCCTCGGCCAGGTTCGGGTCGGGCGTGGCGCTGCCCTTCTCATCCGGCCAGTGCAGGTTGCCGTTCACCCGCAGCCGCACCGGCGGGCGTTCGGCATGGCGGTCGTCCTGCGGGACGAAGCCACGATCCAGCATGATCCGCCGCCCGTCATCGGTGACGAAGCCGGAGATGACGTTGTAACCCCCGCCCGCTTCCTTGGTGCCGGACAGCACGAGGATCTCGTCGCCCGTGGTGGTGCCGGTCAGGGTGACGGGGCGGTATTTCATCGACGGGTCGATCCCGGCCGGAAGCGGGCCGGGCGGCGCGGCGATGCCCTGCCGGATCTGGTCCAGCATCGCCTCTTTCCACTCCATCCGCTGAAGCTGCCAGAAACCGAGCGCCAGCAGGATCGCCGTCCCGACGACGCCCAGCAGCAGCGGCCCGATGATCCGGCGCAGCGTGCCCCGTTCCCTGTCCATCGCCTTCCCCAATGCAGGAGGCGCGCGGAATCGACCCCGCGCGCCCCCGTAAATCTCTGACCGGATCAGCGGCCCCAGACGTAGATCACGGCGAACAGGAACAGCCAGACCACGTCCACGAAGTGCCAGTACCAGGCCGCCGCCTCGAAGCCGGTATGGCTTTCCTGCGTCATCTGCCCGCGCATGAAGCGGATCAGGCAGACGGTCAGGAAGATCGTGCCGATGATGACGTGGAAGCCGTGCAGGCCGGTGGCCAGGTAGAACACGCCGCCATAGGCGGTGTCCGACAGGCCGAACGCCGCATGGCTGTATTCGTAGGCTTGCAGGAAGGTGAAGGCGATGCCCAGGAACACCGCGACGGCGAGGCCGCGGATGGTCGTCTTCCGGTCGCCTTCGTGGACGAAGGCATGGTGCGCCCAGGTCACGGCGACGCCCGACAGCAGCAGGATCAGCGTGTTGATCAGCGGCAGATGCCACGGATCGAACGGGATGATGCCTTCCGGCGGCCACACGCCGTCCTTGATCGGGCTCAGCTCGCCCATCGGATACATGGCGTGCTTGAAGAAGGCCCAGAAGGCGGCGGCGAACAGCATCACTTCCGAGATGATGAACAGGATGATGCCGTATTGCAGCCCGATCCGCACGACCGGGGTGTGATCGCCGGTATTGCCCTCGTGGACGACGTCGGACCACCAGCCATACATGCAGTAGAGCACCGTCAGCAGCCCGGCGCCGAAGACGATCCAGACCGGCAGCCCCGGAATGAGTGCCGTGCCCTTCATCCAGAACACGGCCCCGGTGAGCATGACGAAGACACCGATCGCAGCGATGAAGGGCCACACGGACGGCGGCAGGATGTGGTAATCGTGGTTTTTCGCGTGCGCCATGCGACGGCTCCGTCTTTAGGTCTGTGGGTTCAATTCACGGATGGGGCGGGCGCCGGGGCGGTGGTGGCGCTTGCCGACCGCCGCACGGGCTCGTCCTTGCGGAAGAAGGTATAGGACAGGGTGATGTCGCGCACCTTCTTGGCGTCGCGGTCCGTCACGATCCCCGGATCGACGAAGAAGGTGATCGGCATTTCCACCCGCTCGCCCGGCTTCAGCTCCTGCTCGGTGAAGCAGAAGCAGTCCAGCTTCTCGAAGTAGTAGCCGGCGGAATCGGGCGAGACGTTGTAGGTCGCGGTGCCGATGATCGTCTCGTCGGAGTTGTTGACCGCCTCGTAGAAGGCGAGGCCGGTTTCCCCGATTTTCATCGTCATCTCGCGCTGCATCGGACGGAAGGTCCAGTCGAGGTTGGGGGCGATGTTGGAATCGAAGCGCACCCGGACCAGCTCGTCCAGAACCACGTCGGATTCCGCCTCGGCGACGCTGGTGGTGCCGGCAAAGCCGGTCACGCGGCAGAACCACGAATAGAACGGGACCGCCGCCCAGCCAAGAGCGCCCATGATCAGCACGACGCTGACAAGGCGGATGACGACGCGGGTATTCGGGTTCATTGGATCACCTCCGGTTCAGCTGCCGGCACCGGCGCGGGGCCGGGGTCGGACAGCGTCGCCGCCGGATCGAGCGGCAGCTTCGAGGCGCGCGGCTGGTGGTCGAACGCCTCCATCATGTCGCCCTGTCCGATCTTCGCGATCGACAGGCCAAAGACCAGTGCGACGAACAGCACCAGCAGCACGGCGAGCCCGATATTACGGCCCCGCCGGCGGCGGTGAAGGTCATGCTCGACATGCAGCGCCATCACATCCCCCCGGCGACGTGCTGGACCAGCAGCGCGGCGAAATGCAGGAAGGTGTAATAGAGCGACAACTTGAAGAACGATCTTTCGGCCTTGTAGCCATCGGCAACGGCCGCATCCTCGGACCGGTGCAGGATGCGCCAGCCGCCGGCGATGAACAGCGCGTTCATGACCACGGCGACCGCCATGTAGATCGGCCCGCCGACCGAGGTCAGCCCCAGCCACAGCGCGAAGGGCGCCAGCACCAGCGTATAGGCGAGGATGTGCCGCCGGGTGGCGGCGCGGCCATGCGTCACCGTCAGCATCGGAACGCCGGCCTTGGAGTAGTCGTCCTTCATGAACAGCGCGAGCGCCCAGAAATGCGGCGGCGTCCAGAAAAAGACCAGCGCGAACATCAGCAGCGATTCGGTGCTGATCCCGCCGGTGGCGCAGGCCCAGCCGATCATCGGCGGGAACGCCCCCGCCGCGCCGCCGATGACGATGTTCTGCGGGGTCGAGCGTTTCAGCCAGATCGTATAGACCACGGCATAGAAGAAGATGGTGAACGCCAGGAACGCGGCCGCGAACCAGTTCGCCGCCAGCCCCAGCATCATCACCGACAGCCCGGCAAGGAACAGCCCGACCCCCAGCGCCTCGCCGCGGCTGACGCGGCCCGACGGGATCGGGCGGCGCGCCGTGCGGCGCATGACGGCGTCGATGTCGGATTCATACCACATGTTCAGCGCGCCCGAGGCGCCGCCCCCCAGGGCGATGAACAGGATCGAGCAGACCGCGACGAACGGGTTCAGATGCACCGGCGCGACGGCCAGCCCGACGAAGGCGGTGAAGACCACCAGCGACATGACGCGCGGCTTCAGCAGCGCGACATAGTCGCCGAACTCTGCCTCGGGCCGGGCGTCATATGCGCGGATATCCGACACGGCGTTCCCTTCCGGCTCAGTTCGCCAGCGCCAGCTGGACCGGCGCGGCTGGCAGATGGTCGGCGGCGTCGGCGGCGAAGATTTCCTGCGCCTCGGCCAGCCATGCGTCATACTTCTCCTGGCTGACGGCCTTCACGGTGATCGGCATGTAGGCGTGGTTGATGCCGCAAAGCTCCGAGCACTGGCCGAAATAGACGCCTTCCTGATCGACCTTGAACCAGGCCTGCGCGATCCGCCCCGGCACGGCGTCCTGCTTGATGGCGAAGGCGGGCATGGCCCAGGAATGGATCACGTCCGAAGCGGTGATCTGCATCAGCACGGTGGCCCCCACCGGCACGACCATCGCGGTATCGGTCGCCAGCAGGTAGTCCTGATCCTCGTAGCCCGCCTCGGCGAGCTGGTCGCGCTCCAGCATCAGGCTGTCGAAGACGACCCCGTCGTCCGGGTATTCATAGGACCAGTACCACTGGTGCCCGATGGCCTTGATGACCAGATCCGGGTTGTTCGGCATCTCCTGCGAGCGGAACAGCGCCGGCAGCGAATAGGCGCCGATCACGATCAGGATCAGCACCGGGACCAGAGTCCACAGGATCTCGACCGGGGTGTTGTGGCTGAAGCGGGCCGGAACCGGGTTCGTCCGCGCGTTGTAGCGGATCATGCACCAGACCAGCAGCACGCAGACGAACAGCGTGATGAGGCCGATGATCCACAGCACCATCAGGTCCAGCGCCTGCTGCTCCACCGCGATCGAGGTGACCGCCGGCTGGAAGTTCATCCCGCCGTCCACCGGGCGGCCGATCACGGGCAGATCGCCCAGCATGTCCTGCGCCGCCGCCGGCAGCGCCGCCCATGCCGAGATCGCCGCACCCAGCGCCGCTTTGCGGCCCAAAGCCCATCCTGCCATCGTCCGTCCTCGTATCCTGTCGCCCCTCGGCCGCGCGGCCCTGTTTGAGCCAGCGCAAATTCACTGTCTCCGAAAGCATATTTGCCGCGAGGGAACAAGGCAAACCTATAGAGCGTGTGCTGGAGCGTGTTCCGCCTATCGACTCCGATCCCGAAACCTCATAGCCGTGAAGGATCATGATACACCCTTTTTCGCCCTTCGAGCAGTTGATCGATCCCGACAGGGCGCTCGCGATCCTGCGCGGCGCGACCGACGGCGCCGACGATGGCGAGCTGTTTGTGGAGCGTATGCGCTCCGAGTCGCTGGTCTTCGACGATGGCCGGCTGCGGAACGCGGGCTACGGCGCGGCGCAGGGCTTCGGCCTGCGCGCGGTGCGGGGCGAGGTGACGGGCTACGCCCATTCGACCCGCATCACCGACGAGGCGCTGCGCGATGCCGCCGACATGGCGCGGCTGGCGGTGGGCAGCGGCGGCGGAACGCTCGCGCCGCCCCCGCCCGGTCCCGGCCCGGCGCTTTACGACGGGATCGACCCGGTCGAAGGGATCGAGTTCTCGCGCCGCGTCGCCACCCTGCGCGACATCGACGGCTTCGCCCGCGATCTGGACCCGCGCGTGGTGCAGGTGACGGCCTCGCTCGCCTCGTCCTTGCAGGAGGTCGCGATCCTGCGGCCCGAAGGCGGGATCGTCTCGGACATCCGCCCGATGGCGCGGCTGAACGTGTCGGTGATCGTGGAATCCAACGCCCGCCGCGAAAGCGGCAGCGCCGGCGGCGGCGGCCGCTTCGGCCTGTCGGCGCTGATGGAGCCGGATCACTGGCAGGGCCTCGTGCGCGAGTCGCTGCGGATCGCACTGGTCAACCTGCGCGCGGTGCCCGCCCCGGCCGGCGTGATGGACGTGGTGCTCGGCCCCGGCTGGCCCGGCATCCTGCTGCACGAGGCCGTGGGCCACGGGCTGGAAGGGGATTTCAACCGCAAGAAGGCCTCGGCCTTCGCCGGGCTGGTCGGCCAGCGCGTCGCCGCGCCGGGCGTCACCGTGATCGACGACGGCACGATTCCCGATCGGCGCGGCTCGATCAGCGTCGATGACGAGGGCACGCCCCCCGCCCGCAACATCCTGATCGAGGATGGCATCCTGATCGGCTATCTTCAGGATCGCCAGAACGCCCGGCTGATGGGCGTCTCGCCCACCGGCAACGGTCGCCGCGAAAGCTTCGCCCACGCGCCGATGCCGCGGATGACCAACACCTTCATGCTGGGCGGCGGCGACGATCCGGGCGCGATCCTGTCGGGCCTTGACGACGGCATCCACGCGGTCGGCTTCGGCGGCGGTCAGGTGGACATCACAAGCGGAAAGTTCGTGTTTTCCTGCACCGAGGCGTATCGCGTGAAGAACGGCGTGGTCGGCAATCCGATCCGCGGCGCCACGCTGATCGGCGACGGCGCGACGGCGCTTCAGCACGTCCGCGCCATCGGCAACGACCTCGCGCTGGACCCCGGCATCGGCAATTGCGGCAAGCAGGGCCAGTGGGTGCCGGTCGGCGTCGGCCTGCCCACCCTGCGGATCGGCGGGCTGACGGTCGGCGGCTCGGCCACCTGAATCTTCAGCCGCTAACCGCCTGTTAACCCCTGCCGGTGCACAACTCCCCTGCTGAGAACGGCAGAGGCAGGCGATGCTGACCGGATTGTTGTCCCCCCGACCCGCGATTCGCCGATCCGGCGACGATGACGACATTGCGTTCCTGCGGCTGATCCGCTCGCGCCGGGTGGGGCCGGCGACGTTCCACCGGCTTTTGGACGAACATGGCAGCGCCGCGGCGGCGCTGGACGCCCTGCCCCGCATCGCCGCCACCGCCGGGCTGCACGACTACAGCAGCTTCACGGCGGCGCAGGCAGAATCGGAACTGCGCGCCGGGCGACGCGCGGGCGCCCGCCTGATCCGCTGCGACGATCCGGCCTATCCCGATCTGCTGCGCCAGATCGACGACGCCCCGCCGGTGATCTGGGTGCGCGGCGACGTGGCAAGCCTTGCCCGCCCCCGAATCGCGCTGGTCGGCGCGCGGAACGCCTCCTCGCTCGGGCTGCGGATGGCCCGCGGCATGGCGGCGGCACTGGCGGAAACGGGACAGGTCGTGGTCGCCGGCCTCGCCCGCGGCATCGACACGGCGGCGCACGAGGCCGCCTGCACCCCCGGCACCATCGCCGTGATGGCGGGTGGCATCGACGTGATCTACCCGGCCGAGAACGCCCGCCTCGCCGAGCGCATCTGCGAAACCGGCGCTCTGATTTCCGAACAGCCGCCCGGCCTTCAGCCGGTCGCCCGCCATTTCCCGCTGCGCAACCGCATCATCTCGGGAATCGCGCGCGGCGTGGTGGTGGTCGAGGCTGCGCACCGCTCGGGCAGCATGATCACCGCGCGGCAGGCGCTGGATCAGGGGCGCGAGGTGATGGCGGTTCCCGGCCACCCGATGGACGCCCGCGCCTCTGGCTGCAACGCCCTGATCCGCGACGGCGCGACGCTGGTGCGGAACGCCGAGGACGTTCTGGCGGCGCTGGAGGCTGCGCCGGCACGGGAGCCCTCGGCCCGCAACGTGGCGGTGGAGGCGCAGACGCAGACGCAGACGCAGACGCAGACGCAGACGCAGACGCAGACGCAAGTGGCGCCAGCGGACGGGCAGCGGCAAGTGGCGGCGAATCCGTCTCGCGGCACCGGCCCATCCGCCGCCCCTGGCCCAGCGCCTGCTCCCGTGCAGTCCCCTCCCTCGCACCAGCCCTACCCGCATGACACGGCCGACCAGGCGCGGTTGCGCGACACCGCGCTGCAGCGGGCACACGCCCAGCGGACCCGCAGCGCGCCTGACGCAGGCGGCCCGGTCTCGGTCGAGAAGCGTATCCTGACCCTGCTCGGCCCCAGTCCCACGGACGAGAACATGCTGATCCGCGACCTCGGCCTGACCTCGGCCGCCGTCAGCGCCGCGCTGTTGAACCTGGAGCTCGCCGGAAAAGTGATCCGTGTGCCCGGTGGAAAAATCGCGTTGACGTGAGGGTTCAGCCAGCCGCCCGCCTGTCGGCTGCGGCCTCGCTTCCCGCGCAACCCCTGCCCGCTGCGGCAGAGAACCACGCAGCCCCCACCCGCTTCAGAAGAGAGTGAGACGGCCACTTCCACGTCGGCGATAACGATGACGATGAATCGAGCCGAACCGCCGACGGCCGATTAGACGCCTCAGGCAGCCGATCAAGGCCGCAGCAAAAGGGCTAGTTTGTGCAGCTCACGCAGAGCGGAGAAGCGCAGTGATGCCGCCGCGCGCCCGCTTTGCCCTGAACCGGCCTCGTAAAGTCACGATGGCGGCGCAGACCCGTTGGCGGTCACCAGGCACTCCAAACGCCCGTTCAGCAGGCCCTTGCCGCGCCCGACGGCTCTGAACCGTCGCCGCGCCTGTGGTGACGATCACCTTGTCCCGTTGGGCAGATCAGTCGGCCGAAGCCCCTCCCTGAGGATGCATGGGGCCTTCAGCGCATCGCCCGCCACTCAGCCGCCTTAGAAGCGGCGCTCACTGGTTTTGGGCGGAGAGTCGGACCGCTCGCCGGATGTCGTCTTCACCGCTCGCCGTGCTGCGGAACGGGTCCGGCGCATCCAGGTCCAGAGGCGGCGCTTCGGCAAACGCTCCGACCGCTGGAGACGTGCGGGCGCGATCGGCTGAGGCCAAGCCGGGGGTTGGCTGCCCGGCACGGGCGCCCTCCTGCTGGCCGCTCGCCGCCTCACCCTCGCCCATCAGGCGGAGCGCGTGACAGCCGGCCGATTCGCCCAGCCTGCCGCGTGCGAGGATCTGGCCGGTCGAGCTTTCCAGCGTCGCGTTGTCGAGGCAGCTGCGCGGCAGGGACAGCAGTTGGCCAGGCGCTAGGCTGCGGAGCTGGCCCAGCGTCAGCTTGCGGCGGGCGAGGACGCCGTGGAGCCTGACCCGCGACGACCGCACGGCCCGGCCAAGGTCCGCTGCCTCGGTGACCGGGGCGGCTGGAACCGGCGTCGGAGCGTCCGGCGCGAGTTCCGGCGCGACCGCAGGCAAAGCAGGCAGCGCCCGGCCGGGCATGCGCGATTCCACCTGCGTCAGCGGCAGGACGAAGCTCAGCGACCCGTCGCGCTGGCCGGCGTCCCCTGCCCGCAGGTCCAGCTGCACCCGGCGATAGGGCACGTCCTCCAGCAGCAGGTCCAGCGGTCGGGGATCGCCGATGAAGCTGGCGTAGCGATAGCCCGCCACGGCCGCATGGCCCGGCATCGCGGCGAGCTCCGCCCCGAGTTCCGCGAGGCACGCATCGACGAAATCGGCGCAGACCGCCGCGTCGGTCACGGTGGGCCGGCGCGGCGCGAGGCTGCGCGAGGAAACGCGGCCGATCGCCTGCATCTCGATCAGCGAGGTGAGCAGCCCCGGCGAGATCGACACGACGCCGATCGCCTCGCCCGGTCCTGCGACCAGCGACAGCAGCGCGTGTTCGGGCAGGTATTCGCCGATCTCGGCCAGGTTCATGTGCGCCGATTCGATCCGGTCGAAGAACATCGGCAGGCCGTGGACGCGATCCGCCGCCCGCGAGACGGCGGCGGCGATCACCCGTTCCGGGCTGCGCGGCGGTGCGGGCGGCGGGGGCGCTTCGTCACGCCCCAGCACGACCAGCCGGCGGCGCAGAACCGATCCCGCGCCCGCCTTGCCGCCATGTTCCATGTCCGCCGTGCGCTGCATGATCTGCCCGAATCGCCGCCCTGGGGCGACCATCGCAGAGAATGCTTGCCAAACCGTTAGCCGGAACAGCCCGAAGTCAGACCGCCAGCCCGTGCCGCCCGGCAAGGTCGGTGAAGAACTGCCACGCCACGCGGCCCGAGCGGGCGCCGCGGGTCGCCTGCCACTCGATCGCCTCGGCGCGCAGCAGCTCGGGATCGATCCGCAGGTCGTAAGCGGCGCAGTAGCCGTCGATCATCGCCAGGTATTCGTCCTGCCCGCAGGGGTGGAAACCCAGCCACAGGCCGAATCGGTCGGAAAGCGAGACCTTCTCCTCGACCGCCTCGCCGGGGTTGATCGCGGTGGAGCGCTCGTTCTCGATCATGTCGCGCGGCATCAGGTGGCGCCGGTTCGAGGTCGCGTAGAGGATCACGTTCGCCGGCCGCCCGGCGATGCCGCCATCCAGCACCGCCTTCAGCGACTTGTACTGCGTGTCATCATGGCTGAAGGACAGATCGTCCGCGAACAGCACGAATCGGCGGTCGGAACGGCCGAGGATCGCCAGCAGCCGCCCGACCGAATCGAGGTCCTCGCGGGCGATCTCGACCAGCACCAGCGGCAGGCCCTGCGCCAGCGCCTCGGCGTGGACGGCCTTGACCAGCGACGACTTGCCCATCCCCCGCGCGCCCCACAGCAGGGCGTTGTTCGCGGCAAAGCCGCGCGCGAATTGCAGCGTGTTCGCCAGCAGCGTGTCGCGCGAGCGGTCGATGCCGACCAGCGCGGTCAGCGGGACGCGGGCGACGCGCGCCACCGGCTCCAGCCGGTCGGGATCGGGATGCCAGACGAAGGCGTCAGCCTCGGTGAAGTCCGGGGCGGGCGCGGGCGGCGGGGCCAGACGCTCCAGCGCCTCGGCGATCCGGGACAGCGGCCGGGTGGCCGGTTCGGAGAAAAGCTCAGTCATCCACCCACAATCCTTCCGCCCGCAGCCGCGCCTCGCGCCGCCGCTCCATCCGGCGGACCAGCCAGATGGAAATCTCGTACATGCCGTAGATGACCGTGAACAGCACGGCCTGGCTCATGATGTCGGGGGGCGTGACGATGGCGGCGATGATGAGGATCACCACCATCGCATAGCGCCGCACGCTGGCGAGGCTGTCGGCCGAGACCAGCCCGGCGCGACCCATCAGCGTCATCGCCACGGGCAGCTGGAACGACAGGCCGAAGGCGAGGATGAACTTGTTCGTCAGCGCCAGATATTCGCTGACCGAGCCCTGGAAGACGATGCCGGCCATCGGCGCGGACACGGCGTCGGGATCGTCGGGCAGGCGCAGCGGCCCCTGCTGGAAGCCGAGGAAGAAGTCGTAGGCCATCGGCAGGATGATGTAATAGGCGAAGGCCGCGCCCAGGAAGAACATCACCGGCGAAGCGATCAGGAACGGCACGAACGCCGCCTTTTCAGACCGATACAGACCCGGCGCGATGAACCGCCACAGCTGATAGGCGATTACCGGGAAAGCCAGCACGAAGCCGCCCAGGAACGAGATCTGGATGGCGACGAAGAAGCCTTCCTGAAGCTTCAGCAGGATCAGGCCGCATTCCTGCCCGCGCTCTTCCAGCGCGTGGCAGATCGGGCGGGTCAGGAAGTTGTAGATCGGGTTCCAGACGGCATAGCAGATCACCATCGCCGCGACGAAGGCCAGCACCGACCAGATCAGCCGGGTGCGGAGTTCGCGCAGATGTTCGATCAGCGGGGCCGAGCTGTCCTCGAGATCATCGGAACGCGGCTTCTGGGCAGGCACTCAGCGGTCCTTCGGTTCAGCGCGGCGCACGGCGTGAAGGCGACGCGGGCCGGGCGCCTCGGCCGCGGGCGGTGTCGCGGGGCTGCTGCCCGGAACGGGCGGCTTGGCTGCAGGCTGCGGCGCGGGCGCTGCGGGCTGGGGTGCCGCCTGCAAGGTCGCAACGGTGTGACCCGCCGCCGCAGAAGGCGCGGCGGGCGGGGCCGACGCCGCCGGATCGGCGCGCAGGCCGCCGTCATTGCGCGGCAGCTTGGGGTCCCATTTCTCGAATTTCTCGGCGGCCTTGTCCAGCGCGTCCAGACCCAGCGCCTTTTTCGAGGTGAGGTTCTTCACCTCGCGCAGCGAGCCCGCGGCATCCTCGATGCCGCTGGATTTCGCCGCGTCGTCCATCGCCATGCTGAACTCGCGCGCCATCGACCGCGCGCGGGCCGTGATGCGGCCGAGCGCGCGGAACATCCGCGGCAGATCCTCGGGGCCGATGACGATCAGCGCGACGATGCCGATCAGCAGCAGTTCGCTCCACCCGACGTCGAGCATGGCCTGTCGCGGCTCAGCTGCGCGGGGTGGTGTCGCGCGGCGTCACGTCGCGCAGCGATTCGTCGGCGCGGACGCGGGCCCGGTCGGCGGCGGCCTGCACCTCGTCGGCGGTGCGGTCCAGCGAACGGTCGGCGCTCAGCCGCGCCTCGGCGGACGCCGCGCGGACCTCTTCCTCGCCATCATTCACGCCCCGCTTGAAGGCGGTGATCCCTTTCCCGACTTCACCCATCAGCGACGAGACCTTGCCCCGTCCGAACAGGACGAGAACGACGACCGCGATGAGCAGGAGGCCGGGCAGGCCGATGTTGTTCAGCATCACGAAGCTCCTCTGTGGGGCGCGAAGGCCCCCCTTGAACGCAATACATCTAGTGAACCGCGGGGCCTTTGCATAGTCCCAACCCCGTGAGCGACGCTTGGCCGCAGAGGGTATCCGCGCCATATAGCGGGCATGACCCATGCGACCCGTTCCGCCGGCCATTCCGCTGGCTGCCGCCCGCCCCGCCGCTGCGGGACACCCGCATGATGGACGATCATTTCATGCGGCTGGCCTATCTGGTCGTGCTGGTGGTCGCGATCGGCGGATTCCTCGTCACCGACTTCCGGCACCGGCCGGGACAGACCACGCGGCAGGCGCTCGCCTGGGGGCTGATCTTCGTCGCCGTGATCGCCGCCGCCGGGCTGTGGCAGGATGTGCGGGGCGATCTCGCCCCCCGGCAGGAGATGGTATCGCCCGGCCGGATCGAGGTGCCCGCCAGCATCGACGGGCATTTCCACCTGACGGCCGAGCTGAACGGCGAGCGGGTGCGCTTCATCGTCGATACCGGCGCATCGTCGGTCGCGCTGTCGCAGCGTGACGCCGAGCGGATCGGCATCGACACGGAAGCGCTGGTTTACGCAGGCTACGCGCAGACGGCGAACGGCATGGTGGACACCGCGTCGGTCATCATCGACCGCATCGACCTGGGCGATTTCACCGATGAGGACGTGCCCGCCATCGTGATCCGCAGCGATCTCGACCGCTCGCTGCTGGGGATGAGCTATCTGCGCCGGTTCGCCCGCGTCGGGTTCGAGGGGAATACTTTGGTGCTGGAGCGCTGAGTCAGGCCTTCCGTTCCCACCTTCCGCCGCCTTCGGACCAGTATTCCGCCGCGACCCCGGCTTTCGTCAGCCCGCGCCACTGGCCGCGCGCATGTTCCAGCGCCGCAGGGTCGTTACCGTCGAAAAGGATGCAGGTCCGTTCGAGCGCGGCGCATTCCGCGGCCTCGACCTCGGCCCCGTCCACGGCGATCAGGCAGGCGGGACCGTTCGCCGCCGTCTGCGCCCCGCCGACCGTCAGCAGCACGGGCTGGCGCGCGTCGTGCGGGCCGCCCGCGATTCCGTGCGGCAGGAAGCCGTCGCCCTGCCACAGCAGCTCGTCCAGTCGCTGCATCCGGCCGGCTTCGGTGCCGCGCAGTTCGATCCGCCAGCCCGCGGCGCGGGACTTGCCGACCAGCACCGGCACCAGCGCCTCGGCCGGCGAGCGGGTCAGGTGGTAGAACAGCGCCGATCCCAAGCCGTCAGCCCTGCTTGCCGTTGTCGGTCCCGCCCTCGGCTCCGGCCTTCTCGAACCCGTCGCGGATCAGGCGGTCCAGCGTCATCACGCCCCAGCCGGTCGCCCCTTTGGGCGCCAGCGTTGTCGCCCCCGGCGGCAGCGCCACGCCGGCGATGTCGATATGCGCCCACTGCGTGCCCTTGCGGATGAAGCGCTGCAGGAACTGCGCCGCCGTGATCGACCCCGCCGGACGTCCCGCCGAGTTCTTCACATCCGCCAGCCGCGAGTTGATCATCTCGTCATAAGCGGGCGCCAGCGGCAACCGCCACGCCCCCTCGCCTTCCGCCGCGGCGGCCTTCAGCAGCTGGTCGGCCAGCTTGTCGTCATTGGCGAAGACGCCCGCATGCTCATGCCCCAGCGCCACGATCACCGCCCCGGTCAGCGTCGCAAGGTCGATCACCGCCGCAGGCTTGAAGCGGTCCTGCGTGTACCACAGCACATCGGCCAGCACCAAGCGCCCCTCGGCGTCGGTGTTGATGACCTCGATCGTGTCGCCCTTCATGGACCGCACGATATCGCCGGGACGCTGGGCGCGGCCGTCGGGCATGTTCTCGACCAGCCCGACAAGCCCGACGACGTTCGCTTTCGCCCCGCGCAGCGCCAGCGTCCGCATGACGCCCGAGACGACGCCCGCGCCGCCCATGTCCATCGTCATCTCCTCCATCCCCGACGAGGGCTTGATGGAGATCCCGCCGGTGTCGAAGACGACGCCCTTGCCGACCAGCGCCAGCGGCGGCTCGTCCCCGCCGCCCTGCCAGCGCATGACGACGACCTTGCTGGGCGATTCGCTGCCCTGCCCCACGGCCAGCAGCGCGCGCAGGCCGAGGCCGGCAAGCTCGTCCTCGTCCAGCACCTCGACCTCAAGCCCCAGTTCGCGCATCGCCAGCAGGCGGTCGGCGAAGTCCGAGGTGGTGAGGATGTTGGCCGGCTCGTTGATCAGATCGCGGGTGAAGAACACGCCCTCAGCCACTGCGGCGCCGTTCCGCGCGGCGCGGGCGGTGGCCTCGGCGTCCGCGACGATCATCGTGACGCTGGCCCGCTGGGGCTGCGCGGTGGGCAGGTCCTCGCCCTCGCCGGTGGCGGCGGCACCGTTGCCGGCCGGATCAGCCAGCATCGCGTCGTCCGCCGCGCCGGTGCGGCTGACCGCCTGCGGCGGCTGTTTCGGCGTGTCGCCCGAAGGCTCCGCCGCCTCGTCCTCGCGCTTGGTCTTGTGGACCGAAAAGTCGTAGCCGCGCAGGGCGATCCCCAGCGCGACCTCGGCGGCGCGGGGATGGCTGCCGGCGATCACCGTCACCTCGGACTTGCCCATCCGCGCCCCGATCGCGGCCCCCGCCTTGCGGGCGATCAGCGCATCGGCGCGGCCCGGCAGGTGAACGATCTGGATCGCCTCGGCCTCAAGCCCCGCAGGATAGGCCAGCTCGATCCCGTCGCCCGGCTTGACCTTGCGCCACGCATCCGAGCCGAGCGCCCGCGTCACCGCCTGCCGCGCTGCCGAAGGAAGCCCGGCGGGCGGCCGCGCCTGTTCCCCGACCAGCAGCACGATCCGCCCGCGGGCGGATTTCAGCTCGGGCGCGTCGGCGGTCGGAACGAAGCGGATTTCGACGGGATGGGACATGGTTCGGACCTTCGGTTTGGAAACCGGCGAAGCCTAGCGGCGGCCGGACGGCTTGACCATAGCGGCGCTGCGCGGCCTGCAAGCCGCAGCGCGGGCTTTCGCCACCGGGAATCTGCCGCTAATCAAGGAAGAAGGCCGAACGGCCGGGCACTCAGGGGCGCCATGACGCGCATCGACAAATACATCCTGACGCAGTTCCTGGGGCTTTTCGGCTTCTTCGGGCTGGTGCTGGTGTCGGTTTACTGGATCAACCGCGCCGTCAGCCTGTTCGAGCAGCTGATCCAGGACGGCCAGACCGCGCTGGTGGTGCTGGAGTTCACCGCTCTGACGCTGCCGCTGGTGATCTCGGTCGTCCTGCCCGTCGCGGCCTTCGCGGCCTCGGCCTACGGCACCAACCGGCTCGCCTCGGAATCGGAGCTGGTGGCGATGCAGGCGACCGGCATGTCGCCGTGGCGGCTGTCGCGCGGGGTGCTGGTCTTCGGGCTGATCGCCGGGGCGATGGTCGCCGCGCTGGTGCACGGGCTGGTGCCCGCCGCCCGCGCCCAGCTGGCCGAGCGGCAGGCCGAGGTGGCCGAGGACATCACCGCGCGCTTCCTGCGGGCCGGGCAGTTCCAGTATCCGGGCAGCGGCATCACCGTCTTCATCGAGGATATCGCCGATGACGGTCGCCTGCTCGGCGTCTTCCTGCAGGACGCGCGCGATCCGGCCGATGTGACCGACTATTCCGCCGAACAGGCGCTGGTCCTGCGCGGCGAGAACGGCCCGCGCATCGTCATGCTTCAGGGCATGGCGCAGAGCCTGCGCCCCAGCCTGAGCGGGCCGCCGCGCCTCACCGTCACCCGGTTCGAGGACCTGACCTACGACATGGGCAACCTGATCTCGACCGGCCGGAAAAGCCGCGACCTGCGCACCTATTCCACCGCGCGGCTGCTGTCGCCCGATCCCGAGCTGCTGGAGGCGACTGGCGCCGCCGCCCCCCGCGCGCGGGCCGAGGGGCACGAGCGGATCGCCCAGCCCTTCATGGCCCCGGTCGCAGCGCTGCTGGGATTCTCGATCCTGCTGCTGGGGGGATATTCGCGATTCGGGGTGTGGCGGCAGGTGATGGCGGCGGTGGTCGCGCTGATCTTCGTGCAGATGCTGTCCACCGCCGCCGCCAGCCTGACCGCCGACACGCCCGAGCGCTGGCCGCTGCTCTACCTGCCGCCCGTCGCGGGGGCGGCGATCGTGGCACTGGTGCTGACGGTGGCGGCGCGGCCCAGACGCCGTGCCTTCTTCCGCAGCCTGCCGCTTGGCCGGAAGGGCGCGGCATGATCCTGCAACTCTACCTGTCGCGCAGATGGCTGCGGCAACTCGCCATCGTCGGCGGCGCGTTCCTCGCGATCCTGTTCCTGATCGACCTGGTGGAGCAGATCCGGCGGTTCGGGGATGAGGGCATCGGCCTTGGCGGCACCGCCGCGCTGGCGGCGCTGAACATCGCCGGCAGCTACTATTCCATCATGCCGCTGATCGTGCTGCTGGCGGGGATCGCGCTGTTCCTGGCGATGTCCCGCAGCTCCGAGATGGTGGCGATCCGCGCCTCGGGCCGCTCGGGCCTCAGGGCGGTGATGGCGCCGGCGATCACGGCGGCGCTGTTCGGGGCGGCGGCGGTCGCGGTGCTGAACCCTGTCGTGGCGGGCACCGAAAAGCGTTACGACGCCGCGGTGGCGCGGATCGGGTCCGAAGGGCAGCAGACAGTGAGCCTCGGCGAAGGCGGGCTGTGGCTGCGGCAGGGTCTGCCGCCCCTGCCCGCCGGCACCGCCCCGGCCGAGGGGCGGATCGCGCGCGCGGCCGGCGGGCAGGTCGTGATCCGCGCCTCACGCGCCAGCCCGGACGCCACGACGCTTTACAACCCCACCTTCATCATCTTCTCCCCCGATCTCGGCCCCACCCACCGGATCGAGGCCGAGGCGGCGCGGCTGGAGCCGGGCGCCTGGCAGCTGACCGGGGTGAAGGAATGGCCGCTGGACGTCGCCAACCCCGAAGCCGCCGCGCAGGCGCTGCCGACCTTGCGCCTGCCGACGGAACTGACCGCGGCCCGCATCCGCGACGGTTTCGGCTCTCCCGCCGCGGTGCCGATCTGGCAGTTGCCGGAGTTCATCGCGGGGCTGGAATCGGCGGGGTTTTCGGCGCTGCGCCATCAGGTGTGGTTCCAGATGGAGCTGTCGCTTCCGTTCCTGATGGCGGCGATGATCCTGATCGCCGCCGCCTTCACCATGCGCCCGGTGCGTGGCCGCCGTGTCAGCCTGCTGGTGCTGGGCGCGTTCGCCGCCGGGCTGGGGCTGTTCTTCCTGCGCAATCTGGCGCAGGTGCTGGGGGAAACGGGTCAGGTGCCCCCGGTGATGGCGGCCTTCGCGCCGCCCACCGCCGCGGCGCTGCTGGCCCTCGCCCTGCTGTTGCGGCTGGAGGAAGGATGACGATTCGCACCCGCCGAACCCCGACCGCGCTGGCCGGGGCCGCAGAAGGCCCCCACCCCTCTGCTGCGGCAGGCGCGGGAACGCGCGCGCGCCGCAGGCTGAGCGCACTCGCAGGGGCCGCGCTGGCCGCCGCCGCGGCCGCGCTTGCGCCCGCGCTCGTGCCGCAGCCCGCCTCTGCCCAGACGATCCTGAGCGCGGAGGAGCCGATGCTCGGCTGGGCAGACGGCCCCGCCCTCGCCCCGACCGAAGAGGATGTCAGCGACGCCCCGCTGGCGGACGGCACGGCGGCGGCCATCCTTCCCACGATCCGGGCGCCCCGACGCGTCACCATCACGCCCGACGCGCCGCCCGCCGGACCGGCCAGCGAGGATGGCGCGGCGACGCTGCTGGCCGACCGGATCGACCTGTCGGGCGAGCGGGTGCTGACCGCCTCGGGCGGGGTGGTGGTCTGGTATGACGGGGCGCGGCTGATCGCCTCGCGGGTGATCTATGACGGCGGCTCGGGACAGGTCACGATCGAGGGGCCGATCCATCTGACCCGCCCCGCCCTTGCCGGAACCGACGAGGACACGATCCTGATTGCCGATCAGGCGCAGCTGGACGAGGACCTGCAGGACGGCATCCTGCGCGGCGCCCGGCTGGTGCTGGCGCGCGAGATCCAGTTCGCCGCGCAGGAGGTGCGCCGCACGGGCCAGGGACGGATGACGACGCTGACCCATGTCGTCGCCTCGTCCTGTCAGGTCTGCGCCAGCGATCCGACGCCGCTGTGGGAAATCCGCGCCCGCAGCATCACCCACGACGCCGAGACCAACCGCCTGCATTTCGACCGCCCGCAGTTCCGCGCCTTCGGCCTGCCCATCGCGGTGCTGCCGGTGCTGACCGCGCCCGATCCGACCGTGGACCGGATGACGGGCTTCCTGCGCCCGCGCTTCCGCACCACCTCGGGGCTGGGGTTCGGGATCAAGCTGCCCTATTTCATCACCCTCGGCGATCATGCCGATCTCACCGTCACGCCCTATGTCGCGGTGAACCGCACCGCGACGGTCGAGCTGCGCTACCGGCAGGCCTTCACCAACGGCGCGATGGAATGGAACGGCGCCCTCAGCCGCGACGACATCGAGGACGGCACCCGCGGCTACCTGTTCGGCGCCGCCCGCTTCCTGCTGCCGCGCGACTACACGCTGACCGCGCAGATCCAGACCGCGACGGACCGGGCCTATCTGCTCGACTACGACATCACCGACGCCGACCGGCTGTGGAGCGGGGTGACGCTGGAACGCTATCGCCGCGACGGGATGCTGAGCGCGCGGCTGGGCAACTATCAGACGCTGCGCGACGACGAGGACGATTCGACCTCGCCCGGCCTCGTCGCGAACGCGCTGTGGCAGCGGGCCTTTCGCCTGCCCGAGCCGATCGGCGGGCGCGGCTGGCTGGAATGGTCGGTCCACGCGCATCGGCGCAGCTCGGACGAGGACGTGATCGGCCGCGACATGGCGCGCGCCTCGCTGGCCGTGGACTGGCGCCGGCAGGAGCTGCTGGCCGGCGGCTTCGTCGCGGCGGCGCAGGCGCGGCTGGACGGCGACATCTATCACATCGGCCAGGACAGCCGCTATGACGACACCGTCGCCCGCGCCGATCCGACCCTCGGGGTCGAGCTGCGCTGGCCGCTGATCGCCCGCGGGGGCGGCGCCACGCACATGCTGGAGCCGGTCGCGCAACTCGTCTGGTCGCCCGAGCCCGACGAGGACGAGGTTCCGAACGAGGACAGCCCGCTGGTCGAGTTCGACGAGGGCAACCTGTTCTCCCTCAACCGCTCGCCCGGCTGGGACCGGCGCGAGGGGGGGCTGCGGGCCAATCTCGGCGTCGCATGGACGCGGATCGATCCGGCCGGCTGGTCGCTGGGGCTGACGGCGGGCCGCGTGCTGCGTTCCAGCGCGGATAGCGGGCTGGCCGGTCCGCTGGGGGGCAAACGCTCCGACTGGCTGCTGGCGGCGCATTACGCGCATCCGCGCGGGCTGGCCGTGTCCAACCGGGCGCTGTTCGACGACAACTTCAACCTGTCCAGCGACGAGCTGCGGCTGGGCCTTGCCCGGCCCAACATGCAGGTCAGCGCGGGCTATCTGTGGATCGACGGCGACGTGCTGCCGGGGGCCGACGACGATGTATCCGAGCTGTCGGCCGCCACCGGCTTCCAGCTTGCGCCGGGCTGGTGGGCGACCACCGAGACCCGCTACGACTTCGCCGCCGACCGCGCGCAGAAGACCGAACTGGCGCTGCAATACCGCAACGAATGCATCACCGTCGATCTGTCGGTCAAACGGCGCTTCACCTCGTCCGACACCGTCTCGCCCGACACCAGCTTCGGCCTGTCGGTGCAGCTTGGCGGCTTCGGCCGGCCGACGGACACGCCGGGACAGGTGGCGCGGCGGACATGCCTGCGCTAGTCTCACGCACGAATTCAAGGGAACGGACAATGCGGCAGATCATCGGGACGCGGATCATTCGGGCGGCGGCGCTGGCGGCGGTGCTGGGCAGCGCGGCGGTGCCCGCCCTCGCGCAGGGGATGTTCGCCCCCGTCATCTACATCAACAACGCGGCGGTGACGGAATACGAGATCGACCAGCGGGTCCGCTTCCTCCAGCTTCTGCGCGCGCCGCAATCCGACCGCGAGAGCGTGCTGCGCGAGCTGATCAACGACCGGCTGAAGATGCAGGCCGCCGAGCAGATCGGGATCCGGGCGACGGACGAGGGGCTTCAGAACGGCCTTGCCGAGTTCGCCGGCCGCGCCAATCTGGGCGTGGACGAGTTCACGCAGGCGCTGGCGCAGGACGGAATCGCCCCCGAGACGTTCCGCGACTTCGTCCATGCGGGCCTCGTCTGGCGCGAGGTCGTGCGCCAGCGCATCATCCCCGGCGTCGGCATGTCGGAACGCGAGGTCGAGCAGGCGCTGACCCGCGAGTTGCAGACCCCGATCGTCAGCGCGGTGCTGCTGTCCGAAATCGTCATCCCCGCCCCGCCGGGGTCCGAGGGCGAGGCCCTGTCCCGCGCCGAGGATATCGCCGCGGGCGCGACCTCGACCGCCGCCTTCGCCGCCGCAGCCCGCCGCTGGTCGGCGACACCCACGGCCGAGCGTGGCGGTGCGCTGGACTGGATGCCGCTCGACAACATGCCGCCGGCCCTGCAGCAGATCGTCCTGTCGCTGCAGCCGGGCCAGGTCACGGCGCCGTTGCAGGTGCCGGGCGCGGTGGTGCTGTTCCACCTGCGCGACACGCGCGGCCACCTGCGCCCCGGCGCGACCGACCAGACGGTGGAATATCTGACCATGGCCCTGCCCTCGGCGGCGGAAGGCGCGCGCATCCTTGCCGTCGCCCGCAACTGCGCCGACGTGCATGTCGAGGCGAACCGCTTCGCCCCCGATCCGGTCAGCCGCCAGACCGCCCCCTTGGGCGCGGTGCCGGGCGATGTCGCGCAGCGCCTTGCCACGCTGGACGAGAACGAGGGTTCGGTGATCGACTACGGCGCCGGGGCGACGCTGGTGATGCTGTGCGACCGCACCCCGACGCTGCTGGCCCATGCCGCCCCCGCCGACACGCTGCCGCCCGGCGTGCAGATGGAGGTTCCGCCGGTCCGCGCGCCCGCACCGCCCGCGGCCGAAGGCGAGGTTGCGGCAGAAGACCCGCTGGCGGGGCTGCCCTCGCCCGCACAGATGCGCGACCAGATCTTCAACACCAAGATCAACGCGGCCGCCGAGGCGTATCTGGCCGAACTGCGCGCCGACGCGCTGATCCGCACTCCGTAAGCGCCCGAGGCGGCATGATGCCCGAACCCATCATCCTGACCTGCGGCGAGCCGGCCGGCATCGGCCCCGAACTCGCGCCGCTCGCGCTGGCCGCAGGGGTGCCGATGGTCTGGATCGGCGATCCGTCGCATCTGCCGGCAGGCACGGCATGGCAGGCGGTGGAAAGCCCGGCGGACAGGGTGCCCGAGGGAACCCTCGCCGTGCTGCCCCACCCGTTCCCGGCCCGCGCGATACCGGGCAAGCCCGATCCCGCCAATGCCGGGGCCGTGGTCGAGGTCATCGCCCGCGCCGCCCGCATTGCGATGTCGGGGCAGGCCGGCGGCATCTGCACCCTGCCGATCAGCAAGCAGGCGCTGATCGAAGGCGCGGGCTTCGCCTTTCCGGGGCACACCGAATATCTCGCCCATCTGGCGGGCGACGCGGAGGTGGCGATGATGCTCGCTTCCACCACCGTCGATCCGCCCTGCCGCGTGGTCCCCGCGACGATCCACTTGGCGTTGGAGGCCGTGCCCGCCGCCTTCACCCCCGAGGCGCTGGAACGCGCCATCGCCATCACCCACGCGGCGCTGGTGCGGGATTTCGGCATCGCCTCGCCCCGGATCGCGGTCGCCGGGCTGAACCCCCATGCGGGCGAAGGCGGCGCGATGGGCCGGGCCGAGATCGACTGGATGACCCCGCTGCTGGACCGACTGCGCGGGCGCGGCATGACCCTGCTCGGCCCCCTGCCCGCCGACACGATGTTCCACGCCCCGGCCCGCGCGCGATACGACGCGGCGGTCTGCGCCTATCACGATCAGGCGCTGATCCCGATCAAGACGCTGGACTTCGCGGGCGGGGTGAACGTGACACTCGGCCTGCCCTTCGTGCGCACCTCGCCGGACCACGGCACCGCCTTCGACATCGCCGGGACGGGCCGCGCCGATCCCTCCAGCACCATCGCCGCGCTCAGGCTGGCGTGGCAGATGGCCAGGGCGCGGGCGGCATGAGGCGGAATCTTCTGTCCGCAAATATCCTCCGGGGGTCCGGGGGCAGAATGCCCCCGGTCGCGGCATGACCGCCATCGACGACCTCCCCCCGCTGCGTGAGGTCATCGCCCGCCACGACCTGCGGGCGAAGAAGCAGCTCGGCCAGAATTTCCTGCTGGACCTGAACCTCACCGCCCGCATCGCCCGCGCGGCGGGCGACCTGACGCAATGCGACGTGCTGGAGATCGGCCCCGGCCCCGGTGGCCTCACGCGCGGGCTGCTGGCCGAGGGCGCGCGGCATGTGCTGGCGATCGAAAAGGACGCCCGCGCGATCCCCGCGCTGGAGGAGATCGCGGCCGCCTATCCCGGCCGGCTGACGATCATCCACGGCGACGCGCTTCAGGTCGATCCGCTGGCCCATCTGACGTCGCCGATCCGGGTGGCGGCGAACCTGCCCTACAACATCGGGACGGAGTTGCTGATCCGCTGGCTGACCCCGCCTGACTGGCCGCCTTTCTGGCAGTCGCTGACGCTGATGTTCCAGAAGGAGGTCGCGCAGCGCATCGTGGCGAAACCGGGCGGCAAGGCCTATGGGCGGCTGGCCCTGCTGGCGCAATGGCGGTGCGAGGTGCAGATCGTGCTGACCCTGCCGCCGCAGGCATTCGTGCCCGCGCCCAAGGTCGAGTCGGCCGTGGTGCAGCTGACCGCCCTGCCCGAGCCGCGCTTTCCGGCGGATGCGAAGATCCTGTCGGAACTGACCGCGAGCGCCTTCAACCAGCGCCGCAAGATGCTGCGGGCATCGCTGCGCGGCGTCCACCCCGAGATCGAGTCGCTGCTGACGCAGTCGGGCATCCCGCCCACCGCGCGGGCCGAGGAGATCGGGCTGGAGGCGTTCTGCACCCTCGCCCGCAATCTCGAAGCCGCACGTCGGCAGGGCTGAAGCCGCGCCTCGGAAGGGCGGCACGGCGGCAGGGCTGAAGCGTCAGCCCCGCCGCGGACCGATCATTCCTCGGCGGCGGTGCCCGTGGCGGGCGGCTCGGTCTTCTTGCGCCGGGGCGCGCGGGGCGTGCTGCTGGCCGCGCGCGGCGCGCGCGCACGGGTGGCGCGGGGCGTGGGCGCGGTCTCGGCCGCGGCTTCCGGGGTTGCCACCGGACCCTCGGAATCGTCCGAAGCGGTGGAGATCGCCTCGGGGATCGCGTCGGCCGTCGCAGGCGTGTCCGCCGCGTCGTCCGGCGCCTCCGCCTCGGGGCTGGAGCGCAGGAAGGCCGGGGCCGAATCCTCGTTGCCGATACGCAGTTCGTTCTGCGCGGTGTCGCCGGGGGCGTATTCGTTCAGCGCGGGATCGGCCGACGATTGCTCATCGCCCGCCTGACCGCTGTGGGTCGCATCCGCCCGCGCTTCGGCCCGCGCATCGCGGCCATCGTCCCGGCGGCCATCGCGGCGGTCGTCACGCCGGTTCTCGCGGCGTTCGCCGTCGCGGTCGTCGCGGCGCTGGTCGGAACGCTGCTCTGCGCGCTGATCCGGGCGGCGATCATGGCTGCCGCCATTGCCGTTCTGGCCCTGATTGCCGCCCTGCTGGCGGTCTTCGCCATCCGAGCCGCCCTGGCCTTGCTGACCCGACTGCTGCTGGCGTTCGGCCTGTTCGCGCTGCGCCTCGCCCAGCATGCGGGTGTAGTGTTCGGCGTGCTGGAAGAAGCTCTGCTCGGCCACGCGGTCGCCCGAAAGCTGCGCGTCGCGCGCGAGGGCGAGGTATTTCTCGATGATCTGCTGGGGGGTGCCGCGGACTTTGCCTTCGGGGCCCGAGCTGTCGAACACGCGGTTGACGACGTTGCCAAGCGTCGTGCGCTGGCCGCGGGATTTGTTACGCGAACGGGATTTGGATGATCTCATCAGCTTTTTTCGGTTATAGGACCGACCCGGCCTGTTGGCGCGTCGATGGGGTTCGAGTCAGGATTGCAGCGTGCCAGAGTGGAAACTGTTTCCAGAGAGGGCGCGTGTGGCGCCGGTCATGCAAACGCTGTTCGGGTGACCCGTGCGGGTGTCGTTCACCCGTCACAAGGGCGAATAAACACGCGGCGGACGGGCTTACAAGTCAAAAAAGGGATTGCCGCGCAAAATTTCAAGTGATCATAGGGCAGAAACCTGCCCCGCAACCACCCGGTCGCGCCCGTCGAGGTCGGGCAGAACGCGAATTTCCCCAAAGCCCGCCGCGCCCATCAGCGCCGCCACCGCGGCCCCTTGCGCCCACCCGATCTCGACCAGCAGCCAGCCGCCGGGCGTCAGATGCGCCCCGGCGCCCGCCGTGATCGCGCGATAGGCGGCAAGCCCGTCGCCCTCGTCGGTCAGGGCGCCGCGCGGTTCCCACTCGCGCACGTCCGGCAAAAGGGCGGCCATTTCCTCCGCCGCGATATAGGGCGGGTTCGACACGATCAGGTCGAAGCGCCCGTCCACCTGCGCGAACCAGTCCGAGCGCAGGAACGCCGCCTCCACCCCCAGCCGCGCGGCGTTGTCCCGCGCCACCGTCAGCGCCGCTTCGGAGATGTCGGTGCCGACGCCGTTTGCGCCGGGCCGGTCGGCCAGCAGGGACAGCAGGATCGCCCCCGTTCCGGTGCCGAGGTCCAGCACCGTCCGCCACGGCAGTTCCAGCGCCGCCGCGACGAGCGTTTCGGTTTCGGGGCGCGGGTCGAGCGTGTCGCGCGTCACCCGGAAACGTTGCTTCCAGAAGTCGCGCCAGCCGACGATCTGCGACACCGGCTGCCGTGCGGCGCGGGCGGCGAGCGCCGCGTCCAGCGCGGCAAGCTGGGCCTCGGTCGGGGTCGTCTCGCCCAGCCGCAGCCGTTCGGGCGGGACGTCTAGGGCGAAGGCGACCAGCCGCCGTGCGTCGGCCTGCGGATCGGGGATGCCGGCCGACGCCAGCCTCGCGGCGGCGGCGTTCAGCAGGGCGGTGACGCTCACCCCTCGGCCTCGGCCAGCTTCGCGGCCTGATCGTGGGCGGTCAGCGCGTCGATGATTTCCGTCAGGTCGCCCTGCATCACCCGGTCCAGCGAATAGAGCGTCAGGTTGATGCGGTGATCCGTCACCCGGCCCTGCGGAAAGTTGTAGGTGCGGATGCGCTCGCTCCGGTCGCCGCTGCCGACCTGGCTTTTGCGGTCGGCCGAGCGGGCGGCGTCAGCGCGGGCGCGTTCCATGTCGTAAAGCCGCGCGCGCAGCACCGCCATGGCGTTGGCGCGGTTCTGGTGCTGCGACTTCTCGGACGAGATCACGACGATCCCGGTCGGCAGGTGGGTGATCCGCACCGCCGAATCGGTGGTGTTGACATGCTGCCCGCCCGCGCCGGAGGATCGCATGGTGTCGATGCGGATGTCGGCGGCGGGGATGTCGATGTCCACATCCTCGGCCTCGGGCAGCACGGCCACCGTCGCGGCGCTGGTGTGGATGCGGCCGCCGGATTCGGTTTCCGGCACGCGCTGGACGCGGTGGACGCCGGATTCGTATTTCAGCCGGGCGAAGACGCCCTCCCCTTCGATCCGCGCCATCGCCTCGCGGACGCCGCCCAGCTCGGACTGCGCGAGTTCGAGGGTCTGGAAGGACCAGCCCTGCGATTCGGCGTGGCGCTGATACATCCGCAGCAGGTCGGCGGCGAACAGCGCCGCCTCATCGCCGCCGGTGCCGGGGCGGATCTCGATGATCGCCGGGCGGGCGTCGGCGGCATCGCGCGGCAGCAGGGCGAGCCGCAGCGCCTGCTCCAGTTCGGGCAGGGCGGCGCGGAGGCGCGCAAGCTCGTCCTCGGCCAGTTCGCGCATCTCGGGGTCGGCCAGCATCGCCTGCGCCTCGGTCAAGTCCGCCTGCGCGGCGCGCCAGGCGTCGATCTGGGCGACGACCGGTTTCAGCTCGGCATATTCGCGGCTGATGCGGGCGATCTCGTCCGGCGCGGGGCCGGCGTTGAGCCGCGCCTCGATGAACTCGAAGCGCTGGGTGATCTGGGCAAGGCGATCGGCTGGCAGCATGGGCGGGCATTAGCGGCGCCCATCGGGCACGGCAAGCGAAAGGGCCGCCGGTGAAGGCGGCCCTTTCGGGGTCAGGAGGCGGGGCGCGCGGCTTCCACCGCGATATTGAACGTCACCTCGTCGCTGACCGCCGGGGCGAAGGCGCCGAGGTTGAAGTCCGACCGCAGCAGCGTGCCGGTGGCGTCGAAGCCCACCGCGGGCTGCTGGGTCATCGGGTTCGGGCCGAGAAAGCGCAGCGTCACGTCCAGCGTGACAGGCGCGGTGACGTCGTTCAGCAGCAGATCGCCGGTCACGCGGGCGGTGTCCGGGCCGGTCTGCTCGACGCTGGTCGAGGTGAAGGTGACGGCGGTCGCGGGCGCGGCCCCGGCAAAGAAATCCTCGCCGCCCAGATGCTCGTCCAGCATCGCCGAGACGGTCTGGATCCGGGAAAGCGGGAACATCGCCTCGACACGGCTGTTCTCCGGGTTCGCCGGGTCCAGCGTCACGCTGCCCGACACGCCGCGGATGAGGCCGGGGCTGGTGGACATGCCGTTGTGGTCATAGGTGAAGGCGACGGCGCTATGTTCCTGATCGAACATGTATTCCCCGGCCGGAGCCGAGGGGTCGATGGTCGCGCCGGCCTGCCCCGCGGCCGCATCCGCGGCCGGGGCTGCGGCGGCCGCCTCTGCAGATACGGGGGCGTCAGCCGGGGCCGGCGCTGTCTGCGCGAAGGCCGGGGCGGCGAGGCCGGCGGCCAGCAGGATCACGGGAACGATCCGGGTCATGGGCAATCCTTTGCAAAGCTCGGTCTCATGGGCGATAACCCTGCGGCGATGCGCCGGGTTCCCGGCCGCATCCCGCCCCCGAATCGCCTTGCGGACACGGGGCGCGCCTGTATAAGACCCCATCCTTCCGCAAATTGCGAAACCGGCGCAGCCTCTCGTGGCGGGGCGCGGAGGGTCTTACCCGCCTATGAAGCGCGCCCGAGACGAAAGGGATGCCATGCCGCTTTACGAGCATGTGCTGATCGCCCGCCAGGACCTGTCGAACACGCAGGCCGAAGGGCTGATCGAACATTTCTCGACCGTGCTCGCCGACAACGGCGGAACGGTCAAGGAAAGCGAATACTGGGGCGTGCGCACGCTCGCCTACAAGATCAACAAGAACCGCAAGGGCCATTACGCCTTCCTGCGCACCGACGCGCCCTCGGCCGCCGTGCAGGAGATGGAGCGTCTCGCCCGCCTGCATGACGACGTCATGCGCGTTCTGACCATCAAGGTCGATGCGCATCAGGAAGGCCCGTCCATCCAGATGCAGAAGCGCGACGAGCGTGACAGCCGCGACCGCGGCCCGCGCCGCGACCGCGACGACCGGGGCGGCGAGCGCCGTGACCGCGACGACCGCGGTGACCGTGGTGGTGACCGTGGCGGCGAGCGCCGCGAAGAGCGGAACTGAGGCGAAGGAGAGCATTCATGGCGACCAAACCGTTTTTCCGCCGCCGGAAGGTCGATCCCTTCGGGAGCGATAACGCCCCGGCGATCGACTACAAGGACACCCGCCTGCTGCAGCGCTATATCAGCGAACGCGGCAAGATCGTGCCGTCGCGCATCACCGCGGTGTCGGCAAAGAACCAGCGCAAGCTGTCGCAGGCCATCAAGCGCGCGCGCTTCCTGGCCCTGCTGCCCTATGCCGTGAAGTAAGGAGAGACCGATGCAAGTCATCCTGCTGGAACGCGTGGCCAAGCTTGGCCAGATGGGCGAAGTCGTGAAGGTCAAGGAAGGGTTCGCCCGCAACTACCTTCTGCCGCAAGGCAAGGCGATGCGCGCGAACGAGGCGAACATCGCCGCCTTCGAAGCCCGCAAGGCCGAACTCGCCACCCGCAACGACGAAAGCCGTGCCGACGCCCAGAAGCTCGCCGAGCGTCTGGACGGCCAGTCCTTCGTCATCATCCGCTCGGCCTCGGACGCCGGCGCGCTGTATGGCTCGGTCACCCCGCGTGACGCCGCCGAAGCCGCCGAAGCCGAAGGGTTCAAGGTCGAACGCCGCCAGATCGTGCTGACCGCCCCGATCAAGGATCTGGGCCTGCACACGGTCTATGTGCACCTGCACCCCGAGGTGGAAGCCCGGATCACCCTGAACGTCGCCCGCTCGGCCGAGGAAGCCGAACTGCAGGCGTCGGGCAAGTCGATCCAGGAACTGGCCGCGGAAGAAGAAGCCGCCGCCGAGTTCGAGATCGCGGAACTCTTCGACGACATCGGCTCGGCCGGTCGCGACGAGGACGAAGCGCCGCGCGGCTGATCGCCCCGCATCGCACCACATTCAGGGCCGCGCCGGGTTTCCGGCGCGGCCCTTTCCTTTTGCGCGGTCCTATCCTGTCGCGCGGCCCTTTCCTTTGCACGGATCGGGAACGCGCGGCGCGGGCTGCGGGTTGATCCGCGACAGCCCCTGCCCGAGAGGATGCGCCGATGGCGACCGATCCCCGCATATTGAAGAACGTCATCAGCGAGGAGATGACGGACAGCCCCGACGACAAGACCTCGCTGGATGTCGAGAAGGATCTGGGCATCCCCGATCCGCAATCCTCGACCACCGATCACGAGGAGGATCTGGCGATCCCGCCCTCGAAGAACCCGGCCCGCGGGCGCGAGCCGAATGATTCGGGACGCTGAGCGCGCAACCGATATTCGGCAACGATCACAGGAGCGTGGAACATTCACCGGCCCAGCCGGGTTTCCCGTCCGATCCACGCGCGACGCGCCCGCCGCCGCCATCTGAAAGGAACTTCGATGCCACAGTCCGACCGCCCCGTGTTCGGCGCCCCGATCGACCGCAGCCAGGAAACCTATCGCCCCTCGCCCTATCCCTCGCAGAAGCCGCTGCCGCATGGCGACGTCTCGCTTGACGGGAAAAGCGCCTGGCCCGAGCCCTCGCTCACCTCCCGCATCGTCGTCTGGGGCGGCACCGGCATCGTCGCCGCCGCGCTGACCGCCGGGGCGGTTCTGGCGGTGCGCAAGGTGGCCGATCTGGTCACCGGCGACGACGAGATGGAACGCGACGCCGACCGCGAAGCCGAGAAGGCGCGCGAGCGGGTCTATGCCGCCTCACGCTCGCGCAACCGCAGCAATCTCGCGCCCCGCTTCGCTGACCTGAATGAGGAAGCCCGCAGCCGGATGCGGGCCCGCCAGCGCGCCCGCGAGGCCGAGATGGAGCGTCACACCCGCGATATCCGTGCCGACGCGGCCCAGCAGCAGCGGCCGCAGCGGCGGCGGCGCAAGCCCCAGGCCAACCTGCTTGGCGATATCGAGAATACCGCCCAGCGGATGAGCCGCAGCGCCGAAGGGCTGGTCGGCTCGCTGAGCGCCGCGATGGCCGGGTTCCGGCAGGTCGCGGGGCAGGCCGAGCATGTCATCCGCGAGTTCCACCAGACTGCGGACGATATCCGCTCACTACTCGGCACCGGCAGCGGGGGCAGCAGCAGCGGCGATCCGGGCCGGTCGCGGACGGAACGCTGGGCGGACGATGCCTCGCGCGCCCGCCGTGCGGCCGATCCCTACGCCAAGCCGCTGCGGCGCGAGGTGGTGGACATGCGCGAGGACGAGACGCCCCCTGAACATACGGACGACAGCGCCCGCACCCACCGGCTCTGACCGCCGCTCCGTTCCCCGCGCCTGTCTCGACGCGCGGGGCTTCCGACCCGAAAGGACCGCCTCATGCCGCAACGCCCGCCCGCACCCGATGTCTATGACGCGCTGTTCGGTGAACTGCCCGAGGGGTGGCGCGAGCGGAAGGGGCTGCCGCCCGAGGGGCAGAGGGCGGACGATGCGGCGGACGCGGACGAGCAGGACCGCCAGGACGGGAAGGACGCGCCCGACACCCCCGGCAGCCCGCCGCGGATGCCGGGCGCCCCGGCCTCGCCCTGGCATCTCAGCCGAGCAAGCTGGTTCACGATCCTCAAGAACACGGTGAAGCAGATCGGCGAGGATCGCGTCACCTCGGTCGCGGGGGGCGTGGTCTATTTCGCCCTGCTGGCGCTGTTTCCGGCGATCACCGCGCTGGTGTCGATCTATGGCTGGGTCGCCGACCGCGATACCATCATCGAAAGCGTCGATCTGCTGAGCCGCTTCCTGCCGCCCGGCGCGGTCGAACTGGTCGCGGGCCAGATCGTCGCCATCGCCTCGGCCCCCGCCACGGCGCTGTCGCTGGCGGGTATCGTCAGCATCCTTCTGGCGCTGTGGACCACCAACGGCGGCATGAAGGCGCTACTCCAAGCGCTGAACGTCGCCTGGTACGAGACCGAGAAGCGCGGCTTCATCATGCTCAACGTCGTCTCGCTGGCGATGACGCTGGGGGCGATCCTGCTGATCATCGTGATGATCGTCGCCATCACGATCCTGCCGACGCTGGTCCGCGTCTTCGCCCCCGGCTCCATGGTCGAGGGGCTGGTCACGCTGCTGCGCTGGCCGCTCATGTTCGGGGCCCTGCTGCTGGCGCTGGCGGTGCTGTATCGGTTCGGACCCAGCAAGAACGATCCCAAATGGCAGTGGATCAGCCCCGGCGCGCTGCTGGCCGCCGTGGGGCTCATCATCGCCTCGGTGCTGTTTTCCTGGTATGTCGCCAATTTCGGCAACTACAACGAGACCTACGGCTCGCTCGGCGCCGTGGTCGTGCTGATGCTCTGGCTATGGATCGCCGCCATCGTGGTGCTGGTGGGGGCCGAGCTGAACTCGGAAACCGAGCGACGGATCAAGATCGAGAACGGCGTGGCCCCACAGGACGAGCAGGCCGATTCCATCGAAATGCAGAAATGAAAAAGGCCGCCCTCGGGGCGGCCTTTCGATTTCACTGCGGGCCGATCAGAGTTCGTCGAGCTTTTCGATCGCCTGCTCCAGCTCTTCCTTGGAGACTTCGCGCTCGGTCACCTGCGCCTGATCGAAGATGTAATCGACGACCTTGTCCTCGAAGATGGGCGCGCGCAGCTGCTGCTGCGCCTGCGGGTTCTGCTGGATGAACTCGAAGAACGCCTTTTCCTGGCCGGGGAACTGGCGGGCCTGCTGCAGCACGGCCTGCGTCATTTCCTGGTCCGAGACCGTCACCTCGTTCTTCTGGCCGATCTCGGCCAGCAGCAGGCCAAGACGCACGCGGCGCTCGGCAAGGCTGCGATGCTCGTCGGTCGGCTCGATATGGCCGTGGTTGTGGCCGTGATCGTCCGGATGCTCCTCGTGGTAGAGCTGGTGCGCGATCTGCGCCGCCTCGGCATCGACCAGCGACTGCGGCAGCTCGAACTTCACCTGCTCGTCCAGTCGGTCCAGCAGCGCGCGCTTCATGATCGCGCGGCCGGCGCCCTTGTATTCGGCTTCCAGCCGCTCGCGGATCTGACCCTTGAGGGCTTCCAGATCGTCCGCGCCGAAACGCTTGGCCAGCTCGTCATCCAACTCGGCCGCCTTGGGCGACTTGACGGAATGGACGGTGGTCTCGAACACGGCTTCCTTGCCCTTCAGATGCGGGGCGCCGTAATCCTCCGGGAAGGTCACGTTGACCTTGACCTGATCCCCGGCCTTCGCGCCGGTCAGCTGCTCCTCGAAACCGGGGATGAAGCTGCCCGAGCCGATGACCAGCGGATAGCCCTCGGCCTCGCCGCCCTCGAACGCCTCGCCGTCCACGAAGCCCTTGAAGTCGATCGTGACCTGATCGCCGCTTTCGGCAGCCGCGCCCTCGGCCCGATCCTCGAAGGACTGGGCGTTCTTGGCGAGGCTTTCCAGCGCCTCGTTCACGGCCGCATCCTCGGCGCGGACGGTCAGGCGTTCCAGTTGCAGGCCCGACAGGTCGGCTTCCGGGATCTCGGGCAGGTTCTCGTAGGAGACGTTGACGACGACATCGTCGCCTTCCTTCCAGGTCTCGCCGTTCTCCATCTCGATCTGCGGCTGGGTCGCGGGACGCGCCTTGGATTCGTCGAGATGGCTGCGCAGCGCGTCGTCGATGGATTTCTGCATCGCGTCACCCAGGATGCGCTGGCCGAACTGCTTCTTCAGCAGCGCCATCGGCACCTTGCCCTTGCGGAAGCCCTTCATCTCGACGTTCGGCTGCGCTTCGGCCAGTTGGCGATCGACCTCGGCCGCGAGATCCGCGGCGGGCAGCGTGAACTGATAGCCGCGCTTGAGACCTTCGTTCAGGGTTTCCTTGACCTGCATTGGAGTTCCTTTTGTCATGTCCGAAGGGGCCGCGTCGGGGGCGACCGTGCAGTTTGTCCGCCCTTCTATGCACCGGGGCGGCGACGCGCAAGCGGCGGCAAGGGAGAGATTGGTGCGGGTGAAGGGACTCGAACCCCCACGCCTTGCGGCGCCAGAACCTAAATCTGGTGCGTCTACCAGTTTCGCCACACCCGCATTGCTCGGGCGGCCGGGGCCGCCCTGAAAGCCTTGCCCTGTTAGCAAAGAGGGCGTGGGCGCGCGAGGGGATTCTTTGCGCCGCCGGACCGGGGCGCTGCCCATGAATGGGGCAGAAGCCCCATTCATCCAGGATATTTTGGCACCAAAGACGGGTCAGAGCGTCAGGTCCCGCAAGAGCGCGGGAAGCTGTTCGGGCAGGTCGTCCGCTATCAGGCCGGGGCCGAAACGCCGGGCGGCCGCGGCGTGCAGCCATGCGGCTGAGCAGGCGGCGGGCGCGAGGGGACCGCGTGCCGCAAGGCCGGCGATCATCCCGGCGAGCACGTCGCCCGCCCCTGCTGTCGCGAGCCACGGCGCGGCGTTTGGGCCGACAGCGGCATTGAGCGCCAGTTGCGGCCCGTGCCCGCCGGGCCATCCGATCACCGTATCCGGGCCTTTCAGCAGCACGGCGCAGCCGGCGCGGGCGACGGCGTCGCGGACCGTATCGGCGCGGGAATAAGCGGGGCCGCTGCGCGGCGGCGCGGCGAGGCGGGCGGCGATGTGGGGGAAGACGCGGGCGAATTCTCCGCCATGCGGGGTGAGCAGGCAACGCGCGTGCAGCATCGCGAGCAGCGCCTCGGGGTCATCCGCGAAGGAGGTCAGGGCGTCGGCGTCCAGCACGGTGTTGCGGTCTGCCGCCAGCACCACGGGGAGCAGGTCGCGGGCGCGCTGGTGTCCCAGCCCCGGCCCGAGGCAGATCGACGTGATCCGCCCGTCCTGCAGCAGCGCGCGCAGATCGGCGGGTGTATCGACGGGCCGCCGGATGACCGCATCGGGCAGCCGCCCCGCGTCCGGCAGCGCCGCCGAGGGCAGTGCCAGCGTCACCAGCCCCGCCCCGACCCGCAGCGCCGCCTTTGCGGCGAGCCGCGCCGCCCCCGCCTGCCCCGGCCCGCCGCCGATGACGAGGCAGTGACCGTGGTCGTATTTGTGCCCGGCCTTCTTGGCCCAGCACCGCCCCGGCGTCGTGAGGTCCAGCCGATCCTCGGGCGGGCCGCCGCTCAGGCCGATATCGACGACCCGCAGCTTTCCGCACCACTCCGGCCCTTCGGCCAGCAGATGCCCGCGCTTCATCGCGTGGAACGTCACCGTCAGATCCTGACGCGAGGGGAGCCCGCCCCCCTCGCCCAGCACCCGCCCCGAATCGAGGCAGAGGCCGGACGGCGCGTCCACCGCGATCCGGTGCGCGGTGCCTTCGGGGGCTGCCCGGCCCAACTCTCCCAGCACCTCCAGCAGCGGCGCGTCCAGCGGCCGGGTCAGTCCGGTCCCGAACAGCGCATCGACGATCACCCGCCAGCCCGGCTTCGCGTCGCCCCGGAACGGCGCCTGCGGATCGAACCCACCCTGCGGCATCGGCTGGATGTTTCCGCCCATGGCGGCGAACTGCCCGTGCATCAGCTTCGCATCGGGCGGCAGCGCAGCCGGCGTGCCGAGAAACCATGCAGTGACGTTCCACCCGCGTTCCAGCAGCAGCCGCGCCACGACGAAGCCGTCGCCGCCGTTGTTGCCGGGCCCGCACAGCACCAGCGCGTGATGGCGGCCGAGGCCGAGTTCGGGAAACTCGACCAGCATCGCCCCGACCACGCCGCGACCGGCGCGCTCCATCAGCTCGGCGCCGGTCGCATGGCAGCTCGCGATGGCGGCGGCCTCGACCGCGCGCATCTGGGCGGCTGTCAGCAGCGTCTCCGGTTTCATTCCTGCCTCTCTCCCGCGCAGATTGCACAAATTTTAGGCAATTTTGGCGGCAATCCCGCCTGGGGCCCGCTCATCGCCCGCCGCATCGTTTACCCGGCCCATCAGACCCGCCACCTACAGGACAAGGCAAGCCGCACGAGGAGGCACCGCGCGATGAAGAAGATCGAGGCAATCATCAAGCCGTTCAAGCTGGACGACGTGAAGGAGGCGCTTCAGGAAGTGGGCGTGCAGGGCCTGTCGGTGATCGAGGTCAAGGGCTTCGGCCGTCAGAAGGGCCATACGGAGCTTTACCGCGGCGCCGAATACGTCGTGGATTTCCTGCCCAAGGTGAAGATCGAGACGGTGCTGCCCGACGACATGGTGGAGGCCGCGATCGAGGCGATCATCTCGGCCGCCCGCACCGACAAGATCGGCGACGGCAAGATCTTCGTCAGCCCGGTCGAGCAGGCGATCCGCATCCGCACGGGCGAGACCGGCGACGACGCCCTTTGACCTTAACCCGATAGCAACGATTGGCCGCTAGACCGGCCCGAACGAAGGAGCGACCATGACGGTCAACGAAGTTCTGGACCTGCTGAAGACGGAAGAGGTCGCCTATGTCGATGTCCGCTTCACCGATCCGAAAGGCAAGCTGCAGCACGTCACGCTGGACGTGGACCTGATCGACGAGGATTTCTTCGAGGAAGGCTTCATGTTCGACGGCTCGTCCATCGCCGGGTGGAAGTCGATCGACCAGTCCGACATGAAGCTGATGCCCGACCCGGCGTCGGTCTATCTGGACCCGTTCTACGCCGAAAAGACGCTGTGCGTGCATTGCAACGTGGTCGAGCCCGACACCGGCGAGCCCTATGACCGAGACCCCCGCGGCACCGCCGTCAAGGCCGAGGCTTATCTGAAATCGACCGGCATCGGCGACGCCTTTTACTGCGGCCCGGAAGCCGAGTTCTTCGTCTTCGACGACGTGCGCTATTCGGTGACGCCGCAGAAGGTCAGCTTCCAGATCGACTCGGTCGATGCCGCCTGGAACACCGACACCGAATACGAGATGGGCAACACCGCCCATCGCGCCGGCCACAAGGGCGCGTATTTCCCGGTCAACCCTATCGACGCCGGCCAGGATCTGCGCGGCGAGATGCTGACCACCATGAAACGCATGGGGATGAAGACCGACAAGCACCACCATGAGGTGGCGACGGCCCAGCACGAGCTTGGCCTGATCTTCGGCGGGCTGGTCGAGCAGGCCGACAACATGCAGAAATACAAATACGTGATCCACAACGTGGCCCACGCCTACGGCAAGTCGGCGACCTTCATGCCCAAGCCGATGAAGGGCGACAACGGCAGCGGCATGCACGTCAACATGTCGATCTGGAAGGACGGCAAACCGCTTTTCGCGGGCGACAAATACGCCGATCTGAGCCAGGAGGCGCTGTGGTTCATCGGCGGCATCCTGAGGCACGCCAAGGCGCTGAACGCGCTGACCAACCCCTCGACCAACAGCTACAAGCGGCTGATCCCCGGCTTCGAGGCGCCGGTGCTGCGGGCCTATTCGGCGCGCAACCGCTCGGGCTGCGTGCGGATCCCGTGGACCGAGTCGCCGAAAGCCAAGCGCGTCGAAGCCCGCTTCCCCGATCCGTCCGCGAACCCCTATCTGTGCTTCGCCGCGCTGCTGATGGCCGGGCTGGACGGCATCCGCAACAAGATCGACCCCGGTCCGGCTTCTGACAAGGACCTCTACGACCTGCCGCCCGAGGAGCTGGCCGGCATCCCGACCGTCTGCGGCAGTCTGCGCGAGGCGCTGGAGGAGTTGGAGAAGGACATGGACTTCCTGCTCCACGGCGACGTCTTCACCCGCGACCAGCTGCTGAGCTATATCCGCCTGAAGTGGGAGGAGGTCCATGCCTTCGAGCATACGCCCCATCCCATCGAATATGCGATGTATTACAGCTGCTGACCCGCAGCCGGAACGATGCAGAAGGGCGCCCGCTGGGCGCCCTTCTCCGTTCATCGTCGATGAACGCGGCCCCTGACGGTTCAGCCCAGGACCGAACCCAGCAGGATAACCGTGATCGTCGCGAGGACCGGGATCGCGACCGACACCACGAAGATGTCGCCGTAGCTTTTCTTGTGGGTCAGGCCCGTGATCGCCAGCAGCGTGATGACCGCGCCGTTATGCGGCAACGCATCGAAGCCGCCGGACGAGAGCGAGGAGACCCGGTGCATCAGTTCCATGCTGATGCCCTGCTCGCGGCCCATCGCGGCCAGTTGCTCGCCCAGCGTGTTCAGCGCGATGGACAGCCCGCCCGAGGCCGAGCCGGTGATCCCGGCCAGCACGTTCACCGCCACGGCGAGCGACGCCACCGGATTATGGGGGAACAACCCCAGCACCGCGTCCCGCACGATGGCGAAGGCGGGCAGCGAGGCGATCACCGCGCCGTAGCCGACCTCGGACGCCGTGTTGAAGATCGGCAGCAGCGATCCCATCGTGCCGGCGTTCACCGTCTCCTTCGCGTCCGTAAAGCGCTTCCAGTTCAGCGCCAGCGCCAGCACGATGGAAATCGTCAGCGACAGGATGATCGCCCACAGTCCCGCGACGCGGGCCAGCGTCGTTGCGCCATATTCCGGCTGGCTCAGATAGGCGGCCCCGATCCGGGGGAACACGAGATAGGTGAAGATCACGTTCAGCACGATCACCGCGACCACCGGCGCGATGGCGACGGCGAAGCTGGGAAGGGCCGCATCCTTGGCCAGGGTGCTGTCGGCGCCGGTCGCGGCGTGCTGGCCATAGCCTTCGGACCGGGCCGCGGCGGCGGCGGCGCGGCGGTTCAGCCACAGCGTGCCGCCGCCGAGCATGATGAGCCCGGCCAGCGTGCCGAGGACCGGCGCGGCAAAGACGTTGGTCCCGAAGAACGGGATCGGGATCGCGTTCTGGATCGCCGGCGTGCCGGGGAACGCGGTCATGGTGAAGGTGAACGACCCCAGCGCGATGGCCGCCGGCAGCAGCCGCTTGGGAACATCGGACCGCCGGAAGAGCGCGTTGGCGATCGGATAGATCGCGAAGGCCACGACGAACAGCGACACGCCGCCATAGGTCAGCACGCCGCAGGCGAGCACCACGGCAAGGATCGCCCGCTCCGTCCCGACCTTCTCGACGATGAACTCGGCGATCGCGCGGGCGGCGCCGCCGTCGGCCATGAGCTTGCCGAAGATCGCGCCCAGCAGGAACAGCGGGAAATACGTGATGACATACCCGCCGAGCGCCGGCATGAAGACCTGGGTATAGGTGGCGACGATGGGCAGGCCGCCTTGCATGATCACGGCCAGCAGCGCCAGCAGAGGCGCGAGAATCAGGACGTTGATGCCGCGATAGGCGAGATACATCAACAGTCCGAGCGAAATCAGAATACCTGCCAGTCCCATTTGAGAACCTCTCCCGCAAATGACCGGCCCCTCGTAGGGCGGGCGGCCCTAGGCTGCAACCGCAGCAAACTTGCGGCGCGGGACCGATCGGGGCTATTGACCTCGCGAAAACCAGAGGTACCGCCATGATCCCCCGCTATTCCCGTCCCGAAATGGTCGCCATCTGGTCGCCCGAGACGAAGTTCCGCATCTGGTATGAAATCGAGGCCCATGCCTGCGACGCGCAGGCCGATCTGGGCGTGATCCCGCGCGAGAACGCCGAGGCCGTCAGGCGCGCCAAGGACGTGGAGTTCGACGTCGCCCGCATCGACGAGATCGAGACGGTGACCAAGCACGACGTGATCGCCTTCCTCACCCATCTGGCCGAGCATGTCGGCGCGGATCAGGCGCGGTTCGTGCATCAGGGCATGACCAGTTCCGACGTGCTGGACACCACGCTGAACATCCAGCTGGTCCGCGCCGCCGACATCCTGCTGGCCGACATGGACAAGCTGCTGGATGCGCTGAAGCGCCGCGCCCATGAGCACAAGGACACCGTGCGGATCGGCCGCAGCCACGGCATCCATGCCGAGCCGACGACGATGGGCCTGACCTTCGCCCGCTTCTACGCCGAAATGGCCCGCGGCCGCCGCCGCCTGGAAGCCGCGCGGGACGAGATCGCGACCGGCGCGATCTCGGGCGCGGTCGGCACCTTCGCCAATATCGACCCTGCGGTCGAGGAGCATGTCTGCGCGAAGATGGGCCTGCGCCCCGAGCCGATCAGCACGCAGGTCATCCCGCGCGACCGCCACGCGATGTTCTTCGCAACCCTCGGCGTGATCGCCAGCAGCGTCGAGAACGTCGCCCTCGAGATCCGCCACATGCAGCGCACCGAGGTGCTGGAAGCCGAGGAGTATTTCTCGCCCGGCCAGAAGGGCTCGTCGGCGATGCCGCACAAGCGCAACCCGGTGCTGACCGAGAACCTGACCGGCCTCGCGCGGCTGGTGCGCTCGGCCGTGATCCCGGCGCTGGAGAACGTGGCGCTGTGGCATGAGCGCGACATCTCGCACAGTTCGGTCGAGCGCGGGATCGCGCCGGATGCGACGGTGACGCTGGACTTCGCGCTGAACCGGCTGGCAGGGGTGATCGACAGGCTGGTCGTCTATCCCGAGAACATGCTGAAGAACATGAACCAGTTCAAAGGTCTGGTGATGAGCCAGCGGGTTCTGCTGGCGCTGACGCAGGCCGGCGTGTCGCGCGAGGACGCCTACCGGCTGGTGCAGCGCAACGCGATGAAGGTCTGGGAACAGGGCGCGGATTTCCGCGAGGAACTGCTGGCCGACCCCGAGGTGACGGCGGCGCTGACCCCGGCCGAGATCGAGGACAAGTTCGATCTGGGCTATCACACCAAGCATGTGGACACGATCTTCGCCCGCGTCTTCGGCGAAGGCGGCGCGCGCTAACCGCGCCTTAATCCATCCGCCCCATAGTCGCACGGGAAAGCGGCGATTCGGGGGCGGCGGATGTTGATGACGTCGGGGCTGACGGCACGGCAGAAGGCAGCGGTCATCGTGCGGCTGATGCTGGCCGAGGGGGCGGAGCTTGACCTTTCCACGCTGCCTCCCGATGCGCAGGCGCGGCTGGCGCAGGATATGGCGAGCATGGACCTGATCGACCGCGACACGCGCGACGCGGTGATCGGCGAATTCTGCGACCGGCTGGAGGCGCTGGGGCTGACCTTTCCCGGCAGCATGGATGGCGCGCTGGACATCCTCGGCGCGCATCTGTCGCACGACACCACCAACCGCCTGCGCCGCATGGCCGCGCTGTCCGGGGCCGCCGACCCCTGGGACCGCGTGATCGCCCTGCCGCCGCAGCAGCTCGCCGAACTGGCCCGGACCGAGGCGGTGGAGATTGCGGCCGTCATGTTCTCGCGCCTGCCGGTGCCCCGCGCGGCCGAGGTGTTCGGCCTGCTCGATCCCGGTCTGGCGCGGCGCATCGCCTATGCCATGTCGATGACCGGCGCGATCGAGGCGCCCGCCCTGCGACGGATCGGGCTGGCGATGATGCGGGCGATGGACGCGCTGCCGAAACCGGCCATCGATTCCGCGCCGGTCGAGCGGGTGGGCGCGATCCTCAACTTCTCGCCGGCCGCGACGCGCGACACGGTGCTGGCGGGGCTCGACGAGGATGACGCCGCCTTCGCGGGCGAGGTGCGGCGGGCGATCTTCACCTGGGCCAATATTCCCCGCCGCATCGATCCGCGCGACGTGCCGCGCATCCTGCGCGAGGTGGACGGCGCGGTGGTCGTCAAGGCGATGGCGGGCTCGCGCGGGGAAAGCGCCGAGACGGTGGAATTCCTGCTGGCGGGGATTTCCTCGCGTCTTGCCGAGTCGATGCGCGAGGAGATCGCGGGCATCGGCAAGATCACGGCGAAGGATGCCGAGGACGCGATGAACGAGGTGGTGGCCGCCATCCGCCGGATGGAGGCCGCGGGCGATCTGTTCCTGATCGCCGCCGAGGCCGACGAGGATGCGCCGGTGACGATCCGATGAGCGCCGCCCCCGCCGCACTTGCCCCCGTGGCCCGGCTTGACTATCCGGCACCGGCCGGGGGCGCGGCCCCCGATGAGGAAGGCCGGGCCGATGACGAACGCGATCACCCTGACACTGGTGCTGCTGATCCTCGGCCTGTTCGTGCTGGACGCCACGGTCCTGCATCTCGGCCTGCCGCTGATGGCCGCCAAGGGCACCGCCGAGCTGATCGAATGGGTCAGCTTCTGGCGATAGCCCCTTCCTGCCGCGCCTTGTTCCGTTTGCAGTTCGCGCCGATATCCGGCATGGAACATGCGGGTTTCCTTGCAGGAGAATGAAGATGGTTGTGAAGGTTGCGATCAACGGCTTCGGGCGGATCGGACGGAACGTGCTGCGCGCGATCATCGAATCGGGGCGCACCGACATCGAGGTTGTGGCGATCAACGATCTGGGCCCGGTCGAGACCAACGCCCATCTGCTGCGCTACGATTCCGTCCACGGCCGCTTCCCGGCCGAGGTCAAGGTGAACGGCGACAGCATCGACGTGGGCCGCGGGCCGATCAGGGTCACGGCCGAACGCGATCCGGCCAAGCTGCCGTGGGGCGACGTGGACGTGGCGCTGGAATGCACCGGCATCTTCGCCGACGGCGCCAAGGCGGCCATCCACCTGCAGAACGGCTCCAAGCGGGTGCTCGTCTCGGCCCCGGTGTCGGGGGAATGGAGCACGGACCGCGCGCTCAAGACCATCGTCTTCGGCGTCAACGACGACACGCTGGAATCCGAAGATCACGTCGTCTCGAACGCATCCTGCACCACCAACTGCCTGGCGCCGGTCGCCCATGTGCTGAACGAGGCGGTGGGGATCGAGCAGGGCTTCATGACCACCATCCACAGCTATACCGGCGACCAGCCGACGCTGGACACGATGCACAAGGATCTGTATCGCGCCCGCGCCGCGGCGCTGTCGATGATCCCGACCTCGACCGGCGCGGCGAAAGCCGTGGGCAAGGTGCTGCCGGAACTGAACGGCAAGCTGGACGGCGTGTCGATCCGCGTGCCGACGCCGAACGTCTCGGTCGTGGATTTCAAGTTCGTGGCCAAGCGCGAGACCTCGGTCGAGGAGATCAACGAGGCGATCCGCGGCGCGGCGCAGGGCAAGCTGCGCGGCGTTCTCGGCTTCACCGAGGAAAAGCTGGTGTCCATCGACTTCAACCACGACCCGCATTCGTCCGTGTTCCACATGGACCAGACCAAGGTCATGGGCGGCACGCTGGTCCGCATCCTGTCCTGGTATGACAACGAATGGGGCTTCTCGAACCGCATGGCCGACACGGCCGTCGCGATGGGCAAGCTGATCTGACGCTGCCGACGCGGCACGCGAAAGGCCCGGCATTGCCGGGCCTTTTTCATCGAGGCGGCGGAGCGTGCCGTCCGCGGCCCGGGCCGTCCAACCTCAGCAGGCGCGATACAGCCGCGACGCGTTGGCGCGGGTCCGCCTGCCATAGGGCTTGAGCGCCGCCGCCATCACCTGATCCGGGCGCGCGCCCCGCGCCACCTGCGTCAGCGCGGCAGAGATCGACTCGCGGGCGGCGTCGCCCTTTTCGGTGACCATGCGCATGTTCTCGGCCGAATGATGCGGCAGCATTCCCATCATGCCCGCCATCCGCATGCCCATCACAAGCTGCGCCTCAGCCCCCATGCGGATGAAATCGGTCCACAGACGCATACCGGAGGCGATGTCGAAGGTTGGGTTGATCATGTTTCTTCTTCCTTTCGCGCCAAAAGCGCATCCCGCCTAAAATGCACGCGCGAAATTTGCATGCAACCGCTCCGTCGCGTCACTTGCCGCACCCTCGCGGCGAGGTGACGCAGCTCTGGTCAACGCCGCCGCGCCCGGTATAGACGCATGCCATGAGCGAATATCTGACCCTCCGCCGCCCGGACGACTGGCATCTGCATCTGCGCGACGGCGAGATGCTGACAGCGGTCGCGCCGGCCTCGGCCCGCCTGGGCCGCGCGATCATCATGCCGAACCTCGTGCCGCCGGTGGTGACGGGCGCCGAGGCGGAAGCCTATCGGGGCCGCATCCGCGCGGCCCTGCCGGACGGCGCGACGCTCAGGCCGCTGATGACGCTGTATCTGACCGAGACGACCGATCCCGCCGACGTGGTCGCCGCCCACAGCGCGGGCATCATCGCGGCGGTGAAGCTGTATCCCGCCGGCGCGACGACGAACTCGGCCAGCGGAGTGCGCGATTTCGACCGCGTGCGCCCGGTGCTTGAGGCGATGGCAGAAGCCGGCATCCCCCTCTGCCTCCACGGCGAGGTCACCGACCCGCAGGTGGACATCTTCGACCGCGAGGCGGTGTTCATCGACCGCGTGCTGGACCCGGTGCGCCGCGCGACGCCGGGGCTGCGGGTGGTGCTGGAGCATGTCACGACCAGCGACGGGGTGGATTACGTCCGCGCGAACGAGGGCATCGGCGCCACGATCACGACCCACCACCTCGTCATCAACCGCAACGCGATCCTCGCCGGGGGCATCCGCCCGCATTACTACTGCCTGCCGGTCGCCAAGCGCGAATCCCACCGGCTGGCGCTGGTCGAGGCCGCGACCAGCGGCGATCCGCGCTTCTTCTCCGGCACCGACAGCGCCCCGCATCCCGACAGCGCCAAGGAAAGCGCCTGCGGCTGCGCGGGCTGCTTCACCGCGCCGAACTGGCTGCCGATCGTCGCGCAGGTGTTCCAGGACGAGGGCGCGCTGGACCGGCTGGAGGGCTTCGTCAGCCTGAACGGCCCGGCCTTCTACGGAATGCCGCCGAACGAGGACCGGATCACGCTTCGCCGCCGCGACAGGGCCGCAGCCTTCCCCACCCACATCACCGCCGGCGGCGAAACCGTGACCGTCTTCGACCCCGGCTTCCCGCTTCACTGGCATGTCGAGGACGACGCATGACCCTGCCCTTCCCCCCGGCCGACGAGATCGCCCGGCTGACCGCCCGGATGCTGCTGGAAATCAGGGCCGTCCACTTCAACGCCGCCGATCCCTATATCTACGCCTCGGGCGCCAAGGGGCCGACCTATATCGACTGCCGCAAGCTGATCTCCTACCCGCGCATCCGCGCGACGCTGATGGATTTCCTGGCGGCGACGGTGATGCGCAATGCGGGGTTCGAGGCGTTCGACAATGTCGCCGGCGGCGAGACGGCAGGCATCCCTTTCGCCGCGCTGATGGCCGAGCGGATGGGCTTGCCGATGACCTATGTGCGCAAGAAGCCGAAGGGCTACGGCCGCAACGCCCGGATCGAGGGCGAGATGACCGAGGGTCAGCGCGTCCTGCTGGTCGAGGATCTGACCACCGACGGCGGCAGCAAGCTGAGCTTCGTGGACGCGATCCGCGAGACCGGCGCGACCTGCGCCCATACGGCGGTGATCTTCTATTACGGCATCTTCCCCGGCACCACGCAGCGCCTGGCCGAGCATGGCGTCAGCCTGCATCACCTCTGCACCTGGTGGGACGTGCTGGCCGAGGCGCGGGCGCAGGGCAGTTTCGATCCCGGCACGCTGGCCGAGGTGGAAAGCTTCCTCACCGATCCGCGCGGTTGGCAGGCGGCGCATCCCTGATCGGCGACGAGCGGCCGCGGCCGGGTTATCCACAGGATATCCCGATGGACCCACCGCCGAGGTCGTGAGATAGTCGCCGCCGGACCAGAATCGGAACCCCTGCCATGAACGAGCTTCGCGCGCTCGCCCCCCACGCCGCTGCGGGGGCCGATGCCGACACGCCCTCCGTCCCCTTCTCGATCGAAGCCGAGCAGCAATTGCTGGGCGCGCTGCTGACCAACAACGACGTGTTCGATTCGGTCACGCGGATCATCAAGCCCGACCATTTCTTCGATCCGGTCCATCGCCGCATCTACGAGCTCTGCGCCGAGCGCATCACCCGCAACGCGCTCGCCAGCCCGGTGACGATCAAGGCGTTCATGGAACAGGACGCGGGCCTCAAGGATCTGGGCGGCCCCGCCTATCTGGCGCGGCTGGCCGGGGCGGCGGTCTCGTCCTATGCGGCCCGCGACTATGCAAGGATGATCCGCGAATTCGCCCTGCGGCGCGAGCTCATCACGCTGGGCAACGACATCTCCGGCCGCGCCGCGACCGTCGCCATCGACGACGACGCCGAGGAACAGATCAAGGCGGCGGAGCAGACGCTCTACAAGCTGGGCGAGCAGGGCGTGGCCGAGCGCGGCTTCCAGTCCTTCCTGCAGGCAGTGACCGGGGCGCTGAACGTCGCCAACGCCGCCTATCAGCGCGACGGGAAGCTGTCCGGCATCTCCAGCGGCCTCACGCGGCTGGACGAGAAGATGGGCGGGCTGAACAAGTCCGACCTCATCATCCTCGCCGGGCGCCCGTCGATGGGCAAGACCTCGCTGGCGACCAACATCGCCTTCAACATCGCCAAGGCACACAGGATGGGCGAATTGCCCGACGGCACCCACGGCACCGTCAATGGCGGCATCGTCGGCTTCTTCTCGCTGGAGATGTCGGCCGAGCAGCTGGCCGCCCGGATCCTGTCCGAAGCCTCGGAAGTTCCCAGCGAACTGATCCGCCGCGGCGACATGAGCGAGGAGGAGTTCCGCCGCTTCGTCACCGCCGCGCAGGATCTGCAGAACTGCCCGCTTTACATCGACGACACGCCCGCGCTGCCGATCAACCAGCTTGCCGCCCGCGCCCGCAAGCTCAAGCGCACGCGGGGGCTGGACCTGCTGATCGTGGACTACCTGCAGCTTCTGCGCGCCGCCTCGGCCAAGGACAGCCGCGTGAACGAGGTCAGCGAGATCACGCAGGGCCTGAAGGCCATCGCCAAGGAGCTCAACATCCCGGTCATCGCCCTCTCGCAGCTTTCCCGTCAGGTCGAGAACCGCGAGGACAAGCGCCCGCAGCTGTCCGACCTGCGCGAATCCGGCTCGATCGAGCAGGACGCCGACATCGTGATGTTCGTGTTCCGCGAGGAATACTACAAGGAACGCGAAAAGCCGGCCGACCACGAGCTGGACAAGATGGCGACGTGGCAGCAGGTGATGGAACAGGTCCACGGCAAGGCCGAGGTCATCATCGGCAAGCAGCGCCACGGCCCCATCGGCACGGTCGAGCTCAGCTTCGAGGGGCGCTTCACCCGGTTCGGCAACCTCGAAACGCATCACACGCAGCAATGGGGCTGAATCTTCCGGTTCCCGCCGTCACCATCGGGCTGCTGATCTGTTCCAACCTGTTCATGACGCTGGCCTGGTATGGGCATCTGCGCTTCAAGGCAGCGCCGCTGGCGCTGGTGATCGCCGTCAGCTGGCTGATCGCCCTGCCGGAATACGCACTGCAAGTGCCCGCGAACCGCACCGGCCACGGGTATTTCACCGCCGCCCAGCTGAAGACGATCCAGGAGGTCATCAGCCTGACCGTGTTCGCCGGTTTTTCCTGGCTCTATCTCGGCGAGCGGCTCGGCTGGCAGCACGCGGTCGGGTTCGGGCTGATCTGCATGGGGGCCTGGTTTGTCTTCCACGACTGGAGCTAGGTTCGCACCGCCCGCGGGCCGGACGCCGCCGCATATCGGCACGCTGATCCTGCTGGCCGGAGTCGGCGCGCTGTCGATGAACATCTTCCTGCCGTCGCTGCCGGGCATGGCCCGCGATTTCGGCGTGGAATACGGCGTGATGCAGCTGTCGGTATCGGCCTACCTTGCCGCCTCGGCGGTGGTGCAACTCGTCGCCGGCCCGCTCAGCGACCGCTGGGGGCGGCGGCGGGTGTCGCTGTGGGCGCTGGCGATCTTTCTGCTGGCGACGGTCGGGACGGTGATGGCCCCCACGGCGGGCTGGTTCCTCGCCTTTCGCATGGCGCAGGCGACGGTGATGACCGGGATGGTGCTGTCGCGGGCGGTGGTCCGCGACCTCGTGGCCGGCGACGAGGCGGCGAGCAGGATCGGCTATGTCACCATGGGCATGTCGGTGGTGCCGATGTTCGCCCCGATTCTCGGCGGGCTGATCGACGAGGCGCTCGGCTGGCGGGCCGTCTTCGTGCTGCTGGGTATCGCCGGGGCCGGCATGATCGCGCTGGCCTGGTTCGACATGGGCGAGACCGCGCCCGGCGGCGGCGTGAGCCTGCGCCGCCAGGTGGCAAGCTATCCCGTCCTCGCGCGATCCGGCCGGTTCTGGGCCTATGCCATGGCGGCGACGCTCACCTCGGGCACGTTCTTCGCCTATATCGGCGGCGCGCCCTTCGTGGGCGAGCAGGTGTTCCACCTGCGCCCGGCCGAGGTCGGCTACTGGTTCGCCGCGCCCTCGATCGGCTACATGCTGGGGAATTTCATCTCGGCCCGCTGGACGGTGCGCCTCGGCATGGACCGGCTGATCCTGAGCGGCACGGTGCTGGCGGTGATCGCACTCGGCGGGGCGCTGCTGGTGGACCTCGCCGGGCTGATCCACCCGCTGACCTTCTTCGGCGCGATCTCGGTGATGGGGCTCAGCAACGGGTTGGTGATGCCCAACGCGAATGCCGGGCTGATGGGCGTGGTCCCCGAACTCGCCGGCACGGCGAGCGGTCTGGGCGGCGCGATGGCCGTGACCGGCGGCGCCGCGCTCGCCGCACTCGCCGGTATCTGGCTTGTGCCCGGCGTGGGCGCGACGCCGCTGCTGGTCATCATGTTCGCCTCGGCGGTCGGATCGCTGGTCGCCGCCCTCGCCGTCAGGCGCACACGGCGCTGATCGGCAATGATCCGCCGATGCGGAGGCGCGGCACCACGCCTGCGATGACGCGGAACATCGGGTTGAACTACCGTGCCCGCCAAGCAGAACGATAAACCGAACGAGGCAGTGATGATTCCCGCCCTTCCGCGCCTGTCCGCGCTGGCCCTGCTGTCCGCGCTCGCTGCCTGCGGCGGCAATTCCGCCGACAAGATGTATCTGACGCAGCCCCGCGCCAGCCAGGCCGCGCTGCACCCCAACGAGACGCCGGAGCTGCGCCGGTTGATCCAGAAATACGCCGCCGTCCACGGCGTTCCCGAGGATCTCGTCCACCGCGTCGTGATCCGCGAAAGCCGCCACCGCCCCGGCGCCCGCAACGGCCCGTATTACGGGCTGATGCAGATCCTGCCCGCGACCGCCCGCGGCATGGGCTATCGCGGCCCGGCCGAGGGGCTGCTGGATGCCGAGACGAACCTGAACTACGGCGTCAAGTATCTGCGCGGCGCCTATATGGTGGCGGGCGGCAGCCATGACGACGCGGTGAAGTGGTATTCGCGCGGCTACTACTACGAGGCCAAGCGCAAGGGCATGCTGGAGGCCACCGGCCTGCGCTGACCGGCCGAATCCCTGACCTCAGCGGCTGTAACGGATGAACGGCGTCCGGGTCGCCACCCGGTCATACAGCATCCGGCCGGCGTAGTTGAATTCCTGCGTCAGCCAATAGACCGACGGAACCCCCGCCGCATCGGCAGCCTCATAGACCGCGCCGATCAGCGCCCGTCCGACCCCGCGCCCGCGCGTCCGCGAATCGGTGAACAGGTCCTGCAGATAGCACACGCCTTCGGGCCGCCAGAGGCTCGGATGGAAGACGTAATGCACCAGCCCGACAAGCTGCCCGTCATCCTCGGCCACCAGCCCCCGGAACTCGCCCGCATCGCCCGACATCAGCCGGTCGAAGGCGGTATCGAAGAACGACTGCGGCAGATCCGGCCGCTCATAATATTGATGATAGCCGTCATAAAGCTGCTGCCAGCCTTCGCGGTCCCCCGCCTCCACCGGCCGGATCATCACGCTCATGCCATTCTCCTTTGCCAAAATATCCCGGGGGAGTCGCGCGAAGCGCGGCGGGGGCAGCGCCCCCTTCTTACCGCGCCTGCCGCCGCGCCATGAAGGCCAGCCGCTCGAACAGCGCCACGTCCTGCTCGTTCTTCAGCAGCGCCCCGTGCAGCTTCGGCAGCATCTCCCCCGCCGGGCGCTTCAGATCCTCGGGCGTCATATCCTCCGCCAGGATCAGCTTCAGCCAGTCCAGCAGCTCGCTGGTCGAGGGCTTCTTCTTCAGCCCCGGCGCCTCGCGCAGCTCGAAGAACTGCGTCAGCGCCTCGTCCAGCAGCCGCTGCTTCAGCCCCGGATAATGGACGCCGACGATCTGCTTCAAGGTGTCGGCGTCGGGGAAGCGGATATAGTGGAAGAAGCAGCGCCGCAGGAAGGCGTCGGGCAGCTCCTTCTCGTTGTTCGAGGTGATGATGACGACGGGCCGATGGGCGGCCACGACCGTCTCGCCGGTCTCGTAGACATGGAACTCCATCCGGTCGAGCTCCTGCAGCAGGTCGTTCGGGAACTCGATGTCGGCCTTGTCCACCTCGTCGATCAGCAGCACGACCTTGCCGGGGGCGGTGAACGCCTGCCACAGCTTGCCGCGGCGGATGTAGTTGGCGACGTTATGCACCCGCTCGTCGCCAAGCTGGCTGTCGCGCAGGCGGCTGACGGCGTCGTATTCGTAAAGCCCCTGCTGCGCCTTGGTGGTGGACTTCACGTTCCACTCGATGATCGGCAGGCCGAGGCTGGCCGCGACCTGCCGCGCAAGCTCGGTCTTGCCGGTGCCCGGCTCGCCCTTGACCAGCAGAGGACGTTCCAGCGTGACGGCGGCGTTGACTGCCAGCGCCAGGTCGGGCGGCGCCACATAGGTGTCGGTGGACCGGAACTGCATGCACGCCTCCTTCGTTGGCACCGCGCAACCTAGGCCCGCTGCGGCGGCGCCGCAAGTTTGTGACCGGCCAAAAGCGCGCGGGGGCCTTCCCATCCGCGGCCATCTCCTTTATTGCACGGCCAACTGGACGGGGCTCTGCCCTGCCAAGGCTGGAGGAGCCATGAAGCGCCAGACTTTCCTGCCCGAAGATTACCGTCCCGCCGAGGACGAGCCCTTCATGAACGACCGCCAGCTGGAATATTTCCGCCGCAAGCTCGTCGCCTGGAAGCAGGAACTTCTGGACCAGTCGGCCGAGACGCTGGAGGTGCTTCAGGGCAGCGCCCGCAACGTCCCCGACATCGCCGACCGCGCGTCCGAAGAAACCGACCGCTCGATCGAGCTGCGCACCCGCGACCGCCAGCGCAAGCTCGTCAGCAAGATCGATTCCGCGCTGCGCCGGATCGAGACGGGCGAATACGGCTATTGCGAGATGACCGGCGAGCCGATCAGCCTCAAGCGTCTGGACGCCCGTCCCATCGCGACCATGACGCTGGAAGCCCAGGAACGGCACGAGCGCCGCGAGCGCGTCCACCGCGACGAATAAGGCCGCAGCCATCGGCACCCTGCGGACCGGCGCACTGGCAGGCCGCCCCGTCACCATCATCGGAGCGGGCATCGGCGGGCTGACCGCCGCGCTGGCGCTGGCCCGCCGGGGGGCGCAGGTCACGGTGCTGGAACGCGCCGGAGCCTTCCGCGAGGTCGGCGCAGGCATCCAGGTCAGCCCCAACGCAGGCCGCGTGCTGGATGCTCTGGACGTAGGCGCCGCCTTCGCCGCCATCTCCGCCCCCTCCCACGGGGTCGAACTGCGCGACGGCTCCGGCGGCGCGCTGGTGGCGCGGCTCGACTACACCCGCCACCGCCCGGACGCCCGGTTCCGCGCCGTTCACCGCGCCCGCCTGCTGGACGTTCTGGAAGCCGCCGCCCGCAAGGCCGGGGCGACGATCCGGCTTGGCGAACACGTCACCGACCTGCCCGATGCGCCGCTGCTGATCGGCGCTGACGGCCTGCATTCGCGCGTCCGCACCGCCCTGAACGGGCCCGAGCGGCCCTTCTTCACCCGGCAGGTCGCCTGGCGGGCGCTGATCCCGCTCGAGGATGGCGGAGCCCCCCTGTCGCAGCTTTTCATGGGACCGGGGCGGCATCTGGTCAGCTACCCGCTGGCCGGCCGCCTGCGCAACATCGTCGCGGTCGAGGAGCGGGAGGCGTGGGCCGCCGAGGACTGGTCGCAGCCCGACGATCCCGCCAATCTCCACGCCGCCTTCGCGGGGTTCGGCGGTCCGGTGCCCGGCTGGCTGGAACAGGTCGAGACATGCGGCATCTGGGGCCTCTTCCGACACGAGGTCGCCGGCCGCTGGCACGACGGCACCCGCGCGATCCTCGGCGACGCCGCGCATCCGACGCTGCCGTTCCTCGCGCAGGGCGCCTGCATGGCGATCGAGGATGCCTGGGTGCTGGCCGCCTGCCTCGATGCGGAACCGGAGCAGGAAACCGCGCTCGCCCGTTATCAGGCGCTGCGCCGCCCGCGCGCGGTGCGGGTCGTGGACGCGGCCACGGCGAACGCCCGGAACTACCACCTGGACGGCCTGCCGAAACACGCCGCCCACGCGGCGCTGCGGCTCGCGTCGGCCGCCGCGCCGGGCGTGCTGTTCCACCGCGTCGCCTGGGTCTTCGATCACGACCCCACCCGGCTCAGCTGAGGCCAGCCGCTCGGGCGGCCCCAAATATCCCGGGGGAGCCGCGCCTGCGCGGCGGGGGCAGAGCCCCCTGCCTACGCCGCCGCCCGCTCGACCGCCGCGACGATCCCGTCCACGACCTCGCGCAGCACGCCCTCGTCCTCGGCCTCGGCCATGACGCGGATCAGCGGCTCGGTGCCGGACTTGCGGATCAGCACCCGGCCATTGCCCGCCAGCCGCGTTTCGGCAGCGGCGATCTCGGCCCGCACCGCGTCGGTGGACAGCGGGTCCGCGCCCGCGCCGTAGCGCACGTTCTTCAGCATCTGCGGGACCGGCGTGAACTGGCGCAGCAGATCGCTCGCGGGTTTGCCGGTATCGGCCAGCGCGGCAAGGAACTGCAACCCGGCGATCAGCCCGTCGCCGGTGGTGGCGTAGTCGGTCATCACGATATGGCCCGACTGCTCGCCGCCGAGGTTGAACCCCTCGCCGCGCATCTTCTCGACGACATAGCGGTCGCCCACGGCGGTCCGCTCCAGCCGCAGCCCGCGGTCGGTCAGATAGCGTTCCAGCCCCAGATTGGACATCACCGTCGCCACCAGCGCCCCCCCGCGCAGGCGACCGGCGGCGGCCCAGCGGCCCGCCAGCAGCGCCATCAGCTGGTCGCCATCCGCCACCGCGCCGTTCTCGTCGATGATCATCACCCGGTCGGCATCGCCGTCGAGGCTGATGCCCAGATCCGCGCCATGCTCGCGCACCGCCGCCGCGCAGGCCTCCGGGTGGGTCGAGCCGACGCCCGCGTTGATGTTGAAGCCGTCCGGGTCCACGCCCAGCGGGATCACGTCGGCCCCAAGCTCCCACAGCACGTCCGGCGCGGCGCGATAGGCGGCGCCGTTCGCGCAGTCGATCACGACCTTCATCCCGTCGAGCCGCTGCCCCTGCGGGAAGGTGGTCTTGGCGTATTCCACATAGCGCCCCCGCCCGTCGTCGATCCGCCGCGCGCGGCCGATCCGCGCGGGGGGCACCAGCGCCGGCTCGGCCCCGGCAAGCGCCTCGATCTCGGCCTCGGCCTCGTCGGACAGCTTGAAGCCGTCGGGGCCGAAGAACTTGATGCCGTTATCCTCGGCCGGGTTGTGGCTGGCCGAGATCATGATGCCCAGATCGGCCCGCATCGAGCGCGTCAGGTAGCCCACCGCCGGGGTCGGCACCGGGCCGAGCAGCAGGACGTTCATGCCGGTCGAGGTCAGCCCCGCCGTCAGCGCGTTCTCCAGCATGTAGCCCGACAGCCGGGTGTCCTTGCCGATCACGACGCGGTGGCCGTTCTTGCCGGTGCGGCCGAAATACTGCCCCGCCGCCGCCCCCAGCCGCAGCGCCATGTCCGCCGTCATCGGGTAGGTGTTGGCGCGGCCGCGCACGCCGTCGGTTCCGAAAAGCTTTCTGGTCATGTCTCTGCCCCGTCTGTCTCGCCTGTTCCCTCGGCCGCGCGCCAGAGGCGCAATCCCTGCGCCACGCCCGCCACATCGTGAACGCGATGAATCTGGATGCCCTGTAACACCCCGGCCAGCGTCAGCGCCAGCGTGCCGGGATCGCGGGCGTCCGGCGCCTCGGTCCCGCCGATGGTGCCGATGAAGCGCTTGCGCGAGACGCCCAGCAGCACCGGGCAGCCGAGCGCGTGATAGATCGAGATGCGCCGCAGGATGGCGAGGTTGTGCTCTGTCGTCTTGCCGAAGCCGACGCCGGGATCGACGACGATCCGCCCCTTCGGGATGCCGGCGGCGACGGCGCGGGCGATCCGCTCGGCCAGCGCGTCATAGACATCCAGCAGCACGTCGCCATAGCGGGGATCGTCCTGCATGTTCTCGGGCAGGCCCTGCGCGTGCATGACGCAGACCGCCGCGCCCGAGCGGGCGACCTCGGTCGCCATCCGCGGGTCGAAATCAAGGCCGGAGACATCGTTGACCAGCCCCGCCCCGGCCTGAACCGCCGCGCCTGCGACGGCGGCCTTGCGGGTGTCGATGCTGACGGGCGTGCCGCGCAGCCCTTCGATCACCGAGACGACGCGGGCGGTTTCCTCGGGTCCGGGCACCTCGGCCGCGCCGGGGCGGGTGGACTCGCCGCCCACGTCCAGCATGTCCGCGCCCGCTGCCGCCAGCGCGAGCCCATGCGCGACGGCGGCCGGCGTGCTATCGTGGCGGCCGCCATCCGAGAAGCTGTCCGGCGTCACGTTGACGATCCCCATCAGCCGCGGGCGATCCATCGAGAGGCCCAGCACATCGGGGCGCGGCGCGGTCAGCGCCTCCATCACCTCGGCCGGGGCCTCCGTCACGATGCGCGGCGCCTCGCCCCGCGCGAGGCGTTCGAGCCGCGAGAAACGGGTCCAGCCACCGGCGAGTTGCCAGCGGCCGCCCTGAAGCTCGGGGATCGGGCGGTAATAGATGGTCGGGGTCATAGCGGATCGCGGTTCATCATGGCGGGGAATGTCGGGCCGGGCCGGCGGCGAGGCAAGGCTCAGCCGTCGAGCCAGCGCACCGGGATGGGGAAATTCGCCGGGATCGCCGGGCGCGTTCCGGCGGGCGGCGCGAGGTCCAGCCGGCTCGCCCGCATCCGTTCGGCCAGCCACAGCGCCAGCGCCAGCGGATCGGCGGGCAGCGACGGATCGTCCGCGACCATCCGCGCGGGGGCCCAGACGACCGCCTGCCCCTGCTCGGCGGCCCAGTCGAGTTCCGTCCGGCTGTCCGCGACGGTGACGCCGAGCGGTCCTGCGGCGGCCCAAGCCGCCTGATCCAGCGCCAGCAGCGCCACGCGGCGCGCATGCCCCCCTTGCGGCAGCGGCAGGCCGGGCGCGCCCGGCACCAGGATGACCGCGCCGCCGGAAAGATCGGGCGCGCCGCCGTCCTGCCGCAGCACGACGGCCGGGCGCGGCCGTGCGGCCTCCGCCCCGACCCGCCCTGCCCGGCGGGCGATGGTGATCCCCAGCGCGCCCGGCACCCGGTCCAGCTTTTCCACCGAAACCTCGACCCGCGCGGCGGCGGGATGGGCCAACACCTCGGCGGCGATGCGTTCGGCCAGTGTCTCCAGCAGGTCGTAGCGTTGCTCGGCCAGCGCCGTCGCCACCGCCCCGGTCAGCACGTCGTAGCTGAGGATGCGGTCCACCTCATCGGCCGCGCCGCTGACGGGCTCGGCCAGATCGGCGGTCACGTTGAAGCGCAGGCGCTGCCGGGTGCCGCGCTCGGTCTGGAATGCGCCGATCTCGGCCGAGATGACGTGATCGCGCAGGTGGATGCGGTCGGGCTGGTCCATGCGCCCCTCATGGGTGGGAATCCCCTGCCCCGCAATCCCCTGACCCGAGCCGGAATGAAAAATGGCCCCGCTTGCGGCGGGGCCAGTCGGGCCGAGAGGCAGAGGAAGGCGCGGGTCAGTTCGATGCGACGCGGCGGGCGCCCTGACGATAGAAGATATGCGCGCCAATGCGGGTGGTGCGGGTGAATTTCCGCGACCAGGAGGGGTTGACCCGGTGGGTGTGGAAATAGGTCGCGCCGTCGGTCAGGACGCGCGGGGCGCCCGACAGCGCCTCGGTCGCGATGTGCAGGGCGGTGTTGTAGGCCGCGCCCTTGCGGATCTTGCCGACATTGCCCTTGTAGCTGAACTGGCCCTTCTGGTTCACCACCCCGCAGACCGAGCGCGGAAAGCGCGGATCGTCCACGCGGTTCAGGATGACCTCGGCGACGGCGCGCTGGCCGGACACCGGCTCGCCGCGCGATTCGAAATAGATCGCCTCGGTCATGCAGCCCAGTTCGCGGCTGTCGATGCCGGGGGCGGCCTTGGCCTGGATCAGCCGCTCCGGGCCGGTTGCGGCCGCGCGGTTCTGCTGCAACCGCTCGGCATTGCGGCGCTGATACTGCTGGACGCGTTCCTGATATGAAACCCCGTCGCCGCTTTCCGCGTTGACGGGGGTAGAGAGAACCGGGGCGGCAATGGCAGCACACACACAAAGGCGCGCCAGCCACGAAACGAACTTGGGCATGGTGTTCCTGTAACTCGTAAACCCGAGCGGGCCGGGCCGATGCAGGTTGGATGACCGATGCCCCCCGCGCCGCGCCAGTGCCCAAGCGCCGAGTCGCCCGTCCGGTCATGAAAACGCCATGTTTGGGCCGGAACCCGCCGAGGCTGTTAGTTGCTGTCGGCAGATTCCGGCCCAAGTCGGGCCGCGCTTAGTTGTGAGAAACGCGTGACTTTCCCGTCAGACGCGAGTCGGGTCGCTGCCCCGCAGCAGAATCGATTCGCGCGCCGCAGCAAGCCGCGCCAGCGGCACGCGGAAGGGCGAGCAGGACACATAATCCACCCCCGCCCGCATGCAGAAGGCGATGGAATCGGGGTTGCCGCCATGCTCGCCGCAGACGGAGATGGTGATGTCCGGCTTGCGCTCTCGGGCGCGCTGGACGCCGATCAGCAGCAGCTCGCCCACGCCCTCCTGGTCGAGGATGTGGAACGGGTCCTCGGGGAAGACCCCCTGCGCGACATAGCTGCCCATGAAGCGGCCCGCGTCGTCGCGCGACAGGCCGAAGGTCATCTGCGTCAGGTCGTTGGTGCCGAAGGACAGGAAGGCGCAATGCTCGGCGATGTCGCCCGCCCGCAGCGCGGCGCGCGGGGTCTCGACCATGACGCCCAGCCGATAGGTGAAATCGGCCCGCGTCTCGGTCCGCACGGCGGCGGCGACGGCTTCGATGCGGTTGCGGACCAGCTCGACCTCGCGCATGGCGCTGACCAGCGGGATCATGATCTCAGGCACGACGCCGGTGCCGTGGCGCGCGGCGGCGATCGTCGCCTCGAAGATCGCGCGGGCCTGCATGTCGTAGATTTCCGGCACCACGATGCCCAGCCGGACGCCGCGCATCCCCAGCATCGGGTTGAACTCGTCCAGCGCCTCGATCCGGCGCACGATGTCGGACAGGGGCAGGTCCAGCGTCTCCGCCAATTCGCGCATCCCCTCGCGGTCATGGGGCAGGAATTCGTGCAGCGGCGGGTCGAACAGGCGGATCGTCACCGGCAGCCCGTCCATCAGCCGGAACAGCGCCGTGAAGTCGGCCCGCTGCATCGGCAGCAGCCGGTCGAGCGAGAGGCGCCGGTCTTCGGGCCGGTCGGCGAAGATCATCTCGCGCATGGCGGGCAGGCGCGAATCGTCGAAGAACATATGCTCGGTCCGGCACAGGCCGATGCCCTGCGCGTGGAATCGGCGGGCGGTCAGCGCGTCCTCGGGCGTGTCGGCGTTGGCGCGCACGGCGATGGTGCTGGCCTCGTCGGCCCAGGTGAGAAGCTGGTGGAAGCTGTCGTCCAGCGCGGGCTCCAGCATGTCGGGGGCGCCGGCCAGCACCTCGCCGGAGCTGCCGTCCACGGTGATCTGGTCGCCCTCGTGCAGGATTCGCTGACCGACGCGCAGCGTTCCGGCCCGGCCATCAATGGCGATCTGCGAGGCGCCGACGATGCAGGGCAGGCCAAGCCCCCGCGCGATCACGGCGGCGTGGCTGGTGGTGCCGCCGCGCTCGGTCAGGACGGCGACGGCGGCATGCATCCCGCGCACATCCTCGGGCACCGTCTCGCGGCGCACCAGCACGCAAGGCTCGCCTCGCGCGGTGCTGGCCTGCGCGGCGGGCGTGGAAAAGACGATCCTGCCGGTGGCCGCGCCGGGGCTGGCGGGGATGCCGCGCACGATCACGTCGCGCGGACTGCGCGGGTCCACCTGCCGGTGCAGCAGGTCGTAAAGCGTGCGCGGCTGGATCCGCATCACCGCCTCGTCCGGCGAAATGATGCCGTCGCGGACCAACGCGACGGCGATCCGCACCGACGCGCGGGACGAGCGGGCGACCATGTTCGCGTCGATCAGCGTGAGCTGGCTGTCCGAGACGACGAACTCGATCCGCATCTCCTCGCGCAGGCGGCAGCGGGCGGCCTCGCCGAAGCGGATCAGGTCGGCGAAGACGCCCGGCGCCGCCTCCTGCAGCGAGGGGCCGCGCGGGTCGCAGGTGAGATACAGCGTCTCGTGATTCCTGCCGCGGGATTTACCCTGCGTCTGCCCGCGGAAACGCCCGGTGATCCGCGCATCGCCGGTCACGCTGTCCACATACTGGATCGTCCCCGATCCGGTGACGCCGGGGCCGAGCGCCAGCGCCATGTCCTGCACGACCAGCCCCAGCGGCGCGTCGGGCGGGGCCCCCTTGGCCTGCCGCAGCAGCCGCGCGGTGGGGCCGTCCCACGCCCGCGCCATCGACCGCAGCACCTCGGCCAGCTGGCGGGCGGGGTCCTGGGGGAACTCGTCGTCGGTCTCGTTGCGATAGGCGGCCAGCGCGTCGGCAAGGCTGGCATCGGGGTCCGAGAACATGTCCGGGTCCAGCCGCGCGACATGGACCGCGTAGGACTGCACGAAGCCGCGATAGATGGCGTCCGCCGCCTCGCGCCCGCGCGTCTGGGCAAGGCGTTCGTGGCAGGCGTCGTTGATGCCGACATTCAGCACCGTGCCCGGCCCGCCCCATTCGGGATCGACGGCCGAGGGGCGCACCCCGACCAGCCCCGCCCCTTCGCCGATCAGCCGGTCCAGCGCCGCGCGGTCGAGCATCCGTCCCGCCGCGATGCCCCGCACCGCCTCGGTCGAGACGGCGAAGCTGCGCGGCACCGGCAGGTCCATGCGGATCAGGCGCTGCAGGCATTTCGCCCGCCAGCCATGCCGCTCGGTGCTGACCGGGGCGGAGGGGGTGATCTCGACGATTTCGGGCGCGGAGGAGGCAGGCTGATCCATGATGGGAGAGCCTATGCAGGTGCCGCCCAACGCCGCAAGGGAGAAAGGCCGCGCAACGGTGCCGCCGCTGCGTCGGGCGGCCCGTTCGTCACGAGGCAGGACGGGCGCGCGGGATCCTTGCCCGACCGAAAGGCCGGTTGGTCGCTGCGTCGGGCGTCCAGTTTCAGCCGGACCGGGACGGCCGCTCGGCTTCTCGGTCGCCCCGCCCGACGAGCCGGTTGGCGGCCCGTCACTGCGTCAGGCGTCCAGTTCCACCCAGACCGGAACGTGATCGCTCGGCTTCTCGGTCGCCCGCTGGTCGCGGTCGATGCCGGCGTCCTTCAGCAGGTCGGCGGCCTGCGGCGAGAGCAGCGCGTGGTCGATGCGGATGCCGTTGTCGCGGTCCCATGCCTGCCGCTGATAGTCCCAGAAGGTGAACGGCCCGCGCGTGGCCTGCGGGGCGCGGATGCGGATCGCGTCGGTCCAGCCCTGATGGACGATCCGGCGGAACGCCGCGCGGCTTTCGGGCAGGAACAGCGCGTCATCGGTCCAGCGTTCCGGGTGGGCGGCGTCGCGCGGCTCGGGGATGACGTTGTAATCGCCCAGCATCACCGCCGGCTGCTCGGCCGCGAGCATGTCCGCCGCGTGCAGCCGCAGCCGTTCCATCCACGCCAGCTTGTAGTCGTATTTCGGCCCCGGCACCGGGTTGCCGTTGGGCAGGTAGAGCCCCGCGACCCGCACCGCATGGCGTTCCCCGATCACCGTGCCTTCGATGAACCGGGCCTGCTCGTCCGCATCGTCGCCGGGCAGGCCGCGGGTCACATCCTCGACCGGCAGGCGCGAGAGGATGGCAACGCCGTTCCAGCTTTTCTGGCCGTGGGTCCAGACGGTCCAGCCCAGATCCTCGATCACCTCGGACGGGAAGCCCTCGTCCTGCGACTTGATCTCCTGCAGGACCACGACATCGGGCTGCGCCTCGGGCAGCCAGGCGGTCAGCTGGTGCAGCCGCGCCTTGATGCCGTTGATGTTGAAACTGGCGATTTTCATGGCGGCGACCCTAGCAGGCGAGCGGGCAGCGGCAAGAGCGGGCTTGGGGCGTCAGAACAGCGAAAGCTGATCGCCCGAGCGCGGCGGCGGCGCGAAGCGGCTGGCGTCCAGCGGCGGGCTTTCCGTCGCATAGCCCAGCCGCTTGCGGGCAAGGCGGAAACGCTGGTGCAGCAGTTCCGCCTCGATCCCCTCGCCCTTCATGCGGGTGCCGAAGCGGGGATCGTTGTCGCGCCCGCCGCGGATCGCCTGAATCCGCGCCATGACGTGATCGGCCTTGCCGGGGTGATGGCGTTGCAGCCAGTCGCGGAACAGCGGCGCGACCTCATGCGGCAGGCGGATCGGGATCATGCTGGCGGTGGCGGCGCCCGCCTCGCGCGCGGCGGTCAGGATCGATTCGACCTCATGGGCGGTCAGCACCGGAATGATCGGCGCGACCATGACGCGCACCGAGACGCCTGCCTCCGCCAGACCCCGGATCATCGCCAGCCGGGTCGCGGGGGCGGGCGCGCGCGGCTCCATCTGTCGGGCCAGCTTCGCGTCCAGCGTCGTCACCGACACGCCGACGAAGACCTGCTGCCGCACCGCCATCGCGCCGATCAGGTCCAGATCGCGCAGGATCGTGCGCCCGCGCGTCACGATGCTGACCGGATGGTTCCAGTCGTGCAGCACCTGAAGGCAGGACCGCATGATGCCGAACCGCGCCTCGGCGGGCTGATAGGGATCGGTGTTGGTGCCGAAGGCGATCGGCCCGACGGCATAGCCGGGCCGCCCGATCTCGGCTTCCAGCAGCCGGGCGGCATCCGGCTTGGCGGTGATCCGCGTCTCGAAATCCAGACCGGGGGAAAGGCCCAGATAGGCGTGGCTCGGCCGCGCGAAGCAGTAGATGCAGCCATGCTCGCAGCCGCGATAGGGGTTCACCGAGCGGTCGAACGGCACGTCGGGCGACTGGTTGCGGGTGATGATCCGGCGCGGCTGCTCGGTCGTCACCTCGGTCCGCAGCAGATGCTCGTCGGGCGGGCTGTCCCAGCCGTCATCCTCGCGCACGGGCTGATACGGCTCGAACCGCCCCGCCGGGCGATGGGCGGCGCCGCGGGCTTTGAGGACTTCGTCGGGATCGCGGGGCGGAAGCATGGGGCCATGCTAGAACATTCAGGGAACACCCTGCAAGCGGCAACAGTTCGCCGGAACATTCACCCTGTTCACAGGTTGGTCTTTCAACCTGACGCCACCGGCTCCATATTGATCCTGCCGCCACAGGAGGAAGCGATGCCCCTGCCCCATTTCCTGATCACGCTCGCTGCCGTGATCCTTGCCGTGGGCGCCACGATCTGGCTGGCGGTCGCTGTCGGGCTGCCGTTCAAGGCGGTGCTGCTGGGGGCGCTGGTCGGCGCGGTGGTCGTGCATCTTTCCGGCGCGTTCGCCCGCAGCGATGACGGCCCCGATCACCGGCACGACGGCGCGCACTGACGCGGGCGCGGGACGCCTCAGCTTTCCAGCTCGGCGTCCCAGTAGAGAAAATCCATCCAGCTATGATGCAGGTGGTTCGGCGGAAAGCGCCGGCCGACGGTGTGCATGTCCTCGGCCGTGGGCCGGGCGGGCGGGCGGCGCAGCTTCAGCCCCGAGTTCCGCAGGCTCTTGTTCGCCTTCCTCAGGTTGCAGGGCGAGCAGGCGGCGACCACGTTCTCCCAACTGGTCACGCCGCCGCGCGAGCGGGGCACCACATGGTCGAAGGTCAGATCCCCTCGCGCCCCGCAATACTGGCAACAGAATTCGTCCCTCAGAAAAAGATTGAAGCGCGTGAATGCCACGCGCTTCTGGGGTTTGACGAACTCTTTCAGCACCACGACCGAGGGTATTCGGATCGCGGCGCGCTGACTGCGCACCACCTCGTCATATTCGGCGATGATCGTCACCCGGTCCAGGAAGACGGCCTTGATCGCCTCCTGCCACGGCCAGAGCGACAGGGGATAGTAGGATAGCGGCCGGAAATCCGCGTTCAGCACCAGCGCCGGGTTGCGCCTGAGCGAGCCGGGCTCACGCACGAAGTGGGTGCGGAAGTCATTATCCAGACTGTGGTTGTCGAGCATTCGCGCCTCCCCGAAGTGGACGGGTCCGGTGCCGGACTCAGTGCTGCGGTGCAGCCTACTTCCGGTAGCAGAGATACGGCAACCCCCTGCATGTTGCCTTGCGCCCGAACCACGACATCGGGATAGCGAAGGGACGACGCTGCGATGACTTCTCAGCCGAGGCGCGGGGGATCAGGACTGCCCCGTTCCGCCCAGGCCGAGATCGCGGCGTGAAGCTCGGCCATCGGCCCCGGATCGGGATCGACGTCACGAAGGGCAGTGGCGAGAAGCGATGAGCTTTGCTTCCGCTTCTCGTTCGGATGGGTTGCAAAGACGCGGGCGGTGTTGGCAAGCGTCACGTTCGACGTGCCCAGTTCCGCCTGAAGGCCCGCGAGCAGCGCCGACCGGACGAGGTTGGGTTGGTCGGTCGGCAACGCGTTGACGCGGCGCACCAGTTCGATCGCGTGGGGCGGCGCGGCCCCGTGAATGCGGGGCGGCGCGTCGCCGGGGCGCCGGGCCACGCCCAGCAGGGTCAGCAGCGCGCCGAACCAGTCTTCCTCGACGCTGGCCCGGACGACCTGATCCGCCTGCGCGATCGCCTGCATCTCGGCGCCCCTCGCCTCGACATCCAGCAGCCAGCGGGCGTCCGACCTTCTGACGAAATCATCGAACGTGTCGAATATCAGCGGCGCCCGCTGGATGCTGGGGTTGATGATGCGCTGCGCCCAGATCGATCGCAGCCACCCTTCTTCGCTGCGCGTCAGCAGGAAAAGCGTGACGGCCCGACCACCCGCCGCCCCGGCGAGCGCATCGGCCGCCGCGCGGGGAAACTGCCGATAGCGCGGGGCGAATCCCTCGTTCGAGACCAGCATCGTCGGCGCGCGGCTTTCCGCCACATCGCGGGCCAGCGTATCGGCACGGCCCTTCAGCAATTCGGGCACCAGCGCGTGGTGCTTCTTCATCGGATGCTCGGACCGGGGATCGGGATAATCCACGCCCTCGGCGGCCAGCCGCTCCCGCTGTCCGTCGCACCAGAACTGAAGGGCCGAGCTTGCCGCCTTGGGCAGCCCGACATGCAGGATCAGCCGGTCGCGACTCAGCCCAGGCATTGGCGGATGAACGCCAGCGCGACGCCGAGGCCGTCGGGCGAGATGCCGTGGCCGGTGTTCTTCATCACGTGGCTGTAAACGGTAAAGCCCGCCCCGGTCAGCGCGTCGCCCGCCAGTCCCATGTCGGCGAACGGCACCATCTGGTCCTGATCGCCGTGGACCAGCAGGACCGGCGGCTTCACCGTCACCTCGTCCAGCAGTTCCGGCGCCAGCAGCCGCCCCGAGAAGCCGACGATCCCCGCGACCGCCTCGGCCCGGCGCGGCACCACATGCAGCGCCATCATCGTGCCCTGCGAGAAGCCGACGACGACCATGCGGTCCGCCGTCAGCCCCTCGGCCTTCAGCACCTCGTCGAGATAGTGGTTCAGGTCCTCGACCGAACGGCCCATCGCTTCCCGCGCCTGCGCCTCGGTCGAGCCGTCCAGCCACGGAATCGGAAACCACTGCCGGCCCATCGGATTGTTGATGCTGGGCTCGGGCGCGTCGGGGGCGTGGAAGGCGGTCCCCGGCAGATGCGGCGACAGCGGGTCGGCCAGTCCCAGAAGGTCGGCCCCGTCCGCCCCATAGCCGTGCAGCAGCACCACCACCGAACTCGCCTTTTCCGGCCCGCGCCGGTCGGATTGCAGCTTGCGCACCATGTCTTCCGTTCCCTCGCTTCACTCGGCGGTCTTATCGGATACCTTCGCGCCCCTTGGCCACCCGGTAATAAGCCCAGAGCGCCCGCGCCGCGACCGAGCGCCACGGCCGCCACGGCTCGGCCAGTTCGACCAGCGCCGCCGGTCTGGGCCGCGCCGGCAGGTCGAACAGCAACCGCGCCGATTCCTGCAGCGCAAGATCGCCCGCCGCGAAGGCGTCGGCCCGGCCGAGCGCGAACATCAGATAGATGTCCGCCGTCCACTGCCCGATGCCTGGCAGCGCAACCAGCAGCGCCGCCGCCTCGTCGTCGGGCAAGGCGCGCAGCCTGTGCCAATCGGGCGCGGCCTCGGCGATGCCGCGCAGATAGCGGATCTTCGGCCCCGACAGCCCGCAGGCCCGCAGCGCCTCGTCGGCGGCCGAGGCGATGGACCCCGCCTCGGTCAGCCCCGCCTCGGCCAGCCGCGCCGCAATGGCCTCCGCCGCGTGGGTCGAAAGCTGCTGCGAGACGACCGCACTCAGGATCGCCGCGAACCCGTCCTCACGCCGCCGCAGCGGCAGCGGCCCGATCTCGGGCAGCACCCGCGCCCAGATCGGGCTGACCTGGGCCAGATGCGCGGCCCCCTCCTCCAGATCGGCGGCGGTGGCGATCACTCTCACCGCTTGCGCTCCTGCTCGACCGTGGCGGCCCAGTCCATCGCCCCCTGCCGCAGCCGAGTCTCGTAGGCGAGGGAGATATGGGCCCGCAGCGCGGCGTCAGCGGCATCGGGATCGCCCGCGGCGATGGCGTCCACGATGGCGCGGTGCTCGGCCAGCGAATCCTCGCCCCGCCCCGGCACGGCCAGCGAGGAATGCGCCATCAGCGCCATCGTGCGGTGAACGATGTCGAGCTGCTGCACCAGATAGCGGTTGTGCGAAGCCAGGTGGATCTGGTGGTGGAACCGCCGGTTCGCCCGCGCCAGCGCCTGCGCGTCGTCGAGAATTGCGCGATCCTCCTCGATCATCGCGCCCAGAACCCGCACCTCCTCGCGGCTGGCGTGGCGGGCGGCGAGCCGGGCGGCCAGCGCCTCGAGTTCCGTGCGGACGGCGTAAAGCTCGGTCAACTGATTGTGGTCCAGCGCGGCCACGATCAGGCTGCGCCCGTCGCGGGTCAGCATCGACTGCGTTTCCAGCCGCTGCAGCGCCTCGCGAACGGGGGTGCGGCTGACGCCGAACCGCTCGGCCAGCTCGGATTCGACCAGCCGGTCGCCGGGGCGATAGGTGCCGTTGTCGATGGCCGACAGGATCAGGGAATATGCGTCCTTCATGGCGCGCAGTTTCCAGCCCGCCGCGGCGATTGCAAGCGCGGGCGCGCGCGGCTAGGCCGAAGGCATGACCCATCATCGCCCCGCCACGCCCGAACTTCGCTCCGCCTTTGCCGGTGTGAATGTCTGGATCTTCGATCTGGACAACACGCTCTACCCGCCCGAGATCCGGCTTTTCGACCAGATCCAAGGCCGCATGACCGCCTGGGTCGCACGCGAACTCGGGCTGGAACAGGCAGCCGCCGACACCCTGCGCGCGCAATACTGGCGCGACCACGGCACCACGCTGGCCGGGCTGATGGCCGAGCACAGGATCGACCCGGCCGCCTATCTGCTGGATGTTCACGACATCGACTTCTCGGCCCTGACGCCGGACGAGTCGCTGGCCGCCGCCATCACCGCCCTGCCCGGCCGCAAGATCGTCCACACCAACGCCGACGCCCATTACGCGGGCAAGGTGCTGGCCCGTCGCGGCCTCGCCTGCTTCGAGGCGGTTTACGGGATCGAGGAATGCGGCTTCCACCCCAAGCCCGACCCGCGCTCCTTTGCCGCAGTGCTGGACGCGCACGGCATCGACCCGCAGGCGGCGGCGATGTTCGAGGATGACCCGCGCAATCTGGAAGTGCCGTATTCGCTGGGAATGCGAACGATTCTCGTGGGTTCCGGCCGCCACGGACCCGACGAGCTGGACGTTGGTCACGCGCATGGACCGCATGTCCAGCACCGCACGGCCGACCTTTCGGGCTTCCTCGCGCAGCTTGCCCCGGCGCCCTCGGCCATGGCAAGGTGAGGGGCGAAAACCCAAGGATCGAGGTTTCCATGTCCACTCAAACCCATGCGGCCGACCACTCGGCGGTCGATGCGATCGGCGAGGCGGTCAGCCCCGATGCCGACCTGCAGAGCCGCCGCGAGCTCGAGATCGCGACCTGGCTGCTCGTCGGCGTGGCGATGCTGGTCGTCTTCATCGCCGTGCTGGTGTGGCTGTTCGGCCTGCCGGTGCTGGGGATCGTCGGCCTGATCGCGACCGTCCTGGTGTTCGCCATCCTCACCGCCTACGCCGCCGGGTTCTGACCTCCGATGGAGCCGCGCAGCGTCGATGTGCTGGTCTCGGGCGGCGGGATCGCCGGGCTGATCGCCGCCGCGGCCTTCGGGGCCGAGGGGCGGCGCGTCCTCTGCGTCGATCCCGCCCCGCCCGTGACCGAGGAAGCGGCGGCGGGCGCCGACCTGCGGACCACGGCGTTCCTGCAACCCGCGGTCGATCTGCTGGCACGGATCGGCCTCTGGGACCGGCTGGCGCCCCACGCAACGCCCCTGCAGATCATGCGGATCGTCGATGCGGGCGGCGCCGAGCCGGTTGCGCGGCTGACGCGATCCTTCGACGCCGCCGACATTTCCGACCGGCCGTTCGGCTGGAACCTGCCCAACTGGCTGCTGCGGCGCGAGATCTCCGCCCGGCTCGCCGACCTGCCGGGGGTGGAGTTCCGCCCCGGCACCGGAACCGCCGGGCTGACCCCCCGCGACGACGCCGCCATCGTGCGGCTGAGCGACGGTCAGACCATCGCCGCGCAGCTGGTTGTGGCCGCGGACGGCCGCAACTCGCCGGTGCGCGAGGCGCTGGGGATCGGCGTCCGCACGATCCGCTACGGCCAGAGGGCGCTGGCCTTCGCCGTCACCCACGAGATGCCGCACGGCAATGTCTCGACCGAGATCCATCGCTCGGGCGGGCCGTTCACGCTGGTCCCCCTGCCCGACCGCGACGGCAAGCCCGCCTCCGCCGTGATCTGGATGGAGCGCGCGCCCGAAATCGCCAGCCTCCGCGCCCTGCCACGCGAGGCGTTCGAGCAGGAACTCAACGCCCGTTCGGCCGGGGTGCTGGGGCATCTGACACAGGCGACCGGGCTGACCGAATGGCCGATCATCAGCCAGATCGCCCAGCGCTTCTCCGGCCCGCGCACCGCCCTGATCGCCGAGGCGGCCCATGTCGTCCCGCCCATCGGCGCGCAGGGGCTGAACATGAGCCTCGCCGACCTCGCCGCGCTGCTGGACCTGATGCGCGAACGCCCCGGCGACCCGGCGGCGCTGGCCCGTTACGCCCGCACGCGCCGCGCCGATGCGCTGGCCCGCGTCATGGGCATCGACGCGCTGAACCGCGCCAGCATGGTCGGCCTGCGCCCCCTGCGCGACCTGCGCGCAGCGGCGCTCGGCGGGCTCTATGCGCTGGGTCCGGTGCGGCGCACCCTGATGCGCGCCGGTCTCGGGACGCACTGACCCGCCCGAAGCCGGGGGCTGTCTGCCCCCGAACCCCCGAGGATATTTCGGGCCGCCCGAGAGACACGCCTGCCATTCGGGCGGCCCGAAATATCCCACGGGGGTCTGGGGGTGTGAAACCCCCAGTCGGCCTATCCAAGTGGACCGGGCCTGCGCTCTTCCGACAGCACCACGTTCGCCTCCACCTGCCCCACGCCCGGCAGCGTCATGATCCGCCGCCGCAGAACCCGCTCGAAATCGGCGATGTCGCGGGCGACGATCCGCAGGCGGTAGTCGAAACGCCCGAGGACGTGCTGCACCGTCTGCACCTCGGGGATGGCGATGGCGGCGCGCTCGAAATCCTCCAGCGCGGGGCGGCCGCGGGCGGCAAGGCGGATGCCGAGGAACACCGTCACCCCGAACCCCAGCGCCGCGCGGTCCACGACGATCCGCCGGCCGGCGATCACGCCCGCATCCGTCAGCCGCCTGATCCGCCGCCATGCCGCCGGCTGGGTGAGGCCGACGGCGCGGCCGATTTCCGCCGCGCCCAGCGTCGCGTCGCGGGCGAGCAGCCGCAGGATGGCGGTGTCGGTGGTGTCCAGGCTCACAGCGGCAGCTCCGCGCTGTCCTTGAGGGTCGCCACCAGCATCAGCGGCTCGATATCCGTCACATGCGGCAGCGGCAGGATGCGGCTGCGGTAGATCTCCTGCCAGTGCGCCATGTCGCGGGCGATCACCGACAGGCGGATATCGACCGAGCCGAGGAAGGTCTGGATCTCGATCACCTCCGGCACCTCGCGCGCGGCGGCGGTGAAGGCATCGAAGGCGCGGGGTTCGGTCTTGTCGAGGGTGAAGCGCAGGCTGACCTCGACCTCATACCCGAGCGCGCGCCAGTCGATGCGCGCCTCGATCCCCTGAAGGATGCCGTGTTCGCGCATCCGGTCGAGCCGCCGCCAGAGTGTCGCGGGGGTGACGCCGGCCCGTTCGGCCAGCGCGGCATTGTCGGCGGCGGGATCGGCCAGCATCTGCCGCAGGATGCGGCGGTCGGTGTCGTCGAGCATGATTTTTCCGCGTTCGTCCACTCAGAGGCATGATCTTCTCTGCTTCGGCCGATGACACGACGAGTTTGCAGAGTCCACCCGCCCGGCCCGCGCTATCCCTCTCTCATCACAAGGAGATATGCCATGCGCGTTTACTATGACCGCGACTGCGACGTGAACCTCATCAAGGACAAGAACATCGCCATCCTCGGCTATGGCAGCCAAGGGCACGCCCACGCGCTGAACCTGCGCGACTCGGGCGCCAAGAACCTGGTCGTCGCGCTGCGCGAAGGCTCGCCCAGCCGCGCCAAGGCCGAAGGCGAAGGATTGCAGGTGATGGGCATCGCGGAAGCCGCGAAATGGGCCGATCTCATCATGTTCACCATGCCCGACGAGCTTCAGGCCGAAACCTATCGCAAATACGTCCATGACAACCTGCGCGAAGGCGCCGCCATCGCGTTCGCCCACGGCCTCAACGTGCATTTCGGCCTGATCGAGCCGAAGAAGGGTGTCGATGTCATCATGATGGCGCCCAAGGGCCCCGGCCACACGGTTCGCGGCGAATACGTCAAGGGCGGCGGCGTGCCGTGCCTCGTCGCGGTGGACAACGACGCCTCGGGCAAGGCGCTGGACCTCGCGCTCAGCTACTGCTCGGCCATCGGCGGCGGCCGCTCGGGCATCATCGAGACCGACTTCCGCGAGGAATGCGAGACCGACCTGTTCGGCGAGCAGGCGGTGCTGTGCGGCGGGCTGGTCGAGCTGATCCGCATGGGCTTCGAGACGCTGGTCGAGGCGGGCTACGAGCCCGAGATGGCCTATTTCGAGTGCCTGCACGAGGTGAAGCTGATCGTGGACCTGATCTACGAGGGCGGCATCGCCAACATGAACTACTCGATCAGCAACACCGCCGAGTATGGCGAGTATGTCAGCGGTCCGCGCATCCTGCCCTACGAGGAAACCAAGGCGCGGATGAAGGAAGTCCTGCGCGACATCCAGACCGGCAAGTTCGTGCGCGACTTCATGACCGAAAATGCCGTCGGCCAGCCGTCCTTCAAGGCGACCCGCCGGATCAACGACGAGCACCAGATCGAGCAGGTCGGCGCGAAACTGCGCGAGATGATGCCGTGGATCTCCAAGGGCAAGATGGTGGACCGCGCCCGCAACTGATCGCGGCACCGGGGCCTCGCGCCCGCCCCCATCCATGCAAAGGGCGCCCCACCGGGCGCCCTTTCGCATGGGCTCCGTTCGGCACCGGCGCGGGAACCTTCGCCCCGAGGTCCGGCTTGTTCCCGGCACGGATCGAGGGAGCGCATCATGGCCAGACGAGGCGAGTTCACCGGGCCAGGCGCTGGCGGAGATGGCGGCCGGCAATCGGTTGCGGGGGCCAGTCCGAACATCCGCACGATCCTTCTGGTCCTCATCGCGCTGGTGCTGGCCGGCTGGGCCCTGCGGGCGATGGCCAGCGTGGCCGTGCCGGTGGTGGCCTCGATCCTGATCGCGCTGGCGGTGATGCCGGTGCGCGACTGGGTCCGGCGGAAACTTCCCCGCAAGCTGGGCTGGCTGGGCACCACCGCCGCGATGGCGCTGTTGGTCGCGGTCGTCGCTGTGTTCTTCGGGGCGCTGTGGCTCGGCGCGCAGCAGGTGGTCGCGCAGTTCCCCGGCGGCACTGAACAGGCCGCGGAACTGCTGCCGCAAAGCGGCCCGCCGAACGGCGACACGACCGGACAGGCGATGCCGCTGGGCCTGCCGTCCGGCGTGGCCGAGCCCGCCGACGACGCGGGCGCATCGTCCGCCGGCGGCGGAGCCTCTGACGAGGGCTCCGGCGGGTTGCTGTCGGGTTCGGCCGGCGATCTCGCCACGCGGTTCAGCGATACGATCATCGGTGTCCTGGCCAGTGTCGCGGGCACGGTCCTCAACTCGGCGGTGGCGATCGTCTCGGCGCTGGTGGTGATCTTCTTCCTCGTCCTGCTGACCCTGATCGAAAGCGGCGACTGGCGGCGGAAGATCGCCGCGATCACGAACGGGCGCGACGAATGGCGGCTGACCGAATCGGCCGAGGTGATCGCGCAGAAGGTCCGCGCCTATCTGCTGATCCGGGCGGTGCTCGGGCTCGTCACCGCCGCGCTTTACGGGCTGTGGCTGTGGTTCTTCGGGGCGGGGCTGATCTTCGTCTGGGCGCTTCTGACCCTGCTGCTGAACTTCATCCCCACGGTCGGGTCGATCATCGCCGGCCTGCTGCCGGTCATGTATGTGTTCGTGACGCAGGATTTCGGCACGTCCGTGGCCGTGGGGCTGGGCCTTCTGGCGATCGAGCAGGTGATGGGCAACTATGTCGATCCGAAGGTCTCGGGGAACCGCATCGCGGTGTCGCCGCTGGTCATTCTGGTGGCGCTGCTGTTCTGGGCGTGGATCTGGGGGATTCCCGGCGCGCTGCTGGCCGGGCCGGTCACGGTGTCGCTGATCGTTCTGGGCGCGCATGTCCCGGTCCTGCGCCCCTGGGCGCTGCTGCTGTCGGACCGCACCGACATGGAGGGGCTGGAGGACGCGACCAGCCCCAAGTGAGCCGCGCTACAGGTCGTTATGGGCGTTGATGAGGTCGGCCGTGCGGACGGTCCTGCCATTGGACTGCCGGCACAGATCGGCGCGACGCCCGTTTTCGATCCGCTGGATCACCGTGCCGCCGGTGCCCGCGCAATAGAGCGCCGCCGGATCGACCAGCGCGACCGGCGGCTGCGTGGTGGTTGTCGTTCTACGCGCGGGTTGGGGATCGCCGCAGGCCGCGAGCAGCAGGATGGTGGCCGGAATGGCAGCGCGAAGAGCGGTCGGAATCGGGCGGCGGATCATGGGTGGTCCTTCTGGGTGGGATCTGGTTCGACCCTGCCAATTGCGGGCAGGCTGAGCAACCTTCCGCCGAGCTATTCCTCGGTCACGTCGATCACGCCTTCGACGGCGCGAAGCGCCTGCCGCATCTTCGGCGTCACGGGGACGTTCTGCCCCACCTCGATGTCATAGACCGCCGTCCCCTCGCGCACCCGCATCAGCAGCGGGCCGCGCCCGCGCGACGATGCCGCGATCTCGCCGCTGACCACGCGCAGCCGGTCCAGCACCGCGACCGCCGTCTGGGGGTCCGCGATCTCCACCGCCAGCTTGCCGGAGCCCGCGTCGGCCACCGCATCCTCCAACGGGACCACGCCGCGCGCCAGCAGCTTGACCTGATCGCCCGAGGGTTCCACGTTCACCGTCAGCAGCACGTTCGATCCCGGTTCCAGATGATGGCGGCTCGCGTCCAGCACGTCCGAGAACACCGTCGCCTCGTAAAGCCCGGTCGGGTCCGACAGGGTGACGAAGGCATAGCGCGTGCCCTTGGCCGATTTCTTCTCGGCCCGAGCCGCGACCGTGCCCGCAAGCTGCGCGACCAGCGGCCCGTCGAGCGAGGCCGCCTGCACCTCGGCCAGCGTCATCGCCCCCTTGCGGCGCAGGGCGGGCAGGTAGTCGTCCAGCGGATGGCCGGACAGGTAGAAGCCGATCGCCGTGCGTTCCTCGGCCAGCTTCTCGGCGGGCATCCAGACGGACGCGAGCGCGGGGCGCGGCGGCGGCAGATCCTCGCCGCCCCCGAACAGCGACGACTGGTTGGAGGTGGAGGCCTCCTGCACCGCCGAGGACCAGGCCACCAGCCCGTCCAGCGATTTCAGCACCCGCGCCCGGTTGGCATCCAGCTCGTCGAACGCCCCGGCGCGGGCCAGCATCTCCAGCGCCCGCTTGCCGACCTGCCGCATCGGCACGCGGCGGGCGAAGTCGTTGAGGTCGCGGAACGGCTTGTCGCCCCGCGCCACCACCAGCGTCCGCATCGCCTCGACGCCCACGTTCTTCAGCGCCCCGAGCGCATAGACGATCCGGCCCTGATCGACGCTGAAGCGCGGCTGCGAGCGGTTGACGCATGGCGGGATCACCTCGATCCCCATGCGGTCCACCTCGCGGCGGTAGATCGCCAGCTTGTCGGTCAGGTGGATGTCGCAGTTCATCACCGCGGCCATGAACTCGACCGGGTGGTTCGCCTTGAGCCATGCGGTCTGGTAGCTGACCACCGCATAAGCCGCGGCGTGCGACTTGTTGAAGCCGTAATTGGCGAATTTCTCCAGCAGGTCGAAGACCTCGCCGGCCTTCTTCTCGTCCACCCCCTGCGCCTTGGAGCCTTGGACGAACTTGGGCCGCTCCTTCGCCATCTCCTCGGCGATCTTCTTGCCCATCGCCCGGCGCAGCAGGTCGGCGCCGCCGAGCGAATAGCCCCCCATGACCTGCGCGATCTGCATCACCTGTTCCTGATAGACGATGATGCCCTGCGTTTCCGCGAGGATGTGGTCGATGCTGGGATGGATCGATTCAAGCGGCTGCAAGCCGTTCTTGACCTTGCAGTAGGTCGGGATGTTCTCCATCGGCCCCGGCCGATACAGCGCCACCAGCGCCACGATGTCCTCGATGCAGGTCGGGCGCATCTGCCGCAACGCGTCCATCATGCCGCTGCTTTCGACCTGGAACACCGCGACGGTGCGGGCGCTGGCGAACAGGCGATAGGTCGCCTCGTCGTCCAGCGGGATCAGGTTGATCTCGTCCACCGCGCCGGGCGGCGGGTCGTAAAGCTGCCGCCCGTCCGCCGCGATATGCAGGTGCCGCCCGCCCGCGCGGATCAGGTCCACGGCGTTCTGGATCACGGTCAGCGTCTTCAGGCCGAGGAAGTCGAACTTCACCAGCCCGGCCTGTTCGACCCATTTCATGTTGAACTGGGTGGCCGGCATGTCCGAGCCCGGATCGCGGTAAAGCGGCACAAGCTGATCCAGCGGGCGGTCCCCGATCACGACCCCCGCCGCGTGGGTCGAGGCGTTGCGGTAAAGCCCCTCGACCTGTGCGGCGTATTCCAGCATCCGCGCCACGTTTTCCTCGGCGTCGCGGGCCTCGCGCAGGCGCGGCTCGTCGGCCAGCGCCTTGGTGATGGAGACCGGCTTCACGCCCTCGACCGGGATCATCTTTGACAGCTTGTCCCGCTGGGTGAAGCCCATGCCCAGCACCCGGCCCACGTCATGCACGGCCGCCTTCGACAGCAAAGCGCCGAAGGTGATGATCTGCCCCACCTTCTCGCGCCCGTATTTCTGGCAAACGTAGTCGATCACTTCTTCCCGCCGGTCCATGCAGAAGTCGATATCGAAGTCGGGCATCGAGACGCGCTCAGGGTTCAGGAACCGCTCGAACAGCAGCGAGTAGCGCAGCGGGTCAAGGTCCGTGATCGTCAGCGCATAGGCCACGAGGCTACCCGCCCCCGAGCCGCGCCCCGGCCCCACCGGAATCCCGTTCGTCTTGGCCCATTTGATGAAGTCAGCGACGATCAGGAAATAGCCGGGGAACCCCATCTGCTCGATGATGCCCAGCTCGAAATCCAGCCGGGCGTTATAGTCGTCCACGCTGACCGCATGGGGGATGACGGCCAGCCGCGCGGCAAGGCCGCCCTTGGCCTGACGGCGCAGTTCCTCGACCTCGTCGTCCGCGAAGCGGGGCAGGATCGGCTTGTGCTTGGCGACGGCGAAAGCACAGCGGCGGGCGATTTCCACCGTGTTCTCGATGGCTTCGGGCAGGTCCGCGAACAGGGCCGCCATCTCGGCGGGCGACTTGAAGTGGTGCTGCGCGGTCAGGCGGCGGCGGGGGCCGGGCTGATCGACCATCGCCCGCTCGCGGATGCAGATCAGCGCGTCATGGGCGCCGAACATGTCGGGCGCGGGGAAATACACGTCGTTCGTGGCGACCAGCGGCAGGCCGAGGTCATAGGCGATGTCGATCATCCCGCCTTCGGACGCGGCCTCGGCCGGCATCGGCGCGCCGTTGTCCTGCGTGTGGCGCTGCAGTTCGACATAAAGCCGATCCCCGAACATCCCGTGCAGCGCCTGCGCGTGGGCGCGGGCATCATCCAGCTTGCCCGCGGCGACCAACTGCCCCAGCGGCCCGCCTGCCCCGCCGGACAGGCAGATCAGCCCGGCGGCATGGCTGACAAGCTCGTCCATCGTGACATGGGGCGATGCCTTGCCGGGCGTCACGTAAAGGCAGGTGGACAGCGCCATCAGGTTCATCCACCCGCTCTGGTCCTGCGCCAGCAGCACCACCGGGCCGCTGACGGCCCCGGCGTCCAGCGTGACCTGGCAGCCGACGATAGGCTGCACGCCCTCGTCCAGCGCCTTGACGGAAAACTCCAGCGCCGCGAACAGCGCGTTGGTGTCGGTCAGCGCGACGGCGGGCATGCCGTGCTTGGCCGCCAGACCGGGCAGCTTCTTGACGGGGATCGCGCCTTCCAGAAGCGAATGTTCGGAATGGCAGCGGAGATGGATGAATCGGGGGGTGCTCATGGGCGGCAAGATAGCCGCCCCGCCCCCCGGCGCAATCGCACCGAAGGGCTATGCCGCGATTATTCCAGATGAGACGCAAGGAACCACAGATCCTTGTCGGCCTGCCCCGAGGCGGCGGTCAGGATGTCCGCCGTCGTGGCGTCCCCGGCCTTCTCGGTCGCGTCGATGGCCGCGCGCACCCGCTCGCCATAGTTGCGCATCCGGTCCGAGATCTCGCGGATATGGTCCGCGGATTTCGTCAGGTCGGTGGGATAGGGCTTCAGCGACGTGGAACCCGCCACCTCCTCGACCGTCCCCACGGCCGCGCCGTCGAGTTGCTGGATACGCTCGGCCAACTCGTCCACATTCGGGTCCAGCCGCGCCTTGACCGCGTCCAGCAGCTCATGCACGGCGATGAAATTCGCGCCCCTGAGGTTCCAGTGCGCCTGCTTCAGCGCCATCGACAGGGACAGCCCATCGGTCATGCAGGCCTGAAGTTCGGAAATAGAGGTCTTGCGGGCGTTGTCTTCCAGACCCTGAAGCTTCACGGGCATGAGTGCGTCTCCTTCTGCTGTCTCGCTTGTCAGGACAACGGGCGAGGCGGCGCTCCGTTCCACGCTTCGCGTGAGGCAAAACGACGCAACGCAACGAAAAACGGCGCCCGCATGGGGCGCCGCATGGGATCAGCAGGGATCGCGCCCGATCAGGCGGTCGCGCCGTCGATGAACTTCACCGCGTCGCCGAAGGTCTGAATCGTCTCGGCGGCGTCGTCCGGGATCTCGATCCCGAACTCTTCCTCGAACGCCATCACCAGCTCGACGGTGTCGAGCGAGTCGGCGCCGAGATCGTCGATGAACGACGCGCTTTCGGTCACCTTCTCCTCATCGACGCCCAGATGCTCGACAACGATCTTCTTCACGCGATCAGCGATATCGCTCATGTCTCATTCCTCAGTTGCGGGCCTTCCGCCCGAGATGTTGCCGGCAAGCGGCCGACGACAGCCGCGGGCGGTTCCCCTGCGGCCTTGGTCCGGGGATATAGCAGCGGCCGCATTATCTGCAACAGCTTTCCAGCCATCCGGTTCCCGCCCCTGAGGCGCAGGCCCTTCCCCAATCAGATCATGGCCATGCCGCCATTGACGTGCAACGTGGCGCCGGTGACATAGCCCGCCTCGGCGCTGGAAAGGAACAGCACCGCCGCCGCGACCTCATCGGCCGAGCCCATCCGCCCGGCGGGAATCTGCGTCAGGATGCGGCCCTTCTGCTCGTCATTCAGCTTGCCCGTCATCGCCGTCTCGATGAACCCCGGCGCCACGCAATTGACCGTGATCCCGCGCGAGGCGACCTCATAGGCGAGGCTCTTCGACATCCCCACCAGCCCGGCCTTGGCGGCGGCATAGTTGCCCTGCCCCGGATTGCCGGTGGTCCCGACGACCGAGGTGATCGACACGATCCGCCCCCAGCGGGCCTTCATCATCCCGCGCAGCACCCCGCGCGCCAGCCGGAAGGACGAAGTGAGGTTCACCTCCAGCACCTGCGCCCATTCCTCGTCGGACATGCGCATGAACAGGTTGTCCCGCGTGATCCCGGCATTGTTGACGAGGATATCGACGGACCCCATCGCCTCCGCCGCCTTCTTCGGCAGCGCCTCGACCTCGGCCGCATCGCCCAGATTGGCGGTGACGACATGCGCCCGCTCGCCCAGCCGTTCGGCCAGTTCCCGCAGCGGCGCCTCGCGCGTGCCCGAAAGGGTCACGCTGGCCCCCGCCGCGTGCAGCGCGGCCGCGACGGCCCCGCCGATCCCCCCCGAAGCGCCGGTGATCAGCGCAGTCCTGCCTGTCAGGTCGAACATCAAAGCCTCATCTTCTGTCTGCAAATATCCCGGGGTCCGGGGCAGAGCCCCGGTCCGGCCTCAGCCCTTCAGCGCCGCGATATCCTTCGGCGCGCCGATCGCCCGCGTCGTGACATCAGGCGCGATGCGCTTGATCATCCCCGACAGCGCCTTGCCCGCGCCGATCTCCCAGAATTCGGTCACGCCCTGTTCGGCCATGAAGGCCACCGACTCGCGCCACCGGACGATTCCCGTCACCTGATCGACCAGCAGCCGGCGGATCGCGCCGGGCATGGTGACGGGCTCGGCCGAGACGTTGGCGATTACCGGGACGGCGGGTTCATGGATATCGACCCCGGCCAGCGCGTCGGACATGGCGGCCGCGGCGGGCTGCATCAGCGCGCTGTGGAACGGGGCTGAGACCGGCAGCATCAGCGCCCGCTTGGCGCCGCGTTCCTTGGCCAGCGCGGCGGCGCGTTCCACCGCCTCCCTGTGGCCCGAGATCACCACCTGCGCGGGATCGTTGTCGTTGGCAGCCTGGCAGACCTCGTCGCCCGCCGCCTCGCGGGCGATCTCGTCCACTGCGGCGAAGTCGAGGCCGAGGATCGCGGCCATCGCGCCCTGCCCGACGGGAACCGCCTCCTGCATGGCCGTGCCGCGGATGCAGAGCAGCCGGGCGGTGTCCGACAGGCTGATCGCCCCCGCCGCGCAGAGCGCCGAGTATTCCCCGAGGCTGTGGCCCGCGACGAAACCCGCGTCGGTGATGGAAAAGCCCTCGGCCTCCAGCGCGCGCAGCGCGGCGATCGAGGTCGCCATCAGCGCCGGCTGCGCATTGCGGGTGAGGGTCAGCGTCTCGATGTCGCCGTCCCAGATCAGCGCCGACAGATTCTCACCCAGCGCCTCGTCCACCTCGTCGAAGACGGCCTTCGCGGCGGGATAGGATTCGGCGAGCTCGCGGCCCATGCCGATGGTCTGGGCGCCCTGACCCGGAAAGACGAATGCCCGCATGATGTCATCCTCGATGGTTCATGCAGGCAATAGCTTCTGGCGCGGCGTCAGGCAACCGACGCCGCGAGTGGGGGCTTCGCGCCCCCACACCCCCGCGGGATATTTCAGGCGAAGAAGAAAGCAAGAGGGCCGCCCTGATCGGAGCGGCCCTCGTCCTCTGGCCTGTCCGGGTTCAGCCGACCAGTTCGAGACCCGAGAAGAAGAAGGCGATTTCCTCTTTCGCGGTTTCCGGCGCGTCCGAGCCGTGGACCGAGTTCTCGCCCACCGACAGCGCGAATTCCTTGCGGATCGTGCCCTCGTCGGCGTTGGACGGGTTGGTCGCGCCCATCACTTCGCGGTTCTTGGCGATGGCGCCCTCGCCTTCCAGCACCTGCACGACGACCGGCGCGGAAACCATGGACTCGACCAGTTCGCCGTAGAAGGGACGGTCCTTGTGGACCTCGTAGAACTTGCCGGCCTGGGCGGGCGACAGATGGATGCGCTTCTGCGCGACGATGCGCAGGCCCGCATCCTCGAATTTCTGGTTGATCTTGCCGGTCAGGTTGCGGCGGGTCGCGTCGGGCTTGATGATCGACAGCGTGCGTTCGACGGCCATGATGTCCTCGTCTGGGTGCGGAAGGTTGCGATTGGCCGGCGCGGTAACATGCGCCCCGTCCGAAGGAAACCCCGGCGGCAAAGCCGCCCGTCGCGAGATCGCGGGCGCAGGAAGTAGCCGTGAAAGGGCATCGTCCCGGACTGGGCGGCGTCCGTGACCTGTTACGGCGACGGCATGGGTCGGTAAAACGCAGAAAGGGCAGCCACTCGGGCTGCCCTTTCCGTGAAAGCGCGGCGCGGGCGAAGTCCGCGCGCCGTCTTATCAGACGAACTTGATGTTCGCGGCCGATTCGCGGCCGTCACGGCCGGACTCGAGGTCATAGGTGACCTTCTGGCCGTCGGCCGGGGCCTGCAGGCCCGCGCGCTCAAGCGCCGAGACGTGCAGGAACACGTCGCGGTTGCCGTTTTCCGGCTGGATGAAGCCGAAGCCTTTGGTTGCGTTGAACCATTTCACGGTGCCATTAGCCATCGTGAGATCTCCTTCAGAAGCGCCATCCGCGACATGCGATGGCCCGGCGCAGTCAGTCATAGCAGCATACTGAAGCCGGTGACGGAGACAGAGAGCAGATAGAAAAACGTTGCCCGAACCAGATAGGGCATTTCGCGATTCGGTTCAAGGCCGTTCCCCAGGACCCGGCCGCGATTGACCCTGCCCCGCCGATCAGGCAAGCGCGACCCATGCTGCGCATCGACGACATCTCCTATTCCATCGCCGGACGGCCTCTGTTCGAGAACGCCTCGGCGGCGATCCCGGAAGGCCACAAGGTCGGGCTCGTCGGTCCCAACGGGGCCGGCAAGACGACGCTGTTCCGGCTGATCCGGGGCGAGCTGGCGCTGGACGGCGGCTCGATCGGCCTGCCCTCCCGCGCGCGGATCGGCGGCGTCGCGCAGGAAAGCCCCGCGACCTTCACCAGCGTCCTGAACACGGTCCTTGCCGCAGATACCGAGCGTCACGCGCTGCTGGCCGAGGCCGAGACGGCGACCGATCCGCACCGAATCGCCGAGGTCCAGACCCGGCTCGCCGACATCGACGCATGGTCCGCCGAGGGGCGGGCCAGCGCCATCCTCCAGGGGCTGGGATTTTCCACCGCCGATCAGGCCCGGCCCACCGGCGATTTCTCGGGCGGCTGGCGGATGCGGATGGCCTTGGCGGGGGTGCTGTTCGCGCAGCCCGACCTGCTGCTGCTGGACGAGCCGACGAACTATCTCGACCTCGAAGGCGCGCTGTGGCTGGAGGGGTATCTGGCCCGCTACCCGCATACGGTCATCGTCATCAGCCACGACCGCGACCTGCTGAACCGGGCGGTCGGCTCGATCCTGCATCTCGATAGCCGCAAGCTGACGCTTTATTCCGGCGGCTATGACAGCTTCGCCCGCATCCGCGCCGAGCGTCGGGCGTTGCAGGCCGCCGAGGCGAAGAAGCAGGACGCCCGCCGCGCCCATCTGCAAAGTTTCGTGGACCGCTTCCGCGCCAAGGCGACCAAGGCCGCGCAGGCGCAGTCGCGCCTGAAGGCGCTGGCGAAGATGGAGCCGATCACTGCGCCCGAGGAGGCGAAGTTCCACCGCTTCACCTTCCCCCAGCCGGACCAGCTTTCCCCGCCGATTCTCGCGCTGGAGAATGTCTCGGTCGGCTATGGCGACCGGGCGGTGCTGCGGCGGCTGAGCCTGCGGATCGACCAGGACGACCGGATCGCGCTGCTGGGCCGCAACGGTCAGGGGAAATCGACGCTGTCGAAGCTGCTGTCGGGCCGGCTGCCCGCGATGGACGGCAAGGTCGTCCGCTCGTCGAAGCTGCGCGTGGGGTATTTCGCCCAGCATCAGGTGGACGAGCTGCATCTGGACGAAACGCCGCTGGACCACGTCCGCCGCCTGCGCCCGGACGAGGCCCCGGCCCGGCTGCGCGCCCGGCTGGCCGGTTTCGGGCTGATGGAGGCGCAGGCGGGAACCAGGGTCGCCGCGCTGTCCGGCGGGCAGAAGGCGCGGCTGTCGCTGCTGCTCGCGACCATCGACGCGCCGCATCTGCTGGTGCTGGACGAGCCGACCAACCACCTCGACATCGAATCGCGCGAGGCGCTGACCGAGGCGCTGAACGACTATACCGGCGCGGTGGTGCTGGTCAGCCACGACATGCACCTGCTGGAACTGGTCGCCGACCGGCTGTGGCTGGTCGCGGATGGCGGCGTTTCGCCCTATCCGCATGATCTGGAAACCTACCGCAGGTCGCTGCTGACCGCCGACGAGCCCGAGCGCCCGCGCGAGGCGCCCAAGCCCGCGCCGAAGAAGGCCGGCCGCGACGAGATCCTGGACCTGCGCGCCGAGGTGCGGCGCGGCGAGGAGCGGGTGGAGAAGCTGACCGCCATGCTGAAGAAGATCAGCGAGAAGATGGCCGACCCCGCGCTCTACAACGACCCGCACGAGGCCGAGAAATGGGGCCGCAAGCACGCCGAGGCGACCGCGGCCCTGCCCCGCGCCGAGGCGCTGTGGATGGATGCGCTGGAGCGGCTGGAATCTGCCGAAAAGGGCTGAGCGCGGCGGATCGGCAACGCCTGCCGATCAACTGATGATCATTCGACGCAACCGCCGCTTGCCAAGGCGGCGCGCTGCGTTCATCAGGGCTGGACGACCCGCCAGAAAGGACTGCCCGGATGAAAGCCCTGCCCCTCGCCCTCGCTGCCGTTGCCGCCGCGCTGATTTCGGCGCCCGCGCAGGCGCAGGACGGCTGGGGCGTTGCCGCCGATGTCGGGCTTGGGGCAAAATACGCGCCCGACTGGATGGGGTCCGAGGATATGGAAACCTCGCCCTGGGTCATCCTGCGCAATTTCGACCTCGTGCGGCCGGGACAGGCGACGACCTCCGACGGCTCGGCCGATGGATTCGCGGTCCTGCCCTCGTTCAACTATCGTGGCGGGCGCGATGCGGATGACGGCGACGCGCTGGCCGGGCTGGACGATATCGACGCGTCGGGCGAGATCGGGGTGCGGCTGAAATATTCGGTGGGCGATGCCTTCGGCTATGTCGCCGCGCGCAAGGGCTTCGGCGGGCATGACGGCATCGCGGGCGAGTTCGGCGCGAAATACCGCATCAAGCCGTCCGAGCGCCTGACCCTCTGGGCCGGGGCCAAGGCCGATTTCGGCGACGATGAGTTCGTGGACACCTATTTCGGCGTCACCGCCGCCGAATCGGCGGCCAGCGGTCACGAGGCATATTCGCCGGGCGGCGGCATCTACTCGCATTCGCTGTCGCTGGAGTGGCGCTACGCCCTGACCGACAGCCTCGCGCTGCTGGGCGAGGCCCGTTACACCAAGCTGACCGGCGACGCCGCCGATTCCCCGTTCATCGAAGACACGACCCAGTCCTCGGTTCGGCTGGGCATCGTGCATCGCTTCAACTTCCGCTTCTGAGCCGCTGCCGCCGATGCGATCCGGCTGGGTGCCAGCGCCGATCAGCACCGGCCCGCGTCTGTGGCGGCGACGCTGAAGGGCCGAGCCTCGTCGGTGCGGCCTTTTCCCGCCGCCCCTCTCCACCTATATGATGACCAGCATTTCTGGACGGAGCGGCTTTCACATGGACAACGCGACTACTGCCCCGCAGGCCGGATCGGCCCTGGATCAGGCCGAAGGCGCGCCCCTGATCGCGCCTTCGACGGTCGATCACCCGCTGTATGACAGCGTGGTCGAAGCCTGCAAATCCGTTTACGATCCCGAGATTCCGGTCAACATCTACGACCTCGGGCTGATCTACACCATCCAGATCGACGCCGAGAACGCCGTCCGCATCATCATGACGCTGACCGCGCCCGGCTGCCCCGTCGCGGGCGAGATGCCGGGCTGGGTCGCCGACGCGGTCGAGCCGCTGCCGGGCGTGCGTCAGGTGGACGTGGAAATGACCTTCCAGCCGCAATGGGGCATGGACATGATGTCCGACGAGGCCCGGCTGGAGCTGGGGTTCATCTAGCGCTCAGATCGGGCGGGCACCTGTCCCGCCTCGTATCTCACCGCCGAACGGCGCAAGTCTTGCCGTTGCGCCACCGCTGTCTAGGCCGCATCCTCCGGCGCGGTTTCCAGCGCCAGCGGCGCGGCCTCGACGGTCAGATCGTCCGTTGACAGCCCGAGATGCGGCCGCGCCAGACGCGCTTTCGTCACCCACAGCAGCCGGTCCTGCGCCCGCGTGATCGCCACATAAGCGAGGCGCTTCCACAACGGCAGCCCGGCCTCGGTTCGGTTGGACCAGGCGGCGGCCGAGATGTCCGGCGCGAAGACCTGCACATCGGGCCACTGGCTTCCCTGCGCCTTGTGGATCGTCACCGCCGCGCCGTGCAGGAAGGTCGCGCCCATCCGCGCCGCCGACGGGATGAACGGCTCGTCCACGTCGGGCGTCTCGATCTTGATGATCGAGGCGGCGGAAAGCCGCGGCTCCGGCGCGCCGATGACGTGCAGCCGCGCGAAGCCGGGTTTCTTGCCCGGCCCCAGATAGACCACCTGCGCCCCCTTGATGAGGCCCCGCGCCTCGAGGTCGATGCGCTTCTTGCGGTGCTTCAGCGGCAGTTCGATCCCGTCGCAGACCAGCGGCTCGCCCGGCAGCAGCGCATCGCCCGGCGCGCCATGCGCGGCCCGGAAGGCGCTGATGAGCCGCACCCGCGTCGCGTTGCGCCAGACCAGCACCGGCGAGCGGGCCATCAGGTCGCTTTCCACCCGCTCGGCCCAGACGACGCGCTCGTCCTGCTCGGCCGCCTGGCGCACCCGCCGCTCGAACGCGGCGAAATCCACTGCCGGATCGCCCAGCGCGTGCGCGAGGTCGAGGATCGGGTTCCCCTCGGCCTGCCGGTGGATGCGGCTCAGCGTCAGCTTCTGCGGCGCGGCCAGCCGGTCGAACACCATGTCGCCGGACAGCCCGACTGGGGCAAGCTGCGCCGGATCGCCGAACAGCACCAGCAGCGGAAATATCTCACGCAGGTCGTCGAACTGGCGCTCGTCCAGCATCGAGGCCTCGTCGATCAGGCCGATGTCCAGCGCATCGTCGCGCCGCTTCCAGCCCTGGATGAAATCCGACCCGCGCAGCCCCGCCGCCGCCAGCGCGCCGGGAATGGAGCCGTGCTGCTGGTAGAACGCGAAGGCGCGGTCCAGCGCCTCGTCGGACAGACCCTCGATCGTCGGGCGGTCGCCGTTGCCCGCCAGCCAGTCGGCCAGCCGCTCGTATTCGGGGTCATAGACGGGCGTGTAGAGGATGCGGTGGATCGTCGTCGCCGGCACCCCGCGCATCCGCAGCACGAAGGCCGCCTTGTTGGTCGGCGCCAGCACCGCGACCGTGCGCGCGTCCTTGCGGCGCTTGCCTTCGTAATCGCCGCTGACGACATGGACCCCGGCCGCGACCAGCGCGCGGGTCAGTTCCGACAGGATCAGCGTCTTGCCCGAGCCCGCCTTGCCCAGCACCGCCATCACCCGCCCCTTGCCGGGCTGGGCGGGCGCGATCTCCTGCGCGTCGATGTCGATGCCCGACAGGGCCAGCAGATCGGTCAGCGCCTCCCACGCGGCCGACTGGTCGGGGGACAGGTCGGGCGCGTCGGCGGGCGCGGGGGCGGTCAGGGATTGCTGCATCGCCGCATCCTACCCTGCCGGGCGGCGCCCGCAACCCGCGGGATCATTCCGCGCGGTCCCGGCGTTAGAGGGGCGGAGCGGGAATACCCGCACGATCAGCCCAACCCGAAAGGCGCCATCATGTCACGTCACGGACCCGGAACACTTCTCTGCCAGATCGCGCTCAGCGCAGCCGTCGGGGGCGCGATCACCTATCTGCTCACCCGCCGCGATGGCGGCGGCTCGCCCCGCGCCGCCCTGAGCCGTGAGAGCGGCGAGCACCCGGACTGCTACGTCCGCACCGCGGGCCGCAGGGAGATGCGCGATCCGCCCCGCCGCTGGACGCTGGAGGACGAGCAGAGCGACGAGTCGTTCCCGGCGAGCGACCCGCCCGGAAACTACTGAATCCGCAGGGGCGCGTGACCGCGCCCCCTCTCGGAGAAGGCTCAGCGCCGCCCCGCCTCCAGCGCATCCTCGAACGTGCGCAGCCCGCTTGTCGGGGCCTGCACCAGCACGGCCATGTTGCCCGGCTTGTGCTGGTTCCGCAGCATCTTCACATGCGCCTGCGGGATCTCGGCCCAGGGGAAGACCTCGGACATGGCGGGGTCGATCCGGCGCTCCAGCATCAGGCGGTTGGCGGCAGCGGCCTGCTTGAGATGGGCGAAGTGCGATCCCTGCAGGCGCTTCTGGTGCATCCACATGTAGCGCACGTCGAAGGTGCAGTTGAACCCCGAGGTGCCGGCGCAGATCACCACCATGCCGCCCTTCTTGCAGACGAAGGTGCTGACCGGGAAGGTCGCCTCGCCCGGATGTTCGAACACGATATCGACGTTGTTGCCCTTGCCGGTGATGTCCCAGATCGCCTTGCCGAACTTGCGGACCTCGTTGAACCACTGCTTGTATTCCTCGCTGCCGACCTTGGGCAGCGCGCCCCAGCAGTTGAAGTCCCTGCGGTTCAGCACGCCCTTGGCGCCCATCCCCATGACGAACTCGCGCTTGTCCTCGTCCGAGATCACGCCGACGGCGTTCGCGCCCGCCGCGTTGATGAGCTGGATCGCGAAGGAGCCGAGGCCCCCCGACGCGCCCCAGACCAGCACGTTCATGCCCGGCTTCAGCTCGTGCGGCTCATGCCCGAACAGCATCCGGTAGGCGGTGGCCAGCGTCAGCGTGTAGCAGGCCGATTCCTCCCAGGTCAGATGGCGCGGGCGCGGCATCAGCTGCTGCGCCTGCACGCGGGTGAACTGGGCGAAGCTGCCGTCGGGCGTCTCGTAGCCCCAGATCCGCTGGGTGGGGCTGAACATCGGATCGCCGCCGTTGCATTCCTCGTCGTTGCCGTCGTCCTGGTTGCAGTGGATCACGACCTGATCGCCCACCTTCCAGTTGCGCACCTTGTCGCCCACCGCCCAGACGATCCCCGAGGCGTCCGATCCGGCGATGTGATAGGCCGCCTTGTGCCCGTCGAACGGGCTGATCGGCTGGCCGAGACCGGCCCAGATGCCGTTGTAGTTGACCCCCGCGGCCATCACGAGGACCAGCACCTCGTTGCTGTCGATCTCCCACGTGTCCACGACCTCGATCTGCATGGCGGTGTCCGGCTCGCCGTGACGCTCGCGGCGGATGGACCACGCATACATCTGCTTCGGCACATGCCCGAGGGGCGGCATCTCGCCGATCTCATACAGATCCTTCTGCGGGGCATCATAGGGAGCGATCGAATCACGAAGGTCGAGGGCCATGGAAGTCGTCCTTGCACAGGTAATGCTGCGGTGCAGAATAGCACCTTCCTGCCCCGAGGTAAATTCTTTCACGCAACAATGCAACAAGCTGCGAGGACAAATCGTAAGATTGTGTCCCGTCCGTTTGTCAGTGCCGGATGCGTCGCAGCTTGCGGGCCTTCGCCTCGCCCGCCTTGGCCGCCTTTGCCGGCTTGCGGCGCGGGGCCTTGCCGCGTTTGCCCTTGGGTCCGGCGGGAACGCCTTTGCCGTCAAGCTCCACCAGTTCCAGCGTCAGCCCGCCGGTCAGCGGCACCGCCTCGGACAGACGCACGGTGACGCGCTGGCCGACGCCCAGCCGGATGCCCGTTTCCGAGCCGACCAGCGTCTGCGCGTCGCGGTCGAAATGGAAATACTCGTTGCCGATCTCGCGGATCGGCAGCAGCCCGTCGGCGCCGGTCTCGTCCAGCTTCACGAAGGCGCCGAAGCGCTGAATGCCGCTGATGCGGCCGGTGAATTCGGACCCGATCCGCTCCGACAGGAAGGCGGCGAGATAGCGGTCGGTCGTGTCCCGTTCCGCCGTCATGCTGCGGCGCTCGGTCTCGCTGATATGCTCGGCGGTCTGTTCCAGCGTGTCGATGTCGGCGGGTGAAAGACCATCCCCCTTCTTCCCGGCCCCGCCCCAGCCGTGGCCCGAGATGAGCGCCCGATGCACGATCAGGTCCGAATAGCGGCGGATGGGACTGGTGAAATGCGCGTAGCTTTTCAGCGCCAGCCCGAAATGGCCGTAATTTGCGGGGTGGTAGTAGGCCTGCGTCATCGACCGCAGCGTCGAGATGTTGATGAGCTCGTCGAAATCCGTCCCCTCGGCCTGCCCCAGCAGCCGGTTCAGCTGGCTGGTCTGAAGCACCTGCCCCTTGGCCAGCGAGAAACCGGACGCCTCGGCCACCTGCCGCAGCGCGTCCAGCTTTTCGGGGCTGGGTTCCTCATGGACGCGGAACAGCAGCGGGCGGCGCAGGCGGGTCAGTTCCTCGGCGGCGGCGACGTTGGCGAGGATCATGTATTCCTCGATCAGCCGATGGGCGTCGAAGCGGTCGCGGAAGTTGACGGACTTGACGCGGCCATCGTCGGTGAGTTCGATCTTCCGCTCCGGCAGGTCGAGATCCAGCGGCTGCCGCCGGGCGCGGGCCTTCTTCAGCAGTTCATAGGCCGCGAACAGCGGTCGGATCACGTCATCCATCAGCGGCGCGGCGGCATCATCGGGATTGCCATCCGCCGCCGCCTGCGCCTGCTCGTAGGACAGCGAGGCGGCGCTGCGCATCATCCCGCGATGGAAGTCGTGGCCGATCTTCTCGCCGCTGGAATCCAGCCGCATCCGCACGGCGATCACCGGCCGGTCCACGCCCTCGTGCAGCGAGCAGAGATCGCCCGACAGCACGTCGGGCAGCATCGGCACGACCCGGTCGGGGAAATAGGTCGAATTCCCCCGATGCCGCGCCTCGCGGTCCAGCGCGGAGCCGGGGCGCACGTAGGAAGCCACGTCGGCGATGGCGACCCAGATCACCATGCCGTCCGGGTTCCTCGGATCGTCGTCGGGCATCGCGGCCACGGCGTCGTCATGGTCGCGCGCGTCCGCCGGGTCGATCGTGACCAGCGGCAGGTCTCGCAGATCCTCGCGCCCGTCCATCGAAGCGGGGCGGGCGGCGTCGGCCTCGGCGATCACCTCGTCCGGGAAATCGTCCGGGATGCCGTGCTGGTGAATGGCGATCAGGCTGACGGCGCGGGGGGCGGACGGATCGCCCAGCCGGTCGGTGATCCGCGCCCAGGGCATGCCCAACCGGTCCTTGGGCCCGGCCTGCTCGGCCTCGACCAGCTCGCCGTCCTTCGCCTCCAGCGTGGCATCGGCGCGCACGCGCCATTGCCGGTCCGCGCCCTTGTCGATGGGCATGATGCGCCCGCCCTGGGTTTCCTTGCGGAAGATGCCGAAGACCTTGTGCGGGGCGGTGCCGATGCGGCGGATCAGCCGCGCCTGATACTGGTGATCCCCCTCTCCTGTCGCGCCCCCCGTCTCGATCAGCCGGGCAAGGATGCGCTCGCCCGCGCCCACCGCCGGATCGGACTGGCGCGGCGCGAACAGGACGCGGGGAACGGGCGCGGTCCCCTGCCATTCCAGCGGCCGGGCGAAGATGTCGCCGTCGGCGTCGGGCGGCAGGATTTCCAGCACTGTGACCGGTGGCAGCTTCTCGGCGTCGCGGTAGGTGCGGCGGCGGCGTTCCAGCAGCCCCTCGGCCTCAAGCTCCTTCAGAAGGCGCTTGAGCTCGATCCGGGCGTCGCCCTTGATGTCGAACGCCTTGGCGATGTCGCGCTTGGCGGTGGCGTCGGGGTTTTCGGCGATCCATTCGAGGATCTGCTGGCGTGAGGGCAGTTGCTTCATGGCGCTTCCTATCATGCCCAGGCGCTGCGGGGCAGAGGCAAAACCGCGCCGACGCCCTTATGGTTCAATGCGATAGGGATGCGTGTAAAGATCGAAGCTGCCGCCGCGCGCCCGGCCGATCAGCGTGATCCCCGACGCCTGCGCCCAGGCCGCCGCAAGCCGCGTCGGCACGCCCGCGCCGATCAGCACCGGCGCACCCATCCGCGCGGCCTTCTGCACGAGATCCACCGACAGGCGCGAGGTCATGGCGACGATCCCCGCATCAGCGCCGATCCCCGCCCGCGCCGCGGCCCCGGCCAGCTTGTCCAATGCGTTGTGCCGGCCCACATCCTCGCGCACCAGCGACCCGCCCGGCCACCACAGCCCCGCCGCGTGGATCGAGGGCGTGTCGCGCCAGCGCCGCTGCCCGGCGGAAAGCGCCTCCATCGCGGCCAGCGCGTCCTGCGGGCTGAAGCGAGCCTTTGACGCAACCGGCCGCACGGCAGGCAGCGCCGCCGCAATGCTGTCCACGCCGCACAGGCCGCAGCCCACCGGCCCCACCATCGCGCGCCGCCGCTCGGCCAGTCCCGCCGCGAGACCGGGGCGCAGCCACAACCGCGCCTCGACCGCCGGCAGCGGCCCGAGGCCGGGGGCGTCCGGCGCGACCGCGACCTCCTCGAAGCCGGTGATGTCGGCGGGGGTGGCGATCAGCCCTTCGGTCAGGGCGAATCCGGTGGCGAAATCCTCAAGCTCGTGCGGGGTCGCCATCAGCACCGCCTGCGAGGCGCCGTCGATGACGATGGCGACGGCGGCCTCCTCGGGGGTCGGCGCGGCGGGCGCGGCGTCATCGGCCCAGCCGCCGTCCCGCCAGCGGCGCAGCGGCGTGGTCAGGTCAGCGGCCATGCGGATCGTGGAACATTGGGGCCACGGCTGGGCGGGCCCGAAGATCAGACCCGCCGCCGGTCACACCAGCTCGACCCGCCAGCTTTCGATGACGGTGTTCGCCAGCAGCTTCTCGCACATGCGGCCGACCTCGGCGCGGGCGGCTTCCTCGTCGGTCGCCTCCAGCTCCAGGTCGATCACCTTGCCCTGACGCACCTCGGCGACGCCGGAAAAGCCGAGGCCGGTCAGCGCGTGGCGGATCGCCTCGCCCTGCGGGTCGAGAACGCCGGTCTTGGGCATGATGGTGACGCGGGCTTTCATCGGCGGTCCCTCAGTTGATGAGCGTGGGCTTGGGTCCGGGCGCGGCGGGCATGACGCCGAGCCGGCGCGCGACCTCGGTATAGGCGTCGGTCAGGCTGCCCAGATCGCGGCGGAACACGTCCTTGTCGAGCTTCTGGTCGGTTTTCACATCCCACAGGCGGCAGCTGTCGGGGCTGATTTCATCCGCGACGATCAGGCGCATGAAGTCACCGTCCCAGATGCGGCCGATCTCGATCTTGAAGTCGATCAGCTTGATGCCGACGCCGTAGAACACGCCCGAGAGGAAGTCGTTGACGCGCAGCGCGAGCGATACGATGTCGTCCAGATCCTGCTGCTGGGCCCAGCCGAAGGCGATGATGTATTCCTCGGACACCATCGGATCGCCCAGCTCGTCGTTCTTGTAGCTGTATTCGACGATCGGGCGCGGCAGCGGCATGCCTTCTTCCAGCCCGAGCCGCTTGGCGATGGAGCCGGCGGCGAAGTTGCGGACGATCACTTCCAGCGGGATGATCTCGACCTGCCGGATCAGCTGCTCGCGCATGTTGATGCGGCGGATGAAATGGTTGGGCACGCCGATATTGGTGAGTCCCTGCATGAAGAACTCGCTGAGGCGGTTGTTCAGGACGCCCTTGCCCTCGATCACGGCCTTCTTCTGCGCGTTGAAGGCGGTGGCGTCATCCTTGAAATACTGGATGAGGGTGCCCGGCTCGGTCCCCTCGTAAAGGATCTTGGCCTTGCCTTCGTAGATTTTCTTGCGGCGTGGTGCCATGGCGCTGGCCCTCCTTTACATGCGCGCTATAGGCCAGAATGCCACGCCGGGGCAATGGCCGCGCGGCGGCACGGAAAGGCCGCCGGGCCTGCGCGGGGTTGCGGGCAGCCGCCTGTCTGGTCATATCTGGCCCGACCCCCGACGCCCGCCCTGAACAGGAGGCCATGATGACCACCTTCGACGACCGCGAACGCTCTTACGAGGCGAAGTTCGCCCATGACGCCGACCTGCGCTTCAAGGCCGAGGCGCGGCGCAACCGCCTGCTGGGCGAATGGGCGGCCGGGCTGCTGGGCAAGACCGGCGACGACGCCCGCGCCTATGCGCTGACGGTCGTGACCTCGGACTTCGAGGAGCCGGGCGAGGATGACGTGTTCCGCAAGATCGCCGCCGATCTGGACGGCAAGGCGGACGAGACGACGATCCGCACGAAGATGGCCGAACTGCGCGCCGTCGCCCGCCAGCAGGTCGCGGACGAGGGCTGAGCTTTCGCGCGGCCGGGCCCTCAGGCGCTGGCCGCGGCTTCGGCGCGGAGATAGAGCCGCGCCATTCCCACGGCGCGGACCCCGTTCAGGATCATCAGCGCGGCCCAGAGCCCGTGATTGCCGAAGCCCGGCACGAGGATCGCGAGCGCCGCGACATAGATCCCCACCGACAGGATCATCACGTTCCGCATCTCGCGCGTCAGCGTCGCGCCGATGAAGATGCCGTCCAGCATCCAGCTTGCGACGCCGACGACCGGCATCAGCGCCATCCACGGCAGGTAGATGCGGGCGACCTGCCGCACCTCGGGCGAGGTCGTCAGCAGGTCGATGATCGCGCCCCCGCCCAGCGCGAAGGCCAAGGCCAGCAGCAGCGCAAAGCCCGCGGCCCATCTCGTCGTCAGCCCCGACGCCCGGCGGACCGAGGCGGGCCGGCGCGCGCCGACCGCCTGCCCGACCAGCGCCTCGGCGGCGAAGGCCAGCCCGTCCAGCGCGTTGCCGGTGAATTGCAGGAATTGCAGCAGCACCTGATTGGCGGCCAGCGGCACATCCCCCTGCCCCGCGCCGAGGAACAGGAACGCCGTCATCGACCCCTGGATCAGCACCGAACGGATCATGATATCGCCGTTGACGCGGACCAGCCGGCTCACCCGGTCCTTCGCCCACAGCCCGCCCGCCGCCAACCCGTCCCGGATCGCTTCGCGCGCGAGCCACAGCGCCAGCGCGAACCCCGACCATTCGGCCGCCAGCGTGGCCCATGCGACGCCGGGAACCCCGAGGCCCAGTCCCAGCACGAACCACAGATCCAGCCCGATATTGACGAGGTTGATGAGCATCTGCACGGCGAGGATCGCCCGCGTCCGCTCGACCGCGATCAGCCAGCCGGTCAGCGCATACATGCCGATGGTGGCGGGCGCCCCCCAGATGCGGATCGACAGATACTGCCGCGCCATCGCCTCGACCTCGGCCGAGGCCGGGGCAAGCCGGAAGGCCAGCGCGAAAAGCGGCGCCTGAAGCAGGATGAGTGCCACCCCGGCGCCCAGCCCGATCACCAGCGCCCGCAGCAGATGCGCCCCCGACTCGGCATGGTCGCGCGCGCCATGCGCCTGCGCCACCAGCCCCGACGTGCCCATCCGCAGGAACCCGAAGATCCAGTAGAGCGAGGTCAGGATCACCGCCCCGATCCCCACCGCGCCGATCGGGGCGGCTTCGCCCAACTGGCCGACGACGCCGGTATCGACCATCCCGAGGATCGGGATGGTGACGTTCGCCAGCACGATCGGCAGCGCGATCGCCAGCACGCGGCGATGCGTCAGGCTGCCCTCGTCCAGCAGGACCGTCCGGCTTTCAGCCACCCTGCGGCATCAGGAAATGGCCGTTCGCCATCGCGAAGGGACGGGCGCGGTTGTCCTGCCACGCCTCGACCTGCACGCTGGAATAGCGCCGCCCCAGCCGCACCACCCGCGCGCGGGCATAGCTGTCGCGCGGGAGGCCCGAACGCAGGTAATCGACCGAGAAATCGATCGTCTTCGCAAGCCGCGGCCCCGGCGAGGGCACCGAGGCGTCGGGCGTCATCCGGCCCGATTCCACCTCGTCCCAGATCGAGGCCCAGGTGAGCTCCACCGTTGCCGCGATCTCCAGAAACGCCGCCGTCACCCCGCCGTGGATGGCGGGCAGCACCGGGTTGCCGATCAGCTTGTCGGAAAACGGCAGCACGGCGGTCAGCTCGTCCCCGCGCCGGTCGAAGCAGATGCCCAGCCAGGCGACATAGGGCACCCCGGCGACGATCGCCGCCACCGCGGCATCGCGGCGCGACTTGATCCGCTCCAGCGGCTCGTTGCGGCCCGACATCTCAGCGCTCCACCGTAAAGGACCCGGTCGCCGTCGCGACGGGCCGCTCATCGTCATCGTCCAGCGCCACGGCCCGCACGAAGGCGACCGAGCGGGTCATGTGGAAACACTCCGCCCGCGCCCGCAGCTTCGAACCCGGCGTCGCCGCCCGCATGTAGTCGATCCGCAGCGAGATGGTGGCGGTGCCGTTCGGCCTGTCCGGATGCGCCATCACCGCCGCGCCGCCGCTGGTATCCATCAGCGCCGACACGACGCCGCCATGGATGACCCCGCTGCGCGGATCGCCCACCAGTTCGGCCCGCCAGTCCATCTCGATCTCGGCCCGCGAGTCGCCGAAGCCGACCAGCCGCCCGCCGAGCGCCCGCAGATGCGGCAGCGTCTCGAAGAACTGCTTCGCGGCCCGTGCCCTGTCGTCGTCCTGCTGCATCGCCCGTCCCCGGATGTCACCCGCCATCGCTTAGCCCCGGACCCGCCGCCCGCGCAAGCCGCGCCCGTGCGGGTTGAACACGCCCGTCCAGCGGGTTAAGGTCCCGCAACCGGGGCGGAGCGGTCATGCCGGAGCAGAGTTACGTCAGCTTCAAGGAGATGTGCGCGCGTTTCGACGTCACGCCGCGCACCCTGCGCTATTACGAATATATCGAACTGCTGAGCCCGCGCCGCGAAGGCCGCTCGCGCTTCTACGGCCCGCGCGAGATTGCCCGCATGAAGCTGATCATGCGCGGCCGCCGCTTCGGCTTCAGCCTCGAAGACATCCGCCAGTGGCTGCTGATCTACGAGCAGAAGGGCTCGCACGAGCAGTATGCGGTGCTGGTGGAACACGCCACGCGGCAGCTCGCGATGCTGGAAAAGCAGCGGCAGGATCTCGACGCGGCGATCGTCGATCTGCGCAACCTGCGCGACGAGGCTGCCGCCACCACCAGCGAAATGGGCAGCAAGGACGGCCGCGCGCGCGGCTGATCGCAGCCGTTCAGCGGGTCCGTGACGCGGGGGCACTCGGCCGGATCGGGGCGCCGGTGACGCGACGTTCAGGATCGCCGTTGAAAATCAGCCGCCTATACTCCCTCGTCACCGACCAGTGAGGAGATGGCCATGACCCGCTATACCGCCCCGATCCAGGACATGCAGTTCCTGCTGCACGACGTGCTGAAGCTGCCGCAATCGGGCCTGCCGGGACATGACGAACTGGACCGCGATTTCACCGCCGCCATTCTCGACGCTGCCGGGCAACTCGCCTCGGACGTGCTGGAGCCGCTGAACCGCGTCGGCGACGAACAGGGCTGCGTGCTTGAAAACGGCGTGGTGCGGACACCGGACGGCTTCAAGGCCGCGTTCGATGCCGTGCGCGAAGGGGGCTGGACCGGCCTCGACTGCGACCCCGAATATGGCGGCCAGGGGATGCCCTATGTCCTCGGGCTGGCGACGGGCGAGATGTTCGTGTCGGCCAACCTCGCCTTCAACATGTATCAGGGCCTGACCCACGGCGCCTATTCCGCGATCCACGCCCACGGCACCGACGCGCAGAAACGCACCTATCTGCCGAAGATGGTGTCCTGCGAATGGACCGGCACGATGAACCTGACCGAGCCGCATTGCGGCACCGATCTCGGCCTGCTGCGCACGAAAGCCGAGCCGCAGGACGATGGCAGCTATCTCATCACCGGGCAGAAGATCTTCATCTCGGCCGGCGACCACGACTTGGCCGACAACGTGATCCATCTGGTGCTGGCGAAGGCGCCGGGCGGCGGAGAGGGGACGAAGGGCATCAGCCTGTTCATCGTGCCGAAGTTCCTCGTGAACGAGGACGGGTCCTTGGGCGAACGGCAGCCGGTCTCGGTCGGCAAGCTGGAAGAAAAGATGGGCATCCACGGCAACGCCACCTGCGTCATGAACTATGACGGCGCGAAAGGCTGGCTGCTGGGCGACCTGCACAAGGGCATGCGCGCCATGTTCACGATGATGAACGAGGCGCGGCTGGGCGTCGGCCTGCAAGGCTATGCCGCGGCGGAGGCGGCCTACCAGAACGCCGTGGACTACGCCCGCGACCGGCTTCAGGGCCGCGCGGTGACGGGGGCCGAGAACCCCTCCGGCCCCGCCGACCCGATCATCGTCCATCCCGACGTGCGGCGGATGCTGATGGACCAGCGCTCGTTTCTGGAAGGGGCGCGGGCGCTCGCCTTCTGGGCCGCGCACATGATCGACAAGGCCGATGCCGGCGATCAGGACGCGCATGGCCTGATCTCGCTGATGACGCCGGTCATCAAGGGCTTCCTCACCGACAAGGGCTTCGACGGGACCGTGCAGGCGCAGCAGGTCTATGGCGGCCACGGCTATATCGAGGAATGGGGCATGTCGCAGTTCGTCCGCGACGCCCGTATCGCCATGATCTACGAAGGCGCGAACGGCATCCAGGCGCTGGACCTCGTCGGCCGCAAGCTGGCGCTGGACGGCGGCAGGCACGTCATGGCGTTCTTCGAGATGGTCAAGGGCTTCATCCGCGAGCATGAGGGCGACGAGGAGCTGAAGGCGGATTTCCTCGACCCGCTGAAGGCCGCGTCCAAGGACCTGCAAGCGGCGTCCATGTTCTTCATGGAGCGCGGCATGAAGACCCCGAACGACGCGCTGGCGGGCAGCTATGACTTCATGCACCTGTTCGGACATGTGGCGCTGGGGCTGATGTGGGGCCGCATTGCGGTCGCGGCGAAGGCTGCTCTCGCGGCCGGCGAGGGCGACGAGGGGTTCCTGCGCGACAAGCTGACCACAGGCCGCTACTACATGGCGCGCCACCTGCCGATGACGGGCACGCATCTGGCCCGCATCCGCTCGGGCGGGGATGTGGTGATGGCGCTCGACGCCGCGCGGTTCTGAGCGATGCACAACCGTCCCGCCGCAAGGCAGCTGCGCCGGGCCTGCGGCACCGCTCCGGCGCCTCCGGCGGGGATATTTGGGCGAAGAAGAAGCAGGGCGGGCGGCCCCGGACCGGCGCGGCCGTTGGCATCAATGGCGGGTCCGGGGCTTTCTCCTCCGGCGGTCATCGGCTTCCCAGCCTGTACCGCCCGCCCTCTTTCGCAGGTAATGGTTGAGAAATCGTTATTGAGGCCCATTCTTCTTCGCAGAAATATCCCGCGGGGGAGAACGGGACGCAGCCCCGTTCGCGGGGGCGCGAAGCCCCCGCTGCGGCAGAGGAGGAAGGCATGACGGCGAAACTCTGGTGCTTCGGCGAATCCGGCAACTCTTACAAGGCCGCGCTGACGATGGAACTGGCGGGCCACGACTGGGAACCGGTGAAGGTGGATTTCTTCGGCGGCGAGGCGCGCGGGCCCGCGTTCCGCGCCCTCAACCCGATGGCCGAGGTGCCGGTCCTGCGCGACGGCGATCTGACGCTGACCCAGTCTGCGGTGATTCAGCTTCACGTCGCCGGGCGCACCGGCCGTTTCGGCGGCGCGGACCGCGACGAGGTGCTGCGCTGGCTGTTCTGGGACAACCACAAGCTGTCGGGCGTCGCGGGCTCCACCCGGTTCCTCGCGAACTTCCTGCCACCCGAGAAGCGCCCGGCCGAGGTGATCGCCTTTCAGCAGGGCCGCCTGAAAGCCGCCTACAAGGTGCTGGACGAGCGCCTCAGCGCCCGCCACTGGATCGCCGACACCGAGCCGACCGTCGCCGATTTCGCCTGCTGCGGCTATCTGTATTACCCCGAGCCCTTCGGTTTCGACCGCGCCGACTGGCCGCATATCGACGCCTGGCTGGACCGCATCGCGGCCCTGCCCGGCTGGAAGCACCCCTATGATCTGATGCCCGGCAGCCCTGCCGACCGGGCGTGAAGGAGGACGCATGACCGACGCCTATATCTTCGACGCCGTTCGCACCCCCCGCGGCAAGGGCCGCACGGACGGCAGCCTGCACGAGGTCACTTCGCTGGCGCTGTCCGCCCGGTTGCTGAATGCGGTCAAGGAACGCAACGGGCTGGAAGGCCACGCGGTCGAGGACCTGATCTGGGGCAACGTCACCCAGGTGATGGAACAGGGCGGCTGCCTTGCCCGCTCGGCGGTGCTGGCCTCCGACCTCGACCAGACGATTCCCGGCGTCTCGATCAACCGCTTCTGCGCCAGCGGGCTGGAAGCGGTGAACATGGCCGCCAACCAGATCAGGGGCGGCGCGGGCGAAGCCTATCTGGCCGGCGGGGTCGAGATGATGGGCCGGGTGGCGATGGGCAGCGACGGCTTCGCCATCGCGGTGGACCCGAGCCTCGCCATGAAGACCTATTTCGTCCCGCAGGGCATTTCCGCCGACATCATCGCCACCGAATACGGCTTCACCCGCGAGGAGGCGGACGCGTTGGCGGTGGAATCACAGCGCCGCGCCGCCCGCGCGTGGGAGGAAGGCCGGTTCGAGAAATCCATCGTGCCGGTCAAGGACCAGAACGGGCTTACGATCCTCGACCGAGACGAATACATGCGCCCGGGCACCACGATGGAGGATCTGGCCAAGCTCAAGCCCGCCTTCAAGGAGATGGGCGAGGTGATGCCCGGCTTCGACAAGGTGGCGATGCTGAAATACCCGCATCTGGACCGGATCGACCACATCCATCATGCCGGGAACTCGTCGGGCATCGTGGACGGCGCCGCCGCAGTGCTGGTCGGCACAAAGGAATGGGGCGAGGCGATGGGCCTGAAACCCCGCGCCCGCATCCGCGCCACGGCCAAGATCGGCACCGACCCGACCATCATGCTGACCGGCCCGGTCCCCGTCACCGAGCGGGTGCTGGACGCCGCCGGCATGTCCATCGGCGACATCGACCTGTTCGAGGTGAACGAGGCCTTCGCCTCGGTCGTGCTGCGCTTCATGCAGGCGTTCCAGGTCGATCCAGGGAAGGTCAACGTCAACGGCGGCGCCATCGCCATGGGCCATCCGCTGGGCGCGACCGGCGCGATCCTGATCGGCACGCTGCTGGACGAACTGGAACGGCAGGACAAGGAAACCGGCCTCGCCACGCTCTGCGTCGCCTCGGGCATGGGCGCGGCCACCATCATCGAGCGGGTGTGATGCCGAAGCTCGACATCGAGGCCGCGCCGCTGGACACCGGATCGGACTATCCCGCCCCCTACAGGGCCGAGGTGGCGGGCCGGTCCTCGCGCCGGCTGGGGGATCTGGCCGGGCTGACGCAGTTCGCAGTGAACCTCGTCACGCTGGAGCCGGGCGCGGCGGCCAGTCTGCGCCACTGGCACCTGAAGGAGGACGAGTTCGCCATCGTCACCGAAGGCGAACTGGTCCTGATCGAGGACGCGGGGGAGACGCCCATGCGCCCCGGCGACTGCGCCGCGTGGAAAGCGGGGGTGGCGAACGGGCACCGCTTGGTCAACCGCTCGGGCGCGGTGGCGCGGTTCCTTGTCGCAGGAACCCATGCGGCCGACGAGATCACGACTTACGCGGACGTGGACATGCAGATTCATAACGCGGGCGGCGCGGGCCGCCTGGCCCATCATGACGGCAGCGACTGGGCCGGGCCCCGCGATTTGCCTCGCAAGGGAGAATGAGATGACCGATTTCACCATGCAAAAGGGCGACGATGGCGTCGCCGTCATCACCTGGGACGTGCCGGGCAAGTCGATGAACGTGCTGTCCATGGAGGCGGCCGCGGCGCTGAACGGCCTGATCGACGACGCGCTGGGGGACGATGCCGTCAAGGGCATCGTCATCACCAGCGGCAAGCCGGATTTCGCCGCCGGGATGGACCTGAACGCGCTGGCGGGCATGAAGGACGCGGGCGGCGCGCAGGGGGTGTTCGACGGGGTGATGGCGCTGCATCGCCTGCTGCGGAAGATCGAGCGGGCGGGAATGGACCCCAAGACGCTCAAGGGCGGCAAGCCGATCGCGGCCGCCCTGCCCGGCACGGCGCTGGGGATCGGGCTGGAACTGCCGCTGGCGACCCACCGCATCTTCGCCGCGAACAACCCCAAGGCCAGGATCGGCCTGCCCGAGATCATGGTCGGCATCTTCCCCGGCGCGGGGGGCACCACGCGGCTGGCGCGCAAGCTGGGCGCGATGGCGGCGGCCCCGACGCTGCTGGAGGGCAAGCTCTACGATCCCGCGAGGGCAAAGGCCAACGGGCTGGTGGACGAGGTGGTGGACGACCCGGTCGCGGCGGCCAAGGAGTGGGTGCTGAAGGCGTCCAACGCCGATCTGGTGAAGCCATGGGACCAGAAGGGCTACAAGATGCCCGGCGGCACGCCCTTCCACCCGGCGGGGTTCATGACCTTCCTCGGCGCGGCGGCGATGGTGCATGGCAAGACGATGGGCGTCTATCCGGCGGCGAAGGCGCTGCTGAGCGCGGTCTATGAAGGGGCGCTGGTGCCCTTCGACACGGCGCTGAAGATCGAGGCGCGGTGGTTCACCAACGTGCTGATGAACCCGTCCTCGGGCAACATGATCCGCAGCCTGTTCATCAACAAGGGCGCGCTGGAAAAGGGCGCGAACCGCCCCGACGTCCCGGACCAGACGGTCCGCAAGGTCGGGATTCTCGGCGCGGGGATGATGGGCGCGGGGATCGCCTATGTCTCGGCGCTTGCGGGAATCGAGGTCGTGCTGATCGACAGCGCCCAGGAGGCGGCGGATCGCGGCAAGGCCCATTCCGAGGGGCTGCTGGACAAGGGCATCGCCCGCAAGAAAGTGACCGAGGAGAAGAAGGCCGAGGTTCTGGCCCGCATCACCGCCACCACCGATTACGGTGCGCTGGAAGGCTGCGACCTGATCGTCGAAGCCGTGTTCGAGGACCCGAAGGTCAAGGCCGAGGTGACCGCCCGCGCCGAGACGGTGATCCCCGAGGATGCGATCTTCGCCACCAACACCTCGACCCTGCCCATCAGCGATCTGGCGAAGGCGAGTCAGCGGCCCGAGCAGTTCATCGGCATCCACTTCTTCTCGCCGGTGGACAAGATGGCGCTGGTGGAAATCATCCGCGGCAAGCAGACGGGCGAGCGGGCGGTGGCCAAGGCGCTCGATTTCGTGCGCCAGATCCGCAAGACCCCCATCGTGGTGAACGACGCCCGGTTCTTCTACGCCAACCGCTGCATCATCCCCTATATCAACGAGGGCGTGCGGATGGTCGCGGAAGGGGTGAACCCGACACTGATCGAGAACGCGGCCAGGATGGTGGGGATGCCTCTCGGTCCGCTGCAACTGATCGACGAGACGTCCATCGACCTGGGCGTCAAGATCGCCAAGGCGACGAAGGCGGCGATGGGAGACGCTTATCCCGACAGCAGCGTGGACGAGGTGATCTTCTCGCTGGCCGATCAGGGTCGGATGGGCCGCAAGGCGAAAGCGGGCTTCTATGCCTATGACGAGGCCGGCAAGCGCGACGGGTTGTGGAGCGGCCTCGGCCAGCGCTTCCCGCGCGCCGACGAGCAGCCGGAGTTGACCGAGGTGCAGCAGCGCCTGATGTTCATTCAGGCGCTGGAGGCGGTGCGCGCGCTGGAACAGGGCGTGCTGACCGACATCCGCGAAGGCGACGTGGGCGCAATCCTTGGCTGGGGCTTCGCCCCGTGGACCGGCGGGCCGTTCGGCTGGCTCGATATCCTCGGCGCGGAGCGGGCGGTCGCGCTGGCAGACCACCTCGCGGAAACCCACGGCGAACGCTTCGCCCCGCCCGCCCTGCTGCGCGAGATGGCCGAGAAGGGCGAATCCTTCTACGGCCGCTTCGGCACCCGCGCGAAGAAAGCCGCGTAAACAGAAAAGGCCGGGCCCTGCGGTCCGGCCTGCCTCCGGCGGGGATATTTTCACGAAGAAGAAGCGAGACTCGCCGGTCTGCGGCTCTTTCTTCTTCGCCCAAATATCCACGGGGGTCTGGGGGCAGTCAGCCCCCAGCCGGCAGCGCCGTCAGGCCAGCCCCTCGGCCCGGAACAGCGCCATCACGTCACGCTCGGGACGGGCGCCGATATGGCTGATGACCTCGGCTGCGGCGATGCAGCCCATGCGGCCCGCCGCCGCCAGCGGCTTGCCGGTCGCGAGCCCATAGATCAGGCCCGCCGCGAACTGGTCCCCCGCCCCGGTCGCGTCCACGGGCGTGATGCGGTGGACCGGCGCCGTCACCCGCTCGCCTTCGCGGATCAGGATCGCGTCCTCGCCCGAGCGGGTGCAGATCACCGTCCCGCAATCGGCCGAGGCAAGAGCCAGCGCCTCTTCCAGATCCTCGACCTGATAGAGCGACTGCCATTCGTGGATATTGCCGATGACGTAGTCCATCGGCCCCGCCACCAGCCGCCGGAAATCGGCGCGGTGGCGGTCCACGCAGAACGGATCGCTCAGCGCGATGCCGGCCTGTCCGCCGGCGGCGTGGCACGCCCCGGCCGCCTTCAGGAACGCGGCCTTGCCGGCGTGCTTGTCGAAAAGATAACCTTCCAGGAACAGCCACGTCCCGGCCGCGAACAGCGTGGGATCGACATCAGCCTCGCCCAGCTCGGCCGAAATCCCCAGATAGGTGTTCATCGACCGCTCGCCGTCGGGCGTCACGTAGATGATGCACCGCGAGGTCGGCAGCGCCCCATCCATCGCCGGAGGGTTCACGAAGTCGGTGCCATCCTGCGCCATGTCCTCCGCATAAGCCCGGCCGAGGTCGTCGTCGGCGACCCGGCCGATGAAGGCCGTGGTCAGCCCCAGCCGCCCCAGACCCGCCAGCGTGTTCGCCACCGATCCACCCGCCACCAGCCGGAACTGCCCGTCCCCGGCGGCCGTCAGCGCCTCGGCGCGGTCGCGCTCGATCAGCTGCATGATGCCTTTCTGAACGCCCAGATCCGCGAGTTCCTCGTCGGAGATGGGGGCGATCACGTCCATGACCGCGTTGCCGATGCCGATGACCCGATGGCCCATGAGAACCCCTTTTCCTGAGACCGGCACTCCATGCCCTGCGGACCGGACGCCCGCAAGTCAGGAGCCCGGATCAGGGGTCCACGGTCTTCGGCTCGTAGGGGCAGAGGTCGCGGATCGGGCAGATCGGGCAGCGGGGCCGCCGCGCCTGGCAGATGTAGCGGCCGTGCAGGATCAGCCAGTGATGGGCGTTCTGCTGGAACTCGGCTGGCACGTTGTCCTCGATCGCGCGCTCGACCTCGGCCTCGTCGCGGCCGGGGGCGAGCTGCGTCCGGTTGCCGACGCGGAAGATATGGGTGTCCACCGCCTGCGCCGGAACGCCCCAGACGCTGTTGAGCACCACGTTCGCCGTCTTGCGCCCCACACCCGGCAGCGACGTCAGCGCCGCGCGCGAGGACGGGACCATGCCGTCGAATTCGTCCAGCAGCTTCTGCGACAGCGCGACGACGTTCCTGGCCTTCTGCCGGAAGAGGCCGATGGTCTTGATATGCTCGGTCACGCCCTCGACCCCCAGCGCCACCATCGCCGCGGGGTCCGGGGCGGCGTCGAACAGCGCCCCGGTTGCCCGGTTCACCCCCGCATCGGTCGCCTGCGCCGAGAGCGCCACGGCCACCAGCAGGGTGAAGGCGTCGCGGTAGTGAAGCTCCGTCTCCGGCTCGGGGTTGCCGGCGCTGAGGCGGGTGAAGGCTTCGACCTGCTGCCGGTAGGGCAAGGGCGGCGGAATCCGGCCGGTCGGCTTGGCGCGAGCAGTCGCGCGCCTGGGTTTCGGCGGCGGGCTGTCGGATGCTGGGGTGGTGCGATTGCGGGCCATGGCTCCCTGATGCAACGGCCGGCGCGGCGGGGCAAGCGGCGGGTAACCGCTGCTTCTCTCTAACGTGATGGCGGCGCGAGAGATTTTCCGCCAATCTGCGCCGCGCGAAGGCAACCAAACCCGCCCCACCCTTGTTGAGGGGCAAGACATCCCGCGGCAGCGGCCGCACGAGACGTGAAAGGAACCGGACCATGAACACACGCATTTCCCTGCTGGCTGCCGGCGTCGGCATCATCGCACTGGGCGCCTGCACCGATCCCAACAACCCGACGGGGCAGATGTCACGCACCCAGCAGGGCGTCATCGCGGGCGCCGCGACCGGTGCGGTCATCGGCGCGGTCACCGCCGGCGGCAACCAGGGCCGTGACGCGGCGCGGGGCGCCATCGTCGGCGGGCTTGCGGGCGGGGCGATCGGGTCGGCCCTCGACGCGCAGCAGCGGGCGCTGGAAGCGCAGATGACGACGCCGGGCGTGCAGGTGGTCAATACCGGGGAGACGCTGAACGTGATCCTGCCGGAAGGCGTCCTGTTCGCCTTCGACAGCGCGGCGGTGTCCGGCCCCGCGCAGGCCGACCTGCGGGCGGTCGCCACCAACCTGCGCCAGTATCCGAACTCGACCGTGCAGATCGTCGGCCACACCGACAGCACCGGCGCCGCGGCCTACAACCAGCAGCTCTCGGAGCGTCGGGCCCAGTCGGTCGCCAACATCATCGTTGCCGGCGGCGTGCCTGCCAACCGGCTCGCCATCGCGGGCCGCGGGGCGACCCAGCCGATCGCGTCCAACGCGACCGAGACGGGCCGCGCGCAGAACCGCCGGGTCGAGATCATCATCATCCCGAACCGCTGATCGGGAGAGCGGCGGGCCAGTGCGGCCCGCCCCGCAACAGGCAAGAGCCCCGGCCGCAAGGACCGGGGTTCTTCATTTCGGCGCATTGCCGGCGCTGAGTTCAGTTCAGCTGGCGGGACAGGTCGTCGATGGCGCGGTCGATGCCGGCGCTGCGGTCGGCTGCGCTGGCCTGACGGCCGAGCACGTCCGAAGCGGCGGCGATGGCGACCTGCACGGCCTGATCGCGGACGGCGCGGACGGCCTCCGCCTCGGCCGAGGCGATCTGATCCTCGGCGGCCTTCAGGCGGCGCTCGATCGACTGCTCCAGATCGGCTTTCGCCTTCTTCGCCTGGGCGGTCGCCTCGCGCTTGGCGTTGGCCACGATCTCGTCGGCCTGGCCCATCACCTCGCGTTGGCGGCGCTCGTAGCTGGCATAGATCTCCTGCGCCTCGTCGCGCAGGCGCCGGGCCTCGGCCAGATCGGCGCGGATGCCCTCGGCCCGGTTGTCCAGCAGCCTGCCGATGCTCGCGGGCACGCGGTAGTAGAGCAGGATGCCGATGAAGGCGAGGAAGCCCAGCAGGACGATGAAGTCGGTGTTGCGGAGCGAGAAGAACCGACCGCTCGCGGCCGCCGCGGGGCTGGCCAGCAGGATCAGCAGGGCGGACAGGCGGGCGGTCATTGCGCGGCTCCCTTCATGCGGTCGTCAACGGCGGATTCCACCGCGGCCATGTCGGGCTGGCTGCCGAAGGTCCGCACCAGCTCGGCGGCGACATCCTGCGCGACGGTGCGCGCGGCCTGCGTGGCGGTGGCGCGAATCTCGTTGATGCGGCGCTCGGACTCCACCGTGCGGGCGGAAATCTCGGCGTCGGCCCTGGCGATGGCGGCGTCCAGATCGGCCTGGATCTCGGCCCGGTTCGCGGCGACGATCTTGTTCGCCTCGCCCCGCGCGTCGGCCAGCGCCTTGTCATAGGCCGCCTCGGCTTCCTTGGCCTTCTGCTTGAAGTCCTCGGCGGCCATCAGGTCAGTGGTCATCAGCCCCTGGCGGTCGGCCAGGATGCGGCGGATGCGCGGCAGCGCGACCCGCGACAGCGTGAGGTAGATGACGGCGAGCGCGATCAGCAGCCAGAAGATCTGGTTGCCGAAGGTCGAGGCGTCGAGCTGCGGCATCCCGACCGCGGCGGCCGCGTCGGCCCCGCCCGCAGCGATGTCCTGCGCGGCGTCGGTGCCGGGGGCGCCGTGGATGATGACCGGCTCGCCCGAGGGCGCGGTAGTGACGGCGGCAACGCCGCTGCCGTCCAGCACCGGGGCGTGGCCCATGCCGGGCTGCGCCAGCGGCGGGACGTTTTCAGCGCCGGTCGCGTTCGGCACGACGATGGCGTCGGTCGCGAATGTCGGCGGGTCGGCCGGCACGACGATGGCGTCGGGCTGGACCGGCGAAATGACGGTGGTCTCGGACTGCGCGGTGACGGTCGCAGTTCCGGGGGCGTCGGACAGGGGCACGGTATAGGTCGTGACCGATCCGGTAGTGGTCGTTTCGACCGCGGCGGGGGCGGTCTGCTGCAAAAGGCTGATCATGTCCTGTCCCTGGCCTGCGGTTGGCAATCGGGTGAGGGGTCGTGCGACGCCCCCACCCAAAAGCAAGGAGTTGGCGTCAGGATCAGGCTGCGAACAGCAGCAGCAGCGCGACCAGGAACGAGAAGATGCCGAGCGCTTCCGCGAAGGCCATGCCGATGAACAGCGTGGCGGTCTGCGACGCGGCGGCCGAGGGGTTGCGCAGCGAGCCGTTCAGATAGGCGGCGGCCACGTTGCCCACACCGAGGGCGGCGCCGGCCATGCCGAGGCAGGCGATGCCCGCGCCCAGATACTTGCCCCAGTCTCCGGTTGCGACGGCGGTGACGACTTCGGTTTCCATGCGTAAAGCTCCTTGAGGGTATGGAAAGAGAGGGTGGTGGGGGACTGACCGTCAGTGCGAGGGATGCAGCGCGTCCTTGAGATAGACGCAGGTCAGCATGGTGAAGACATAGGCCTGGATGGCGCAGACCAGCACTTCCAGCGCATACATCGCGACAATGCCCAGGATCGACACCGGCGCGACCCAGACGATGGCGGCGAAGGCCGCGAACACCTTGAGCACCGCGTGGCCCGCCATGATGTTGCCGGCAAGTCGGATGGAGTGGCTGACGGGGCGCACGAAATACGAGATCACCTCGATCAGCGCCAGCACCGGGCGAACCGCCAGCGGGGCCGAGCGGACCCAGAACAGGTCGAGGAAACGCGCCCCGTTCTTGACGAAGCCGAGGATCGTCACGCCGAGGAACACCAGCAGCGCCAGCACCGCCGTGGTGGCGATATGCGAGGTGGTGGAAAATGACATCGGGATCAGCGCGAGAAAGTTCGCGAACAGCACGAAGGTGAACATCGTGAAGACATACGGGAAGTATTTCAGGGCTTCCTTGCCCGCGACATCCTCGACGATCTTGTGGATCATGCCGTAGCTCAGCTCGGCGATCGACTGGACGCGCGACGGGATCAGCGCCCGGCCGCGGGTGCCCAGCATGAACAGCGCGAAGATGGCGATGACGGTGATCGCCAGCCACAGGGTGACGTTGGTCGGCTCATACCAGCGCACGCAGCCATCGGTCAGTCCGGCGGCGGGATTGCAGGTGCCCGGCACGATGTCGCGGAACAGCGGCGTCACGATGAACTGGTCCATCGGGTGGAAGACAAGACCCGTTTCCGCTTCAGTCGCCACGCTGCGTCCCCTTCGTCCTGGCCGGCCCTGCCGGCGTGTCGCCTGCCGGATGATCCGGCGTGTTCTCTGCCGGACTGTCCGGCGTTTTCTTTGCGGGCGGGCCGCTCAGCTCGGCCGCCGTCCGCAGCATCGTCTTCACCCCGGCCGCAAAGCCCAGAAGGGTAAAGACGACCAGCAGGATCGGCAGCGTGCCGAAAAGCCGGTCCAGCCCGTAACCGATCCCGAAGCCGATCCCCAGACCGGCCACAAGTTCGATCACCATCCGCCAGGCGTTGTTGGCCTGGTGATACTTGTCCCCGCCCGACACGATGGGCAGCTTCTCTCCACGCGCGCGCGCCAGCCCTGCTTCCAGCGCCCGAAGGCGTTCGGCGTCGGCGGCGCGGTCCGTGTCGTGCTGGCTGTCCTTGCCCACGCCCGGCATCCTCGCTTCGATTGCGGTGCTGATAGGGGCAGCCGCTGCGGGAGTCAACCGCGCGGGGGAACCGTCGCAAGTACTTGATATTGCTAAGCTGGCGGATGGGCCGGCCGGCCTTGCGGCCACGCGGCGCGCGCGCCATCATTCAACCGTTCAGTTGAACATGAAAGAAGAGCCGCTGTCCGACCGCCCTGCCCTGCCTGTTGATCTGGATGCGGTTTTCTCCGCCCTCGCCGATCCGACGCGGCGGGCGATCCTGTCGATGCTGCTGGAGGACGACATGGCCGTGACCGACGTGGCCGAGCCGTTCGGCATCAGCCTTGCGGCGATCTCGAAGCACCTGGCCACGCTGGCGGCGGCCGGGCTGATCCGGCAGGAACGCCGCGGCCGGATCACCTGGTGCATGCTGGACCCCGACGGGATGCGGGGCGCCTCGGTCTGGATGAGGTCGTTCGGGCAACTCGACCCGATCGACCTGGATGATTTCGAGCGCTACCTGCAGGAGCAGATGCGCGAGGACGATGGCTGACGCGGCTCAGGCCGCGCGGCTGTAATCCTCGGCGACGACCGGCGCTTCGTAGTCGTAATAGGCGAACATCTGGTCCAGCACGGCGAGCGCGCGTTGCTGCGCGGTCGGCGCGTTGGCGGCGGGACGTTTAGTGAACGGAACGGGGGTATGGGACATTGATCTTCTCTGTTGCTTACCTTCTCCTCCCAACGCCCCATATCGTGCTGCGTTGCAGCAAAAGCCAGTGGCATGACGTCACGTTCCCGCCACAAAGCCCGCCCGCGCAAGCAAAAGGCCGCCCAAACGGGCGGCCTTGCGCGGTTTGAGGCAGGGCAGGTCAGACCGCCCGATCCACCATCATGTGCTTGATCGCCCCGATCGCCTTGGCCGGGTTCAGACCCTTGGGGCAGGTGTTGGTGCAGTTCATGATCGTGTGGCAGCGATACAGCTTGAACGGATCTTCCAGCGCGTCCAGCCGCTCTCCCGTCGCCTCGTCGCGGGAATCGATGATCCAGCGATAGGCGTGCAGCAGGGCCGCCGGGCCGAGATAGCGGTCGCCGTTCCACCAGTAGGACGGGCAGGCCGTCGAGCAGCAGGCGCACATGATGCACTCATAGAGCCCGTCCAGCTTCTTGCGGTCCTCGATCGACTGCCGCCATTCCTTCGTCGGGGCGGGCGTTTCGGTCATCAGATAGGGGTTCACGCTGGCATGCTGGGCGTAGAAATGCGTCAGGTCCGGGATCAGGTCCTTGACCACCGGCATGTGCGGCAGCGGATAGATGTTCAGGTCGCCCTTCACCTCGTCGATGCCCCAGGTGCAGGCGAGATGGTTGCCGCCGTCGATGGTCATGGCGCAGGAGCCGCAGATCCCCTCGCGGCAGGACCGGCGGAAGGTCAGCGTCGGGTCGATCTCGTTCTTGATCTTGATGAGCGCGTCCAGCACCATCGGCCCGCATTTGTCGAGGTCGAGCCAGTAGGTGTCGATCCGCGGATTTGCCCCCGTCTCCGGGTCGTAGCGGTAGATATTGAACCGCTTGAGCCGGGTCGCGCCCTCGGGCTTGGGCCAGGTCTTGCCCACCGTGACGCGGCTGTTCTTGGGAAGGTTGAACTGGACCATGATCTTGTCCTTCGGTCTGCGGGGCCACTCAGTTGGCCGACATCACGTGGGTCGAACCGGCGCGAATGCCCCGGCGGAAATCGTCTAACCCCTCCATCCCGGCTGGGCGGCCAGCGGGCGGGTGGGAAGTTCGCCCGACCGCCGCAGGACGCAGCGGTCGAACACGTCGGCGGGATCGCGCCCCGTCAGGTAATCCGAGGACAGCGAGGTCGAGATGCCGACGGCGCTGCGGCCGCCGCTGCCGATCCCCAGCGCGACTTCGGTGCGGGGGTGGATGGCGAGCCGCGCGTCGTCCATGCAACTGCGTTCGGCCTGCGCGACCGTCTGCGGGCCGCAGGCGGCCAGCCCCGCCAGCGACAGGGCCGCCGCTGCAAGGATGGCGCGCCCGCGCATCATCAGGCGACCGACACGCGCGAGATGCAGGCGGTCGTGCCCGACCGGCGCACGATCCCGGCCACCGCGTCGGCGGCCCCGGCCTGACCCGAGAGGGTCGCGAGATCGGCGATTTCCGCCTGGGTCGCGTTGTCGAGGACGCAGGCCGTATAGGGCGCGACGTTGCGGCCCGGCAGGCGGCGGGCCATCTCGACGTTGACGACCTGGCTCGCGGCGGCGCGGGTGGCGCCGCTGACGCCGGACGGGGCCGGGGTCACGACGACCGGCGCCGGCACGGTGCCGACGGGAACGGCGGCGACGCAGCCCGACAGCGCAAGCGCGGCGGCGGCAATGACGGGGAAGGACAGGCGCATCAGTAAACCCTCGCTTTCGGAGCAATCTTCTTGGGGTCGATCCCGCCTTCCTCGGCCGTTGTCAGCGGCTCCAGATGAACAGGGCGATACGCGAGTTTGACATCATTCCCTTCCACCCACGCAAGGGAGTGCTTGCGCCAGTTGGCGTCGTCCCGCTCAGGATAGTCCTCATGAGCGTGAGCGCCGCGCGATTCCTTGCGCGCCTCGGCGGCGATGATGGTCGCCAGCGCGTTCGGCATCAGGTTCGTCAGCTCCAGCGTTTCCATCAGGTCGCTGTTCCAGATCAGGCTGCGGTCGGTGACCTTAAGGTCCGCCATCTGCGCGGCGATCCGGCTCATGTTCTCGACCCCTTCCGCCAGCGTCTTGTCGGTGCGGAACACGGCGGCGTCGGCCTGCATGGTGCGCTGCATCTCCAGCCGCAGCTTCGCGGTCGGGGTGCCGCCATTGGCATGGCGCAGCATGTCGAAGCGGGACAGGGCGCGGTCCACCTCGGCCTTGTTGGTGCCGGGGATGGAAGCGTCGCGGTCGATGACCTCGCCCGCGCGGATCGCGGCGGCGCGGCCGAACACCACCAGATCGATCAGGCTGTTCGAGCCGAGCCGGTTGGCCCCGTGGACCGAGGCGCAGCCCGCCTCGCCCACCGCCATCAGGCCGGGGAACACGGCGTCGGGATTGTCCGGCGTCGGCGCCAGCACCTCGCCCCAGTAGTTCGTCGGCACCCCGCCCATGTTGTAGTGGACGGTCGGCAGCACCGGGATCGGCTCGCGCGTCAGGTCCACGCCGGCGAAGATGCGGGCGCTTTCGCTGATGCCCGGCAGGCGCTCATGCAGCGTTTCCGGCGGCAGATGCGACAGATGCAGGAAGATGTGGTCCTTGTCCGGTCCCACCCCGCGGCCGGCGCGGATTTCCAGCGTCATGCAGCGCGACACCACGTCGCGCGAGGCCAGGTCCTTGTAGGTCGGGGCGTAGCGCTCCATGAACCGCTCGCCTTCCGAGTTGGTCAGATAGCCGCCCTCGCCGCGCGCCCCTTCGGTGATGAGGCAGCCCGAGCCGTAGATGCCGGTCGGGTGGAACTGCACGAACTCCATGTCCTGCAGCGGCAGCCCGGCGCGGGCCACCATGCCGCCGCCGTCGCCGGTGCAGCTATGAGCCGAGGTCGCGCTGAAATAGGCGCGGCCGTAACCGCCGGTCGCCAGCACCACCATCTTGGCGTTGAAGACGTGGATCGTGCCGTCATCCAGCTTCCAGCAGACGACGCCGGTGCAGACGCCATCCGTGATGATGAGGTCGATGGCGAAGTATTCGATGAAGAACTCGGCCTTTTCCTTCAGGCTCTGCCCATACAGCGTGTGCAGGATCGCGTGGCCGGTGCGGTCGGCAGCGGCGCAGGTGCGCTGCACGGGCGGGCCCTCGCCGTATTCGGTCGTGTGGCCGCCGAAGGGGCGCTGGTAGATGCGGCCGGATTCGGTGCGCGAGAACGGCACGCCGTAATGTTCCAGCTCGTAGACGGCCTTGGGGGCTTCCCGCGCGAGATATTCCATCGCGTCGGTATCGCCCAGCCAGTCCGAGCCCTTGACAGTGTCGTAAAGATGCCACTGCCAGCTGTCGGGGCCCATGTTGCCCAGGGATGCGGCGATGCCGCCCTGCGCCGCGACGGTGTGCGAGCGGGTCGGGAACAGCTTGGTGACGCAGGCGGTCTTCAACCCCTGTTCGGCCATGCCGAGCGTGGCGCGCAGACCCGCGCCCCCTGCCCCGACGACGACCACGTCGTAATCATGCGTTTCATACGGATATGCGGCGGATGCGGACATGAACGGCCTCTCAGAGAATGATGGCGGTCAGCGCCATCCGGGCCAGCGCGTAGCCGGCGGCGGCAATGACGGCCCAGCCGAAGATTTCGGAAAAGATGATCGCGACCTTGCGCTCGGTCCCGTCGAGATAGTCGTCGATCATGTTCCGGGTGCCCTTCACGAAGTGATACATCCCCACAATCAGGAACAGCGCGGTGACGATGGCGGGATAGGGCTGGCTGAAATAGGCCAGCACGCCCGCGCGGGGCAGGCCGATGGCGCTGCCCATGACCAGCAGGAAGGCGGGGGTCAGGATCGCGAGCCCGACCGAGGTGACGGTCAGCGTCCAGTGATGCAGGGTGCCGGTCGAGGGCCCGGCGGCCCCCAGCCCCTTGGCGGCCTTCAGCGGGGTGATGTAGCGCATGGGAAGCCCTCTCAGCCGAAGAAGAACAGAAGCAGGCTGATGACCGTGAGGATCACCGAGCCCCAGATGATCGCCCAGCTGGTCTTCTGCCCCTGGTCGATTTCCAGCATGTGGCCCGCATCGTAGAAGAAGTGGCGGATGCCGGCGAGGAAGTGGAACCACAGCGACCACAGCGAGCCGACCAGCACGATGAAGCCGAACCACGAGCGCAGCACCCAGTCGGCGGTCAGGAACGCCCGCTCGCTGGTGACGGCGGCGACCAGCCACCAGACCAGCAGCAGCACGCCCGCGAGCATCGCGTGGCCGGTGGCGCGGTTCAGGATCGAGGTCACGGCCGAGATGGGAAGGCGATAGACCTGCAGATGCGGGGACAGCGGCCGGTTGCCGCGGGGGATGTCACCCATGGGGCGCTCCTGTCATTGGCGCCCGGCGGCGCTGCGGTGCAGCGGGGCGGGCTGGCTGGATTTGCGGTCGTCTAGCGCCGGTTATGCCCGCTGTCACGCCGCCGCGCCAGAGCCAAGGCGGATATCCGCATTTTCCCGCCGGTTGTGATCACGAGCGGGGCTCGCGTGATCACAGGCACGGCGCACAGCGCGGGACTCGGTCACAGCGGCATCAGCGCCCAGTAATCGAGGTCCAGCAGCACATGCGGGGCGTAGCGGCCATCCTCGCCGCGCAGCGCGTGATCGCCCGCCCGCCCGGTATGCGCGACCAGCCGCAGGCGGATCGCGCCGACGCCCGGCGCGTCGGTTTCGGCCTTGTCCAGCACCTCGGACCAGGCCCGCACCGTATCGCCCGCATAGCAGGGGTTGGCGTGCGCGCCGCCGTTCAGCCCCACGATCAACTGCGCGTTCGCCAGCCCGTTGAAGGACAGCGCCCGCGCCAGGCTGATGACATGGCCGCCATAGATCAGCCGCCGCCCGTCCTCGCGGAAGGTGGCGTCGAAATGGACCTTGGCGGTGTTCTGCCACAGCCGGGTGGCGAGCATGTGCTCGGCCTCCTCGACCGTCACGCCGTCCACATGGTCGATGATCTCGCCCACCGCGTTGTCGCCCCAGCGATGCGGCTCGCCCGCAAAGGTGAAGTCGTAGCGGGTGAAATCCAGGCCCGCCGGGATCGCCAGCGAATCGGGAGGCACCACCTGCGGCAGATCGGGCACCACGGCCTTTGGCGCGGGGGCTTCCGGGTCGCGTTTGCGGACCATCACCCAGCGCACATAGTCCAGCACCGCCTCGTCCGACTGGTTCAGCCCGCGCGTGCGGACATAGACCGTCCCGGACTTGCCGTTGGAGTTCTGGCGCAGGCCGATCACCTCTGATTCCGCGCGCAGCGTGTCGCCGGGCCAGACCGGCGCCAGCCATCGCCCCTGCGCGTAGCCCAGATTAGCCACCGCGTTCAGCGAGATGTCGGGCACCGTCTTGCCGAACACCGTGTGGAAGGCGATCAGATCGTCCAGCGGCGCGGCCTTCAGCCCGCAGGCGCGGGCGAACTCGTCGCTGGAATGGATCGCGTGGCGGGCGGGATAGAGCGCGTGGTAAAGCGCCCGCTCGCCCCCCGAAACCGTGCGCGGGACGGCGTGGCGGATCACCTCGCCGACGCGGTAATCCTCGAAGAAGCGGCCCGGATTGGTCTTGGTCATTGCTGGCCCAGCTTCATGTCGGGGTGGTAGTCGGCCCCGATCTCCTTCGTGACCGCCTGTCCGCAGCGCATCACGCCGCGGGCGGCGTCGAAGGCCATGGTGGGCGGGCCGTGCAGCACCCAACCCTTCGACAGGGCGAGGCTGATCTTGTGGCAGAAGGCCGAGGTGTCGTCCTCGGTCAGCAGGCGATAGATCACGGGCATCTGGGCTCCCCTCCTCAGCCGAACGGGTTCGGGCCGATCCAGCCGTGGATCAGGCCGACGACGACATAGACGACCAGCGCGGCAAGCGCGGTGGTCCATTCCTTGCGCATCGGGATCGCGCGGGTCGGCGGCGTCCAGCCCGGCTCGGCCCGGTTGATGACCGCCATCTCGACCAGCGCCCAGAGCAGCAGCCCCCCGAACAGCACGAAGGACGGCAGATCGCCGTTCGGCAGCAGATGCGCGAAGGCCCACAGCGCAAAGCCGGTCAGCTGCGGGTGCCGCATCCTGACGCCGACACGCGACTTCGCCCCGGCGGCGGCGAACAGGTAGAAGGCGATCAGCACCAGCAGGTTGTTGATGCCGTTGAGCATCGGGCTCGGCCCCCACCAGACCGGCCCCCCGGCGCCCCGGTAGCCGATCACCATCAGCACCACCGACAGGATCAGCGCGGCCGCGACAGCGCCCTTGCCCGACTGTCCCATGCCGGCGCGGGCGCCCGGCGCGGCCCGCCTGAAGAAATGCGCGCCCCACCAGAGGGCGACCCCGAGGATCAGCAGCAGCATGTCACGTTCCTTTCCTGTTTCAGCCGGCCATCGCCGCGATGGCGTCGGCCTTGGCCAGCGTGCGGCGGGCGGTCTCGACATGCAGGTTCTCGACGATCCTGCCGTCCACCACGGCGACGCCCTTGCCCTGCCCCACCGCTTCCTCGAACGCCTCGATCTGGCGGCGGGCGAGCGTCACCTCATCGCCCGACGGCGCGAAGACCTCGTTCGCGATGGCAAGCTGCGCCGGATGGATCAGCGTCTTGCCGTCGAAACCCATGTCGCGCCCCTGCTCGCATTCGGCGCGCAGACCGTCCTCATCCTTGAAGGCGTTGAAGACGCCGTCGACGATCGCCAGCCCATGCGCCCGCGCCGCCAGCAGGCACAGCCCCAGCCCCGCCTGCATCGCCAGCCGGTCGGCACGGAAGCGGCTGCCGAGCTCCTTGGCGAGATCGTTGGTGCCCATCACCATGCCTTCCAGCCGCGGATGGGCGGCGATGGCGGCGGCGTTCAGCATCCCCAGCGGCGTTTCCATCATTGCCCAGAGCGGCGTTTCCGGCACCAGCGCGGCGACCGCGTCCAGATCGGCGGGCGTGTTCACCTTGGGGATCAACACCGCATCCGCGCCGGTCGCGAAGGCGCGCGCATCCTCGCGCCCCCACTCCGTTTCCAGCGCGTTGATCCGCACGATCCGGGCGCGGCGGCCGTAATCCTGCTGCAATGCCTCGCGCAGCGCGGCCCGCGCGGCGATCTTTTCCGAAGGCGCGACCGCATCCTCCAGGTCGAAGATGATGGCGTCGGCAGGCAGGCCGCGCGCCTTCTCCAGCGCCCGCGCATTCGCGGCGGGCAGGTAAAGGACGGAGCGGAAGGGGCGTGACAGGCTCATCTTCTATCCTCTGCGGCGTTGTTCCGAACTCCTTGCCGATATCCGCCCGCGCGGCAACCCCGGCCTGCCCCGCGCGCGCCGATGAATATTTGCGCGGGCCCGAAACCCGCGACGGCTCAGTTGGTTGGTGGACAGACCGTGCCGATCCGGCACAGCACCGAGGAAGGACCGACCATGGCGACGACCACCGACAAGACCCTCGAAGATCTGCTCGAACACGGCCTGAAGGACATGTATTACGCCGAGAAGGCGATCCTGAAGGCGCTGCCCAAAATGGCCAAGGCGGCCCAGGATGACGACCTGCGCGATGCGATCGAGAAGCACCGCAAGGAAACCGAAGGGCAGATCGAGAATCTCGAGAAATGCTTCGAGGCCATGGACAAGAAGCCCACCGGCGAGAAATGCGACGCCATGGACGGCATCCTCAAGGAAGGCGACTCGCTGCTGAAGGAATTCGGCGGCACCCCGGCGGGCGACGCGGCAATCATCTTCGCCGCGCAGGCGGTCGAGCATTACGAGATCACCCGCTACGGCAGCCTGCGCACCTATGCCGAGATGCTGGGCATGGACGACGTGGCCGACCTGCTCAACGAGATCCTGGAGGAAGAGGCCGCCGCCGACGAGACCCTGTCGGATCTGGCCGAGGACGGCATCAACGACGCCGCGATGGGCGATGATGACGAGGGCGAAGGCGAGGGCGAGGAATAAGACCGACTGACCGCAGACAACGCTCCGGCCCGCCCCCCGTGGCGGGCCGTTTTCCGTTCGGCGGGCGCGGCCGAGGGCATCGCGCTTGCGCGGCGAGGGTCAAAGGACTAATCGGCGGGGCAATCAAACCTGACGGAGGATTTCCATGGCTCGTCCCAAGATTGCCCTGATCGGCGCCGGTCAGATCGGCGGCACGCTGGCGCATCTCGCCGCCATCAAGGAACTGGGCGATGTCGTCCTGTTCGACATCTCGGAAGGCACCCCGCAGGGCAAGGCGCTGGATATCGCGCAGTCCGGCCCGTCCGAAGGCTTCGACGGCAGCTTCAAGGGCGCCAACGACTACGCCGACATCGCGGGCGCCGACGTGTGCATCGTGACGGCGGGCGTTCCGCGCAAGCCGGGGATGAGCCGCGACGACCTGCTGGGCATCAACCTGAAGGTCATGAAGGCCGTGGGCGAGGGCATCAAGGCGCACGCCCCGAACGCCTTCGTCATCTGCATCACCAACCCGCTGGACGCGATGGTCTGGGCGCTGCGCGAGTTTTCCGGCCTGCCGCACGAGAAGGTCGTGGGCATGGCGGGCGTGCTGGACTCGGCCCGTTTCCGGCATTTCCTGAGCCTCGAATTCGGCGTGTCCATGCGCGACGTGACCGCCTTCGTGCTGGGCGGCCATGGCGACACGATGGTGCCGCTGACCCGCTATTCCACCGTCGCCGGCATCCCGCTGCCCGACCTCGTGAAGATGGGCTGGACCACGCAGGAGAAGCTGGACGCGATCGTCCAGCGCACGCGTGATGGCGGCGCCGAGATCGTGGGCCTGCTGAAGACCGGCTCGGCCTTCTACGCCCCCGCGACGGCCGGGATCGAGATGGCGGAAGCCTATCTGAAGGACCAGAAGCGCGTCCTGCCCTGCGCCGCCTATGTGAAGGGTGCCTACGGGCTCGACGGGATGTATGTCGGCGTTCCGACCGTGATCGGCGCGGGCGGGATCGAGAAGGTGATCGAGATCGAGCTCGACGGCGACGAGAAGGCGATGATGCAGAAGTCCATCGACGCGGTGAAGGGTCTCGTGGAAGCCTGCAAGGGCATCGACAACTCGCTGGCCTGATCGCCAAGTCATTCCCGAAAAGCGAAGGCCGCCCCGCAAACGGGCGGCCTTTTTCGTGTCCGCGCAGGGAATCACTCGGGCGATTGCCTGTATACCAAAGCGCACGGCGCTTGTGATCACACCCTCGCCGCCTGTGATCACGTCAGCGGGTTTTTGCGCCGCTCTCCGCCCTTCCCCGCCAAGACAGTTTGCTTTCGCCCGCCGATATGCGATGCCCGTGGCCAGATTTTCCAGCGAGGGTTCGCGATGAACATTCACGAATATCAGGCCAAGGCGCTGCTCAAGGAATATGGCGCGCCGGTTTCCGAAGGCCGCGCCGTCCTGAACGCAGACGAAGCCGAAGCCAAGGCCCGTGAACTGCCCGGCCCCCTGTGGGTGGTCAAGTCGCAGATCCACGCCGGCGGCCGCGGCAAGGGCAAGTTCCAGGAAGCCGAAGCCGGCGAGAAGGGCGGCGTCCGCCTTGCCAAGTCGATCGAGGAAGTGACCGAGAACGTGCGCCAGATGCTCGGCAGCACCCTCGTCACCCACCAGACCGGCCCCGCCGGCAAGCAGGTGAACCGCATCTATATCGAGGACGGCTCGGACATCGCGCGCGAGCTTTACCTCGCGCTGCTGGTGGACCGCTCGACCTCGCGCATCAGCTTCGTGGCGTCCACCGAAGGCGGCATGGACATCGAGGAAGTCGCGGCCTCCACCCCCGAGAAGATCGTCAGCTTCTCGGTCGATCCGGCCAGCGGCCTCAGCGATTTCCACGGCCGCAAGGTCGCCTTCGCGCTCGGCCTGTCAGGCGATCAGGTCAAGCAGTGCGTGGCGCTGGTCAAGCTGCTGTATAAAGTCTTCGTCGAACGCGACATGGAGATGCTGGAGATCAACCCGCTGATCGTGACCGAGCAGGGGCAGATCAAGGTTCTGGACGCCAAGGTCAGCTTCGACAACAACGCGCTGTATCGCCAGAAAGAGGTGATGGCCCTGCGCGACGAGACCGAGGAAGATCCCAAGGAACTCGAAGCCTCCAAGCACGACCTGAACTACATCACGCTGGACGGCGAGATCGGCTGCATGGTGAACGGCGCGGGCCTCGCCATGGCGACGATGGACATCATCAAGCTGTATGGCGCGGAACCGGCGAACTTCCTCGACGTCGGCGGCGGCGCGTCCAAGGAAAAAGTCACCGAGGCGTTCAAGATCATCACCTCGGACCCGAACGTGAAGGGCATCCTGGTCAACATCTTCGGCGGCATCATGCGCTGCGACATCATCGCCGAGGGCATCATCGCCGCGGTGAAGGACGTCGGCCTGCAAGTCCCGCTGGTCGTGCGGCTGGAAGGCACGAACGTGGACCTCGGCAAACAGATCATCCGCGAGAGCGGGCTGAACGTGATCCCCGCCGATGATCTTTCGGATGCGGCGGAGAAGATCGTGAAGGCCGTCAAGGGCTGATCGTGACGGCAGGGCGACCGCGCCCTGCCCCACCTTCCACAAGTTTCAAGGAAAGCCACACATGGCCATTCTCGTTGACAAGAACACCAAGGTCATCACCCAGGGCATCACCGGCTCGCAGGGGACCTTCCACACCGAGCAAGCGATTGCCTATGGCACGCAGATGGTCGGCGGCGTGACCCCCGGAAAGGGCGGCACGACGCATCTGGACCTGCCGGTCTTCAACTCGGTCCACGAGGCCGTCGAAAAAACCGGCGCGAACGCCTCGGTCATCTACGTCCCCCCGCCTTTCGCGGCGGACTCGATCCTGGAAGCGATCGACGCGCAGGTGCCGCTGATCGTCTGCATCACCGAAGGCATCCCGGTGCTGGACATGATGAAGGTCAAGCGCGCGCTGGAAGGCTCGTCCAGCCGCCTGATCGGGCCGAACTGCCCCGGCATCATGACGCCCGACGAATGCAAGATCGGGATCATGCCCGGCTCCATCTTCCGCCGCGGCTCGGTCGGCGTCGTGTCCCGGTCGGGCACGCTGACCTATGAAGCCGTGAAGCAGACCTCGGATGTGGGCCTCGGCCAGTCCTCGGCGGTCGGCATCGGCGGCGACCCGATCAAGGGGATGGAGCATATCGACGTGCTGGAGATGTTCCTGGCCGACGACGAGACCGAGTCGATCATCATGATCGGCGAGATCGGCGGCTCGGCCGAGGAAGAGGCGGCGCAGTTCCTCGCCGACGAGAAGAAGCGCGGCCGCTGGAAGCCGACCGCCGGTTTCATCGCCGGGCGCACGGCCCCCCCCGGCCGCCGCATGGGCCATGCCGGCGCGATCGTGTCGGGCGGCAAGGGCGATGCCGAAAGCAAGATCGAGGCGATGAAGGCCGCCGGCATCATCGTCGCGGACAGCCCCGCCGGGCTGGGCGAGGCCGTGCTGAAGGCCATGGGCCGCTGAGGCACTTGGCCGAATGGCTGCCCCCGCCTAGGCTGGCGGGGGCGACAATCTGATATCCATGGTGCCGCGCGTTTTTCGCCCGGCGCCGTTTCCACAAGTTTCATCCCGGGCCAGGACCAGGTGCAATGAACGATCAATCCCCCAACGACGCCTTCCGCGACAGCTCATTCCTTCAGGGGGCCAACGCGGCCTATGTCGAGCAGCTTTACGGCCAATGGGCGAACGATCCCGCCGCCGTGGATCAGGCCTGGGACGAATTCTTCCGCTCGCTCGGCGACGAGCAGGGCGCGGCCGTGCGTCAGGCGCAGGGCGCAAGCTGGGCGCGCGCCGACTGGCCGCCCGCGCCTGCGGATGAAAACACCGCCGCGCTGACCGGCGAATGGCCGATGGCGTCCGACGCCGCCGCCAAGTCCGCGATGAAGAAGATCACCCAGAAGGCCGAGGAAAAGGGCGTCGCCGCGACCGAGGATCAGCTGCGCCGCGCCGTGCTGGACAGCATCCGCGCGCTGATGCTGATCCGCGCCTTCCGTATCCGCGGGCACCTGTTCGCCGATCTCGACCCGCTGGGGATGCGCGAGATGCCGCCCTCGGGCGAACTTGACCCCGCAACCTACGGCTTCACCCCGTCGGACCTCGACCGGCCGGTCTTCATCGACAACGTGCTGGGGCTTCAGGTCGCCTCGATCCGCCAGATCACGGAACTGATGCGCCGCACCTATTGCGGCACCTTCGCGCTGCAGTTCATGCACATCTCGGACCCCGAGCAGGCGGCCTGGCTGAAGGAGCGGATCGAGGGTTACGGCAAGGAGATCGCCTTCACCCAGGAAGGCCGCCGCGCCATCCTGAACAAGCTGGTCGAGGCCGAGGGCTTCGAGAAGTTCCTGCACGTCAAATACATGGGGACCAAGCGCTTCGGCCTCGACGGCGGCGAGGCGCTGATCCCGGCGATGGAACAGATCATCAAGCGCGGCGGCGCGCTGGGGGCGAAGGAAGTCGCCATCGGGATGCCCCACCGGGGCCGGCTGTCGGTGCTGGCCAACGTCATGGGCAAGCCGTTCCGCGCGATCTTCCACGAATTCCAGGGCGGCAGCTACAAGCCCGAGGACGTGGACGGCTCGGGGGACGTGAAATACCATCTCGGCGCCTCGTCCGACCGCGATTTCGACGGCAACACCGTCCACCTGTCGCTGACCGCCAACCCCTCGCACCTCGAGGCGGTGAACCCCGTCGTGCTGGGCAAGGCGCGCGCCAAGCAGGACCAGCTGAACGACACCGTGCAGCGCAGCAGCGTCATTCCCGTGCTGCTGCACGGCGACGCCGCCTTCGCCGGTCAGGGCGTAGTGGCGGAATGCCTGCAGCTTTCGGGCATCCGCGGCCATCGCACCGGCGGCACGATCCATGTCGTCGTGAACAACCAGATCGGTTTCACCACCGCGCCGCATTTCTCGCGGACGAGCCCCTACCCCACGGACATCGCCCTGATGGTCGAGGCGCCGATCTTCCACGTCAACGGCGACGACCCGGAAGCCGTGGTCCACGCCGCCAAGGTCGCGACCGAGTTCCGGCAGAAGTTCCACAAGGACGTGGTCATCGACATCATCTGCTATCGCCGCTTCGGTCACAACGAAGGCGACGAGCCGATGTTCACCAACCCGGCGATGTACAAGGAGATCAAGGCCCACAAGACCACGTTGCAGCTTTACACCGAGCGGCTGGTCAAGGACGGGCTGATCCCCGAGGGCGAGATCGAGGACATGAAGGCCGCCTTCCAGGCCCATCTGAACACCGAGTTCGAGGCCGGCAAGAACTTCAAGCCGAACAAGGCCGACTGGCTGGACGGCAAATGGTCGGGCCTCGGCCCCGAGGGGCAGGAATACCATCCCGGCGAAACCGGCATCTCGGAACAGACGATGGCCGAGATCGGCGCCGCGCTGACCCGCGCGCCGGACGGCTTCGACATGCACAGGACCGTGGCGCGTCTGCTGGAAGCCAAGAAGGGCATGTTCGAATCCGGGCAGGGCTTCGACTGGGCGACGGGCGAGGCGCTGGCCTTCGGCTCGCTGCTGGTCGAGGGGCACCCGGTGCGCCTGTCGGGGCAGGATTCGGCGCGCGGCACGTTCAGCCAGCGGCATTCCGCCTTCGTCGATCAGACGACCGAGGACCGCCATTACCCGCTGAACAACATCCGCAGCGGGCAGGCCCGTTACGAGGTCATCGACTCGATGCTCTCGGAATATGCGGTGCTGGGCTTTGAATACGGCTATTCCATGGCCGAGCCGAACGCCCTGACCCTGTGGGAAGCCCAGTTCGGCGACTTCGCCAACGGCGCGCAGATCATGTTCGACCAGTTCATCTCGTCGGGCGAAAAGAAATGGCTGCGGATGTCGGGCCTCGTCATGCTGATGCCGCACGGGTTCGAGGGTCAGGGGCCCGAACACTCGTCCGCGCGGCTGGAACGCTGGCTGCAGATGTCGGCCGAGGACAACTGGATCGTGGCCAACTGCACGACCCCGGCGAACTACTTCCACATCCTGCGCCGCCAGCTTCACCGCGGCTTCCGCAAGCCGCTGGTGCTGATGACCCCGAAATCGCTGCTGCGCCATCCGCAGGCGGTCAGCTCGGCGGACGAGTTCACGAACGGCTCGACGTTCCACCGCGTCCTCTGCGACGACGCAGAGCGCGGCAAGGTCGATTTCCAGCTGACCCCGGACGACAAGATCCGCCGCGTCGTGATCTGTTCGGGCAAGGTCTATTACGATCTGCTCGCGGCACGGAACGAAGCGGGGCTCGAGGACGTCTATCTGCTGCGGCTGGAACAGTTCTACCCATTCCCGAGCCACTCGATGATGAAGGAGCTGGAGCGGTTCAAGGATGCCGAGGTGATCTGGTGTCAGGAAGAGCCCAAGAATCAGGGTGCCTGGAGCTTCGTCGAACCGAACCTCGAATGGGTGCTGGACCGGATCGGCGCGCGCGCCAAGCGCGCGGCCTATGTCGGCCGCCACGCCGCGGCGTCGGTCGCGACCGGCCTCGCATCCCGCCACAAGGCTGAACAAGAGGCGCTGGTGAACGCCGCGCTGGGACTGGAGAAGCAAGCATGACCACCGAAGTCCGCGTGCCCGCACTGGGCGAAAGCGTCACCGAAGCCACTATCGCGACGTGGTTCAAGAAGCCCGGCGACGCCGTCGCGGTGGACGAGATGCTGTGCGAGTTGGAAACTGACAAGGTGACGGTCGAGGTCCCCTCACCGGTCGCCGGCGTTCTGGCCGAGATCGTCGCCGCCGAGGGCGAGACGGTCGGCCCGAACGGGCTGCTCGCGCAGATCACGGAAGGCGCGGCAGCGACTGCCCCGGCGGCGGCCGCCGCTGCCCCGCAGGCTCAGACCAGCCAGCCGCAGGCCGCCTCGGGCAAGTCGGTCGATGTCATGGTTCCCTCGCTCGGCGAAAGCGTGACCGAGGCGACCGTGGCGACGTGGTTCAAGAAGGCCGGCGACAGCGTCCAGCAGGACGAGATGCTGTGCGAGCTGGAAACCGACAAGGTGTCGGTCGAGGTTCCCGCCCCGGCTTCGGGCGTGCTGGCGCAGATCCTCGCCGAGGAAGGCGCGACCGTGGACGCCAAGGCGAAGCTCGCGATCATCACCGAAGGCGCTGCGGGTGGCGTGCCGGCCAACCCGGTCGGCAGCGCCTCCGGCGGCGAGGATGGCGTGACCGCAGGCGCGGTCGGCTCGCCCGGCGCGGGCCCCGAGCAGACGACCCCGCGCGGCGATGTCGAGGATGCGCCGTCGGCGAAAAAGGCGATGGCCGAACAGGGCCTGTCGCGCGATCAGGTTCAGGGTTCCGGCAAGGACGGCCGCGTGATGAAGGAAGACGTCGCCCGCGCCGCCTCGCAGCCGCGCCCCGCACAGCAATCGACGGCCCCTGCCCCGGCGCAGACGCCGCGCGCCCCGTCCAGCGCCGAGGATGCGCGCCGCGAGGAACGGGTGAAGATGACCCGCCTGCGCGCCACCATCGCCCGCCGCCTCAAGGACGCGCAGAACACCGCCGCGATCCTGACGACCTATAACGAGGTTGACATGTCGGGCGTCATGGACATCCGCAAGGATTACAAGGACGCCTTCGAAAAGAAGCACAAGGTCAAGCTGGGCTTCATGTCCTTCTTCGTGAAAGCCTGCTCGCACGCGCTGAAGGAAGTCCCCGAGGTCAACGCCGAGATCGACGGCGGCGACGTGGTCTACAAGAACTTCGTCCATATGGGCGTGGCAGTCGGCACCCCGCAGGGGCTGGTCGTGCCGGTCCTGCGCGACGCGGATCAGAAGTCCTTCGCCGATATCGAGAAGGAAATCGGCGAACTCGGCGCCCGCGCCCGCGACGGCAAGCTGACCATGGCCGACATGCAGGGCGGCACGTTCACCATCTCGAATGGCGGCGTTTATGGTTCGCTGATGTCGTCGCCGATCCTGAACCCGCCGCAGTCGGGCATTCTGGGCATGCACAAGATCCAGGACCGCCCGGTCGTGGTCGGCGGCCAGATCGTGATCCGTCCGATGATGTATCTGGCGCTGAGCTACGACCACCGGATCGTGGACGGCAAAGGGGCGGTGACCTTCCTCGTCCGCGTCAAGGAAGCGCTGGAAGACCCGCGCCGGCTGCTGATGGACCTCTGACCCGGACCGGGCGTTTCCTTCGGGAAACGCCCGCTTCACGAAAGGACCGGACAGATGACCCACCAGCTTCTCGCCCGCTACGACTTCCCCGACCACGCCCGCTTCAAGGCCGCCTTCGACGCGGACGCCGAGGATCGCGGCAATGCCTCGCTGACGGTGCTTCAGATCTGGCACGAAGGGCAGAACACGGCCTGGGTGCTCTATCAGGTGGCGAACCCAGCCCGCGCCCGTGAATATGTCGGCGGCGCGGAAGAGCTGTTCGCCCGCCAAGCGGGCGTCACCAGGGCCGAGTTCCACTGGGTCGAAACGGCATGAGCACTCCCCCATCGACCGAGCTGCTGGCGCTTGCGCTGGCGGCATTCCTCCAGGCGGTCCAGATCGCGCTGGCCGGATGGTCGATGAACCGCGACGGGCTGGCGAAATGGAACGCCGGCCCCCGCGACTTCGAGCCGCAATTCTCGCCCCGGACCAGCCGCCTGCGTCGCGCCGTGAACAACCACTTCGAGGCGCTGGCCTTCTTCACCATCGCCGTGGTGCTGGTCGAGTTCACGCAGTCGAACGGCGCCTTCACCGCCGCCTGCGCCTGGATCTACCTCGCCGCCCGCACCCTCTATGTCCCGGCCTATGCGCTCGGCTGGTCGCCCTGGCGGTCGCTGATCTTCGCAGTTGGCTTCGCCGCGACGATGGCCATGATCCCCGCGGCAATCCTGTGACCATCTTCTGTCTGCAAATATCCCGCGGGGGTCCGGGGGCGCGAAGCCCCCGGTCCTGCGTCCAGAACAAAGGACCATGTGATGTATGATGTGATCGTGATCGGCGCCGGGCCCGGCGGCTATGTCTGCGCCATCCGCGCCGCGCAGCTGGGGCTGAAAGTCGCCTGCGTCGAGGGGCGCGAGGCACTGGGCGGCACCTGCCTGAATGTCGGCTGCATCCCGTCCAAGGCCCTGCTGCACGCGTCCCACATGGCGCATGAGATGCACGAGAACTTCGCCACGCTCGGCCTGATGAACGCCCATGCGGACATCGACTGGGACCGGATGCGGGCCTACAAGGACGAGACTGTCGGCACGAATACCAAGGGCATCGAGTTCCTGTTCAAGAAGAACAAGATCGACTGGATCAAGGGCTGGGCCGAGATCGCCGGCCCCGGCAAGGTCAAGGTCGGCGACCAGACTCACGAGACGAAGAATATCGTCATCGCCTCGGGCTCCGTCCCGTCGGCGCTGAAGGGTGTCGAGGTCGATAACGACGCCGGCGTCGTGGTCGATTCCACCGGCGCGCTGGCGCTGGGAAAGATCCCCGAAACGATGGTCGTGATCGGCGCCGGCGTGATCGGGCTGGAGCTCGGCTCGGTCTATAATCGGCTCGGCACCAAGGTCACGGTGGTCGAATATCTGGACGCGATCACCCCCGGCATGGACGGCGAGGTGCAGAAGCAGTTCCAGCGCATCCTGACCAAGCAGGGCTTCAAGTTCGTGCTCGGCGCGGCGGTCTCCTCGGTCGAGACGGCGGACGGCAAGGCCACGGTCGTCTATACCCCCAAGAAGGGCGACGAGCAGCGGATCGAGGCAGAGGTGGTGCTGGTCGCCACCGGCCGCCGTCCCTACCATGACGGGTTGGGGCTGGACGCGGCGGGCGTGAAGCTGACCGAGCGCGGCCAGATCGCCATCGACGACCATTTCGCCACCTCCGCCCCCGGCATCTACGCCATCGGCGACGCGGTGCCCGGCCCGATGCTGGCCCACAAGGCCGAGGACGAGGGCATGGCAGTGGCCGAGATCATCGCCGGCAAGCACGGCCACGTGAATTACGACGTGATCCCCGGCGTGATCTACACCACCCCCGAGGTCGCCAATGTCGGCCTGACCGAGGCGGCGGCGAAAGCCTCGGGGCGCAAGATCAAGGTCGGCAAGTTCCCCCTGATGGGCAATGCGCGCGCCAAGGCGATGCTGCAGGCCGAAGGCTTCGTGAAGCTGATCGCCGACGCGGAAACCGACCGCATCCTCGGCTGCCACATCATCGGCCCCGGCGCGGGCGAGATGATCCACGAGATCTGCGTCGCGATGGAGTTCGGGGCCGCCGCGCAGGACGTGGCGCTGACCTGCCACGCTCACCCCACCGTCAGCGAGGCGGTGCGCGAGGCGGCGCTCGCCTGCGGCGACGGGGCGATCCACGTCTGACTAATACAAGGGACCGCGCCGGTTCGGGCTCTGCCCCACCGGCGCGAGTCAAGCGGGCGCAACAGCGCAGCTGCAGAAAAGTTCCCTGCAATCGGCGAGAATTCGCCGCCTCAGGCGATATCTCGCGCAACTTAAGCGCGTTTACCAAAACTTAGTTGCTTTAAAGTTACAGTTGCCGTCATTCGGGTCCATCCCGGATGCGGCCGTTGCCCAGGCCCGCCCGCCCTCGCCCTTGTGGAAGGTTGGAAACGTGCCGCTACGCCTTGCGAACCGCTTGAACTCCGCCCTCGAACGCGTGTTGCCCGAACGGCGGGTGCTTCTGGCCAACGACAAGACGTCGCAGTTCATCCGGCTTCGCCCGACGACGCAGGCGGCCGCCCTGGGGGGAACCGCGCTGATTCTGGCCTGGTCGATCATCGCCGGCTCGATCCTCGTCACCGATGCCGTTACCGCCGGCTCCCCCGCCGAACAGCCCGGCCGCACCCAGGCGGCGTTCGAGGAGCAGCTGAACGCCCTCTCCGCCGAACGCGACGCGCGCGCGATCGAAGCCAAGGCGGCGCAGGAACGCTTTGCGCTCGCCGTGGATCAGATGTCGCAGATGCAGTCGCAACTGCTCGCGTCCGAGGAAAAGCGGCGCGAACTGGAGGCCGGGCTTGGTGTGGTGCAGGCTTCGCTGCACGATGCGCTGACCGACCGTGAGACCGCCCGGATCGCCGCCGACGAAACCGATGCCCCGGCGGAGGCCGAACGGTCCGAGGAGTTCAAGGTCGCGCTGGATATCCTCGCGGACGAGTTGAAATCCGCCGCCGACCGCAGCGCCGAGGCGGAAAGCAAGGCCGCCGAGGCCGAGCGCGTGGCCATGGCCGCCACCATCGAGCGCGACCAGATGGTCGCCCGCAACGACGAGATCTTCGCCCAGCTGGAAGACGCGGTGGAGTTGTCGGTCAAGCCGCTGGACGAGATGCTGGGCAAGGTCGGGGTGGACAGCGACAAGCTGCTCGCGACCGTTCGGGACGGCTATTCCGGCCAGGGCGGACCGCTGACGCCGATGGGCTATTCGACCCGCGGCAACGCCGCCATTTCCGAATCGGAAGCGCGGGCGCAGGAGATCGTCGTCTCGCTGGACAAGGTGAACCGCTACCGCATCGCCGTCAGCAAGCTGCCGCTGGCGATGCCGGTCAAGAACGCCTTCCGCTATACCTCGGGCTACGGTCCGCGCTGGGGCCGGATGCATGCGGGCGTCGATCTCGCCGGGCCGGTCGGCACGCCGATCTACGCGACGGGCGACGGCACCGTGACCTTCGCCGGCTGGCAGAGCGGCTATGGCTATCTCATCAAGGTCCAGCACGAGTTGGGGACCGAAACGCGCTATGCCCATCTGTCCAAGATTCGGGTGAAGGTCGGGCAAAAGGTGATGCGCAATAGTCGCATCGGTGATATGGGCAACACAGGCCGCTCGACCGGGCCGCATCTGCACTACGAGGTGCGTGTGGACGGAAAGGCCGTGAACCCCATGAGTTTCATCAAGGCTGCAGAGAATGTTTTCTAAGACCCGCGTGACCGAGCCTGGCCCTCGTAGCCAGCCTACCACCAACTATGATACGGAAAGCAGCCGCCCGATGGATACATCCTACGACCTGCCCGCCCACCAGCCGCGCCGCAACGGACCTTCGGTCCTGTCGGCCGACCTGACCGTCAAGGGCGACATCCGCACCGAAGGCGACGCCCAGATCGAAGGGACCGTCGAAGGCGACATCCGCGCCCATCAGCTGACCGTGGGCGAAAGCGCCACCATCCGGGGCGAGATCGTGGCCGAGGAGGTGATCGTCAACGGCCGCGTCGTGGGCCGCGTGCGCGGGCTCAAGGTGCGCCTGTCGGCCACCGCGCGGGTCGAAGGCGACATCGTTCACAAGACCATCGCCATCGAATCGGGCGCGCATTTCGAAGGTTCGGTCCAGCGGCAGGAAGACCCGCTCGGCAATGGCCAGACGCCGAAACTCGCCGCGCCGTCCTATGCCGCCGAAAAGGCCGACGCGAACGTCTGAAGCCGCTCCGGCTGAAACGACAAGGGCGCCTCACGGGCGCCCTTTTGCGTTTTCAGTCCGAACCCGTTCAGTCCCAGTCAGGGACAAGCTGGCGATACATATGCCAACTCGCGTGGCCCAGCACCGGCAGGCCGATGAACAGCCCGAGGAACCAGGGCAGGATCGACAGCCCCAGGATCGCGACGATCACCAGCCCCCAGCCCAGCATCACCGCCTTGTTTGCCGCCACCGCCTGAAAGCTGGCGATGATGGCGGTGATGAAGTCCACCTCGCGGTCGAGGATCAGCGGCAGGCCCGCCACCGTCATCGCGAACAGCACCGCCGCGAATCCCGCGCCGATCAGCGTGCCGATGACCAGCATGGACAGCCCGCGCGGCTGCACCAGCATCTCGGCGGACGTGGTGATGTTGGTCAGCGCCCCCGCCCCCATGAACAGCGCGAAGATCGTGTGGGCGACGAACACCCAGAACATGAACATCAGCAGGATCGCCATCGCCATGGACGGAACCTGCCGGTCCTTCTGGGCGAAGACGACGCCCAGCACCTCGCGCCACGCGTTACGCTGGCCGTTCTCGATCCGGTGGCTGATCTCGTAAAGGCCGACGGCGGCGAACGGGGCGATCAGCGGGAAGCCGAGGATGAAGGGAATCAGCCACCAGTCCTGCCCCGACGCGCGGGCGAACGCCGCCAGCACCATCCCGCCGGCGACGTAGAAGGCGGAAAAGAACAGCCCGAAGGCCGGGGCGCAGCGGAAATCGCGCCAGCCCGCCGCCAGCGCCGCCGGGATTGCGTCGAAGCCGACGATGGCGGGATCTGGGATCTCGTGCGGCGCATCCGCCGCCGCCGCGCGGGCGACGCGGCCGCCGGGCTGCGGGACCGGCCGGGGACCGGGATTCGGGTCCGGCTGGGGGTTCGGCATCGGCGGGCGGGTCGGATCGGGAATGGGCAGGGGCTCGCGGAGCCCGGCGGTCATCACGCATCCCTCGCGGCGGGGGCGGTGATGCCGTATTTCGTCTGCAGCGCGCCCTTCACCGGCGGGGTGACGAACTTGCTGATGTCGCCGCCGAGGCGGGCGATTTCCTTCACCAGCTTGGACGCGATCGCCTGACGGCGGGCGTCGGCCATCAGGAACACGGTCTCGACCGAGGAATCGAGCGCCCGGTTCATGCCGACCATCTGGAACTCGTATTCGAAATCGGCCACCGCCCGCAGGCCGCGCACGATGATCTGCGCGCCGACATCGCGGGCGCAGTCGATCAGCAGGTTCTCGAACGGATGAACGAGGATCTCTCCGCCGCATTTCGCGGTGATCGCATCGCATTCGGCCTGCACCATCGCCACCCGCTCCTCCAGCGAGAAGAGCGGCCCCTTGTCACGGTTGATGGCGACGCCGATCACCAGCCTGTCAACGAGGTCCAGCGCCCGCTCGATGATGTCCGTGTGGCCGAGCGTGATCGGATCGAAGGTGCCGGGATAAAGGCCGATGCGCATGACTGTCCCCTGTTGAGGTGTTGGTCGAAGTGGCATCACAATCCCGCGCGCCGTGCAAGCGTCATGCCGCGCCGCGGCAATCCGTCAGACGCCCATGATCATCCCGGTCAGCGCCTCTTTTTCCAACGCGAGTTCCTTCAGCCGCGCGAAGACCGTATCCCCGATGGAGATCACCCCCAGCATCTTCCCGTCGTCGTCCACCACGGGCATGTGCCGGAAGCGGCCCTGGGTCATCCGCTCCAGCACCGTGAAGGCGTCGTCGCCGCAGAGGCAGGTGTTGACCTTGCGGGTCATCAGCTCGCCCACCTTCCGCGCCATCACGTCGCCGCCCTGCGCCATCTCGCGCACGATGTCGCGTTCCGACAGGATGCCGTCAGGCGTGTCGCCGTTCGCCGACACGACCACCGCCCCGATCCGCTTGCTGGCGAGCAGTTCGACCGCGCGCGAGACCGGATCGTCCGGTTTCACGGTGACGATCTGGGACGGGCCGGATTTCATCGCGAGGATCTGTTTGACGATCATGGCTGGTCCATTTTTTCAACTGTTGCACAACCACAGCTTGACGCGAACTTTTGTTTCGTCAAGTGCCCGTCTCGTAATCGGTGGTGTCCTGTCGGGCGGCCAACGTCTCAAGTCGCGCGACCTCTCTGCGCAGGGCCGCCCCCACCTCCTCCGTCAGACGGGTGAGGCGGTCGGAGCGGCGGTCATCCTCGTGCCGGATCAGCCAGAAGGCGCGGGTCAGCGACACCTCGTCCGCGAGCAACCGCACGACGCCCGGCGCGAACGGAATGGCGAAGTCGTGGACGACGCCCGCCCCGCCCCCGGCCCGGATCGCCTGCATCTGCACGCTGACCGAGTTCGAGGTCAGCATCGCCGCATCCGCTCCGGTCTCGGCAAGATAGTCCAGTTCGCGGTCGAAGATCATGTCGTTGATATAGCCGATCATCCGGTGCCCGCGCAGGTCGGCGCGGCTGCGGATCGGCGGATGACGGGCGAGATAATCGCGGTGCGCGGCAAGATGCAGGCGGTAATCGGTGATCTTCTGCACCACCGCGCGGCCCGTTTCCGGGCGGCTGACGGCGATGGCCATGTCCGCCTCGCGCCGGGTCAGGTTGAAGACGCGCGGCAGGGCGACGATCTGCACCTCCAAGCCCGGATGCGCCTCGCAGAGCTGCGCGGCGATCTGCGGCAGCAGGTAGTTCGCGCAGCCGTCCGGCGCCCCGATCCGAAGCTGGCCGGTCAGCGCGCCGGGCGCGGCGAGCGCCTCACCCGCCTCGGTCGCGGCGCGCTCGGCGGCCTCGGCCGGGGAAACCAGCCGCTGACCTTCGGGCGTCAGCGCATAGCCCTGCGGCGTCTTGGCGAACAGCACCCGGCCGAGCGAGGTTTCCAGCCGCGCGATTCGCCGCCCCACGGTCGAGGCGTTCATCCCCAGCCGGAGGCCGGCCCCGGACAGGCTTTCCGTCCGCGCCACGGCGAGGAACACGCGCAGATCATCCCAGTCCATCCACCCGCCTTTGCAACGATGCAAAACGCTTTTGCCGGATCGTCGCTTTACCCGCGCATATCCGCAAGGCAGTTTCCTGCCGAAGCTGAAATCAGGAAGGGAACACCATGCGCGCCATTCACCACTGGATCGACGGCAAGGAACAGCCCGGCAAGTCGGGCCGCACCGCCGATGTCTTCAACCCCGCCACCGGCGAGGTGCAGGCCAAGCTCGATCTCGCCAGCAAGGCCGAGATGGACGAAGCCATCGCCCGCGCAGCCGAGGCGCAGGTGAAATGGGGCGCGACCAACCCCCAGCGCCGCGCCCGCGTGATGATGCGGATGGTGGACCTGCTGAACCGCGACATGGACAAGATGGCCGAGATGCTGTCGTCCGAGCACGGCAAGACCTTCCCCGACGCCAAGGGCGACATCCAGCGCGGGCTGGAGGTGATCGAGTTCTCGATCGGCGCCCCTCACCAATTGAAGGGCGAGTTCATCGACGGCGCCGGCCCCGGCATCGACATGTATTCGATGCGCCAGCCGCTGGGCGTCGTCGCCGCGATCACGCCGTTCAACTTCCCGGCCATGATCCCGCTGTGGAAGCTGGGCCCTGCGCTCGCCTCGGGCAACGCGGTGATCCTGAAGCCGTCCGAGCGTGACCCGACCGTGCCCAACATGATCGCGGCGCTGTTCAAGGAAGCCGGGCTGCCCGATGGCGTGCTGCAGGTCGTCCATGGCGACAAGGAAGCGGTGGACGCGATCCTCGACAGCGAGATCATTCAGGCGGTCGGCTTCGTCGGCTCGACCCCGATCGCGCAGTATATCTATGAGCGTGCCGCCGCGACCGGCAAGCGCGCCCAGTGCTTCGGCGGCGCCAAGAACCACGCGATCATCATGCCCGACGCCGACATGGACCAGGCCGCGGATGCGCTGGTGGGCGCGGCTTACGGTGCGGCGGGCGAGCGCTGCATGGCCCTGTCCGTCGCCGTTCCCGTCGGCGAGGAAACCGCCGACCGGCTGATCGAGAAGCTGGTGCCGCGGATCGAGAAGCTGAAGGTCGGCCCCTGGACCGCCGGCGACGACGTGGATTACGGCCCCGTCGTGACCGCCGCCGCCAAGGAGAACATCCTGCGGCTGGTCGAATCCGGTATCCAGCAGGGCGCCGAGCTGGTCGTGGACGGCCGCGACTTCAGCCTGCAGGGCTATGAGGACGGCTTCTTCGTCGGCCCGCATCTGTTCGACCGCGTGACGCCCGACATGGACATCTACCGCAAGGAGATCTTCGGACCGGTGCTGACCACCGTCCGCGCCGCCTCGTATGAAGAGGCGCTGAAGCTGGCGATGGACCACGAATACGGCAACGGCACCGCGATCTTCACCCGCGACGGCGACGCCGCCCGCGACTTCGCCAGCCGCTGCAACATCGGCATGGTCGGGATCAACGTGCCGATCCCGGTGCCGCTGGCCTATTTCACCTTCGGCGGCTGGAAGAAGTCGGGCTTCGGCGACCTGAACCAGCACGGGCCGGACGCCTTCCGCTTCTATACCCGGACCAAGACGGTGACGAGCCGCTGGCCCTCGGGGATCAAGGAAGGGTCGGCCTTCAACTTCAAGGCGATGGACTGACATCGCTGCCGGACAGGGGGCTTTGCGCCCCCTGACCCCCGCAGGATATTTGGGGACAGAAGATCATGGGCCGGAGCGTTCGGGGCTTGCGCGTGGCGTGCAAACCCGGATGCTCTGGCCGCAGGCGGATGCGAGGGGGAGGCCGCATGGATTTTGGCTTGAGCGAGGAACAGCAGGCCATATTCGACATGGCGCGCGAGTTCGGGGCCGAGCATATCGCCCCTCATTCGCGCGAGTGGGAGGCGGCGGGCACGATCCCGAAGGCGTTGTGGCCCCGCGTGGCCGAGCTTGGCTTCGGCGGACTGTATGTAGCCGAGGAATATGGCGGCTCGGGGCTGACGCGGCTGGATGCGACGCTTGTGTTCGAGGCGCTGGCGATGGCCGATCCGGCGGTGGGGGCCTTCCTGTCGATCCACAACATGTGTGGCGGGATGATCGACAGATTCGGCAAGCCCGAGGACAAGGCCCGCTGGCTGCCCGCGTTGTGCAGCATGGAGAAGGTGTTCTCCTACTGCCTGACCGAACCCGGCAGCGGGTCCGACGCCGCCGCGCTTCGGACGCGGGCCGAGCGCACGAACGAGGGGTGGACGCTGAACGGGACCAAGGCGTTCATCTCGGGCGGCAGCTATTCGGACACCTATCTCTGCATGGTCCGCACGGGCGAGGACGGGCCCAAGGGGATTTCGACCGTGGTGGTCGAGGACGGCTCGCCGGGGCTGTCATTCGGCGCGCTGGAGGACAAGATGGGCTGGCGCGCGCAGCCGACCAGTCAGGTGCAGTTCGACGATTGCGCGATCCCGGCCGAGAACCTGATCGGCGAGGAAGGTCGCGGCTTCACCTATGCGATGGCGGGGCTGGATGGCGGGCGGCTGAACATCGCCGCCAGCGCGCTCGGCGGCGCGCAGGCGGCGCTGGACAGGACGGTGGCCTACATGGGCGAGCGCCGCGCCTTCGGAAAGACGCTCGATCAGTTCCAGGCGTTGCAGTTCCGGCTGGCCGAGCTGGAAACCGCGCTGCAATCGGCCCGCATCTTCCTGCGCCAGGCGGCGTGGAAGCTGGACCACAAGGCGCCCGACGCCACCAAGTTCTGCGCGATGGCCAAGCTTTACGTGACCGACGCCAGCTTCGACGTGGCGAACCAGTGCCTGCAACTGCATGGCGGATATGGCTACCTCGCTGATTACGGGATCGAGAAGATCGTGCGCGACCTGCGCGTGCATCAGATCCTCGAAGGCACGAACGAGATCATGCGGCTGATCGTCGGCCGCTCCCTTCTGGCCGAGCGGGGTTGACCGTGGAAGATCTGAACATCCGCAAGGACCGGCGCGCGGGCCGGATCACCTTCACCCGCCCGCAGGCGCTGAACGCGCTGACGCACGACATGGCGCTGGCGCTGCACAGGGCGCTGGACGAGTGGCAGGACGACCCCGAGGTCTCGCTGGTCATCATCGACGCCGAGGGCGAGCGCGCCTTCTGTGCCGGCGGCGACATCGCCGCCGTCTATCACGCCGGCCGCGCGGGCGATCACCATGTGGGGCAGGTGTTCTTTGCCGACGAATACCGGATGAACGCGGCCATCGCGGAATATCCCAAGCCCATCGTCGCCTTCATGCAGGGCTTCGTCATGGGCGGCGGGGTCGGCGTCGGCGGCCATGCCGGGCACCGGGTGGTCGGCGACACGACGCAGGTCGCGATGCCGGAATCCGGGATCGGGCTGATCCCCGACGTGGGCGGCACCTGGCTTCTGGCCCGCGCGCCGGGCCGGATCGGGGAATATCTGGGGCTGACCGGAGCACGGATGGGCGCGGGCGACGCGATCCACGCGAACTTCGCCGACCTTTACCTGCCGGAGGCTGAGTGGGACGCGGCCAAGGAGATGCTGGCGCAATCGGGGGATCTCTCCCGCCTCAGGGGCCAGCCCGCGCCGGCCTCCGCACTGGCGGATCGCGACCTCTCGGCCTTCGGCGGGCGCACGGTCGAGGAGATCGTCGCCGCGCTGGAGAAGGCGGGCGACGACGAGACGCTCAAGCCGATCCGCCGCAACTCGCCGCTTTCCATGGCGGCGACACTGGCGATGGTGCGGGCGGCGCGGGGCGACCGGCGGATGCACGATTCGCTGGCTCGCGAATACCGCTTCACCCATCGCGCGACGGAACATTCGGACTTCCTCGAAGGGGTGCGGGCGCAGATCATCGACAAGGACCGCAAGCCGAACTGGACGGCGGCGGCCAGCGCGGCGAAGGTTGACGAGATGCTGGCCCCTCTCGGGCAGCACGAACTGGAATGGGAGCAACCGGCATGAAGATCGGCTTCATCGGCTTGGGCAACATGGGCGCGCCGATGGCGCGCAATCTCGCGGCTGCGGGGCACGAGGTCACGGGCTTCGACCTCGCCGCGCCGGATGTGGAGGGGGTGACCCCCGCGACCAGCGCCGCCGAGGCGGCGAAAGGGGCCGAGGTCGTCATCACCATGCTGCCGAACGGGCAGATCCTGCGGTCCGTCGCGGCCCAGGTGATCGCGGCGATGGAGCGGGGCGCGGTGCTGTGCGACTGCTCCACCGTGGACGTGGAAAGCGCCCGCGCGGTGGCGGATCAGGCTCATGCGGCGGGGCTGGGGACGCTGGACGCGCCGGTATCCGGCGGGATCGGCGGGGCGAGCGCGGGGACGCTGACCTTCATGGTCGGCGGCGGCGAGGACGCCTTTGCCACCGTCAGGCCCCTCTTCGACATCATGGGGCAGAAGGCCGTGCATTGCGGCGATGCCGGTGCCGGTCAGGCCGCCAAGATCTGCAACAACATGATCCTCGGCGCGGTGATGGTCGCCACCTGCGAGGCGTTCGCGCTTGCCGAGAAGCTGGATCTGGACGCGCAGAAGCTGTTCGACGTTGTGTCCACCTCGTCCGGCTATTCCTGGGTGTCGAACGCCTATTGCCCGGTGCCGGGCGTCGGGCCGAAATCGCCCGCCGACAACGACTACAAGCCGGGCTTCGCGGCCGAGCTGATGCTGAAGGATCTGCGGCTGTCGCAGCAGGCCGCCGAGGCGGTCGATGCCGACACTCCGATGGGACAGCTTGCGACCGACCTTTACGGGCGCTTCGTGGAAGCCGAGGACGGGCGCGGGCGCGACTTTTCGGCGATGCTGCCCCGGCTTGCGGCGCGGGGGCGGAACGGCTGAGAACGCCGCGCCTGCGGTTCGGCCGAAGGGTATTTCGACCAGAAAGAAGCCACGCCCGGCGGGTAAAGTGCCGGTTTCTTTCTGGTTCAAATACCCATGCAAGCGCGCCGCCCGGTGCCGCCGTGCAGGCTGAAGACCGCGCTCAGGCCGACAGAAGCGCCCGTGCGGCCTCTCGGGCGGCGGGCGTGACCTGCTCGCCGGCCAGCATCCGGGCGATCTCCTCGACGCGTTCGGCCTGCGGCAGGTCCTCGACGCGCGAGGTCGTCATCCCGTCCGCGACCGACTTCGCCACGCGGAAATGCCGGTTCCCCAGCGCCGCGACCTGCGGCGAGTGGGTCACGACCAGAACCTGCGCCCCTTCGGCGAGACGGGCGAGCCGGCGGCCCACCGCGTCGGCAGTCGCGCCGCCGACGCCCCGGTCGATCTCGTCGAAGATCATCACCAGCGTGTCGCTGCCCCGCGCAAGGCACACCTTCAGAGCCAGCAGGAACCGGGACAGCTCGCCGCCCGAGGCGATCCGGTCCAGCGGGCCGGCGGGGGCGCCGGGGTTGGTGGCGACGGTGAAGGCCACCGCGTCGCGGCCCTCGGGACCCGGTTCGGCGGGCGTCACGCGCGTCTCGAACACCGCCCGTTCCATCTTCAGCGGCGCGAGTTCGGCGGCCATCGCCTGATCCAGCCGCGCCGCCGCCTCGATCCGCGCGGCGGTGACGGTGGCTGCGGCTGCATCATAGGCGGCCCCGGCTTCGGCCACCGCTCGGGTCAGCTCGGCCAGCCGCCCCTGCCCCGCGTCCAGCGCCGCGAGCCGGGCCGACAGCTCGGCCGACAGGGTGGCAAGGTCATCCGGCAGCACGTCGTGCTTGCGGGCCAGCGCCCGCAGCGCGAACAGCCGCTCCTCGGTCGCGTCCAGCGTGACGGGATCGAAGGCCATCGCCGACAGCGCATCCTCGATCCCGCCGGTCGCCTCGCCGAGTTCCACGAGCGCGCGGCTCAGCGCCTCCAGCGGCTCGTCGAGCCGGCCGTCCGCGCTGTCCGCCGCGCCCTCGAGCCAGCGCACCGCCTCGACCATCGCGCCCTCGGCACCTTCCCCCGACAGGATCGACAGCGCGCGGAGGACATCGGCGCGGATGCGCTCGGCCCCCTGCATCTGGCGGCGGTCGGTGTCGAGCTGCGCTTCCTCGCCGGGCTGGGGGTCCAGCTTGTCCAGCTCGGCGACCGCGTGGCGCAGGAAATCCTCTTCCTTGCGGGCGGCTTCCAGTGCCGCTTCGGCCTCGGCCAGCGCCTGCGCGGCGCGGCGGCGGGCGGTCCATGCGGCGCGGACGGGGGCGAGGTCGATCGCAGCGAAGGCGTCCAGCAGGCTGCGGTGCCCGCGCGGGTTCAGCAGGCCGCGGTCGTCGTGCTGGCCGTGCAGTTCCACCAGCGATTCCGACAGCGCCCGCAGCACCTCGCCCGAGACGCGGCGGTCGTTGACCCAGCCGGTCTTGCGGCCGTCGGCGGCGTTGACGCGGCGCAGGATCAGCTCGTCCTCGGGCTCGATCCCGGCTTCGGTCAGCACCTCGCGGGCGGGATGGCCGGGCGGCAGGTCGAACACCGCCGTCACCTCGCCCTGTGCCGCGCCCGCGCGGACCAGTTCGGCCCGGCCGCGCCAGCCGAGCACGAAGCCGAGGCAATCCAGCAGGATCGACTTGCCCGCGCCGGTTTCCCCGGTCAGCACATTCAGCCCCGGCGCGAAATCCAGCGACAGCCGGTCGATCAGCAGCATGTCGCGGACATCCATCGCGCGCAGCATGTCAGGCGCCCCCGTCTGCCCCGCCGGGGCTTACAGCCACTGGCCCCGCACGACCTGCCGATAGACGGCGGTCAGCCAGCTGTCCCCTTCCGGCGTCGCCGTCAGGTTGCGTCCGCGAAGCTGCGCGAAAGCGTCCTGATAGAACGGCGAGGACTGGAAGTTGTGGCCGAGGATCGCGCCCGCCGTCTGGGCCTCGTCGGTCAGGCCGAGCGCCAGATATGCCTCGACCAGACGCATCAGCGCCTCGGGCGTGTGGCTGGTGGTCTGGTAGTCCTCGACCACGACGCGGAAGCGGTTGATCGAGGCAGCGTAGTTCCCACGCTTGAGGTAGTAGCGCCCGATCTCCATTTCCTTGCCGGCCAGATGGTCGAAGGCGAGGTCGAATTTCAGGATCGCCGAACGGGCGTATTCGGTGTCGGGATAGCCCTCGATCACGTCGCGCAGCGCCTGCAGCGCCTGGAAGGTCAGGCCCTGGTCGCGGCCGACCTCGTCGATCTGGTCGTAATAGCCGAGCGCGAGCAGATAGCTGGCGTAAGCCTCGTCCTCGTCGCCGGGATAGGTGTCGATGAAGCGCTGCGCGGCGGCCCGCGCCTCCTCATACTGGCGGTCGCGGTGGTAACTGTAGGCCTGCATGATGAGCGCACGCTTGGACCATTCGGAATAGGGGTAGAGCCGCTCGATCTCGCTGAAGAAATAGACCGCGTTCTCGGGGTCGCGGCTGTTTTCCAGTTCGTATTCGCCGCGCTTGTAGATCTGCTCGGCGGTGAAGTCCTCGACCGGCGGCCGGTCGCCGTCGCCGCCCGCGCGGGAACCCCCGCAGGCCGCCAGCGCCGCAATGGACAGGGCAAGAAGCCCATGCCGTGCTGCCGATTTCAAACCTGCCATGCCGCACCCGTCTGTCGCTGGACCCTTGCCGGCGATGATGCACCACGCGGCTCGGCTGTCACTAGCATACAAAAACAGGCCACGCAAAAGCGCAAAGCCGTGACGTTTGCCAGCCAAGTCACGGCCTTGCGGCGCAAACCGCGCAAGGCCCGCGCCGTTGCAGGGCGCGGGCCGGAGAGCTTGCGAATCGTCATGCGCCGGCGTCGGGATTCAGGCGACGGCGCGCTGGGGCGGAACGGGCGCGGGGGCCGTCACGCCCGCGCCCGGCAGGCGCCCCTCCAGATCGGGGGAGCAGGTGGTCCATTCCCAGGCGTCCGGGTCCGCGAACAGCGCCCGCAGCAGCCGGTTCGTCAGCGCGTGACCGGCGCGGTGGCCGACATAGCGGGCCAGAAGCGGTGCCCCGGCCAGCGCCAGATCGCCCACGGCGTCCAGCATCTTGTGGCGCACGGGCTCATCCTCGTGGCGCAGGCCGCCGGGCGAAAGCACCCGGTCGCCGTCCACCACCACGGCGTTGAAATAGGTCCCGCCGAGCGCCAGCCCGTTGGCCTGCATCGCCTCGACATCCGACTGGCGGCAGAAGGTGCGGCTGTCCATCAGCTCGCGCACGAACGCGCCGTTGGCGAGGTCCAGTTCCTTCTTCTGAGCGCCGATCGCCTCGTCGCTGAAATCGATGGCGAAGGCCATCTCCAGATGGTCGGCGGGGGTCAGGCAGGCGTAGGACTCGCCCTCGCGCACGACGACCGTCTTCAGCACGCGGATGGCGCGCAGGGGGGCGGATTGGCCGCGCAACCCGGCTTCGAGGATGCCGTTCACGAAAGGCGCGGCCGATCCGTCGAGAATCGGGACTTCCGGCCCGTCCAGCTCGATCAGGGCGTTGTGGACCCCGGTGCCGGCGAGCGCGGCCATGATATGTTCGATGGTCGAGATCGTGACCCCGCCCTTGCCTTCCAGCAGCGTGCAGAGCCGCGAGGGCGTCACCAGATCCCAGCGGGCGGGAATGCGGGCGCCGCCGTCCACGTCGGTGCGCAGGAAGACGATGCCGTGACCCGCGGGGGCCGGGCGCAGAACCATGCGCGCCGCCGCACCGGAGTGCAGGCCGACGCCCTTGAACTCGACCGGTCTTGCCAATGTCTTCTGCATTTTCGTCGCGCCTTGAATCCAGCTTGTCCGACCGATCTCATGCCGGCCTGCACTCTCATTTAGGAAAGCTGTGCGATTCCAACAATTAACGATTTGTGACGGTCTGTAACAATCGCAGATGGCTCAAGCGCCTGTGAGGCATCGGCGGCCCGCAGCCCGGCGCTGAAAGCGGACAGGCCGCCCGGTGGGGGCGGCCTGTCGCGGATCGTTCATCCGGTGGTGGAGATCAGTTCGCCTGCCGGCGCAGGAAGGCGGGGATTTCCACGTTGTCATCCGCCGCGTCGGGCGAGGCGAGGTCGTCGAAGTCGGCCTCGGTCGCGCGGGCGCGGTTCATCCGGTCGTTGACCCGCTCGGCGATCGAGCCGGTCGGGGCGCGGGTCGCGGCCGGGGCTTCGCCCTGATGGGTCATCCGCTCCAGCATCCGGCCCAGCCCAGCCATGCGCGAGGGGCCGCGCGGCGCTTCGGGCTGCGGCTCGGGGGCGCGCTGCTGCGGGCGGGCCTTCTCGGCGCGGGCCTCGGCGGCGCGGGCCAGGATGCCGGACAGGCGGTCCTGCGCCTCGGGGCGGTTCTGACCTGCGGGGCGGACCGGCGCGGTATAGGCCTCGGCCGGGTCGTTCAGCCGGTCGGCCATCCGGGGATCGTGGCGCGGGTCGGGACGGACCTCCGCCCGAGGCTCCATCCGGGGGGCAGGCTGCTCGGCGCGGGGCTCTGCCTCGCGCGGGCGATAGGCCGGGGCGGGCAGCTCGGCCTCCTGCTCGTGCCGGGCGGCGGGACGCGGGGCGGGCTGCTCGGCCACGATCGGGCTGCGGCGGGCGGGAACCGGCAGGTCGTCCTCGGGGGCGACCCGCTGGGCGACCGGCGGGGTCTGGGTCAGCGGCTCGCGCAGGTTGCGGCGGTTGACGGGCTCCTCGGCCTTGGCGGCGTCGATGCCGGTCGCGACGACCGAGACGCGGATCGCGCCTTCCATCGTCGGGTCGAGCGTCGAGCCGACGATGATGTTGGCGTCGGCATCGACCTTCTCGCGGATCTTCTCGGCCGCCTCGTCCATCTCGAACAGGGTCAGGTCGTAGCCGCCGGTGATGTTGATCAGCACGCCCTTGGCGCCGTTCAGGCTGATCTCGTCCAGCAGCGGGTTGGCGATCGCCTTTTCCGCCGCCTCGACGGCGCGGTTGTCGCCGGTGCCCTCGCCCGTGCCCATCATCGCCTTGCCCATCTCGTCCATGACCGAGCGGACATCCGCGAAGTCGAGGTTGATGAGGCCCGGCTTGACCATCAGGTCGGTCACGCCCTTGACGCCCTGATACAGCACGTCGTCGGCCATGACGAAGGCTTCGGTGAAGGTGGTCTTTTCGTTCGCCAGCCGGAACAGGTTCTGGTTGGGGATGATGATGAGCGTATCGACGACCTTCTGCAGCGCCTCCAGCCCCTCGTCGGCCTGGCGCATCCGCTTCACGCCCTCGAACTGGAAGGGCTTGGTCACGACGCCGACGGTCAGGATGCCCATCTCGCGCGCGGCCTGGGCGATGATCGGGGCGGCGCCGGTGCCGGTGCCGCCGCCCATGCCGCAGGTGATGAAGCACATATGCGCGCCCATCAGGTGATCGACGATATCCTCGATCGTTTCCTCGGCGGCCTTGGCGCCGATCGAGGGCTTGGCGCCCGCGCCCAACCCTTCGGAGACCTTCGGCCCGAGCTGGATGCGGCTTTCGGCGCGGCTCTGGGTCAGGGCCTGCGCGTCGGTGTTGGCGACGACGAAGGTCACGCCTTCCAGCTGCTTGTCGATCATGTTGTTGACCGCGTTGCCGCCGGCCCCGCCGACGCCGAACACCGTGATCCGCGGCTTCAGCTCGTCATGATCGGTCATCATCAGGTTCAGATTCATCGCCGTTGCCCTTTTTCGCTTCCGCCGGGTCTGGGCGCCCGGTCGAATCCCCGCTTCCCCACAACCCTAGCCCGATTTGCACCCAGCGTCACCTTGGAAACGCCGTTTATCCACAAAATATGGCGTAAGGCACCGCCTCGTTCGGCGGTATGTTGCTCACGCCTCATCATCTGGTGGAATCGGCATCGCCGACCCCTTCCCGCTGATTACCAGTTGTTGCGGAACCACCGGACCGCGCGCTTGAGGCTGCGCGCGCCGTGGCTCGATACCGGCATTTCGAAGTCCCACCATTCGTCCTGCGGATGGGCCGCGAACAGCGCGAGGCCCACCGTCGCCGCATGTCCCGGCGTCGTCATGTTCTGCGCCAGCCCCTGGATCCGCAGCGGCCGTCCGATGCGGACATTCTGGCCGAGGATGCGGGCGGCGAGCGTCTCCAGCCCCGGAATCTGGCTGCCGCCGCCGGTCAGCACGATCTGGCGGCTGGGAAGCTGGTCGAATCCGGCGGCGTCCAGCACCGCGCGGACCTCGTCGAGGATCTCCTCGACGCGCGGGCGCATGATCCCGATCAGGTCGGCGCGGCTGACGGTGCGGCGGTCATGCTCCCAGTCGCCCGTCTCCTGGCCGCCATCCACCTGGATCATCTCGCGGTCGTCGCGGCCCGTCGCCTCGATCCCGCCGTGGCGGGTCTTGAGCCATTCGGCCATCTGTGCCGAGACGCGAAGCCCGCGCGAGATGTCCTGCGTGACCAGATCACCGCCCATCCGCACCGCGTCGGCGAAGATCATGTGCTTGCGCACGAAGATCGAAACGCCCGTGACCCCGCCCCCCATGTCGATGCAGGCGCTGCCCAGCTCCTGCTCGTCCTCGACCAGCGCCGCGCGGCCCGCGACATAGGCGGCCGAGGCGACCCCGGCGAGTTCCAGATCGCAGCGGCGGATGCAGTGGACGAGGTTGCCGGCCGCGTCGCTGTCGATGGTCAGCGCATGCATGTCCACCGCGAGGCGGTTGCCGACATGGTCGCGCGGATCGGACAGGCCCGAGCGGCTGTCGATGGCGAAGTTGACCGGCTGGGCGTGCAGCACCTCGCGCCCGCGCCCGAAATCGGGCACGTCGCAGGCGGCCAGCACCGCGCCGATGTCGTGTTCGGTGCATTTGCCGCTTTCCAGCGTGACCTCGCCCGCCAGCCCGTAGGACGAGGGCCGCGCGCCCGAGAGGCAGGCGATGACGTGATCGACCCGCACCCCGGCCCGCTTCTGCGCCGACGAGACGACCGTGCGGACGGCCCGCTCTGTTTCGGCCATCGTCTCGATTTCGCCGAAGCGCATTCCCCGCGACTGGGTGGTGGCGGCCCCGATCACGCGGAAGTTGGACTGCCCGGCCATCGGGCCAACGCCGTCCTCTTCGCGGAACTGGCCGGGGCCGTCGAATTGCAGGACGATGCAGGACATCTTGGAGGTGCCGATATCCAGCACCGCCATGACGCCGCGCGCCAGCGCCGCCCGGCGCATCTGCCGCATCGCCCGCTGTGCCTGATAAAGATCCCGCATCACTGCCCGCCCCTTGTCCCTGTTCCCGTGCCCTGGTGTCTCAGCCGTTCTGCGGGCTGCCCGCCGTCTTCGCCTGCGCCGCGGCCTTCGCCGCTTCCTCCGGGTCGATCACCCGCCCGTCCGGCCCCAGCTCCGGCTCGCCCCGCGCCCGCCGCAGCGTGTTCTGCGCGGTGATCCCCATCCGCAGGGCCGGGCGATCGGCGTCGCGAAGGTCAACCACCGTCACGTCGCGCGACAGCAGCGCCCCGGTCCGGTCCAGCGCGATGGCCTTTTCCAGCGCCTGCACGGCGCGGTCCTCGGGCAGCATGATCCGCTGGCCCCGGTCCAGCACCACGTCCCAGCGGCGCGCGCCGCGGCGTTCCAGCCCGCGCAGGCGCGGCAGGATCGGCCCGGCGGCCTCGATCAGCGCCATCGCCTCGACGGCGGCCGCATCCGCCCCCTCGCCCGCGATCATCGGCAAATCGGGGCGCACGTCGCGCGAGGTGGCCGAGGCGACGCGGTGCCCGCCCGCGTCCAGCAGCTCGATCCCCCGCGCATGGCGCCACAGCATCGCCGGCGTCCGCTCGGTCACGACGGCGGACAGAACGCCCCCCGGCATGATCCGCAATTCCAGCTTTTCGACCGCGTCGAGGTTCATCACCTGGCTGCGCAGCGCGGCGAGGTCGATGTCGAAGCTGGACGCGGGCAGCGTGACCGGCAGCATTCCCTGCAGGCCCTTCTCGACCACCGGAGAGGCGCCCTCGACCCGCAGCGTGTGGACCATGAACTCGTCGCGGGTCTGCACCTTCTCGACCAGCGCGGTGATGCCGCCGCTGAGTTCGGCCCGGCGCGTCTCGTCCGACAGATACAGGCCCACCACCATCGCCAACGCGAAGGCGGGCAGGCCGACCCGCAGCACACGGCGATAGATCGGGGTCAGCCAGATCCGGTGCAGCCGGTAGGCCAGCCGCGACGGCGCCGGGTCGCGCCGCGCGGGCTTGGCCTGCGGCTGGGGGCGGCTGCCGACCGGGCGGACGGGCGCGGGACGGCCGCCGATGGCCACGGGTCGGTCGGAGGGCGTCAGTCCCTGCACAGCGCTTCCTCCACGATCCAGCGGCAGAGCGCCGTGAAATCCATGCCGACATGCGCCGCCTGTTCGGGGGCGAGCGAGGTCGGCGTCATGCCCGGCTGGGTGTTCGTCTCCAGCAGGATCAGCCCCGCAAGGCCGCGCGAGTCGTCCCAGCGGAAATCGGTGCGGCTGAGGCCGCGGCACCCCAGCGCCGCATGGGCGCGCACGGCAAAGTCGCGGCAGGCGGCGTCGATCTCGGCCGGGATTTCGGCCGGGATGACGTGGCGCGAGCCGCCGGTGCTGTATTTGGCGTCGTAGTCATACCAGCCCGAGGTGATGATCTCGGTCACGCCAAGCGCCCGGTCGCCCAGCACGGCGGTCGTCAGCTCGCGCCCCGGCGCGTAGGCTTCGACCATCACATGCTCAGGCATGTCGCCGGAAAGCTGCGCGGGGCCGTTGTTCCCCTCGCGCACGATATAGACGCCGACCGACGATCCCTCGTCATTCGGCTTGACCACGTAAGGGGGCGGCATGACATGACGCGCGCGGACCTCGGCGGCGCAGGCGAGGCGGCTTTCCACGACCGGCAGGCCCGCGTCGCGGAACACCTGCTTGGCGCGGGTCTTGTCCATCGCCAGCGCCGAGGCGAGCACGCCCGAATGGGTGTAGCGATAGCCGAGCCAGTCCATCAGGCCCTGAACGCGCCCATCCTCGCCCATCTTGCCGTGCAGCGCGTTGAAGACGACATCGGGCCGGGCGTCGGCCAGCCGGGCGGGAAGGCTCGCGCCCTCCTGCGGGCCGAGAATGATCTCGGCCACCTGATACCCCGCCACCCGCAGCGCATGCGCGCATTCGCGCCCCGACGACAGCGACACCTCGCGCTCAGCCGAGGGGCCACCCATCAGAACCGCTACGGTGTGGGCTGTCCTGCTCGACTCGCCCGCCACGTCTTCGCCTCGTTCACGCCGGGTTTGTCCCGGTGATCGTTGTCGGGGCCTGCCTGAACCCCGATGCGCGCCTGTGTCGGCACGTCATGCGGGCATGATAGTCACAAAGCGGTGCACAGCGGAAGGGGGCATGAGCGGCGCGCAGCGGGTTTCAGCGAGGAAGGCGAGCCGTGGCGTCCTGCCCGTCGATGAAGAGCTGCCCGCCGGGCGCCAGCAGATGGGCGATGCAGCGCAGCGCGGCGGTCTCACCCTCGGGGTGGCGGCCGTCCAGCACGCCGACGCGGAGCGCGACGGCCAGATCGAATCGGCCCGCAAGGTCCGCAGGGGCAAAATCCTCGATCGCGCCTTCGGCATAGTCCAGCCACGCAGGCCCGCCGGCGGCACGTGCCTGCCCGATGGCCCTGGCCGAACGGTCGAGTCCCAGCACATGCCCCGAGCCGCCAACGATCCGCGCCGTCTCTCGCGCCATCGCCCCCGGACCGCAGCCGATCTCCAGCACCGCCATCCCCTCGCGCAGGGGCAGGGCGTGAACCGCCGCCGCCAGCCGGGGAGACAGCTGCGGAGTCATCCGGCGCGGACGATGGCCGGGGTCGGCAGCGGCTCCCCCACCCGGATCACCTCCCAGGTCAGCTTGCGCCCGGTCACGGCCCGGACCCGCTCGCGCACCAGCTCGCCCAGCGACTCGAGATCGGCCGCCGTCGCCCCGCCGGTGTTGATGAGGAAATTGGGGTGCTTCTCGCTCATCTGCGCCCCGCCGAGCGCGTAGCCGCGCAGCCCCGCCTCGTCGATCAGCTTCCACGCCTTCAGCTCGTGCGTGTCGTCGGCGCGACCGGTGGAACTGAAGCCCGCCGGGTTGCGGAAGGTCGAGCCGGCGGTGCGTTCGCGCGTCGGCTGGCTCTCGTCGCGGCGGGCGATCTGCTGGCGCATCCGCTCGGCCAGTTCCGCCGGATCGCCAAGGCCGCCGCGGAAGGTCGCGCGCGTCACCACCCAGCCTTCGGGCAGCGACGAGGCCCGGTAGGAGAAGTCCAGATCCTGCGGCTCCAGCCGCAGCACGGCGCCGTCACGGGCGACCACCTCGATCTCGGCCAGCACGTCCGCGACGTAGGTGCCATAGCAGCCCGCGTTCATCCGCACCGCGCCGCCGACGCTGCCGGGGATGGTGCGCAGGAAGGTCAGATCCACCCCCGCCTCGCCCGCTTTACGGGCAACATGGGTGCCGAGCGCCGCCGCCCCCGCTGTCACCCGGTCGCCTTCGACGGTGATGTCGTTGAAGCCGCGTCCCAGCCGGATCACGACGCCGCGGATGCCGCCGTCGCGCACGATCAGGTTCGAGCCGACGCCCATCGGGAAGACCTCGACGCGGGGATCGAGGCCGCGCAGGAACGCGGACAGGTCGGCCTGATCGGCCGGCTGGAACAGCCAGTCCGCCGGGCCGCCGACGCGCAGCCAGGTCAGGTCGGCCAGGGGTCGGCCTTCGGTCAGCGTGCCGCGCGGGGTCGGAAGGTCGGGCATGGCGTGTCTCCTTCGCTCGGGCGTGGCCTTAGGCGACAGGGAAGGCGCGCGCAACCGGCCGGGAAAGACAGGCCGTGGGGTCCTGGCTGTCGGGCGCGGCACCCTTCGTCGCCGGCTTTCACCGGCAGGGGCACCCGTCAAGCGTCTTGCGGGCCCGGCGCGGGGTCAGCGCCTGCGCAGCGCCTCCCAGAAGCCGGCGACGGCACCGAGGACCAGCGACACCAGCCCCGGCACGATCACGAAGAAGATCATTCCCGAGCGGCGCAGATGCGGATCGCCCGTCAGCACGTCACGCGTGAGCGACCAGCCCGCAACCGCCGCGACGGCGCAGATCACGAGCACCCCCATCAGCCCGGACAGCCCGAAGCGCCGCGCGGCCAGCCATGCGAGCAGACCGGGCAGCGTGACAGCCAGCGCGGCAGGCAAGGCATAGTCGTCGATCATCGCGCCACGTCGCCTTCGCCATCGGCCATCCCGTCGCCGCGCTCGCCCGATTCGGGCTCCTGCCCCCGCCGTGCGAGCAGGACCGCGCCGATCAGGAACACCGCAAGCCCCGCGATCGGGCCCCAGTGCAGCGTCAGCCAGCCGAGCAGCGGCACGCCGGCCACGATCAGCGCCCATAGCGCCTGCCAGTGGCGCACAGGTGGCAGACGGCCTGCGAAGGCTGCGGCGATCAGCCACAGGACCGCCATCGCCGCGCAAAGCTGAGGCTGCAGGATCGTCATGCCGCGCGCACCTGCAGCTGGTCGGGCAAGGCGTTCGCCCAGGCCGAGATCGTCCCCGCGCCGAGGCACACCACCATGTCGCCGGGCCGCGCCTGCTCGCGCACCAGACGGACCAGATCCGCTTCGTCCATCACCGCGCGGGCGTGGCGGTGGCCGTGGGCGATGAGGCCCTGCACCAGATCGTCGCGGCTGGCGCCGGGGATCGGCTCTTCGCCCGCCGCATAGACATCGGCGATTGCGACGACATCAGCCTCGTTGAAGCAGGTGCAGAAATCGTCGAAGAGGCTCGACAGGCGCGAATAGCGGTGCGGCTGGTGCACGGCGATCACGCGGCCCTTGGTGGCCTGCCGTGCGGCCTTGAGGACCGCCGCGATCTCGACCGGGTGATGGCCGTAATCGTCGATGATCGTCACGCCGTCGATTTCCGCTACCTTGGTGAAGCGCCGCCCCACCCCGCCGAACTTGGCGAGGCCGGTGCGGATCTCGTCCTTCTTGATGCCCAGATGCCGGGACACGGCCACCGCCGACAGCGCGTTGGAAACGTTGTGATCGCCCGGCATCGGCAGGGTGCAGCCCTCGATCAGCGGCACGGTGCCGTCATCCTCGCGCTCGCCCTGCAACGCGATGTCGAAATGCGCGGTGCCGTTCTCGTAGCGCAGGTTGATCGCGCGCACATCAGCCTGCGCGTTGAAGCCGAAGGTCACGACCCGGCGGTCGGTCAGCTTGCCGACCAGCGCCTGCACCTCGGGATCGTCGGTGCAGCAGACGGCGAGGCCGTAGAAGGGGATGCCCGAGGCGAAGTCGACGAACCCCTGCCGCAGCTTGTCGAAGCTGCCCCAGTGATCCATGTGCTCGGGGTCGATGTTGGTGACGATGGCGATGGTCGCGGGCAGGCGGTTGAAGCTGCCGTCCGATTCGTCAGCCTCGACCACCATCCACTCACCCGCCCCGGCCCGCGCGTTGGAGCCGTAGGCGTGGATCACCCCGCCATTGATGACGGTCGGATCGAACCCGCCCGCGTCGAGCAGGGTCGCCACCATCGTCGTGGTGGTGGTCTTGCCGTGCGTTCCGGCGATGGCGATGTTGGATTTCAGGCGCATCAGTTCCGCCAGCATCTCGGCCCGGCGCACGACCGGCAGGCCGCGACGGCGCGCCTCCTCCAGCTCGGGGTTGCCCTTCTTGATGGCGGTGGAGATGACGACCACCCCCGCATCCCCGATATTCTCGGCCCGCTGCCCCTCGAAGATGCGCGCGCCGAGGCATTCCAGCCGGTCGGTGATCTTGGACCGCTTCGCGTCCGAGCCCTGGACGTTGTAGCCCAGCGTCATCAGCACCTCGGCGATGCCGGACATGCCGATGCCGCCGATGCCGACGAAATGGATGGGCCCGAGTTCTCCGGGAAGCTTGGTCGCTACGTTCATGAGCTGAGTTCCGTGACTAGATCGTAGAGCCGGGCGGCCGCGTCGGGCCGTCCCAGCGCGAGCGCCGCCGCCGCCATACGGCCGGCGCGGGCGGGGTCCGCGAGAATTGCGTTCAGGTCGCGCGTCAGGCTGGCAATGTCCAGCACCGATTCCGGCAGGACCACCGCCGCGCCCGATTCGGCCAGCGCGCGGGCGTTGGCCGACTGGTGATCGCCTGCCGCCGCGGCAAAGGGGATGAGGATCGAGGGCCGCCCGATCACGGTGATATCGGCGATGGACGACGCCCCTGCCCGGCTGACCACGGCCTGCGCCTGTGCCAGCCGTTCAGGCACATCCGCGAAGAACGGCCGCACCTCGGCCTGCACCCCGGCCTCGGCATAGGCGCGGGTGACGCGGGCCTCGTCCTCGGCGCGGGCCTGATGGCTGACGCTCAGGCGGGTGCGGAGCGTTTCGGGCAGCGCGGCGATGGCGGCGGGGACGATGTCCGACAGGACGCGGGCGCCCTGACTGCCGCCGATGATCAGCAGATGCAGCGGGCCGTCATCGGGCGGGGCATAGGGCGCACCCGCGCGGTCCAGCACCGCCTGCCGCACCGGGTTGCCGGTGTGGATGCCGGTGACGCCCGCCGGCAGGTCGGTCGGCCAGGTGCCGCAGGCGACACGGTCCACGCGCCGCGCGAAGATGCGGTTCACGCGCCCCATGACGCCGTTCTGTTCGTGGATCATGCGCGGCAGGCCCAGCAGCACCGCCGCGCTCATCGCCGGGATGGCGGGATAGCCGCCGAAGCCCACGACCACCGCCGGACGGTCCCGGCGCAGCCCGGCCACGGCGCGGGTGACGCCCGCCCCGATCTTCAGCGGTGCGGTCAGCTTGCCGATCGGGCCACCGCGGGCGGTTGTGGCCGAGGGCACGATCTCGCGCGTCACCTCGGGCGGGAAGCCCCCCGCGTAGCGGGCGCCGCGCTCGTCGGTGGACAGCTTGACCCGCCAGCCATGCGCCAGCAGCCGCTCGGCCAGCGCCTGCGCCGGGAACATGTGGCCCCCGGTTCCACCCGCCGCGATCAGCGCGAGTTTACCGCGGCCGTTCATCGGCCCGCGCGCCCCAGCACGTCCGCGATCTTGCCCTGCGGGCGCGAGCGGGTCAGCGCCAGCAGCATCCCCATCGCGATGGCCGAGGCGATCACCGACGAGCCGCCATAGCTCACGAAGGGCAGCGTCATCCCCTTGGCGGGCAGCAGGCGCACCGCGACGCCCATGTTGATGAGCGCCTGGATGCCGAAGGCGCAGGCCAGCCCGGTGCCGGCGATGCGGGCGAAGGGATCACGCTCGCCCGTCAGCCGCAGCAGCGAACGGGACACCACCGTCGCGTAGAGCAGGATCACGATCAGCACCATGATGAAGCCGTATTCCTCGGCCGCGACGGCGATGATGAAGTCGGTATGCGCGTCGGGCAGCGACCATTTCACCGTGCCCTCGCCCACGCCGACGCCGAAGAACCCGCCCTCCTGGATGGCGTTGGTCGCGTAGCCGATCTGGGTGCGGGGGTCGATCTCGGGCGACAGGAACCCGTCGATGCGGCGGGCGAAATGTTCCGAATTGGAATAGGCGAAGACGCCGCCGATCAACGCCAGCCCTGCGGCGGCCATCAGATACAGCATCGGCGCCCCGGCGATGAAATACATCACCCCCCAGGAAAACAGCACCAGCGACGCCTGCCCGAAATCCGGCTGCATGGCGAGGATCACCACCACCGCCAGCGTCATCAGCGCGGCGAACGACTTGCCGGGCGGGCCGCCCACTTCCTGGCTGGCCGCCATGAACCAGCCCAGCAGGGCGACGAGGCCGGGCTTGAGGAACTCGGACGGCTGGATCGAGGTGAAGCCGAGGCTGAGCCACCGCGTCGCGCCCTTGCCGAAATCCGTGCCGATGAACGGCAGCAGGGCGACGGTCACGAACGAGATGGCGAAGACCATCACCCCCACCCGCCGCACCTGCCGGGGCGACATCATCGAGATGACCAGCATCACCACCAGCGCGACACCGCCGAAGATGCCCTGCCGGGTGACGTAGTAGAAGCGCGGCAGGTTGTTCTTTTCCGCCAGCGGGACCGATGCCGCCAGCCCCAGCAGGATGCCGATGGCGAAGAGGCCCACCACGCAGGCCAGCGTCCACTTGTCCAGCGTGCGCCACCAGCGCGGAAGGATAGGATCGCCCGAACGCACACGCGTCGCGCCAAAGACCATTTCGGTCATGGGATCACCGCTGTCACTGCCTCTGCCATGCCCGTCGCCGGGCTGCCCGTTTGCCGGGTCTGGGGCGGAGAATAGCGCGGATGGCGGGGCGAGGCTAGAAATGATTGCGTGAGGTGAAGCGGCGGCGCGTTGCGGGCGGTCCGCTGAAGCGCACCCTACAGGGCGCCGAAGCGTAAGATCCGCTTCAGCGCACCAATGCCCCGGCTCAGCCGTCCGCCCGCAGCGCCTCCACCAGCGCGGTGAAATGCTCGCCGCGCTTCTCGAAGTTCGGATACTGGTCGAAGCTGGCGGCGGCGGGGGCGAGTAGCACCGTCTCGCCCGGCTGCGCCTCGGCGCTCGCAAGCGCGACGGCCTGATCCAGCGTCTCCACGACCTCGTGTGGGGTTTCGCCGAGCTGAAGCGCGAAGTCGCGGGCGGAGTGGCCGATCAGGTAGGCCTTGACCACCCGGCTCAGATGCGGCGCCAGCGCGGCGATGCCGCCGTCCTTGCCGAGGCCCCCGGCGATCCAGCGGATGCGGTCGAAGGCCAGCAGCGCCTTTTCGGCCGCATCCACGTTGGTCGCCTTGGAATCGTTCACCCAAGCCACGCCGCCGATCTCGGCCACCGTCTGGCTGCGATGCGGCAGGCCGCCGAAGCTGTGGAACGCGGCCTCGATCTCGCGCGGGGCGAGGCCCACGGCCCGGCAGGCGGCGTAGGCGGCGCAGGCGTTCTGGTGGTTGTGGGTGCCGGGCAGGCCGGTGATCCCGCGCAGGTCGATCGAGGCGACCTGCCGGCCCTTGCGGTATTCCGAAAGGAATCCCTTGCGGGCGAAGACCGACCAGCCGAGGCCTTCCAGCTTCTCCTCGACCGAGATGCGGATCACCCGGTCGTCCTGCGGCGTCTGCCCCATCTGCCCGGCAAGGTAACGCCCCTCGGCCTCGTCCACCCCGATCACGCAGCGGTCGGGGCCCCCTTCCGAGAACAGGCGCCGCTTGGCCGCGAAATAGCCGCCCATGCCGCCGTGTCGGTCGAGATGGTCAGGCGACAGGTTGGTGAACACCGCCACATCCGGCGTCAGCGCGCGGGCAAGGTCGGTCTGATAGCTGCTGAGTTCCAGCACCACGACTTCGCCGTCCATCGGCGGGTCCAGCGACAGGACGCCCGTGCCGATATTGCCGCCCATCTGGGTAGGGCGGCCCGCTTCGCTCAGGATGTGGTGGATCAGCGCGGTGGTGGTGGATTTGCCGTTCGAGCCGGTGACGCAGATCACGCGCGGGGCCGTGTCGAACGCCTCCCACGCCTGCGTCGCGAAGCTGCGGAAGAACAGGCCGATGTCGTTGTCCACCGGCACGCCCCGCGCATAGGCCTGCGCGATGGCCGCGTGCGGCTGCGGGTAGAGATGCGGGATGCCGGGCGAGGTGATGAGCGCGTCGATCCGCTCCTCCCACGCCTTGTCGTGGGTAAGGTCGGCGAGTTGCAGCCCCTCAGTCTCGGCGGCGGCGCGGGTCTCGGCGCTGTCGTCCCAGGCGATGATGCGCGCCCCGCCCTCGCGCAGGGCGGCGGCGGTCGCCCGGCCCGAACGGCCGAGGCCGAGGACGGCGATGGTCTGGTTCTGGACGCCTTGAACGGGGATCATCGGTGGCTCCTGTGACGGGAAGGCCGGGGGCCAGCCCCCGGACCCCCGGGATATTTGGGCGAAGAAGAACGGATCAGCGGAGTTTCAGGGTCGCGAGGCCGATCAGAGCAAGGATCAGCGCGATGATCCAGAAGCGGATGACGATGGTGGCCTCGGCCCAGCCCTTCTTCTCGAAATGATGGTGGATCGGGGCCATCAGGAACACGCGGCGGCCGGTGCGCTTGAAGTGGAAGACCTGGATCATGACGCTCAGCGCCTCGACCACGAACAGGCCGCCGACGATGGCCAGCACGATCTCGTGCTTGACGCAGATGGCGATGGCGCCGAGCGCGCCGCCGAGGGCGAGGCTGCCGGTGTCGCCCATGAAGACGGCGGCGGGGGGCGCGTTGTACCAGAGGAACCCGAGGCCCGCGCCGATCAGGGCCGAGACGAAGACCAGAAGTTCCCCGGTGCCGGGGACGAAATGGACGCCGAGGTAATCCGCGAAGATGCGGTTGCCGACCAGATAGGCGATGACGCCGAAGGTGCCGGCGGCGATCATCACCGGGCCGATGGCGAGGCCGTCGAGGCCGTCCGTCAGGTTGACGGCGTTCGCCGCGCCGACGATCACGATCATCGCGAAGGGGATGTAGAAGAGGCCGAGGTCGATCAGCGCGTCCTTGAAGAACGGCAGCGCCAGCTGGCCCGACAGCGCCTCGGGGTTCGCCCAGGCGGCGGCGATCGCGGCGACCACGCCCACGGCCAGGCCGATCGCCATGCGGACCTTGCCCGAGACGCCCGCATGGGTGAATTTCTTGACCTTGGCGTAGTCGTCCGCGAATCCCAGCGCCGCGAAGGCCAGCGTCACCAGCAGCACGATCCAGACATAGGCATTGTCGAGCCGCGCCCAGAGCAGGGTGGATATCGTCAGCGCCGACAGGATCAGCAGCCCGCCCATCGTGGGGGTGCCGCCCTTGTGGACGTGGTCGGGGCCGATTTCGCGCAGCGGCTGGCCCTTCTTCTGCTTCAGCCGCAACCAGTTGATGAGGGGGCGGCCGAAGATGAAGCCGAAGATCAGCGCGGTGAAGAAGGCGAACCCGGCCCGGAAGGTGATGTAGCGGAACAGGTTGAAGACGCCGCCCGCCCCTTCCGGGGAGAGATTCGCAAGCCAGTAGAGCATCCGGTCAACCTTCCGTCTGGGGCAGGGTCTGGTCAGGCGCGGGCGTCTGACGGGTTTTACGGATCGCGTCAACCACGCGCGCGACGCCCGAGCCCTTCGATCCCTTGACGATCACCACGTCGCCATCGCGCGCCAGATCGGCGGCGCGGGCGCAGAGCTCGTCCGCCGTTTCCACCCAGAACCCACGTTTTTCCGCGGGCAGCGCGTCCATCAGGTGGCGCATCCGGGTGCCGCAGGCGTGGACCAGTGAGACGGTTTCCATCTGGGGATAGCGGGCGATGTCGGCGTGAAGCCGCGCCTCGTTCGGGCCGAGTTCCAGCATGTCGCCGAGGATCGCGACCTTGCGGGTGCCCGGCAGGCGGGCGAGCGTTTCCAGCCCGGCGGCAAGGCTGGCGGGGTTGGCGTTGTAGCTGTCGTCCAGCAGGGTGATGCCGCCGATCCGTTCCACCCCGCCGCGACCCTTGTAGGGCTGCCAGTGGGACAGCCCCTCGGCGGCGCGGCGCAGGTCGGCGCCGAGTGCGCTGACCGCCGCCAGAACGCCGACCGCGTTCATCACGAAATGCGCGCCGGCGGAGGCGAGCGTGAACTCCACCGTTTCGCCCAGGATGCGGGCGCGGACTTGCGTGCGGCCTTCGTCGGTGTCGGATTCCAGCGGCCTGGCCACGCCGTCCTTGCCGAAGCCGATGACGATCGCCCCCGCCGCGTCGGCGGCGTCGCGCAGGATCGAGGTGACGGGCAGATCCTCGGGGATGATGGCGTGGCCGGCGGGTTCCAGCCCCTCGAAGATCGACGCCTTCTCGCGGGCGATCCCGTCGAGGGAGCCGAACGCCTCCATATGCGCGGGGGCGACGGTGGTGATCATCGCCACATGCGGGCGGGCCATGCGGGCGAGCGGGGCGATCTCGCCGGGGTGGTTCATGCCGAGCTCATAGATGGCGAAGTCGGTATCCACCGGCATCCGGGCGAGCGTCAGGGGAACGCCCCAGTGGTTGTTGAGGCTCGCCTCTGCGGCGTGGACCTTGCCTTGGGAAGCCAGCGCGGCTGCGGCCATGTCCTTGGTCGAGGTCTTGCCGACGCTGCCGGTGATCGCCAGCACCTTCGCGGCGCTGCGCGCGCGGGCGGCGCGGCCGAGCGCCTCCAGCGCGGGGAGGACATCGGGGACGATGAGGAGCGGGGCATCCGGGGTGATACCCTCGGGGATGCGGCTGACCAAAGCGGCGGCGGCGCCCTTTTCCAGCGCCTGCGCCACGAAGTCGTGCCCGTCGCGCGCGTCCTTCAGCGCCACGAACAGGTCGCCGGGGCGGATCGTGCGGGTGTCGATGGAGATGCCGCTCGCGGCCCATTCCGCGGTGCTGCGCCCGCCCGTCGCAACGGCGGCGTCGTCGGAGGTCCAGAGCGTCATATCCGGCCGTCCAGCGCGGCCACGGCGACAGAGGCCTGCTCCGCGTCGTCGAAGGGGAACACGTCGGAGCCGACGATCTGCCCGGTCTCGTGCCCCTTGCCGGCGATCAGCAGTGCGTCGCCGGGTTGCAGGGCGTCCACGGCGCGCAGGATTGCCTCGGCCCGGTCGGGCACCTCGGTCGCGTCGGGGCCCGCGCCGGCCATCACCTCGGCGCGGATCGCGGCGGGGTCTTCCGTGCGGGGGTTGTCGTCGGTGACATAGACCACGTCGGCGTGTTCCCGTGCGGCCTGTCCCATCAGCGGGCGCTTGCCCTTGTCGCGGTCGCCGCCCGCGCCGATCACGACGATGATCCGGCCCATCACATGCGGGCGCAGCGATTGCAGCGCCGCGACCACCGCGCCGGGCTTGTGGGCGTAGTCCACGAACACCGCCGCGCCGTTCTCGCGGATGGCGGCAAGCTCCATCCGGCCGCGCACGGTGGTGAGATTCGGCAGCGCCGCCAGCACCCGGCCCGGCGTGTCACCGGCAGCGATGGCGAGACCGGCGGCGGCCAGCACGTTCTCGGCCTGAAAGCCGCCGATCAGGTTCAGGCGGATCAGGTGCGTCTGCCCGTCCATCGAGAAGCGCAGATCCTGCCCCGTCGCGTCGTAGCGCTGGCCGAGGATGCGCAGGTCGCAGCCCGCCCCCGTCCCCACCGTGGTCAGCTTCAGCTCGCGGTCGCGGGCGATTTCGGCCATCTGCCGGCCGCGCTCGCCGTCGGTGTTGATGACCGCCGCGTCGCCGGGTTGCAGAAGGCGCGAGAAGAGCAGCGCCTTGGCCGCGAAATACTCGTCGAAGTCGCGGTGGTAGTCGAGATGGTCCTGGCTGAAGTTGGTGAACGCCCCGGCCCGCAGCCGCACCCCGTCCAGCCGCCGCTGGTCGAGCCCGTGCGAGGACGCCTCCATCGCCGCGTGGGTCACGCCCGCCTCGGCCGCCTCGGACAGGACGCGGTGCAGCGTCACCGGCTCGGGCGTGGTGTGGGCGAGTTTGGCGGAGTGATCGCCCTCCACCCCCATCGTGCCGAGGCTGATGGCGGAATGGCCGAGCGCCTGCCAGATCTGCCGGGTGAAGGTCGCGACCGAGGTCTTGCCCGAAGTGCCGGTAACGGCGACGACGGTTTCCGGCTGCGCCTCGAACCACAGCGCGGCGGCGCCCGCCAGTGCGGCGCGGGGGTCTTCGGCGACCACCACGGCGGCCTCCGATCCGGCCAGCACATCAGCGGCGATGGACGCGCCCTGCCGGTCCGTCAGGATCGCAGCCGCGCCCTGGCGCAGCGCATACTGGATGAACTCGCCGCCATGCAGCGCCGTTCCGGGCAGCGCGGCGAACAGATGGCCGTCGCGCACGCTCCGCGAATCGACGGACAGGCCCGTGATCTGCGGGTCGCGCCCGTCCTTTGCCCGCAAACCCAGCGCGGACATCCGCTTGGCCTCAACGCTCACCCGTCACCCCGCTTCGCTGCATCCCGCGCCCTCAGCCTGCGCGTCAGTTCGCGACGAGCTTTAGATCACCTGCCGGGCGATTTCCAATCACGGGAAGCGAGGTGTCGGTTTCCGGCCGAAGCCCCACGATGGGCGACAGGCGCCGCACCAGCTCGGCCGCCACCGGGGCGACCGTGAGGCCGGCGGTGCGCGCCTCGCGCCCGGTGGAGTTGGTGGCCGAAGGCTCGTCCAGCGCCACGACCAGCACGTATTTCGGATCATGGGCCGGGAACATGCTGGCGAAGTTGGAGATCACCTTGCTGTCGTAATAGCCGCCGCCGGGGCGCGGCTTGTCGGCGGTGCCGGTCTTGCCGCCGACGTGGTATCCTTCGACCTCGGCCCGGCGGGCGGTGCCGCGCGTCACGACCTGCCGCAGCAGGTCGCGGGCGGTGCGGGCGGCGCTTTCGGACATGACCCGCTCTCCCTGCACGTGATCGCGGCGATGGACCAGCGTGGGCCGGACCCGCAGGCCGTCATTGGCGATGGTCGCATAGGCCGCCGCGAGGTGCAGCGGGCTCGCCGCCAGCCCGTGACCGAAGGAAACCGTCGCCGCCGTCACGGCGGGCCAGCGCGAGGGGACCAGCGGCTTGCCGGTCGGCGCCTCGGTCATCTCGACGGTGGTCGGCTCGAACAGGCCCAGATCCTTCAGGAACTGCTGCTGCCGCTCCGGCCCCAGCATCTGCGCGATCCGCACGGTGCCCACGTTCGAGGATTTCACGATGATGTCCGCGACCGACAGGCTGCCGCCGTAGTTGTGGAAATCGTGGATCAGATACTTGCCGATCTTCATCGGCGAGTTGGCGTTGATCATCGTGTTGGCGTTGATCAGCCCCTCGTCGATGGCCTGGGCCACGGGGAATATCTTGAAGGACGAGCCGAGTTCATACTGCCCCTGCACCATGCGGTTGAACAGCGGGCTGTCGGACGGATCGCCCTTGGTCAGCGGGCGGGGGCGGTCGTTGGGGTCGAAGTCGGGCAGGCTCGCCATCGCGACGATCTCGCCGGTCTTCACCTCCATCAGCACGGCGGCGGCGCCCTTGGCGTTCATCACCTTCATGCCGTTGGACAGCACCTCCTCCATCGCCGCCTGGGCGGTGAGGTCGACGGACAGCGTCAGTGGCGCGCCGGCATTGGCGGGATCGCGCAGCCAGTTGTCGAACGCCTTCTCGACCCCCGCCATGCCCAGCACCTCGGCGCTGCTCACGCCCTCGGCCCCGAAGGTCGAGCCGCCGAGGATGTGGCTGGCCAACTTGCCGTTGGGGTAAAGCCGCATCTCGCGCGGGCCGAACAGCAGGCCCGGCTCGCCGATGTCGTGGACGGCCTGCATCTGCTCGGGCGAGAGCTTCTTCTTGATCCAGACGAAGCTGCGGTTGCCGGTGAAGTCCTTGACCAGCCGCTCGTGGTCCAGATCGGGGAATATCTTCGCCAGCCCATCCGCCGCGCCGGCCGGATCGACCATCTGCTTGGGGTGGGCGTAGAGCGCGTGGGTGGACAGGTTCGTCGCCAGCACCCGCCCGTGCCGGTCCACGATGTCCGCCCGCTGCGAGATGATCTGCGCCCCCGTGGTCTGCGCCCGCGGCTCGCTGGGATTGCTGGAGGCGAGCGCCCCCATCCGCATCCCCACCGTGCCGAAGGCCAGCAGGAAGCAACTCGTCATCACGTAAAGCCGCATCCGCGCACGCTTGCGGGCCCTGTCCTGAATCTCGGCATGGCGGCGGGCGCGGTTCTCGGCCTCGATGGCGTTCGGGTCCTCGCCCTTCTCGCGGGCGCGGAGGATGCGGGCCAGGGGACGCAAGGGGGTGCGGATCACGGCTGATTCTCCATCTGGACGGGGCGGGAACGGGGGCGGCCGGCGATGGCGGGCGCATCGGCGGGAACCGGCGGGTCGGAAAACGCGTCGGGCTCGCCCTCGGGCGGCAGGTCGGGGGCGGGCGGCGGTGGATAATCGACGTTGTTCACCGCGCCGAACTGGCCCGCCTGCACCGGCACCAGCTTCAGCCGCGCGAAGTTGAGATCCACCAGGTCGCGCAGCCGTTCGGGGCGGTTGAGATAGGCCCATTCGGCGCGCAGGACGCCGAGCTGCTCGCGCAGGCCGCCGATGTCCCGCTGGATGCGGTTCATGTCGTCGATCGCGGCCTGGGTGCGATAGTTCTCGCGATAGGCCCAGAAGGCCAGACCCATGACGATCAGGACCGTGACGGTGTAAAGCAACGCCCTCATCTGCCGCTCTCCGGCAGCTGCGGCAGGCCGAGCGCGGCGGTGTCCACCCGGCCCCCCGGGGCGTCGGTGCGGATGGCGACGCGCAGAAAGGCCGAGCGGGCGCGGGGATTGGCGGCAAGCTCCGCCTCGTCCGCCCCGATGGCGCGGCGGAAGGGCAGCTTGAAGGCGGGGGCGTCCTGCTTCGCCTCGGGGGCGTAGCGGCTGCCGCCGCCCGCCGCGTTGGCGCGGGTCTGCATGAAGCGTTTGACGATGCGGTCTTCCAGCGAGTGGAAGCTGACCACCGCCAGATGCCCGCCGGGCTTCAGCGCTCGCTCGGCGGCGGACAGTCCCGCGACAAGCTGGCCGAACTCGTCGTTCACCCAGATGCGGATCGCCTGGAAGCTGCGGGTCGCGGGATGGCTCTGCCCCGGTTTCGGGCGCGGCAGGCAGGACTGCACCACATCCGCAAGCTCGGCGGTGCGGGTCAGCGGCCGGGCGGCGACGATGGCGCGGGCGATGCGGCGGGCGGCGCGTTCCTCGCCGTAATGATAGAGGACATCGGCGATGCGCGATTCCTCGGCCTCGTTCAGCAGATCGGCGGCCGAGGGGCCGTCCTGGCCCATCCGCATGTCCAGCGGCCCGTCGCGCAGGAAGGAAAAGCCGCGTTCCGGCTGGTCGAGCTGCATCGAGCTGACGCCGAGATCCAGCACCACCCCATCCAGCTTCTCGCCCGCGAGACTGTCGAGGTCCGAGAACGTGCCCTGCACCATCCGCAGCCGGTCGCCATATTCGTCCGCCCATCCGCGGGCCATCTCGAACACGGACGGGTCGCGGTCGATGCCGATGACGCGCCCCGCCCCGGCTTCCAGCAGGCCGCGCGCATAGCCGCCCGCGCCAAAGGTGCCGTCCACCCAGACGCCCGAAACGGGGGCCACCGCCCGCAGCAGCGGGGCGAGCAGGACGGGCACATGCGGGGCGGACATCAGGCCGCAGCCTCCGGCGCCGGCAGCAGCGACAGCGGATCGGCGCCGGGCGCAAGCTCGGGCACCATCGCCGCGATGGACTGCAACTCGGCCTCGTGGGTCTCGGGGGTGGAGACCTTCAGGTAATCGCCCGAGGCCATGAAGAAGGCGCGGTCGTCCAGCCCGATCTTCTCGCGCAGGCGATGCGGCAGGACGAGGCGGCCATCGCCGTCGATCTCGGCCTCTTCCGACAGGCCGTTCATCAGCGTTTCCAGATAGGTCCGCTCGGCCGATCCGCGCGGCATCCGGGAAATGCTCTCGTCGATCTCGTCGATGGCTTCGATGGTGAACAGGCGCAGATGGGTCCAGTCGTCGAAACCATAGACGATGACCATCTGCGGGCGCTTGCCGGTTTCCCAGTCGGGGTCGCAGGATTCGAAGACGCGGCGGAACTTGGCCGGGATCGACAGACGCCCCTTGGCGTCCACCTTCACCTCTTCCGAGCCTCTGAACCTGCGCGCCACGCCGGCCACCTTCCACTGTCCGCCCGCTCCGGTCCCCGCAACGGGAAAGGGCGGATCGGGCCGCTGCCACTGCCCGATCCGCCGCCCTCGTCCCATTGCTGGGCCCCGAAGTTTCGGGGATCGCCCGGCTCGTCGCGCCACCTGGGGGAGGTGCTGCTCGCACGCGACCGGGTCGTTTTGCGGAAGTGCGGCTGCCTGTATGAAGCCTGCCTATGGCGTGGGGTCTTGGTGCCCCTTCGCTCCGCCTTCCGTGAGTTCAGGGATGCCATGGGAAATCATGGGAAGCAACGGGTTTGTTCGCCGCCAAGCACAAGCCCGCCGGCCGGGCCAAGGGGAACGCGGCACGAACATCCTCACGCGGCGGTGATCGGGAGGCTTAATTTAGCGGGACTGTGGCTTTCAGCACACAACATGTGGTGGGCAGTGACCGTGTTGCAGATAAGACCCACAAATTCCCAAATCTGGGAAAAGCTGCGCGTCAGCCTGTTCCGGCACCAACCTGAGGCACCGCAAGCCGGAGGAGCCACCCCGATTCACACCCGCTCACGCCGGCTTGAGCGAGATTCGCACAGGCGCGTTCCCGCAGTTTCCCAGATGGCCGCCCATGAAAAAGGGCGGCCCCAAAGGACCGCCCCTCACGCACAGCCGCTGGCGGGTTCAGGCGACGCCCGATTCGATCAGCCGCCGCGCCAGCCGCATATAGGCATCGGCCACCGGCCCCTCGCCCGCCGCGACCGGGGTTCCCGAATCGCCCGCGATCCGCACAGACAGGTCCAGCGGCACCTCGCCCAGGAACGGCAGGCCGCGGGCCTGCGCCTCGGCCGCGACGCCGCCATGGCCGAACAGATGCTCCTCATGGCCGCAATTGGGGCAGACATAGGTAGACATGTTCTCGACCAGTCCCAGAACCGGGGTCTTGAGCTTGTCGAACATGTCGATCGCCCGGCGCGCATCGATCAGCGCCACGTCCTGCGGGGTGGAGACGATCACCGCCCCCGTCACCGGCGCCTTCTGGCACAGACTCAGCTGCACATCGCCAGTCCCCGGCGGCAGGTCCACCAGCAGCACGTCGAGCTTGCCCCATTCCACCTGATTCAGCATCTGCTGCAAGGCGCCCTGCAACATCGGGCCGCGCCAGACGAGCGCCTGGCCTTCGTTCATCATCAGCCCCAGCGACATCATCGCGACGCCATGGCCATACATGGGCTGGATCCGGTCGCCCTCGCTGCGCGGGCGGCCGGTCACCCCCAGCATCCGCGGCTGACTGGGGCCGTAGATGTCGGCGTCGAGGATGCCGACCCGGCGCCCGGCGCGGGCCAGCGCCACGGCGAGGTTGGCGGTCAGCGTGGATTTCCCCACCCCGCCCTTGCCCGAGCCGATGGCCACGATCCGGTCAACACCCGGAATCGCCTCCGGCCCGGCCTGCGGGGTCGGGTGGCGGCCGATCTTCAGATCAGGCGGCGGCGCGGCCCCGCCGCTGCGCGCCGCAACGGGCGAGGATTTTCCCGCGGGCGCGGTGGTCACGATCTGCACGCCAGCCACGCCCGTCATTCCACGCAACAGGGATTCGGCCTGCGCGCGGGCAGGCTCCAGCGCACGGGCAAGCTGGGCGTCGGGCGCCTCGATCACGAAGCGGACGGTGCCGTCGTCGGATATCTGCAAGGCGCGCACGAGATCGGCCGACACGAGGTTTCCGCCGCCCGGCACCTGAATCGTGGCGAGCGACTCAAGAATCCTGTCTCTGTCGATCATCATTGCCCCCTGCGGTTGATCTGCGGCGCAGCATCGCAAAGCCTGCGCGTGACGTAAAGGTGACGGCCCGCCCATTCGGACGTTGCGTCATTTGCATGACTGCGACTTGAAGTCGCAGATTTTCTTCCAAGAAACTTCCCTAACCGCTTAATTGTTGGTCACAGCCGTGGCGGAGCCATGCACATGACGAATGGCTCCGTTCCATTTTCAGCCATTGTGCAGGTGCAGAAACTGGCCCATTTAGCTCCCAACAGAAAACAACAACCGGCGCCCGGCCAACCAGCCCCCGCCGCAGACCCGAGAAGAGAAAATGGCAACGTTCGACCAGTTCGGCACCAACCAGACCAACACCCGCGCCCCCGGCATTGCGCAGCGGATCGCGGCGACGGCCGCCAGCATCCGCGACCAGATTGCGCGCCGTGCGCTGTATCGTCGCACCGTAAACGAGCTTTCGGCGATGTCCAACCGCGAATTGGCGGATATCGGCGTGAACCGGAGCATGATCCACAGCGTTGCCCATCAGGCTGTCAACACGCAGCGGTAAGAACAAGGTTTCCTGACCCCCTCTCCTCCTCCCTCGGGGTTCAGGTCAAGGCGGCATCCCCACTCCTCCCTCCCAGGGGATGCCGCCCAAAGAATACGCGACGGATCCGACCTCCTCCCCGGATCTTCGCGCATCAGGCGGCGGCCCCCTCCTCCTCCCTGGGGTCGCCGCCGACCCTCCCGCCCCGGCGGGAACAGGATACGACGGCCCCTCCTCCTCCCTGGGCCGGTCGTTTGCGGTGACGGCCCTCCTCCTCCCTGGCCGTTGCCGCACCCCATACGCGGCCCCTCCTCCTCCCTGGGCCAGCGTTGCGCGGCGGCGCCTCTCCTCCCTCCTCCCTGGCGCCGCCGCTTCCTTCCCGAACGGGAACGGTCTATGCGGAGGGATGCTTTCCTATCAGCACAGCTACCACGCGGGAAATCTCGCCGACCTGCACAAGCACGCGCTGCTGGCATCGGCGCTGGCGCGGCTGGCGGCCAAGGACAAGCCGTTCACCTATCTGGAAACCCACGCCGGCCGTGGCCTCTATGATCTGCGCAGCCCCGAGGCGGTCCGCACCGGGGAAGCCGCCGCCGGCATCGAACGGGCGCTGGCCGAAGGCTGGCTGCCGCAGGACCACCCGCTGATCGCCGCCCTCACGGCGATCCGGTCGCGGCATGGCGGGACGGCCTATCCCGGCTCGCCCCTCATCGCCGCCCATTTCCTGCGGCCCGGCGATACCGCCCATCTGGCCGAGCTTCACCCGCAGGAACACGCCGCACTGCAGCAGGTCGCCGGCTTCGCCCATCTCCACCGGCAGGACGGCTTTGTAACGGCGAACGCCCTGCTGCCGCCGGCACCCCGCCGCGGCCTCATGCTGATCGACCCGAGCTACGAGGTGAAGGCCGATTACGACCGCATCCCCGGTATCGTGGCGAAGCTGGCGCGCAAGTGGAACGTGGGCGTGATCGGGCTGTGGTATCCCATCCTGACCGATGACCGGCAGGCGCCGATGGCGCGCGCGCTGAGGGCCGCCCATCCCGGTGCCCTGTCCTCCGAAGTCCGCTTCTCCCCAGCCCGGCCTGGCCACGGCATGACCGGCTCGGGCATGTTCATCCTGAACCCGCCCTTCGGGCTCGAGGACGAGGCCGCGCGGATGGCGGAGACATTCGGGCGTCTGGTGACCTGAGCTCACGGCTGGCAGCGCGCGGGGACAGCCGATCCGAGCGGAGGTGCAGCGAAAGTGGAAAACTGGTGGAGCCGAGGGGAATCGAACCCCTGGCCTCGTCATTGCGAACGACGCGCTCTACCAACTGAGCTACGGCCCCACAGGCGCGCCTTTTGGACCGGCGCGGAAAAGTTGTCAAGCATCTGCCCGGCGCAAAATGCGGGGGCTGTCTGCCCCCGCGCCCCCGAGGATATTTCGGCACCAAAGACCCGCTTAACCGAATCTTAGACTCCATGTGCCAGAAGGAAGAGGCGGTACAGGCAGGGACGCCGATGACCGCCACCGAAGACGCCACAGTCCGCGGGGACGGGTACCCGCGCGGACTGTGTGCGACCTGCGCGTCTTTGGTGCGTCAAATATCCCCGCCGGAGGCATCGCCGGAACGGCGATCAGATCTGTTCGCGCACCCAGCCGACCAGTTCGGCAGCGGGGCGCGCCCCGGCGAGGCGGGCGGTTTCCCGGCCGTCCTTGAAGAGGATGAAGGCAGGGATGCCGCGGATGTTCCAGCGGGTCGAGGCTTCGGGGCTGCGCTCGGTGTCGATCTTGGCCAGCCGCGCCTGGCCTTTCAGGAGGCTGGCCGCTTTTTCGAACTCGGGCGCCATCATCCGGCAGGGACCGCACCACGGGGCCCAGAAATCGACCAGCAGCGGGATCTGGTCGGCTCTCGCGGCCTTGGTGAGCGTGGCGAGGTCCACCTCGACGGGTTTGCCCGGCATCAGTGCGGACCCGCAGGTGCCGCATTTCGGCCCCTGCTCCAGGCGGTCGGCCGGAACGCGGTTGCCCTGTCCGCAGGACAGGCAGGTGAGGATGCGGGTGTCTGCCACCGCCGTCTTCCCTGTCGAGCCGTCAGAATATGCCGAACACGTAGAGCAGGATGATGACGATGATCGGCACACCCAGCAGCCAGGCGATGATTCCCTTCATGGCGCAGTCCCTTTCTGTGATTGCGAAGGGCCAACGCTGCGGAATCTCACGGGTTCCCGCGCGGAAAGCCGGGCGCGGCGGACGCGCCCGGCAGGCGCGTCACTCGGCCGCTTCGGCGTAGGCTTCCAGCGGCGGACAGGTGCAGATCAGGTTGCGGTCGCCATAGGCGTTGTCCACTCGCCCGACCGGCGGCCAGTATTTGTCCACCCGGAACGCCCCCGGCGGGAAGCAGCCCTGTTCACGCGAATAGGCGCGGTCCCATTCGGCGACCAGATCCTCGACCGTGTGCGGGGCATGGCGCAGCGGGCTGTTCTCGGCGCTGATGCGGCCCTCGGCGACCTCGGTGATCTCGTCGCGGATCGCCAGCATGGCCGTGATGAAACGGTCGATCTCGGCCTTCGTCTCGGACTCGGTCGGCTCCACCATCAGCGTGCCCGCGACGGGCCAGCTCATCGTCGGCGCGTGGAAGCCGTTATCGACCAGCCGCTTGGCGATGTCGTCCACGGTGACGCCGTGTTCCGCGAAGGGACGGGTGTCCACAATGCACTCATGCGCGACGCGGCCGCGGTTGCCCATGAACAGGATCGGATAGGCCGAGGCCAGGCGCGAGGCGATGTAGTTCGCGTTCAGGATCGCGACGCGGGTCGCCTGCGTCAGCCCCTCGCCGCCCATCATGCGGATATAGGCCCAGGAGATCAGCAGGATCGAGGCCGAGCCCCACGGCGCGGCCGAGACCGCCCCCGCCCCGTCGCGCGGGTCGGCGGGCAGGTGCGGCGCCAGATGCGCCTTGACCCCGATCGGGCCCATGCCGGGACCGCCGCCGCCATGCGGGATGGCGAAGGTCTTGTGCAGGTTCAGGTGGCTCACGTCGCCACCGATCTCGCCCGGCTTCACCAGCCCGACCAGCGCGTTCATGTTCGCGCCGTCGATATAGACCTGCCCGCCATGGTCATGCGTGATCCGGCAGACCTCGCGCACGGTATCCTCGAAGACGCCGTGCGTGGAGGGATAGGTGATCATCACCGCCGCCAGCTTGTCGCCGGCCTTGGCGGCCTTGTCGGCAAAATCCTCGAGGTCGATGTCGCCGTTCGGGGCCGATTTCACCACCACGACCTTCATCCCGCACATCTGCGCGCTGGCCGGGTTGGTGCCGTGGGCCGAGACCGGGATCAGGCAGACGTCGCGATCCTCGCCGTTCGCCTTGTGATAGGCGGCGATGGTCAGCAGCCCCGCATATTCCCCCTGCGCGCCCGAGTTGGGTTGCAGCGAGAAGGCGTCGTAGCCGGTGATCTCGCACAGCTTGTCGGTCAGGTCGGCGAAGATGTGGTGATAGCCTTCCGCCTGATTTTCCGGCGCGAAGGGGTGCAGAGCGGCGAACTCCGGCCACGAAACCGGCATCATCTCGGCCGCCGCGTTCAGCTTCATCGTGCAGGAGCCGAGCGGGATCATCGCCCGGTCGAGCGCGAGGTCGCGGTCCGACAGGCGGCGCATGTAGCGCATCATCTCGGATTCCGCCCGGTTCATGTGGAAGACCGGGTGGGTCATGTAGTCGCTTTCACGCAGCAGATCGTCGGGGATCGCGGGCGCGGTCGCGGGTTCCGCCGGTTCGGTGATGCCGAAGGCGTCCAGCACGCGGGCGATCACGCCTTCGTCGGTCGTCTCGTCCACGCTGATACCGACGCGGTCGCGGCCCACTTTCCGCAGGTTGATGCCCCGATGGCGGGCGGCGGCCATGATGCCCTGCTGACCGACGCCGACGCGCACGGTGATGGTGTCGAAGAACGCTTCCGGCTGCACGTCAGCCCCCGCCTCGCGCAGCGCGCGGGCAAGCGTTGCCGCGTGCAGATGCACCCGCTGGGCGATGGCGCGCAGGCCGACGGGGCCGTGGAACACGGCGTAGAAACCGGCCATCACCGCCAGCAGCGCCTGCGCGGTGCAGACGTTCGAGGTCGCCTTTTCGCGGCGGATATGCTGCTCGCGGGTCTGAAGCGCGAGACGATAGGCCTGCCGCCCCGCCGCGTCGATGGAAACGCCGACGATCCGGCCCGGCATCGCCCGCTTCATCTCGTCGCGGCAGGACATGAAGCCCGCATGCGGCCCGCCATAGCCCATCGGCACGCCGAAGCGCTGCGCGGACCCCACGCAGATATCGGCGCCCATCGCGCCCGGCTCCTTCAGCAGGCACAGCGCCAGCAGGTCCGTCGCCACCACCGCGATCGCGCCGGCCGTGTGCAGCGCCTCGCATTCGGCGGTGAGGTCGCGGATGTGGCCGAAGGTGCCCGGATACTGGAAGATCGCGCCGAAGACCGCGTTCGGGTCGCAATCCTCGGGGGCGCCCTTCACGATCTCGATCCCCAGCGGCTCGGCGCGGGTCTCGATCACGGAAATCGTCTGCGGGTGCAGGTTCTCGCTGACGAAGAACGCCTTGGCCTTGGACTTCGCCAGCCGCAGCGCCATCGCCATCCCTTCGGCCGCCGCCGTCGCCTCGTCCAGAAGCGAGGCGTTGGCGACCGGCAGGCCGGTCAGGTCCGACACCATCGTCTGGAAGTTCAGCAGCGCTTCCAGCCGCCCCTGCGCGATTTCCGGCTGGTAGGGAGTGTAGGCCGTATACCAGGCCGGGTTCTCGAAGATGTTGCGCTGGATCGCGGGCGGCGTGACGGTGCCGTAATAGCCCTGCCCGATCAGGCTGGTCATCACCTTGTTGCGGCTGCCCACCTCGCGCATCAGCGCCAGCATTTCATGCTCGGACAGCGCCGGCCAGGGCAGCGGCTTGTCCTGCCGGATGGAGCCGGGGACGGTCTGGTCGATCAGCTCGTCAAGCGACGCGCAGCCGACGACCTTCAGCATCGCCTCCATCTCGGCCGGGGACGGGCCGATATGGCGGCGGTTGCCGAAATCGTCGGGGTTGTAGTCGGTGGGAATCCAGCAGGTCATGAAGATCTTCTCAGGGGTTGGCGTCGGCGACGCGCTCGCCCAGCACCAGCCGGATCGAGCCGTCAGGCCGCACGTCGAGATTGGAAAAGCGGAAGACGCCTTCGATCCCCGCAGGGGCCAGCGTCACGGGATCGGCGTCCTTCTGCATGATGACGCGGTCGCCCGAACGCAGCCGCGCGACGTAGTCGTCATAGGCCGGGCCGTCCACCAGCACATCCCGCATCGGGTCGAGATAGTCGCCCGAGGCGAGGTTCCACCAGGTCGAATGCAGGATCGGCAGCACCTGCCCGCCGGTCTCGGCGGTCCAGCGCGACGCGCTGCCCTCGGCGGGATCCAGCGGGCGTTCCATCAGCCGATCAGCTCGTTATAGGCGGCCTCGTCCATGAAACCGTCGAGGCTGACGCCATCCGCCGGCTTGATGCGGAAGAACCACGCAGCCAGCGCGTCGTCGTTGACCCCGCCAGGCGCGTCGGCCAGCGCCGAGTTCACGGCGGTGATCGTCCCGGAAATCGGGGCGGTGATGTCGGACGCGGCCTTGACCGATTCGATCACGACGATCTCCTCGCCCGCCTCGACCTCGCGGCCTTCCTCGGGCAGTTCGATGAACACCACGTCGCCAAGCTGCTCGCTGGCGTGGCGGGTGATGCCGACGACGATCTCATCGCCCTCGGCGCGCAGCCATTCGTGGTCTTCGGTGTATTTCAGCATGGGCCGGTCCTTCAGCGTTTGTAGGTGGGTTTGACGAAGGGGGTGGGCACGACCGTCACCGGCTGGCGGCGGCCGCGCTGCTCGGCGTGGATGGTGGCGCCGTCGGGAATGTCAGCGGGCAGGATCGCCATCGCCATCGGCCCGCCAAGCGAGGGACCGAAGCCGCCCGAGCTGACGGTGCCGATGGGCTCGCCGCCCGCCGCATCCGCGAACAGCACCACGCCCTCGCGGATCGGGGCGCGGCCCTCGGGGCGCAGTCCGCGGCGCGAGCGGGCGGCGTTGCCGAGTTCGGGCAGGATCACATCCGCGCCGGGGAACCCGCCCGCGCGCTCGCCGCCGGTGCGGCGGACCTTGGGGATGGACCAGCCGAGCCCGGCCTCTGCCGGGGTGGTGTCCGGGTCCATGTCGTGGCCATAAAGCGAGAGGCCGGCCTCCAGCCGCAGGCTGTCGCGGGCGCCGAGGCCGATGGGGGCGACCTCGTCCATCGCCAGCAGCCTCTCGGCCACCATGGGGGCCACGCGGGCAGGCATGGAAATCTCGAACCCGTCCTCGCCGGTATAGCCCGAGCGGGTGATCCAGAGGGTTTCGCCCTGAAACTCGACATCGCGGGCGTCCATGAAGCGCATCTCCGCCACTTCGGGCATCAGCCGGGCCAGCGCCGCCGCCGCTGCGGGGCCTTGCAGCGCCAGCAGCCCGCGGTCGGTGACTGGCTCGACGGTGATGCCCCGCGATTCGAGCTGGCGCAGATGGGCGAGGTCCTGCTCGGCGCAGGCGGCGTTGACGACCAGCAGCAGGTGGTCACCTTTATTGGCGATCATCAGGTCGTCGAGGATGCCGCCCCGTTCGTTGGTGAACATCCCGTAGCGCTGCCGCCCGGCGGGGATCCCGACCACGTCGGCAGGCACCAGCGTCTCCAGCGCCTCGGCCGCCCTCTCGCCGCGCAGGATGATCTGGCCCATGTGGCTGACGTCGAACAGCCCGGCTTTCGCGCGGGTGTGCAGGTGTTCGTTCAGAACCCCCATCGGATACTGGACCGGCATTTCCCAGCCGGCGAACGGCACCAGCTTGGCCCCCCGCACAACATGGAGGTCGTAAAGCGGTGTGCGGCGCAAATCGTTCATCGAGCATCCCCAAATGCGGCCTTGCGCCGCGACCAAGATGCCCCCTCTGTCCTTGCCCCGCCTTGCGACTTCGGGCGCCTGAGATCGTTATCCTTCGGCGGGCCACCCGAGGGCGGCCACTCTTCAGAGTGTCGTGCGGACCCGGTCCTTTTGCCTGAGAGTTTGCCGGGGCGGCTGCTCCTTCGGCCCTGGGAAAGCGCCAGCGTCTCCCGGTGTCCAAGAAGGTTGGTAGCCCGGCGATCCGGTTCTGGCAAGGGGCTTGAGCGGCGGGCCGGGCGGATGCGGAAGGGCCGCGCGGACGAATGCCGGCAGCATTGCGCGTAGCCGCCGGCCTCAGCGCGGCAGTGCAGCCCCGCAGGCGGCAGGCGTCACCAGAGCCAGCCGCTGAGCGTGCAGTCCGGGCGGTCGCCGGACACGAAGGTCCGGCCGTCATTCTCGAAATGGGCGGGCGGCAGGTCGCCGTTCAGGCCGAGGTCGTGGCGCAGATGCTCGGGGATCAGCCGGACCGACCGGCGCTCGGCCGCATGTTCCCGATGGTGGAGCCACCACAGGCGCAGCGAACGGCCATGCCGGGGCATGAAGACCTCGGCCTCGGTAATGACACCGACGGCGGTGCCGGGAACCGGCAGGATGCCGAGCGGGGGAACGGGCCGGGTCTCGGGATCGGCCCAGCCCCATTCGAGCCAGGCCGGGTGATGGCGAAATGCAAGCGTGCTCATGGCGAATCGTCCTTCGGGCCATGCTTTGATGAATGGACCAAGGGTGCTACCATTCGGGCCTGCGATCCAACAAAGCCGCGGCATGGCGGCACAAGGTTGGCTTATGCATCACCTCCCGCCCCTTTCGGCTGTCCGCGCCTTCGAGGCCGCCGCCCGGCACCTGTCCTTCACGGCCGCCGCGGGCGAGCTGGGCATGACACAGGCCGGGGTCAGCTATCAGATCCGCATCCTGGAAGAACGGCTGGGCGGGCGGCTGTTCCTGCGCAAGCCGCGCGGGCTGGAGCTGACGGCGCTCGGCCAGCGGCTTGCCCCCGCGACGCGCGAGGCGTTCGACATGCTTCGCAGCATCTATGCCCATGACGGCACCGGGCCGGAGACGCTGTCGATCAGCACCCTGCCGACCTTCGCGGGGAACTGGCTGTCGCAGCGGCTGGCGCATTTCCAGACGGCCAATCCGGGCCTTTCGGTGCGGCTGGACGCCTCGGACGCGCTGATCGATTTCGCCCGCGAGGATTTCGATCTCGCCATCCGCTACGGCATGGGCGACTGGCCGGGGCTGACCGCCCATCACCTCTTCGACGTGGATTTCACCCCGATGCTGTCGCCCGAACTGGCCCGGCGCCACGGGCCGCTGACCGAACCGGCGCAGATCATGTCGCTGCACCGGCTCGCCCCCGCCGATCCGGCGTGGGACGTGTGGCTGGCCGCCGCCGGGTTGCCGCGCAGCGAAGCGCCGCCGGGCCCGGTCCTGCAACTCGGAACCCAGATCCACGAGGCGCGGGCCGCGGTCGCCGCCGAGGGGGTGGCGCTGCTGACCCCCCGTTTCTTCCGGTTCGAACTGGCGACGGGCGCGCTGGTGCAGCCGTTCCCGATCCTCGCCGCGAATGGCCGCGCCTACTGGCTGGTCTATCCGCCCGCCCGCCGCAATCTGCCGGCGATCCGCGCGTTCCGCCGCTTCCTTCAGGCCGAGATCGCGGCAGAGGCTGAGACGGCCTGAATCTCAGGCCGCCATCTTGCGGCATTCCTCGGCGCAGTGGCGGCAGGCGCGGACGCAATCCTCCATCCCTGCCATGCCCTCGCAGTCCTTCGCGCAGGCCTCGCAGATCTCGGCGCAGGCGCGGCAACTGTGGCGGTGGAGGGGCGATCCGGTCAGCATGATATGGGCCGAGGCGCGGCACATTTCGGCGCAGGCGGCCATGATGCGGACGTGATCCGGCGCGACATGCTCGCCCCCGGTTTCCACGCAATGGCCCATCAGCATGGAATGGCAGGTGACATAGCAGGCGAGGCAGGCGTCGATGCAGGCCTGCATGTCCGTCTGGACGTGTTGCATTGCAGTCGCTCCGTTGATCGTGGCGTCGGCTCAACGGACATGGGCGGGCGGGGTTCCGTTCACCCCTCCTCGCCCGGCACCTCGACATCCTCGCGCAGGACCTCGCGCATCCAGAGCTTCTTGACCACGACCAGCCCGACCACCGCCAGCGGCGTGGCCACCAGCACGCCCAAGGGACCGAGCAGCGTGCCGAAGGCGAAGATGGCGAACAGCGTCAGGATCGGCGGCAGCTCCACCGAATACTGTTGGACCAGCGGCGTGATGACGATGGTTTCGATCTGCTGGACGACGAAGTAGAGCCCCGCCACCCAGAGCGCCGTGGCGGGGCTGTCGGCAAGGCCCACCACCACCGCCGGAACGGCCGCCGCCACCGGACCCACCAGCGGGACGAAGTCGAACAGACCGGCGATGAGACCCAGGACCAGCGCCCCCTGAACGCCCAGCAGCCACAGCCCGGCCGTGACGAGCGTGCCCACCATCGCCATCGCCACGAGCTGCCCCAGCAGCCAGAGCCTGAGCGCGCTGCCCACCGTCACGAGCGTGTCGCGGGCCAGAGCCTGCTGGGATTCGGGCACCAGCATCACCAGCCCTTCGACATTGTCCTGCGGCGCGAGGGCGAAGTAGATGCCGCCTGCCACCACGACGAGGACCTGCGCGGCGACGCTGAACGCAGAGGTCGAGAAGCCGGCGACGTTGATGACCCATTGGCCGTTGGTCAGCACCGCGAAACGTTGCCGGTCGAGCCATTCGCCCAGGCCCTCGATGCCCAGCCGGTCCTCGGCAGCGGCCACGATCGACGGCAGATTCTCGATGAGCAGTTGCGCCTGCGCCAATATCCGGTCGCCCAGCATCACGAGGAAACCGACCACGACCGCGCCGATCAGCAGCGCGGCGATGATGACCGCCCAGCGGCGCGAAAGCGGGGTGAACCGCTCGATCGGGGCCGCCGCCGCGCGCAGCAGGGTCGCGACAAGGATCGCGCCGAAGACCAGCAGCAGCACGCCGGAGAGCTGCCACAGAAGCAGCACGGCGACAACGATGGCGACCGCAAGGACGATGACCTTCGCGGCGTCCCAAAGCCACCTGTTGTCGTCTCTCGCCGGTCTGCCCATGGCCCGTGCCCCTGCCCACGCCGCCGTGCGGCGCTACATCGTCGAGTTGTAGATCCCGCCGTCCAGCATCACGTTCTGGCCGATCATGAACCGCGCGTGTTCCGAACACATGAACGCGCAGGCGGCGCCGAAGTCCTCGGGGCGGCCATAGACGCCGGTGGGGATGCTCGCCTGCCGCTTGGCGCGCGCCTCGTCGATGGAAATGCCCTGCGCCTTGGACGCGGCGGTGTCCAGCGAGACGGCGCGGTCGGTGTCGTGCATCCCCGGCAGCAGGTTGTTGACGCAGACGCCGCTGCCCGCGATCTGCCGCGACATGCCGGCGACAAAGCCGGTCAGCCCGGTGCGGGCGGTGTTCGACAGGCCAAGCTGCGCGATGGGCGAGCGGACGGCGGCCGAGGTGATGTTGACCACCCTGCCCCAGCCGCGTTCCATCATACCCGGCACCAGCGCCTGCATCAGCGCGATGGCGGTCAGCATGTTGGCGTCGATGGCGCGGATGAAATCGTCGCGGCTCCAGTCCTGCCAGTTGCCGGGGGGCGGGCCGCCCGCGTTGTTCACGAGGATGTCGGCCTGCCCGCCTTCCAGCGCGGCCAGCACCTTCTCGCGCCCCTCGGGCGTGGTGATGTCGGCGGCGACCGGGATCACCTCGACCCCGTGGCGGTCCGCGATCTCCTTCGCGGTGGCCTCGAGCGTTTCCTGCGTGCGGGCGTTGATGACGAGGTTCACGCCCTCGGCCGCCAGCGCCTCGGCGCAGGCCCGGCCCAACCCCTTGGATGCGGCGCAGACCAGCGCCCGCTTGCCCTTGATTCCCATGTCCATCGCGTATCCTCCTTAAAGCGCGGTCCAGCCGCCATCGACCGAGATCGTCGTCCCCGTGATCTGCGCGGCTGCGTCCGAGCACAGGAACACCGCCGTCCCGCCAAGCTGTTCGACCGTGGCGAACTCGCCCGAGGGCTGGCGGGCCAGCATCACCTTGGCGATCACGTCCTCGCGGCTCATGCTGTGGGTCTTCATCTGGTCGGGGATCTGCTTTTCCACGATCGGCGTCAGCACATAACCGGGGCAGATCGCGTTGCACGTGATCGGGTCGGTCGCGGTTTCCAGCGCCGTGACCTTGGTCAGCCCGACGACGCCGTGCTTGGCCGCGACATAGGCCGACTTGAAGGGCGAGGCGGTCAGCCCGTGGGCCGAGGCGATGTTGACGATCCGACCCCAACCCGCTGCGCGCATCATCGGCAGCGCGACGGCCGAGGTGTGGAAGGCCGAGTTCAGGTTGATGGCGATGATCGCGTCCCAACGCTCGGCCGGGAAATCGGGGATCGGCGCGACATGCTGGATGCCCGCGTTGTTCACGAGGATGTCGCAGCGCCCCGCCTTCTCGACCAGCGCGCGGCAATCGGCGGGCTTCGCCATGTCGCCCCGGATGTAGCGGGCCTTGACGCCGTGTTCGGCGGACAGCCTTTCGGCCAGTTCGTGGTCCTGCGCGTCGTCCGTGAAGCTGTTGATGACCAGATCGGCCCCGGCGGCCGCAAGCGCCTCGGCGATGCCCAGCCCGATGCCGCTGTTCGATCCGGTGACGACGGCGGTCCTGCCCGCCAGTATCCTGCCCGTCATGTTCCCTGTCCTTCCTGCCCCGGTGGTGGCGCGACCTTAGCGCCGGCAAAGCCGCATCCGCCAGCCCCTTCCTGCCGCCAGCCGCGCCGGAACCGCGCCGCCCGCCGCCCCGTTGGTTTCCCGCCCAAACCCATGGAGGCTGCAATGACACGGCACCACAGGACGGATCACTACGACGACGATGACGGCGATCTCGGCGAAGCTCTGCTCAAGGGGACTGTCGCGGGGGTCGCCGCCTCGGTCGCGCTGGACCGGCTGGACTGGTATATGTGGGACCATCTGGACCCCGAAACCCGCCAGCAGACCCGCAGCGTTCGCCCCGATGGGCTGGATCCCGGCCATGTCGTCGCGCGCAAGATCGCCCGCGCGATGGGCACGGACATCGAGCCGAAGGGCCGGGACAACCAGCACCCCGCCGGGGTGGCGGTCCATTTCGCCATCGGCGTGGCCCCCGCGCTGGCCTATGCGGCGATGCGGGACCGGACCCCGGCGCTGACCGCGGGCTGCGGGACGCTGTTCGGGCTGGGGCTGTTCCTGGTCCAGGACGAGGGGATGAACACCGTCAGCGGACTTGGCGCGAAGCCGCGCGAATATCCTTGGCAGGCCCACGCGCGGGGGCTGATCGCCCATCTGGTCTATGGCGCGGTGCTGGAAGGCGCGATGCGGCTGCTGGACGGCCCGCCGAAACGGCGCCGACGCCGATACTGAGAGGCCCGCCGGATCGCACATCCGGCGCCCTGCCGCGCGTGCCGCACCCGCCCGCAGCAAAAAAAGACGCCCGCACAAGGCGGGCGTCAAGTCATGAGGCAGGTTTCATACAGGCAAGAAACCTATCGAGCAGTAGGATTGGTATACGCCTTCCACCGCCCGAGTCCAAGGCTCAAGTTTGCCAGCCCCCTTGCGCTTCGGTAAGTTCGGAACGCAAGAGCCGGACCATACCGGCCACCAAGGGGCAGCCGAGCGATGCGAATCTTCAATATTGCTGACGAATCCGCGATTGCGCGTGTGCTGCGCGTGATTTCCGTGGCCGTGCTGACTGTTGCAGCGATGCCGCTGGCAAGTGCCGCCGAGCCGTCCCATGCCATTGCAATGGTTGGAAAACCCGCGCTTCCCCCCGGCTTCACCCACCTGCCCTATGCCAACCCGGACGCGCCCAAGGGCGGCGCGATTCGACTGGCCGAGCCGGGTGGTTTCGATTCGCTGAAGCCGTGGGTGCTCAAGGGCAATCCGGCCTGGGCGGTGGGGACGCATGTCGCGGAAACGCTGATGTTCCGTTCGATCGACGAGCCGTTCACCCTTTACGGCCTGCTGGCGGAAACCGTGGAGACCGACCCTGAGCGCACTTGGGTCGAGTTCACCCTTCGCCCCGAGGCCCGGTTTTCCGACGACTCGTCCGTCACCATCGAGGACGTGATGTGGTCCTACGAGACGCTGGGAACCGAAGGCCACCCCCGCTACGCCGGCGCCTGGGCCAAGGTCGAGCGGATGGAGCAGACCGGCCCCCGGTCCGTCCGCTTCACCTTCAACACCCCCGACCGCGAATTGGCGATGCTGATGGGGATGCGCCCGATCCTGAAGAAGGCGCAGTGGGAAGGGCAGGATTTCAGCCAGTCCGGGCTGGAGCCGCCGATCGGCTCCGGCCCCTATGTCATCGACCGCGTCGATCCGGGCCGCTCGATCAGCTTCGCCCGCGATCCCGACTGGTGGGGCGCGGACCTGCCCGTGAACCGCGGGCTGCACAACATCGACACCATCCGCTACGATTATTTCTCGGACACCAACGCCATGTTCCAGGCCTTCAAGGCCGGCGAGGTGAACGTCTGGCGCGAACTCGACGGCGCGAAATGGGCCAGCGAATACGGCTTTCCGGCGCGGGTGGAGGGGAAGGTCGTGCAGGCGGAAATCCCGCATGAACGGCCCTCGGGGATCATGGGTTTGGCGATGAACACCCGCAACCCGGTCTTCGCGGACTGGCGCGTGCGGCAGGCGATGATCGAGGCGTTCAACTACCAGTTCATCAACGCCGCCCTGACCGGCGGGGTGGACCCGCGCATCACCAGCTATTTCGCGAACTCCGATCTCGCCATGCGCCCTGGCCCCGCGGACGGCGAGGTGGCGGACCTGCTGGCGCCCTACGCCGCGGACCTGCTGCCCGGCACGCTTGAAGGCTACACGCTGCCTGACGGCAGCCCGGACGCGCTGAACCGCAAGGGGCTGCGCACGGCGCTGGCGCTGCTGGAGGACGCCGGCTGGACGGTGGCCGAAGACGGGATGCTGCGCCGCGCGGATGGTTCGGCGTTCCAGTTCGAGATCCTGCTGAACCAGTCCGGCAGCGCCATGCGTTCGGGCAGCGAAGTGCTGAAGATCGTCGGCATCTATGTCGAGGCGCTGAAGCATATCGGCATCCGCCCCGAAGTGACGCTGCTCGACAGCGCCCAGTTCATCGAGCGCACCAACCGCTTCGCCTTCGACATGGCGTGGTATGAGCGCGGCCTGTCGCTGTCGCCGGGGAACGAGCAGGCGCTCTACTGGGGCTCGGCCAGCGCGACGCAGCAGGGCAGCAAGAACTGGATGGGCGTCACCTCGCCCGCCATCGACGCGATGATCGCCCGGATGGTGAACGCGACCGACGCGCAGGACTACACCGCCGCCGTCCGCGCGCTGGACCGGCTGCTGACGGCAGGGCGCTATGTCATCCCGGTCTCGTTCTCGCCCGTCAGCCGGATCGCGCATTCATCCGATCTGCACTTTCCGCAGCAGACGCCGATCTATGGCGACTGGCCGGGCTTCATGCCGGAAACCTGGTGGGCCGCCCCGGCCCGCTGAGGAAGCCGCCGCAACATTGGGAACCGTGGCGCGGCTTTCCCGTTTCGCTCACAAGAAGGGGCACGCCCCGCAGAGCAGAAGGAATCGCCCCATGAAGTGGTCGCATGTGCAGGAGAACTGGTCCGCGTTCTACGAGGCCATCCTGGAAAAATGGCCCGACGCCGACGAGGCCGAGCTTGACGAGATCGATGGCGACCAGCGCGCCTTCGTGACCTATGTCGCGCAGATCACCGAGGCCGAGCCCTCGGACGCCCGCGACGAGATCCGCGAATGGCTCGCGGGCGAGCTGCCCGCCGATGTCGTGATGGACCCGATGCACGACAACCATTCGATCAACCTGTCGGCCAAATACGTGCCCGAGGGCGAGGACGAACTGGCCGACGACGCCCGCTTCGGCGACGACGACGACTACCCCGACGACGGCGACACCGAGCGGCGCTAGCAGGGGGCTGTCCGCCCCCGCCGCGCTGACGCGCGACTCCCCCGCGGGATATTTGCAGCCGCCCGAGAGGGCTTCGGGCGGCTGCAAATATCCCGCGGGGGTCCGGGGGCGCGAGGCCCCCGTGTGCTTCCGCACGACATCGGCATCATGGGGCCGGGAAAGCTCGTCCGGTCCTCGCCTTTGCGTTTCGGGCGTTCGGTGGGAAAGGACCACGGGACCTTTTCCTGATCGGCTCCTCAAGCCTTGCGCGTTCCGCTTGGGGCGTTCGGAACTGCAAACGGTCCGCAAGTCCGTTCGCGGCCTCCCCTCACCCCTCGATCTTGCCGAAATCCGCGATCAGACGCCCCGCCTCGCGGATGCGCGAAAGCAGGTTGAGCCGGTTGCGGCGCAGGATCTGATTGTCGCTGTTGACCTGCACCGCCTCGAAGAAGGCGTCGATGGGGCCGCGCAGCGCGGCGATGGCCGTCATGGCGGCGGGGAAATCCTCGGCCCGCATGGCGCTCGCGATCTTCGGCTCGGCCGCGTCGAGGGCGGCGAAGAGGGCGCGCTCCTCGTCGGTGTCAGCGAATTTCGGGTCGGCGCCGAAGGAGTATTCGACGCCGTCCTTTTCCTCGGCCTGCGCGAGGATGTTGGCGGCGCGTTTGAGGCCCTGCAGGAGGTTGGTGCCGTCCTCGGTTTTGAGCATGTCGTTCAGCGCGGTCGCGCGGCGGACGACAAGGGTGAGGTCGTCCGAGCCGGGCATCGCCAGCACCGCGTCGATCACGTCATGGCGGATGCCCTTCTCGCGGAGATGGACCTTGAGGCGGTCGTGGAGGAAGGCGAGGAGGCTATCGACTTGCTCGCCTCTCGGGCGGAATGGTTCGTCAGCATACGATGTAAACAGAGTAGGGGTGCGAACGACGCCAGCTTGGCTGTACTGTACTATCGAACTTTCAACAGCGTAGTAGACATTCCCTTGGTCAGTTAGCTCGCTAATCTGTTCCCATCCGAACGGTTCATAGATTGCATAGGTACCGCTCTCATCCTCATCAAACGAGACGTGCGCGGTACGTTCAAAGAACGTACCTTCATCATCATTGCAATATACATGACCAAGCCGCATTTGGCCCGACAGATTGTACATCAGGCCGTAGTATGCCGCGCTAGCTGTTTCTAGGAGCGGCAGCCGCACTTGATTTCCCAGCACCAGCCGGATCACCCCCAACGCCGCCCTCCGCAGCGCGAAGGGGTCCTTGCTCCCGGTGGGCTTCTCATCAATCGCCCAGAACCCCGTCAGCGTGTCCAGCTTGTCGGCGAGCGCCACCGCCACCGGTACCGGCGCAGAAGGCACCTCGTCCGACGGCCCCAGCGGCGAATAATGGTCCCGCGCCGCGTCGGCCACCGCGTCCGGCAGCCCGGCGGCCTGCGCGTAATAGCGGCCCATCGTCCCCTGCAGCTCGGGGAACTCGCCCACCATTGCGGACCGCAGGTCCAGCTTCGCCACCCGCGCGGCCTGCTCGGCCTGATCTGCATCAGCGCCCACGGCCGGCGCGATCTCGCTGGCGAGCGCGGCGATCCGCTCCACCCGGTCGGCCTGTGATCCGAGCCTGGCGTGGAATGTCACGGATTTCAGCCCCTCGGCCCACTCGCCCATGCCCGCTTTCGCGACCCGCAGGTCGTTCTCCCAGAAGAACGCGGCGTCCGACAGCCGCGCGGCCAGCACGCGCTGGTTGCCCTTCAGGATCGTCGCCCCGTCGTCGGAGGTCTCGATGTTCGCCACCGTCACGAAGCCCTCGATCCGCCCCGTCGCCGGGTTGCGGGCGGACAGGAACTTCTGGTGCTCCTTCATCGAGGTCTGCAGCACCTCGGGCGGCAGGTCGAGGAAGCGGTCCTCGATCACGCCCATCAGCGGCACGGGCCATTCGACCAGCCCTGCGAGTTCCGCCATCAGCCCGTCGTCGGGCACGATCTCCCACCCGCGCGCGAAGGCGAGGTTCGCGGCCTCCTGCCGGATCGCGGCTTCGCGCTCGGCGGGGTCGAGCATGACGCGCGCCCGACGCAGTTTAGCGGCGTAGTCGTCGAAGCCCGTCACCCGGAACGCGTCGGGCGCCATGAAGCGGTGGCCGCGCGTCGTGTCGCCGGCCGCGATGCCGTCCACGCTCAACGGCACGATCTGCGCGCCCGCCTCGTCCGACAGGATCGCAAGGATGGAATGCAGCGGGCGCACCCAGCGCAAAGACCCCGAGCCCCAGCGCATCGACTTGGGCCAGGGGAAGTCGCGGATCGTCGCCTCAAGCACTTCGGCCACGATCTCCGCCGCCTCGCGGCCCGGCTTCTCGATCACGGCGAAGTAGACCTCGCCCTTCTTCTCGGCGCGGCGTTCCAGCTGCTCCAGCGTCAGGCCGGTGGAGCGCAGGAAGCCCTCGACCGCCTTCTCGGGCGCGTCCGTGCGCGGCCCCTTGCGCTCCTCGCGCACGGGCTTCGATTCCGCCGTCAGCCCCTCGACCGCCAGCGTCAGCCGGCGCGGGGTCGAAAAGGCCCCTGCCGAGGCGTAGGTCAGCCCCGCCTCGACCAGACCGTCCGTCACCAGCCGCTTCAGGTCCTCGCGGGCGCGGGGCTGCATGCGGGCGGGGATCTCCTCGGAGAACAGTTCGATGAGAAGGTCCATCAGTCCATCACTCCGCGTTCCGGGGTCTTGTCGTTGAACTGGTGCCAGCCGAAGGCGCGGCCGTCGGGATAGACGACGATCACCCGGTCCACGTCGGGGCGGACATCCGCCTGCCCCAGCACGGCGCGGGCAGCGCCGGATTCCAGATCCTCGGTCAGCCCGCGGGCCGAATAGCAGCGGAACCAGCGCGGGCCGTTGAGCGGCGTCGCGCCCGTGTAAGGCGCGGCGTCCGCGATCTCGGCGGGATCGAGCGTGAAGCAGCCGCGCCAGCGGATCGGCGAGGAGCTGGCGTCGATAGCGCGGAAGCCCTCGACCTCCACCGAACGGGCCCTGCCGTCCGGCAGCGTCACGGTGATCTCGTTCGGGCCGGTGATCTCGTCGAATTCCTCGTAGAAGCCGTAGACCTGCAGGTAATACATCGCGAGCCCCGCCAGCAGAGCCGTCAGCACCAGCATCGAGACCATGATCTTGCCGGTGGTCATGCCTCTGCCCCCGCGTTCCGGCCCGTCGCGGCCTCGGTCGTCACGAACAGGTCGGCGCAGGCCTTCGCCAGCGCCCGGACCCGGCCGATATAGGCCTGCCGCTCGGTGACGGAGATGACGCCGCGCGCGTCCAGCAGGTTGAAGATGTGGCTGGCCTTGATCGCCTGATCGTAAGCCGGATGCGCCATCGGGATATGCCGCCCGGCGCTGTCCTCGGCAGGGGCGTTCAGGATGCGGGCGCATTCCGCCTCGGCATCCCTGAAGTGCTGGAGCAGCATGTCGGTATCCGCCACCTCGAAGTTCCAGCGGGAATATTCGCGTTCGGTCTGGCGGAAGACGTCGCCATAGGTCAGCGGGATGGCGGCGTCGGGGGCGTTGAAGGGCATGTCCATGACGTGTTCCACGCCCAGCACATACATCGCCAGCCGCTCGAGCCCGTAGGTCAGCTCGCCCGAGACGGGGCGGCAGTCATGGCCGCCGACCTGCTGGAAATAGGTGAACTGGCTGACCTCCATCCCGTCGCACCAGACCTCCCAGCCGAGGCCCCAGGCGCCGAGCGTGGGGGATTCCCAGTCATCCTCGACGAAGCGGACATCGTGGATCAGCGGGTCCAGCCCGATCGCCTTGAGGCTGCCGAGGTAAAGCTCCTGCAGGTTCGGGGGCGAGGGTTTGATGATGACCTGATATTGATAATAGTGCTGAAGCCGGTTCGGGTTCTCGCCGTAGCGGCCATCCGTGGGGCGGCGCGAGGGCTGGACATAGGCCGCCGCCCAGGGCCGTGTGCCCAGCGAACGCAGCGTCGTGGCCGGGTGGAAGGTGCCCGCGCCGACTTCCATGTCGTAAGGTTGCAGGATCGCGCAGCCGGTCGCCGCCCAGTAGGATTGCAGGCGCAGGATCACGTCCTGAAAGCAGCGCGGGCGATCGACCTGCGGCACGGGCTGAGGCTGGGGGCTGGTCATCCCGGCGTCCTTTTGCATAACTGGCGCGATGTCACGGGGCCTTCTATGGGGCTGACCGGACAGGGTCAATTGCGGCCGATGCGCGCGGATCAAAGGGGCGGCGGAGACGGGAATGCAGAAAAACTTGCGCTACGGCAGCCTGATCGCCCTCGCGATGACGCTGGGGATGCCGCTTGCGGCGGTGGCCGAGCCGACCGTGATCCGGGTCGAGGCGCGGCGCAGCGCGACGGCGGACGAGGCGGCGGCGCGCTGGCGGGCCGAGTTTCCCGATGTCGTGACCTTCCCCCTGCCGGGCGACTGGGTGGCCATCGGCCTCGGCCCGATGGAGCGCGAGGATGCGAACGCCCGCATGGCGGAGCTGAAGGCCGAGCGCCGGATTCCCGCCGACAGTTTCCTCGCCGCGCCGGGCGAGGCTGTGGCGCTGACCCCGGCGGATGCCGTGCCCGAGGTCGCTGCCGAACCTGCCGCCGAACTCCCCGCCCCGGCCCCGCCGCCGGGCCATTTCATCAACATCCAGTCCTTCCCCACCCGCGCCGAAGCGGATGCGGCGCTGGCCGCGTGGCGCGAGACCTTCCCCGAAGCGGCGCTGATGGAGTTGCCCGGCGGCGCCTTCACCGTGACGCTGGGGCCGATGGAGGAAGCGACGGCCGCCGCATGGCTGACTGCCTTCAAGTCCGCCGGAACCGTGCCGCGCGACGCTTTCGTGACCACGGCCGAGCCGCTCGGCTCGGTCGCCGTGCCGGGCAGCGCCCCCGATCTGCCGCCGCCCGGCGAGGCGCAGATGCCGCCGCTGGATCAGGTGCAGCGCGCGCTCCGCTGGGCCGGGCTCTATGACGGCGCCATCGACGGCAAGGATGGCCCGATGACGCGCGAGGCGATCGAGGCGCAGGTCGTGCAGGGTCGGCTCGCCCCCGACGCGCCCACCGCCATGTCGCGGCTGATCGAGCAGCGCGAGGCGTGGCGGGCCGAGATGGGCCTGTCGGAACTGCGCGACGATCACACCGGCCTTTCCGCCATCGCGCCGATGGATCGGCTGGAATTCGACCGCACCCAGCGCGCGCTGTCGATCTATCGCCCCACGGGCGATTCGGGCGCGGCGCTGATCCTGTTCTCGCAGCCCGGCGGCCAGCAGGAAATGCTGGACCTCGCCGGTCTCGTCACCGCGCTCGGCTGGGTGCCGAAGCCGGACCGGCAGGTGAGCGACGGCCGGATCACGCTCAAGGGACAGGACGCGACCCATATCGGATACGCCGAGGGCCGCGTCGCCGATGGCCGGGCCGAAGGTTTCGTGCTGATCTGGCCGCTCGAGGATGCCCGGAACCAGCCCCGTATCGCCGCCGAAATCTCGGACAGCCTGACCCGCTTCGCTCCCGCAGAGACGGACGAGGCGGCGGAGCAGACGGTGCCGGACGTGACGCTGCCAGCGGGGAACTGACCCCCGGACGGCCGCGCTACTGCCGCCAGAAGCGCGGCAGGAACAGCACATAGACGGCCAGCAGCTCCAGCCGCCCGACATACATCCCCGCGATCATCAGCCATTTCGCCGTGGCGGGGAAGTCCGCGACCGAGCCGTTGGCCGTCACCTCCGGCCCCCATGCCGGTCCCACGTTGGCGATGGAGGTCCAGGCCGCGGTCAGCGCCGTGCGCGGGTGCAGCCCGGTCAGCGCCAGCGCCACGATCAGCACCCCGAAGCTGAGGATGAACAGCGTGAAGAACGCCATGACCGAGCCGACCACCTCGGCGCTCAGCCGCCGCCCCTGCAACCGGGGATACGCGACCCGGTGCGGCGACTGCATCCGCAGGATCTGCGCCTCGACCGCGCGCAGCAGCACCTGATAGCGGAAGATCTTGATCGAGCAGGCGGTCGAGCCGGTGCAGCCGCCGATCAGCCCTCCGACGATCAGCAGCGCCAGCGGCAGGGGGCCCCACTGGGTCACGTCCGTTGAAAAAAACCCGGTGCCCGACACGGTGGTCACGACGTTGAAGGTCGTCTCGCGCAGGATATGGCCCAGGTCCGTATGCCCCATGACCAGCACCCGATAGGCCGCGATCAGCAGGATGATCGTCCCCAGCACCCGCAGATAGGCGCGGATCTGGCTGTCGCGCCACAGGGGCCGCACCTCGCCATATCCCGCCTGCACCAGCCGCACGAAGGGGATCGTGGCCAGGATCATGAACAGCGACGAGGCCAGTTCCGGCGGGCCGATGAACGCGCCGAAGCTGGCGTCGTAGTTCGAGAAGCCCCCCGAGGAGGTGGTGGTCATCGCGTGGAAGATGGCGTCGAAGCCGGACATCCCCAGCGCGGCATAGGTCACGGCGCAGGCGATGGTGATCATCACGTAGACGCGGGTGACGTCCGCCGCGATCTGCCCGGCCCGCGGGCTGATCTTGCCCATCGTGTCGAATCCTTCCGAGCGGAAGAACTGCATCCCGCCGATCCGCATCGCCGGCAGGAAGATCAGCGCCACGACCACGATCCCCAGCCCGCCCGAGAATTGCAGCATCCCCCGCCACAGATGCGTGCCCAGCGGCAGCCCGTCGAGCGCGGGGAACGCCGTCGCGCCGGTCGTGGTCATGCCCGACATCGCCTCGAACACGGCGTCGGTGAAGCTCGCATCGGGCTCGCCCAGCATGAAGGGCAGCGCCCCGACCAGCGGCAGCACCAGCCACACGCCCGAGGTCAGCAGGAACGCCTGCTCCAGCATCAGCTCGCCCCCGCGCCCGGCGGTGGCGATGGCGACCAGCCCGCCGAGGATCGCGCAGATCAGCCCGGTTTCGGCAAAGACCATCCAGTGCGGATCGCCCGCCCACCAGTCCACCAGCGCGGGCGCGGCCATCATCGCGCCGAAGACGGCGGTCAGGCGGCCGATGGCGTTGGCGACGGGGCGGATGTCGATCATGCCGCCTGACTGCCCCCGCCTTCCGCGCAAATCAAGCGCGTCGCGCAGGCGCGCGCACGATGGCGTTCAGGCGATGCCGCGCTTGCGCCATGCCCCGCGCGGCCCTATACGGAATCCGTCGCGGGTGTAGCTCAATGGTAGAGCAGCAGCCTTCCAAGCTGAATACGTGGGTTCGATTCCCATCACCCGCTCCATCTTTCATTCACTCGTCCAAGGTTCCGGCAGCTGCCCGTTGCGGGCGCGTGGCCCCGCCGAACGGCAAGCGGCCCGTGCTGGAACTTCTCCAATGACGCGAGCTGAAGTCCGGTGACGGTGCTTTTCTGCAAAACCATCCGCCTGATACTTGTTTATGAACAATCCGGGAAATGGTTAACAACAGGTTGCGCAAGCATAACAACCTGAAGTAGATAATTTTTGCTTGGCATCGACAAGCGAACCCTTCGAACCGCCTGCTCGCAGGCATTCTGTCAGGATGTTCACATGCTGAAGTCGCGTTCTTCCGTTCGTCGCCTCGTCGGCAACGATCGCTCGGGCTCCTGATCATCAAGCACAACCTCACGGCCGGCAAACGCCGGCCGATCCCGATCTTGCCAGGAGCAACACATGCCCTACTACACCCAACTCCCCGCCAGCTTTGCAACGGTGAACGCCGATACCGGCCTGATCGAGCTCGGCGACACGGGGCTTCTGAACCAACTCAGCGGCTCGGAGTCATTCGCCCGATATGACGTCGCAGCGCCGACGGTGACCACCGTCTCGCCGGGAGACGACATGGCGCTGACCGATGAAGACGGGACAGCTGCGGTGAGCGGCACCTATGTCGGATCGGCAACGCTGGCGACCGCAGGTACGAACGTCAACGTTCTTCTCGTCGCCAATCTGAACGTACAGCTCAACCCGGTTGAGGGACATATCCTCCAGACCGACGACGGAACATTGTATTTCGTCTCCGAGGACAACCCCACCGGAAACAACCTCGGGGTCACCATCACGGGGTCGATTCTCGGGGCGGAACTTTCGCCCCCCATCAATGTTCCAATTTCAGAGCTTGGCGAGGTGCCCTTGCTCGGACCGGCTCTCGCGTCGGTCTCCCAAGCGGCGAACAATCTCCTCAACACGGCCGTCGTCACCGTCGACCACGATCCCACTGCCACGATGGCACTGGAAGCCGACGAGGTGCTTGCGTGTTTCGCCGCCGGCACCCTGATCCTCACCCAAGACGGCGAGGTGCAGGTGGAATCGCTCTCGGTCGGCCACCTCGTCCTCACCCGCGATCACGGCCCGCGTCCGGTCCGCTGGATCGGCTCCACGGTCGTGACGGCCGCCGCGCTTGCCCGCAACCCGAAGCTGCGCCCGATTCGCATCCGCGCCGGGGCGCTGGGGGCGGGCACGCCGGCCTCGGACCTCGTCGTCTCGCCGCAGCACCGCATTCTCGTGCGCTCGAAAGTCGCGCAAAGGATGTTCGGCACCGACGAGATCCTCGTTGCGGCCAGGCAGTTGCTGCTGCTCGACGGGATCGACATCGCCCATGATCTCGAGTCGGTGGAGTATTTCCACATCCTCTTCGACCGGCACGAGGTGGTGATCTCGAACGGGGCCGAGACGGAATCGCTCTATACCGGGCCAGAGGCCATGAAGGGGGTCGGCAAGGCGGCGCATGAGGAAATCTTCGCGCTGTTCCCCGAACTGAAGGAGCGCGACTACGCGCCGGTGCCGGCCCGCCTGCTCGCCTCGGGGCGGATGGGGCGCAGGCTGGCGTCGCGGCACGGCCAGAACGGCAAGCCGCTGGTCAACTAGGCCAGCGCGGAGAACGACGACATGGGGCCCTGCGGGGCCCCGTTTCATTTGCGGGACGCACCGGATATGGCGGCTCTGGTCATCCCCGGCGAAACGCGGCACGAAGAAGCTCCGCCCCGAAGGCAAGCAAAGAAGGAACCGGAACATGCAGCGCCCGTGGCATCAGTCAGCCCCGCAATTGGTGGACGTGGCGATGGGGCGCAGGCCCGCCGATCTGGTGATCCGGGGCGGGCAGTGGGTCAACGTCCACTCGGGCGAGATCATTCCCGGCACCGATATCGCCGTGGCCGAGGGGCGCTTCGCCTATGTCGGCCCCGATGCCAGCCACGCCATCGGCCCGCAGACGCAGGTGGTCGAGGCGAACGGGCGTTACCTCGTCCCCGGCCTCTGCGACGCGCATATGCATGTCGAAAGCGGCATGGTGACGGTGACGGAGTTCGCCCGCGCGGTGATCCCGCACGGCACCACCTCGATGTTCATCGACCCGCACGAGATCGCCAACGTCCTCGGCCTGCCCGGCGTCAGGCTGATGCATGACGAGGCGGCGGGGCTGCCGATCAACGTCTATGTGCAGGTGCCGAGCTGCGTTCCCAGCGCGCCGGGGCTGGAGCATCCGGGCGCCGAGCTTACCCCCGACGACGTGCGCGAGGCGCTGACCTGGCCGAACATCATCGGTCTGGGCGAGGTGATGAGCTTTCCCGGTGTGATCGCCAACGATCCCAAGATGACGGCCGAGATCGCCGCCACCATGTCGGCGGGGCTGACGGTCGGCGGGCATTACGCCTCGCCCGATCTCGGCCGCCCCTTCCACGCCTATGCGGCGGGCGGCCCGGCCGACGATCACGAGGGGACCACCGCCGACGACGCGGTGGCCCGCGTGCGGCAGGGGATGCGGGCGATGCTGCGGCTGGGGTCGGCGTGGCACGACGTCGCCGCGCAGGTGAAGGCGATCACCGAGCGGGGGCTGGACTCGCGCAGCTTCATCCTCTGCACGGACGACAGCCACTCCGGCACGCTGGTCCATGAAGGCCACATGAACCGCGTCGTCCGCCACGCCATCGCGCAGGGCCTGAAGCCCGTCACGGCGATCCAGATGGCGACGCTGAACACCGCCCAGCATTTCGGGCTGGAGCGCGAGCTTGGCTCCATCGCGCCGGGGCGGCGGGCGGACCTGATCGTGACCTCCGACCTCGTGGACCTGCCGGTCGAGATGGTGTTCGCGCGGGGGCGGCTGATGGCCAAGGGCGGCGTGCTGACCGCCGATCTGCCGGAGCATCCCTATCCCGAAACGGCCCGCAATACGGTCCATCTGGGCCGGACGCTTTCCGCCGCCGATTTCGACATTTCCGCCGAGGCGGCGGAAGTCACCGCCCGCGTGATCGGCGTCGTTGAAAATCAGGCGCCGACGCGGGCGCTGGAACGGCGCCTGCCCGTGCGGGACGGCACCGTGCAGATGGACCCTGCGGGCGACGTCTGCCAGATCGCGCTGGTCGAACGGCACCGCGGCACGGGCGCGGTGGTCAACGGCTTCGTTTCGGGCTTCGGCTATGACCGGCCCTGCGCCGTCGCCTCGACGGTGGCACATGACAGCCACCACATGATCGTCGTCGGCACCGACAAGGCCGACATGGCGCAGGCCGCGAACCGGTTGCAGGAGGTCGGCGGCGGCATCGTCGTGATCGCGGGCGGCGAGGAGCTCGCGCTCGTCGAACTGCCCATCGCCGGCCTCATGTCGGACGAGCGGGCCGAGATCGTCGCCGCCAAGGCCGACCGTCTGGTGCAGGCGATGCGCGACTGCGGCTGCACGCTCAACAACGCCTACATGCAGCACTCGCTGCTGGCGCTGGTCGTCATCCCCGAGCTTCGCATCTCGGACATGGGCCTGATCGACGTCACGCGGTTCGAGCGGGTGGAGGTGATCCTGCCCGATCCGCAGCCCGCCGCTTGATCCGGCGGCTCGGCCCCCCGATATGGGGCCAAGAAATCGAAAGGAACGCCATGTCCCGCGCCGCGATGCACCGCCTGTCCTTCTATCTGCTGATGGGCGTGACGCTCTACGCCTCGCTCGTCGGCGCATAAGGAGGTCCGATGGCACGGCGTTTCGGCGGCAAGTATTCCCCCGGCCAGCAGGCCCGCAACGGCTACGGCAACGGCAACGATCCCCTGCCCCGCCCTCGGCCGGGCGAGGTGCGGCACCGGTTCGAGTCGCGGCCGAAGTGGATCACCATCATGGCGACTCCGCTCCTGCTGTCCGGGTGGGGTTCCCCCTTTGAGTTGGCGACGGCGCTTGCGGGCTTCGGCCTGATCGCCGCCGGCATGTGGATGACGCGCGAGGGGCTGCAGGCCGAGGCCGCCTACGACGCCCGCCGCGTCGCCCGCCGGCCGGGCATCCCGCGCAAGCTGTTCGGCGGCATCCTCGCCGGCACCGGCATCGCCGTCGGCGCGTTCGAGCCGGGCGCGGCGGCGGGCGCGGGCGTCCTGGGCTTCACCGCCGCGATCCTGCACTGGCTCGCCTTCGGCCCCGATCCGACCAGGGACAAGGGCATGGAGGGGGTGGATACCTTCCAGCAGGACCGCGTGGCCCGGATCGTGGCCGAGGCGGAGACCTATCTGGACGGCATGACCGAGGCGATCAAGCGCACGGGTGACCGCCAGCTTGAGGCGCGGGTGAACCTGTTCGCCGCCACGGCGCGGACGCTGTTCGATCAGGTGGAGCAGGACCCGGACGGGCTGTCCCCGGCGCGGCGCTATCTCGGCGTCTATCTGATGGGCGCGCGCGACGCGACGGTGAAGTTCGCGGACCATTACGCGCAGACGCGCGATGCGACGGCCCGCTCGGACTACGAGGCGCTGCTGGCCGACCTGGAACGGAACTTCCGCGCCATCGCCGACCGGCTGCGGCAGGGCGGGCGCACCGACATGGAGATCGAGATCAGCGTCCTGCGCGAACGCCTTGCCCGCGAAGGGGTGCGGATGCCCGAGGGCCAGCCTCTGCTGGGCAGCGGGCGGCTGACCGACACGCAGACGTTGGACGAGCTGCTGCGGATGCCGGCGGAACAGAAGGCCGGGCGCTGACCGGCCCATGCCCCGCTTCGCGCTGAAGATCGAATATGACGGCGGCCCGTTCGCCGGATGGCAGGCGCAGGCGGACCAGCCCTCGGTGCAGGGCGCGGTGGAACGGGCGCTGGCGGCGCTCGATCCCGGCTTCAGGGCGGGGGCGCGAATCGCGGCGGCGGGGCGCACCGATGCGGGCGTCCACGCGACCGGGCAGGTCGCCCATGCCGACCTCGCCCGAGAATGGGAGCCGTTCCGGCTGGCCGAGGCGCTGAACTGGCATCTGAAACCCGATCCGGTGGCGGTGCTGGAGGCGGCGCTTGTCCCGGACGACTTCCATGCCCGCTTCGACGCGACCGAACGGCGCTACACCTTCCGCCTGCTCGCCCGCCGCGCGCCGGCCACGCATGATCGCGGGCTGGTCTGGCAGGTGCGCCAGCCGCTGGATGCAGGCGCGATGCGGCAGGGCGCGGCGCATCTGGTCGGACGGCATGATTTCACCACCTTCCGATCCACCATGTGCCAGTCGGCCAGCCCGGTGAAAACGCTGGACGCGATCGGGATCGAGGAACTGCCGGTCCCCTCGGGCACCGAATACCGCCTTCACCTGCGGGCGCGGTCGTTCCTGCATAATCAGGTCCGATCCATCGTCGGGACGCTGGAGCGGGTGGGGGCCGGCGCGTGGCCTCCCCAACGGGTGGCCGAGGCACTGGCAGCCAAAGACCGCGCCGCCTGCGGGCCGGTCTGCCCGCCGCAGGGGCTGTACCTCACCGGTGCCGGTTATCCGCAGGACCCGTTCACCGCTTCGTCCAGCGGGTCCGTTTCCAGCCCGGAATGATGACCGTCATCACCGTGTTCCAGATGATCCACATGTCCAGCGCGAAGCTGCGGCGGCGCAGATAGATCATGTCCAGCTGCAGCTTGGTCGGCAGGCAGCGGCGGTAATAGGCCTGCTCGGTCGCCTCGGCCGTGCCGCAGGACGCCATGATGGCGTCCTCATGCGCGTGATAGATCAGCGTCGCGAGGCCCGTGGCGCCGGGGCGCATCTGAAGCACCTGCGCGTATTCGCGGGGGAACCGTTCCACATATTCGCGCAGCGGCGGGCGCGGGCCGACGAAGCTCATGTCGCCGCGCAGGATGTTGAAGAGCTGCGGCATTTCGTCGATCCGGGTCCGGCGCAGGATGCAGCCGAACCTGGTGATGCGCCAGTTCTTGTGCGCGCCCGAGGCCCCCGAATCCTCGGCGGCCCGTCGCATGGTGCGGAACTTGAGCTGGTTGAAGCTTTCGTCGGGGCTGCGCATCCGGGGCGCGACGTAGAGGATGGGCCGCCCCTGCGAGACCAGCAGGATCGCCGCGACGACCAGCATCACCAGTGACAGCGGGATCAGCAGCAGCAGCGAAAAGACGATGTCGAAGGCCCGCTTGCCGGGCGTCATGTGGATCGAGGCGGAAGGACCGGTCAGAATGCCGTAGGGGATCGCGGCCGATGCCGCGGCGACACGTTCCGGCGGACGCCGCTCCGTCCGTTCCCAGTCCTGTATGATCGACACGCGCACCCCGCTGGAAACTCGGAAAATCGGACATCGATAGAGACCTGCCGTTCCGTTTACCATCTAAAGCGCATGCGTGAAATCGGCGGAAGCCGGAAAACATGGCGATCTTGCGAGGATGCAACGGTTTTGGCAGGTTACCGCCTGTCCGGCACCCGGCCGGCACAGGAAAGGACATCCCGTGCGCAAGTTTCTCGTGGTTCTGGACGAAACCCGCGAATGCCTGAACGCGATCCGCTATGCGGCGCTGCGGGCCGCGGCGACAGGCAGCTCGGTGCAGGTTCTGGCGGTGATCCCCGCCGAGGAAATCCAGCACGGCATGGGCGTCGCCGAGGTCATGCGCGCCGAGGCGCAGGAGCGGATCGAGGCGCATTTTCAGGTATTTGCCAAGTGGATGCGGGACAAGCCGGGGGTGGAGCCAGAGCTGGTCATCCGCGAGGGCGACCCCGCGACCGAGCTGCTGGCGCAGATCTCCGCCGACCCGCAGATCGGGGTCGTCGTGCTGGGCGCCTCGACCGACAGCGCGGGGCCCGGCCCGCTCGCCAGCCGGCTTCTGCGGGACGTGGCCTCGCTGCCCTGCCCGCTGACGATCGTGCCGGGGGACATTTCGGCCGAACGGCTTCAGCAGATCACCTGACGGGCGGTGGGAACCCGGCGGAGCCGCGCGGGTTGACTTCGCCCCTTGACTGGCTCCGGTTGACTTGACCCGGTTGACTTGACCGCGCCCGATGACCATATCCGATCCTCAAGAGGAGCCGCGCCATGTTCATCCAGACCGAAACCACACCGAATCCCGCCACGCTGAAGTTCCTGCCCGGCGAGACCGTGCTGGCAAACGGCACGGCGGATTTCCCGGCCAGCGATACCGCCGCGTCCAGCCCGCTGGCGCAGCGCCTGTTCGCCGTTCCGGGCGTCTCGGGCGTGTTCCTCGGCCAGGATTTCGTGACCGTCACCAAGGCGGACGCCTCGGTCTGGGACCAGATCAAGCCCTCGATCCTCGGCGCGATCATGGAGCATTACCAGTCCGGCCAGCCGGCGGTGGTGCAGACGGGCGCGGTCGATGATGGCCATGCCGAACATTCCGGCCCCGATGCCGAGATCGTCGTGCAGATCAAGGAACTGCTGGACACCCGCGTCCGCCCGGCGGTGGCGCAGGACGGCGGCGACATCACCTTCCACGGTTTCGACCGCGGCGTCGTCTACCTGACCATGAAGGGCGCCTGCGCGGGCTGCCCGTCCTCGACCCTGACGCTGAAGATGGGGATCGAGAACCTGCTGCGCCACTACATCCCCGAAGTGACCGAGGTTCGCCCGGTTGCCTGACGGGCTGGTCCTTGGCTTCGACACCTCGGCCGCGCATTGCGCGGCCGCTGTCGTTTCGGGCGGCCGGGTGCTGGCCGAGCGGCTGGAGCCGATGGCGAAGGGCCAGGCCGAGCGGCTGATGCCGCTGATCGAGGAGGTGCTGGCCGAGGCGGGCGTCCCGCTTTCCGACCTGACCGGCATCGGTGTCGGGATCGGCCCCGGCAACTTCACCGGCATCCGCATCAGCGTCGCCGCCGCGCGGGGGCTCGCGCTGTCGCTGGGCATCCCTGCCGTTGGCGTGACCGTGACGGAGGCGGCGGCGCTGGACGCCCCCCGCCCCTGCCGGGCTGTCGTGGCCGGGCGCGGAAACGAGGTGTTCTGGCAAGATTTCGACGCATCCGGCCTGCTCCGCCAGCCCGCCCAGGCCGCAGCAGACACCTTGCCGCCCGGTCCGCCGATCACCGAGCCGACGCTCCCCACCGCCGTCGCCATCGCCCGCATCGCCGCCAGCCGCATCGCCGCGGGCGAGCCGCTGCCGCGCCCGGCCCCGCTTTACCTGCGCCCCGCCGACGCCGCCCCGCCGCGCGATCCCGCACCCGTCATCCTTCCGTGACGCCCGAGGAAATGGCCGCGCTTCACGCGCGCTGCTTCGCCCACCCGCGCCCGTGGTCGGCGGGCGAGATCCGCGACGTCTCCTCGCTTCCGGGCGCATTCCTGCTGCTGCGCCCGCAGGGCTTCCTCATCGGCCGCACCGCCGCCGACGAGGCGGAGCTGCTGACGCTCGCCGTCGAACCCGAGGCAAGGCGGCAGGGCATCGGCCGGGCGCTGGTGCAGGAATTCGCCCGCGTCGCCCGCTCCCGCAGCGCGGCGCACGGCTTCCTTGAGGTCGCCTCGGACAACGACGCGGCGCTCTCGCTCTATGCCGCCTGCGGCTGGCGGCAGACCGGGCGGCGGCGGAGCTATTACGCGCCCGGCATTGACGCGCTGACGATGGCCGCCGATATGGGCTGAGCCCCCCCCCTCGCCCAAGCGCGACCCCCCGGTTGCGCTAAATCGGCGCATTCCGCGGCAGCCCGCAGCCTGCCCGCGCAGGAGGTGCCCGGTGACCGTTCTCCGCAACCTGCTGCCGCGGCGCCGTGCGAGGCCCGGCCCCGTGCTGCTGAACCTGCGCGGCTTCAGGATGGTGGACAAGGACGGGATCGAGCGGCTGCACGGCATCGACCTGACGATCCGCGCGGGCGGGATTCTCGGGATCGCGCGGTCAGCGGCAATGGGCAGAGCGCGCTGCTGGAAATCCTCGGCGGCCAGCCCGAACCGGGGGCGAAGATCGAAGGCGCGTTGGTGCTGAACGGCCGTCCCTGTCGCTGACCCGCACCGACGCGCGGGCGCGGCACCACGCCGGGATCGGCCACATCCCAGAGGCTCGGCAGGCCGAGGGGGGTTGGTGATGGACTTCGCCGCGTGGGAGAATACCGCCTTCGGCTACCTATGCGGACGTGCTGTCCCGGCACACGCCGCTGGTCTGTGTCGCGTCGCTGGCGGTGCCGGGGGCGAGGTGGGTGCTGTATCGGACCCGCTATGGCCTGCGGCTGCGGGCTGTGGGGGAAAACCCCGCCTCGGTCGATACCCAGCGTCTCCGTCACCCGCCTGCGATGGAGCGCGATTGCCACCACCGGGCTGCTGGCCGGGCTCGCGGGGCGCTTACCTTGCCACCGGGCTTTCCGCCGGGTTCGTGCGCGAGATGACGGCGGGGCGCGGCTATATCGCGCTCGCCGCGCTGATCTGCGCCAACTGGCACCCTTGGCGGGCGCTTGGCGCGACGTTCCTGTTCGGCGTGATGGAGGCGATCGCCAACCGCTTCCCCGATCCCGACGTGGGGCCGTTCACCATTCGGTCGATGTTCATGAATGCCCTGCCCTATAGCCTGACGGTCATCATCCTCGCCGGCTTCATCGGCCGCGCGCACCCGCCGCGCGCCAGCGGCATCCCCTGTGTCAAGGAACGCTGAGCGCGGCAGGCGGGGCTTTGCCAAACCCCTGTAACCCCGCAAAATCTTGTGGGTTCGGCGTGACAATGGGGCGGTTTGTGACTATATCATGCAGATCAATGGCAGGACATAAACGCATGAGCGCAGCCCCCGCGCAGCCGAGCACTTACGGCGCCGATTCCATCAAGGTTCTCAAGGGACTCGAGGCCGTCCGCAAGCGGCCCGGCATGTATATCGGTGACACCGACGACGGCTCGGGCCTGCATCACATGGTCACCGAAGTCGTGGACAACGGCATCGACGAGGCACTGGCCGGTCACGCCGACTATGTTCACGTCAAGATTCACTCCGACAGCAGCGTGTCGGTGCGCGACAACGGTCGCGGCATCCCCGTTGACATGCACCCCAGCGAAGGCGTCAGCGCGGCCGAGGTCATCATGACCCAGCTTCACGCGGGCGGGAAGTTCGACCAGAACAGCTACAAGGTGTCCGGCGGGCTGCACGGCGTCGGCGTGTCGGTCGTGAACGCCCTGTCCGACTGGCTGGAACTGCGCATCTGGCGCAACGGCAAGGAACATTTCGTCCGTTTCGAGAACGGCGACACGGTCGAGCATCTGCGCGTCGTCGGCGATGCCCCCGGCGAATCCGGGACCGAGGTGCGGTTCCTCGCCTCCTCGCGCGAGAATGGTGCGGCGGGCACGTTCCTGAACCTCGATTATCAGTTCAAGACGCTGGAAAACCGGCTGCGCGAGCTTGCCTTCCTGAACTCCGGCGTCCGCATCATCCTGGAAGACGAGCGCCCGGCCGAGCCGCTGCGCACCGAGCTGTTCTACGAAGGCGGCGTGCGCGAGTTCGTGAAGTATCTGGACCGCAGCAAGTCCGCGCTGACGCCCGAGCCGATCTTCATCACTGGCGAGCGGAACGGCATCAGCGTCGAGGTCGCGATGTGGTGGAACGACAGCTATCACGAAACGGTGCTGCCCTTCACCAACAACATCCCGCAGCGCGACGGCGGCACCCACATGGCCGGCTTCCGCGGCGCGCTGACCCGCGTCATCAACGGCTATGCGCAGTCCAGCGGGATCGCCAAGAAGGAAAAGGTGGACTTCACCGGCGACGACGCCCGCGAGGGGCTGACCTGCGTGCTTTCCGTCAAGGTGCCGGACCCGAAGTTCTCCAGCCAGACCAAGGACAAGCTGGTCTCCTCCGAGGTTCGGCCCGCGGTCGAGAACCTTGTGAACGAGAAGCTGTCCGAGTGGTTCGAGGAACATCCGGGCGAAGCCAAGATCATCATCGGCAAGATCATCGAGGCCGCGCTGGCCCGCGAAGCCGCCCGGAAGGCGCGCGAACTGACCCGCCGCAAGACGGCGATGGACGTGGCGTCCCTGCCCGGCAAGCTGGCCGACTGCCAGGAAAAAGACCCGGCGCTGTCCGAACTGTTCATCGTCGAGGGCGACTCGGCAGGCGGCTCGGCCAAACAGGGCCGCTCGCGCCAGAACCAGGCGGTGCTGCCGCTGCGGGGCAAGATCCTGAACGTGGAACGGGCGCGGTTCGACCGGATGCTGTCCTCGGACATGATCGGAACGCTCATCACCGCCCTGGGGACGGGCATCGGGCGCGACGAGTTCAACCTGAACAAGCTGCGCTATCACAAGATCATCATCATGACCGATGCCGACGTGGACGGCGCCCATATCCGCACGCTGCTGCTGACCTTCTTTTTCCGGCAGATGCCGGAGCTGATCGAGGCGGGGCATCTCTATATCGCGCAGCCGCCGCTTTATAAGGTCAGCCGGGGCCGGTCCGAGGTCTATCTGAAGGACGAGGCGGCGCTGGAGGATTACCTCATCCAGCAGGGGATCGATGGCGCGGCGCTGCGGCTCGGCTCGGGCGAGGAGATCGTGGGGGCCGACCTCGCCCGCGTGGTCGAGGAAGCGCGGACCGCGCGGCGCATCCTGCGCGCCTACCCGACCCATTACCCGCCGCACATCACCGAACAGGCCGCCATCGCGGGTGCGTTGGTGCCGGGCCGCGTCGATCAGGACGCGCAGCGGGTGGCGGACGCGGTGGCCGACCGGCTCGACAGGATTGCCGCCGAATACGAGCGGGGCTGGACCGGCCGCCCGACGCAGGACGCCGGCATCCGCCTCAGCCGGATGCTGCGCGGCGTCGAGGAGGCGCGGACGCTGGAAGGGCAGATGCTCCGCTCCGGCGAAAGCCGGCGTCTCGGCGCCATGACCGATGCGTTGCAGGAGGTGTATGGCGGCCCCGTCCGGCTGATCCGCAAGGACCGCGACACGCTCATCACCGGCCCGCTGTCCTTGTTGCAGGCGATCTTCCTGGAAGGGGAGAAGGGCCTGAGCCTTCAGCGCTACAAGGGTCTGGGCGAGATGAACCCCGAGCAGCTGTGGGAAACGACGCTGGACCCGGCGGCGCGCACCCTGCTGCAGGTGAAGATCGAGGACGTGGCCGAGGCCGAGGACATCTTCACCAAGCTGATGGGCGACGTGGTCGAGCCGCGGCGCGACTTCATCCAGTCCAACGCGCTCAGCGTGGAAAATCTGGACACCTGAGCCGGCCCCGGTGCGCATCTTGCGCTCCGGGATGCAAAAAACCCACACTCCTGCAAAAGCTTCGCAGCGCGGGTTGTGGCAAGGAACCCCTGCCCCTAGGTTTTGTTCTGCGCAGGACAGCATTCTTGCTGAGCCTTGTTTTGAATTTCTGGAGTGATCCCGCATGCGTAAAATGACCATCCCGCTCGCCTCGGCCATCGCGCTTGGCCTGGCCGCGTCGGCGAACGCCGGCGGATATACCGCCCCCGTCACCGATGTCGCGCCGGCGGCTCCCGTGGTCGTGACGCCCGCGCCCGCAGGTGACTGGCAGGGCCTGTATGCGGGGGGCACGCTCGGCTACGGCTTCGGCGGCGATGACGAGTTCACCCTGGGCGGCGGCAGCATCGTCGGCGACAACGAAATCTCCGGTGTCAACGCCGGCCTGCATGTCGGCTATCGCTGGCAGCGCGGCAACCTTGTGATCGGGCCGGAACTGTCGATCACCGGCGGCAACGTCGATGACAGCGTTTCGGTGCTTGGCGACGACTACGAATCGTCCTTGAACCACATGGTCGCGCTGAAGCTGAAAACCGGCTATCAAGTGCGCCCGGACACGCTGGTCTATGGCATTGCCGGTGTCAGCCGCGGCGACTTCACCTTCACCGCCGATGGTCAGGATTTCGACTATGACACCAACGGCTACGTCTTCGGCCTCGGCATCGAGCGCATGATCACCGACCGCCTGTCGGTGACGGGCGAGATCGAGCGCAACCACTTCAAGAGCGAAAACATCGATCTGGGAGCGCTGGGGGACACCAACGGCACGCCGACCTTCAACAACGTCAAGGTCGGTGTGAACTTCAAGTTCTGATCCGCTCCGGGTCGAGACAAAGGGCCGTCCTCAGGGGCGGCCCTTTTGCGTCGCCGTCATCCGAATGACAGCGGCGGTCCGGCGCGGCGCCGGCGCGGCGGTTGCAGCGGGATCGGCAAAGCCCTGTGCAGGCAGGCGACGGCAAAGCCGCCCTCGACCAGATGCAGCAGCGCCGGATCGTGGACGGACAGCCCGCCCGTGTAGCTGCCGAACGCGGGCAGGATCAGGTGATCGCGCCCGACCAGCAGCGCCCGCCGCCGCGCCCCGGCCAGCGGCACGACCGGGTGGTAATGGCCGCTGATATCGGGGCCGCCGGCTTCGGCGACATGGCGCAGGGTGACGCCGCCCAACCGCGCCTCGTCCGCCCGCCGGCCCGGCAGCGCCGTTCCGTGATGCGCGGGATCGTGGTTCCCCGACACCCACAACCAGTCCCGCCCGTCGGCCAGTGCCGCCAACGCCGCAGCCACATCCGCATCCAGCGCCCCGGCCGCCGCATCGTCATCGAACCCGTCGCCGAGGCTAACGACCAAAGCCGGGTCCAGCGCGGCGATCTCGTCCCCCAGCCGCCGCAGTGTTTCCAGCCCGTCATAGGGCGGCAGCAGCGCGCCGCCGCGCCGCGCCATCCGCTCGGATTTCCCCAGATGCAGATCCGCGACGATCAGCCACCGCCCCTGCGGCCACCAGAGCGCGCCGGAACAGCGCGCCTCGAACGTCAGCCCGTGCCAGTCGAAGACGAAGCCTGTCATTGCGCCTTGTGCGTCCTCCCCCACGGTGCCCTGTGCGTCCCCGGTCATCGCGCCTTGCGCGTCCGCACGGGGACCGGCGCTTCATCGGCCATTCCCGGCTCGCCCAAAGTCAGCCCCGCCTCGCGCATCATCGCCTCTGCCTCTGCTTCAGCCAGCCGCATCCGACCCTGTCCTTCGATCCTGACGCGCCCCATTTCCAGCATCAGCGGCGCGGCCAGGGGCGATACGCGGTCCAGCATCCGGTGGTCAAGCCGGGGCGATCGGTCCAGCATCTCCTCGATCCGGCCGAAATCCACGAGGCCGCGGCCCGCCTCGATCGCCGTGATCCGCAGCAGCAGGTGGTCCGGGTCATAGCGGCGCAGCGTGTCATACAGGATGTCGCTGGAGAATGTCGCCTGCTTGCCCGTCCGCCGCCCGCCCGGCATGTTGCGCTGGATCAGCCCCGAGATGATGGCGACATTGCGGAACGTCCGCTTCATCACCGCATTGCCCGCCAGCCACTCGCCGAGGCCCGCCCGCAACCCCTCGCGGTCCATCAGCGGCGCGAGATCCGTCACCGGGTCCAGCGACCAGACCAGCAGCGCATAATCAGTGGACAGGAAGCCGAGCGGACCCAGCCCCGCCTCCTCCATCGTCCGGGTCAGCAGCAGGCCCAGCGTCTGCAGGGCATTGCGCCCGGCAAAGCCATAGATCGCCAGATGCCAGCGGCCCATATAGGGGAACGTCTCGGCCAGCAGTGTGCCCGGCTGCGGCAGGGCCGAGACCTCGGCCTGAAGCGCAAGCCAGCCCTGCGTGTCGGGCGGCAGCGCGTCCCAGCGGGCGGGATCGCCGATCAGCGCCAGCACGCGGTGGGAAAGTTCGGTGGACGTGGCGAGCTTCAGGCCGCTGAAGACGGCGATCTTCGGCTCCTTGTGCGGGTTCGGGCTGACCTCGATCACCAGTTCGCGCAGCCCCTCGTAGCGGACGGTCTGGCCGCCGGTCAGGAAGGTGTCGCCGGGGATCAGGGTGGCGGCGAACGCCTCTTCGACCGCGCCCAGCAGCCCGCCGCCGCGTTTCCAGCGGACCTTCATCATCTCGGCTTCGACGATGGTGCCGATATTCATGCGCAGATCGCGCGTGGCGCGGGGGTCGCGCAGTTGCCAAAGGCCGTTCCGCTGAACCAGCCGCTGCCAGCGGTCATAGGCGCGCAGGGCATAGCCGCCGGTGGCGCAGAAGTTCAGGCAATCGTCGAAATCGGCGCGGGTCAGCCCGGCGTAGGGACCGGCGGTCCGCACCTCGGCGAACAGCACATCCGCATCGAACGGCCCCGCGCTGGCGGTCAGCAGGATATGCTGGCACAGCACGTCCAACGGGCCGGGGCCGCGCGGCTCGCCGTCAAGATCATGCGCGCGGACGGCTTCCAGCGCGGCCACGCATTCGATCACCTCGAAGCGGTTGGCGGGCACGATCCGGGCGGTTGACGGCGCGTTGTAGCGGTGGTTCGCCCGCCCGATCCGCTGGACCAGACGCTTGACGTTCTTGGGTGCCCCGACCTGGATCACCAGATCGACATTGCCCCAGTCGATCCCCAGATCGAGGCTGCCGGTCGCCACCACCGCCCTGAGCTGCCCCGCCGCCATCGCCGCCTCGACCCGGCCGCGGGCCTCACGCGACAGGCTGCCGTGGTGCAGGCCGATGGGCAGGTTGTCCTCGTTCGCGGCCCAGATCGCCTGAAAGAACAGCTCCGCCTGCGCGCGGGTGTTGATGAAGATGATGGTCGTATTGGCCCGCCGCACCGCCTCCAGCACGTCGGGCACGGCGTAATGGCCGCCGCCACCGGACCACGGCGCCGGGCGGGCCGTCCGCAGCATGGCGATGTCGGGATCGGGTCCGGGATCGGCGTGGATCACCGCCGCGCCGCCCATGAAATCCGCCAGCGCCGCCGGGTCTTCCACGGTGGCCGAGAGGCCGGTTGCGATCAGGCCGGGCGAGAGGCTGCGCAGCCGCGCAAGCCCCAGCATCAGCTGGTCGCCGCGCTTGGATTCCGCCAGCGCGTGCAGCTCGTCCAGCACCACCCGGCGCAGATTGCCGAAGATACGCGGCGCCTCGGGATAGGACAGCATCAGCGCGAGGCTTTCCGGCGTCGTCAGCAATATCTGCGGCGGATCGGTGCGCTGGCGCTGGCGGGCGCTGGATTTCGTATCCCCCGTCCGGTCCTCGACCCGGATCGGCAAGCCGAGGTCCGCCACGGGCCGCGCGAGGTTGCGGCCGATATCCGCCGTCAGCGCCTTCAGGGGCGAGACATAGAGCGTGTGCAGCCCCTGCCAGCCGCCGCTCAGCTCCACCAGCGACGGCAGGAACCCGGCCAGCGTCTTGCCGCCGCCGGTCGGCGCAATCAGCAGGCTGTCGCCCGCCGTATCCAGCAGCGCGAGCTGATGCGGGTGCGGGCTCCAGCCCTGCCGCGCGAACCACTCGGCGAAAGCGGGCGGCAGGCTCATTCTTCTTCGTCCAAATATCCCGCGGGGATGGATGGGGTTTCGACCCCATCCAGGGGGCGCGCAGCCCCCGCTTCTTGGGGCGCCTCGCCCCCGCCGCGTCGCTTGGTCCGCCCATGCCGCACGCCCGCCCGAGCCCCCTCGGCGTCAAAGACATTCGGCGTGTCGATCATCGCCTCCAGCGTCTCCAGCCGGTCGGCCTCGGCCGCGGGCTTGTCCCAGCGGATGCGGCTGATCCGGGGGAAGCGCATGGCGACGCCGGACTTGTGGCGGGCCGAGCGGTTGACCCCCTCGAAGGCGACCTCGACCACCAGCTTCGGCGCGACGGCCCTCACCGGGCCGAAGCGCTCGGTCGTGTTGGCCCGCACGAAGCGGTCGAGTTCGCGCAGTTCCTCGTCGGTGAAGCCGAAATAGGCCTTGCCGACCGGGACCAGCGCATCATCTGACCACAGGCCGAAGGTGAAGTCGGAATAGAACCCCGAGCGGCGCCCGTGCCCGCGCTGCGCATACATCAGCACGGCATCCACGACGCGGGGGTCGCGTTTCCACTTGAACCACGGCCCGCGCGGGCGACCCCCGACATAGGGCGCGTCGCGGCGCTTGATCATCACCCCCTCGATCACCGGCGCCGGCGGTTCGGCACGCAGGGCGGCCAAGTCGTCCCATGTCCCGAACGGCAAAAGCTGCGAGATGTCGATGCGGTCCGACCGGAAATCGGCGGCCTCCAGCACCTTGCGGCGTTCGATCAGGGGCAGCGGGCGCAGGTCCGCACCGCCCCAGATCAGCAGGTCATAGACGCGCAGCCCCGCCGGATGGCTGGTCAGCAGCGCGCGGCTGACGGTCTTGCGGTTCAGCCGCTGCTGCAGGTCGTTGAAGGTGGCGACCGCGCCTTCACGCCGGACCAGCAGCTCCCCATCGACAGCGCCTTCCCAGTTCATCTCGTCGATCAGGTCGGGGAAGGCGCCGGAGATGTCCTCTCCGGTCCGGGAATAGAGCCGCCGGACGCCGCCCTCGCTGACCGCCTGCACGCGGATGCCATCCCATTTCCATTCTGCGATGTGCTCGGCGGGGTCGAGCCCGCGCAGCTCCTCAAGGGTGATCGGGGTGGACAGCATCACCGGCCGGAACGGCGCGAGCGCAGCGCGATCGGGGCGCGGGCCGCCCTCGATCCAGGCGAAAAGCTCGGGATATGGGGGGTTGAGGCCGTGCCAGATTTCCTCGATCTCCGCGAGTGTCGGGCCGCCCATCTGCGCCAGCGCGGTGCGGGCAAGCCGCGCGGACAGGCCGACCCGCAGGTTGCCGGTGGCGAGCTTCAGGAAGGCCAACCGCTCGGACGGGCCGAGGCGGTCCAGCACCCCGGCAATGGCGGCGGGCAGGCCGGCCTTGCCGGTGGTTTCCAGCAGGCGCACGGCGTCGGCCAGCGGCAGGTCGGCCCCGCCCGGCCCCTCCCAGATCAGCGCGATGGTTTCGGCCAGATCGCCCACGAAGTCGTAGGACAGCGCGAACAGCACCTCGTCGAACCGCTCCGCCGCCAACCCTCGCAGCAGGCCGGGGGTGACGGCGCGCAGCTTGAGATCGCCGGTCAGCGCGGCGAGGGCATGGCCGCGGTCCGGATCGGCGGTGCGTTCGAGGTAGTGCTGCAAAATCGTCAGCTTGGCATTGCGGGCCGGCGTGAAGGCCAGCCGCTCCAGCAGGGCGGCGAAGGCTTTCATGCGGCACCGCCGCGCGGGGGGCTGTCTGCCCCCCGAACCCCCCGAGGATATTTGCGCGAAGAAGAATGGCTCATTCCGCCTCGTCCTCGTAGCCGACCAGCCGCAGGGGGCGGGCATCAAGGCCGTTCAACTCGCACCAGCGGACGACGCCTTCTTCGGCGCCGTGCGTGACCCACACCTGCTCCGGTCGCAGTTCGGCCAGCGTCTGCGTCAATTGCGGCCAATCGACATGGTCGCTGATGACGAGTGGCAGTTCCACCCCCCGCTGGCGAGCGCGGGCGCGCACCGCCATCCAGCCGGAGGCGAAGCAGATCACCGGATCGCGGAAACGCTGGACCCAAGGGGAGGCAAAGGCGGAGGGCGGGGCGATGACCACCTGCCCCTCGATCTCCTTCGGGGTGGTCGCGGGGCGCAGGTCGCCCAAGGGGATGCCCTGCTCGACATGGTAATCGGTCAGCCGCTGCATGGCACCGTGCAGGTGGACGGGCGCCTCAAAGCCCGCCTGCCGCAGTAGCGCGATCACCCGCTGCGCCTTGCCGAGGGCATAGGCGCCGACCAGATGCGCGCGGCCGGGAAACTCGGCCATGCTGGCGAGCAGCCTTGCGATCTCGTGCGCTGGGTCGGGGTGCTTGAAGACCGGCAGCCCGAACGTCGCCTCGGTCACGAAGATGTCGCAGGGGACCGGCTCCCACGGGGCGCAGACGAGGTTCGGGGTGCGGCAGTAGTCGCCCGAGACGGTGATCACCGGCCCGTCGTCGCAGGCCAGCCGGATCTGCGCCGAGCCGAGGATGTGGCCGGCGGGATGGAAGCTGACCTCGACCCCGCCGATGCGGGCCGGGCCATCCGCGGCCTGGCGGGCGGCGGTGAAGTTCTCGCCATAGCGGATCGCCATGATGTCCAGCGTCTCGCGTGTCGCCATCACCGCGCCGTGCCCGGCCCGCGCGTGATCGCCGTGGCCGTGGGTGATCAGCGCGCGCGGCACCGGGCGCACCGGGTCGATGAAGAAATCGCCCGCCGGGCAAAAAAGCCCCGCATCGGTCGGAAACAGGAAGTCGTCGGCGCGCATTGGGTCAGAACGCGCCGGACCGTCGGCGGGTTGCCCGGCGGCGTTCACGCAGCGCGCCGCCGGCCGCATCATGCGCCTGCGTATCGCCGGAAGGAGCAGCCATGCCGACCCTTTACCACGCGCCGATGAGCCGCTCGACCTCGATCCTCGCGCTGGTCCACGAGCTGGGCGACCCCGAGGATCTGGAGATCGTCCGCGTCACCATTCCCCGCGCCGACGGCTCCGAGGGGCCGGACCCGAGGAACCCGCATCCCGAGAAGAAGGTGCCGGTCCTCGTGGATGAGGGCGAGCTGATCCGCGAGCGCGGCGCGATCATCGTGTGGCTGACCGAGCGCTACCCCTCCGCCCTCGCGCCGCTGGCCGGGCAGAAGAACCGCGGCACGTTCCTGAAGTGGCTGTTCTGGTATCAGGGCGTCTTCGAGCCGGTCGTGATCTTCGATCACATCAAACTGGACGATCCCATCGTCAACGCGACCTTCCGCGACCTGCCCACCGCGATCGGGCAGATCGAGGATGCGCTGGCCGGTGGGGACTATCTGCTCGGCGACAGCTATTCCGCCGCCGACCTGCTGATCGCCGGCGCGTTCGGCTGGTTCCGGCACCTGATCCCGGAAACGGGACCGATCGGGTCATGGGTAGAGCGGTGTCAGGGCCGCGAGGCCGCGCGGCGGGCGATGGCCGAGGACGGGGCGGAGCGCGGCGGACCGGCCTGAAGCGTCGCAGGCGGCACCCGCGCCAGCTGCACCATCAGGATGCCGGCCGCCACGATGATCGAGCCGATCACGTCCGACGCCCCGAACCGCTCGCCCAGCAGGACTGCGGCGACAGCGACGCCGAAGGGCGGCGACAGGAAATGGAAGGTCGCCGCCCGCACCGCCCCTACCCGCTGGACCAGCTGGAACCAGATGAACGTCGCCCCGATCCCCGGCGCGACGATGGTGTAGAGGAAGGCGAGGACGAGCTCTCCGCTCCACCGGATCGGCAGCCCGCGTTCCAGCAGCAGCGCCGGCAGCAACAGCGCCGCCGCGCCGATGGCCATCTGGACGCCCACCGCCATCAGCACGTTGCGCCCGCCGCCTGCGCCCCGAACGCTCAGCGTGGCGACGGCCAGCGCCACCACGGCGATCAGGCACAGCACCGTGCCGAACAGGTCCAGCCCCTGCGTCAGCCGCACCCCCATGATCAGCGCGACGCCCGCAAGGCCGGTGATCAGCCCGGCAATGGCGACGGGGCGCAGCCGCTCGCCCATGAACAGCCCGCCGAACATCGCCACCAGCAGCGGCATCATCGAGGCGATGATCGCGGCGGCCGACGCCTCGACCGTCTGCATCCCCATCCAGTTGAGCCCGAGATAGAGCGCGTTCTGGCAGAGGCCGAAGATGATCAGCGCCCGCCATTCGCGGGCGGAAAAATCCATCCGCTGGCCGAGCAGCCGGGCAAGTCCGATAGCGAGGATCGCCGACAGGGTGAAGCGGATCACCAGCGCCGTCAGCGGCGGGGCGTCCACGACGATGATCCGCGTCGTCGTGAAGGCCGACGCCCAGATGAACGCGAAGGAAATGCCCATCAGCAGCGCCTTGCCGTCCAATCCCGCCCCTCCTCCGATCACCGCCACGCAAGGCGCGCCGGGACACTAGAGGCAGGGGGCGCGGGGAATGTCCACCCGGCGCGTGAGACTGGCCGCGCTCAGCCCGGCAGGCGGGCGCGGCGCTCGGCCTCGGCCAGATCCTCGGGGGTGTTGACGTTGAAGAACGGATCGCCGCCGAAGAATGCGACCCGGCGGGCGCCCTGCTCCTCGGCCCAGACGGCGGGACGGCGGACGCCTTCGGCCAGGGCGCGGCGAAGCGGCTCGCGCAGGCTCACATCCCAAGCGGCGAGGGTCGGGTGATCGCGCCCCTCGTGTGTCGCCATGGCGACCGGTCCGCCCGCCGCCAGCAGCCGCGCGGCGAGATCGCGGGGCAGGAAAGGCGTGTCGGCCGATGCGGTGACGATCCGGGCGAAGCCCTGCGCCGCCGCCCAGTCCATCCCCGCCAGCACCCCGGCGAGCGGGCCGGGGCGATCCGGCGTTCCGTCCGGCAGGCGGTCGGGCAGGACCGGCAGGCCGAAGGAACGGAACCGTTCTGGGTCGCCGTTGGCGCTGATCGCGCGGACGCAGCCCAGCCGTTCGACGACATGGGCGATCATCGGGCGGCCCGCGAGCGGCAGCAGCGCCTTGTCGATGCCGCCCGGCCCCGCTCCGTGTCCCGCCGCCTGCATCCGGCGCGAGGCGCCGCCTGCCAGAATGATCCCCGCGTGTTCCATACTCGCAGCTTGCCCGGCGCGGCGGCGGGCGCAAGCCCGCGCGACCGATCGGCGCAGCGCCGAAACACCGATTGCCGCTGCGGGGCGGCGTCCCTATCATCGCCCCATGCTCGCCTATGTCACCTCCGCCGACGAGTCCGGTGCCGCCAGCCTGCTGTTTGCCGACATCGCCCGCAGGCTCGCGGCCGAGGGGCTGCGGCTGGCCGGGGCGGTGCAGGTCAACCATGATCGCGGGGCGGATTGCAGTTGCGACATGGACCTGACGGTGCTGGGCGACGGCGGGCCGGCGGTGCGGATCTCGCAATCGCTGGGGAACGGCGCGGGGGGCTGTCGGCTGGACAGCGGGGCGCTGGCGCTCGCCGTTGGCCGGGCGGCGCGGGTGCTGGAGGGCGGGGCCGACCTCGTCATCGTCAACAAGTTCGGCAGGCAGGAGGCCGAGGGTGGCGGTTTTCGCGAGCTGATCGCCGAAGCGCTCGCCCAGGGCACGCCGGTGCTGATCGCCGTCGCGCCGAAGTTCCAGGCCGCTTTCACGGATTTCGCGGGCGATCTGGCGCAGCCGCTCGCGCCTGAAGACGCGCTGGACTGGTGCCGCGCCGCCGCGCTGCATCCGGCGGGCTGAGGGCGGATGCAGATCCCGTCTGCCGACGCCACGCTGCGGATCGACGCGCAGGGCCTGCTCTGCCCGCTGCCGGTGCTGAAGCTGCGCAAGGCGTTGCGGGACCTTGCGCCGGGCGCGCAGGTGCAGCTGCTCGCCACCGATCCCGCCGCCGTCATCGACGTGCCGCATTTCTGCCAGCAGGGCGGCCACGAACTGCTTTCGGTCGAGCCGTCCGAAAACGGCGCGCGGCTGTTCACCGTCCGCCGGGGCTGACGCCTTCCATCTGCTTGCACCCGCGCCCCACCGGTGGTTCTGTGCCGCCGGGCGTCGGAGACAGGAGGGGCAAGCGCCGTGCTGGCGATATTCCTGCAGACGCTGCCGTTCTTTGCGTTGATCGGACTGGGCTGGGTCGCCGGGCGCACCCGCTTCTTCCCGGCCGAGGCGACGGCCTGGCTGACCCGCTTCGTCTTCTATTTCGCATTGTCGGCGATGCTGTTCCGCTTTGCCGCGACGCTGGACCTTGCCGCGCTGTTCGACTGGCGCTTCGTTCTGGCCTATCTGGTCGGATCGGGCGCGGTCTGGGCGGCGGGCTTCGTGGTCGCCCGCCGCCGGGGCGCCTCGCCCGCCGAGGCGGCGATGGAGGCGCATACCGGCATGACGGGCAATACCGGCTTTCTCGGCGTGCCGATGCTGGTCGTCATGTTGGGCGAGCCGGCCATCGGGCCGGTGCTGATGGTGCTGACGCTGGACATGATCGTGTTCTCGACGGTCATCACGCTGATCATCGCGGCTTCGCGGCACCAGCGGGTGGGCCTTGCCACGTTGCTGGCGGCGCTGCGCGGGGTGATCGCCAACCCGATGATCGTGTCGATGGCCGCCGGGCTGGCCTGGGCGGCGCTGAGCCTGCCGCTGCCCGCGCCCGCCGCCGAGTTCCTGACGCTGCTCGGCAATGCCGCGACGCCCGGCGCGCTGTTCGCCATCGGCGCCTCGCTGGCCGCCCGCCCCGTGGGACGGATCGGCCCGGCCGCATGGCTCAGCTTCGCCAAGCTGGTGCTGCATCCCGCCGCCGTGGCGCTGGCGGCGCTGGCCTTCGGCGTCGCCTCGGGGCCTGCGGGCGTCATGGTGGCCGCCGCGGCGCTGCCGGTGGCGGGCAATGTCTACATGCTCGCCCATCATTTCCGGGTCGCCGAGCAGCGGGTCTCGGCCGCGATCCTCATCTCCACCGCGGTCAGCATCCTGACCATTCCCGCAGTGATCCATGCCATTTCGAAAGGGTGAACCATGCGCAAGATCTCGGAACTCCAGCTCACCAACCTGCTGTTCTCGATGGACGAGGACGGCATCGCGGTCGTCACGCTGAACCGCCCCGCCAAGCGCAACGCGCTGGATTCGACGACGGTGGAGGAGCTGGTCGAGCTGTTTTCCACCCTGCCCCGCGCCGGCGCCCGCGCCTGCGTGCTGCGGGCCGAAGGGCCCCATTTCTGCGCCGGGCTGGATCTGGTGGAGCATTGGCAGGCCGACCGCTCGGCCGCCGATTTCATGCATCTGTGCCTGCGCTGGCACGAGGCGTTCAACAAGATGGAATATGGCGGCGTGCCGATCATCGCCGCGCTGAAGGGCGCGGTCGTCGGCGGGGGGCTTGAACTCGCGTCGGCCGCCCATATCCGGGTGGCCGACCAGTCCACCTATTTCGGCCTCCCCGAGGGGCAACGCGGCCTTTTCACCGGCGGGGGGGCCACGATCCGGGTGGCCGACCTGATCGGCAAGGCGCGGATGATCGACATGATGCTGACCGGCCGGCTCTATCGCGGGCAGGAAGCGGTGGATGTCGGCCTTGCGCAGTATCTGGTGGAGGACAGCGAAGCCAAGGCGATGGAGCTTGCCCGCGCCGCCGCCCAGAACCCGCCGCTGTCGAACTTCGCCATCTGCTCGGCTATCTCGCACATGCAGAACATGTCCGCGCTGGACGCCGCCTATGCCGAGTCGGTCGTCGCCGGCGTCGTCAACACGCAGGAAGCGGCCAAGGCGCGGCTGGAAGCCTTCGCCATGGGCACGGCGGCCCGCATCAAGCCCGATCAGAACCAGTAGGATCGAAATAAGCGCCAGCACCTGTCCCCGCGATTCGCCTGCGCGGACAGACTGGCGCGGAAAGCTTTACGCCGGGTTTACGGGCGCTTCAGACCGCGCGGATCAACTTGGAATCGAACACCCGCAGCACGGCCTTGAGGTCGTGGCCGCGTTTCAGGACCCGGCCATCCATGCCGATCACCGCATATTGCCCCTGCGCGGCCCGCAGCTTCGGGCGCTTCTCGATCCGGTAGATGGGGGTTTCCGCCGCGCGGCGGAAGATGCTGAACACCGCCACCTCGCGCAGAAAGGACATGGCGTAGTCGCGCCATTCGCCCGCCGCGACCATGCGGCCATAGACCGAAAGGATCGCGGACAGCTCGGCCCGGTCGAAGGCGGTCTGCTCGGGGGCGGGCCGGTGGGGCGGCGCGGGGGGAAGCTGGCTCAGCATGACCCCAAGGTGACATCCCGCCCCCCGCCGTTCAATGGGCAAGGGGCCGCGGACCGGCCCCCCCCCCGTTTTCAGCCCCGCATCAGTAGCAGGCGACCTTCGCGATGCGGCTGTCGGTTCCGATCTCGACGTTCAGACGCTCGATGCGGTAATCCATCGTGACCGCGTCGCCCGGTCCGATGATGCGCGTGCCGGCCGGCAGCAGCATCGTGTCCAGCACGGTCCGGGGCTGGCCGACGAGGCCCTGATAGCTGGAGGCCTTGCAGGCGTCGGTGTCAGGTTCGTCCACAACGGGAACCGGCTCGACGCAGGCGGTCAGGGCCAGCAGCGGCAGTGCCAGGAAAAAGCGGGTCGTCATTGTCATGCGCCTCCTCAGCCGCAATCGATGTTCTGGATGTTGCCCATCTGGTCGAGGCGGAAGACGATCCGCAGCGGGTCGTATTCCTGGGGCTCGATCCCGCGATGCTCGACCACGCGATAGTCGCGGGTGATGCCGAGCGTGCGGATGACGCTGCCCGGCTGGCCCAAGGCCGAGACGTAGGTGCCCGCGTGGCAACCGTCAGGCTGGCGTTCCTGCAGGCCGGACACGCCGGTGACTGCCGGCACCTCCATCACGGGAAGCGGTTCGACCGCGGCGGGGGCGGGGGCGCAGGCGGCGAGGGGCGCGGCCACCAGGGCCAGGGCGAACATTTTGCGGATCATGTTGTCCATTCGTTTGTCGTTGGTCGTTGTCGCGGAAGATGCGTGTGGTTCCCGCAGCATAGCGCAATCCTGCATGGGTTGAGAACCCGGCACCCGACCGCGCCGTTCAAGTTTGCGCGCCATCCTCTTGAACATTCCCGATTCCGCCCAAAAGCGCCTCCCTGCGCGCTTTATCGGCAGGGGATTCCGTGTCAGCCTGCGCCCATCCGAAACCACCCTGCAAGGATCCGCCATGAACCGCCCGTTCCCGCACCAAGCCTCGTTCCGCGATTCCGTCGATGCCATGTTCGCCGAGGCGGTCGCCCTGATGGACCTGCCGCCGGGGCTGGCCGAGAAGATCCGGGTCTGCAACTCGACCTATACGGTGCGGTTCGGGGTGCGGCTGCGGGGGCAGATCCACACCTTCACCGGCTACCGCTCGGTCCATTCCGAGCATCACGAGCCGGTCAAGGGCGGCATCCGCTACGCCCCCAGCGTCAACCAGGACGAGGTCGAGGCGCTGGCGGCGCTGATGACCTACAAATGCGCGCTGGTCGAATTGCCCTTCGGCGGATCGAAAGGCGGGCTGCGGCTGGACCCGCGCGACTGGGATGCGGCCGAACTGGAGCAGATCACCCGCCGCTTCACCTATGAATTGTCCCGGCGGCGGCTGATCTCACCCAGCCAGAACGTCCCGGCGCCCGACATGGGCACAAGCGAGCGCGAGATGGCGTGGATGGCCGACGCCTACAAGCGGCTCCACCCCGAGGATATCGACGCCCGCGCCTGCGTGACCGGCAAGCCGATCGGCATGGGCGGGATCTCGGGCCGGGTCGAGGCCACGGGCCGCGGCGTGCAATACGCGCTGCGCGAGGTGTTCCGCACGCCCGAGCTGCTGGCGCGGGCCGGGCTGGAAGGCTCGCTCGAAGGACAGCGGATCGTCGTTCAGGGCCTTGGCAACGTGGGCTACCATGCCGCGTCCTTCCTGTCCTCCGAGGACGGGGCGCGGATCATCGCGGTGGCCGAACGCGACGGCGCGGTGATGAACCCGGACGGGCTGAACATCGACGACCTGCGCGAGTATCTGCGCAAGAACGGCGGCGTGAAGGGCTTCCCCGGCGGCACGTTCGAGCCGGATTCGGCCCAGGCGCTGGAACTCGATTGCGACGTCCTGATCCCAGCGGCGATGGAGGCCGTCATCAACGAGGAGAACGCCGGCCGCATCAAGGCGCGGCTGATACTGGAGGCGGCGAACGGCCCCACCACCGCCGGCGCCGACGCGATCCTGCGCAAGCGGGGCGTGGTGATCGTGCCCGACATGTATGCCAACGCGGGCGGGGTGACGGTCAGCTATTTCGAATGGGTCAAGAACCTCGGCCATATCACCTTCGGGCGGCTGGAACGGCGGCAGGAGGAAGACCGCCACCGCCTGCTGGTCGAGGAGCTGCAGCGGCTGTCGGCCGACACCGGCCTCGGCTGGACGCTGTCGGAGGGGTTCAAGCAGCGTTACCTGACGGGCGCGAGCGAGCTGGAGCTGGTCCGCTCGGGCCTCGACGACACGATGCGGGGGGCGTTCCAGCAGATGTTCGCGCAACTGCACAACGACAGCCGGGTGCCGGACCTGCGGACGGCGGCGTTCATGGTATCGATCCGGCGGATCGCGGAAAGCTATCATTCGCTCGGGCTTTGAGGACGGCGGCTTCCGCCGCAGCCGCCTGACCGCCGATACCGCGACCTCTCTTGACGGGCGCCGTGCGGCCTGCGCCGGGTTGACAGGCCAGCGGCGCCGGCCGGCGTAACGCGCAGGCGCTCACGACTTGCGCTCACGGCGTTCGGCCGCGGCCTCGTCGGTCAATTGCGCCAGCACCCGCGCACGGCCGAATTCCCGCGCGGCCTTCGCGCGGGCAGCCGCGAAACCGGGGGCGAGGCGCGACAGCTCCGCCTCGGCCCGCAGCAGGGAGTCGGCATTGCGGCCGGCGATCGCCGCCATCGCCCGCAAGTCCGGCAGCGAGTCCGGCGCGGCGGCGGCGCAAAGCTCCCCCAGCTCGCCGCGGATCGCGCCGACACGGGATTCGACGGCGACGACATGGGCGCGGAAGGCCGCGAACCGGCGCAGCTCCAGGTCGGATTTCAACTGCGCCACATGCGCGAGGGCGCGGAGCTTCGCTTCGGTCATGCCGCTCCTCCGCCCTGCCCGGCCCCCCAGCCCTGCCGCGCGCGCACCCGCATGGCCTCGGCAAAGCGGATCGCGGCGGCGACGGGGCCGAACTGGGCATGGGGGATTTCCTCGCCCAGCTTGACCGTCGCGTGCAGGGCGCGGGCGCAGGGCGGGTCGGACCAGATCGGCACGTCATGGGCGCGGGCGCGTTCGCAGATGCGGGCCGCGACCTCGTCCACGCCCTTGGCCAGGCAGACCGGCGCCCGCCCGCTGCCCCGCTTCCATTCCAGCGCCACGGCGTAATGGGTGGGGTTCACGATCACCACGTCGGCCTTTTCGACATCCGCCAGCATTGTTCCCAGTGCGATATCCACCGCCCGTTGCCTGCGGGCCTGCTTCAGATGCGGGTCGCCCTCGCTTTCCTTGTGCTCGTCCTGCACCTCCTTGCGGGTCATGCGGTTGCGGCGCAGGAACTCCAGCCGTTTCCAGAACAGGTCGATCCCGGCGAAGACGACCGCGATGGCCAGCGCCAGCAACAGCACTTGCCGCATCAGCAGCGCAAGCGCGGCGGTCCACTGATCCTCCGCCAGAAAGGCCGCGCTGCCGAGCCGGCCCATGAGGCTGCGGAACAGCAGCCAGCCCCCCGCCGCGACAAGCGCGGCTTTCGCGAGCGACAGGGCGAAGGTCATCAGCCCCTGCCGGCCGAACTTCTGGCCCGCGTTCTTCAGCGGGTTGATACGGTTCAGGTCGGGCGACAGCTTCGAGGGCGTGAAGACGAAGCCGCGCTGCACCACCAGCCCCAGCAGCACCAGCGCAGCGGGCGCAGTCAGCAGCGCCAGCACGATGACGCCGCTGCGCCGCCCCAGCGCGGTGGCGATGTCGAAGGCCGAGGCGGGCGCCACGGGCCATGCCTCCGCCCCCAGCAACCGCGCGGCCATCGCCGACCAGCCGCCGAGCGCGGCCGCCGCGACCATCGTCAGGGCAAGCACGCTGCCCAGCCAGGACAGCGCGGTCGATGTCTCCGGCGAGCGGGGGATGTCGCCCTTTTCGCGCGCCCGGCGCAGCTTCTGCTCGGACGGGTCGTGCTGGCGGTCCTCCTTGTCCTCGCTCATCCGGCGCCCCTACGGCAGCACGGGAAGCGGCACCGACAGCACCGCGTCGGCCCAGATCCGCAGGATCGCGGGCGACATGACGGTCAGCGCGACCAGCGCCAGCAGGATCGCCGCCGGCGCGGCGATGAAGACCACCGGCAGCGCCGGCATCACCCGCGCGATCACCCCCGACAGCGCCTGGAACAGGAAGCCGCCCAGCACGAAGGGCGCGGCGATCACCAGCGCGAGGCTGAAGCTGCTGCGGACCAGCTCCACGATGGCGGGAAGCAGCCCCTGAATGTCGGGCCAGCCGCCCGCCGGGCGCAGCCGCAGGCTGTCCGACAGAAGGTCGCAGACCATGATCGGCAGCCCCAGCGCCATCAGCACGGCAAGCCCGGCGAGATGCAGCAGGTTGCCGATCGGATGCGGCGCCATCTCGTTCGAGACGCCGAGTATCTGCGACAGCGAGGCGGTCTGCGCGATCGCCGTCGCCCCGATGTCGAGCGCCATCGCGATCAGCCGCACCATCAGCCCCAGCGCGGCGCCCGTCACGATCTCGGCCGCGACCAGCAGACCAAGCGCGCCCGGCGTCGCGGCATCCGGCGCGGCGGTGGTTCCGGCCAGCAGCGGCGTCAGCGCGAATGCCAGCGCCACCCGCACCCGGACCGGCAGCGGCTGTTCCCCGAAGCCCGGCAGCGCCAGCAGGCAGGCCTGCACCCGCGCATAGACGAGGATCAGCGGCAGCAGCGCCGACGCGGTGAAGGTCATGTCTCGACCGTGCCCAGCAGCCGCATCCGGGCGGCGGGGTCCACCTCGTCGATGCCGAGGACCGGCCAGCCGATCCCCGCCGCCGCCGCCATGGCCCGGACGGCGCGGCGGCGGTGGTCGGGAACGATCAGCGCCGGCTGCGCCCCCGCCGCAAGCGTCGCGGCGGTGCGTTTCAGCTGCGCCGTCATCGACTGGATCAGCGGCTGGCTGAGCGCGCCCGGTTGGCGTCCCGCCTCGGCCTCGGCGCGGACGAACTCGGCCTCCCACCCCGGATGCAGCTGGATCACGTCCAGCCGGCCTTCGGCGTCTGCCAGCTGTTCGGTGATCTGGCCGCGCAGGCGGCGGCGGACCACGTCGCAGGCAAGCTCGGGTTCGGCGCTGCGGGATTCATAGACCGCCTCGACGATCAGCGGCAGGTTGCGGATCGACACCCGCTCGGCCAGCAGCAGCCGCAGCACCGCCAGCAGCAGGTCGGGCGCCACCTTGTCGGGGATCATGCTGTCGAAGAGCCGCTGATAGGTCTGGGCCCGTCCCTCGTCGCTGAGCCCGCGCAGCTCCTGGATCAGCCGCTGCATGGCGGACAGGGTGAACAGCGCCGGCAGGTTGGCCTTGACGGTTTCCATCAGGTGGGTGGACAGCACCTCCATCGGGGTGACGACCGTCGCCCCTGCGATGGCGGCGCCGTCCTGATCGGCGGGCGGGATCCAGCAGGCGGGGCTGTCATAGACCGGCTCGCGCGTCGGATCGCCGGTCAACGCGGCCAGCGTCTCGGCGTCCCCCAGCGCGAGGATCTGGCCGGGGCGGAGGTTGCCGCGCGCGCGGACGACGCCGTGGATGCGGATGACGTAATCGCCGCCATCCAGCGACAGCGCATCGGTGATCCGCACCTCCGGCAGGATCACGCCGAGGCTGCGGGCGATGTGCAGGCGCAGGTTGTTGATGCGGGGGCCAAGGCCCCGCGCGCCGTCCAGCGCGCTGGCGATGAGGTCGGGGCCGATCTCGACGCTGATCTCGTCGGTGTCGAGGATGTCGCCCATGCGCGGGCGGGTGTCGATGCCACGAGGACGGACTTGATGACCTCGTAGAACGCCAGATCCTGCTTGGTCACCTCGCCCAGCCGCTGCGCCAGCGGCGCCACGAACCCATAGGCGAGGAACACGCCCAGGAACGTGCCGACCAGCGCCCCGCCGATCATCCCGCCCAGCACCTCGGGCGGCTGGTCGATCGAGCCCATCGTCTTGATGATCCCCAGCACCGCCGCCACGATCCCCAGCGCCGGCAGCGCGTCGGCCATGTTCTGCAGCGCGTGCGGGACATGCATCGCTTCGTCCTTCATCAGCGAGATGCGGCGGGCCAGCATGTCCTCGACCTGATAGGGGTCGTCATAGTTGAGGCTGGCCGAGCGCATGGTGTCGGTGATCAGCCTGACCGCCTGCTCGTCGGCGAGGATCTGCGGATAGGCCTGGAAGATGGCCGAGGTTTCCGGCGTCTCGATATGCTCCTCCAGCTCGACCGGGTTCGAGCGGGCCAGCCGCAGCAGCTGGAACAGCAGGCACAGCACCTGCTGGTGATCGGCATCGTGCCATTTCGGCCCCTTGAAGGCGCGAATCAGCCCGCCGAGCGTGTGCCGCAGCACCGCCGAACTGTTCGACAGCAGATAGGCGCCGACCGCCGCGCCGCCGATCATCATCAGCTCGAACGGCAGCGAGTGCATGATGACGCTCATCTTGCCGCCGGCGAGGATGTAGCCGCCGAAGACCATCGCGACGGTCAGGACGATGCCGATGATGCCGAACATGGGTCAGTCCTTCATGCTGCGGGGGGCGCCCATGCGGGCGGTCAGGATCGCCGCCTGCGAGGGCTCCAGCGCGGCGATGATGCGTGCGCCGACCTCGGGCTGGACGCGGGCGAGGATCTCGGCCCCGAAATCGGGGGGCAGCGCCCCTAGCACCTCGGCCGCCTCGGCCGGCTTCATCACGTCATAGACGGCGATCAGCCGGGCGATCCCCTCATCCGCGCCCGTGGCGCGGGCGGTGCGCGTGTCGTCCAGCGCCTGTTTCGCGGCGCGAAGTTCGGTCAGGCGGGCCGTCAGCCGCTCCTCGGCGGCGGCGATCTCTGCCTCGCGCTGGTCCAGCGCCTCGATCCCGCGATCCACCGCGATGCCGCGCAGGCGCAGCGTCTCGGCCAGCGCCACCGCTTCGGGCACGTCGCCGCAGCCTTCCATGAGCGCCGGCGTCGCGGCGAAGGCGAGCATCCGGCTGCCGGGGTCCGCAAGCTGCGCGGCCTGCAGCGCCGCGACGGTGCCGAGCGCCAGTGCGGCGGTCATCAGAAGGCCCCTACGCATCGGCCGCTTCCCGGCGGCGCAGGCGCGGGCGGCGCGGGGCGGTGTCCGCGACCATGCTGCGCTGAAGCGCCCAATAGGCGCGCTCGGCCTTGGCCCGCTCGATCTCGGCCGCAAGCTCGCGCGTGGCGGCGGTCGCCTCGGCTCTGGCGGCCGCCATCCCGGCTTCCAGCCGGCCGATCTCGGCGGTCATCACGGCGATCGCGCCGCCGAGCCCGGTTTCCAGATCATTGAGCCGACGCAGCCGGCGCGAGAGCAGCAGGCAGAACGCCGCCAGCCCCCCCGCCGACACGCACAGCGCAAGTTGCAGCATCAGGGGCAGCGTCATTGGATTCGGAACTCCGTGATGAGCAGGTCGCGCACCGCATCCTCGCCCAGCACGAAGCGGGCGCGTGTGGCGAGTTCGGCGCGGATGATTTCAAGGATGCCGCGGCGGTCAAAAGCGGCGGGATCGATTTCCGACAGGAAGCCGGTGAAGGCGTCGGTCACGCGCGGCACCAGCAGCTTCGCGTTGCCCAGATGCGCCGGATCGACATCGAGCAGCGCGGTCAGCACCAAGCTGCGCCCGCCGGCCCCCGGCAGGGTCAGGACGATCCGCGGCACGTCGAGGAAGGCGACCTCGGGCGCGGCAACCGCCGGCGGCTCGGGCGCGCCGTGAAGCAGCGACGCGGGTGACCACAGCCCCGTCCATGTGGTGCCGAAGCCCGCCGCCAGCGCGATGACCGGCAGCAGCACCGGGATCAGCCGCTTCAGCAGCGGCCTGCGCGGCGCGGCGAGAGTGTCTGCGGTGATGTCGGCCATCGTGATTCTCCGTCCTGCAGGGGGATCATTAGCAGGGCGGGGCTAACGCATTCTTAATCGCCGCCGTGCCATGACGCTTTCACGGGAATCGGATTCGGGAGCGGTTGCATGCAGAAGCTGCAGGACTACTGGAACGCGCGCAGCGGGCAGCAGCGGATGACGCTGATTGCCGCCTTCGCGCTGACCTTCCTCGCCGTGGCCGCCTTCGCCTTCGCCTCGAACAGGACCGAGATGGCGCTGCTTTACGGCGGGCTGGACGGGGCGCAGTCGGGCTCGATCATGGCCGAGGTGGAAAAATCCGGCGTCGCCTATCAGGTGCGGGGCGATTCGATCTGGGTGGATGCCGGCCAACGGGACCAGCTGCGGATGACGCTGGCGGGGCTGGGCCTGCCGAGCGCGGGCGGCGCGGGATACGAGATCCTCGACGGCATGTCCGGCTTCGGCACCACCTCGCAGATGTTCGACGCCGCCTACTGGCGCGCGAAGGAGGGCGAGCTGGCACGCACGATCCTCGCGCTGCCGAATGTCAAGGCGGCGCGGGTCCATCTCGCCGTTCCGACCGGGCGCGGCTACCGGCGCGAGGCGGCGGGCACCGCATCGGTCACGCTCACGACCAGCGGCGCGGCGGTGGACCGCACGCAGGCGCAGGCGCTGCGATTCCTGATCGCCTCGGGCGTGCCGGGCATGACGCCGGAGCGTGTCACCGTGATCGACAGCGCGCGGGGCGTGGTTTCCAGCGGCGACGAGATGGCTGGTGCCGACCGCGAGGCCGAACTCAAGCGCAACGTCGAGCGGTTGCTCGAATCCCATGTCGGCCCCGGCAACGCCATCGTGGAGCTGAACATCGCGCTGCAGACCGAAGCCGAGCAGCTCACCGAGCAGCGATTTGACCCGACCCAGCGGGCGCTGATCTCGCAGGAAAGCGAGGAGACGACGGACCAGTCCACGAACCAGTCAGGCGGCCCTGTGACGGCTTCGTCGAACCTGCCGGAAGGAACCGGCGATCAGGACGACCAGAGCCGCGCCAACAGCTCGGAAACCCGGCAGCGCTCGAACTACGAAGTCAGCCGGATCACCCGCGAGGTCGTCAGCCAGCCCGGCGCGACCCGCCGCCTGACCGTCGCCGTTCTGGTCAACGGCGTGCCCCAGACCGTCGCCGGGGGCGAGGTGACGCTGGTCCCGCGCCCGGAGGCCGAGATCGAGACGCTGCGGGAACTCGTCGCCTCGGCGGTCGGCTTCGACGAGGGCCGGGGCGACGTGGTCACGGTCAAGTCGCTGCCTTTTGCGGCGTTGGGGGAGGATGGAACGCTGGCCCGGCGCGGCGGGCTGGTGGACCGGCTGGAGCCGAACGGGCTGATCCGGCTCGCGCTGATCGGGCTGTTCGCGCTGCTCATCGCCGCCCTTGTCCTGCGCCCCGTGCTGCGCGCCCGCGCCCAGGGCGCGGCGGCCCCGCTGCTGGACGGCTCGGGCCCGGCCCTGCCCGCACCCGATCTGCCCGAGATCCCCGCGCTCGCGGCGCTGTCGATGGCCGAACCTGAATACGAGTTCCCGTCCTTGCCCGCCGCCGATCCGGTTGCCCGTCTGCGCGAGCTGATGCGCGAGCGCCAGCAGGACAGCCTGCGGATCCTCTCGGGCTGGATCGACGAGAAGGAGAAGGCGTGATGGCCGCCGCGATTCTCAGGCTGCAATCCTTCGACCAGCCGCTGCCGCTGCCCGAAGCCATGTTCACCCAGGCCGACCTCGACGCCGCGCACGAGCGGGGCGCATCGGCCGGGGCGGCGCAGGCCCATGATGCGCAGTTGGCGGAGATCATCAGCCGGCTTTCTGCATTGGCGGCGACCATCCGCGAGGCCGCGGACCGGCGCGCGGCCGTTCAGGCCGAGGTCATCGCCGCGCTCGCGCCGATGCTGCTGGCCTTCGCCGACGGGGCGCTGCCGATCCTTGCCCAGTGCCGGCTGGAAGCCGCGTTGCGCCAGGAACTGCAGCGGCTCGCGGACACCGCGACGCCGCTCGCTGCCCGGCTGTGCTGCGGGCCTGACCAGAGCGCCACGCTGCAGCAATGCCTGAGCGATCTGCCGGACGCCACGTTTGAGCTCGACCCCACCGGGCCGGAGGGGACGGTCGAACTGGCCGTCGCGGGCGGGCGCATCACCTTCGACCGGGCGGCGCTGGCGGAATCGTTCCGCGCGCTGCTGATGGAAATCCTTGACGGAGCACCGCAATGACCGACATCGCCTCGCTGATCGCCACCGACCATATCCAGGTCGAGATCGAAATCCGGTTGGGCCGCACGCGGCTGACGGTCGCCGAACTGTCGCGCCTGCGCCCCGGCGACGTGCTGGCGCTGGATCAGGACATCTCGGACGGGGTGGAGATCTGCATCGGCGACAAGGTCATCGCCCGCGGCGAGCTGGTGGACGACGCCGGCAGCGAGGGGCGGCTTTCCGTCCGCATCCTGTCCGCGGGCGAGGCATGATACGCCCGCCGGTCGCCGCCGCCCTCGCCGTCGCCCTGCTGCTGCCGCAGGCGGCGGGGGCGCAGGGGCTGGACCAGATCGCCCAGTCGGCCGCTGGCGGGCTTGGCGACAATGCGGTCCTGATCTTCCTCGGATTGACGATCCTGGCGCTGGCGCCCGGCTTCGCCATCATGATCACCTGCTTTCCCTTCGTGGTCACGGTGCTGTCGATCCTGCGCCAGTCGATCGGGCTTCAGCAGTCGCCGCCCAACATGCTGATCGTCAGCCTCGCGCTGTTTCTGACCTGGTTCGTCATGGACCCGGTGCTGCGCGAGGCGTGGACCGTTGCCGGCGCGCCGTTGCAGCAGGGCGTGATCTCGCTCCCCGAGGCGTTCGAGCGCGGGATCGAGCCGTTCCGCGCCTTCATGTCCGCCCGCACGAATCCCGACACCCTCGCCGCGCTGGTCGAGGTCGCACCCGCGCCGCCAGAGCCTGCGGCCGAACCGGCGCTGTCCGTGCTGGTGCCGTCCTTCATGCTGTCGGAGATCCAGCGCGCGTTCGAGATCGGCTTCCTCGTCGCGCTGCCATTCCTGATCATCGACCTGGTGGTCTCGGCGGTGCTGATGTCGATGGGGATGATGATGGTGCCGCCGGCGATTGTGGCGCTGCCGTTCAAGCTGGCGTTCTTTGTCGTCGTGGACGGCTGGGGCCTGATCGCCGCCGCGCTGGTGCGCGGCTATCAGGTCTGAGCGGCCGGGCTCAGCTGGCGGCCGCCAGTGGCACCGCCGCGATCACGACGAAGGCCTGCGCCCAGGGGTGGTCGTCGGTCAGCGTCACATGCACGACCGCGCTGTGCCCCGGCGGGGTCATCGCCGCCATCCGCTCGGCCGCCCAGCCGGACAGGTGCATCTGCGGCTGCCCGCTGCCCAGATTGCTGACCGCCATGTCGCGCCACGCGATTCCCATGGCGAGGCCCGTTCCCAGCGCCTTGCTGCACGCCTCCTTCGCCGCCCATCGCTTGGCGAGCGTCGCCGCCTCGTTGGCGCGGCGGGCGGCGCGGGCAAGCTCGTCCTCGGTGAAGACCCGGTTGCGGAAACGGTCGCCGAACCGCTCCAGCACGCCGGCGATGCGGTCGATGTTGCAGAGGTCTGTGCCGATGCCGAGGATCATGGGGCGGCCGCTGCTTCGGGATCAACACCGAAAACCCAATCCACCAGACCGGCCAGGTAGCCGATGGTAGCGGTATAGGTCGCCGACATAGAGACGTTGGGCAGTCCGCCATAAAGCTCGCGTGCGCCGTCCCATGCCGCACCAGGGCTGGACCTGATGCTAGCCCACAACTCGGCCCGGGTCGGCACCTTCAACCCGCAGATATCGTCGTCGGTCATCGGGTTCTCCGGGTTGAAGGCTGCGTCAAGCTCGCGCATTTCTCCCATCAACGTGCAGGCGTCGGACAGTTCCCATGCGGTTGCCGCGACGATGACGCCCACGCCGATGACGGGCAATGCCTCGCCGGCCATGCTGGCAAGGTTCCGTGAGGTCGCAATCGTCGTGCGGCGCGAGACGCGGGCCGCGGTGTCCTTGACTGCATCCCGCCCCGCCATGCGGGTGCCCCGATAGGTGACCTGACTTTCCGCCATCTCACGCGCCAGCTTAAACTGTGCGGCGCGGCTGTCGGCAAGTTCCCGGGCCAGATTGTCGGGGCGACTTGTGGCGGCGCGACGCTGGGCCGCCTCGGCCGCTGCGCGTCTTTCGATCCGGGCGAGTTCATCCGCCTGCCGCGTATGCAGCGAGCGGAGCCCTGTCGCCGACTCGACCACGCCCGACACAGCGGCGAAGATTGCCGGAACCATCGTCATGGCAATGCTAAGCGCCAGCGAACTGGCCATCAGTAGCAGCATCAGGACGGACCAGAGGCCCCCGAGCGTCCGCAGCACCAGCCTGATCGTGCGCCGGGCCCCGCGCAGGCCTACCACCGCCGGCCTTCCTGCGGGATCAACTGCCAGTCCCCCGCCGCGCCAGTTCCATGCAGCGCCGCATCTCGCGGATCGCGGGGCCGAGGCCGGTGAAGATCGATTCCGAGATCAGGAAATGGCCGATGTTCAGTTCGGCCAGTTCGGGGATCGCGGCGATGGGGCCGACCGTGTCGAAGGTCAGGCCGTGGCCGGCGTGAACCTCTAGCCCCAGCGAGGCGGCGAGCCGGGCGCCGTCCGCAAGCCCGGCGAGTTCGGCGTCGCGCGCGGCGTGGCGGCCTTCGGTGTCGAGGTCGCAATAGCTGCCGGTGTGCAGCTCGACCACGGCGGCGCCGATCCGGGCGGCGGCGTCGATCTGGCGCGGGTCGTGGCCGATGAACAGCGACACCCGGCTGCCCGCCTCGCGCAGGGGCGCGATGAAGTCGGCGAGCCGCGATTCGTCCGCCACGATGTCGAGCCCGCCCTCGGTCGTCCGCTCCTCGCGCTTTTCGGGGACGATGCAGACGGCGTGCGGGCGGTGGCGCAGGGCGATCGCCTGCATCTCGGCGGTGGCCGCCATTTCAAAGTTCAGCGGCACGCGCAGCGCCTCGGCCAGCCGGGCGATGTCGTCATCGGAAATATGGCGGCGATCCTCGCGCAGATGGGCGGTGATGCCGTCGGCGCCCGCCTCTTCGGCCAGCAGGGCGGCGCGCAGCGGGTCGGGCCAAGGCGAGCCGCGGGCATTCCGCACCGTCGCCACATGATCGATGTTCACGCCCAGCCGCAGCATTGCACCCTCGTCCTTCTGCCTCTCGCGCGACAGGTTAGCGCGGCGCGGCGGGGGAAGGTAGGGTCCGCGTGGCCACCACCCACCAGCCCGGATGCGCGGCGGCGATCGCGGCGGCCGCCGCCTGCGCCGCCGTCTCACCTTCGAAAATACCGAAGCAGGTCGCCCCCGAGCCAGACATTCGGACAAGCCGCGCGCCCGCCGCCTCAAGCGCCGACAGCGCCTCGGCCACCGCAGGGGCAAGCCGGATCGCGGCGGGCTGGAGATCGTTGCGGGTGCCGGCCAGCCATTCGGTCAGCCCGGCGGCATCCGCGACATGCGGCGGCTCGGGCATGGGCGGGTTGTCGCGGCGATCCAGCGCGTTGAACACGGCGGGCGTGGACAGGGCGACGCGCGGGTTGACCAGCACGAGATCCAGCGCAGGCAGGCCGGGCAGCGGGTCGATCACCTCGCCCACGCCGCGCATCCGCGCGGGAATCCCGGCAAGGCAGACGGGCACGTCCGCGCCCAGCGCCTCGGGGCGCGTCGGGCGGCGTCCCAAAGCGCGCAGGACCGCCGCGGCGTCCGCCGAGCCGCCGCCGATCCCCGAGGCCACAGGCAGCGCCTTGTGCAGCGTGATCGCACACTCCGCACCGACGCTGCGGGCGGCCCGCAGGCAGAGGTTGTCGCCATCCACCGGCAGATCAGCGGCGAACGGGCCCGTGACCGTCAGCGACTGCGGACCGGGCGCGACCGTCACCCGGTCGCCGAGTTCGGTGAAGACGACCAGCGAATCGAGCAGGTGATACCCGTCTGCCCGTTGGCCTGTGACATGCAGGGCGAGGTTGATCTTGGCAGGGGCGGGTTCGCTGCGGGCAGCGTCGTGGGACGCGGCGGTCACAGGGCGGCTCGCCCCGGTCGGGGGCGGCCGGGCCGGAAACCCGTGCCCCGCCCCGGCAGCAAACCCGATCCGGGCCCCGTTGGAGCTTCGGCGATCACGGCCGTGGGGCGGGTTGATCGCCGTCGTCCGGCGCGGCGGCATCGTCTTCGGGTTCGGCCGCTGCGTCGTCGGACTCCGCCGGCTCCTCGGGCAGCCCGAACCCGTCGGGCAGTTGGCCGCCGTTCGCCTCCTCGGCGGCCAGAACATCGTCAAGCCCGACATTCAGCTTGGCGCGGATGCGGTCCGGGTCGGTGTCGGTGTCTTCCTCGGTCCAGAGGCTCAGGGCCCGCCGCCACTGGACGTCGGCCTCGCGCTCGCGGCCGGCCATCCAGTAGACGTCGCCCAGATGGTCGTTGACCAGGCTGTCGTCGGACATCACGGCGACGGCCCGCTCCATCGGCGCGACCGCATCGTCGTAGCGGCCCAGCCGGTAATAGGCCCAGCCGAGCGAATCGAGGATGTAGCCGTCATCCGGGCGAAGTTCGACCGCGCGCTCGATCAGCTCCAGCGCCTCGTCGAGGTTGACGTTCCGGTCCACCCAGGAATAGCCGAGATAGTTCAGGATCGCGGCATGGTCGGGCTGCATTTCCAGCGCCGCCCTCATGTCGGCGTCCGAGCGCTCATACTGGCGCGAGCGTTCCAGCGCGATCCCGCGGGCGTAGAGCGCGAACCACGGCGCTTGCGAATCGGGCTCCTGCGACAGCAGCTCGACGGCGCGGTCATAGGCGACCACTGCCTCTGCCCATTTGTCCTGCGCCCGCAGCAGATCGCCCAGCGCGGTCCAGGCCGGGGCGAGGTCGGGGCGGGCGTCGGTCAGCGCACGGGCGGCGGCTTCGGCGTCGGTCATCCGCTCGGCCCCGACGAGGGCGTCGATGCGGGCAAGCTCGGCCACCGGGCGCACCTCGCCGGACTCGCGCAGGGCGTCGAACTCCTGCCCCGCCAGGTCGAACTGGCCCACCGATTGCAGAAGCTGGGCCGAGATCAGCCGCGCCTCGCCCAGATCGGGGGCGATGTGGCTGGCCAGCCGCGCGTGGATCAGGGCCAGCGGGTCCGGCTCCTCACCCGTCGAAAGGGCGCCGGCGAAGGTCAGGAACACCTGCGCGATCCCGTCGGCGGGCGAGCGGATGGCGGTGAAGGGCAGCGTCTCGCCCGCCTCCAGACGGGCGCGCTGATCCTGCAGCAGCGGTTCGGCTTCGACGAAGCCGAGCCCGTCGATCAGTTCGATCGCCTCGCCGTTCCGGTCGAGTTGCGAGAGCACCTGCACCCGCGCCATGATTCCCAGCAGATGCGCGCTGGCGCCGGGCTTCGCCATGGCGGCGTCCGCGCCCTCGAAGTCGCCCACGCTCGCCAGCGCCAAGCCGAGATGATACTGCGCCATCGCCGCCGCGCCGGGGCTGGTTTCAAGTTGCCCGAAGGCCGCGATGGCATCGCCCGCCCGGCCCGCGCCCAGAAGCGCCCATGCGCGGATCATGTCGTCGAGCAATGCGCCGCCGGGGCCGTTCGCGTCCGGCTGCGGCTCGCCCAGCATTTCCAGCAGGTCATCCCAGCGCTGCTGCCGGGCAAGGTCGGCGCGCAGCACGACCCCGGCGAGCGGGGTCGGGTTTCCCTGCTCGGTCAGATCCTGCGACACCTCGACCGCGCGGGGCACCTGCCCCGCCGAGACGAGCGCGATCAGCAGGCTGTCCTGCAGCACGGGATCGGTGGGATCGTGCGCCAGCGTCTCCGCATACCAGCGGGCGGCCTCGACGAAGTCGTTCTCCATCGCGGCGGCGCGGGCGGCGAGATAGGGACCAGCCGAGCCGCGCAGCATCGGCGCGGGCGGGGCCTCCGCCCCCATCGCGGCCGGCGAGGCGTCAGTCTGCGCGGCAAGCGGCAGCGGCGCGAGGAGCAGTGCCGCCAGCACCAGTGAGTGCAAGGATGTCATGTCGCGCGTCCGGCCGGTTTCGGGGCTATCGATCTGTCGGCGGACCCTAGCGGGCCCGCGGGGGCGGGGCAACGTCCCGCGCCGTGCCCGGCCTTCCGCCGCCGATCACATGTTCGGATAGTTCGGCCCGTCGCCACCCTGGGGGGTGGTCCAGACGATGTTCTGGCTGGGGTCCTTGATGTCGCAGGTCTTGCAGTGGACACAGTTCTGGAAGTTGATGACGAAGCGCGCGCCCTCGGGAACGCTGGCGTCCTCGACCACCTCATAGACCGCCGCCGGGCAGTAGCGCTGCGCGGGTTCGGCATATTCGGACAGGTTGACCCGGATCGGGATCGTCGGGTCCTTCAGCTTCAGATGCGAAGGCTGGCTTTCCTCGTGGTTGGTGAAGGAAAACGCCACGTTCGTCAGCCGGTCGAAGCTCAGCCTGCCGTCGGGCTTGGGATAGTCGATCGGCTTGAAGTTCTTCGCCTTGCCGGTCGCGGCGGCGTCGGTCTTGCCGTGTTTCCAGGTGCCCAGGATGCTGCCCCTGAAAAGCTGTCCGAACCACATGTCCGCCCCGCCCAGCATCAGCGAGCCGATCATGCCGGTGCGCGACCATGCGGGCTTGACGTTGCGCACCCGCTTGAGGTCGGCCGCGATGGGACCCGAGCGCAGCGCGGCCTCGTATTCCACCAGCTCGTCGCCCTCGCGGCCCGCGGCGATCGCCTCGGCGGCGGCCTCGGCGGCGTGCATCCCGGACTGGATCGCGTTGTGGCTGCCCTTGATCCGCGGCACGTTCACCAGCCCGGCCGAGCAGCCCAGCAGGACCGCGCCGGGAACCGTCAGTTTTGGGATCGACTGCCAGCCGCCTTCCGAGATCGCGCGGGCGCCGTAGGCCACGCGCTTGCCGCCCTCCAGCAGCTCGGCGACCATGGGGTGATGCTTGAAGCGCTGAAACTCCATGTAGGGGTTCAGATACGGGTTCTCGTAATTCAGGTGGACGACGAAGCCGATGTAGAGCTGGTTGTTTTCCGCGTGATAGATGAACGACCCGCCGCCCGCGTTCTTGCCCAGCGGCCAGCCCATCGTGTGGACGACCGCACCTTCGTTGTGCTTGGCGGGATCAATGTCCCAGATTTCCTTCAGGCCGATGCCGAACTTCTGCGGCTCGTGCCCGGCCGACAGGTCGTGGCTCTGGATCAGCTGCTTGGCAAGGCTGCCGCGCACCCCTTCGGCGATGAAGACATACTTGCCGCGCAGCTCCATCCCTGGCTCGTAGGAGGGGCCGGGGGTGCCGTCGTGGTTCAGCCCCATCTCGCCGGCGACGACGCCCGCGACGCGGTTCCCGTCCATCACCAGAGCGCTGGCCGCCATGCCGGGGAAGACTTCCACGCCCATCGCCTCGGCCTGCTCGGCCAGCCAGCGGCAGACATTGCCAAGGCTGACGATGTAGTTGCCGTGGTTCGACATCAGCCGGGGCATCGGCCAGTTGGGGATGCGGGCCGAGCCGCCCTCGCCCAGCATCACGAAGCTGTCCTTCGTGACCTGGGTGCGGATCGGGGCGCCCTTTTCCTTCCAGTCGGGGATCAGTCCGGTCAGCGCGCCGGGGTCCAGCACCGCGCCCGACAGGATATGGGCGCCGACCTCCGATCCCTTTTCCAGCACCACCACGTTCAGCTCGGGGTCGATCTGTTTCAGCCGAATCGCCGCCGACAGGCCGGCCGGCCCCGCGCCCACGATCACAACGTCAAAATCCATCGCCTCGCGTTCGACTTGATCCACGGCTGGCTCCTCCATCGGCGTGCTGACGCAATCTTCCTAGCCGCTCACCCCCCGGTCCACAATCATTCCGCGGCGTTTTGCCCCCTGCCGCCGGGCGGCGGTGCGCCGCATAATGCCACCGGCCAGCTTGCAAGCCCGCCGGGTTCGCGCCACGATGCTTTCAGGATGATACGCCCCCCGCCCCAATGGCCGGGGGCGTTCGATTTGCTGCTTTGGGGCACCGCCCGGAGGACCGATGGAAAAGATACCGATGACCCGCGCCGGCTTCGACCTGCTGGACAAGGAATTGCGCGACCTCAAGGGTGTCGAGCGTCCGGCCGTGATCCGCGCCATCGCGGAAGCGCGCGAGCATGGCGATCTGTCGGAAAACGCAGAATATCATTCCGCGCGCGAAAAGCAGAGCTTCATCGAGGGCCGCATCAAGGAGCTGGAGATGGTCATCTCGCGCGCCGAGGTGATCGACGTGTCCAAGCTGTCGGGCAGCGTCAAGTTCGGCGCCAAGGTGACGGTGGTGGACGAGGACACCGAGGAGGAAAAGACCTTCCAGCTGGTCGGCGAGCAGGAGGCGGATCTGGAACGCGGCCTGCTCAACGTCCGCTCGCCGCTGGCCCGCGCCCTGATCGGCAAGGACGAGGGCGACAGCGTCGAGGTGGTCACGCCCGGCGGCGACAAGGCCTACGAGATCCTGTCGATCCGGTATGAGTGAGCTTCGCGGCAGCCTGCGCGGTCTGCTGGAGGGCGGCGGCTCGGGCGAGCGCCCGGTGATGATCGGGCTGGCCGCCGCGGCCCTGTGGATCGCGGCCGTGCTGCTGTTCTGGCTGCTCGGCCCCGAGGGCTCCGGCCGGACCAGCGGCGCGGGCTGGCTGCTGCGCGCGGCGGGGCTTATCTCGCCGCTGGCCCTGATCTGGATGGCCGTGAGCCTTGCCCGCACCATCGCGGCTCTGCGGGCCGAGGCGGACGATCTGCGCGCCGAACTGGCGCGGGTGCAGGATGCCGCCGCCAGCCCCGTGGGACGGCCGCGCGAGGTGCCGCCCGCCGCCCGGCCCGTCCAGACCTCTCGCGCCCCGGCCCGCCCCGGTGCTGCCGCCCGCCCGCAGGCCGATGCCCGCCAGAGCGCACTGCCGCTGGAGGATGACGAGCCGCCCGCCGCCATCTCGCCCATCGACCTGCTGCGGGCGCTGAACTTTCCCGACGGCCCCGACGATGTCGAGGCGATCCGCGCCCTGCGCGCGGCGCTGGCCGATCACGACACGATGCGGCTGATCCGCGCCGCGCAGGATGTCGTCACGCTGCTGGCGCAGGCCGGCGTCTATATGGACGACCTCGCCCCCCGCCCCGCCCCCGCGCCGCTGTGGCGCGGCTTTGCCGAAGGCGCGCGCGGGCCGCAGATGGCGGCGCTGGCCGGCGTCGATGACGAGGCGGCGCTGGACCGGGCCACGAACCTCCTGCGGGGGGACGAGATCTTCCGCGACGCCGCCCATCACTTCATGCGCCAGTTCGACCGGATGCTGACCCGCATGGCGCCTGAGCTCGAGGACGAGTTCCTCGGCGCGATGACCGAAACCCGCTCGGGCCGGGCCTTCGTGCTGCTGGGGCAAAGCTCGGGCATCTTCAGCAGCGGCACCTGACAGGCGCCGGAAAACAGCGAGGGAACAATGACGACCGAGGCACCCCAGGACGGCCCGCTTTCCGGCATGCTGGCCGTGTCCATCGCCGCGAACGCGCCGGGGCCCGAGGCGGCGGCGCTGCTGCGGGCCGAAGGGATGCGCATCGTCAAGATCGAAGGCCCGGCGGGCGATCTGCTGATCGAGGCCGCGCCGGGCTGGTATGCCGAGCTGACCGAAGACGTCGAGGTCCGCAAGCTGGACCTGCGCTCGGAGTCCGGCTTCGCCGAGTTCCGGGGGCTGCTGGCCGAGGCCGACCTGCTCATCACCAGCCACCGCCGCGCGGGGCTGACCCGGCTCGGGATAACCGTCCCGGCGCTGGCGGCGATCAACGCCGATCTCTGCTGGATCGAGATCGTGGGCGACAATGAGGCGCCGGATGTCCCCGGCCATAACCTCACCTACCAGTTCAGGGCCGGGCTGCTGGCCCCGCCCGCGATGCCGCGCACGGCGTTGGCCGATCTGGCGGGCGCGCGCGATGCCGCCCGCGCCGCGCTGGCGCTGCTGCTGGGGCGGGCCCGCGGCCGGGCCGAACGGCACCGCACCATCGGCCTGCGCCAGTCCGCCGAGGCCCTCGACGCCCCGGTGCGCCACGGGCTGTCGGTCGATGGGGGCTTCCTGTCGGGCGCGCTGCCGAACTATCGCATCTACGCGTTGAGCGACGGCTGGGCCGCCGTCGCCGCGCTCGAGCCGCATTTCGCCGCCCGCTTCGACGCGGCGGTGGGGGCCGATCCCGCCGCCTTCTTCGCAGCCGCCACAGTGGCCGAGATCGAGACGCTGGCCGAGGCGCAGGATCTGCCGATCGAGGCAGTGGCGGGCTGACGCGGATCGGCGGCCGCCGCAGGCGACGCGCTCGGCGCATCAGGGCGCTCCGCTATCGATAGACGGTGAGGCGCAGCACCCGCGCTCCGCCCGGCCATCCCCGCTGCGGCGCGAACCCGGCGCGGCGGAAGGCGGCCAACGCCGGGGCGTTGCGGCGCGCGACCTCGGCCCGCAGGCCCGGATGGCCGCGCCGTTCCGCCTCGGTCAAGGCGGCGGCGATCAGAAGGGCGGCGACGCCGCGCCCGCGCCAGCCGGGCGACACGACGAGGCAGTCCAGCACCAGATCCGCCGTCCGCGGCGCGGCAAGGCCCAGGACCCGGTCGAGTGCCGCCGCGGCCCTGCCGCGCGGCAGCGCGAGCGCCCCGCCCCTCGGGCCGCGCAGTCCGGTCAGGCCGACCAGCCGCCCCTGCCCGTCCAGCGCGGCGATGATCCGCTCGCGCCGCAGTCCGCGCCGGATCAGGACAAGCGCCGTGCGCCGGTCCGACCAAGGTGCGATCTCCCGCCCGAACTCCTCCGCGATCAGCCGCGCGGCGTCTGCCCGCACCGCCAGCGGCAGCGGCCGCACGAGGCGCAGTTGCAGGGGCGTGTGGCGGGACTGGCGGTTCATGGCTGCACAGCTTGCCCGCAGGGACGAGGCGCCGCAACGGCAGCGGCCCCGGCGCCACCGGATCAGACCTCGCGGAACCGCTGCCGCAGCGCGGAAAGCCGCCCTCGGCCAGTTTCTCCGGGCATGATCCGAGCGCACGAAGCAGCATCGCAGACACGCCGAATCCACCCTAGGCACCCCCGCTTGTGCCTGCGAGACAACGCCCTATGGTGGCCGCCGGATTTTCCTTTCAGGCCGCCCCTTTCCATGTCCGCTTCTCCTTCCCCCGCGCGCCGTTCCTCTCGCGGCGGCCCCGATCCGGCGCTTTCCGAAACTCCCCCGCAGGCGTTCCGCCGGGGCATGGTCCAGGCCCTGCCGTTCCTGCTCGTGCTGATTCCGTTCGGGATGCTGTTCGGGGTCGTCGCGCAGGCGGCGGGGATGCGGGTGGTCGAGACGATGGGCTTTTCCATCGTCGTGCTGGCGGGTGCCTCGCAATTCGCCGCGATGGAGCTGATGGCGCAGAACGCGCCGGTGCTGCTGATCCTCGCCTCGGCCTTGGCGGTGAACCTTCGGATGGCGATGTATTCCGCCTCGCTGGTCCCGCATTTCGGGGACGCGAAGCCGTGGGAGCGGGCGCTGATCGCCTATTGCCTCGTCGATCAGGGCTACGCGATGGCGATCCAGAACGCCGAGGCGCATCCGGGGCTTTCCACCCGGCAGAAGGTCGCGCATTTCTTCGGCGCCTCGCTGGTGCTCTGCCCGCCGTGGTTCCTGTTCACCTATCTCGGCGCGACGGCGGGGAACTTCATTCCCGCCGCATGGCCGCTGGATTTCGCGGTGCCGATCACCTTTCTGTCGATGGTCGCGCCGATGCTGCGGACGCTGGCCCATCTGGCGGCGGCGGCGGCGTCGATCCTGCTGGCGCTGGCGCTGGCCGGGCTGCCGAGCGGCAGCGGCCTGCTGATCGCCGCGCCGCTCGGCATGGCCGTGGGCGCGTGGGTGGAGACGCTGACCGCCCGTCGGGCCAACCGCCTGAACTATCCGGTGAAAAGGGCAGGACGATGAGCTACTCGATCCCGACCATCTGGTTCATCATCGTCGTGCTGGGGATCGGCACGTTCCTGCTGCGCTGGTCGTTCCTCGGCGCGATGGGCAACCGTCCTTTCCCGCTCTGGGCGCAGCGGCTGCTGCGCTATACCGCCGTGTCGGTGCTGCCCGCGCTGATCGCGCCGATGGTGATGTGGCCCGCGGCGACGGGCGGGCGGCCCGATCCGGCGCGGCTGGGCGCCGCCGCCGCGACGATCGTCGTGGGGCTGCTGACCCGCAACACGCTGGCCGCCATCCTTGCCGGAGGGGTCGTGCTGGGGCTGGGAACCTATCTCGCCTGAGCGATCCGTTCGGACCTGAGCTGGCCGTTCACATACCCTTCGATCGTGCCGTTCTTCTGGCGCAGCAGCACGTCGTGGTTGTTGGCCGGATCTCCGTCCATCCAGCGATGCGAGACGACGCCCGGCAGCGTCAGGAACCAGTCCCGCAGCTTGAGCGGGCTGAACCCGCCCGGCGCGCCCTGAAAGCCCGGCACCTGCCGCAGCACCGACGAGGTCGCCACGGCGCAGAAGGACTTGTTGGCGGCCCCGTTCGCCTCGGCCGCGCGGATCGCCATGTCGGCCACCTCGCGCGTGACCATCACGCGGTCCTCGGCGACCCAGTAGGTCTGCCGCGCGTGGTAGTCGATATAGAAGCGTTTGAAGTTGTCGGTGATCCCGTAAAGCACGTCGCCGCGTTCGGGGATATGGGGATGCTGCCAGCTTCCCGCGGGATCGAAGATCACCCGCTGGCTGCCGTTGATCATCAGCGCGGAATGGGCCCCCTCACCACGCTGGATGCCGATGACGGTGTAAAGCGTGATCGACGGCGGCTCGTCCGACACGAACCGGGCGGCGCGCACGGCCTCGTCGCCGGCCCATCGGTTGTCAGCGCCGCAGGCGGCAAGCACGGCCGGCAGCGCGAGCGCGATGAAGGAACGCCGGTGCATGATGGTTCAGCCCCTCGATTCCGACGCCGGGCTGTGGCCGCCCGGTCGCCGCGGTCCCTCTCAGGAGTTGGCCAGCGCCAGGAAGATCAGCACGACCGCAATGGCGGCGACGTTCCACGCCAGGAATTTCACGAACCCGTCGAAGGTGCGCTTGTGGTTGGTGGCGTCCACCGTGCCGGCGGCATCGTTGCGCATGTCCTGCGCGTGGGCGTTGCGGGCGGTATCGTGGGTCGTGGCCATCGGCGTCCTCCTCCGGTCGTGTCCTTGGTGCGTTGCGGATGTGCTAACCCGAATGAACCGGGCTGTCACGCCCCCCACAGCGTTCCGCCGTCCTTTGTCCGCCCCACCGGCGCGATCAGGCCACGCTGGCGCAGGCAGTTGATATGGGCGACCGCCTCGACCACCGCGAGGCCGAAGACGGCATCCTCGATCCGGCGCCGGAACAGCAGGTCGAAGCAGCCGACCGCGGTGCGGGGCGCGCGCCGCAGATCCTCCGCCAGCCGGGTCAGGGCCGATTCGTGATTCTCGGTCATCGCCGAAAGCCGCGCGGGAAGGCCCCGGAAGGGCAGCTTGTGGCCGGGCAGGACGAGATGGCGGTCCTCGGCCAGCGCGGCCAGCGTCGCGCAGCTTTCCAGCCAGCCGGTCACGGGATCGGCGTCGGGCTCGTTCGGATAGACGCCGAGATTGGGCGAGATGCCCGGCAGGATCTGGTCGGCGCCGATCACCAGGTCGTCATCCTGCGACCAGAGCGTCACCTGCTCGGGCGCGTGACCCTCGCCCAGCACCACCCGCCAGTCGCGGCCGCCGAAACGGACCTCCTGCCCCTCGGTCAGCCGGACAAAGCCCGGCGGCAGCGGATGGGCGTTGTCCGAGGCGTTCCACGGCCGCTCGGCCATCCGCGCCGCCAGCTTGTCCGCCGGCATTCCGGCGCGTCGCCAGAACGCTTCCTGCTGCGGCGTCGCCTGTTCCTGCACGTCCAGCCACAGCATCCGCGCCATGAGCCAGCTTGCCCGGCTGGTCCACAGCTCGGCCCCGCGCGTCATCAGCCAACCGGCAAGGCCGATATGGTCCGAGTGGTGGTGCGTCGCGATCACCCGCACCACGGGCGCCCCGGAAAGAGGGCCGTCCAGCAGCGCCTGCCACGCCGCGCGGGCGCGGGGGGTGTCGAAGCCGGTATCGACGACCGTCCAGCCTTCCGCGTCACGGAAGGCGTAGGAGTTCACGTGGTTCAGCCGCATCGGCAGCGGCAGGCGCATCCACAGGACGTCCGGCGCGATCTCCACAGCCTCGCCGTCAGCCGGGGCATCGGTCCACGGGTGGTGGATCGTCACGCCGCCGTGCCCGAGAACGCGGCGTCCGGCACCGCGTCGAGATCCGCGACCCCCGCCTTCGCCTCGGCCAGATCGGCGGCATAGCGGGGCAGGATGCGGGTGATGTAGATCCGGGCCAGCGCCTTGCGGGCGTCGTCCCCGGCCATCGCCGCGGTCAGGTGATAGCTTGCGCCCAGCACGCGGGCGAAGGCGTCGAGATACGGCACCGCGCCGGCGAAGCGGTCCTGCATTCCCGTCTCGACCAGCGCCGAGGTCGCCTCGCGCAGCGCCTCGGCCGCGTCCCAGACGGGCGCGGCAAGGTCGGGCAGCGCGGATTGCGCGGCCTGCACCCCGTCCATCACCTCGTCCAGCAGGCGCATCGCGGCCTCGCCCCCGTCCATCATCTTGCGGCCCACAAGGTCCATCGCCTGAATCCCGTTGGTGCCTTCGTAGATGGGCGTGATCCGCACGTCGCGCAGATACTGGGCCGCGCCGGTCTCCTCGATGAAGCCCATGCCGCCGTGGACCTGCACCCCGGTGTCGGCCACGCGGCAGCCGACATCGGTGCCGTGCGCCTTGGCGATCGGGGTCAGCAGCGCGGCGCGGGCGGCCCATTCGTCGTCGCCCGTCGCCCGCGCCATGTCCAGCGCAGCGGCGCAGGACAGGCAGATGGCGCGGGCGGCGAACACCTCGGCCCGCGAGGTCGCCAGCATCCGGCGCACGTCGGCATGGCGGATGATCGGCCCCATCTGGTCGCGCTCGGCCGCATAGGCGGCGGCCTGCTGCAACGCGGCCTCGGCCAGCGCGACGCCCTGCACGCCGACGCCGAGGCGGGCCGCGTTCATCATCGTGAACATCGACGCCATGCCCTTGTGTTCCTCGCCGATCAGCCAGCCGGTCGCGCCCTCGAAGCTCATCACGCAGGTGGGGCTGCCGTGGATGCCCAGCTTGTGTTCCAGGCTGACGACCCGCAGGCTGTTGGCGACGCCGGGCTTGCCGTTCTCGTCGGGCAGGTATTTCGGCACCATGAACAGGCTGATGCCCCTGGTCCCTGCCCCGCCATCGGGCAGGCGGGCCAGCACCGCGTGGCAGACGTTTTCCGTCACGTCGCTGTCGCCCCAGGTGATGAAGATCTTCTGCCCGGTGATGCGGTAGCTGCCGTCATCCGCCCGTTCCGCCCTGGTCGTCAGCGCGCCGACGTCCGAGCCCGCGCCGGGTTCGGTCAGGTTCATCGTGCCGGACCACTCGCCGGAAATCAGCTTGGGCAGATACAGCGCCTTCATCTCGTCACTGGCGTGATGCTCCAGCGCCTCGATTTGGCCCTGGGTCAGCAGCGGGTTGAGCTGCAGCGACAGGCACGCCCCCGCCATCATCTCGGCCACCGCCATGTTCAGCGTCTGCGGCAGCCCCGCGCCGCCATATTCGGGGTTGGCGGACAGCCCGATCCAGCCGCCCTCGGCGATGGCGCGGAAGCCCTGATCGAAGCCGGGCGAGGACCGCACCGCGCCGTTTTCCAGCGCCGCGCCCTTCAGATCGCCCGCCCGGTTCAGCGGCGCCAGCACTTCCGAGGACATGCGCCCGGCTTCGGTCAGAATGGCGTCCACGGTGTCGCCGGTCGCTTCGGCGAACCGCTCGGTGCCAGCGATCTGCTCGAACGGCAGGAGGTTGCGCAGGATGAACGTGATGTCCTCGACCGGTACCTGGTAAGCCATTCTTTTCCCCCTTGCGCCTTGGCAATATCCTGCGGCGCGCCTATCACTCGTCGCTCCGCGACAGAGTAGATGCGCCCGCTTGGTGTGCAAGCCGCGACCCCACGTCAAGTGCCACCAGGGCCATTCATGCAGACGGAACGCCTCAACCCCGACGAAGACGGCATCGGCCGCGCCGCCCGGCTGCTTACGGCGGGCGAGGTGGTCGCGGTCCCGACCGAGACGGTCTATGGCCTCGCCGGCAATGCCCGGAACGCCGAAGCCGTCGCGCGGATCTATGCTGCCAAGGGGCGGCCCAGCTTCAACCCGCTGATCGTGCATGTGGCCGACAGGGAAGCCGCCGGGCGGATCGGCGTGTTCGGGGACGAGGCGCGGCAATTGGCGGCGCTGTGGCCGGGTGCGCTGACGCTGGTGGTGCCGCTGCGCGAGGCGGCCGGCATCGCCTCGCTTGTCACGGCGGGGCTGGAGACGGTGGCGCTGCGGGTCCCCGCGCATCCGGTGGCGCGGGCGCTGCTGCGCCGCTTCGGCGGGCCGCTCGCCGCGCCCTCGGCCAACGTCTCGGGGCGGATCAGCCCGACGACGGCGGCGCATGTGCTGGACCCGGATGGCGGCCTCGACGGCCGCATCGCGGCGGTTCTGGACGGCGGCGCCTGCCCGGTCGGGCTGGAATCCACAATCGTCGGCTGGCGCGAAGGCCGCGCGACGCTGCTGCGGCCCGGCGGGGTTCCGGTGGACGCCATCGAGGCGGTGATCGGTCCGCTCGCGCAGCCCGGCGAGCTTGCCGCGCCGGACGCGCCGGGACAGCTGTCCAGCCACTACGCCCCGAACGCCCCCCTGCGGCTGAACGCGGACGCGCCGCGCGAGGGAGAGACCTTCATCGCCTTCGGCCCCGGCCCGCTGACCCTGTCGCCCCGCGCCGACACGACCGAGGCCGCGGCCCGGCTGTTCGACGTGCTGCGGCAGGCCGACCGGCTGGGCCGCCCGATCGCCGTGGCGCGGGTCCCCGACGAGGGGCTGGGCCTTGCCATCAACGACCGCCTGCGCCGCGCCGCCGCGCCGCGATAGGCCGCAGCGCCCCTCCCTGCTTGTGCCGCCGCCCGCGCTGCTTATCCTGCCGCCATGACCGCAGACCCGATCTGGAGAGGATTCGCGCTGGACGCGGAAACCGCGCTCGCGCTGCTCGACTGGCAGCGCGAGATGGGGGTGGACGAGCCGATGCTCGACACGCCCGTGGACCGCTATGCCGAAGCCGCGCGCGCGCCCGCGCCCGCCGCGCCGGTCCCGGCAGCCGCGCCCCGGACTGGCCCCCAGACGGCGCCCCAAACCGCGTCCGAAAGCGACACCGACGACCTGCCCGCCCGCGCCGCCGCGCTGGCTTCCCGCGCGGAAACGCTTGAGCAGCTTGCGGCGGCGGTGGAAAGCTTCGACGGGCTCGACATCCGCAAGGGCGCCCGCAGCTTCGTCTTTGCAGACGGCAACCCCGCCGCGCGGGTGATGATCGTGGGCGAGGCGCCGGGCGAGGACGAGGACCGGATGGGCCGCCCGTTCGTCGGCCGAGCCGGGCAGTTGCTCGACCGGATGCTGGACGCGATCGGCCTTGCCCGCGACGCGGTGGACGCCGAACGGGCGGTCTACATCACCAACGTCCTGACGTGGCGCCCGCCGGGCAACCGTGCGCCGCTGCCGGCCGAGATCGACGCGATGCGCCCCTTCCTCGCCCGCCATGTCGAGCTTGCCGCCCCCGATCTGCTGATCCTGATGGGCAACGCCGCCTGCCAGGCCGCGCTGGGGCGGCAGGGCGTGCTGCGGATGCGGGGCAAATGGGCCACGGCCTGGGGCCGCCCCGCCATGCCGATGACGCATCCGAGCTATCTGTTGCGCACCCCCGCCGCCAAGCGCGATGCGTGGGCCGACCTGCTGGAAATCGCGGCGCGGCTGTCAGCCTGACGCTCTCGGCCTTACGACGGCTCAGCCCGAAACCGTCTCGGCACAACCCCGATATTCCACCGCGCCGCCGGCCGAGATCAGCGTGACCCGCAGCTTGTCCGTATCCAGCGGAAACGGCTTGCCGCTCGGCGCGACGAAATCGGCGACCGCCGTCACCTGCCCGCCCTGCTCGGTCAGTTCGGCCTGCGAGACCCAGATCCCGTCCTGCATCAACTCCATCGCCGCCGCCGCGCCCGCCCCGGCCTCGGGGATCGTGGCGGCGACCTGCACCCCGTCCGCGATGTCGGTCACGTGGCAGGTCAGCGCCCCTTCGCCCGCTGCCGGAACCCGCGCCAGCGCCTCGGCGATGCGCGGGTCGAACCCGTCCCCCTCGGGCGCCGCGGCCAGCCGGACCCGCGCGGGCACGCAGACATCCTCGCAAAGGCCGAAGTTCAGCCTCACGTCCAGCGCCACCGGCTCGCCCGCCGCCTGCGGGGTCAGCCGGATCGGCAGCAGCAGCTCGTCATGGTAGCCCAGCGTCCGCTCGCCGCCCGAATCGATCACCTCGGGGCGCGGCCAGAGCGGCTGCGCGCCCGCCAGGTTGGCCGAACCGGACCAGTCGAACTCGGGCGGCACGCCGCTGTCGCCGGGGCTGCGCCAATAGGTCTTCCACCCCGGCTCCAGCACCAGCCGCAACGCGGTCATGCGGCTTCCGTCGGGCGCGGTCTGGACCGGCAGCAGCTCGGCCGAGGTCAGCCCCGGCGGCGGCGGCTCGCCGACATGGCTCTCGCTCGCATGGGCCGCGCCTGCATGGCCCAGGGCCGCCGCGCACAGAAGAACCGGGATCAGGGCTTTCGCGTTCATCCTTTCGATCTAGGGTCCTGCGGCCCGCAGGTGAAGTCACAACTTCGCCACGCCCTTGCGCGGCGGCGGCGCGATGCCGATCTTGGACGGGAGAGGTAGGCACATGAACAACACAGACTCGCTGACCGGCAAGGTCCTGATCGCGATGCCCGGCATGAGCGACCCGCGCTTCGCCCGCTCCGTGGTGCTGATCTGCGCCCATGGCGACGAGGGCGCGATGGGGCTGGTCGTCAACCGGCCCCTGACCGGGCTGGAGTTCGGCGACCTGCTGAAACAATTGGAGATCGAGCCGACCGCCGACGCCCGCGACGTCCCCGTGCATTTCGGCGGCCCGGTCGAGCCGGGGCGCGGCTTCGTGCTGCACCGCGCCAGGGGCGTGCGCCCCGAGGACGAGCCGGAAGGGCGGATGCGGATCGGTGACAGCGACCTTGCCATGGCGACGACCCGCGACATCCTCGAAGACCTCGCCCGTGGGCGCGGGCCGGACGACGCGGTGCTGTCGCTGGGCTATGCGGGCTGGGACGCCGGGCAGCTCGAGCAGGAGATGCTGGCCAACGGCTGGCTGACCGCCGAGGCCAGCGACGACATCCTGTTCGGCGCCGACAACGAGCATAAATGGCAGATCGCGCTGAAATCGCTGGGGATCGACCCGGTGATGCTGTCCTCGACCGCCGGGCGCGCCTGACCTTCCCCGCGCCGGGTTCTTGCCCCGCGCCGCCGATCTTGCGATACAGGCCCCGCATCCAGCGGAGGCCCCCATGACGTTCCGTGCCCGTCACCTTCTCGGCGTCGAGCAGCTTGCCCCGGACGAGATCACCACCCTTCTCGACCTCGCCGAAACCTATGTCGCGCTGAACCGCCGCACGATGAAGCACGGCGACGCGCTGGAGGGGCTGACCCAGATCAACCTGTTCTTCGAGGCGTCCACCCGCACCCAGTCCAGCTTCGAGCTGGCCGGCAAGCGGCTGGGCGCGGACGTGATGAACATGGCCGTCGCGCAGTCCTCGGTGAAGAAGGGCGAGACGCTGATCGACACCGCGCTGACGCTGAACGCGATGCAGCCCGACCTGCTGGTGGTGCGGCACCCCCATTCCGGCGCGGTGAACCTGCTGGCCGAAAAGGTGAACTGCGCGGTCGTGAACGCGGGCGACGGGCGGCACGAGCATCCGACGCAGGCGCTGCTGGACGCGCTCACGATCCGCCGCGCCAAGGGGCGGCTGCACCGGCTGACGGTGGCGATCTGCGGCGACATCGCTCACAGCCGCGTCGCCCGGTCCAACATGATCCTGCTGGGCAAGATGGAAAGCCGCCTGCGGCTGGTCGGCCCGGCGACGCTGATGCCCTCGGGCGCGGCGGACTGGGGCTGCGAGATCTGCGAGGACATGCGCGAGGGGCTGCGGGACGCCGACGTGGTGATGATGCTGCGGCTTCAGAAGGAGCGCATGGACGGCGGCTTCATCCCGTCCGAGCGGGAATACTATCACCGCTGGGGGCTGGACGCCGAAAAGCTGGCGCTGGCCAAGCCCGACGCGATCGTCATGCATCCGGGGCCGATGAACCGGGGGGTCGAGATCGACGGCACCATCGCGGACGACATCAACCGATCCGTCATCCAGGACCAGGTCGAGATGGGTGTCGCCGTCCGCATGGCCGCCATGGACCTGCTGGCCCGGAACCTGCGGGCCGAGCGTGGGGCGAAGGCGGCCGAGGGGGGCGTCCATGTCTGAGCCGTTCGTTCGGGCGGCGCGGCCGCATGGGTATTTGAACCAGAAAGAAGCCGGGGCGCTTTCATGATCCTGCATTTCACCAATGCCCGGCTGATCGATCCCGAGGCGCTGACCGACGGGCCCGGCAGCCTGACGGTGCAGGACGGCGTGATCTCGGCCCAGGATGACGACGCGCCGGCGGGGGCGACGGTGGTCGATTGCGGCGGCAGGTATCTGGCGCCGGGAATCGTGGACTGGGGCGTCAAGATCGGCGAGCCGGGCGAGCGGCACAAGGAATCCATGCGCAGCGCGGCGCTGTCGGCGCTGGCTGGGGGGGTCACCACCATCGTCGCCCGGCCCGACACCCTGCCCCCGATCGACACGCCCGAGTCGCTGGAGTTCGTGACCCGCCGCGCCGCCGAGCAGCCGGTCCGCATCCGCCATCAGGCGGCGCTGACGCGCGGCCGCGAGGGGCGCGAGATGGTCGAGTTGGGTTTCCTACAGGACGCGGGCGCGGTGGCCTTCACCGATGGCGTGCGGGTGGTCGAGAGCACCAAGCTGCTGGCCCGCTGCATGACCTATGCACGGGGCCTCGGCGCGCTGATCGTGGGCCATCCGCAGGATGCGGGGCTTTCGCGCGGGGCGGCGGCGACCGGCGGCAAGTTCGCCTCGCTTTACGGCATCCCCGCCGTTTCGCCGCTGGCGGAGCGGATGGGGCTGGAGCGGGACCTGGCGCTGGTGGAGGCCACGGGCGTTCGCTGGCACGCCGACCAGATCACCACGGCGGCCGCGCTGCCGGTGCTGGACCGGGCGCGGGCGGCGGGGCTGGACGTGACGGCGGGCACCTCGATCCACCATCTGACGCTCAACGAGTTCGACGTGGGCGATTATCGCACCTTCTTCCGGCTGACCCCGCCCTTGCGGTCCGAGGATGATCGGCTGGCGCTGGTCGAGGCGGTGGCCGACGGCACCATCGACGTGATCGGCAGCTTCCACACCCCGCAGGACGAGGAGGTGAAGCGCCTGCCCTTCGAGGTCGCAGCACCCGGCGCAGTCGGGCTGGAGACGCTGCTGCCCGCCGCGATGCGGCTGTTCCATCAGGGCGGCGTGTCCCTGCCCCGGCTGTGGCGGGCGATGTCGCTGAACCCGGCGGACCGGCTGGGCCTGCCCGGCGGGCGGCTGGCGGTCGGCGCACCCGCCGATCTGGTCCTGTTCGATCCGCACGCGCCCTTCGTGCTGGACCGCTTCACCCTGCGCTCGAAGTCCAAGAACACGCCTTTCGACGGCGCCCGGATGGAGGGGCGGGTGCTGGGCACCTGGGTCGGCGGGCGGCAGGTCTATGGCAGGGGCGGGGCGGACGCCGCCGAGGTCCGGGCAGAGGTGGGCGCATGACCGCCCTGCTTTGGGCCGTGATGGGCTATCTGCTGGGCTCGGTCCCGTTCGGCGTCGTCATCACCCGCGCGCTGGGTCTGGGCGATCTGCGCCAGATCGGCTCGGGCAATATCGGCGCGACCAACGTGCTGCGCACCGGCCACAAGGGCGCGGCGCTGGCGACGCTGCTGATGGACAGCGGCAAGGGCGCCATCGCGGTGCTGCTGGCCCGCTGGCTGGGCGGCGAGGATGCGGCGCTGGCCGCCGGGGCCGCCGCGTTCCTCGGGCATCTGTTCCCGGTCTGGCTGGGGTTCAGGGGCGGCAAGGGGGTCGCGACGTTCCTCGGCACGGTTCTGGCGCTGTTCTGGCCGGTGGGGCTGATCGCCTGCGCGTTATGGCTGGCGACGGCGGCGCTCACGCGGATCTCGTCGCTCTCGGCGCTGGTGGCGGCCACGGGGGCGCCGGTCATGGCGTGGGTCTTCGGCCTGCCGATGCTGGCGCTGGTGCTGGCCTTCATGGCGGCGCTGATCTTCATCCGCCATCGCGCCAACATCCAGCGCCTCATGGCCGGGACCGAGCCGCGGATCGGCCGCCGTCAGGGGTAGAGCGCCCGGTTTTCGGCCCGCAGCCGGACGCTGAGCACGGCGGCGTTGAGGATCGAGAACAGCAGCGCCACCCCCGTCAGCCCCAGCACCATCGGCGCGACGGCGATTTCCAGCACGACGAGCGTGTAGTTCGGGTGGCGCAGGACGCGGAACGGGCCGCGCTTCACCAACGGCACGTCCAGCGCGATGATCCGAGTCGTCCAGCGCGGGCCGAGCGTGGCGATGATCCAGACCCGGAAGGCTTGCAGGATCGTGAAGCCGGCCAGCCAGCCGGGATGGACCGGCTGTCCCCAGCCGAAGATGGCGATGGCAGCAAGCCAGCCGGCGTGCAGCGCGACGATCAGCGGGTAGTGCCCGGCCCCATGTTCCACCGCGCCGCGAGCCAGCAGCCGCCGTGTGTTGCGGCGGGCCAGCGCCAGTTCGGCAAGGCGCTGGACGATCAGGAAGGCGATGAACAGCGCCGCCGCCATGCCTCAGACGTCCAGCGGCAGCAGCGACAGGGTGAAGCCCGGACCCAGCGCCGACAGCATCAGCCTGCCGCCGGGGTTTCGGGCCAGCACCTGCTGAAGCACGAACAGCACGGTGGGCGAGGACATGTTGCCCGCGATCCGCAGCACCTCGCGCTCGGCGTCCAGCGTGCCGGGGGGCAGCGCCAGCGCGTCCTCGATGGCGGTGACGACCTTGGCGCCGCCGGGGTGGCAGACCATCCGCTGCACCGGCTCCGCCCCCAGCGCGGGGGCCATCGCCGCATAGGCGGCGCCGAGGTTGGCGGCGGCGAAGCCCGGAATCGAGCGGTCGAAGATCACCCCCAGCCCCAGATCGTCCACGTCCCACCCCATGATCTCGAGCGTTTCGGGCCACATATGCTGCACCCCGCGCCCGACCAGCGGCCCCGTCCCCTCGCCCGAGCCCAGCACCGCCGCAGCCGCACCGTCGCCGAACAGCGCCGTGGCGATGATGTCGGCCTTGTCCAGCCGGTCCATGCGGAACAGCAGCGTGCAGGTCTCCACGGCGACCATCAGCACCCGCGTTCCCGGCCGCGCCGCCGCGAGTTCCCGCGCGATGGCGAGCCCGCTCACCCCGCCCGCGCAGCCGAGGCCGAACACCGGCACCCGCAGCACGTCGGCGCGGAAACCCATGTCGCGGGCGGCGCGAGCCTCCAGCGTGGGGGTGGCGATGCCGGTCGAGGAGACGGTGACGATCGCGTCGATCGCCTTGGCCGGCAGTCCGGCGGCGGCGAGCGCCCGCCCCGCCGCGTCGCGGAACAGCGCATCCGCCCCCGCCAGAAAGGCGTCGTTGCGGGCCTTCCAGCCATGCGGCTGGCCGAACCATTCCAGCGGCACGACCGACCCGCGCTGGTCGATGCCCGCGTTCTCGAAGGCCGCGACGATCCGCTCGAACTGCGGATAGCGCGGGGCCAGCAGCTCGCGGGCGCGGGACACGACATCTCTCTGCCGCAGCACATGGGGCGGCAGCGCGGTGGAGAGGCCGAGCAGGCGGACCTCTGCCGGGACGGGAATGGCGGACAGGGTCGGGCTGGTCAGATGCGCGGTCACGGCAGAACCCCCGCGGCGCGGATCGCGCCGACTGCATCAACCATAGCCGCGCCCGTCCGTTCCGTCACCTTCCCGCAACCGCCCCGCCGTGGCGCGCGTTGGGCGGCAAAGGGATTTCGGCCATGCAGATCACCTTCGTCGGCTGCGGAGACGCCATGGGCAGCGGTGGGCGCTTCAACACCTGCTTTCACATCGCAGGCGATGCGCCGCCGTTCCTGATCGATTGCGGCGCAACGTCGCTGGTCGCGCTCAAGCGGGCGGGGATCGACCGCGAGGCCATCCGCACGATCTTCGTGACCCATTTCCACGCCGATCACTTCATGGGACTGCCGTTCTTCGTGCTGGACGCGCAGCAGCTGTTGAAACGCAAGAAGCCGCTGACCATCGTCGGCCCCGAAGGGCTTTCGGCGCAGTTCGGCACGGCCATGCGGGCGGCGTTCCAAAGCTCCGCCACGGCCGACCGCGGCTTCGAGATCCGGCTGGAGGAAATCGCGCCGGAAACCCCGCGAAAGGTGAACGGCGTCCGCGTCACGGCGACCCGCGTCCGGCACGGCAAGGACGCGAACGGCCCCTTTCTCGGCTATCGGTTCGAGCAGGGCGGCCGGACGCTCGCCTATACCGGCGACACCGAATGGACCGAGGCGCTGATCGGTCTTGGCCGGGACGCAGACCTGCTGATCTGCGAATGCAGCTTTCTCAAGCCGCAGGGCCGCTTCCATCTGGACGCGGAGACGCTGCGCCAGAACCTGCCCCGCGCCGGCGCGAAGCGGGTGATCCTGACCCATATGGGCGAAGAGGTGCTGGCGGAACGGGCCGGAATCGGGTTCGAGACCGCCGAGGATGGGATGACCCTGACGCTGTGAGGCGTCAGCGGGTCGGCACCGGCTCCTCGCCGCGATAGTCGTAGAAGCCGCGCCCGGTCTTGCGGCCCAGCCAGCCGGCTTCGACGTATTTCGTCAGCAGCGGGCAGGGGCGGTATTTCGTATCCGCCAGCCCCTCGTGCAGCACGTTCATGATCGACAGGCAGGTATCCAGCCCGATGAAGTCGGCCAGCTCCAGCGGCCCCATCGGATGATTCGCGCCCAGCTTCATCGATTCGTCGATGGATTTGACCGAACCCACGCCCTCGTAGAGCGTATAGACCGCCTCGTTGATCATCGGCATCAGGATGCGGTTGACGATGAAGGCCGGGAAATCCTCGGCGCTGGCGCTGGTCTTGCCCAGCTTCTCGACCACCTCGCAGAGGGTGCGATAGGTCGGCTCGTCGGTGGCGATGCCGCGGATCAGTTCGACCAGCTGCATCACCGGCACGGGGTTCATGAAGTGGAAACCCATGAACTTCTCGGGCCGGTCGGTCCGGCTCGCCAGCCGGGTGATGGAGATCGACGAGGTGTTCGAGGTCAGGATCGTGTCGGGCTTCAGATGCGGCAGAAGCTGGTCGAAGATCTTCTGCTTGATCTCCTCACGTTCGGTCGCGGCCTCGATCACCAGATCGCACTGGCCCAACTCGGTGATGTCGGTCGTCGTGCCGATGCGGCCGAGGGCGGCGGCCTTGTCCTCGGCCTGGATCTTGCCGCGGCTGACCTGGCGTTCGAGGTTCCTGTCGATCAGCGTCAGCGCCTTCTGGATGGCGTCCTCGCTGATGTCGGTCATCAGCACGTCATAACCGGCCAGCGCGAACACATGCGCGATGCCGTTGCCCATCTGCCCCGCACCGACAATCCCAACCGACTGAACCGCCATATTCCATCCTTTTCGCGTGTCGGCGCGAACATAGCAGAATCGCCTGCCGCCTCAATGCAGAAGCCGCCCGCGCGACGGCGGGCGGCTGGTTGTTTCCGCAAGCCTCAGATCTTCTCGGTCAGTTCCGGCAGGACGGTGAACACGTCGCCCACCAGCCCGTAATCGGCGACCTGGAAGATCGGCGCTTCCTCGTCCTTGTTGATCGCCACGATCACCTTGCTGTCCTTCATCCCCGCGAGATGCTGGATCGCGCCCGAGATGCCGGCGGCGATATAGAGATCCGGGGCGACCACCTTGCCGGTCTGGCCCACCTGCCAGTCGTTCGGCGCATAGCCCGAATCGACCGCCGCGCGGCTTGCCCCGACGGCGGCGCCCAGCTTGTCGGCCAGTTTCTCGATCAGGTCGAAGTTCTCCTTGGACCCCATCGCCCGGCCGCCCGAGACGATCCGCTTGGCCGAGGTCAGCTCGGGCCGGTCGGAATGCGCCACCTCGTCGGAAACCCAGCTCGTCAGGCCGGGGTCGGCCGCCGAGGGCGCGGTTTCGACCGACGCCGAACCGCCCTGGCCCGCCGCGTCGAAGCTGGCGATGCGGACGGTGAAGACCTTGACCTTGTCCGACGATTTCACCGTCTGCACGGCGGCCGAGGTGAAGGCCGAACGTTCGAACGTGTCCGCATCGACGATCTTGCTGACCTCCGGGATCACCATCACGTCCAGCAGCGCGGCGGCGCGGGGCAGGACGTTGCGCGCATCGGTCGTGCCCGGCGCGGCGATGTGCGAGAATTGCGGCGCAAGCTCGACCACCAGCGCGGCCATCGGCTCGGCCAGGCGGTGGGCGTAGGTCTCGCCCTCGGCCACCAGCACCTTCGACACGCCGTCGATCGTCGCGGCCTCGTCGGCGGCGGCTTTCGCGCCCTCGCCCGCGACCAGAACCGTCACGTCACCCAGCGGCGCGACCGCGGTCACGGCCTTCGCTGTCGCGTCCAGGTTCAGCCCGTTTTCGGCCATCTCGGCCAGCAGCAGCACAGCCATCAGATCACCCCCGCGGCTTTCAGTTTCGACACCAGCTCATCGACCGAGGCGACCTTCACCCCCGCCTTGCGCCCCTCGGGCTCGGCGGTCTTCACCACCGTCAGCCGCGGCGAGACATCGACGCCGTAATCGGCGGCGGTCTTCTCCTCCAACGGCTTCTTCTTCGCCTTCATGATATTCGGGAGCGAGGCATAGCGCGGCTCGTTCAGCCGCAGGTCGGCGGTGACGATGGCCGGCAGCTTCACGGCGACGGTCTGAAGGCCCCCATCGACCTCGCGCGTGACCTTGGCGGTGTCGCCCTCGACCTCGATCCTGCCGGCCTGCGTCGCCTGACCCCAACCGAGCAGCGCCGCGAGCATCTGCCCGGTCGCGTTCATGTCGTTGTCGATCGCCTGCTTGCCGGCGATCACCAGCTGCGGCTGTTCCTCGTCGATCACGGCTTTCAGCAGCTTGGCGACGGCCAGCGGCTCGATGTCCTGATGCACGTCATCGGCGGCCTGCACGAGGATGCCGCGATCCGCGCCCATGGCGAGCGCGGTGCGGATCGTCTCGGCCGCCTGCTTGACGCCGATGGACACGACGACGATCTCGGTCGCGACGCCCTTTTCCTTCAGCCGGATCGCCTCTTCGACCGCGATCTCGTCGAAGGGGTTCATCGACATCTTCACGTTCGCCAGATCGACACCAGATCCGTCCGCCTTCACGCGGGCCTTCACGTTAAAGTCGATCACGCGCTTGACTGGCACGAGAACCTTCATCGGTCTCTCTCCCTTGAGTAGCGTCACCAATATCGCTGCCTCAGATAGCCGGGTGGTCCGGGGTTTTACAGCGTAATTTTGCTGCAACTGCACCAAACCCCTGCCGCGCCTAGCGCGAGGCGCCCGGAACCCACAGGATATCGCCCTGCCCGCCCGCATTCGCGACGCGCGCGGCGATGAACAGCCAGTCGGACAGGCGGTTGAGATAGCGGATCGCGGCGGGGTTGGCGTCACCCTCGACTGCCAGCTCGGTCGCGCGGCGCTCCGCCCGCCGCGCCACGGTGCGGGCCAGATGCAGATGCGCGGCCAGCGCCGAGCCGCCCGGCAGGATGAAGCTGCGCAGGGGCGACAGGTCCGCGTTCATCTCGTCCATCTCGGCTTCCAGCCGGTCCACCTGGCTCTGGATCATCCGCAGCACCGGATAGCCGGCAGCGTCGTCGGCGGCCATGTCGGGCCGCGCAAGATCGGCGCCGAGGTCGAACAGCTCGTTCTGGATCACCGCTAGCCGCTCGGCCATGTTGCCTTCCGCCACCAGCCGGCACAGGCCCAGCGTCGCGTTCAGCTCGTCCACCGAGCCGTAAGCCTCGACTCGCGCGGAATGCTTGGGAACGCGGGCGCCGTTCGACAGGGCGGTGTCGCCCTTGTCGCCGGTGCGGGTGTAGATGCGGTTCAGGACGACCATCAGCCGCCGCCCCGCAGCGCCACGAACGCCAGGATCAGCGCGATCGAGATCGCTTGCGCGATGATCCGCCAGCGCATCAGCTTGTTGCCGTTGCGGCGGTTGAACTCGCCCCCGCGGGCAAAGCCGCCGAGGCCGGTCATCAGCACCGCCGTGGTGGCGAGCAGCGCAAGGACGATCAGCAGGAAAAGGATCATGTCGGGCATGAGGCACCGCCTTTCAGGGGTGCGATCCTAGCTCCGCCGGGCGAACCAGTCCAGTGCGCGCGTGGGCAGCATCCGCTTGCCGGCGGCAGAGATCCGCGTCGCGGCCGTGACCCCGTAGCGGGCACGGGGCGCGGGGCTTTCCAGCGCGTGGACCAGCCGGGCGCTGACGGCGGACGGGGGCAGCTCGAACCGGTCCTTGCCGGATGGCTCGTAGAGCCGCTTGAGCAGGCTGCGGCGGTATTGCTCGACCCGAGGGCTGTTCTCCCAGTCGATCCACCGCTCGAAATGGGGGATCGCGTTGACGCGGATGCGGCTGGTGATCGGCCCCGGCTCGATCAGGATGACGCGGATCGGCGTGTCCTCCATTTCCAGCCGCAGCACGTCGGTGAGGCCTTCCAGCGCGAACTTCGTCGCGCTGTAGGCCCCGCGCCAGGGGATGCCGACGAGGCCCAGGACAGAACTGACATTGACGATTCGCCCCGCGCCGTTCGCCCGGAAATGCGGGATCATCCGGCAGGTCAGGTCGTGGGTGCCGAAGAGGTTGACCTCGAAGATCGCCCGCAGCCCGTCGCGCGGCAGATCCTCCACCGCGCCGGGCAGGGCGAAGGCGGCGTTGTTCACCAGCGCATCGACGGGGCCGTGGGACAGCGCAAGGTCCGCCGCGTCCGCCACCGATTGCGGATCGGCCAGATCCAGCGGGACGGGGATCATCCCCTCGGCCTCGCGCGCGGCCAGATCCTCGGGCTTGCGGCAGGTGGCGAGGACCGTCCAGCCGCGCGCCGTCATGGTGCGGGCGGCGTCGAGGCCGATGCCGGACGAACAGCCGGTGATCAGGACGGTGGGCACGCGGGCTCAGACCGGGTTGATGGCGCTGGTCGGGACATAGCCCGTGAACTGCGGCAGGATCACGGCGGCCCAGCCCTGCGCGGGCCGGTCCCACATGCCGCGGATGGTGCGGACCTCCTGCCCTTCCACGAGATTGCCGACCACCAGCGATTCCAGCGACGGACCCGACCAGACCGGCACGTCCTGCACGACCTCCGCCCAGGTGGGAACGACGACGCGCTGTCCGGTGAAGCGGTCCAGCGGGATCATCACCGCCGCCGGGCCGAGGCCGGCGACATTCGCGCCGCCGCCCGCCCCGCCGGAACCCAGCAGGGCCAGCGCCACGAACAGCGCCGACATGGTGATCATCAACAACCTGAACATCTGCCTTCTTGCCCGCTGCTCGGCCGGGCAACCTCCGTTTGCCGGATTGGTCATTACGAAAGGCAACGCTGGTGTGACAACCCTGTTCCCCCCGTCACGCGGGATTGATGCCTGTTTTTCAGGCAGCGACATTTGCGCAACAGCTTTCCGACGCGACTTTCCATCGCGGCGCGAAACCCCTATTCCGCGCGGATGACCAGCGCACCCGACGATCCCGACCTGCCCCCCGAAGACCTGCCGCCGGAAGATGACGCGCCGCGCATGACGGCCGAGCCGCTGTCGCGCGCCATCGGCGAGCGTTACCTGACCTATGCGCTGTCCACGATCATGCACCGGGCGCTGCCGGATGCGCGCGACGGGCTGAAGCCGGTCCACCGCCGCATCCTCTATGCGATGCGCGAATTGCGGCTGTCGCCGACCGGCGGCTTCCGCAAATCGGCCAAGATCTCCGGCGACGTGATGGGGAACTACCACCCGCACGGAGACGGCGCGATCTATGACGCGATGGCGCGTTTGGCGCAGCCCTTCGCGATGCGCTACCCGCTGGTGAACGGCCAGGGGAACTTTGGCTCCATCGACGGCGACAGCCCCGCCGCCAGCCGCTACACCGAGGCGCGGCTGACCCTTGCCGCCGAGGCGCTGATGGACGGGCTGGCCGAGGACGCGGTGGACTTCCGCCCGAACTACGACGGCACGCTGGAAGAACCTGTCGTGCTGCCGGCGGCGTTCCCGAACCTGCTCTGCAACGGCGCAAGCGGCATCGCCGTGGGGATGGCGACCAACATCCCGCCCCACAACCTGCATGAGGTGATCGACGCCTGCCTGCATCTCATCAAGTCGCCCGACGCGCGCGACGACACGCTGATGGCGATCATGCCGGGGCCCGACTTCCCGACCGGCGGCGTGCTGGTGGAAAGCCCGGAAACGCTGCGCGAGGCTTACCGCACCGGGCGCGGTTCCCTGCGCCTGCGCGCCCGCTGGAGCCGCGAGGATCTGGGTCGCGGCCAGTGGCAGATCATCGTGACCGAGATTCCCTATCAGGTACAGAAATCCAAGCTGATCGAGCGGCTGGCGGATCTGGTCAACACCCGCAAGATCCCCATCCTCGCCGATGTGCGCGACGAATCCGCCGATGACATCCGCATCGTGCTGGAACCCCGCACCCGTCAGGTGGACCCCGAGCAGCTGATGGCCGCCCTGTTCCGGGTCAGCGATCTGGAAACCCGCTTCGGCCTCAACATGAACGTGCTGATCGACGGCCGCGTGCCCAAGGTCTGCTCGCTCAAGGAAGTCCTTCGCGCCTTCCTCGACCACCGGCGCGAGGTGCTGGTCCGCCGCTCGAACTTCCGGCTGGAGAAGATCGCGGCCCGGCTCGAGGTGCTGGCGGGCTACATCGTCGCCTATCTGAACCTCGACCGGGTGATCGAGATCATCCGACACGAGGACGACCCCAAGGCCGTGATGATGGCCGAGTTCGGTCTGTCCGACGTGCAGGTCGAGGCGATCCTGAACATGCGCCTGCGCGCGCTGCGCCGGCTGGAGGAGATCGAGCTTCGGGCCGAGCATGACCGCCTGATCGAGGAACGCGCCGCGCTGTCCGCCATGCTGGCCGACGAGGGCAGCCAGTGGACCCGCATCGCCGCGCAGCTCAAGGAAGTGCGCGGCCTCTTCGGCAAGTCCACCCCCGAAGGCCTGCGCCGCACCGAGATCACCGAATCCGAGGACGTGCAGCCGCTCGACATGGACGCGATGATCGAGCGCGAGCCGCTGACCGTGATCCTGTCCAAGATGGGCTGGATCCGCGCGATGAAGGGCCACCAGCCGCTGGACGCCGAGGTGAAGTTCCGCGACGGGGACGAGCCGTTCATGGCGCTCCACGCCGAAACCACCGACAAGCTGGTGATCTTCGGCGCGAACGGAAGGTTCTACACGCTGCCCGCCAACAACCTGCCCGGCGGGCGCGGGCAGGGAGAGCCGCTGCGGCTGATGATCGACCTGCCCAACGATGCCGCCGTGATCGACATGTTCCCGTGGCGCGATGATACGCAGTTCCTCATGGCGTCCCGCGCGGGCGACGGGTTCATCGTGAACGCGGGCGACATCCTCGCCCAGACCCGCGCCGGCAAGCAGGTGCTGAACGGCGATGCGTTGCTGATCCGCCGCGTGTCGGGCGACCATCTGGCCGTGGTGGGCGACAACCGCAAGCTGCTGGTGTTCCCGATCGCCGAACTGCCCGAGATGTCGCGCGGCAAGGGCGTGCGGCTGCAACGGTTCAAGGACGGGGGCCTCGCGGACGCGAAGTTCATCACCCTGTCGGTGGGCCTGTCGTGGCAGGACCCGGCGGGCCGCACCCGGACCGAGTCCGACCTCACCGAATGGCTCGGCAAGCGCGCGAGCGCCGGCCGGATGGCGCCGCGCGGGTTCCCGCGCGACAACCGCTTCAACTGACCATGAGGCCGCCTTGCAGGGCGGCCTTTTCCGTCAGCGGCCTCAGTCCTCGCGGCGCACCATCTTCCAGCCGGTGATCATCGGCCGCACCAGATCCTCGCGCTTCCAGAAGCGGTAATAGAGGATCATCCCCACGTGCAGCAGCACGAGGATCAGGATCAGCCACGTCCCCAGATTGTGCCAGCCCACGGCGGCGGTGGAGGTCGCGCGGCTCACCTGACCGGCCAGCGGCCCGACATTGATGAAGTCGTCGGGGTCGGAAATCAGCCCCGTCACGACCTGCGCCACAAGCACCAGCAGCATGGCGATCACCGACAGCGCCCCCAGCGGGTTGTGGCCGGGCCAATGCGACGGCTCGCGCCGGAAGATGCCCCGGCCATAGGCGATGACCTTGCGCGGGCCGGTGACGAAATGGGTGAAGCGGGCCGGCCTGGGGCCGCCCAGCCCCCACACCAGCCGGAACACCAGCAGCCCGCCGACGATGTAGCCGCACCAGAAATGCAGCGTCATGTTCAGCGGGCCGAACTGCCCCAGCAGCCATGCCGCGATCACGAAGAACGCCAGAAGCCAGTGATAGACCCGCAGAAGCGGGTCCCACAGCCGGACCCTGACGGGCTCTCCGCCCGCGCCGGTCATTTCGCGCGATACTGGTCGTGGCAGGCCTTGCAGGTGCCGCCGAGGCTCTGGACCACGGCCGCCACCTGCTCCCGCCCGCCTTTCACGCCCTCGGGGGCGGCGGCGGCGGCGGCGGTGAAATCATTGTGCTTGGCGCGGACGTCGTCGAGGTTCTGCCAGGCCGCCGGAAGCGCGTGGCTGCCCTCCACCTCGCCCTGCGCGGTGCCGGGCAGGAAATGCATCTCGACCTCGTAATTGCCGAGCGCGGCGAGGTTCCGGGCGTGGAACGTGGCCAGCGCCTCGTCATAGTCCAGATCGCCCTTGGCCATCGCGGCCAGCGGGCCCATGTTCGTGGCGACCGCGGTCATGTAGCCCTGCCGGGCCTTGAGCGCGTCGCGCTGCGCGTCGTCCTGGGCAAGCGCGGCAACGGGGGTGAGCAGGATGGCGGCGGCGAGGATCAGGCGCATATGCGGCTCCCATGGCTATGATGCAGGCGCAGCATGCCCCGTAACCGCGCCATGTGCAGATCACGTTTGCGTCAAACTTTGCGCACCTTCTTGAATCGTAACGATTTCATGACACCGGCCGTCTTCGGTGGCGAAGTATCCCCGCCGGAGGCGCCGGAGCGGTGAAGCCGGACCCGCCCGGCCGCCCCGGTGCGCAATCCCGTCAGCTGTAAAGGTTCTTCACCCCGATCTGCTCGTGAACCTCGTCCACCGCATCCTGCCGCAGCCCCAGCGCCTGGGCGAGCTCGCGCAGATAGACCGCCTCATGCTCGTGGTCGAAGTCGATCGCCAGGACGGACATCATGTAGACCTGCCGCTCCAGCCCCTCGGGCACCTCGCGGGCCAGCGCGCGGGCGTCCACGGGCGCGGCCATCTGGTCGCGGATGAACTGCTGCTCCTGCGCGTCCAGATTGCCAAGCTGGCCCATGAGCCGCTGGCGCTCGGCCTCGTCGATCTCGCCATCCGCCTTGGCCGCCTGGATCATGGCTTTCAGCATCAGACCGGCGACGGCGTTCTGCTCGGGCGTGGGCGTGACGCTCGGCTCATCCTGGCGCGACATCGCATCGTTGAGGACCTCGCCGAAGGTGGCGTCGTTGCGGGGCTGCGAATCCCGCTGCGCCGGACCGCGCAGCAGATCGCCCAGCATGCCGCCGGCCGCGCCGCCCAGCACCCCGCCAAGGATGCCGCCGCCGCTCGACGCTCCGGTCGGCGGCCCGCCCGCGCGCCGGGTATAGCCGTCGATCAGCCCGCCGATCCCGCCGGACGCGCCGCCCGCCGTCTGCCCGCCATAGGGCCGCCCGGTGCCGGGGTTCGCCGCCGTGCGGCCGCCCAGCACCTGCCCGATCATGTCGCCAAGGCCGCCGCCGCCGGTCCGCGTGTTTCCGCTGCCGCCGAGCAGATCGCCCAGGATGCCGCCCCCGGTCGAGTGGCCGCCGCGCCCTTGGGGCTGCTGCTGCCGCTGCATCATGTTGCCGATGCCCTTGGCCAGCATCACGCCTGCCGCGACCTTGGCGAGGGATTTCATCATGGACATGGTGTCACTCCGATATGTGGCCGCCCGCTGGAGGCGGGGGTCCGTCGGCTCCGCAACGTCCCTCGCCCGGCGGCGGTTCCGCGCGGGGTTCAGCCGCCCGGCACGATGAGGATGGCGCGGAAGTCGTTGACGTTGGTGAGCGTCGGGCCGGTGACGACCTGCCCGCCCGCCGCCGCGAAGAACCCGTGCGCATCGTTGCTGTCCAGCGCCCGCCCCGGATCGACCCCCGCCGCCCGCGCACGCGCCAGCGTATCGGGCCCGATCACCGCCCCGGCAATCTCGGCCGCGCCATCGACTCCGTCGGTATCGCAGGCGATCGCATGGATGCCCGGCGCGCCGTCCAGCGCCACCGCGAGCGCCAGCGCGTATTCGGCATTCGGCCCGCCGGTCCCCCCGCCGGTCCCATCGCCCCGCTGCGTCACCGTCAGCTCGCCCCCCGACAGCAGCAGCAGCGGGGGCGAGCCGGCCGCGCGTTCCGCCTGCTCGCGCAGCGCCAGCGCCGCGTGATCCCCGGCGACGTCCCGCGCCTCGCCCTCGATCCGGTCGCCGAGAATGCGGACCTCGCAACCCTCGCTGCGGGCCAGCTCCGCCGCCGCCTCCAGCGACTGCGCGGGCGCGGCGACGATGCGGTTCTCCACCAGCGCAAGCCGCGCATCGCCGGGCGGCACCACGCCCATGGCGGCCCCCAGCGCCGCCGTCACCGGCTCCGGCACCGCCACCGACCAGCGCGCCAGCACCGCCCGCGCATCCTCCGGCGTCGAGCCATCGCCGACAGTCGGCCCCGAGCCGATGAACGCCGGATCGTCCCCCGGCACGTCCGAAATCAGCAGCGCCAGCATCCGCGCGGGATGGGCGGCGGCGGCAAGCTGGCCGCCCTTCACCCGGCTCAGATGCTTGCGGACCACGTTCATGCGGTCGATGGGCGCCCCGCTGGCCAGCAGCGCCGCGTTCACGCGCCGCTTGTCCTCCAGCGTCAGCCCGTCCGCAGGCGCGACCAGCAGCGCCGAGGCCCCGCCCGAGATCAGCGCCAGCGCCAGATCCCCCTCGCCCAAGCCCCGAAGCAGGTCGAGCATCCGCGCCGTCGCGGCCGCTCCCGCCGCGTCGGGAACCGGGTGCGATGCCTCGACGATCTCGATCCCTTGCGTCGGGCGCCCGTGGCCGTAGCGGGTGATGACCAGCCCCTCGCACGGCCCCCAGGCGCTTTCCACCGCCTCGGCCATCCGCGCGCTCGCCTTGCCGGCGCCGACGACCACCACCCGGCCTTCCGGGCGGGGCGGCAGATGGGCGGGAACCACCTCCATCGGATCGGCGCGGGCGACGGCGCGGTCGAAAAGGGTCCGCAGCAGGCGCGGCGGGTCAATCTTGTGGTCAGGCTGGCTCATCTGGGTCCTCCCGGCGGTCGCAGAGCTTGATTTTTCCATGACCGCCTTATAAGTCGCGGCGATCTTTCCCAAGGGGGCGGAGTCGCCGCCGCCCGTCACCAGGAGGCCACGATGGCAAAGGCAAAATTCGAACGGACGAAACCGCACGTCAACATCGGGACGATCGGTCACGTCGATCACGGCAAGACCACGCTGACGGCGGCG
>NZ_JAHQZU010000030.1 GCF_019061185.1 Paracoccus sp. Z118
CAATCCCGGCATCAGGCTGCCCGCTGTAGCAATCTGATCAAGCTCGGACCTCTCCGAGGGCCGGCGCTCCTACACCACGCCAAGGGGCATGACCGGCAGGGATGGCCGAGCAGATGAGGGCTGCAATCAGCAGGGCGTAGCACTGACTCGGGTGCGAGGCAGCGGTCAGACAGAACAAAGTGAAATTGTTTCGCTCAGAATCAGGTGATTATAAGAAAAGTTTCAGATTTGTTCGTTTTCCGTTAGGGGCCGAAAATCAAAGTTCCAACCTCCTGGTCAGGCAGGAAACACCTGCTCTCACGCTCAGAAACCTGGAGGTTCACCCATGAGCACTGACAACCACAACGCCCAGAAGCCGGCGAAGATTACGGCGTTCGAGACCTTTGTCTCGAAGCTCAAGTCCGAAGCAGGCAAAGACTTCGTCTCGGCCCAGCAGATCGATCAGGCCATCGGACAGGCCGTCCTCCTGTGGCTGCCGGATCAGGACGAGAAGACTCTGATCGACTTCTTCGCGGGCATTGAGATCGCTGGGGGCGCCGCACTCGCCCGCAAGATCGAGCGCCACCCGCTGCGTCCCGCCGCGGTTGCGCCGATCGTTGAGGATGCCCGCATGAAAGCGGAGGCCGATAAGCAGGCTAAGAAAGACGAGGCTGCTCGTGCCAAGGAAGAGCGGGATCGTAAGAAGTTGGCCGAGTTGAAGGCCATATACGAGAACCAGATCACGGCAGAGGTATCCGAAGCTGCCGAATGACCGGCGGCGCCCGCAGGGCGATCACCTACTTAGCCATGATCTGAACAAACGCCCTGCCCCCCGGCAGGGCGTTTTACATTCCGGGCGTGATCTGCCACACGACACCACAACTCGCCGCGGCCCGCGCGCGGGCGCCGCCATGACCGGAGATCGCACTTGATGCGATCAAGGCTGCATCAGTAAATCGGCAACCCTATCGTTTCAGCATCAGTTTGCATCAGTTGAGCGCGCTGATGCTGGTGTAAGTCGTTGATTTACTGTGCCCGATCCAGCAGGCCAGCATCAGCGCCGAAAATGCCTAAGATGTTGATTATCCAAGCCTATAGTTCGGCGACTCTCGCGTGATCTGAACGTCGTGCACGTGGCTCTCCTTCAGCCCCGCCCCCGTGATCCGGACGAACTGGCAGCCGCCGCGCATTTCCTCGATGGTGGCGTTGCCGGTGTAGCCCATGGCGGCGCGCAGGCCGCCGACCATCTGGTGCAGCACTGCCGCCACCGAGCCCTTGTAGGGCACCTGCCCCTCGATCCCCTCCGGGACCAGCTTGTCCGAGGCGGCGTCCTTCTGGAAATAGCGGTCGGCCGAGCCGCGCGCCATGGCGCCGAGCGATCCCATCCCGCGGTAGGACTTGAACGAACGGCCCTGATACAGGATCACCTCGCCGGGGCTCTCGTCCGTCCCGGCGATGGCGCTGCCGACCATCGCGCAGGACGCGCCCGCCGCGATCGCCTTGGCGAAGTCGCCCGAGAACTTGATGCCGCCATCGGCGATCACCGGCACGTCGCCGGCGCCCGCCACCGCGTCCATGATCGCGGTCAGCTGCGGCACGCCCACGCCCGCGACGATCCGGGTGGTGCAGATCGAGCCCGGCCCGATCCCGACCTTGATCGCATCCGCGCCCGCATCGACCAGCGCCCGCGCCGCTTCGGTGGTGGCGACGTTGCCCGCGCAGATCTGCGCGCCGGGGCTCGCCTGCTTGAGCCGGCTGACGGCCTGCGCCACGCCCTCGGAATGACCGTGTGCGGTGTCGATCACGACCAGGTCCACCCCGGCCTCGATCAGCGCCATGCTGCGCTCGAAACCCTCGTCGCCCACGGTCGAGGCCGCCGCGACCCGCAGGCGGCCCTGCTCGTCCTTGCAGGCAAGCGGGTTCAGCACCGTCTTCTCGCTGTCCTTCAGGGTCAGCAGGCCGGTCAGATGGCCGCGGTCGTCCGTCACCAGCAGCTTCTCGATCCGGCGGGCCTTCATCAGGCTCAGCGCCTCGGCGCGGTCGGCGGGTTCGTGCAGGATGGCGAGGTTTTCCGATGTCATCATCACCCGCACCGGCGTCGCGTCGTCGCTGGCGAAACGCATGTCGCGATTGGTGACGATCCCCAGGACCCGGCCCTGATCGTCCACGACCGGGAAGCCGGTGACGTGATACTGCTCCTGCAGGTGCTTGGCGTCGGCGAGGGTCTGGTCGGGGCGCAGCGTGACCGGGTTGTAGACGATGCCGGATTCGAACCGCTTCACGCGGCGCACCTCGTCGGCCTGCTCGCCCGCGCTCAGGTTGCGATGGATGACGCCGATGCCGCCGGCCTGCGCCAGCGCGATCGCCATCTGGCTTTCGGTCACGGTGTCCATCGCCGAGCTGATGAGCGGGATGTTCAGCGCGATGCGCGAGGTGAGCCGGGTGGTCACGTCGGCGGTCGATGGCAGCACGCTGGATGCTGCGGGAACCAGAAGGACATCGTCGAAGGTCAGCGCCTCGCGAATCTGCATGGGATCAATCCTGTCAGAGGTTCGTTTGGCAGTTTCCCCTTTCACGGGCGGGCCGAATTGTCCAGCGCGGATCGCCCGCAACCGTTGCAGCCCTGCCACGCGAGCGGCGCATGCGCGGCGCACAACGCAGCGTCATGTTTGCGTCATATCCCCGCCCGCTTAAGGCTGGAGCAAACGGCCGATGAGGGCCGAGGGAGGGGAAGGCATGAAATACACGATCGGCGCCACCGCGGCCCTGCTGCTGAGCAGCGCGCCGCTGCTGGCCGGGGGGATCGAGCGCGCGCCGCAGTCGCTCGGGATCCTGTTCGAGCAGGGGAATTATGTCGAGCTTGGTTTCGGAGGCGTCAATCCGACGGTGCGCGGCAGGGACGTAGCCGGATTCGCGACCGGCGACGTGGCGCAGGGCTACGGCTTCTTCAATCTTGGCTACAAGCACCAGTTCAACGACAATCTGTCCGCCGCGATCATCATCGAACAGCCCTTCGGCGCGGACCTGCTCTATCCGCTCGCAACGGAAGGCGGCTCTCCTGTCCTTGGCGGCACGCGGGTGGAAGTGAACTCCACCACCTATACGGGGCTGTTGCGCTACAAGTTCGAGAACAACTTCTCCGTCCACGGCGGGATTCGTGCCTCGCAGGCCGATGGCGGCGTCAGTCTGGATGGGTTAGGCTATGCCACCACCGCAGGCTATGATCTCGAACTCGCCAAGGAGTGGGGTTTCGGTTATGTCCTCGGCGCAGCTTATGAGGTCCCCGAGATCGCAGCCCGCGTGTCGCTGACCTACAACTCGCCCGTCGAGCATGACTTCGAGATGACGGAAAGCGGCGGTCCGCTGCCAATCACGTTCGTCGACGACTACAAGGTAAAGACCCCGCGCAGCTGGACGCTGGAAGGCCAGACCGGCATCGCGCCAGACACGCTACTCTTCGGCTCGATCCGCTGGGTGAAGTGGTCGGAGTTCAAGGTGGACAACCTTCTGTTCCCCATCGCAACCCCGACCGGGCAAATCCCGCTGGTCGAGCTTGAGGACACGACCACCTACACCATCGGCGTCGGCCGTAAATTCACCGAGAACTGGTCGGGCGCAGTCTCCTTCCACTATGAAGCGAGCGAAGACGGCCCGATCTCCCCACTGGCCCCGACCGATGGTCGCAAAGGCGTCTCGCTCGCCGCGATCTACACAATGGACAGCCTCAAGATCACCACGGGCGTCAGCTACGTCAAGCTGGGCGATGCAGACCTCGGCGTCGGCGAAAGCGGCAACAAGCGTTATGTCGGCAGGACCGACGACAACGATGCCATCGGCGTCGGGATCAAGGTCGGCTACAGCTTCTGACCGTTCTGCCGCAAGACCAAGGCCCCGCCATCAGCGGGGCCTTTTTCATGCCGGGTCCGAGATTGTCGCACGCCGAAGCGGCGGAATCAGCTTCCCGCCGCAATCGGCTCCTGCTCCAGCGCCTTGTCCAGTTCCGGCCGGAAGCGGTGGACGTAATCGGCGTCCACCAGCGGGCCGGCATGGCGGTAGAGGATGTTGCCCTGCCCGTCCACGATGAAGGTTTCGGGCGGGGCGGTCACGCCCCAGTCGATCGCCGTGCGGCCCTGCGGGTCGGTGGCAAGCTTGGCATAGGGGTTGCCGTATTCGTTCAGGAACCGCTGCGCCGCGGGCGACGGGTCCTTGAGGTCGATGCCCATGACCGCGATGCCTTCGGCCGAGATGGCCGTCAGGGTGGGATGCTCGACCCGGCAGGGCGGGCACCAGCTGGCCCAGAAGTTTACCAGCTTCACGCCCGGCTGGCGCAGGTCGGCGTCGGTCAGTTGATCCACCCCCGCCAGCGTCGTCTGCGGCACTGGCGGCGCGGGGCGGCCGATCATGGTCGAGGGCAGCGCGTTCGGATCCTCGCGCGACATGCCCCACAGGAACAGCCCCGCAAGCCCGGCGAACAGCAGCGGCGGGATCGCCATGAGGGGAGAGAATTTAGCCACGGCGACGCTCCTCCACCTGCTCCAGCCGCTTGCGGGCGCTGCTGGCGGCCAGCAGCGTCTGCGCGGTCAGGCCAGCCAGCAGACCCAGCGAGATACCCCATGCCGACAACACCGCGCCGGCGTATTTTCCAAGCTCGATCATGGGCGGACCTCTCGGGCGATCAGGGCGGCGGTGCGGCGGCGGCGGATCTCGGTCCGGGTCCGCACCAGCAGCAGGGCGAGAAACAGCAGGAAGAAAGCCAGCATGCACATATACAGCGGATAGCTGTAGGCCGAGCTGATCCGATCCCCCGGCGCGACGCTGATGGTGGCGCCCTGATGCAGCCCCTGGTTCCAGAAGTTGACGGCATAGCGCGACAGCAGCGCGAAGACCGACCCGACGAGGCACAGAACGCCCGTCAGGTCGGCGGCGTTGTCGGGGTTCTCGACCGCCGACCACAGGGCGATATAGCCGAGATAGAACAGGAACAGGATCAGGAAGCTGGTCAGGCGCGGGTCCCACTCCCACCACGTCCCCCACATCGGCTGGCCCCAGATCGCGCCGGTGACCAGCGCGATCACCGTCATCACCGCGCCGACCGGAGCGGCGGCCTTGGCGGCCAGCGCGCTCACATGATGGCGGCGGATGATCCAGATCAGCGAGGCGACGAGCATCATCACCCAGATGTTGATCGCCATCATCGCCGCCGGGACGTGCAGGAACATGATCTTGACGGTCGAGCCCTGCTTGTAATCCTCGGGCGTGGAAAAGCCCCAGATCAGACCGACGACCAGCGTCACCGCGGCGGCGACCGAAACCCACGGCAGCACCGCGCCGGACAGGCGCATGAACTTGACCGGGTTGGCATATTCCCACAGCGACATGCGTCTTCCTTTACCGGCAGGCAGGGGCGGCGTGAAGCCCGCTCACCGCAGATTGACCCGCAGCGCGGCGCTGGCGGCAAAGGGGATCGCGGCCAGCACAGCAAGGGTGATCGCGGCCAGAAAGACCAGCGGAGTCGCCGGATCGCCGCCTGCGGCACCCAGTCGCACCGCCTCGGCCCCGAAGATCAGCGTCGGCACGTAGAGCGGCAGGACCAGCAGCGACAGCAGCAACCCGCCCCGGCGCAGCCCGACCGTCAGCGCCGCCCCGAACGCCCCCAGCATCGACAGCGCGGGCGTGCCGATCGCCAGCGACAGCACCAGCCACGGCTGCGCCGCGTCCGGCAGGTGCAGCAGCAGCCCGAACAGCGGCGCGGCCAGCACCAGCGGCAGGCCGGTGGTGATCCAGTGCGCGGCGGCCTTGACCAGCACCGCCCCTTCCAGCGGGACAGGGGCGGTCGCGAGCAGGTCGAGGCTCCCATCCTCCCAGTCCAGCGCGAAGATGCGGTCGAGCGACAGCAGGCATGCGAGCAGCGCGCCCACCCAGAGGATGCCGGGCGCGATCCGCGCCAGCGTGCCGCCCTGCGGGCCGACGCCGAAGGGAACCAGCGTGCAGACGATCAGGAAGAAGGCGAGGCCAAGCCCGAAGCCGCCGCCCGCGCGGGTCGCCAGTTGCAGGTCGCGGATCAGCAGCGCCTTCATCGATGCGCCCCGTGTCGAAGGCTCATGCGAAGGCCTCGTCGAAACCCGCCGGGGCGCCGCGCGTCGCGCGGGTGGGATCGGCGCGGAACGGGGTCAGGTCGAGGATCGAGGCTTCCGGCAGGCCGAGATCGATATGCGTCGCCATCAGCGCCGCGCCCCCTGCCCCCAGATGCGCCCGCACCGCCTCGGCGAACAGCGCGACCGAGGCCGCGTCCAGCGACACGGTCGGCTCGTCCAGCACCCAGAGCGGCCGCCCCGTCACCAGCAGCCGGGCCAGGCCCAGCCGCCGCTTCTGCCCCGCCGACAGCAGCGCCGCCGGACGGTCGGCCAGATCGCGCAGGTTCATCGTCTCAAGCGCCGCGTCGATGCCCGGCCCCGCGAAGGTGCTGGACCAGAAGCGCAGGTTCTCGGCCACGGTCAGCGCGCCCTTCAGCCCGTCCGCATGGGCGGCATAGGCGACCGTATCGGGGGCGGCGTCGATCCGCCCTTCCACCGGCGGCTGCAAGCCGGCCACGCAGCGCAGCAGCGTCGTCTTGCCGATTCCGTTCGGACCGCGCAGGATCAGCGCCTGCGCCGGATGCAGCTCGAAGCTGACGCCCTCCACGGCGCGGCGGCCTCCGCGCGCGACCGCCAGATCGGTGACGGACAGCAGCGCGGTCACGCCTCAGACCGGCAGCAGCGCGCAGGCGACGCGCCGACCTTCGGCCAGCGTCACGTTGAAACTGCGGGCGGCAGCGGGGCTGGACATCGTCTCGACCATCACCCCCGCCTCGGCCAGTCGCGCGGCGAGGTCGGCGGGCAGGCGGGCGATCTCCTCGCCCATGCCCACGAACAGCAGGTCGATCCGGCCCGACAGGCTCAGCAGCGTGTCGGCATCGGCCAGCCCGCCCCACGGCAGCGCGCCGGTGCCGGTCGCGATCACCGGGCCATGATGGACCTCTCCCCCGATGCGGAAGAAGCCGGGGCCGTAGCCGTCCACCGGCACCGCCCCGCCGTAATCGGTGGCCTGCATCGGCATCAGGGCGCGTCCTGGAACGGCGTTCCGGCGAGATCGTCCTTTTCACCGGGCGCGGCCTTCTCAGGCTTGGACCAGTCGCGCTTGACGCCCAGCATCAGCACCACGTTCTTGGCGAGATAGACGGTCGAATAGACCCCGACGATCACCCCCCACAACATCGCGAAGACGAAGTTGCGGATCACGTCGCCGCCCAGCACCAGCAGCGGCGCCAGCGCGAGGATCGTCGTGACTCCTGTCATCACGGTGCGCGACAGCGTCTCGTTCACCGTCAGGTTCATGACGTCGATCAGCGGCATCGTCTTGAACTTCATCAGGTTCTCGCGCAGCCGGTCGAACACCACAACGGTGTCGTTGATCGAATAGCCGAGAATCGTCAGCAGCGCGGCGATGGTGGTCAGGTCGAACCTGAGCTGGAACAGCGAGAATATGCCCAGCGTCAGCAGCACGTCGTGGACCAGCGCGATCACGCCGCCGACGGCGAACTGCCATTCGAAGCGCAGCCAGATATACAGCAGGATGCCGATGGTCGCCGCCGTGACCGCATAGATCGCGGTCATGATAAGCTCGCCCGAGACCTTCGGCCCGACAGATTCGACGGCCGCGAAGGTGACGGCGGGATCGATCTCCTGCAGCGCGGCCTGATATTCGTTGAGCTGCTCGGGCGTGATCGAGCCGGCCTCGTCGGTCAGGCCGATGCGGACCTGCGCGACGTGCCGGTCGGGTCCGAAGGTGGGGTCGAACACTTCGGTGATGGACAGGTCGCCCTCGACCACCGGCTCCAGCGCGGCGCGGTAGTCGCCCACGTCGAAGGCGTTGCTGCTTTCGGCGCGGATCGTGGTGCCGCCCCGGAAGTCGATGCCGAAGTTGAGCCCCATCGTCAGCAGCAGGATGACCGAGGCGATCATCAGCACGACCGAGCTGCCGGTAGTCAGCGAACGCCAGCGGAAGAAGTTGATATGGGTGACGTCGGGGACGAGTTTCAGACGGAATGCCATGGTCGTTCCCTTACAGTACCAGTTCCTGGGGCCTGCGCATGCGCAGCCAGATCACGATCATCAGGCGCGTCAGATAGATCGCGCTGAAGACCGAGGTGAGAATCCCGATGGTCAGCGTCACGGCGAAACCCTTCACCGGCCCCGAGCCGAGGAAGAACATCACCAGCGCCGCGATGAAGGTCGTGACGTTGGCGTCGATGATCGCGCTCATCGCCTCCTTGAAACCGTGGTCGATGGCGGCGACGGTGCGCCTGCCCGCGCGCAGTTCCTCGCGGATACGCTCGTAGATGATGACGTTGGCGTCCACCGCCGTCCCGACCGTCAGCACGATGCCGGCGATGCCGGGCAGCGTCAGTGTCGCGCCGATCATCGACATGATCGCCAGCACCAGGATCACGTTCACGATCACCGCAATCGAGGCGAAGGTGCCGAACAGACCGTAGCTGGCGATCATGTAGGCGACGACCAGAACCGTGGCGACGGTGGCGGCAAGCTGCCCCGCCTCGATGCTGTCCTGCCCGAGTTCCGGGCCGATGGTCCGTTCCTCAAGGAACACCATCTCGGCCGGCAGAGCGCCCGCGCGCAGCAGCACGGCGAGTCGGGAGGAGTCGTCCACCGACATGGCGCCCGAGATCTGGCCCGAGCCGGTGGTGATCGGCTGCCGGATCACCGGGGCCGAGATCACCTCGTCATCCAGCACGATCGCGAAGGGCTGGCCGACATTGGCCGAGGTATAGGCGCCGAAGCGCCGCGCCCCGGCAGGATTGAAGCGGAAATCGACCGAGGGCTGGCCGTTCTGGTCGAAGCTGGGGCGCGCGTCCACCAGTTCCTCGCCCGTCACGACCGCCGTTTCGGCCAGCGTGTAATAGACGCCCGGCTCGTCCTGCGAGGGCAGGACCACGTTGCCGATGCCGGGCCGCACATCGGGATCGACGCCGCGCCCGATCACCGGGTTGAAGGTCAGTTTGGCGGTGGTGCCGATCAGCGCCTTCAGTTCCTCGGCCGAGCCGATGCCGGGCACCTGGATCAGGATGCGGTCGGCGCCCTGCCGCTGGATCGTCGGCTCGCGCGTGCCGACCTCGTCCACCCGGCGGCGCACGATCTCCAGAGATTGCTGAAGGGTGCGGTCGTCGGTCGCGGCCTTCTCGGCGGCGGACAGGCGGACCGTCAGCGTGCTGCCGCTGGCGCCGACCTCCAGATCATTCGAGCCCGCGCCGGAAAGGGTGACGACCGGCGTCGCCAGCCCCCGCGCGATCTGGACGGCGCGGGTCATCTGGTCGGGGTTGCCGATCTCGACGTGAAGCTCGTCCTGCGGGCCGGGCACGCGGCGGACGGCGCCGATGACGTCGCGCTCGGCCGCCAGCGCGTCGCGCAGGTCGGGCCAGAGCGCGTTCATCCGCGTGCGATAGACTTCCTCGACCTTCACCTCGCCCAGAAGATGGGCGCCGCCGCGCAGGTCCAGCCCCAGGTTCACGAGATTGGACGGCAGCCAGTCCGGCCACACCGCGCGGTCGGCCGCCATCTCGGGCGTCTCGAACCCCGCCCGCTCGGCGGCGGTGACGGCGTCGTTATGCGTCTCGACCCGTTCATAGAACAGGTTGGGCATGGCGAAGAGCAGACCCAGCGCCACGAGCCCGAGGATCAGGACGCGCTTCCAGAGAGGGATGTCGAGCATCGGGCGGGTGCGTCCTCAGTTATTGGCGGCGGCAGGCGAGGTGACGGTCAGCACCTGCGAGATCATGCCGCGCACGACGCGGACCTTGACGCCGGATGCGATCTCGACCTCGACGTCCTCGTCGCGCACCGACGTGACCTTGCCGATCAGACCGCCCTGCGTGACCACCTGATCGCCCTTCTTCAGCGCCGCGACCATGTCGCGATGGGTGCGCATCTTCTTCTGCTGGGGGCGCAGGATCAGGAAATACATGATCGCGAACACCAGCAGAAGCGGGATGAACTGCGCGAAGGCGGCGCCGCCACCGGCGGGAGCGGCGGCCTGGGCGTAGGCGGGGGTCACGAACATGGGCTTTCCTTCGTCTGGGCCGGTGCGATGCGTGTGCGATGCGTGCGGGCGGAATGCGGGGCCGCACAGGGCCGCCCCGGCGGATTGGCGCGCAACCTAGCGACGGGTCCGGGCGATGTCCAGAAAAGCCGGGGCCTCTCAGGCGGCCTCGCGCGGCGGCGAGCTGAAGTTTGATCCGCCGTGATCGCCGCGCCCGCTGGCGGTGGTCAGGTCCGCCGGAAACACAGGCGACGGTCCGGCACGGGCATGGTGGACTCTGTCGCGCCGGATGTGTTTCGTGCCGCCATTCCATGCCGCCCGTTCATCCATCAGGGGGTTCCCATGTCCGACGCCACCACCCAGACCCAGCGCCTGATCGACATCATGGCCGCGCTGCGCGACCCGCAGACCGGGTGCCCTTGGGACATCGAGCAGGATTTCGCCTCCATCGCCCCCTACACCATCGAGGAGGCGCACGAGGTCGCCGATGCGATCCAGCGGCAGGCCTGGGACGAGCTGCCGGGCGAGTTGGGCGACCTGCTGCTGCAGGTCGTCTTTCACGCGCAGATGGCGGATGAGGCGGGAATGTTCGGCTTTGCCGACGTGGCGCGGGCGATTTCCGACAAGCTGGTCAGCCGCCATCCGCATGTGTTCGGCGACGAATCCCGCGACAAGTCGGCCGAGCAGCAGGTCCGCGACTGGGAGGCGATCAAGGCGCAGGAACGCGCCGCCAAGGCGAAAGCCGGGGTGCTGGACGGTGTGGCGCTCGGCCTGCCGGCGCTGACGCGGGCGGTGAAGCTGCAGAACCGCGCGGCGCGGGTCGGCTTCGACTGGCCGGCAACCGATCAGGTATTGGACAAGCTGCGCGAGGAGACCGCCGAACTGGTTGCTGCCCGCGATTCCGGCGACCGCGCCCATCTGGCCGAGGAAATGGGCGACCTGCTGTTCGTCATGGCGAATCTCGCCCGCCATCTGGACATCGGCCCCGAGGAAGCGCTGCGCGCCGCCAACGCCAAGTTCACCCGCCGCTTCCAGTCGATCGAAGCCGCGCTGGCCGCGGAAGGCCGCCGCCCCGAGGACAGCACGCTGGAGGAGATGGACCGCCTGTGGGATGCGGCGAAGGCGGCCGAGAGGGACTGACAGCCGGCCACAACTGCGCGACGCGGCCGATCCAGCTTGACTGCCGCCTCGCCGGCTGTCGTGCTGAAGCAGACGCCCGCCGAGGCGGGCAGGCAGCGGAGGCACCTCATGGCTCATCCCGATACCACCCGGCGCGCGCTGCTGGCCGCGTTCGCGGCCGCGCCTGCGGCGATGCTGGGCGCCCGCGCCACCCCCGCGCAGCAGAATGCGGCGGCATCTGCCGGCCTGATCTCGACCAATGTCTGCCTGCTCGGGGTCGAGGTGACGGAAGGGCCGTTCTACGTTGAGCCTCAGATGGTCCGCGCCGACGTGACCGAAGGCAAGCCGGGCCTGCCGCTGGAGATGGCGATCCAGATCGTGGACGCCGCCTGCCGTCCCATCCCCGGCGCGCGCGTGGACATCTGGCATTGCGACGCGCTCGGCAATTATTCCGGCTACGCCCGGCAGGGCAGCGAGGACACCTCGGGGCAGACCTTCCTGCGCGGCGCGCAGATGGCCGACGCGCGCGGGATCGTCACCTTCAGGACGATCTATCCCGGCTGGTATCGCGGCCGCACGACGCATATCCATCACAAGGTCTATCTGGACGACACCAACGTGCTGACCGGCCAGATCTTCTTTCCCGACAACCTCTCGCAGGCCATCTACGAGCAGCTCCCGCCCTACAGCGGCCGGAGCACCGAGCGCGACACGTTCAACGAAGGCGACGGCATCGCCCGGCGCTCGGGCCCCGGCGCGTTCGCCGCGATGGAGGCGGCAGGCGACCGCTACCGGGGGAGCCTCGTCATCGGCGTGGACCCGGACGCCGTCAGCCGCAGCGCCTAGTCCGCGACCGCCGCCAGCGCCACGTCGTAGGTGGCAAGATCGCCGGTCGATCCGGCTTCCGACAGGATCCGCTTCCACTGGCGCGCGCCCGGCCGGCCGTGAAACAGCCCCAGCATGTGCCGCGTGATCTGGTGCATCCGCCCGCCGCCGCGCAGATGGCCCGCGATCACCTCGCGCATCGCCTGCGCCGCCTCGACCGGCGAGCCGAGCGGCGGCGCCTCGTTCCACAGCACATCCGCCTGCCCGAGAATGTCCCACGGCTGGTGATAGGCCGCCCGCCCGACCATCACCCCGTCCATGACCCCGAGCTGCTCGCGAACCACCTCCAGCGAGCCGATGCCGCCGTTGATCGACAGATGCAGCCCCGGAAATGCGGCCTTCATCTGGTGGACGAGCGGATAATCCAGCGGCGGAACCTCCCGGTTCTCGCGCGGGGAAAGCCCCTGAAGCCACGCCTTGCGGGCATGGACGGTGATGCGCCGCACCCCCGCCTCCTGCATCCGCGCGAGGAAGCGCGGCAGGATCTCGGCGGGCTCCTGATCGTCCACCCCGATCCGGCACTTGACGGTGACCTCCACCGGACTGACCGCCGCCATCTGGCTCAGACACTCGGCCACGAGCTCGGGCGTCTTCATCAGCACCGCGCCGAAGCAACCCGACTGCACCCGGTCGCTGGGACAACCGACATTGAGGTTGATCTCGTCATACCCCCAATCGGCGGCGATCCGCGCCGCCTCGCGCAGCTCGGCCGGATCGGACCCGCCAAGCTGCAAGGCGACCGGTCCCTCGGCGGCAGCGTGATTCAGCAGTCGGGCGCGGTCGCCATGGACGATCGCGGCGGCCGTCACCATCTCGGTATAAAGCAGCGCCCGCCGGCTGAGCAGCCGGTGAAAGCGGCGGCAGTTCCGGTCGGTCCAGTCCATCATGGGGGCGACGGCCAGGCGGGCGGCATCGATGACGGACGGGGGCAATCGGGACATCGGGTTCAGTTGGGCTCCTCGCGGCAGCTTGTCAATGCGGCGGCCTGCCCTGTCACGAAGCACCCCCTCCCGCAACCCCGTCTTGAGCCCGCGCCTTGGCGTCCCTATCTTGGAACCCAAGCGCGAAAGGGCCCTCTCCATGTTCTCGATCCCCGGCAAATCCCCCGTCACCATCAGCCCCGCCGCCGAGGCGCAGATCGCCCGGCTGACCTCGGGCAAGGAAAACGCGGGGCTGCGCATCGGCCTCAAGAAGGGCGGCTGCGCGGGGATGGAATACACGATGGAGCTGGCCGACACTCCCGCCCCCGGCGATGAGGTCGTGCAGCAGGGCGAGGCGCGGGTGATGATCGCGCCGACCGCGCAGATGTTCCTGTTCGGGACCGAGATCGACTACGAATCCGGCCTGCTCGACAGCGGCTTCCGGTTCCGCAACCCCAACGTCACGGACGCCTGCGGCTGCGGCGAGTCGGTCAACTTCTCCATCCCCCGGCCCTGAATCGCCCGCGGCCTTGATCCGCCCTCGGTCGTCGCCTACTCCCTTGGCGTCAGATGATCGAAGGGACGGACGCATGAACAAGCCTCGCAAGCTCGCCGCCGGCAACTGGAAGATGAACGGAACCCTCGCCGCGCTGGCCGAGTTGGACGCCTTGCTGGAAGAGGGCGACCGCGACTGCGAGGTCCTGATCTGCCCCCCGGCGACGCTGATCCATCCCGCCGTCGCCCGGATCGCGGGCGGCGGGATCGCGGTCGGCGGGCAGGACTGCCATGCGGCCGAAAGCGGCGCACATACGGGCGATCTGTCGGCCGCGCAGCTTGCCGATGTCGGGGCTGACTATGTCATCGTCGGCCATTCCGAACGCCGCACCGACCACGCCGAGGATGACGGGGCCGTCTCGGCCAAGGCCGCCGCCGCCCACAAGGCGGGCCTTACCGCCATCGTCTGCGTCGGCGAGACCGAAGCGCAGCGCGACAGCGGCGAAACCCTGGACGTGATCGCCCGCCAGCTTGCCGGCTCGGTCCCCGAGGGCGCAACGGCAGGCAACACCGTCATCGCCTACGAGCCGGTCTGGGCGATCGGCACCGGCCGCACCCCGACCACGGACCAGATTGCCGAGGTCCACGCCGCCCTGCGGAACGCGCTGGTCGCCCGCTTTGCCGACGGCGCCGGGTTCCGCCTGCTCTATGGCGGCTCCGTCAAGCCAAGCAACGCGGCCGAGATCTTCGCCATCGCCAATGTCGATGGCGCGCTGGTCGGCGGGGCGAGCCTCAAGGCCGCCGATTTCGGCCCCATCGTGGCGGCGCTCGACGCAGTCGGCTGACGCGAGCGGCAGCGCGCCTCCTACCGAATGGGCCAGGCAATCTTCTGTCCGGAAATATCCCGCGGGTCCGGGGCGCGCAGCCCCGGCTCCACGTGACCGCTTGCCGCGCCGTTGCCTCCGTGTCACCACTCCACCCATGAGCGCCGTCAAGCAGATCATCTGCATCAAGTGGGGCACCAAGTTCGGCCCCCATTACGTCAACCGCCTGCGCGGGATGATCTCGCGCAACATCACCCCGCCCTTCCGGCTGATCTGCTTCACCGACGACGGCGCCGGGCTGCACCCGGACGTGGTGGTGCGCCCCCTGCCCCGGTTCGATTACGAGCCGCCGAAGAACACGCTCGGCAAATGGCCGAAGTCGCGGCTCTGGGGCGATCTGGGGGACATCACGGGGACGGTGCTGTTCCTCGATCTCGACGTGATCGTCACGGGCAATCTGGACGATTTCTTCACCTATGCCGATCCGGGCGACACGGTGCTGGCCACGAACCCGCAAAGCGTCAAGCCGTTCGAGAAGCTGGGCCAGACCTCGGTCTACCGGATGCAGGTCGGCAAGCTCGCCCCCTTGCAGGACATCTTCCGGGCCGATCCGCAGGGTGTCGCCGACGAATACCGCTTCGAGCAGCGCTTCGTCACCCGCCGCGCGCCGGGCGGGGTGAAGTTCTGGCCCAAGGGCTGGGTGGTCCATTTCCGCGCCCATTGCGTGCCGCCCGTGCCGATGCGCTACTGGCAGACCCCGCGCATCCCCAAGGGCGCGAAGATCGTCATCTTCGCCGGCAGCCTGAACCCGCCCGACGCCATCGCCGGAAGGTGGAGCGAGGACGACCCCGTCCGCTCGCCCGCCGAGCATCTGCGCGCCGCCTTCGACGGCAGCCGCCGCGAAAGCCTGCCCCGGCACCTGCGCCACTATATCCGACCCACCCCCTGGGTCGAAGAACTGTGGCGCGACTGACCGGCTCACCCGCCGTCTGGCACCCGCTGCCGGACGATCTCGCGGCCGAGCTGGGGCGGACCATCGCGTCCTTCGGACATCTGGAAGACATGCTCAAGCGGGCGATCTTCGCGCTGGAGCGTGACCGCCTGTCCGGCGAGATCCTTGAGCCCGAGTTCCGCGCCTGGCTGCGGCGGATGCGGGATGTCGCGGTCGATTCGCTCGGCAACCTGATCGAGCGGTTCGATACCGCGCTGCGCCGCGCCAACCGGGCCGAAGCGGCGCTGATCGCGCAGCTGAACAGCGTGAAGGACTGGCGCAACATCCTCTGCCATGCCGCATGGCAGCCCGCCCCCGCTGGCGGCTGGGCACCGGTCTTCGCCAGCACGCGGGGCCAGGCGTTCGAGGGCACGATCGATCCCGCCCAGCTTCGCACGATCTGCGAGCTGAGCCTCGACGCCGCCCTTCGGGTGGCGCGGCTGATCGACGATCTGCTGGTGGCCGACTGGACCACCACCGACTGAGGAAGGGACATCGTGACCGGGGAACCGCACAGAGGGCCGCTGCAATATCCGCAACTCTGGATCATCCTGTTCGGCGCGGCGGCGTGGCTGATCGGCCGCGTCTTCCCGCACGGCTTTCCCGGCGATACGCTGCTCGGCTGGGTGCTGGTGATCCTGGGCCTCGTGCTGATGGCGTGGGCCGCGCTCACGATGCTGCGGGCGAAGGCCAGCGTCGATCCGACGCGCCGGCCGACCGGGCTCGTCACCCACGGCATCTACGCCCTCAGCCGCAACCCGATCTATCTCGGGGATGCGGTGCTGCTGGCGGGCCTGTGCCTCATCTGGGCGCCGCTGTCGCTGATCGTGCTGGTGCCCGGCTTCATGGCCGTCATCACCCGCCGCTTCATCGCCCGCGAAGAAGCCTGGCTGCGCGAGCGCGATCCGGCGGGCTATGCCGCATGGGCGGCAACCACTCGCCGCTGGCTCTGAGCGGCGCACGGTCGTTGCAATCCCCCGCGCGGGCGGGCTAACACCGCCCGGAACCAAACACGAGGCTTCCATGTCAGCCCCCCTGCGTCTCGGCATCGCCGGTCTTGGCACCGTCGGGATCGGCGTCGTCAAGATCATCCAGAATCATGCCGAGCTGCTGTCCGCCCGCAGCGGCCGTCCGGTGCAGATCACCGCCATCTGCGCCCGCGACCGGCAGAAGAACCGCGACGCGGACCTGTCGGACTATGCGTGGGAGGACTGCGCCCGCGACCTCGCTCGCCGGGACGACGTGGACGTGTTCGTCGAGCTGATCGGCGGCGATGAGGGGATCGCCAGGGAAGCCATCGAGATCGCACTGGACAGCGGCAAGGACGTGGTGACGGCCAACAAGGCGCTGCTGGCCATCCACGGACAGGCGCTGGCCGAGCGGGCCGAACGTCAGGGCCGCAGCCTGCGGTTCGAGGCGGCGGTGGCGGGCGGGATTCCGGTCATCAAGACGCTGACCGAAAGCCTCGCCGGCAACCGCATCAGCCGCGTCATGGGCGTGATGAACGGCACCTGCAACTATATCCTGACCCGGATGCAATCCGCCGGCCTGCCCTATGAGGCCGTGTTCGAGGAAGCCCGCCAGCTCGGCTATCTCGAGGCCGACCCGACGCTGGACGTGGGCGGGATCGACGCCAGCCACAAGCTTGCGATCCTGTCCGCCATCGCCTTCGGCACCCAGCCCGCCTTCGACGCGGTCGAGATCGAGGGGATCGAGCGGGTCAGCATCGACGACATCAACCGCGCCGCCGACATGGGCTATCGCATCAAGCTGCTGGGCGTCGCGCAGATGACCGCGCGGGGGCTGGAGCAGCGCATGTCGCCCTGCCTCGTGCCCGCCGACAGCCCGCTGGGCCAACTTGAGGGCGGCACCAACATGGTGGTGATCGAGGGCGACTCGGTCGGCCAGATCGTCCTGCGCGGTGCTGGGGCGGGCGAAGGCCCGACCGCCAGCGCCGTGATGTCCGACGTCATCGAGATCGCCCGCGGCGTCCGCCTGCCGGTCTTCGGCCAGCCGGCGGAAACGCTGAGCAAGGCCCACCCCGCCCGGACCGCCGTTCCGGCCGCCTACTACATGCGGCTGACGCTGGCCGACAAGCCGGGCGCGCTGGCCAAGATCGCCTCGGTTCTGGGCGATGCGGGCATCTCGATCGACCGGATGCGGCAATACGGCCACGCCGAGGACACCGCCCCGGTGCTGATCGTGACCCACAAGACCACGCCCGACGCCATTGACCACGCCATCGAGGCCCTGCCCCGCACCGGCGTCATCACCGGCGAGCCCGTGGAGCTGCGGATCGAAGAAGTCTGACGCGCTAAGCGGCCCGTGTCCGCAGCCATGCCCGCCGGGTCAAGTGCCGGGCGGCTGGCGGATCGCCGGGCTTGGCGGCAGCGTGGCACAGCGGGTCGGACTGGTGGAATGACGGATGAGTGCGGCTCGCGGGACTGCCCACACTCCTCGCTGGCAAGGATCGGCACGTGACGGCCACTCAGCCGTCAGGGACACCCGCGCTTATCGCCCCTGATCCTGCGGCATCAGGTGCCGCAGCCCCTGCGTCACATCCGCCCGCACGGCCAGCCGCAGCCCCGGCTCATCCCCCGCCCGCAGCGCGGCGAGGATCAGCCGGTGATGGCGCGGCGGCTCGTTCCGGCGCATCCGCTGATAGACGGCGCGCATCGTCGGCCCCAGCTGCAGCCAGACGGTTTCGAGGATCGCCAGCATCGCCGGCGCCTGCGCGCGCAGATAGAGCGTCCGGTGAAATTCGAGGTTCGACCGGATATACCCCACCGCGTCGTGGTTCTGCGCCGCATCCCCCAGCGCGGCGTTGATCGCAGCCAGCCGGTCGATCAGCGCAAAATGGGCGCGCGGCAGGGCGCGGGCGGCCAGCTCCGGCTCGATCAGGGCGCGCAGGGCGGCAAGCTCCTCGATCCGCTCGACCGACAGCTCCGGCGTGGCGACGCGGCCGGAACTGGACAGCGTCAGCGCCCCTTCCGCCGCCAGCCGCCGCACGGCCTCTCGCGCGGGGGTCATGCTGACGCGATGCTCGGCCGCCAATCCCCGCAGCGTCAGCGCACGGCCGGGCGGCAGCTCGCCCAGCATGATCCGGCTGCGAAGCGTGCGATAAAGCCGCTCATGCGCGGCAGGCTGTGGCGTAGGACGGACCGCTGACATGACCGTCTTGTGATCACACGCCGCCCGCGCGTCAAGTCAGGCCCGAAACCGCCACGCCATCAGCCCGCCGCCATGGCGCCGCAGCCAGGCCCGATGCGCGGCATATCCGGGCAGCAACCGCTCCACCGTGCCCCAGAAGCGCGGCGAGTGGTCCATATGCGCCAGATGCGCGACCTCATGCGCGGCGACGTAGTCCAGCACCTCGGGCGGGGCCATCGCCAGCCGCCACGAAAACATCAGCCGCCCGTCCGACGTGCAGCTGCCCCAGCGCGAGCGGGTGTCGCGCAGAGTGATCGCCGCAAAGCCGCGCCCGAGCGCCGCGGCATGGCGGTCACAACTCGCCGCCAGCCGGTCGCGGGCGAGATGCTTCAGCCACGCCTCGGCCACCGGGCCGGGGGCGCGGGTCTGCGGTAGAAGCAGCGCACCGCCCTCGACCCTGGCCGAACGCACCGGCGCTGGCGTCAGGGCCAGCGGCACGCCCTCGACCGGCAGGGCGGCCCCGAAGGCCGCCACCTGCCCCGCCGGCATCGCCGCCCGCGCCTGCCGCAGCCAGCCAGCGCGCGAGGCGGCGAAGGCCGCGCCCTCGGCATCCGTCACGCGCGGCGGCAGGGTCAGCACCACGCCCCCATCCACGCGCGAGACGCGCAGCGTCATCCGCCGCGCCCGCGCGTTCCGCCGCAGCGCCACCGCGATGTCGCCATCGACCGTGATGATCCGCCCGTCCATCCGCCCTTTCCGCCGATCGTCCCCTCGCGCCCGCGCGCAGCATCCATTCGGCTTTACACATCTGCAAGCCTGTGGCAGGGGAGATCGGATTTACCTGACCCCGGCAGAAAGACAAGACCATGCCCAAGGAAGAATGGGGCACGAAACGCCTGTGCCCGCAGTGCTCGACCCGCTTCTATGATCTGCAGAACGATCCGATGACCTGCCCGTCCTGCGGCGCCGTCTACACCGTCGAGGCGCTGCAGAGCGGCCGTACGCGGGCCCTGATCTCGGAGAAGACGGCGAACGCCGAGACCGAGGATACGGCGCTGGACGACGAGGATCTGGACAGCGACGCCGGCGATCTGGACGACGACCTGCTGGAAGACGACGACGACGACACCAACGTCTCGCTGGACGAGATCGCCGACGTCGCCGAGCCGGACGAGGACTGATCGCCGTCATCGCGGCTTTGGAAAGGGGCCCTCGCGGCCCCTTTTTTCATGGCCGCGATGCGTTTCGCGCGAGGTTCTTTTTTCCGCTTGCACCCCCCTGCGCCACCGCCTATACGACCCCCCACGCGGGCGGCAGACGATGCCTCCCGGACCTCCGGTGGGGCCATAGCTCAGTTGGTAGAGCGCTTGAATGGCATTCAAGAGGTCAGGGGTTCGACTCCCCTTGGCTCCACCAATTCATCCCAGTAGCTTGATTTCGCAGGAAGTTCCTGCAATCGCTAGGGAAATTACATGGATCGTTACGGGAAGGTGTTACAGTGAAGAGGCTGGAAGCCGTGACTGGACACACCCGCTTGGCCCGCCGTGGGGCCATGTACTACCACCGTGCCGCCGTCCCCGTGGACATCAAGGACAGCTATCCGAAGACCTCGGAAACCTTCACCTTGGGCACCAAGGATTACCACGAAGCCCTGCGTCTGGTCCGCATCGCTGCCGTGGAGGTCGATGAACGCTTTGCCGAGCATCGCCGCAGGACCGCCCTAGAGCGGGCATCCGTCCTAGACGACCTGACATACGCCCAGATCGCCGCAACCAAGGACGCCTACTACCAGCACCTGCTGGAAGAGGACGAGGACATCAGGCTGGACGGCTTCGTGGATCTGGATGATGACGGACGGGTCATCGGTTCCCTGTCGGAAGACCCCCTCCCCAGCTTTGACGAGCATGGTCAGGCCGCCGAGGACTGGAGGCAGGATACCCGCCATCAGTACGCACGGGGCAAGAGCGATGTCTTCTGGGATGGAGAGGTCGATGAGGTGCTGTCATGGGACGGCATTGGTTTGCGCCTGTCGCCATCATCTCCATCACGTCCCCGCCTGATCCGTGCCCTTCAGGAAGCCGTCATTGAGGCCATAGAGTCCATCCAACGTAGGCAGCAGGGTGAGGTCGTCCCGACACCTCAAGGCCCCTCGGCGCCCAGCGCAACGGCTCCCCTGCTGTCCGTGAAGGTGAGTGAGTGGATTGCCGAGAAGTCCCGCCACGACTGGTCCAAGAAGGCCGAGGATGACCACCGCCAATGGCTGTTCGTCTTCACCGAGATCACAGGCGACAAGCCTGTTGACGAGTATGGCAAGGCCGATGGACTTCGCTTCAAGGCGGTACTGAAGAAGCTGCCGCCGAACGTCTCGAAGGTGAAGGAACTTCGTGGCCTGTCAATCGTAGATGCTGCGACCAAGGCCGAAGCGCTGGGCATGGAGGCCATGTCCATCCCGAACTACAACAAGGCCATGGCCCGTGTTGGCTCGTTCTTCAAATGGGCCGTGGCAAACACCGTGGAAGAGGTCCGCAACCCTGTCGAGGGGCTGCGCCAGAAAGACCCCACCCGCGATCAGGACAAGCGGCATCCGGTTGCCGTCAACCACCTGACCACCCTCTTCAGCAGCCCTGTCTGGCGGTCCTGCCGTTCCGAACGGTTCGCCTCTCAGCCGGGCAACATGGTCATATCGGGTCACTGGAAGTTCTGGCTTCCCCTGATCAGCCTGTGGTCAGGTGCCAGATCGAACGAGATCGGGCAGCTTCTGCTGAAGGACATCAAGCACGAGGATGGCGTGGACTACCTGCACGTCATTGACGACACCGAAGGCAAGAGGGTGAAGAGCAGGGCTGGCCGCAGGAAGGTGCCGATCCACGATCAGCTGATGGCATTGGGCTTCATGGACTTGGTCAATGATCGCAGGAGGCGGCATCGCCCTGAAGACCGCCTGTTTCCTGACCTGAAGGTCGGAGCCAAGGGCTACTACTCCCACAACGTCACCAAGTTCTTCTCGGCCTATATGGAACAGATCGGCATCAAGACCGAGAAGACCTCCTTCCACAGTCTGCGTAGGCGCATCCTGGACCTCACCTTCCGCATACCCGCGAGACCTGAGATTTCGTGCCTGACGCAGATCGGGTTGGAGTTTCGCGATGGCGACTACGGTGGAGTTTCTCCGGGACTACGGGGTGGATATCCGAGCCAATGGGCAGCGGCGCTGGCCGGATGAGATCAAGGCGCGGATCGTGGCCGAGAGCTTGAAGCCGGGCGCGACGGTGAATTCGGTTGCGGCGCGGTATGGTCTTCGGGCGAACCATCTGTCGGAATGGCGCAGTCGGGCGCGGGATGGCAGATTGGTTTTGCCTGCGGTCGAGGATGATGGCCTTTATTTTGCACCGATCATGCTGTCGGATGGTGGCGCCCTTGCCGCTGTGCCAGCTCTTTCAGGTCAATCGGTCACGTCCGCCACGGCGTCCCCTGGGTCAGTCGAGATTTCCGTAGGCCAGGTCACGGTCCGGCTGGATGGCGCCACGTCTGCCGCAAAAATTGCCGAGATCGTGCGGGCGATCGGACCCTCGCCATGATCTTCCCGTCCAACCGCGTGCCGGTTTTGGTCTCGACACAGCCCATCGACTTCAGGAAGGGCCATGATGGTCTGAGCGCGATCGTGTCGTCGGTGCTGCGCAAGGATCCGTTTACTGGCACGGTTTTTGTCTTCCGCTCGCGCCGGGCGGACAGGCTGAAGCTATTGTATTGGGACGGCACGGGCCTGGTGATGGCCTATAAGCGGCTGGAGGAGGCGACCTTCACCTGGCCCGCGATCAAGGGCGGGGTGATGGCGCTGAACCATGCCCAGTTCGCGGCGCTGTTTGCCGGGCTTGACTGGCGTAAGGTCAAATCGCTGGAGGCACGCCCGCCGACTGCGACAGAATGAATCATAAAGCTGATTTTGCGTGTTTTTGCTGGGGTTTTATACTAGGCTCCAGACTCATTGATTTCAGAGCCAGAAGAGGACGGTAGCGGCGAGAGCGACGGCGGACAGGAAGACGATGGGGCATCTGTCGTAGCG
>NZ_JAHQZU010000031.1 GCF_019061185.1 Paracoccus sp. Z118
GGATGGGCTCAAGGCGGCGCTAATGGGACCGGGACGTCTTTATGAGGCCCTGCGGGATCAAGCGGCCTGAGGGCTGCACCCGGCGATTTCGGCCCAAACCAGACGTTCGAGCCGGCCACGATGCCGCGACGCCGATTCCCCGAAGCGGACGTTGGCCGCGGGTCGGCAGCTTTGTGCCTGCAACGTCTGCAATGCGGACGAAGCCCCCGTTCGCTGCGCCACCGCATCGACGATCCAAGCTGAAACTCGTTGACACTCCCGCCATTTTATCTCAACGTCTCATCATCTATTGAGAAGTTGATTTGATGAACGAGCCTCAGGCGCTGGCCGCCTTTACTGCCCTGTCCCAGGACACGCGCCTGCGCGTCGTGCGGCTTCTGGTCCAGGCCGGGCCTGACGGCAGGGCGGCCGGGGCCATCGGGGAAGCCGTGGGTGGTGCCAGCACCTCACGGCTGTCGTTCCACCTGACCCATCTCGAACATGCCGGACTGATCCAGTCCCGGCGCGAGGGGCGCTTCATCATCTACAGCGCCGTTTATCCCGCCCTGGCCGGGCTCGTCGGCTTCCTGATGAAGGATTGCTGCCAGGGCCACCCCGAGATCTGTGCCCCTGCCGTCGCGGCGCTGGGGTGCGCCTGCGAACCCGACCTGACCGAAAGCGCCTGACCATGGATGTCGTCATCTACCACAACCCCGACTGCGGCACCTCCCGCAACACGCTGGCGATGATCCGCAATGCCGGCGTCGAGCCGCATGTCATCGATTATCTGAAGACGCCGCCCACCCGGGCGCTGCTGGTGCAGCTGGTCAACCGCATGGGGATCACGCCGCGCGACCTGCTGCGTGCGAAAGGCACGCCCTACGCCGAGCTTGGCTTGGACAATCCCTCCCTGTCCGATGAGGCGCTGCTCGATGCCATGATGGCGCGTCCGGTCCTGATCAACCGTCCCATCGTGGTCAGCCCCAAGGGCGTGCGGCTCTGCCGGCCCTCGGAAGCGGTGCTGGATCTGCTGCCACCGCAACAGGCGGCCTTCAGCAAGGAAGACGGCGAACCGGTCGTGGATGCCCAGGGCAACCGCACCCGTTCTGCCTGACCAAAGGATATCGCGATGACCTCTCCACGTCCGGCGAGCCGGCTTTCCTTTCTCGACCGCTACCTGACGCTCTGGATCTTCGCGGCCATGGCCGGGGGCATTCTCCTGGGGACGATCTTCACCGGCCTGCCGGATGCCTTGAACGCGATGTCGGTCGGATCGACCAACATCCCGATCGCCATCGGCCTCATCCTGATGATGTATCCGCCGCTCGCGAAGGTGCGCTACGAGGAGTTGCACCAGGTCTTTGCCGACAAGCGCGTGCTGCTGCTCTCGCTGGTGCAGAACTGGATCATCGGGCCGGTGCTGATGTTCGCCCTCGCCGTGATCTTCCTGCGCGACCAGCCGGAATACATGACCGGCCTGATCCTGATCGGCCTCGCGCGCTGCATCGCCATGGTGCTGGTCTGGAACCAGCTCGCGCGCGGCGACAACCAGTATGTCGCGGGGCTGGTGGCCTTCAACTCCATCTTCCAGATCCTGTTCTTCTCCACCTACGCCTGGCTGTTCCTGACCGTGCTGCCGCCGCTCTTCGGTCTGGAGGGCAGCGTCATCGACGTGGGCTTCCGGACCGTGACCGAGGCGGTGCTGATCTACCTGGGCCTGCCGTTCCTGGCCGGGTTCCTGACCCGCCGCATCCTGATCGCCCGCAAGGGGGCGAAGTGGTATCAGGAGGTATTCCTACCCCGGATCAGTCCGATCACGCTGGTGGCGCTGCTCTTCACCATTGCCGCGATGTTCAGCCTCAAGGGCGGCGACGTAGTGCGCCTGCCGCTGGATGTGCTCCGGATCGCCATTCCGCTGGTGCTGTATTTCGCCATCCAGTTCCTGGTTAGCTTCGCCATGGGCCGGCTGATCGCCAGGGACTATCCGCGCACCACGGCCATCGCCTTCACCGCCGCCGGCAACAACTTCGAACTGGCGATTGCCGTGGCCATCGCGGCCTACGGCCTGGCCTCGCCGGTGGCCTTCGCCGCCGTGATCGGTCCGCTGGTTGAGGTGCCGGTGCTGATCGGGCTGGTGAATGTCGCCCTGCGGCTTGGCAGCCGCTGGTTTTCCGAAGACGTGGCGCTGAAGGAGGCCCGCGCATGATCCCCGACCTGCCGAACCTGTCGCCCTCGGCCGTCCACCAGCCGAGCATCCCGACGATCCCGCGCGCCACCCATCCCCCGCGCATTCTCCTGCTCTACGGCTCGCTGCGGGAGCGCTCCTACAGTCGCTTCGCCACGCTGGAAGCCGAGCGCCTGCTGCGTCACTTCGGCTGCGAGACGCGCGTCTTCCATGCCAATGGCCTGCCGCTGCCCGACGATGCCGAGGCCTCGCATCCGAAGGTGCAGGAGCTGCGCGAGCTGTGCCTCTGGTCCGAGGGCCAGGTCTGGACCAGCCCCGAGCGGCACGGGGCCATGACCGGCGTGATGAAGTCCCAGATCGACTGGATCCCGCTTTCGATGGGGGCGATCCGACCCACCCAAGGACGAACGCTGGCACTGATGCAGGTCTCGGGTGGGTCCCAGTCCTTCAACGCCGTGAACCAGATGCGCCTCCTTGGCCGCTGGATGCGGATGATCACCATCCCGAACCAGTCCTCGGTCGCCAAGGCTTATGACGAGTTCGACGCGGCCGGACGGATGCGGCCCTCGAGCTATTACGACCGCATCGTGGACGTGATGGAAGAGTTGGTGAAGTTCACCCTGCTGACCCGCGATCTGTCGGGCGTCCTGACCGACCGCTACAGCGAGCGGAAGGAAACGGCCGCGAAGCTGGAAGCACGAGTGAGCCTGAAGGCCGCAACCTGATGGTCGCTGCCCGCCGCTGGCGGGTCATCTCCGCCCTCGGCATTGTCCAGATTCTGGCCTGGAGTAGCAGCTATTATCTGATGGCGGTCCTGGCGCAGCCAATCGTCACCGACACGGGCGGCCCTTGCCTTGGGGGTGGGGCCGTCTCGGTCGCGCTTGCCTGTGCGGGGCTGCCCTCGCCCATGGTCGGGAGCCTGATCGTCCGGCATGGCGGGCGCCCGGTGCTGGCGGCGGGATTCTAATTGGGTGTCCCGCTCTTGCTATTGACGCTCAGGACAAACTGAACATCGTGCCATGCACTTCAGTATCGGAGATAGTGATTAGCCCCGAGCGCCGCCTCGAAGGGAATAGCGAGCCGGCTAAGGCGTTCAGATACTGCGGTGATATCCGGAACAGTGATAGTGAATTCCGTGAGGCAAGCATCGCCAGGCTTCGGTGCAATATGCAGGCGGCCTTCGCTCCGCAGCACAGTCCACCAACGGAAGCAGCTACGACTCTTCTGGCAGGATCGAAGTCCATCGGGAAGATAGCGACACGTCGTCTGCCTCACATTCAAGCTCCCCGGTCGCTCGCACTCGTATCGGGATCAAACTCGCTGAGCGGCGGGCGCTTTCCGACCGTGACGTGATCAATGTCCTCGGCAGCAAAGCCGCGGATCAGCGCTGGAATCATCATGCAGACGAGCAGGAAGATGGGCAGGCCGACAACCGTGATGACCTCCTGCAAGGCAGTCAGCCCCGCTTCGCCGGCCAATAGGATCAGCATGGCGGCGATCATTCCCTCGGCCAGACCCCAGAAGACACGCTGCCGCACCGGTCCGGGTTCCGCCGTTCCCGTGCAGAGCATGTCGACAACGAGCGAGGCCGAGTCGGACGATGTCGCGAAAAAGATAGCGACGACCACGACCGCAAGCCCCTGCATCAGCGTTGCCCAAGGCAGTTCGGCAAAGAAGGCGAACATGGCGAGCGGCACGGACTCAGACACCGCCCGGCTGATCGCACCTGCCTCCGCTCCCATCGCGGCGCGCGCGGCTTGGCCCAGCCCGTCCATCTGCATAGCCTGCCAGCCGAAGATCGCGAACCACACGACGGTGAACAGCGTCGGGGCCAGCAGCACGCCGAAGACGAACTCGCGCACCGTGCGGCCACGGGAAATCCGAGCAACGAAGATCCCGATGAACGGCGACCAGGTCACGGTCCAGGCCCAGTAGAACACGGTCCAACTGGCCTGCCAGCCCCATGGCCCGGTGGCCATCCCTTCGCCGTGCAGCATGTCGTTCCAGAACGCGAGACGCGGCAGGTTCGACATGTAGAGGCCCATCGTCTCGACGATGCCCCGCAACAGGAAGAGCGTGCTGCCGGTCACCAGCACGAATACCAACAGGCCTACGGCCATGCCGATGTTGATGTTGGAAAGCAGCTTCACGCCCTTGTCCAGCCCTGCGACGATGGACGCTGTCGCGACTGCGGTCAGCGTGAGCAGGATCGTGAGGCGCAACATGACAGTGTTGCCGATCCCGAAAAGTTCGGAAAGCCCGGCGGCCACCTGTGAAGACCCCAGACCCAGTGACACGGCCACCCCGAACAGCGTGCCGAGGATCGAGGTGATGTCGATGGCCTTGCCGATCGGACCGTGGATGCGCTCGCGCAGCAGCGGGTAGAAGACAGAGCTTACCCGAATCGGCAAGTCGTAGCGGTTGATGAAATACCCGAACGCCAGCCCCGGCAGCGTGAAGATCGTCCAAGTGTGCAGCGCAAGGTGGTAGAGCGAGATCGAGATCGCGTCTTGGGCGGCCCGCACCGTGAAAGGCTCGACCCCTGGCAGGGGCGGGCTTTGGTAATGGCTGATCGGCTCTGCCACGCCCCAGAACATCAGCACGGTCCCGATGCCTCCGGCAAAGAGCATGGTGAACCACGATATGTTTGAATATTCCGGCCGCGAGTTGCGTGGCCCGAGCCGGATATGGCCGTGCCGCGACATGGCCGCCCAGATCAGGAACCCGAGCCAGACGTTCACGCCGAGGATGAAGAACCAGCCCAAGTTCGTCACGACCCAGGTGCGCCCTGCAGAGAACGCCTCGCCGATCGTCTCAGGCATTGCGACCAGAAGTATGACGAACAGCACAGAGAGGCCGGCGGAAACGAAGAAGATCGCGGGGTCACCCCTGAGGCCAAGTCGCGTCATCCAATTCTGCATCAGTCCGGTCCTTCCATGTCCGTCACGCTGCCCTCTCGATCAGGCTAAGTCTTGCGAGAACGAAAGCGTTCCTTGTGCATCAGCGGCCATGTGCCAGGCAGCACGGTTGAGACGAAGTGGGTTGCCGCAGGGCAATCCGGGTTCCGGCAGGAGTGCTCTGCCGCCTCTGACTGGAAGCGAACAGACGAAGCAACGGAACCCTACCGTCGAAAAGCAGGTTTTCCGTGTTCTTGGCAACGTCCAAGGAGGAGAGCCATGCAGGTTCGCGAGATGATCAACACCCATCCCGGCGTGAAGGGAAGCACGGTCGACAAGCTGCTGCAGTGCATCGAGGAATGCTATAGTTGCGCTCAGACCTGCACGGCTTGCGCGGATGCTTGCCTCGCAGAGGAGATGGTCGCCCAGATGCGGCAGTGCATCCGGCTGAACCTCGACTGTGCCGACCTTTGTGCAGCAACCGGCGCCATGGCGTCGCGACCCACGGGGACCAACATCGAAGTTCGATGCGCTGCCATCCAGGCTTGCGCGCAAGCTTGTCACGCGTGCGGACAGCAATGCGAGCGACACGCCGGAGAGCACAAGCATTGCGAGATCTGCGCCGAGGCATGCACGCGATCCGCCGAGGCATGCCATGCCGCTCTCGCTGAGGTGCATTAGCCTTCATCCATCGCCTTTCCCCCTCAGACTTCGTGACGCAGAAGGTGTAAACTCAGGAGTGAGCGTGACCGCAGCATTGCCTCGGACTCACAAGCCGGTGAAGAGCATAGGAAAGCCAAGGGCGCGCAGGAGCGACGGAGTTCGCAGTCTTCTGGGCCATCACGGGCGGAACCCGGGGTTTAACAGGGCGTTCTGCGGCCATGGACTTCGGTGCGCTCCATCCCGCTTACCATACATGGCCCGAGGTAGCGCTACGGCTCGGAGGAGCGCTGATCCTGTCGCTTGCGCTGGGAATTGAGCGATTTCTCCGCAGAAAGCCGATCGACTTCCGTCCTTTTGTCATTATCTCTGTCGCCTCTTGTGCCCTGTCGGTGGGCATCAGTTCGCCTACGGAACAGATGACGAGACGATCTCCATCGACCCTGGCAGGGTGCTCGGTGGCGTTATGAGCGGCATCGGCTTCATCGGGGTTGGTGCCCTGTTCCGGGAAGACAAGACCGTCCATGGCGCCGGATCAGCGGCCTCGATCTGGGCGGCAGGGGCGATCGGATTGATCTGTGGGCTGGGCTTTCTGTGGCTGACTGGGATCCTCACCCTTGTGCTGCTTGCCCTACTGCTCATCAGCCGGCCCTTTACGGAGGACTACACCATCAACATCAAGGACGAGGAATAGGCTCCTGCCGGCACCATGAAGCCTTGCTGCCGTGCCTACCATCCGATGCGGGCGTGTCGAACCTCGGGACTGCCTCTCTCAGCAAGCTGCAGAGTGACAATCAGGAACCAAGACACAGTTCAGGAAACCACGAATGCCGACGAAAGAACCTCAGAAGCAAGCCCCCATGCTCGTGCTGATCAGCGACAAGGCTGGACCTGACGGGTGGACAGGCGGCAGTCCGCAGGGAGCACTTCATGTTTTTTGATGGTTGGTCCGACCTCTTGCGCATCCTGGTGGTCGGCCTGTGCGCCTACACCGGCCTGGTGCTGATCCTGCGCATCACTGGCAAACGCACCCTGTCCAAGATGAACGCGTTCGACTTCGTGGTCACGGTCGCCTTGGGCTCGACCTTGGCCTCGGCGGTGCTGAGCAGCGACGTTTCAGTATCGGAAGCGATCCTCGCCTTCGCGTTGCTGTGTGTTCTTCAGCTCGCCATCACGTCCCTATCTGTGCGCTCAAGGCGCTTTCAGAACTTGATCAAGTCCGAACCAGCTCTTTTGGTCTATCGTGGCGCTCTGCTGCCAGACATGCTCCGGCGCGAGCGGGTCACCGTAGAGGAGGTCCTGGCCACTATGCGCGCGAGCGGCAAGGCCGAGCTTTCCTCGGTTTTTGCCGTGGTGCTCGAAACGGATGGGTCGTTCAGCGTTCTGGATGCGCCGGACAGCGGGGCGGGCGACGCGCTTCGCCACGTGAAGCGACCGGCCTCGGATGCCCGTGGTCAGCGAGACGCCTCATCATGAACAGTCATCATGCCGCGGAACACGTGCTGAAACCGGCCGCTCGAGGCCGTGCTTTGGCTTGGGCGCTGGCCGCCCTGACACTTCTTGCCAATGTCGCCGGATATGCCCTGGACCTTTACCAGCGCTTCTGGTGGTTTGATCGCGTGCTGCATGGCGGCACGATCCTTGCGATCACCTTCTGGCTTGGGCTGTTCGTCCTCGCCCCTCGCCTGCATCCCCGCAAGGGCCGCGGTCTTGTGGCCACGTTCCTGCTGGCATCCGTAGGCATTGCGCTCGGGGCATTGTGGGAAGTTGCCGAGTGGGGCGCCGACTTTGTCCTGACAGGCAACGTGATCAAGGGCAAGAACGACACGATCTTGGACCTGATCATGGACACGGCGGAGAGCAGCGAATGTGAGCACCAGCCGACCAACGTGGGCTGAACTGATCGGCCCTTGCTGCCGATCGGGCTCAGCGCCGCACCGCACTTGGCGCTGCCGTGGCTCCGGTTGCTGCGCAAAGATCGACGGCGGCACTTCCCAGAACAGGCAGGGTCGTCGCGATCAGGACCCGCTTCAAGAAATTTGCCTCTGCGCTCTTCCTCGATGATCCGCGCGCCCGTTTCTCCCCGAAGCCAGGCGCCCCGCTCACTCGGGCAGGGCATAGGCGACGATCTGGTCGCTGACGCGCGGCGCGAGGATCTGGTTTCCGCCGGCCGTGAACAACACGTATTGCCTGCCCTGCCAAGTATAGACCGCGGGGATCGAATTCACGGGCGCATCCACGATCGCCGACCAAAGTTCCTCTCCTGTCTCGGCGGACAGCGCGCGGACGCGGGAGTCCATGGACGCGCCGATGAAGATCACGCCGCTTGCGGTCAGCACCGGGCCGCCGATGTTCGGCGAGCCCCAGTCGCGCATCCCGTAGAAGCCCCAGTATTGCGACATGCCGAAGGGCACGTTCCAGACCTGCTCGCCCGTGGTCAGATCATAGGCAGCGATGGTGCCATAGGGCGGCTTCCAGCAGGGAATGCCCAGCCAGTTGCGCAGCACCGCCAGCTCGAACCCGTAAGGCGCGCCAAGCTGCGGATAAAGCCCGACCTCAGAGGCGCTGCCTTCCTCGCGCCCCTGGATCAGAGTGTCGTATTCCTGTCGAGGGATCATCCTCAGCGTCTCGACCACGCGCGAGGTGTTGATGATATAGAGACCCGTGCGCGGGTCGACCGCACCGCCGCCCCACTGCATCCCGCCCGAGGTGGCGGGATAGAACAGCGTGCCCTGGCCCTCGTCGGTCGGCGGGGTGTAGAGCCCTTTGTAACGCGTGTTCTCGATCTTCCGGCCGCAGCCCCCCAGCGAGGTTGCCTGCCCCAGCCACCACAGTCCCGGCCATTCGAAGGGATCGTTCATGGGCGGAATGGCCAGCGAGAACTTCTGCGTCGGCGCCAGCACCTCCCCCTCGACGGCGCCGGTCTGCGAGACGGGACGCTCCTCGACGGGATAGATCGGCTCGCCGGTTTCGCGGTTCAGGACGAACAGCATCCCCATCTTGGTCGTCTGGATCAGCGCCGGCACCTCCTGCCCGTCGATGGTCAGGTCCACCAGCGTCGGCGCAGCGTTGGTGTCGTAGTCCCATATGTCATGGGCGACCAGCTGATAGGACCACAGCACCTCGCCCGTTTCCACGTCCGCCGCGGTGATCGAGGTCGCCATCGGCGCCGGCTCGGTCCGGTTGCCGCCCCAGTAGTTCGGGCTGGGGGAGGATACGGGCATATAAAGAATGCCGCGCTCCTCATCGACGGACATGGCGGTCCAGACGTTGGCCGTGCCCGATTTCGTGCGCATCTCTTCCGGAAGGAAGTTCAGGTCCCAGTTCAGTTCCCCGGTGCGGGCGTCCAGCGCGAAGACGGTGCCCGGAGGGGCCTTTGAATACTGCCAGTCCCAGCCCGCCCAGCCGACGAACAGCTGGTCGCCCGAGACGGTCGGCGGCTGCAGCACCGACAGAGGCCAGACGTCGTTGCTGGTGTTCCACTGGTTGATGTTGACGACGCCGCCGTTGCCGAAGTCCGCGCAGGGCTGACCGGTATCGGCATCGACCGCGTGCAGGTTCGCATCCATCGTGCCCAGATAGACGCGCTTTTCGCAGGCCCTGCCGGGGATCTGCTCGGCCGCTTCCCAATAGGCGACGCCGCGGGTCTTGAGCCCCGGCTGGGTCAGCGCCTCGAGCCGGGACTGGCTGTCATAGGACCAGCGGACGTGTCCGTTGCCCGGATCAAGCGCGAGGATGCGGTAGAAGGGCGTGCTGACATAGATCGTGTCGTTCACGAACAAGGGTGTCGCGTTGAAGAACGAGGGCGGCAGGTCGCCCGAGCCGTCCGAGACGTCGCCGGTGTGGACTTCCCAGGCCTTCTCGAGCTGGTGAACGTTCTCGGGGGTGATCTGGGTCGCGGTGGAAAACTTCTGCGCAGACAGGTTGCCGTGGAAACTGCTCCATTCCTGCGTCGGTTCGGTAGCCTGCTGGGCCTGTGCTGGTAGGACGGCGGCAAATGTCAGGATGGCAAAGGAAAGGCAGGCCATGGATGATGTCATTATCTTGTCCCTTGTCATTAAGCCCGGGCCGCACGCCGGATGCCCGTCAGCTCCGGGAGCGCGATGCGGAGGATCTGGGCGCCTGTCGCCACGACCATCGCAACGGTCAGGGTCCAGCTCATCAGGAACCAGCCGGCAAGGGCCGTCAGAACCGCGCCCAGGAGAATCAGCCACTGGAAGGTCACCAGCACGCCGCGCGACGTGGTCGTGACCGTCACTGCCAGTCCGAACAGAAGCAGACCGCAGGCGACGATCACCAAGAGGGTGCCGGGTTCCCCTTGGATGCCGCTCAGCCGATCGAAATAATTCCGGATCGATACATACAATCCCGCCGCCGCGGCAGCCGTGAGCAGCACATCAGCCCACTCGACGCGCCGCATCCATGATAGTTGACTATGTCCTGCGTCGTATGTTGCGGATCGAGCCATGCGCTCCTTCCCCTCCAAGGTTTGCGAACCACCAGCGTTGAGGGGGAAGAACGCCGAAATGTCCTTCATGTTCCGGAAGGGCGAAGGATCGATCTGAAGAACCCTAGCGGCCTGACAGTCGCTCAGAACCTGAACCTCTGCACTAGCAAAGGTTCCGATCGATGCGACGAGAGATTTCGGCCCATAGCGGACGGTCAGAAGACCAGCGACGCCGGAGCGCGGCCTCCCGAGACCGGCCAGCGCACTGACCGGGCACCTCGCACTATATTCGGAACTCGACGCGGCGATAGAGGCGCGCGCAGAACTGCTGTCCTTGCCTCTGCAAAAACGCGTATCGCCTTTCAGCGTCAGCACGCCGGCATCAAGCACCTCCCGAATACCGTCTTCCTAAATGCCGGACACTTCGAACACCGAGCTTCTCGCAAAGGTCATCTCACCACCGCGGAACAGCCGACGCCTTGCCGTTCGGGGCCCGATTCGCCAAGATGGAGGGACGCCCCAATCGAAGAGCTGTCTATGGGATTTCGTCGCCTCGCTCGGAACTTCGGCTTGGTGGCGACGGGACTGGCGACCTTGTCCGGCTGCGGCATGTTCAAGCGGCACTCCGCACTCGAGTGCATGGAGCGCGCCGTGTATTTCGAGTCCAACCGCTCCAGCCGCGACGGAATGGTCGCGGTCGGCAGTGTCGTGATGAACCGCGTCGGCTCGCGCGACTATCCCGACACGGTTTGCGGCGTGGTCTCGCAGAAGAACCAGTTCGCCCCGGGGGTGATGACGCGCAGGATGGACAGCCGCTCGGCCCCACAGGCCCGCGAGGCAGCCATCTCGGTGCTGGGAGGGGAGCGGCATCCGATGATCGGCAACGCGCAGTTCTTCCACGCGGCAAGCTATCGGGCCGGCTACAACAACATGCATTATGTGCTGACCACCGGCGGCAACACCTTCTATGAGCGGCGCCGGCCCGAGTTTGTGACCAACCCCGTTTCCCGCCCTTCCATCGAGGGCGTCACACGTTCCCGACGGTGACGAAGACGGCCGGACTTCAGCCCCCGGGAGAGTGAGAGTTCCCGAAATGAGCTGTGCGGGCTCAGGTCTGCGGCGAGATGCCGGGAAAGCTTCAGGCTACCGACGCGTCGCGCTTCTTGAAGATGATCCGCCGCTCGCCCGGACATAGCGCAAGTTGCACCCCGCAGCCTCGGCCAGTCCTGCGGGCGGGAGAGGACCAGCCCCGTTCGGCGCCCGATATTGCCCATCCGCCCGTTGACCCACGCCTACCCGCTGGGCGGGGCGAGGCTGCGGCAGACAGGGCCGCTTGCGGCGTTCATCCTGTCGAGCACCATATCGGCGAGGGCATCGGGACCATGTGCTCCGCTGTCGAGAACAAGGGTTTCCGCCGGCAGGTCCTGCCTTGCCGACAGACAGCGGTCCACCTGCGCCAGCCGCCACTGGCGTATCTCGCGGTTGCGGACGGGATCGGGATGCATCGCCTGACGTTCGATGCGGTCGCGCAGGAGATCGGCGTCGAGATGAAGAGAGACGTGGAGCAGATCATTGTCGATGCGCCGGGCGCCGCCCAGAAGCTCGTCCAGATACTCGGGCCGGACCAGTGTCATCGGCACGACGATGTCCTGCCGGTAATGTGCGCGCAGCGCGGCGATGGTCAGGGTTCTCCAGATCGGCAGGTCCTGATAGTCGCCACCTGGCGCAGGCGGAACGGTCGCCTTCACGACGAAGCCGATCTCCTCGGCGTCGAACAGCAGCAGGTCCGGCCGGCGCAGCCGCAGGCTGTCGGCCAGTGTCGTCTTTCCGGCGCCGAAGGGTCCGTTCAGCCACACGATCATGGGACGTCCCCATTCTCACGACCGTCCGCGCCTTGTCCGGGCGCGCGGGGCATCCCCAGCGGCGGGTCCGGCGCGACCCGCTCGTGGCCGAAGTGCTGCTCAAGGTAGCTCACACCGAAAGCCGTGATGTCCTGCGCGTCGAACAGATGGCATTGCGCCCCTGCCACCCGTCCCTGCCGGTGGCGCCCCGATGCCACATAGGCCCTTGCGATCGTCTCTACCGCATCGGGTTCGCCCTCGACGGCGAAGCGGTCGAGAATGCCGTTCGAGTCGAACTCCTCGGTCTTCACCCAGACGGTCCGGCCGTCCGTTCCGCGCAGCGGCATCTCGCAGGTCACCCGGCGCTTGCCGGGAACTTCCGCGATCGCCTCGGCATAGTGCAGGACGGTCACGGCATCCAGCGGAGCGCCCAGCAGCAGGACCTTTCCGCCGAGATAGACCAGCCGCTCCAGCGGCGAGCCTCGCCCCAGGGCGTGACCCAGAGGATGGTCCTCGGTCAGTTCCTGCGCGCGGGCGCCGACCGCGACCATGGAGGCGTCGGGATGTGCGCTGCGCCGCGCGCCGGGCGTATCGGCGAGGAACTGGTTAAGCAGGCCGAAGCCGCGATAGGTGCCGGCTGTTTCCGGATCGAAGACTGGCCAGGCGCGGCGCTCATGGTCGCTCATGCGTGCGCCGTTCAGGGTTGCCTCGTAAGGCGATCGGTCCCACGACGCATAGCCCATCAGGGTGCCGGCCGGGCTGACGACCTCAAGAAGCGCAGCGATGATACCCTCGGCCCCGTTTTCGACCGGCCCGATGGCTTTCAGCGACGCGTGCAGCATCAGCAGGTCGCCGGGCTCGACGCCCAGCCGGTTAAGGTCGGCGATGACCGAGGCCTTGCTTCTCATGTCGCAGGTGCCCTGGTGGCAGCGGCCGTGCAGGCAGCGCGGGCATTCTGCACGTGTGCGGACCCTGCGCAAAGCCCGTCTCGCGCGCAGGCAAGGACGGATCTTGAGGCCCGGAAGGGGGGCGCTCTCCGGCTGATCGATCCGGGGGAACGCTTCAACCACCATGCTCGTGCGCGCGCTGCCGGTCGCTGTTGCAACTGCTTGCCCTGCGCTCGTGGGATTCGGCACCGGCGAAAGCCCGACGCCAATCTACGCGACGGGCTTTCGATGGCCGGTCCTCGGCAACCCGCTATCCCGCGTCCGGCACCTGCCCGCTGTCATCTGGCGCGATGGTGTCGTAGTGGTGGCAAAACGACAGGTCGGATAATGCGAACTCATCTTGCTGCTCTCCTCGCTCTCATGATCGTCACCGGATGCGCGGTCGGGTCTGGTGCAGTGGTCAAGGGCGCCGGCCCGGACGATCTTCTGAAGCTTCGCGAAGGCCCTGGCCTCAACCACAAGATCATAATCGGCCTGCCCGACGGAACGCGCCTTACCCGGCAGAACTGCGTCACGAATAACGGCAAGGTCTGGTGCAAGGTCACGCTCACCGACAGGCCCGGGATCTCGGGCTTCGTTTCGGCGGAGTATCTGGCGCACCGCTGACAGCAACATGTCGGCCCTTTGCTGCCGTTCGTGCCGGCCTCCATGCTGCATTGCAGCTTTCTCACACCTGCCATTCGCACGTGGTGCATTGATCTCCGTGCACGATGAGCGCAAGACTGGAGTGGTGATGCAGGTGTCTGGAAACACGCCCCGGCCCTTCCCCAGCTGGGCCGCCCTGAACATCCGTTCCTGCGATCAGGGCTGCACCGCCTGACCGACACCAGCAGGCATCGGAATGGTCTGGTCGACGGTCTCTGTGTCATGCTCCGCCAGAACACGTGCCACCTCCCGCTCATCAGCAAGCAGGGAGGCCCACCTTTCAGGGGGCAGACCAACGCTTTGCCTGCCGCACGATTATCTGACATAATGCGGATAGGAATATTAGGCAGGCTAATGAATGGCGAACCAGAACTTCAACGCGCTTGCCACCTTCGCGACCATCGCCCGCGAGCGCAGCTTTACCCGCGCCGCGGCCCAGCTGGGTGTCTCGCAATCGGCGCTCAGCCAGACCATCCGGTTGCTGGAGGAGCGCGTCGGCATCCGGCTACTGACGCGGACCACCCGCAGCGTGGCGCCGACCGAGGCGGGCGAGCGATTGCTGGCGACGCTTTCGCCCAAGTTCGACGAAATCGAGGCCGCCTTGGCATCGCTTAGCGACCTGCGCGACAAGCCTGCGGGCACCGTCCGCATCACGGCGGGAGAGCACGCGGCGGTCTCGATCCTCCAACCCGCCCTGGCCGGGTTTCTGGGGGACTACCCGGACATCACGGTCGAGTTAATCGTCGACTACGGGCTGACCGACATTGTCGCGCAAGGATTCGACGCCGGGGTCAGGCTGGGGGAACAGGTCGCCCGCGACATGATCGCCGTGCGGATCGGGCCGCCCATGCGGATGGCAATGGTCGCATCTCCCGAGTATTTTGCGGACAGGCCCATTCCCCTGGTGCCGCAGGATCTGGCCCGGCACAACTGCATCAACATGCGCCTGCCGACCTACGGCGGGATCTTCCCCTGGGATCTGGAAAAGGACGGCCAGGAGGTGAAGGTCAGGGTGGAAGGGCAACTGGTCTTCAACAACCTGGGCCTGCGGTTGAGCGCGGCGCTTGCCGGAATGGGGATCGCCTATATGCCCGAGGATCAGGTGCTGGGGGCGGTCGCGCAGGGGCGCCTGGTCCGGGTGCTGGAGGACTGGTGCCCCGCCTTTCCGGGCTATCATCTCTACTACCCCTCGCGCAGGCACCATTCGCCGGCGTTCTCCCTGATCGTCGATGCGTTGCGTTATCGGGAACAGGTGTGAGGGGTCACAGCGCCGTGGGCAGGCCCTGGGTCCAGGAGTCCAGCTGGCGCAGCGTGTTCCGTTCCTGATCGCATTCCAGGACGAAGGGCGGCAGGATCTCGGCGCCGCTTGCCAGTTCGGCCAGGGTCTGCAGGGCGCTGCCTTCGCCATAGCCGCCATGGGTGATGAACGGAACGACAGTCTTGCCGGACAGGTCGTGACTGCGCAGAAAGCTAGCCATGACGCCTGACATCGCTCCGCCCCAGATCGGAAAGCCCAGGAACACTGTTCGGTAGCGACCCAGATCGACGTCCTCGGCAAGCGGGACATCGGCATCCTGTTCGCGCAGGTCCGTGGCCCAGGCCACCATCTGGTCGTAATCGGCTGGCCAAGGTGTCGCAGGACGCATCTCGAACAGGTCGGCGTCGAACTGGCGCGACAGCGCGCCCGCCAGGACGCGGGTATTGCCGGAACGGGAGAGATAGACGACCAGCCGGCCACTGCCCGTGCCCTGCGCATGGGCCACTCTGGTTGCAACGCTTGCCGCAGCCAGGGATGCGATTGCGCCCGTCAGCGTCTCGCGCCGCGTGAGATGGTTGGTCATGAAACGCGTCCTTTGCTGGCTCGCGGTGAACGTCGGGACAGCGCCAGTGTCCGCCGCCGTCCCGTCCCAGGTCCAAGGGGTTCAGCCCCGTTCCGGCGCCTCGACATCCGAGAAGACCTGCACGGCGTCGGGCAGGCGTGCGCCCCGGACCTCGAAAGCGCGCACGGCGTCGTTCAGTTTGGTCAGTTCGGTTTCCGAAAAGGTGATCCCGGCCGCCCCGGTGTTTTGCAGCATGTGCGCCATCTGCGTGGTGCCGGGGATCGGCACGATCCACGGCTTTTGCGCCAGAAGCCAGGCCAGGGCGATCTGGCCGGGGGCGGCGTCCTTGCGGTCCGCCCAAGTCCGCAGCAGGTCCACCAGGCCCATGTTGTGCGGCAGGTTCTCGGGCGCAAACCGGCCCTCGATGCCGCGAATGTCGCCCTCGGCTAAGCGGGTGGCTTCGTCGATGGCGCCGGTCAGGAAGCCCACGCCCAAGGGGCTCCAGGGCACGAAGCCGATGCCCAGTTCCTCGCAGACCGGGATCGCGCCGGTTTCCGGGCCGCGCCACAGCATCGAGTATTCGCTCTGAACGCGGTCACGGGCAGCGCGGCATGGGCGCGGCGCAGGGTGTTCAGGCCCATCTCGGACAGGCCCCAGTGCAGCACCTTGCCTTCGTCCATCAGATCCTTGACCGCGCCCGCGACGTCCTCGATGGGCACGGCGGGATCGACGCGGTGCTGATAGAGCAGATCGATGCGGTCGGTGTTCAGGCGGCCCAGCATGCCTTCGACCACGATCTTGATATGCTCGGGTCGGCTGTTCAGACCCGGCAGACGCTCGCCGGTCTCCTGGTCGATGTTCCAGCCGAACTTGCTGGTGATAACCACCTGGTCACGGAAGGGCGCGATGCCCTCGCCCAGGATGCGCTCGACTTCGAAGGGGCCATACCCTTCGGCGGCGTCGAAGAAGGTGACGCCGTTGTCAAAGGCGGCGCGGATGATGGCGTGCATGTCGTGCCGGTAGGGGATGGTCCGCTGGTAGGTGCGGCTCATGTTCTGCACCCCAAGGCCGATCGCCGAGACCTCCAGCGAGCCGAGCATCCGGCGGCCGGGCGACGGTGCCAATGAGGGCGCGGCGGGTGGGGCCTGGGGCGCAGTCTGGGTTTGGGCGACGCTGGCCAGAGGGGCTGCGGCAAGGGCGCCGGCGGCCAGCATCAGGCCGCGGCGGCCGATCCGAAGGTCATCTGCATCGCTCATGAGCTTATCCTTGTTTTGCGTTGTAATCGTCGTCCGAAACCTGCTCCAGCCAGTCCACGCTGCGCCCCTCCGGCGCCTCGGAAAAGGCGATATGGGTCATGCTGAAATGGGGGCTGGCGCCGTGCCAGTGTTCCAGCCCGGCGGGGATCCAGACGGTGTCGCCGGGACGCATTTCCTGTATCGGCCCGCCGCGCAGGCCGATGCGGCCGACGCCTGCAGTGACGATCAGGGTCTGGCCAAGCGGGTGGGTATGCCACGCCGTTCGCGCGCCCGGAGTAAAGACCACGGTGGCGCCGGCGATGCGCGCGTCTCCGGTTCCCTTGAAGGGGCTTTCAACCCGGGCCTCGCCCGTGAACCAGGCGGGCGACCCCTTTGTGGCGGGCTGGCTGCCCAACCGCTTAATGGTAATGGCGTCCATGGTCACTCCTTCTGCTCGGCAAAGACCTCGCGGGCGATGCCCACGGCGGTGACGGCGGTGGGCCAGCCGGAATAGAAGGCCAGATGGGTGATCACCTCGGCGATCTCCTCGGCCGTTACACCGTTCAGAAGGCCAAGGCGGATGTGGGATCGCAACTGGTCGGGACGGGCCAGGGCGATCAGCGCGCTGATTGTCGCGAGGCTGCGGTCGCGCGGCGACAGGCCGGGTCGCGCCCAGACATCGCCGAACAGCACCTCGTCCGTCAGTTGCGCCAGCTTTGGGGCGATGTCGCCCATCAGCTGCTGGGCGCGCGAGGGTTGACCGCTCTCGTCGTCGGAAGGGGTCACGGCGTTCTCCAGACTGTCTTTTCCTCACCGCGCCTGCGCGGTGGGGCGGAACAGGATCTCATTGATGTCGACATTCTCGGGCTGGCTCATCGCAAACAGCACGCAGCGGGCGAAGCTGTCGGCGGGGATGGCATACTCCTGGTAAAACCCCGAGATCGCCTCATTGACGCCGGGGGCGCCGACGGAGGCGGGAAGGTCAGTATCGACCGCGCCCGGCGACAGGATCGTGGTGCGGATGTTGTAGGGCTTGACCTCTTGCCGCAGCGCCTCGGAAATCACCCGCACCGAATACTTGGTGGCAGAGTAGATCGCGCCGCCGGGGTTGATGGTATGGCCCGCCACGGACGAGACGTTGATGAACTGCCCGCTTTTCTGCGCCTGGAAATGGGGCAGCGCCGCGGCGATGCCCCACAGCACGCCCTTGATGTTGATGTCGATGCACAGGTCCCATTCGTCGAGCCGCAACATCTCCAGTGGCGCAAGCGGCATGATCCCGGCATTGTTGATCATCACGTCGATCCGGCCATAGATCGCGACCGCACCATCCACAAAGGCCTGGACCTGCGCACGGTCGGTCACGTCCACTTGGAACGCCGCCTCTTTCGGAAGGCCCAGTTCGGCGGCCAGGGCTTCCAGCCGGTCGAGTCGACGTGCGCCGATCGCGACCTTGGCGCCGGCCCGGACGAGGTGGCGCGCGGTCTCGGCGCCCAACCCGCTGGAGGCGCCGGTGATGACGACGACCTTGCCGGCGATGTTCTCTGTCATGGTAAGTCTCCGCTTGTTGCGAAATCAGACCCGTGCCGGGCCTTTGAAGATGGCCCGGATCCGCTCCAGATCGGCGATCACCTGCGCCGGTTCATCAGCCAGGGGCATGTTCGGCGTATCGCGCGCGCCGTCGAGCGTGCCGGGTGCATCGGCCTCTAGCGGGCCGAAAACGGTATCATAGTCCGGTTGTTCCGGCCCATGTTCGGCAACCAGCTCGAAGGTCTTGCCCCGCGCCGCGTCCGACCGCAGGCTGCGCACCAGGACCAAGGCGAGCTGGTCGCGCGCGATGACGCCGTCGCGGGGCGTGCCGGTCTGGCGGCTGTCGCCCTGCAGCATCACCAAGCGGCGCTGATCGGCGTCGTTGTAGTCGAACCATCCGGGCCGGACGATGGTATGATCCAGCCCGCTGGCCCGGATCAGCCGCTCGCCCCGGCGCTTCCAGTCATGCGCGCCCTTGCGGTCGGTGGTGCTGATGGCCGTCATCAGGGCAATGCGGGGCCGCTGGCCGTCCAGAGCCAGCAGGACGTTCCGCACGGCCCCATAGTCCACGGCCTCCGGCCCCGGCGGGCGGACGTTCGAGCCATGCGTGAAGACGACGGCATCGACATCCGCCACCACATCGCGCAGCGTTTGCGCGCGTGTCAGGTCGCCGACCGCCAGTTCCACGCGGGCCGGGAGCCGGGCCCGGCGGGCGTCCCGAACCAGGGCTCGGACGGCATATCCTTCCGCCAGCCCAGCTATCACGACCGGCCGGCCGATGCTGCCCGTCGCGCCGACGACCAGCAGTCTTTGCGATGCCTGTGCCATCCGGTCCGGCTCCTCTCAATCCAGCTTCTTGTCGGTCAGGAAGGCGGACACCTGGTCGGCGATCTCGACGTTGTTCAGGTCCGAGAACATGAAATGCGTATTCCCCGTGATCCCGACCTCGGGCAGGTGAACCAGGGTGGCGTCGCCGCCGTGGCGATTGACCGCCTCGACCCACAGCTGCGCCATGGCCAGCCGCACACGCCAGTTGTCCTTGCCGCGCTCAGTGGTGGGCTCGACCGGGATGTTGTCGCCGTAGTAGATGACGATGGGCATCCGGGTCAGCTTCTGGAAATCCTCAAGCGGAACCGTCTCGGCCGACAGCGTTCCGGCGGCGCTCGGCATGGGCTCGGGGGCCTCGCCCTCGGGAAAGACGAAGCCGCTGCCCGGCTCGAAGGCGACGATGCCGCGAACGTCCTCGTTGCGGATCGCGGTCAGCCAGCCCGGCCCCCCGCCCTGCGAGTGGGTGAACAGGATCGAGGGTCCGATGCGGTCGATCAGCGCCGACATGCCGTCCGCGACAAGGCCCGCGTCAAACGCGCCGGTGTTCGGCGTGACCGAGCGGAAGAACTGCTCTCGCGCCTCGGGGCTGCGATCGAACTGCACGCCCTCGAAGTAATCCGGCCATTGGCCGATGCGGAACTGGTCGAAGAACAACTGGTCATAGGGGGTGGGCTCGATGCTGGCCGCGACCGTGCTGTTGCCCGCGCGCCCGCGGCGCGGCTGATCGACGACATAGACGGGAAAGCCGCGGCGCAGGAACAGGGTCTGGAACCCCTCGCGCCCGTCCGGCGTGGTTTCCCAACTGCGGCCCGACTGGTAGGCGCCGTGCAGCATCACGATCGGCAGGGGTCGGGCATCGGCGGGCACCTGGTAGAAGGCGTAAAGGTGGTCGCCGTGAAAGCTCTGGCCCTCGGACATGGGCGCGTTGTTCTGGAACGTGCCGGGGGTTTGCACGACGGTGCCGCCGATGGCAAAGCTGCCCTGCGCGGCAATGGTCAGGGGATCGGATTGCTGGGCGAGGGACATGGATGCTCCGAAAAGGCAGGCCGTGGCTGCCAGGGTAAGAAGCGCTGCGCGGCTCATGATCACCTCCTGTGATGGCTTCTCGAACATAGTCGAGGGAGACGGATGCGATTAGCCGAGCAAATGCGATAGAACTCATTAGGCTGACTAATAAGAGCGCAGAGTTCTTTCGGAACCTTGAAAGCTGGCCTGTAGCTCCTTCCATTGGTGTTGCGCGATAGACCGATCCGCCGTGCGATCTCCCCGATCGGCAGCTACTCCCGAAACGCGATGCGTCGAATGATGTTCAAAAGTCCCGTGTGGATCACTCCGTTACCCCGCCGCGCTCCGCTTTGGGGAAGGGTCACATGGGTCAGTTCTCAGTGGAAATTACGCGCCTACCCGGGTCAGCTCCGGGTGGAAATCAACAGGCCAATTGGGGGCTACAGGCCGTGGTCGCCTCTTCCTTCCGTCGTCGCTGCCACGGTATTCAAGGCCAAGACTCGCTGAGATGATCGGCGGCACCCCCCGCCTGATCGACCGACCTCAAGAAAATAGGGGCTTGGCAGTGACGCGAGAAGGCTGCCCAGCCCCAGCTCGAACATGACCCCCTCAACCTGAACTTCTCCTTGCGCCCCCCTCAAAGCGGCACCGGTCGGGACAGCAACGGATTTCCCTTCCACACTCACTATTCGAGAAGGAGGAAGATGGGACTGGACCGGGAAGGCTGTGGCGGCGTTGCGGCGTGGGCTCAAGTGGCACCGGCACGATCGGCATTTCGGGAGTGTAAGGATCGCCACGGGCTGCCGCGCTGGCACCAAAGCGGCGGCCGCTGAACGCCGATCTTGACGCATGCATGGCGATCAGCATCGACGGAGGTTCCTCCAGTTTGAGTAGGCCTGCTGTCGGCACGACTTAACCCCTGATCCGCGTGGTGCCATGATCCCGCTGCTTCAGCCTGACCCGTATATCCTTGTCCTGACCGGCGCGGGCTTCCTGATTGCGCTGGTGGCGTGGCTGCCGCTGGCGCTGCGGCGGCTGCCCCTGTCATTGCCCGTCGTCTGCATCGGCCTGGGGGCGGCGCTCTTCTCGCTTCCGGGGGCCAGGCTGGAACCCTCGGCGCTGGCCTATCCCGAGATCACCGAACGGTTCAGCGAGTTCGTCGTCATCATCGCGCTGATGGGGGCCGGGCTGAAGCTCGACCGGGTCTTCGGGCTGCGCCGCTGGCAGGTCACCTGGCGGCTGATCCTCGTCACCCTTCCCCTCAGCATTGGCGCCATCACCCTCCTTGCCGGAACGTGGATGGGCCTTGCATGGCCGATCGCGCTGCTCCTGGGCGGCGCTGGCCCCGACCGATCCGGTCCTCGCCGCCGACGTGCAGGTCGGCCCGCCCAGGACGGGCGAGGAGGACGAGGTCCGCTTCGGCCTCACCTCGGAAGCGGGCATGAACGACGGCGCGGCCTTTCCCTTCGTCCACCTGGCGATCGCGCTCGCCCTCGCCGGCGCGACCGGAGAGCCCTGGGCCGCGAATTGGCTGAGCTACAACGTCCTGTGGGAAATCAGCGCCGGCGTCTTGGGCGGCTACCTCATCGGCCGCGCCTTCGGCTGGCTCACCTTCCGCATCCCGGCCGAGACCAAGCTGGCGCAGACCGGCGACGGGCTGATCGCGCTCTCAGCCACCTTCGTGTCCTACGGACTGACCGAGATCATCCACTCCTATGGTTTCCTGTCGGTCTTCGTCACCGCCCTGACCTTCCGCGCAGCCCACCGCGGCCACGACTTCCACCGCGAGATGCACGACGTCACCGAGCAGGTCGAGCGGCTGGCGATGATGGTGCTTCTGCTGCTGTTCGGGGGCGCCGTGGCCAAGGGTCTGCTGGCGGGGCTGGCTTGGCGGGACCTCGCCGCGGCGCTGGTCATCCTTCTGGTCATCCGCCCCGTAACCGGGCTGATCGGCTTGGCTGGACTCAGGGCGTCCTGGAGCGAGAAGCTGACGATTGCTTCCTTCGGGATCCGGGGCGTGGGATCGATCTATTATCTGGCCTTCGGCCTGAACCACATGGAGGTTGAAGGCGGCGAGCGACTGTGGGCCATCGCGGGCTTGGTGATCCTGATCTCCATCCTCATGCACGGGCTGACCGTCACGCCCGTCATGCGCCTGCTCGATCGGACCCACGGCCGCGATCCCGATGCAGAT
>NZ_JAHQZU010000032.1 GCF_019061185.1 Paracoccus sp. Z118
GCCGTCGGCCTGCTTCTCAACCAGCTCGATCAGCATCATTCTGTCGTCGGTCATCGTCATCTCCGTATCGGTTCAAGGTCTCGCAACCCGAACCTACTCCGAAGATCGGCGATGGCCGCCAGCGGCACGCCCGGCCGCGCGCTGCGCTACGCCGGGGCTCCGCGCGCGGCCTCCTACACCAACCGCTGGGACACTGCCGTCGTCCGCGGAAGGCGGCATATTCCAGGCTCTTCTATTGTGCCGCGCTCAGCACCGGGCGGACAGCAGGACAAGAATGATACGAAGGCCAGTTCCCGCGCAAGCATCAGCCTTCGGGCAGGCGCGAGATGCAGGATGTCTGGTGGCGCCTCGGAAGCCGCCTTTCGGGTTTCTCTGCGAAGTGCGCCGGTTCTCAGGGCGTGGAGCTGGTGATGCGCGGTGTGCACGAGGCGGATCGAGGCTGCTGCGGCGTGGGCCCCGCTCCCGATTTGGCACCGGTGCCGCACGCATTTCCGACGCAATCCCCCGCCATGCCGGCAAGAACAGCGGCAAGGTCGTGTCGCGCTCCGCGCCGTCGCGACCAGAGGCGCGCCGAGATCACCCTGCTGAGCGGGTCCTGCGACCGCTATCACTGGCCGCGGGCCTCCGCGCCGGGTAGGTGCCGGGCATGAACGACGTGATCCTGATCGGACCGATGGCTCATCCGATGCTGCGCGAGGCGCTCGGGCTGGGCGAGGGGCAGGGGTTTTCGCTGCCCGGACGGCTTGTGGGCGGGCGGTGGGCAGGGGTCCGGGCCGGGGAGTGGCCGGTTCTGGTCGCGGGCGAAGGGCAGACGCCCGCGCTGCGGGTGCAGCCGACGCCGGCGCTTGCGCGGCATGCGGCGGTGCTCGGGCTACCGAGCCTGACCATCGACGGCCAGGTGGTGTTCGGCGCGCGGCGCAGCGAAGGTCCGTATTCGCTTCATGTGCGCGAATGGCCGGGCGACTGGCACGCTGAACTCGCCGCTGCCATCGCCCGCCATGTGATCGCGCAGCCGCCCGACCGCAGCCCCGAGAGGATCGCCGCGCGGCTGCCGACGATCGCCGGCTGGTGCGACTCGCGCCTGCGCGGAGCGCAGCGCCCGGCCGGGCATGAGGGCGAGCCGCCGGTGCGCCATCTGGCCGTCAGCGAGCCCTATGCCGCATATTTCGCAGTCGAGGAGCATCGCTTCCAACATCGCCTGCATGACGGCGGCTGGGCCGCGCCGGTGGATCGGGGCGTCTTCGTCTCGGGCGATGCGGCGGTTGTGCTGCCGTGGGACCCGGTGCGCGACCGGGTGCTGGTGGTCCAGCAGTTCCGCGCCGGTCCGGCCGCCCGCCACGACCCCGACCCCTTCGTGCTGGAACCCGTGGCGGGCCGTATCGACGCGGGCGAGACGCCCGAGGAGACCATGCTGCGCGAGGCTGTCGAGGAGGCGGGCGTGACCATCGACCGGCTGATCCCCGCGCTGCATCACTACCCCACGCCGGGCATCGCGGCCGAGTTCATCTATTGCTATGTCGGCATCGCCGATCTGCCCGATGGCTGCGCCGGCATTGGCGGCCTGCCGGAGGAGGGCGAGGATATCCGCGGCATCCTCATGGATCGGGCAGAGCTGACCCGGCTGGCGCTGAGCGGCGGCATCGTCAACGGGCCGCTGCTGATCCTCGCGCTGTGGCTGGACCGCTGCGCCGCAGGGCTGAAGGCCGGCGGGCCGGGAACCTGAGCCCGCCCTTCCGCGCTATTGCCGCAGGATGGTTGTGGCCGGGGGGCAGGGGCGGCTAAACCGGACACCGGACTCATCAGCGAAAGGCCCGACCATGCGCATCTGCCCCGACCTCGCCGCCGCCATCGGCCACACGCCGCTGATCCGCCTGCGCCAGGCCTCGGAACTGACGGGCTGCGAGATCCTCGGGAAGGCCGAGTTCATGAACCCCGGCCAGTCGGTCAAGGACCGTGCCGCGCTGTTCATCATCCGCGATGCCGTCGCGCGGGGCGAGCTGAAGCCGGGAGGGCTGATCGTCGAGGGAACGGCGGGCAATACCGGCATCGGGCTTGCGCTGGTCGGCAACTCGATGGGCTTCCGCTCGGTCATCGTGATCCCGGAAACACAGAGCCAGGAAAAGAAGGACATGCTGCTGCTCGCCGGGGCCGAGCTGGTGCAGGTGCCGGCGGCGCCCTACAAGAACCCCAACAATTACGTGCGCTATTCGCAGCGCCTGGCCGAGGCGCTGGCGCGGACCGAGGCGGGCGGGGCCATCTGGGCCAACCAGTTCGACAATGTCGCCAACCGGCAGGCGCATCTGGAAGGCACCGGGCCGGAGATCTGGGACCAGACCGACGGCAAGGTGGACGGCTTCATCTGCTCCGTCGGCTCGGGCGGGACGCTGGCCGGGGTGGCAATGGCGCTGCAACCCAAGGGGGTGAAGATCGGGCTTGCCGATCCCGAGGGCTCGGCGCTGTTCAGCTATTACACCGATGGGGTGCTCGACGCGCCGGGCAACTCGATCACCGAGGGGATCGGGCAGGGGCGGGTCACGGCCAACCTCGACGGCTTCACGCCGGACTTCAACTGCCGCATTCCCGACGCCGAGGCGCTGCCGGTGCTGTTCGATCTGCTGGAGCATGAGGGGCTGTGCCTCGGCGGCTCGTCCGGCATCAACGTCGCCGGCGCGATCCGCATGGCGCAGGAGATGGGACCGGGCCACACCATCGTCACAGTGCTGTGCGACTACGGCACCCGCTACCAGAGCAAGCTGTGGAACCCCGAGTTCCTGCGCGAGAAGGGTCTGCCCATCCCCGGCTGGATGGACCGCCCCGCCGCCGCCCTGCCGGACGTGACCGAAGGCTGATCCGATGCTGATGACCCTGATCCGGGGGGCGATCCTCGCCTGCCTGACGCTGCTTCTCGTTCAGCTCGGGGCGGCCCCGACGGGCCTCGCGCCGCTCGCCCCGGCGCAGGCGCAGGAAACCAGCATCGCCGCGCCCGACTATGCCGACTGGGACCAGCAGGCCAGCCGGATCGAGGAGTTGGTGGACGAAGGCGGGGTCAGCGACCAGCGCCTGTCGGAGATGCGCTCGCAGGTGATCGAGTGGCGCGAGAGCTTCCTTGCCGCGCAGAACATCAATTCGGGCCGGATCGAGACGGTGCGCGGCCAGATCAACGCGCTCGGCCCCGCGCCCGCCGAGGGAGAGACCGAGGCCGAGGATGTCGCCAGCCGCCGGGCCGAGCTGAACGCGATCCTGTCCGAACTCCAGGCCCCCGGCCTGCGCGCGATCGAGGCGGCGAGCCGGGCTTCGGGCATCGTGCAGGCGATCGATCAGATCCAGCGCGAACGGCAGGCCTCCGCGCTGCTGGCGCTGTCGCCCTCGCCGGTGCTTCCGTCAAGCTGGAGCGCGGCGGCGACCGATGCGGCCACGCTGGCCCGCGGGCTGGGGCAGGAAACTGCCGACCGCTATGGCGCCATCTCGGCCGATGAGTGGCGCAGCCGCGCCCCCGCCATCGCAGGATATCTCGTCGCCGCGCTGCTGCTGCTCATCTACGGCTGGCGCTGGATCGACGGGCTGCCGCGCCGCCTGTCGGCGACGGCGAGCGAGCATTCGCGCGACGCGGTGGTGTTCCTCGCCTCGCTGGGGCAGATCGCGATCCCGACCGCCGGGGTCTATCTGGCGGTGCGCGCCGCCGATCTGACCGGGCTGTTCGGGGACTGGGGCCGCCCGCTGCTGATGGCGCTGCCGGTGGCAGCGTTCGTGCTGTTCGCGGGCCGCTGGCTGTCGGGGCTGTTCTTCCCCGCGCAGCTTCCCGCGCCGATGGAGATCCCCGACGCCGCCCGCGCAAGCGCACGGATCAACGCCCGGCTGCTGTCGGCGGTCATGGCGGTGCACACGATCCTCAATCGCGCCATCGTGCCGTGGGACCCGCAGGACGACCTGCCGAGCGGAAGCATCGTGCCGATGCAGTTCTCGGAAGCGGGCGCGGGCGTCTTCCACATGCCGGTGATCGTGCTGGGGGCGGTGCTGCTGTTCCGTCTTGGCGTGATCCTGCGGCGAGTGAAGGATTACGACGGCAGCGACCAGCCGAGCTATGCCGTCCGCCTGACGGCGCTGGCCGGCACATTGGCGCGCCCCATCGCCATCATCGTCGTCGTCATCGGGCTGATCGGCTATGTCAGCCTCGCCAACGGCATCGTCTGGCCGACGATCCGCACCATCGCGCTGCTCGGGCTGCTGATCCTGCTGCAGGAATTCATCGTCGATCTGTATGGCATGATGGCCCGCGACCGGAACAAGGGCCGGCAGGCGCTGGCGCCGGTGCTGATCGGCTTCGGGCTGGTGCTCGCCTCGCTGCCGGTCTTCGCGCTGATCTGGGGCGCGCGGGTGTCGGACCTCGGCGAGTGGTGGACGCGGCTGCGGCAGGGCGTCTCGCTCGGCGGCGTGCGGCTGTCGCCGGGCGCGATCCTGACGTTCCTGGTGGTCTTCGCCGCCGGTTACGGGATCACGCGGTTGGTGCAGGGGGCGTTCCGCACCTCGATCCTCCCCAAGACGCGGATCGACGCGGGTGGGCAGAACGCCGTCGTCTCGGGCCTCGGCTATGTCGGGATCGCGCTGGCGGTCGTGATGGCGATCGGCGCAGCCGGGATCGACATGTCCAGCCTCGCCATCGTCGCGGGTGCGCTGTCGGTCGGCATCGGCTTCGGGATGCAGAACGTCGTGTCGAACTTCGTCAGCGGCATCATTCTGCTGATCGAACGGCCGATCACCATCGGCGACTGGATCCGCGTCGGCACGTCCGAGGGCTATGTGCGCCGCATTTCGGTGCGCTCGACGCAGATCCAGACCTTCGACCGGAACAACATCATCGTTCCCAACTCGGACCTGATCTCGCAATCGGTCATCAACTGGACCAAGGGCAGCCTGCAGGGCCGCATCATCGTGCCCGTGAACGTCGCCTACGGGGCGGATACGCGCCGCGTGACCGAAATCCTGCGCGAGATCGCCGAGGACCAGCCCATCGTCCTCATCAACCCGCCACCTTCGGTGCTGTTCACCGGCTTTGCCAACGAAGGGATGACCTTCGAGATCCGCGCCGTCATCTCGGACGTGAACCAGGGACTGGGGGTCGCGACGGAAATCCGCCACCGGATCATCGAGAGCTTCCTGCGCGAAGGCATCGTCATCCCGTTCACCGTGCGCGACTTCTACGACGACGACGGGGCGCCGCTTTCGCAGGCGCGGGCGATCTCGGGCCGCCGGCCCGAGGCGGGAACCGGCGAAGGCGCCTCCGGCGAGGAGGGCGATACGAAGGGACCTCCGGGCCTCGATCCCCGCATCGCCGCCCTCGCGTCCAGCGGGATCGAGCATACCGGCGGGGATGACGACGGCGACGCCAATCAGAGCTGAGCCGGGGCAGGGCGGCGCGGCCCCAGCCGCAAATGGAAAAGGCCCCGCGATGCGGGGCCTTTCTGCTTGCCTTCGCGCAGAATCAGGTGTCGTTGCCCGGCGCCCCGTCCGTATCGCCGCCCGGTTCGGCCGCGCCGTCGATCTGCACCGGGCCATCGCCGTTCTCTGCCACGCGGGCGACCGAGACGACCACCTCGTCCTTGCCGGTGTTGAACACCCGCACGCCGCCGGCGGTGCGCGAGCGGAAGCTGATCCCGTCCACCGGCACCCGGATCGACTGGCCGGTCGAGGTCGCCAGCATCACCTGATCGTCCAGCATCACCGGGAAGCTCGCCACCAGCGGCCCGCCGCGCATGGCCTTGTCCATCGCCATGACGCCAAGCCCGCCGCGGCCGCGAACCGGATAGTCGTGGGCCGACGACAGCTTGCCCGCACCGCGTTCGGTCACGGTCAGGATCAGATCCTCGTGCGCCGACATCTCGGCATAGCGCTCCTGGCTCATCGGCGCTTCGACCACGGCTTCGTCCTCGTCGGGCTCGGCCCCGTCGTCCAGCGCGCCTTCGACGGCGCGGCGCATGCGGATATAGGTCGCGCGCTCCTCGGGGCTCGCCTCGAAATGGCGGATGATCGACATGCTGACGACGCGGTCGCCCGTCGCCAGCCGGATGCCGCGGACGCCAGTGGAATCGCGGCCCTTGAAGACGCGCACGTCGGTCGTGGGGAAACGGATCGCCCGGCCGAGGGCCGTCACCAACATCACGTCGTCGTTCTCATCCGCGATGCGGACGTTCACGAGGCTCACGTCCTCGGGCAGCTTCATCGCGATCTTGCCGTTCGACTTCACGTTGGTGAAATCCGACAGCGCGTTGCGCCGAACGTCGCCATCCGAGGTGGCGAACACGGTCTGGAGCGAATCCCATTCCTTCTCGGGCGCGTCCACCGGCATCAGCGCGGCGATGGATGTGCCGCTGTCGATCGGCAGGATGTTGACCAGCGCCTTGCCCTTGGCCGTGCGCCCGCCCAGCGGCAGCCGCCAGGTCTTCAGCCGATAGACCATGCCGCCCGTGGTGAAGAACAGCAGTTCCGTGTGGGTGTTGGCGACGAACAGCGTCGTCACCACGTCGTCATCCTTGGTCGCCATCGACGACAGGCCCTTGCCGCCCCGACGCTGGCTGCGGAATTCGGCCAGCGGGGTGCGCTTGATGTAGCCGCCCGAGGTGATGGTGACGACCATGTCCTCGCGCTCGATCAGATCCTCGTCGTCGAGATCGCCTTCCCATTCGGAAATCTCGGTCCGGCGCGGTACGGCGAACAGCTCCTTCACCTCGCGCAGCTCGTCCGAGATGATGCCCATGATCCGCTCGCGCGAGGCGAGGATCGCGAGATAGTCGCGGATCGCATCGGCGAGCGATTTCAACTCGTCCGTTACCTCCTGCACCCCCATCGCCGTCAGGCGCTGAAGCCGCAGTTCCAGGATCGCGCGGGCCTGCGTTTCCGACAGGTTGTAGGTGCCGTCGTCGTTCACCGGATGCTGCGGATCGTCGATCAGGCGCAGATATTCGAGGATGCCGGCCGCGGGCCAGCGGCGGGCCATCAGCCGCTCGCGCGCATCCGCCGGATCGGCCGAGGCGCGGATCGTCGCCACGACCTCGTCCACGTTCGACACCGCGACGGCGAGGCCGCAGAGGATGTGGCTGCGCTCGCGCGCCCGGCGCAGCTCATATGCGGTGCGGCGGGCGACGACCTCCTCGCGGAAGGTGAGGAAGTTGGTCAGGAAGTCGCGCAGGGTCAGTTGCTCGGGCCGGCCGCCGTTCAGCGCCAGCATGTTGGCGCCGAAGCTGGTCTGCATCGCGGTGAAGCGGAACAGCTGGTTCAGCACGACCTCGGGCGTCGCGTCCCGGCGCAGTTCGATCACCAGCCGCACGCCGTTGCGGTCGGATTCGTCCTGGACGTGGCTGATGCCTTCGATCCGCTTTTCCTTGGCGAGTTCGGCGATCCGCTCGACCAGCGTGGCCTTGTTCACCTGATAGGGCACGTCGTCCAGCACGATGGCCTGACGGTTGTTGCGGATATCCTCGATCCGGGTGCGGGCGCGCACGATGATCGAGCCGCGTCCTTCCAGATAGGCCTTCCGCACGCCGGAACGGCCGAGGATGATGCCGCCGGTCGGGAAGTCCGGGCCGGGCACCATCTCCAGCAGGCGTTCGGTCGGCAGGTCGGGGTTCTCGATCAGCGCCAGCGTCGCGTCGATCACCTCGCCCAGATTGTGGGGCGGGATGTTGGTCGCCATGCCGACGGCGATGCCGCCCGCGCCATTGACCAGCATGTTCGGGAACCGCGCCGGCAGCACCGTCGGCTCGCGGTCCTTGCCGTCGTAGTTGTCCTGGAAGTTGACGGTGTCCTTGTCGATGTCGGCCAGCAGCCAGTTGGCCGCCTTCGCCATCCGCACTTCGGTATAGCGCATGGCCGCCGCGCTGTCGCCGTCCATGCTGCCGAAGTTGCCCTGGCCGTCGAGCAGGGGCAGCGACATGGAAAAGCTCTGCGCCATCCGCACCAGCGCGTCATAGATCGCCGCGTCGCCGTGGGGGTGGTATTTCCCCATCACGTCGCCGACGGGCCGAGCCGACTTGCGATAAGGCTTGTCGAACGTGTTCGATGTTTCGTTCATCGCGAACAGGATACGGCGATGCACGGGCTTGAGCCCGTCGCGCAGGTCCGGGATCGCGCGGCTGACGATCACCGACATGGCGTAGTCGAGATACGCCGTCTTCATCTCGGCCGCGATGTCGATCACCGGGCCGTCGTGGTGCATCACGCTGCGGCCGCCATTCTCGGGTTCGCCGCCATTTTCGGGAAGGTCGTCGTCAGGAATTTCGGGGTTATCCGCCAAGGGCTTGTGCCTCTATGTCTTGTTGAGGCACGATCTATCACCCGCAGCCCGCGGGTTCAATCGAAACTGCCGGAAAGCGCGGCGTTCCGCCGCTAAATTCAGCGCGCCCAAGGCCGGGCAGGGCGTGCGAACGACCACGCCCAGACCCCCGAGAGCAGCGCCGAGAAGATGGCGTTCCAGCCCGCCATCGAAATCCCGAGGAACACCCAGGCCGGTTCGTCGCAGCGCACGACCGGCGCCGCGTTCAGCCGGGCCATCAGGTCGGCGGTGGACAGCGAGGTCAGATCGCCGACGCCGCCAGTGCAGGCGGTGACTCCCTGCCACCAGCCCCATTCGATGCCGGCGTGCCACGCGGCGAGGCCAGTCGCCGCCAGCGCCGCGATCAGCCCAAGTGCGGCGAGCCAGCGGCTCCAGCCGGCAGCGACGATCAGGGCGGCGACGATGGGTGCGGCCAGATGCGGCCAGCGCTGCCAGATGCACATCTCGCAGGGGGCATAGCCCACCGCCTGAAACCCGAGTGCGCCGAGCAGCAGCAGCGCCGAGCCGAGCCCCGCCAGCGCGGCGGTCCACCGCCTGTCCAATCCGTTCATCCTCGACCTGCCCTCAGTGCGGCTTCCACGTCACGACGCGGTAGAGATAGATGGCGATGACCGCGACCACCACGAAAGACGAGATCGGGTCGATCACATCCGCGACACGGTGATACTGGTTTTCCAGCAGCAGCCCGGCCCCGGCCAGCAGCAGCGTCCAGAGCAGGCTTCCGGCGATGGTGTAGGCGAGGAACTTCCGCATCGGCATGCGCGCGATCCCGGCTGGCACCGAGATCAGCGTCCGCACGGCAGGAACCATCCGGCCGAGGAACACGGCCGCCCCGCCATGGCGGCGGAACCAGCCCTCGGCCGTCTCGATGTCGGAGGGCGAGACGGTCATCCAGCGCCCATAGCGCGCGGCCCAGCGTTTCAGCCGCTCGGACCCCAGCGCCCGCCCCAGCCAGAACCACAGCAGCGTGCCCACGACCGAACCCGCGGTCCCGGCCAGCACGGTCGGGATGAAGGACAGGGCGCCGGTCGCGGTCAGATAACCGGCAAGCGGCATGATGACCTCGGACGGGATCGGCGGGAACACGTTCTCCAGCAGCATCAGGGCGAACACGCCGGGATAGCCCCAGCCCTCGATCACCGACAGTATCCAGTCGAACATGCAGGGCCCTTCCTTGCCAGCCGACCCCAGCCGGCCGACCGGTCTTGGATCGTCCGGGGCGCCCCGCAGGTCAAGCCCGCGAAATCGTTACCTTCGTGGAACCTGCCCGTCCCCCCACCGCGTTGTGGAGCAAGTCGAGAAGCAGGGGGATGAGCAGCATGGAGTGGCGGGGCCGGCGCGGCAGCAGCAACATAGATGATCGGCGCGGCATGGGCGTCGGCGGGGCAGGGGGCCTCGGCATCGTCGGCACGCTGGTCGTGCTGGCGGTCGGCTATTTCTTCGGCGTGGACATCTCGCCGGTGGTCGAACAGACCCAGCGCGCCATGCCCGGCGAAGAACGCGAGCTGACGCAGGCAGAGCGCGAGATCGGGCAGTTCGTCTCGGTCGTGCTTGCGGACACCGAGGAGGTCTGGGGCGACGTGCTGCCGGAACAGGCGGGCGTCGCCTATCGCGACCCGACGCTGGTGCTGTTCTCGGGCGCGGTGCAGTCGGCCTGCGGCGGGGCGTCTTCGGCGATGGGGCCGTTCTACTGCCCCGGCGACGAGCGGCTGTATCTGGACACCTCATTCTTCGACGTGATGGCGCAGCGCATGGGCGCGGGCGGCGATTTCGCCGCCGCCTATGTGATCGCGCACGAGGTCGGGCACCATGTGCAGAACCAGCTCGGCGTTCTGGGCGAGGTCAACCGGGTCCGCGGGCAGGTGGGGCAGGCCGAATCCAACCGCCTGTCGGTGCTGACCGAACTTCAGGCCGACTGCCTCGCGGGGATCTGGGCGCGCCACGCCAGCCAGCGCTTCGGCAGCATCGAGCCGGGCGACATCGATGAGGCGATCAATGCCGCCCGCGCGGTGGGCGACGACATGCTCCAGCGCAGTGCGGGGCGCACGCCGATGCCCGACAGCTTCACGCACGGCTCGGCCGAGGAGCGCAGCGGCTGGCTTTCCCGCGGGATGGACAGCGGCGATCTGGCGATGTGCAACACGTTCAGGGAAGCGGGGCTCTAGGGGCCGGGCTGGCGGCTCGCGCGCGAACCATGACGATCATCCGGCGCGGCCGGCTTCGTTTCGCGAGCGACAGGAATGTTCCCAGCGACTGCCCCAGCGCCCAGTCGATCGCGACCGGGCAGGGCGCGGCGGAGGGCTGGCAGGGCGCGAAGCCGCGTCGGCGGTAGAACCCCGACAACTCGCGTGGGGCGACGAGGAACACCGGGGCGGTCACGCCGGCGAGCCGCGATAGGATGAGCGCCGCCCCGATCCCCCGGCAGCGGCGATCCGCGCGGACCACCAGCGAGGCGAGTTCCGGCCCTTTGGGGCGAAGCTGAACCGCCCCGATGATCGCGCCCGTTTCCACGGCGAGATGAAAGCGCCGCCAGTCGAGCCCGGTGGGCCGCATCCGTTCGCTGCGCACCAGCGCGAGGATGGCAGGTGCGTCCTGTTCCCGTGCGGGTCTGATCCCGATGCTCATTGCACCCCCTTGCCGCCGATCTGCGGCAGTCTGGCAGGGCGCGGGCTTCAGTTCACCGCAGCGGCCCCTGCCGCCGCATCCGCTCCTGCGTGGCCCATTCCGGCCACCAGCCCATCCACTCGATCGTGGCGATGGCAAGGGCGATCAGGAACACCGCGACCAGCATCCTGACCATCTGCGGCGAAGGGGGGTTGCGGACCCAGCGAACCGCGCGGAGCAGCCAGTGCATGTTGTGGACCCTTTCGCGCTGCTGTTAAACCGGCCCGACAAACAGCGGATAAGTGCATTGCCCCACCACGCCGAAACCCGGACCCTGCCGTACACCGCCCAGCAGATGTACGATCTGGTCGCCGATGTCGAACGCTATCCCGACTTCCTGCCGTGGAACAGCGCCGCCCGGATCAGGTCACGCAAGCCGCTGCCGGACGGCACGGAGGGGGCCGAGATCATCGAGGCGGATCTCGTCATCAGCTTCAAGGTCTTCCGTGAACGCTTCGGCAGCCGGGTGACGCTGTATCCGGCCGAAAAGCGGATCGACACCGAATATCTGGACGGCCCGTTCAGGTATCTGCGCAGCGGCTGGACCTTCGCGGATCTGCCGGCCGGCGGCTGCAAGGTCGATTTCTTCGTCGATTTCGAGTTCCGCAGCGCGATCCTCGGCCGGGTGATCGGGGTCGTGTTCACCGAGGCCATGCACCGCATCGTCCGCGCCTTCGAGGAGCGGGCGCGCAAGCTCTACAGCTGAGCGTCAGCCCCGCGCCGTTTCCCACAATGCGATTTCGGCGGCGAGCGAGTCGCGCAGCCGCCGCTCCAGCGCTGGATGGAGGGTGGTGTCGGCTTGGGGCGAGACGTTCATCCGCTTCGGCGCGATCGGCTTTCGCAGCCGGTCGGAAAGGAAGGCGAGCAGGCTCTCCATCGCCTCGTAGCGGAACAGGTGGTCGATGCCGGGGCGGTCGGGCAGGGGCTGGACGAACCAGGATTGCAGGCCGATCCGGGCATAAGGGGGCTGCTCGGGGGCGAGATAGCCTTCGATGAACGTGCCGAAGCCGATCTTCGCGGTGCTGTCGGGGCGGCCGATGAAGGCATCGCGCGCGTTGTAGCGATACCAGCTGCGCAGGCGGTCCACGGGCTCGCGGATGACGGCGACCGTCTCGAAGCGCGGGGCGCCCATGCGGTCAAGCACCGGGGCGATGAAACGCTGGAAGGCGCGCAGTTCGATATGCTTGATGCCGGGATGGCCGGTCAGCTGCACCTGCGCGTGAGGGCGCAGCGCGGTTTCCAGCGCGGTGGTGCCGGTCTTGGGCACCGACAGAAGGACGAGGCGGGCGTCCTGAAAGGCCAGCATGAGAGCGTTCCGGGTCTGATGTCCGGGCGCGGTATCGCCCGAAGGCAGGGGGCGCACAACCCGCGCGGGGGCGGGGTGGATGCCGGCGTTCCGCCTGCTAGGATGCCGGACGCAAGAGGGGATTTCAGGAATGGCGCTGACGGTCTTCGACCGCATCATCTCGGACCGCGGCTCGAAATACGCCGTATCGGGCGGGCCGGTCGCCTCCGAGGCCGACATCGGCGCGGCGCTGGCCGAGCTGAAGCGGGCCAAGCGCTTCGCCAAGGCCACGCATAACAGCTGGGCCGCGCGGATCAGCGGCGAGGGGCTGAAGGCCGACGATGGCGAGGCGGGAGCGGGGGCGATCATCCTGCGGATGCTGGAAAGCGAAGGGCTGGACGATCATCTGGTGATCGTGACGCGCTGGTATGGCGGCAAGCAGCTCGGCGGCGACAGGTTCCGCCACGTCATCGACGCGGTGCGGCATTATTTCGCGGAGAGGGGTTAGGCCGCTGGCTTGGCCCTGTGCGCCAGGTTCAAGGCGGCGATCACGCGGAGTCCACGGAGCGATCCCTTAGCTCGCAGCGGGCCGGGATGGGTGCGGTCAGCCGCTGTTCGGCGTGCCTGATCGGAACTCGCCGCCCGGTTTCCGCCACGCCGCGATTCTCACGCCGGCAGGGTCAGTTCGGCCAGCAGCCCGCCCTCGGGCGCGCGGTCCAGCCGCAGCCGGCCGCCATGCAGCGCGCTGAGGTCGTGGACGATGGCCAGACCCAGCCCGCTGCCGGCCGCGCCCGTCTCGTCCAGCCGCCCCCCGCGCGAGAGCGCCCGCGCGTGGTCCGCATCCGCCATCCCCGGCCCGTCGTCGGCGATCTGCAGGATCAGCTGTCCTTCGGTGACGCGGGTTGTCACCCTGATCCGGCTGCGCGCCCATTTCACGGCGTTTTCCAGCAGGTTGCCGAACATTTCCTCCAGATCCTGCCGGTCGCCGGCGAAGCCCGCGCCCGGCTGGCAATCAACGGTGACGGACAGGCCGCGATCCTGCACCGGATGGCGCAGGACCAGCAGGATGTCGTCGATCACCGGCCCGACCGGCGTTCTCAGGCCGGGCCGGTTCTGCCCCGCGGCGCTGCGGGCGCGGCGCAGGTGCCAGCCGATCTGGCGGTCCATCCGGGCGATCAGCGCCTGGCCCGGATGATCGGGCGGCAGGGTGTTCGCCAGCGCGGCCATCGGCGTCTTCAGCGTGTGCGCGAGATTGCCCAGATGCTCGCGCGAGCGGGCCAGAACGGTCGCGTTCCGGTCGAGCAGCGCGTTCAGTTCGGCCACCGCAGGGCGCAGTTCGGCCACGCGGGGCAGGGGAACGCGATCGGCCCGCCCTTCGCGCACCGCCTTGATCCCGCGCCCCATCGGGCCGAGGGAGGCGAGCCCCGCCGACACCTGCACCAGCGTCGCCAGCGCAAGGCCCAGCCCCAGCACCACCAGCGACACGGCGAGCGGGCGGCGCACGCTTCCGAGCGCCGCGTCGATCTCGGCCTGCGGCGCCGTGACCGTGACAGTCAGCGGCGAATCCAGCCCCGGCACGGTGAAGCGGCGGGTGGTGACCCGCAGCGGCTCGCCCTCGGCACCGAACCCCTCGGCCCCGGTCGCGGGGCCGTCCTGCGGGCTCAGGCGCGTGTCGAAGAGCGATGCGGATTTCGCCACCGGAACGCCGTCCTGATCCACCTGCCAGAACCAGCCCGCCAGCGGCAGCCGATAGCGGGGATCGGCGGGCGGCCCCGTGACGTAGGCGCGGCCCGCCTCGTCCACCGCCGTCTGGGCGATCAGCGTGTCGGCCAGCGCCATCGCATCGGCATCGAAGCGGCCCGTCACGAAGCGGTCCAGCACGCCGCCGATCACGATCCAGGCGGCCAGCAGCGCCACCGTCAGCCAGACGGCGGCCAAGGCCAGCAGCCGCAGCCGGATCGAATCCGTCAGCTTCGGCATGTCAGGCGGCGCCGCCGTGAAGGACGTAGCCTTCGCCCCGGCGGGTCTCGATCAGCCCGTCGCCGATCTTGCGGCGCAGGCGCCCGATCACGACCTCGAGCGAACGGAAATCGCGGTCCGCATCCGCGTCATAGAGATGTTCGGAAAGCTCGGTGCGGCTGACGACGCGGTTCGGGTGGTGCATCAGATAGGCGAGGATGCGGGATTCGAAGGCCGTCAGGCGCAGCGGCACCCCGTCGCGCGTCGCCGCGCCAAGCTGGGTGTCGAAGCGCAGCGGCCCGGCCGCCAGCACCGGCCGCGCGTGACCGGCCGCCCGGCGCACCAGCGTCTGGGCCCGCAGCACGACCTCGTCCAGCCGGAAGGGCTTCACGGCATAATCGTCGGCCCCGGCGCGGAAACCGGCGACCTTGTCGCTCCAGTCGCCGCGTGCGGTCAGGATCAGGACGGGCAGGGTGATCCCCTGCGCGCGCCAGCTGCTCAGCACCTCGATCCCGTTCATGCCGGGCAGGCCGAGATCGAGGACCGCGACGTCGTAAGCCTCGGTCGCGCCGAGAAACTCGCCCCGTTCGCCATCGGCGGCGGTGTCGCAGACGAAGCCCGCATCCGCCATCGCGGCGACGAGCTGGGCGGACAGCTCCGGGTCGTCCTCGACGATCAGGCAGCGCATGGGTCAGTTCCTTTCAGCGGGGGCCGGAGCGCGGCGGGCACGGCCCAGATCGTTCCCCGCCACGTCGAGGAACGATGCGTCGCGGGCGTCCAGCCGGATCAGCAGCAGGTCATGTTCGGGCGTCAGCATCCGCAGCGCGTAAACGAGTTGCACGCCCTTCGCAGCCTCGGCCGGGCGCGGCGGGGCCAACTCGGCGGCGATCACCCGCCCGCGATAGCGCCCGTTCGCGGCATTCAGCGCACTGCGCAGCGGGACGACGCGAAATGTCGGCAGATCGTCGAGGATCTCGCCCTCGAACGGTTCGGCAAGCTGCGGCCGGTGGGACGCGCGGTGGTGGTCGCCGTTCCGGTGGTCACGATCGGGCCCGCCACCCAGGGACAGCCCGAGCAGGGCAAGGGCGAGCGCGGCGAAAAGCGGCAGGAGGAACAGGCGCGGCGGCATGGCGGTCAGTCTATCGAGCCTTTCCAAACCGAAGCTGAACGGGCCGTTGGCGTTTCGTTCGGAACCCGGCGGGTAGAACCTGATTCGCAACCGGGGGCAACTTGCATCCCGTTCAGGCAGAAGGATGATCTCGATGCGCAAGATTCTGACAAGCTCGACCGCCGTGCTGGCGGCGATGGCGATGCTGGCGACCCCGATGATGGCGGCAGCCCAGACGGCGCAGCCGTCGCCCGCCCCGATCGCGCCGCCCGCCGCGCCGGCCGATCCGGCGGCACCCGCCGCGCCGGGAGCCGGTCTGGCCCCCAGCCCCGCGCCGCTTACCGCGCCTTCGGGCGATGCGGCTCAGGCCCCGGCCGGGGAGCTGCCCGCCGCGCTGGCCGAGCTGGGGCTGACCGACGCCACCGTCTCGGACAACAAGCACGGCAAACGCGTCCGCGGCACGCTTCCGGGCGGAGAAACGGTCGTCGCCGGGCTGGACCGGGATGGCCAGCTGCGGATGCTGCGCAGCGCCGAGAAGGGCGCGGCCCTGCCGGCGAATGTCGTCGAGCGGCTGGTCCCGCAGGCGGTCCGCGACTCGGCCGTCTTCGGCGAAATCGCGACGGTGTCGGCGATCATGGTGGCGCGGCAGGGCGTCATGGTCGGCGGACAGGACGCCGCCGGGCAGGCGGTCCGGGCCGGCTTCAGCGCCGACGGAACGCTGCAACGCTTCGGCCGGGGCGACATGGGCAAGGACGGCAAGCACCAGGGCAAGAAGGGCGAGCGGCGCGGCGATGACCGCCGCGGTGATCGTCAAGGCGACGAGCGGCGCGGTGACGAGCGCCGCGCCCCGGCTCTGGACGAGGCCGCGGCGCGGGCGGCGCTGGAGCGCGGCGGCTACACCGAGCCCGGCGCGATCCGGCAGGACGGCCCGCGCAGCCTGATCGATGCGGTGAACTCCGCCGGCGAGCAGGTCACGGTGGAGGTGAATCCCCGCGGCGAGGTCGTGCGCGAAACGGCGCGCTGATCCCGGCAGTGCCTCGAAACAGAAAGGAGCCCCCGCGGGGCTCCTTTTTTCACGCCGGACGGCGAGTGCGATCAGCCGCGCTGCTTGCCGAGCAGCGGCGCCATCTTGGACAGGTCATATCCTGCGCCGGCGCTCATCTTCAGGATCTCGTCCACCGGCCGGCGTCCGGACTGCGTCATCGCCCAGAGCGTCGTCGAGCGGGTGCCCGAACGGCAATAGGCGACCGCGGGGCCCTTGCCGGCGCGGGTCGCGTCGGCGAACTGGTCCACCATGTCCGGGGTCATCTGGCCGGGCGTGAAGGGGATGTGGTGATACTCCATGCCCGCCGCCTGCGCGGCTTCGCGCATTGCCGTGGAATCCTCGGCCGGGCCGACCTCCGCGTCAGGGCGGTTGTTGATGAGAACCTTGAACCCGGCGCGCGCCAGATCGGCCACATCGTCCGTCGAGATCTGTGGCGTCACGGCCAGGTTGGGGGTGAGTTGGCGCAGATCCATCGCGCGCTCCAGAATCGGGGATCGGTTGTTACAGCCTTGCCCCAGCGCGCCGCCGCGTTCAAGCAGATGAGGCAGGAAGCGCCAATTCCGCCACCAGCGCGGGCAGGGCGGAGTAATCGTCGAACTGGGCGTGATGGGGCAACGACGAGAGCGGCTCGTGCCGGTAGCCGCCCATGAACAGCAGCAGCGGCACGCCGGCCGCCCGTGCCGCATGCGCGTCGTATTCGCTGTCGCCGACGAAGATGCCGCGCGGATGGGCCGGGTCGGCACCGAGCTGCCTCAGCGCCGCCAGCAGCGGCGCCGGATCGGGCTTCTTCACCGCCAGGCTGTCGCCGGCGACCACCGCGCCGAAATACGGCGTCAGGCCGAAGTGATCCAGAACGGACAGCGTCGGCGCACCGGGCTTGTTGGTGCAAAGACCCAGCGGATGGCCGCGCTGCGACAGGACGTCCAGAGCCTCGCGCACACCGTCATAGAGCCGGGTCAGCTGCGTCGCATGATGATAACGCGACATGAACGCCGCCAGCAGCCGCGGCCGCTCCGACGGGTCCAGCGCCAACTCGGCCGCGATCTGCGCCCAGAGCAGCTCGACGCCACCGCCGATGAAGCTGCGGACCCGGTCCAGAGTGAGTGTCCGCAGCCCATTGTCGCGCAGCACCGCGTTCACCGAGGCATGGATATCCGGCGCGCTGTCCACCAAGGTTCCGTCGAGATCGAATACTACAGGGCAAGGCGAAGTCATGGCAGATCCGTCCGGTTGCGAGCGGTTCATCTGAAGGCAATGGCCGTCCGGAGGCAAGCTGCGGTGTCAGATCGATTGGTGACATAATACGGATTATTCCGCTACCACGCCCACCGGGTGCAGACTCATACAGCCATGAAGGGACTACCGATGCTCACCCTGACGCCCGGGGTTCAGTGTGAGGGTTGCGGATGGGACTGGTGCTGATGAGCGAGCATGAGCTTCAGCGGATCGAGGTGCTGGCGCAGGTTCTGGACGGCGGCATGAGATCAGGAACGGCCGCGAACCTGCTCGGCGTGAGTCTGCGTCAGGTCCAGCGGCTGTTGCGCGAGGTCCGCGAGCACGGTGCCGTTGCGGTCCGGCACGGTCTGCGCGGCCGGCCGTCGAACAACCGGATCAGCAGTCTGAAGCGCGACTATATTCTCTCTGTGGTCCGCGAGAGCTATGCCGATTTCGGGCCGACGCTGGCGGCCGAGACGCTGGCGGATCGCCATGGGATCCGGATTTCCAGCGAGACGCTGCGGCGATGGATGATGGAGGCCGGCCTGTGGCAGAGCCGCGCACAACGTCGGCGGGTTCACCAGCCGCGGCTGCGGCGCGAAGCCCTGGGTGAGCTGATCCAGATCGACGGCTCGGAGCACCGCTGGTTCGAGGATCGGGCTCCAGCCTGCACGCTGCTGGTCTTCATCGACGATGCGACCGGCCGGCTCATGCAGATGCGCTTCGTGCCTTCGGAGACCACCTTCAGCTATTTCAATGCGCTGGAGGGTTACCTTCAGGAACACGGCCGGCCCGTGGCCTTCTATTCGGACAAGCACAGCGTTTTCCGGGTGAACCGGGCCGAGGCGCTCAGTGGCCACGGCATGACCCAGTTCGGCCGGGCGCTGAACGAACTCAACATCGAGATCCTCTGCGCCAACTCCTCGCAGGCCAAGGGCCGGGTCGAGCGCGCCAATCGAACGCTGCAGGACCGCCTGGTCAAGGAACTGCGCCTCGCGGGCATCAGCGACATGGCCGCCGCCAACGCCTTCCTTCCCGGCTTCATCACGCGTCACAACCTGCGCTTCTCCCACCCCCCTGCCCGGTCCGATGATCTGCACCGGCCGCTGAACATGCCGGCGTCACGGCTGTCCGGGATCCTGTGCCTGCGCGACCAGCGTCAGCTGAGCAGGCAGCTCGTCGTTCACTATGATCGCAAGCAGTTCATCCTGGAGGATACCGAACACGCCCGCAGCGCGATCGGACAGTATGTCGAGACCTACGCCTTTGCCGATGGTCGGTTCGAGATCCGGTGGAAAGGCATTCTCCTGCCGTATCGGGCCTATGACCACCATCAGCAGCGCGTCACCCACGCTTCGGTCACCGAGAACAAGCGTCTGGGCGAAGTGCTGGCCTTCATCCAGGCGCAGCAGGATGCCGCACCGCCCGAGGTCGGCCCGGTGGGCAAGCAGCGCACCCGCTATGAACCGACCGGCAAGCCGAGGCGCGGGAACAAGGGCTGGGCGGAAAGGCGCCAGGAGCGGCGCGCCGCCGAAGAGGACCGGGCGCGGCATGCAGCCGAATGACGGCCCGGGCGATCAGAGCGGCGGCGATCCCGGCTTCCCCGCATGGCCGGGCCGGGCTGCGATGGCGGAGGTCTCCGCCCGTCCCGGCCATGCTCCGGCGCCCCCGCCTGCGACATTTCTAGATTGCCGCGACAGCGACAGATTAACTTCGTGACAACATTATATATAGCGGGGCGGATTCTATTTCCAGATGCGACAGCCCGGCACGCGCTACTGTCCGGCAACCGGAATAGTGTCCATTCAAGCCAGCTTTCTGACCATTCAACACGTCATTGCTGGCTATCGCGACGGCTAGATCTAGAACATCTCGTTCAATGTCAGGTCCTTACTATGATTTCGTGACCCAACGCTGCACTGTCTCGGCCATCTGAAACAAGAAGACCGTGACCGGCCGAACGTCCTCTCCGACGGGTTCGGCTGATCCGGATTTCCAGCGAGCATCGCGCCGATGAAATTGCGCCGAGTTACACGCCGAGTTGCCCTGGATGGCGCCCGCCACGGCGGCGGCCTGGAGTGCGATGCGCCGCTCGGTCCACGAGGGATGGCCCGGGTTGCGGCTCCCGCCGCTGCTGCTCGACGGCCCGGCATCGGCAAGAGCCACTGGGCCCGTGGCCTGGGCACGCTTGTCGACGTCCCGGTCGGCGTCATCGAAGCCACCGGAGAGAATGCAAGCTTCGGGGTCGTTGGCAGTCAGCGCGGTTGGAGTGGCGCCTACCCCGGCCGGCTGATCCAGACCGTGCACCATTCGCTGGCGGGTAATCCGCTGATCGTCATCGACGAGATCGAGAAGGCCGGGCGCCCACCTCCACGACCGGGAGCACATTCAGCCCGCACGACGCGCTTCTGCTACTGCTCGAGCCCCTGACGGCGCGGCGCTGGAACTGCCCCTGTTATCAGGTGCGGTTCGACATGAGATGGGTGGGCTGGTTGCTGACCTCGAACAGCACGCGTCCGCTTCCAGCCCCCCCTCCTCAGCCGGCTGACGGTCGTCCGCCTGCCGGAACCGGCCATCGACGAACTTGCCGCATTCGCGATCAACGTCGGCAGCGACCGCGGCCTCTCTGAAGCCACGCTGTCGGCGTGAATCGAAACGCTCCATGCCGTCTCGGCATCTCCATGGTGCTGCTGACGCCCTGCATCGACACGTGATAACCTTCGCCCATCTGGAGCGGGTGGATGCGCAGTGGCTGCTGTCATCGACACCCATCCTGCTGCCGGTGTCGATGGCCTTGCTGCCGATTTACTTGGCCGGTTTCCTGGCGACGAGGCCCTAGGCTCCAGACTCATTGATTTCAGAGCCAGAAGAGGACGGTAGCGGCGAGAGCGACGGCGGACAGGAAGACGATGGGGCATCTGTCGTAGCGC
>NZ_JAHQZU010000033.1 GCF_019061185.1 Paracoccus sp. Z118
GCCGGGAAGCCAGGCGGACAGGCGGGCGGGCAGCGCCATCAGGGACACCTCGAGGGAGCGGGGACGGGACGGATCGCGCAGAAGCGGGCCGCCGCGAGTGGAGAGGCGGGAGGATGGGTGGAGGGGGAGGAGCGCCGCGCCCGGCGGCCAGTCCGGCCCCCGCGGGGACGGCGCCCGCTTGCGGGCGCATGTCGGCCGGGTCGATCCCCGCCACCACCACCGGCTTCTTCATCGCATCGCGGCCGGCCAAGAAACCTGGGCCGTGATGGTCCGCTTCTTCCTGCAAGCGCGGCGGTGAGCGCAGGCGGCCGTCATGAGCCAGGGTAGCAACCACGGTCTTGGCGTGCCGTCCAGGCGAGCGCGTGCCAGAACCGCGCGAAAAGGGGGTGCCAGTCACATGGTCCTACCTCAGCAGAGGCGCCCGATATAGGAACGCTTAATGGAAAGAGGGATCGCTGAGAGTGGCAGCCCCCGTCCTAATGCGACATGAGAACCGGAATGGATACGGAATCGAGGATCTCGCGCGTCACGCCGCCAAACAGGTCTTCGGCGAACTTGCTGTGCTCATAGGCGCCCATGATCAAGAGGCCGGCACCTACCTCGGAGCAGGTTTCGAGAATTGTCCGCGCGATCCCACCGGAACCTGTCGGACGAACGATCGCAGACGCGGGAATGCCGTGACGTCCAAGCAGAGCGACAATATCATCACCCGGCGGCCCAAGGGGCGGCGCATCACCGACGCTAAGAACTGTGACGTGATTCTTCGTGGCGAGGATATGGAGAGCGTCGCCGAGGGCACGGGCAGAGGCACGCTTGCCGTCCCACGCCACCAGCGCCCGCGTGCCGATCTGAGCCACGTTGTGGTTGGGAGGCGCGATGACGACGGGCTTGCCGCTCCGCAGAGCAATCACGTCGGGGCGGACCGCGAAGTGCTCACGCCCGGCGGCCGATGCTCGGTTGCCGATCACGGCTATGTCATAACTGCGCGCGCATGCTGCGAGGCTGAAGTCAACGTTGCTTCTGAACTCAATGAAACTCGAGTAGCGCTCCAGGTCTTCCGCCGCGATCCGTGCATCGAAGGCAGCCCGCACCTCTGACACGATCTCGTTGTCGCGCGAGGCGAGCATGTCCAGGATTTCCCTGCTCATGTAGCGCTGATAGCGATGTTCGAGCGAGCTCGGACCCCGCCACACGATCCCGGTCAAGTGAGCGTCATACTTCTTGGCCATGTGGATCGCCAAGCTCAGTCCGCCCGACCCCTCGGCGTCCCCACTGTAGATAGCGAGAATGCTTTTTAAGGCCACCTTCTTCCTCCCTGTTCATGCAGCGGTAGAGGCGTTCGGCCATCGACCGGAGTTGCTATTGCAACTACTATGATCTGAGCCTATACTGCCGTCAATCGCCAAACCGCCGCTCAGAGGGCCCGCAAATGCCAATCATTGATGTCAAGACTGAAATCACGGGAAATGTCTGGAAAATCGAAGCGGAGGTGGGGCAGTCGCTGAGCGAGGACGATCCCATCATGATTCTCGAATCCATGAAGATGGAGATCCCGGTTGCGTCCCCCGAGGGGGGCACCCTCGTCGAGATTCTGACGGCGGAGGGCGAGGTAGTGACGGAGGGAACTATTGTCGCCCGGATCGAGGTCTGACGCCATGCGGACGCTTCTGGTCGCAAACCGGGGCGAGATTGCTCGTCGCATCTTCCGCTCTGCCAAGGACCTCGGACTACGAACAATAGCCGTCCATTCAGAGGCCGACAGCACCTCAGCCCATGTCAGCGATGCCGACGAGGCGGTACTGATTGGACCGGCGCCGGCACGCGACAGCTATCTGAACGCCGCCCGAATATTGGAGGCAGCCACGGCTACGGGCGCGGACGCCGTGCATCCGGGCTATGGCTTCCTTTCCGAAAACGCGGAATTCGCGGAAGCAGTGGAGGCGGCCGGGCTGACCTGGATCGGTCCTGACGCCGCAACCCTGCGCGCGATGGGCGACAAGCAACGGGCGCGCGAACTGGCCGAGGGCGCAGGCGTGCCAGTGGTGCCCGGCAGCCGGCGCTTTGCAAATGGCGACACCGCAGGGCTCTCGGAGGAGGCACGACGTGTGGGATTTCCGCTGCTCGTCAAGGCCTCGGCCGGAGGCGGTGGAATTGGCATGCGTCGCGTCGATTCGATGGAGACGCTGGACCAGACAGTCGCCGCGACGCAGTCGATGGCAGCAAAGGCGTTTGGCGACGGCACTGTGTTTCTTGAGCGCTTCGTGCCGCGGGCGCGGCATATCGAGATCCAAGTCTTCGGTTTCGGCGATGGAACAACAGTCCATCTGTTCGAGCGGGATTGCTCGCTCCAGCGTCGGTTCCAGAAGGTGATAGAAGAAAGCCCGGCGCCAGGTCTGCCCGATGAAGTGCGGAGCGCAATGGCCCAGGCCGCGCTGTCGCTTTGCCGCGAGACACGCTATCGCGGTGCCGGAACCATAGAGTTCATTGTGGACACCGACAGCTTCGAGTTCTTCTTTCTGGAAATGAACACTCGGATTCAGGTCGAGCACCCGGTTACAGAGATGGTGGTAGACCGCGACCTGATCGCCATGCAGATCGATCTCGCGAGGGGTGAACTGACGGGACTCGATCAGGCGGAGGTCCGATCTGATGGCCACGCGATTGAGTGCCGCCTTTATGCCGAGAACCCCGCCAAGATGTTCATGCCCTCGCCAGGCATCCTCGAAGCGTTTGATCTGCCGGCAGCCACGCCCGAGCTGCGGATCGAGACCGGCTATCGTGCGGGTGACACGGTGACGCCCTATTACGATCCCATGCTGGCGAAGATCATCACCCATGGTCAGGATCGGGAATCGGCCCGCGCAACCATGATCGACGCGCTTGAAGGGACCCGGATCGAGGGCATCCGTACGAACCGCGATTTCCTGATCGCCTGCCTCGAGAGCGAAAACTTCAGGCGGGGCGATGTCTATACGGGGTTCATCGACGAAAACCTGAAGGCACTCACTGCCGAGCGCGTGACCATGGCGGACTAAGCGCATGAACAACCTGCCGAAGGTCATCGCGTTGGCCAGAAGACCGGATTCTCGCACCGAACTGGTGTTACTGGCGGTCGCCGGATCTATCTTCCTGACGCTTTGCGCGCGGATCCATGTGCCGATGTGGCCGGTACCAATGACAATGCAGAGCTTCGGAGCGATAGTCTTGGCGCTGGCCTTTGGCGCGCGCATAGGCACGGCGTTTTCATGGGCACGGCGGCGGTGGGTCTTTATCTTGTGCAGGGCGCGCTGGGGCTGCCAGTCTTCGCAAGCGGCGGCGCATCGAGCAGTTGTTCGGCCCGACGGGCGGCTATCTCGTCGGCTTCCTGGCAACTGCGTGGCTGGTGGGCACACTCGCCGACCGCGGACGGAGTCGAACGGTACCTGCCGCGCTTGCGGCAACGATTGCGGGCGGCGCCCTGGTCTATCTCTGCGGAGGAACCTGGCTTGCTGTGTTGATCGGGGCCGGAAGCGGCTCTGGCTCAGGGCATGCTGCCGTTCCTTCTTGGAGATCTTCTGAAGGTGATCGTAGCGGCGCTCGCGGTTTCGGCGCTTTGGCGGATACCCGGCGTCAGACGCTGAGGTCTGGTTCTTGCGGCAGCCTGCCAGACCGCGTGCGCTGGCAGGTAACGCAGCTAAACTAGGTAGAGTTTTGAATACAGGTGGCAGGATGGTCGGCAAACTCGCGCTTAAGGACGGAGGAATACCCGACGATCTCGTTTCGGACCTACGGCGCCTCGGTTTCACTGATTACGAGGCGCGCATATACATAGAGCTGCTGCGCCAAGGTGAGCCCGAGACTGCTTACGAGCTGTCAAAGCGCACAGGCGTCCCCCGGCCCAATGCTTACAACGCGCTTGAAAGCCTCGCCCAGAAAGGCGCTGTCTTGGCGGTGAGCGAGACACCGGTGCGGTATGCCGCAGCGCCTGCGAAGGACCTGCTCGGCTCTATCGCTCGACAGACCAGCGCGATTTGCGACGATGTGAGCGCAAGGCTCTCGAAGCTGACAGTGACGGAGGATGACCAGCTCGTCTGGTCGTTGACCGGCGAGAGGACCGTCCACGAAAAGATAGACAGGCTGATCGAGAACGCTCACGAGATATTGATGATCAAGGCGCCTGACGACATCCTGGCACGCCACATCGAGAGCCTGACCGCCGCCGGCAAGCGCGGGTTGGAAATGCTGATCGTGGTGTTCGGGCCCGACGCAGAGCGCTTTACCTTCGGGCCAAGGTGCCGGACCTTCATCCACGAAGGAAATGGCGTGCGGATGGGAAGTACCGACAACCTGTTCACGGTCGCGGCCGATCACGAAGAGATGGTCACGGCGCGGTTCTCGGGCGAGGCGCAGGCAGTTCATACCCGCAACAAACCCATCGTGAACATGGCCGAGTCGCTGATCCGCCATGATTATTACATGGCCGAGATCTTCCAGCGGTTCGGCGCCGAGATCGACGAAGCCTTCGGTCCCTATCTGCGCGACCTCCGCCTTGCTTGCTTCACACCTGAGCAGGCCGAATCGTTCCGGCTGAAGACAGGGCTCTGAGTTCAAAAGAGCAGATCCTCGCCCCGCGAAGGACGAGGACCACGCCTGAAGTCCTCCAGAGGGGGCAACCCCCGGTCACGCCCGTCTGCGACGCCTCCCGAGGGAGGCGAACCGCTGCTCCAGACGGCCAACCACGGCAAGGGCTTGCGCCATAGCCGGGATCTCGTCGAAGATCGGCAGGTCGATCGCGGCAGCGCGCGCGCGATAGACGCGGCGGGTTTCGTCCAGTTCCGGCGAACCGTCACTGCGCATCGCGAGCGCCATATGCGAGGTGCCTGGGTGCTTGCGGGCGGCTTCCTCGATCATCGAGAAAAGATTCCCGATCGGATCAACCGTGCCGCGACCGACAAATGCGGCGAGATTGAGGTGGATCGCCACCGCATCCGGCCGCGCGTGCCGGAGGACGGTATCGAGTATCTCCCCCGCGATGAGGCCGTCCTTTTCCTGCAGCGTGCGGACCGGCGTGTCCACCGGGTTGAGCACGCTGGTGCCGGGCGGCAGGCCCATCGCTTCAAGGCGAGCGAGGGCTTCGCCCACGAAGGGCTGCACGACGAGCTCGTGATCGGCGAAGGCATCGGTTCCGAGAACGCTTGCCCCGCCGCCATTTCCGAAAAGAACGACAGATCGTGTCGGCTTTTCAGGTCGGAGGGTGAAGTGCTGAAGTGCAAGAAGTGCGTCGATAAAGGCATCGACCGAGGAGACGAGGGCGACCGGCAGCTGGGTGGCCATTGCCTCCCAGGCGCGGTTGTCGCCGGCAAGGGCCCCGGTGTGCGAAGCCGCCGCCATCCGCCCAAGGGCGGTGCGCCCGCCCTTAAGAATGACCACCGGCTTCGGCGCCGGATGATGGCGCAGAAGTTCGAAGAAGGCGCGACCCTCGCGGACGTCCTCGATGTAAAGACCGACCGCCCGGGTCTCAGGGTCGTCGAAATAGTATTCGACCAGCTCGTGCGGCTTGACGTCGGCGCTGTTGCCCATCGTAACAAGACCGCTGAAGCGCAGGCCACGCCACTGACCGCGCTTGATGATGTCAGTGCTGAGCCCGCCGGATTGCGAGACGATGCCGATCCGTCCGAGTTCCTTTGGTGCATCGGCGGGGAAGGTGAGTCCGCCGCGCGGGGAATAGGTTCCGAGGCAGTTCGGGCCGATCACGCGCGTGCCGGCCGCGCGCGCCTTCTCGACGAGTTCGCGCTCCAGCTCGCGGCCTTCGGCGACTTCGCCGAAGCCCGATGAGATCACCTGGGCAATACGGCATCGACCGCGGCCCGCCGCGAGCGCATCCGGGATGCGCTGCGCGCCGATGGCAACATAGGCGTAGTCCACGGGTTCCGGCGTCTCGCCCAGAGACGGATAGGCTGGCAAGCCCTCGATCTCGGCCGCCTGCGGGTGAATCGGATAGATCGAACCCTCGAAGCCGAAGGCCTTGAGCCGCCGGATGAAGGTGTTGGCGATCTGCACGTCCTTGGTCGAGGCGCCAAGCACGGCGACGGTCTTCGGCTCGAACAGCGGCCGGAAAGTGTCCAGCGCGGGAGGCGCGGCAGACCTGGCTTCAGTCCGGGATCTGTCGTTCGCGGCCAGGATGAAGCGGGCATCCACAGCGACCGCACCTTCGGGCGAAACGATGACCGGATTGAGATCCGCTTCCGCGATTTGCCCGGCAAAGCGGACGAGGAGGCCGTCCTCACCCCCGAGAGCGAGCATCGCATCGACAAGCGCCTCCTCGTTCACAGGCAGCTCGCCCCGCGCCCCTCTGAGGAGCGCGACCCCCTTCAGTTCATCCAGCATGGCGCGGGCGTCGTCGCGGCTGATGGGGCAGATGCGGAAGGACACGTCGCGCAGCAGTTCAACGAAGATGCCGCCGAGGCCGACCATGATCATCGGCCCGAATTCGGCGTCGTCCAGTCCGCCCAACACCACTTCGCGCCCTTGGGGAACCATCTCCTCAACCAGCCATCCCTCAACCGTGGCGGCAGCGATCGCGGGCTTTCCTGCCATGTCACGGATCGCTGCCGCCACGGCCTCGCCGTCATTGAGGCGGAGAACGACACCGCCCGCATCGGATTTGTGCAGGATATCAGGCGAGATCACCTTCACCACGAACGGTCCCTGCATCTCGCGGGTGGCGAGGGCGCCGGCCTCGGCGTCAGCGACCACCTTAGAGCGCGGGGTGCGGATGCCAACGGCGGCGAGGAGTGCCTTGCCAGCAGCTTCGTCCAAGGCGGCACGTCCATCGTTGCGGGCGCGGGCGACGATTCCTTCGGGCGTGGTATCGAGCATCGGGTTCTCCATCAGTAGCTTGTCGGCCAGGTGCGCATCAGGTGCTGGCCAATACCGCCAGTGCGCCGCTGCTGGTGAATGTCGAGGATGCGGATCAGGCTCTCGCGGGTTTCCTGCGGCTTGATTACGTCGTGAGCCGAGAAGATCGTGGCCATGTCCCAGATCTCCAGATCCTTCTGGATTTCGGCGAGAGCCTCCTCGAAACCCTCGTCACCGGGCGCGCGGTTGTGGACGATGTTGGTGGCGAAGACTGGGTCCATGAACGAGACCTCCGCCGTCGGCCAGGCGATCATCGTGTCGTTGTGCGCGCCGCCGCCCATCGCGACATAGGCGCGGCCATAGGCCTTGCGGCAGATTACCGTAACCTGCGGCACCGTCGTCAGGCAGGTCGCGTTCATGAAGTTCATGATGTGGCCAGGCGCGCCGCGACGCTCGGCATCGGTGCCGACCACGAAGCCGGGCGTATCCATCAGCCGCACGATCGGGATGTTGAAGCTGTCGCAGAGGACTGTGAAATCGATGATCTTGCGGCAGGCCTCGGCCGAGAGCGCGCCGCCGCCGACCTGGGGGTTGTTGGCGACGACGCCGACGACCTTGCCGTCGAGACGGGCGAGCGCCACGACCGCAGACTTGCCGAAGCGCGGCTTCAGTTCGAAGATGGACCCGGTGTCGAAGATCACCTCAATGATCTTCTTCATGTTGTAGACCCGCGTGCGCGTCTCGGGGAGAATGTCGAGGATGCGTTCCTGGTCCTCACCGGAGCCTTCGGTGACGGCGGCCGTCGGGGACAGCGCGCCATTGTGGCTCGGCATGTAGGAGAGGAACCGGCGGATGGCTTCCATCGCCTCGGCGTCGGTATCGACGAAGTGGTCGATGAGTCCTGTCTGCTCCGCATGGAGGCGCCAGCCGCCGAGCTCCTCCATGTCGACCTTCTCGCCAATCGCCATCGAGACGAGGCGTGGGCTCGACACCGACATGATTGAACCCTTCTTCATCACTGCAAAGTCCGCGCAGCAGCACATCCAGGCTGAGGAGCCGAAGGACGTGTCGAGGGCGGCTGCGACCCAGGGCGTGTCCCGCATGCGGCGGAACTGGGTGGTGTCGTTGCCGAGCATCGTGCCCATGCCGCGCGAGCCCATTGCGTCGGGAAGCCGGGCACCGGTCGATTCGCCGATATGTACGAAAGGGAGACCCTTCTCGGTGCAGGTCTTGCGGATATAGCCCATTTTCTTGGAGTTGGTGGCACCTGTAGAGGCGCCCATGGTGGTGAAATCGTTCACCACCACGCCGACATCGCGGCCGTCGATTTTCCCGAAACCCGTGATCTTGCCATCGCGGGGGCTCTTCTCGGCAGTCTGGGCCGAGAAGGCCGAGCGCCCGAGGAGCCCGGTCTCGTAGAAGCTGCCTTCGTCGATGAGGGCTTCGAGACGCTCCTTGGCATTCAACTGGCCACGTTCACGGCGGCGGTCGAGCTTTTCTTCCCCACCCATTGAACGGGCGGCCTCGCGGCGGCGGTCGAGCTCGGTAAGAATCGCTTCATGAGGCATGGGTCAGTCTCCCTGAATCTCAGCTGTAGGTGACGTGCTCGGCGGTCAGCCGCTCAACCGCCGCGCGGTCGAGCCGGGGCCGCTCGGTGTCCAGATGGATGGCTCCGTCAACGAAGCGGAGCGGTTCGGTAAAGAGGCGGTCGCGCGGCTTGAGGAAACCGTTGAATTCGCCTGCATTGCGGATGGTGCTGCGGGCCACGCAGGCTTCAAGCCAGGAATGGACCTCGCTGCCGAGTCCATCGCCGAGCACGGGCTCCATGCCATTCGTACGCACTGCTTCGAGCCCCTCGTGCAGCAGATCGAGAGAGACGAATCGCTTGAGCTTGAGCTTGCAGAAGCCAACGCCCGGAATGGTTCCGGCGCGTTCGATGTCAGCAAGCGTCGAGATCGGCTCGTCGAGCATGAGCGGCACCGGCGAAACCGCGGCGACGGCGGCATTGGCATCCCAGTCCTCCGCGTCGCAGGGCTGCTCGAAAAGCTCTATGCCGGCGGGGTCGAGCCCGCGAGCGAAGCGGATTGCTTCCTCGCGCGAGAAACCACGATTGGCGTCAAGACGGAGTGTGGCCTGACCGGAGGCGGCGTCCTGTATGACCCGCACGCGGGCGAGATCGGCCTCGACGTTCTTGCCGACCTTGACCTTGAAGGTGAGGAAGCCGGCCTCGATGCCTGCCTCGATCTCGGCTGTGATGGCATCTGCTTCGCTTGCGTTCACCGGCGCTAGCTGGGGCAGCACCACGGGGCCGTCCGCCGAGAGCAAGGGGTGATCGTCGAGCACCTCGATCGCTGTCACGAGGCTTGTCGCCGCAACCTTGGAGAGATGGGCAACTTCAAGCACGGCGGACTTCGCCTCGCCCGTTCCACGGCCGACCGCGTCGCGCGCCTGAGCGGTCAGGAAGGCCCATCCGCCCTCGCGGGTTTCGGCGCTGGAGCCCGGCGAGACATGGCCATCGCCAAAGCCGATCCGCCCCTCCGAATCCTCGATTTCGACCAGAAAAGGCTCGAACGCCTCGAAGGTGCGGTAGGACAGTCGATAGGGACGAAGCAACGGCAGATGAAGCCGTCGTACCGTGACTTTCGCGATCTTCGTCATCGCTTGCGCTCCCCTATCTTTCCTTCTGGCACACGCTTTCACGAGCGGCGCAGATTAGTTGTTGTGTTAGCTACCACTCATATCTATCGTCTTACATGTCAGCCCCGGCTTGGCAAGTCCAGACCAGCAGTACAGCAGGGGAGGGCATGGAGGAGAACCGGGAGGAATCAATATGCTAAGCACACGTTTTGTGGTGCTGACCGCGCTTGGCGCGGCCGCGCTCGCGCTGCCTGCGGCGGCCCAGGATTGGCCGAACGGCGACATTCGCTACATCCTTCACGTCGAGCCGGGCGGCGCGACAGACGTGATGGCCAGACGCATGGCCGACGGGCTTCAGCGGGATCTCGGCGTGAACGTCGTGGTGGAGAACCGTGCCGGCGGCAGCGGTGCCCGACAGGTGGCGCAGATGCAGCGCGCCCGGCCCGACGGGCAGACAATCGGCTCCGTTACCGCTTCGCATCTCGGGATGTTCCAGCAGACTGGCCAGTTCGACATGGACTCCGTCGAGTGGGCCTGCGGCCTGGTCCTCGACCCCTATCTGATTGCAGTTCGCACCGACAGCAGCCTCGAAAGCCTCGGGGATCTCGTCTCGGCCGCAAAGGAAAATCCGGGCAGTCTGTCAGTCGCCGGCTTTGGAGAGAGTTCGGGCGGGGAGGTTGCCTGGATGATGTTCATGGAGGCGGCGGGGCTCGAAGACGATTCGATCAACTGGGTGCCCTACAACAGCGTGGGTGACGGCGTGGTGGCCACGCTGGGCGGTCACAACCAGATCGTCATCGCTTATCCGGGCCTCGTACGGCAGCATGTCGAGGCCGGGACCCTGCGTGTGCTCGGGGTCATGGCGGACGAGCGGCTGGACATGCTGCCTGATTCCCCTACCTATGCCGAGGCAGGCTTCGACGTGAATACCAGCTGGCAGCAATTCCGCGGCGTGATCATGCCGCCGGAGACCCCGATCGAGGTTCAGACCACCGTCTGCAATGCCGTGGAAAAGGTGCTGGAGACCCCGGCGTTGCAACAGTACATCGCGGATTCCGAGCTCGTGCCGGGCTTCATGCCGCCCGAAGAGTTCCGCGCCTTTGTGGAGGCCCAGAACGAGCTCACGACCCAGTGGGCGCAGTGATGAGTCGCAAGGCGCGACCCGATGTCACCGAGCCCGGGCGTGAGAGGCCCGGGCAGCCCGCCTCAGCCCCGTTCGTAGCGCGGCTCGGGGTCCCCGCTAATGTCTACGACCTGATCATCTTCGCTGGCCTTGCCGTGGTAGGTGTCGCCTTCGTCGTCGGCGGGCTCGGGCTCGAGGACGATCCACGCAGGACCATAGATCCGGGAACGGTGCCGGCGATTGCCGGCGGCCTCCTCGTGGTTCTCTCGGGGATCGGCGCGGTGCAGGCTATCAGGAATCGCGGCTGCGCGTCCGATATGGAGGTGGCCCGTCCTTTCCAGGTCTTCCTTGCCATGGCATTGGTTCTGACCTTCCCGCCTGCGATCGACTTCTTCGGCTACTACACCACGGCAATCGTCTGGGTTCCGGCCTTCATCTGGGCCGCGGGCGCCCGGAACTGGGCCTCCTACCTAGTCGCGCTGGTCTTGGTGCTCGCGCTCGCTCGCTTCGTGTTCGAGATGCTTCTCGGCACGCCATTGCCATAGGTTCATGCCATGATCGAGAATATTCTCAACGGGTTCGCACTTATATTCACCATGAGCGGCCTTATCGGCATCGGGACGGGCATCCTCGTCGGCTATGTGGTCGGGGCCATGCCGGGCCTGACCTCATCAATCGGCATGGCGCTTCTCATTCCGTTCACCTTCGGGATGGACCCGATTGCGGCCATCGTGATGCTGGTCACGATCTACATGGCCTCCGACTATGGCGGCGCCATTCCCGCGATCCTTGTGAACGCTCCGGGTCAGCCCGCTTCCGCTGTGACTGCCTTCGACGGCTTCGCGATGACCCAGCGGGGCGAAGCCGGCAAGGCGCTGAACATTTCGATCATGGCGTCCACTGTGGGAGCGCTGATCAGCATCGTCTTCCTCGTTGCCACGGCGCAGGCAATGGCATCGGCGGCGCTGGCCTTCGGACCTGCCGAGTATTTTGCGCTTGCCTTGCTCGGCCTCAGTCTGATCGCCGTGCTCGGCACCAGTTCCACGCTGAAATCGCTGGTGGGGCTCGTGTTCGGTTTGGCGATCATAACTATCGGCATCGATCCGATCAGCGGCGCCACGCGGTTTGTGTTTCATTTTACGCTGATCGACGGAATCCCGTTTCTTCCTGCCCTGATCGGACTCTTCGCGCTGTCTGAGGTGTTCCTGATGATCGAAGAGGGTAATCGGAAGCCGGTCCAGACAAGAACCAAATCGGCGCTCGACATGTCGTTGCGGCATATATGGCCCTTTCGAATGACGATTCTGCGCTCCTCGGTCATCGGCTATTTTGTCGGCGTCATTCCGGGCGCCGGCGCTACGATCGCTTCGCTGATCAGCTATGGTATCTCCAAGCGGCTCTCATCCACGAGCGAAAGCTACGGAAAGGGCAACCCGGAGGGAGTCGCAGCCGCGGAATCCGCGAACAATGCGTCGGTCTCCGGCGCACTCGCTCCCCTGCTCTCGCTGGGAATTCCCGGCTCGGCAAGCGCGGCAGTGCTGATCGGCGGCCTGACCATTCAGGGCCTGCAGCCGGGACCCATGCTGTTCGCCAACAATCCCGAGGTGCCTTACTCGATCTTCGCTGCCCTGCTCGTGGGCTTGCCGGTGATGGTGGTGATCGGCTTTCTGGGGGTCCCGCTCTGGGTACGCATGACACAGGTGCCGCGGCCGATCGTGGCGACGCTCGTCACGAGCATCGCGATGCTTGGCGCCTATGCGTCGGCGAACAGTTCCTTCGAGATGCTGGTGACGGCGGTCTTCGGCGTGATCGGTTATCTGTTGCGCAAGGCCGATATCCACCCGGCGCCGATCGTACTGGCGCTGGTTCTGGGCGAGATGATGGAGGCCAACCTGCGCCGCGCACTGATCACCGGCAACGAGAGCATTACCTATCTGCTCACCAAACCGATCACCGCCGTGCTGCTGCTGATGGCGGCGATCATTCTGCTATCTCCCTTCTTTTCCCGGAAGCCTGCGACGTGAGCGGAGGCAGAGGCCATGCAGGCAGTACGCCTCGTCGTTTCGGCGGCGGTCGCTACCATTTGCGGTTGGGCAGCGGCACGCCTCGGCCTGCCGCTCGCCTGGCTGATCGGGGCGGCGCTTGCGTCAACGGCCATCAGCCTCTCGACCGGAACGCTTTCTGTCCCGCGCGGCCTCTACCGCACCGGACAGATCGTGGTCGGGGTCTCGGTCGGTCTCACCGTGACCGCCGCTGTATTCGAGCGGATCGGCCCGCATATGGCCCTGGTGCCGCTGCTCGCCGGAATCTCCATCCTTCTCGGACGGCTCATGGTGCCGCTTCTGGTGCGGGCAAGCGGGCTGGATCGCCGCACGGCTTACTTCTCATTGGTGCCCGCGGGCATTTCCGAGATGGCGGACCTCGCCCAGACCAAGGGCGCAGACAGCGGTGCAGTGGCAACGCTGCACGCCGCCCGCGTGTTCATCGTGGTCCTGATCCTGCCGTTCATCATCTACAGGATCGGGGACCCAGCCTTCGATGCCGCTCGCGCGCCCGGCGCGTGGGATGGCGCGTTCGCGCTGGCACTCGCGACGGGCCTTCTTTGCGGGATCGTCGGCAATCGGCTCGGATTGCCGAGCGCCTTTGTCGTGGGGCCGATGATCGGGGTGGCGACGCTTTCAGCGTCCGGGGTGCTGGCCGCGCGAGAGCCGGCAGCGCTCCTCGCTGGGGCGCAGGTCCTACTTGGCCTCAGTCTCGGCACGCGTTTCCGTCGCGAAACGGTAGGGCGCCTGCCACGCGCCTTGATCGCCGGATCCGTGGTGCTGATCCTGAACGGCGTCATTATGGCGATTGTGGGTTTGGCCTTAGCCGCAGCACTCGATCTCGACCCGGCGTTGATGTTACTGGCCTCCGCAACCGGCGGCACAGCGGAGATGGTGCTGACCGCGCAGGTGGTAGCCGCAGATGCGGCCCTCGTTGCAGTCTATCAGGTGGCGCGCGGACTTGGCGGCAACCTTCTCGCGCTACCCATCTATGCGCTCACGATGAGGCGGGTCCGCGCCGATCCCTCCATTGCCGCCGCCCGCGCGGGCGGCGGCAATGGAGGGGCGAAACGGCATGACCGCCGAACTCGCAATGAATGAGCGCGTCACGGGCGTTCTTGCCCTTCTCTGAGCGGTGACAGACATGCATCCCAATGCGCGCATCTCGAACAATCGCCGCCAGATGAGGCATCACGTCTCGACGGCCTCCTGTGCCAATCCGGATCTTCTGCGTCCCGCCGCGCCGGGCCTGCCATCCTGCCTCGACTTCGACGCGGCAGGGATCCCTTGTATCGAGGAGCAGCCGCGCTCGCTGCGCGTCCTCGCCGAAGACATCCTCTATCGCCTGCCGCTCGACCAGGCCCGCACGCAGATCGAGGCGCTGATTACCCGCGATTCAGCGACCCCGATCACGTTCGCGCCACAACGCGCGCTGCTGCAGGATTTCATGGGTGTGCCGCTGATTGCCGACATGGCCTCGATGCGCGACGCGGTGGCGGGGACAGCGGCTGAGACGAGGGGCAACTCGGCCTGGCCAGACGCCGCCATTCCTGTCGATTTCGTGGTCGATCATTCGCTCACCGTGTTCTTCTCGGGCAATTCCGAAGCGCTTGCGCTGAACCGCAGGTTAGAGATGGAGCGCAACCGCGAACGGTTCCAGTTCATCAAGTGGTGCGACCGCGCCTTCGGCAACATGCGGGTAATCCCGCCGGGACGCGGGATCATGCACCAGGTCAACCTGGAGTGGCTGAGCCATGTCGTGGCCCTGCACGGACCCGGCGCCGGTATCGCGCGACCCGACACCATGATCGGCACTGACAGCCACACAACCATGGTTAACGCCCTTGGCATCCTCGGCTGGGGGGTAGGCGGGATCGAGGCCGAGATGGCAATCCTTGGCGTGCCGTTGGTCTTTGCGCCGCCGCTTGTCGTCGGCGTCCGCCTGGCAGGGGCGCTACCGCGCGGCAGCAACGCGACCGACCTCGTCCTGCACATGACTGAGTTCCTGCGCGGGGTGGGTGTAGTCGGCGCCTTCGTGGAGTTCCATGGCGAGGGGGTCGCCGATCTCAGCCTCGCAGACCGGGCTACCATTGCCAATATGGCGCCCGAATACGGCGCCACCTGCGCTTGGTTCCCGATCGACCGAATGACCGTCGAATATCTGCGGATGACCGGGCGCGACGAGGGCCATCTTCGCTTGGTCGAGGCAGTGGCACGGGCGCAGGGGCTTTGGCAGGATCCGGGTGTCAGCCCGCACCTCTCCTTCGACGAGGAGCATGTGTTCGATCTGGGCACCGTCGAGCCCTCGATGTCGGGACCTGTGAGGCCCGAGGAGCGGCTGTCCCTCGCGGCTGTGCCACCCTCGTTCGCCAGGCGCCTTGCCGAGCTGCGCGGGCCGGGCCCATCGCCCGGAATCGGCGATGGGCCGGATCACGGCGCGGTCGTGATTGCCGCGATCACCAGCTGCACCAACACCTCGAACCCGGAAATCATGATGGCGGCGGGGCTCCTCGCCCGGAACGCCGTCGATGCGGGGCTGCGGACGAAACCGTGGGTCAAGACCTCCCTCGCGCCCGGATCGCGCGCGGTTACCGACTATCTCGCCGCAGCGGGCCTGATGGAGGCGCTTGACACCCTCGGCTTCAATCTCGTCGGCTATGGATGTGGAACATGCAACGGCAACTCCGGGCCGCTCGGGCCGGAGGTGACGCGAGCCATCGAAGAGCGCGATCTGTGCACGGTCGCCGTTTTGTCAGGCAACCGCAACTTTGAGGGCCGGATCCATCCGCTGATCGCCGGCGCCTATCTTGCCTCTCCGCCCCTGGTGGTCGCGGCTGCGCTCGCGGGGACGGTCTCGCTCGATCTTGGTGCCGCGCCGCTCGGCACCGGCGCCGACGGGCGGCCCGTTCATCTGGCCGACATCTGGCCGGAGCCGGAGGAGATAGCCGACCATGTCCGCCGCTTCGTCAATGCCGAAGGATACCGGCGATCCTATGCCGGGGGCATGGGGACGACCGAGGAATGGGAGGCACTCGACGCGCCCGGCGGGCTGCGATTCCCCTGGGACGAAAAGAGCCTGTTCATTCGCCCGTCCCCCTTTCCCGGACTTGGTCCGGCACTCGATCTGGCGAAGCCGCTGAGGAATGCGCGGGTGCTGCTGCTCCTTGGCGATTCGATTACTACGGACCACATCTCGCCCAATGGTGCGATACGCCCCGACAGCCCGGCGGGCCGGGCGCTGATCGCCGCGGGGGCCGATCCGGGGCGACTCGGGAATTACGGCGCCCGGCGCGGTAACTCCGACATCTGTCATCGGGGCATGTTCGATAACCCGCTGCTTCAGAACGAACTCGTTTCCGGCCAGCGGGGCAATCTCGCTTTGGTCCCTGCCGGCGGGGTGGCGAGCGTATTCGAGGCGGCCGAAGCCTATGCCACGACCGGCACGCCGCTGGTGATCGTCGCCGGGCGGAACTATGGCGCCGGCTCCTCGCGCGATTGGGCTGCGAAGGGGCTGCGCCTTCTGGGGGTGAAGGCGGTGATCGCGGAAAGCTTCGAGCGTATCCACCGCTCCAATCTCGTTGGCATGGGAGTGCTGCCGATCGTGCTGACCGAGGGAACGACCCGTCACGACTTCACCCTTGAGCATGGCGATCTGATCGACATCGAGCTGCCCGAGGGGCTGGCTGTGCGCGCGCCGGTAAGGCTCGATCTGCGCCGAAACGGAGGCCACGACGCCCGTTTCAACGCCAGCCTGGATGTTATGGCGGACGCCGAACTCGAGATGATCCGGCAGGGCGGTATTCTGCCTGCCCTGCTTGCCCGGGCCGGCGGGGCATGAAGGCGCTGCACGAGACGGGCATCGAACGCTGGGAGATTGCGTCCGGGTGCGGCCGCGTCGTGTGGCATCTCGCTGGAAGCGGGCCGCCGCTTCTGCTCGTCCATGGCGGGGGCGGGTCCTGGATGCACTGGCTTCGCGCGATCCCCGAGCTTGAACGTGATCATCAACTGCTGATGCCTGATCTGCCAGGCTTCGGCGAATCTGATCCCCCGCCCGGCCCGCCGGATCCAGTCGTGCTGGCAAGGATCGTTCGGGAGGCGGTCGACCAACTCGTGCCGTCCGGGGCGCGGCTGGTGATCGTCGGCTTCTCGTTCGGCGGGCTGGTCTCGGGCCTAATCGCCGAAGGCATGGCGGATCGTGTCGCCCGTCTGGTTCTCGTCGGCACCAGCGGGCTCGGCCTCCCGGGTTCGCTCCGCCTGCCGCTACGAAGATGGCGCGACCTGGCCGAGGCAGAGCGCGAAGCGGCTCATCGCCACAACCTCGCAACCCTGATGATTTGTGACACCCAGATGATCGACGAAAAGACGGTCGCAATCCAAGCCGCCAATGCGGAGGCCGCGCGCTTCAACAGCCGGCCGTTCTCGGCCAGGCCCCTTCTGCGTGACAGCCTTCACCGGGGAAAGCTGCCTCTTGGTGCTATCTGGGGAGAGAAGGATGCGATCGCCATCGACGACATGAAGGAGCGCATTGCGATCCTGCGGGCAGCCGATCCCGCCTGTCCGGTAGCCATCATCCCGCGCGCCGGCCACTGGGTCGCGCACGAGCGCCCGGCCGCGTTTGCGTCCGCGCTCCGGGCCATGGCGACAACTGAAGGTGCAGGCATGCGCCGCAATTGAAAAGGAACTTCAAACAATGATGTCCGAACCCATCCAGGAAATGACGGTGATCGAGATGCGCGCCCCGGGAGGTCCCGAGGTGCTCGTGTCCGGGCGCCGCCCGGTACCTGAGCCGCAGGCGGGCGAGGTCCTCATTCGCGTCATCGCCGCCGGGGTCAATGGCCCTGACCTCGTCCAGCGCCGGGGGCACTATCCGCCGCCGAAGGGCGCCTCCGATCTTCTCGGCCTCGAAGTGTCCGGCGAGGTGATCGCCATCGGTGCCGCTGTGCGGCGATGGAAGCCCGGCGACCGGGTCGTTGCCCTGACCAACGGGGGCGCTTACGCTGAGTATGTCACGGTCGATGCCGAGCACTGTCTGCCGCTGCCCGAGGGTGTAGACGAGATCGACGCTGCGGGCTTGCCAGAAACCTACTTCACGGTCTGGAGCAACATCTTCCTGCCGGGGCCGATCCCCGAAGGGGGGCTACTGCTCGTTCATGGCGGCGCGGGAGGAATCGGTTCTACTGCAATCCAGCTTGGTGCGGCGTTGGGAATGAGGGTGTTCGCCACCGCCGGATCGGACGACGATTGTGATTTCTGCCGCGAGATTGGTGCGGAGCGGGCAATCAACTTTCAAAGCGAGGATTTCGTCGAGATCGTGCGCGAGGCAGGGGGCGCCGACATCATCCTGGACATTGTCGGAGGCGACTATATCGCCAAGAACATCAAGGCGGCGCGTCACGATGGGCGCATCGTCCACATTGCCTTCAATAAGGGTTCGAAGGTCGAGATCGACCTGATGCCAATGATGCTGAAGCGGCTGACCCTTACGGGCTCGACGCTGCGCTCGCGCAGTCCGGAGTTCAAGGCACGGGTCGCCCGCGAACTGGAAGAGAGGATCTGGCCGCTGTTTGCAGAAGGCAAGCTCCGCACGATGACGCATGAGATCCTGCCGCTCGAGCGTGCGGCCGACGCCCATGCCATGCTGGAGGCAGCCCGGCACCGCGGGAAAGTTCTGCTGCGTCCTGGCTCGGCGGAGTAGACAGAAGTACATCTGGCGTCAGCCGGATGAACGTAAGCGGACCATGTCGTCGTGCTGTTCGTGATCGGGATCGGCGATGGCCTAAAGGAACTCATCGTAGCCCGGGGCATCGTCGATGTTCTCGATTGGGCAGGCCCCAGTGGCTTTTGGCCAGCCTCAACGGTCACGCCCGGAGTGGCCTTGTGGAGCCCTGCGTTCTCTGTCGCGAAATGGTGGTGGAACGACCGAACTCGTCTGAGTGTTGGGGGTCTGCCCTGCTAATACATCGCCGATGCAGCATGAAGTCCTCGGACGCCACCGCCTTTATCTCGAAGGCAGAGATTGCCCGCGCGGGCAGGTGTCGAATGGTCCCGCCGGGTTCTCGCCCGAACCGGCAGTTGCTACCGTGCTGGTCAGTGAGGCGCGATGAAAACGCCACGTGCATTACATAAGACGGATTATTGAAGTAGAGTTCATAGCAAAGCTAAAATGTCACCGCTGAGCAAAGCAGGAATGTCACTCTCCCCCGGTTGAAGCACGATCCTCGGGGGACGGACATGGGATGGCTGGTGATGAGCGAGCGCGAGTTGAACCGGATCGAGGTGCTGTCGGAAGTGGAGTCCGGCCGGTTGCGGGCCGAGGACGCCGCGGGACTGCTCGGTCTGACACGGCGGCAGGTGTTTCGGCTGCTGGCGCGGTTTCGGACTGATGGCCCGGCTGGCCTGGTTCACAGGGCGCGCGGACGTGCACCGAACAACGCGCTGCCTGCCGCCCATCAGGTCTCCGAGTTGCATGACATCCACATCTCACACGAGACCTTGCGCAAATGGATGATTGCCGACGGATTGTGGCTGTCGCGCAAGCACCGGCGGGTGCTGCACCAGCCGCGGCTGCAGTGCGAAGCCCTGGGTGAGTTGGTCCAGATCGACGGCTCGGAGCACCGCTGGTTCGAGGATCGTGGTCCGGCCTGCACGTTGCTCGTGTTCATTGACGATGCGACCGGCCGGCTCATGCACTCCGGTTTGGTCACCTCCGAGAGCAACTTCAGCTATTTCAATGCGCTGGAGGGTTACCTTGGGCAAGGCCTCGCTTCTCGCGCTGGCGGCACCTTGGCCGACGTCCGCGGCCCACGCTGCTGATCGACGGGGCGAGGATTGCGGCGTGATCGAGGGGGGCCGCGGCCTTCGAGATCGCCGGAGAGCTTCGCGCGCACCTCAACATGCTGATCGTGCGCAAGGTCGGGGTTCCGGGCGTTGCGCCGCTGGAAACCACCGGCCGCACCGACCTTGTCGATGACGGCATTGCCACCGGCGGGGCCGTCCGGGCCGCCCTTCAGCGGCTGGCACAGGTGCGGCCCGCCCTATCCAGCGACGTTCGGAACTGGGCCCGGGGCCGACAAGACATCGCGCCGCGCTCGTAACGGCGGCTGACCAGCTGGAAGAACAGATGCGCGGCGTCAGGCTCGAGCGGCTCTAGAGTCGCCCGATCAGTCGCTGAACGATGTCCATTCGCTCATGCAGGACTGCAAGAATGACAGGCCGGTCTGCGTCGAGCCAAGCAATTAAAGCATTTCGGTTGAACCCTGAATCGCTTTGGGTTCCGTCGCGGTGCTGATCGTGATTCCCTTCCGTTTGGGAGGACGGATCATGTCGGCACCATTGCCATCGGCACTTCGCGTTCGGTTCCAGCGCTACATCGAGGAGGGTCTGAGCGGTCGGGCGGCGGCGTTGCGGCTGAAGCTTTCGCCAGCGACCGGAGCGCGTTGGGCACGGGCAGTCAGGACGAAAGGACATGCCGAACCATTGCCCCAGGGACGCCCCAGAGGACATGGCAAGCT
>NZ_JAHQZU010000034.1 GCF_019061185.1 Paracoccus sp. Z118
CGGCCCTGCAACTTCGAGAAGGCGCAGCCGGCCGGAGACTGAGCTCCGCCGGCCTTGTGCTTTCCGGTGGTCAGGCCAGCGGCTCCCAGCCCGGAGGAGCGGGCTCGGGAATTCTGAACAGGGGCGTTGAGTGGATTATCCGCGCGACATCGGCATGATTGCCGCGAGCGAGGAGAGACCATGAGCAGACGACCGCGCCGGGGCCACAGCCCGGCCTTCAGGCGAAGGTGGCGCTGGCCGTCCTCAGGGGCGAGAAGACGCTCGCCGAACTGGCACAGCAATTTGACGTTCATCCGAACCAGATCACTCAATGTCGCACGCAGCTTCTGGAAGGCGCCTTCGGCGTTTTCGGCGCTGTCGCCCCCGCCAAGGTGGCTCCGGTGGTGGATGTGAAAAGCCTGTATGCGAAAATCGCCGAGCGGACGCAGTCTTCGTCGCATTCCTGCTGATCATCCTGCCCAATCTGGCAGCGACGACCCTCATATCGTCATCATGATCAGCGGCTCTGCAGAATACCCGCCCAATGCTTCCGCTCCGACTCGACCCGGGCGCGTCCGGCGTCACCACCCCATAGCTGCCAAGTGATCCAGCCAGCCGATGGTCTGTGGGGATCGGCCGATCCGGCCGCACGCTGGATCTTGGAATGTCGGGCGAACCAGCCCGCAATCACGCGCATTTCGGCTGCTTGCAGAGGATGGCGCCGGGCAAGCCCCTCGGCGCGAGCGATTCCCACTGCCGCTCCTCCGCGCCCGAATCGCGTGCGAAGCGCAAGTCCGTCAGCCGCGATCGCAGCGAATGTGGGCGGGGGAACAAAGCCGAGACCGAGCGCGTCACGATCGGCGGGATCGGTCCAGGGATCGTCGAAGAGGCTCATGATCTCAGGCACGTCGAGGTTCTTGATATTGCCCGTCTGGTTCTGAAGGACATCCATGCGGCTTTCCGTCGGTCTCCTGTTGGTTCATATTCTGGATCATGTGTCAGATGTAAAGAGTTCGGCGGTTCCAATGGATGAGGTCAGCATGCGTGACTCGACGGAGCCTTTCACCTGGCGCACCATCGTGGACGCCCGACTGGCCGAAATAGCTTTGGACTTCGGTGCAGCCTCTCCTGCACTGGGGCGGGCGATGGCCGAGGCAGCGCTGGCACCCGGCAAGCGGTTCCGCGCGATGCTGCTGCTGATCGCCGGTGAGGCGACGGGCGGTGCCGGCACGGCTCTCATCGACACGGCCTGCGCGGTCGAGTTGGTCCATACTGCGTCCCTCGTGTTCGACGACCTGCCCTGCATGGACGATGCCCAGACTCGCCGGGGGCGACCGACCACGCATCTGGTTCATGGCGCAAGCCGGGCGATCCTGGCGGGGATCGCGCTGGTGACCGAGGCGATGCGGCTGCTGGCCACCGCGCGCGAGACCGACGAGGCGACGCGCGCGCGGCTGGTCGCCGTGCTGGCCGGCGCTGTCGGTCCAGTTGGCTTGAGCGGCGGGCAGGATCTGGATCTTCACGCGCCCAAGCACGCGAGCGGGATCGAGCGTGAACAGGACCTGAAGACGGGCGCCCTGTTCGTCGCGGGGTTCGAGATGCTCGGTCTGATCCAGCGGCTGAACGCGGCGGATCGGACTAATCTCACCCTGTTGGGGAGGGGCTTGGGCCGAGCGTTTCAGTCCTACGACGACCTGCTGGATGTCGAGGCCTCCACTGGCACGCTGGGGAAGGACACGGGACGTGACGTCGTTGGGCCGGGGCCCGCTCGCGGTGTGCTGGCGGTGCGTGACCTGTCCTCGGCGAAGGCCCGCTACGACGCACAGCGCATCGAGATCGACGCCATTCTGGCAAACTGCAGGTTCGACAGCCGCCCGCTTGCCCTTTACATCGCGCGGGTGCTGCCGATCAGCGCAATCCGCGCCGCCTGATCTCAGCCTCGTGAGCGGGTCCAGAGGTCGTCCCGCGAGGCAGATCGGGGTGCAAGCCGCGAGAGGCCGGTGTCTGCTAGAGCCCGCATGGCGAGCCGTGCCTTGGCCGGGCCAGAGGTGCCGATGCGCTGCCGGTATGCTTTGGGGCCCCCCTTGCGGATGCGGGTGCCGATGGCGCGATAGATGCGAGCCGCAGCTGCGATCGACCAAGCGCAACGCGGGGGCAGCACGGGCAGCCCGGCGAGGGCCGAGGCATAGTAGGGCTCCGCCGCATCGAGAAGGCGCAGGATGACCGCGTATAGCTCGGGCGTCGGGACATCTCCGTCGATACTCGCCCCGGCCTCGTCTAGCCAGTCTCCAGGCAAATAGACCCGGCCGATGCGGGCATCGTCGATCACGTCGCGGGCAATGTTGGTCAGCTGGAACGCCAGCCCGAGATCGCAGGCGCGGTCCAGCACCGCTGGGTCGCGCACGCCCATCACCCGCGCCATCATCACGCCGACGACGCCGGCGACGTGGTAGCTGTAGTCGAGCGTATCGCTCAGCGTTTGATACTCCCGCCCGGCCACGTCCATGGCAAAGCCGTCGATCAGGTCCAAGGGCCAGCATTCGGGAAAATCGTGCCGCCGCGCGACCGCCCGCAGCGCGGCAAAGGGCGCGTTGACCGGGCCGCTGCCGTGCAGGGCATCCAGCGTGTCGGCCTTGAGACGCGCGAGCCGTTCGGCCGGATCGCCCCCCGCCTCGGGCGCGCTGCCAAGCACCTGCCCGTCCACCACATCATCGGCGTGGCGGCACCACGCATACAGCATGACCGTGTCTTCGCGGATGCCGGACGGCATCAGCTTCGCCGCCGCCGCGAAGCTTTGCGACCCTGCCGCAATGGCGGCCTGCGATTCGGCGACGGGCGCGCTCATGGGGCGCCTGCGTCGGCCAGCATCACGCCCGCCGTGGCCTTGGCGGAACCCACGACGCCGGGGATGCCCGCGCCGGGATGGGTGCCCGCGCCGACGATGTAGAAGTTGCGGATGCTGCGGTCACGGTTGTGGGGGCGGAACCATGCGGATTGCCGCAGGATCGGCTCGACCGAGAAGGCGCTGCCGTGATGGGCGTTCAGTTCCGATGCAAAATCGGCCGGCGAGAAGATGCGCTTGACCCGCAGGTTGGCGCGCAGGTCGGGGATCACCCGCTCCTCGACGCTGGCGAGGATGCGGTCGGCATAGGCTTCGCCCTCGGTGGCCCAATCAATGGCCGCGTGGCCGAGATGCGGGACGGGGGAGAGGACGTAGTGCGTGGACATGCCGGGCGGGGCGAGGCTGTCGTCGGTGACGCTCGGCGAATGAAGGTAAAGCGAGAAATCCTCGGCCAGCTTGGGGCCGCGGAAGATCTCGTTCACCAACTCGCGGTAGCGGGGGCCGAACAGGATGGTGTGGTGGGCGAGCCCCTCGGGTCGCGTCGACAGGCCGAAATGGATCACGAACAGCGACATGGACCACCGCTGGCGTTTCAGCAGCGCGGCCTTGGTCCGCCCGCGCCGGGTGACGCCCAGCAAGTCGCGGTAGCTGTGCATCACGTCGGCATTGCTGGCGACCATGTCGGCCTCAAGTCGGGCTCCATCGGTCAACAGAACCCCTGTCGCCCGCGCGCCTTGCGTCTCGATCCGCGCGACCTTGGCATTCAGGCGCAGCGTGCCGCCGAGCCGCTGAAACAGGGCGACCATGCCGGACACCAGCGCATTGGTGCCGCCCTTGGCGAACCAGACACCGCCGCGGCGTTCCAGCGCATGGATCAGAGCATAGATCGAACTCGTGGAAAACGGATTGCCGCCCACCAGAAGCGTGTGGAAGGAGAACGCCTGCCGCAGATGAGGGTCCTTGATGAAGCGCGCCACGACGCTGTGGACCGACCGATAGGCTTTCAGCCGCACCAGCGCGGGCGCGGCCTGCAGCATCTGCCCGAGCTTGAGAAACGGCACGGTGCCGAGGTGCAGGTAGCCCTCCTGATAGACCTGCTCGGCATAGTCGTGGAAACGCCGGTAGCCGTCGAGGTCGGCGGGGTTGAAACTGGCGATCTCGTGTTCCAGCGCGTCGCCATCGTTGACGTAATCGAAGCGCTTCCCGTCCGGCCAGAGCAGGCGGTAGAAAGGGCTGACCGGCAACAGGGTCACGTCGCGGCTCATATCCTGCCCGGTCAGCGCCCAAAGCTCGCGCAGGGAATCGGGGTCGGTGATGACGGTCGGCCCGGCGTCGAAGACATGGCCTTCCTCGCGCCAGACATAGGCGCGGCCGCCGGGCTTGTCTCGCGCCTCCAGCAGCGTCGTGGCGATGCCCGCCGATTGCAGGCGGATGGCGAGGGCGAGCCCGCCGAAGCCGGCGCCGATGACGATGGCGGTCCGCGCCGGGTTCGTGTGGAAGGTCACGGGCTTTCCTTCAGCAGCGGCGCTTCGCGCAGGCAGGGCAGCGCGTCGCGGATGGGAATGGGGGGCTTGCCGGTGACGATCCGCAGGCGGTCGAGACGCGTCAGCCGCCCGGCGTAGAAGCGTTCTATCAGCGGCTCGGGCAGGCGGTAAAAGCGCGACAGGACGCGGTGGCGTTCCGCGGGCGCGCAGCCGTGAAACAGCATCCGGTTCAACAGGCGCAGGAAGCGGTCGTCATTGGCGCGGCCGATGGCGTGCGCGCGCACGCCATTGAAGATGGCGGCGGTCGTCAGCGGATCGATGGCGGCCACCACGTCCGCCACTTGCGCGGCCACGGGCAGCGAGTAGCCCGTGACGGGATGGAACAGTCCCGCCCGCAGGCCGACCGGCACGGCGCTGCCTTCCGCCTCGGCCCAGAGGGCGGCCGCGTCATGGGCCAGCGCGATGGGCAGCACGCCTTTTTCTCGCCGGACCCGGCGGCCGGTCCAGCCATGATCGTGGGCATAGGCCATGACGGCGCGGGTGATCGCGTCCTCCTCCAGCGTGGCACCGTCGCTGTAGCGCGTATCCTCGATCAGCAGGCGCGTGGGCGAGAAGGGCAGCAGATAGACGAAGCGATAACCGTCCTGCTGCGGCACCGTCGCGTCCATGATGAGCGGGCGGGTCACGCCGTGAGGGGCGTCCATCTCGAATTCCAGCCCCACGAACTTCTGGTATCCGGTGACGAGATGGCGCGTGGGCGCCGCGCCGCGCCCGTCGATGATGCAGGGCGCGTCGATCCGGTCGCCGCCAACCGTCACGCCGCCTGCGTCAAGTGCCGTGATCCCGGTCCCCCAGCGCAGGGTGACGCCGGGCGTTTCTGCAAGAAGCCGGGTCAGCCCCATGCCGTCCATCGAGGCATAGCCCGCGCGCAGGCTGCGGGCGTGGTCGGGGAAACGCACGTCCTGTCCCTGCCAGCGGCAGCGGATCGCCGGGGAGAGGCGGCGGTGCCAATCCAGCCGCAGGTCAGGATCGTGGAAGGACCAGGTATGCGCCCCGGACGGCCCCGGCGCGCGGTCGAGCATCAGGATGCGCGCGCCCGGCCGCGCCTCGGCTACGGCCAGCGCGATCAGCGCATTGGCAAGGCCCGCGCCCGCGAGGATCAGGTCGGGCGTCATGCGGCGGCCCTGTGTGCCAGCCGCGCTTCGATCAGGTCGGCGGCGTGGGTGAAGCCTCCGGCGGCCGCGATCTCGGCGGCGGGGGCGGCCAGCGCGGCGCGATACGAGGGATCGGAAAGGACCACCGCCAAGGCCGCGCGGATTGTGGCGCGAGTGGCCCGCCGAGGCGGGACGACCCGCGCAGCGCCGTGAAACGACAAACGCGCGGCGGTCGCGGGCTGCTCGAAGGCCAGGGGGATCGCCACCATCGGCACCTGCGCCGCCGCGCAGTCCAGCACGGTGTTCAGCCCCGCGTGGGTGACGCAGGCCGCAGCCCGTGCCAGCACAGCGCGCTGGGGGAAGAAGTCACGGACGACATTGCGGCCGGGCAAAGCCTGCGCCTCGGCCTGGGTCAGCCCGCCGCAATGGGCGAGGGCAAGGCAGACCTCCAAATCCTCGGCCGCTTCGGCGATGGCCGCCAGCAGCGCCCTCCGTCCGCCCTGCAGGGTGCCGAACGAGGCGAAGACCAGCGGCCTGCCGCCTGTGTCCAGCGTAAACGCGTCTGCTGGGTCGTCCCGCAGCGGCCCGACCGCCCGAGCGCCTGCGCCGACGTGATGCGGGAAGTCGAGCGACGGCACCATCTGGCGCAGGTCGAGATCAGGCGAAATCCATTCGTCGATCCGCCACCGCAGCGGCAGGCGGTGAGCGCGGCAGCCCTCGGCCAAGGCCCGCGCTTGCAGGCTCATCAGCGCGTCGGCCACCCGCCAGCCGCCGCGATTGCGCTTGCGGCCGGCCTCGCCCGCAAGGAAGGGCCAGCCGACGAAGGGCGGCGGGATCGCCTCGTCGCGGTCCAGCGGCAGGGCCGAGGCGAGCGTCACGCGCGGGATGCCGGCCGCCTCGGCGGCGAGGCTCGCGCCCGGCTCGGCCTGATCGGCGATGACGAGATCGGGGGCGAGCCGCCCCAGCGCCTCCGGGCCGTGCTGGACGAAAGCGCGCGTGGCCGCGGCGGTCGCCCGCAAAGTGCGGACAAGACCGGCGGCGCGCAGATCGGGCTCTCGGGTGCCAAGGCTCTCGAATCCCAAGCCCTCGCGCGCCGCCAACGGGCCCAATCCCCCGCCGCCCACCATGCGGCAGTCATGCCCCCGCGCCGCCAGTGCCCGGGCGAGCGCGCCGTGGACAACAGCGTGGCTGGGCAGCGCAGGCAGACAGAAGGCGATGCGGGCCATGCGGGCTCAGTCCTCCGCGCGGTCGGCGCGCCATGCGTCGGGATGCCGGGACTGCCGCTGCCCCAAAACGCCTGACGTCTTCAGCCGCGCCTTCAGATCGTCCACCGGCGGCGCATAGACGAAGCCGAAGGACACGCAGTCGTCGCGACCCTCGACCGCGTGATGCAGGCGGTGGGCCTGATAGAGGCGGCGGAAATAGCCGCGCCGGGGGACATAGCGGAACGGCCAGCGCTGATGCACCAGCCCGTCATGGACGATGAAATAGATCACGCCATAGACGCTCATCCCCACGGCGACCCACCAGAGCCACGGCCACCAGCGGCTGCCGGTCATGAACAAGACGATCGACAGGCCGGCGAAGACGACGGCGTAAAGGTCGTTCTTCTCGAAGGAACCGTGCGTTTCCTCGTGATGCGACTTGTGCCAGCCCCAACCCATGGGGCCGTGCATGATCCAGCGGTGGACGGAATAGGCCACGCCCTCCATCACCGCGACGGTCAGGACGACAATCAGGATCGGGGCGAGGACGCTCACGGGCGAGTCCTGCGCGTCGAGGGCAGCCGCCACCACGGCACCGAGGGATGCAGATGGTGTTCGTGATGATAGCCGCCGAAGTGAAAGCAGGTCAGCAGCGAAAGCGGATCGCCGAGGCGGGTGGAGCGGGCGTTGTGCCGGTCGGGAAAGGCGTCATGCCCCGGCCGGTGCGGCAGCCACGTGCCAAAGACGAACAGCTGGATCGAGGCGAGAATCGACGGCACTGCCCAGAACGCGACATAGGGCCAGCGGGACCCGAGGATCAGCGCGTAAAGGATCGTCGAGCCGCCCAGCACCCAGAACTCGCGCCAGCCGAAATAGGTGCGGACGAAGGCGATATACCAGGCAACCGGCCCGCCATGGCCGAAGTCGGGGTCGTCATCCGTGCCGGCGTGGCGGTGATGGGCCATGTGCTTGACGATCAGCTTGCGCCAGGAGAACCCGGCATAGAGTAGAAGGGCGAGCGCGCCGATTGCCGCGTTGGCTGCCGGCCATCCGGGCACTATGGCCCCGTGCATGGCATCATGGGCGACGATGAACAGCCCGACAGAGAGCCAGGTCAGCCCGATGAGGCAAAGCACCGCCACGACGGGCCTAGCCGCGGCGTCCAGATGCCAGACGGCAAAGACGTGCAGGGCGGCCCAGGCGCAGATCACGCCGGCTGCCAGCGTGATGCCGACGAGGCCGGAGGAAGGGGAGCGTTTTAGCGTCTCGGACAAGCCTCGTCTCCCTTGCTCATCGTGTATCGACTGTCACAAACTAAAACAACAAGGCGGTGGTTTCCACCGAAAGCTTTGTCGTGCGCGCGCCTGGCCGCGAGCATCGCTCAGGCCAGTGGCGCGCGGCGAAGTGCGGCAAGATCACGCGAGCCGGTGCAGAACATGGCGATGCGAAGCTGCTCGACGACTTCTGACAGATGCACCGTCAGCGCCTCGGCGCCTTCGCGGGCGGCGGGCAGCGCGCCGGCCGCCTGTCCCGCCAGATCCGCGCCCAGTCGAACAGCACGGGCGACATCCAGCCCGTGCCGGACACCGCCCGATGCGATCAGCTTCGTGCCGGACCGCATCAGCGGTGCCATCGCGGCCACCGCCTCGGCGGTCGGGATGCCCCAGTCGAAAAAGGGCGCCGCAATCCGGCGCAGCCTGTCGTCGCCACGCTCGGCCCCGACCCGTGCCCAGCTTGTGCCGCCAAGGCCGGCCACGTCGAGAATTACCGCTCCGGCGTCCAGCAGCTTCTGACCAACCGAAGCGGACAGGCCCGCTCCGACCTCCTTCACGCCCAGCGGCACAGGCAGGGCGCGGGCCAGCGCCTCGATCCGGGTCAGCAGCCCCGAGAAGTCACGGTCGCCGCCCGACTGGATCGCTTCCTGCAGCGGGTTCAGGTGCAACATCAGCGCGTCGGCCTCCAGCATGTCGACCGCGCGGCGTGCCTCGTCCAGCCCCATGCCCCTCCCAAGCTGAACCGCACCGAGGTTTCCGAGGATGGGGACATTCGGCGCTTTCGCCCGCAACTCGCGGCCGAGGCCGCCTGCGCCGCGCCCCTCAATTGCGACTCGCTGCGATCCGACCGCGAGCGCCAACCCGAGAGCGCCGCAGGCTTCGGCGATGACAAGGTTAATGCGGCCGGCCTCGCGCGGCCCTCCGGTCATGGCGGACACCATCAGCGGCGCGGCAAGCCTGCGGCCGAGAAACAGGGCTCCAGTGTCGATCTCTTCCAGCGAAAGCTCCGGCAGCGCGTTGTGGACGAAGCGGATCGCGTCAAATCCCGTGCCGCGGGTGTCCTGCACACCGCGGCCCGCGGTCACAATCGCAATGTGCTCGGACTTCCGCTCTGCGATGTCGTCCATCCGGTCTCCGATGCCGATCAGGGGCGGTCAATCCACACGATAGGCGCGGACGAAGGATTCCACCACGTGGTCAAGATAGGCGTCTCCATCCAGGGGATAATCGCGCGCGCCGCCGAGTTCCTTCTGGTGCAGCGCGCCCAGCAGAAGCGGAGAGGCGAGTGTCAGCGCGGCCATGCGCGTGTCCACGGGCCGCATCTCGCCCCGCGCGACATGAGCGTCGAAGCGTTCGGTCAGGGCGATGACGAATGGCTCGAACATCGACTCGATGAAGGCGGGACCGAGGAGGTCGTCGCCCATCCCCTCGACCATCCCCATCGCGAGCACGCCCGCAACGCCATGTTGCGTGAGCACGGTCCATGACAGCGCCGCGGCCTCGCGCACCGAGGTTTCGAAGTCGGGACCGGGGATCCGGGTCGCCTGGAACTGGCCCTGCCCGCGCTCGCCAGACTGGGCGAAAACCGCCAGCACAATGTCGTTCCGCTTGCCGAAATAATGGTTGAGGGTCGAGACGCTGCATCTGGCGGCCGCCGCTAGTTCGCGCAGGGTCGGCCGCATCGCGTCTCGCTGCGACAACCTGGCCTTGAGCCGGTCAAGCAATTTCGCCCGGCGCTCGTCAAAGCGCGCGTTACGGGCACCCTTGGGCCTCACTTGCCTCTCTCCCCGATCCACCGGTCTCACGCCGGCTTCCTGCACCCTCAGCGCAGGACCACTCTGGCGGTGCCGAGCACGAAGCCATCGTGAATGATGAGAGCCACGGTGAATTCGGCCAACGCGCCGGTCGCGATGATCAACCAGCGCGGCAGACTATGCGCCGCCAGGAAGCCGAAGGCAACGAATGCGGTATCGCTCAGCGCGTTCACGATGCTGTCGCCGCGATAGACGTTGAGGCTGCCGGGATCGTTGAAGAGCGCGATCACGGCAGGGGTGTTCTCGACCACCTCCCAGACGCCGCTGCACGCGATCACCATGATGAACCGCCTGCGGAGCGGCCATTCCGGGCAGATCGCCCGCGCCGCGAAATAGAGCGCCGCGCCCGAGATGGCGTGCAGCGCCGAATAGAAATCCGCCAGATGCTGCGAATTGTCAGCCGTGAGCGTGCTGCCGCTCCACCATTGCAGCGGCACGCCGTCAGGCAGGACGCCGCGGCCAAGAAGCAAAAGCCACAGGACAACCGCCCCGTTCACCAGCAGGATGCCGAGCGCGACCTCCAGCGCCGGTGGAGTGGCGAGCAAGGACAGAGGCGGGCGACGGGCAAGCCCCGCTCGGCGATCCGTGTCGTCATAGTGCAAAAGGCTGCGCCCTCCTCGCCGGCGAACGGGCCGCTCACTCGGCTCTCAGCACGGCGGCGGGTCTGACGCTCAACGCCCGGAGCGCGAAGGCCAGTTCCGCTGCCAGCGTCGCAAGGACGCCGCCCGCCACGAGAGCCGCCGCATTGGACCAGATCTCCGCGTAGTCGGTGTCCAGCACGAAGCGCGCGACCACCCAGCCGCCCGCCACCCCGGCGGCGATCGCGGCCAGCCCGGCGAGCAGCCCCAGCAACGCCGCGCGGATTGCGAAACTGGCGAGGATTACCGCGCGGCTCGCTCCCAGGGTCTTGAGGATCGCCGCCTCGTAGCGGCGGCTGCGGGCGCCGGCCAGTGCGGTGCCGATCAGGACGGCGAAGCCCGTGACCAGCGTGGCCGCCGCGCCCCAGCGCACCGCCGCTGCGATGCCCGCGAGAAGCTGCGACACCCGCTCGATCGCCTCGCCCACGGGGATGCCGGTGACGTTCGGCCAGCGGTCCGCCACCTCGCGCAGGATCGCGCTTTCGGCCTCCGGTTCGGCATAGACGGTAGCAATCCAGCTGTGCGGCGCGCCCCTGAGTGCTGCGGGATTCATCGACATGACGAAGCCGATGCCCGCATTGCGGAAATCCACCTGCCGGAACGAGGCGATGGTGCCGGTGATGTCGCGCCCCATGATGTTGACGGTCAGCGTGTCGCCGAGGGAAAGACCCAACTCCGCCCCTTCCTCGGCCGAGAAGCTGATGAGCGGCGGTCCGTCATAGCCAGGCGGCCACCATTCACCCGCCGTGATCGTGGTGCGCGCCGGCGGGTTTTCGGAATAGGTCACGCCCCGGTCGCCCCGGATGACCCAGTGGTCGCCCGCGATCTCGGCCGCGGGACGGTCGTTGATCGCCGTGATGACGCCGCGCAGCATGGGCGCGGCCTCGACGCGGGTGACGGCGGAGTTGCCGCGGACCAGCGCGTTGAAGCTGTCGATCTGGTCGGGTTGCAGGTCCACGAAGAAGAAGGACGGGGCGAGCGCCGGCATCTCGCGCGCGATCGCGTTGCGCAGCGTGCCGTCGATCTGCCCGACCGCCGCGAGCACCGCGAGACCGAGGCCCAGCGACAGCACGACGGCCGAAGCCTCGCCGCGCCGCGTCCGAACGGCGCCGAGTGCCAGCCGCAGCGCCGGGCGAGTGCGTGCCAGCGGTGTCAGTGCCCGCGCGAGGGGGGCCGTCAGCAGGGCGCAGGCGGCCAGCAGCGCCAGCGCCCCGGCGATGCCGCCCAGCGTCCACAGCGTCAGCCGCCAGTCGCCCGAGAACGCCGCCGCGGCGACCACCAGCGCCAGCACTGCGGCGGCGATCATCCCCAGATAGCCCGCCCGCGGCACCCGCCGCCCCGGCGCCACGGCCGAGCGGAACAGGATCGCCGCCCGCGTCTCGGCCGCCAGCGCGAGCGGCCACAGCGTGAAGATCAGCGCCGCGAGAACGCCATAGATCGCCGCCTCGCCCAACGGAGCGGGGTAGATGCCGAAGGCCGCCGGGATTGGGAGGCGCGACTGGATCAGCGGCGCGATCAGCAGGGGCAGCCCCGCACCCAGAGCCAGCCCTATCGCGACGCCGATCAGGGTCAGCGCGCCGATCTGCAGCAGATAGATCAGGAAGACCATTCCCCGGCTCGCCCCAAGGGTCTTGAGCGTGGCGATGGTGGGGACCTTCTCATCGAGATAGGCGCGCACCGCCGCCGCAATGCCGACGCCACCCACCGCGAGGCCGGATAGCCCGATCAGGACGAGGAACGCCCCTAGCCGCTCGACGAAGGTCGAAAGCCCCGGCGCGCCGTCGCGCGCGTCGCGCCAGCGCGGGGCCACGCCTTCCAGCGCCGCCGTCACCTCGGCCTGCGCCGCGTCCAGATCGGTGCCGGGCGGCAGCAGCAGCCGGTATTGCGATTCAAACAGGGTCCCCGGCGCCAGCAGCCCGCTTTGCGCCAGATCGGCGGTCCGCAGGATGGTGATGGGGCCGAGCGCGAGGCTTTCGCCGGCGTTGTCGGGGAAGCTCACGAGGATCGCGGACAGTGTGAATTCCTGCTCGCCCAACCGGAAGCGGTCGCCGGGCGCAAGGCCCAGACGCTCGGCGAGCGCGTGCTCCATGACCGCGCCGGGCAGGCCGCCGCCGGGCGCAAGCGCCCGGTCCAGCGGCATCGGCGGATCGAGCGCCACGGCGCCCAACAGCGGATAGGCGTCGTCCACCGCCTTCACATGCGTCAGCACGCGCTCGGTCCCGCTTGCACCGTCAACGGTCGCCATAGACCGGAACTCGGCCGTCTCGGACACGGCGGCAGCGATCCGCTCCAGCGCCGCGCGCTCCTCCGTCGTGGCGAAGCGGTAGTGGAGTTCGACCTCGGCATCACCGCCCAGAAGCCGCGCGCCATCGCGGGCCAGCCCTGCCTCGATCGCGGCGCGCACCGTGCCCACTGCCGCCAGCGCCGCGACGGCGAGCGCGAGGCAGATCAGGAAGATGCGGAACCCGCCAAGCCCGCCGCGCATCTCGCGCAGGGCGATGCGGGCGGCGACGCGCAGGCCGCTCACGCAGCCGGCTCCAGCCGTCCGTCGCGCAGCCGGATGGTGCGGGTGCAGCGCGCGGCAAGGTCCGGCGCGTGCGTGACCATGACCAGCGTGGTGCCGCGCGCGCGGACCATGCCGAACAGCAGATCGGCGATCTGCGCCCCCGTCGCCTCGTCCAGATTGCCGGTCGGCTCGTCCGCCAGAAGGATCGTGGGCCGGGGCGCGAGCGCGCGGGCCAGCGCCACCCGCTGCTGCTCGCCCCCCGACAATTGCGCCGGGTAGTGGTGGGCGCGGTCGCGCAGGCCCACGGCATCGAGCCCTGCCGCGGCCAGCTCAGGCGCGTCGGGGCGGCGGGCGAGTTCCAGCGGGACCGCCACGTTCTCCAGCGCCGTCATGGTCGGGATCAGGTGAAAGCTCTGAAACACGATGCTGAGGTTCTCGCGCCGGAACCGCGCCAGCGCATCCTCACCCATCGCGGACAGGTCGTGCCCCAGCGCCCGCACGCGCCCGCCTGTCGCCCGCTCGAGCCCGCCCATCAGCATCAGCAGCGACGACTTGCCAGACCCCGAGGGGCCGACAAGCCCGACCGTCTCGCCCGAAGCCACCTCCAGCGTAATCCCGCGAAGGATCTCCACCGGTCCGGCACCGGAACGCAGGGTCAGGCGCACATCCTCCAGCGACAGAACCGGTTGCGGCATCGTGCGTTCCTTTGACAGTCCCGGCAGCGCCGGGGAAAAGGGACACGGCGCCACGCGGCACCGATCACAGGAAAACCGGAGATCCGCAATGCTCGCGCGCCTGCTCGCCATCACGATCCTGTCCGCATTGCCCGCTGCGGCCCAGCCCGTGACGGTGGCCGCGCTGGGGGACAGCCTGACGCAGGGCTATGGGCTGCCGCAGGAAGCCGGGCTGGTGCCGCAGCTTCAGACGTGGTTGCGCGAGCGCGGGGCCGACGTGACGCTGATCAACGCGGGGGTATCGGGCGACACCACAGCAGGAGGGCTCAGCCGGGTGGAATGGACGCTGACGCCAGAGGTGGACGGGCTGATCGTGGCGCTTGGCGGCAATGATCTGCTGCGCGGGATCGACCCCGCCGTCAGTCGGGCCAATCTCGCCGGCATCCTCGAGGCCGCACGCGATGCGGACATTGGCGCCATGCTGATCGGGATCGAGGCGCCGCCGAACTATGGCGAGGACTACCGGGCGGCGTTCAACGCGATCTACACCGACGTCGCCGCCGCCCATGACGTTCCGGCGATCCCGTCGATGCTGGCGCCGATCGTGGCGGCGCCGGAACCGCTGGCGCTGATGCAGCCCGACGCGATTCATCCGAACGCTGAAGGCGTGAGGGTGATCGTCGAGGGGATCGGGCCAGAGGTGCTGGCGTTTGTGGACAGCCTCGGAGCGTGCGAGGGTGGATGCATCGCCGAACAATGATCGCTTGACGGCTGGCACCAACCCGGCCTGGCTCGCCGCACCGCGCTCTCCGGCCGCCGCCCTGCGCGGTCAGTTCGCCGCCTGCTCTTGGGCCGGATCATAGGTCTGAGGCGGCTGCGCGGTGTCCTGCAGCGTCGAGACATCCGTGCCGGCAGCGGTCAGCGCCTCTTCGGCGGCCTGGCGGTCGCCCGCGTCCAGTTCCAGCGTGCGGGAAAGTATCCAGGCGAAGCCCGATTCAGGCGAACGGACGGCCGACCATGAGTAGACGTCGCCCTCCATCTCTCCGACCGCGACCACGACGTAGTTGACGCGGGCCTCGTCCGGGGACTGCGGGAACTGGACGTCGAAGGTGTTCAGGTTCCCGTTCACGACCTCGGCCGTGCCCTCGACGCCCACGACCTCGCCGCCGGCGACATCGCAGCGGTTGAGGACTCGCAGCGTCTGCGTGTCGATCAGCTCGTAAAGCGCGGTCGTGCCGCCTTCGCAGGCGGCTTGGAACGGCGCCGGAACGCTGGCAATTTCATACCAGACGCCGGTGTAGGCCTGCGGATCGATCTCGGTCCCGGAGACGGTTCCGGCCTCCTGCGCCAAGGCGGCAGCGGCGGCAAGCATCAGGGCCGATACGGCGCAAGGCAGCTTCATGGCGTGTCCTTCCTTGCAGAATGTGTCGCGGTTAAACAGGCCCGCAGCCGTGCAGTTCCGTCACGGGAACGTGGCCTGGCCGTCGGCGTTCGGGTGCTTGCAGATCGGCGGCCCGCGCCAATCCGATGCCTCACGCCTCTGGCTCCCGCCCTGTGACTTCCTTCAGGGTCAGGGTGTCAGCCCGCCACGACCGACCGGGCAAGCCGCAGGTCCTCGATCAGCTCCGCGCGCGCAGCCTTGGCGGCGCCCGCATCCGGCAGGCGCAGGATGTAGGACGGATGCCAGCTGATCAGGACCGGCCCCTCCGCCGTTTCCTCCATCCGGCCGCGGCGGCGGATCATGGCGTCCTTCCGACCGGTCAGGGCCAAGGCTGCCGTGCCGCCCAGGGCCACCGTGAGTTGCGGCTGCACGAAGCCGCGCTCCAGCCCCAGCCACCATTTGCAGGCCTGCACCTCATCCCCGTTGGGCGTCTGATGCAGGCGGCGCTTGCCGCGCGGGGTGAACTTGAAGTGCTTCACCGCATTGGTGATCCAGGTTCGCCCCCGATCGATGCCGGCGGCCTGCATGGCCCCGTCCAAAACCTGCCCTGCGCGGCCGACGAAGGGGCGGCCCGCCAGATCCTCCTGATCGCCGGGCTGCTCGCCCACGATCATCAGCCGGGCATCGGGCAGGCCCTCGCCGAACACCGCCTGCGTGGCGTTTCGGCACAGGTCGCAGCGGGTGCAGAGCTGGCACCCGGCGCGGGCGTCATCGAGCGTTTCGATGACCTGGGGCGCCTGCGGCATGGCGGCGCGGTAGCCATCGGTGATCGCGGCGGCGCGGGTCGGGGCCACCGTTGCGGCGGCGGCGCGCATCCCGTCGACGCGTGCCTCGGCCCCGGCCAGCATCGCCGGGATCTGCGCGGTCTCGGGCATGTTCTTCCAGTATTTCCGCGGCATGTGCTGGCGCATCGAGTCGAGCTTGATCCGCGCCGGGTTGAAGATGTTGGCGAAGTAGGTCGCCCAGAGCGCCTCGGCCGCGTCGTCGGGCAGGTCGGGTCGCGGGGCGCCGGGCGCAAAGGACAGCGCGCCGTCCTGCCAGAGTGCGCTGAGATCCGGGGTGTGGATCGCCCAGTCCATGTCCGCGAAGCGGCGGCAGAAGAAACCGGCATTGGCCTCGACGATGCGGTGCTCGGGCTCGAACCATGCCGCGAAACGGCGGCGGAGGCCATCGCCGGGAAGCTCGCGGAAGCGGACGAAAGCGCGCATCTTGTGGATGTCGCGCCGGACGGACTTGCGCAGCACCTCAAGCTTGCGGACCAGCGGATCGGCCTCATCCGCCAGAAGGTGCGGCTGGTCCTGAAGACGCATGAGCGCCTGATAAAGCAGACCCGGTGAAGCCGGATCGCGGTGCAGGATCGCGCGATCCGCCAGATCGAGGAAGGCGCGCGGCACCTTCAGCGCGCGGCCCTCGCCGGCCGGCAGGGGCTGCGCGTCGAACAGGCCCTGATCGGCCTCGCCCACGACCCACTCGATCTCCGAAGGGGGCACGTCATGCGAGGCGAGCCTACGCGCCGCATCGCGCCAGACGTCCATCGTCCCCGTTTCGGGCAGGACGACCCGGTGCATCAGAACAGGCTCAACTGCTGCGGTGGGGGCGCGAAGCGGGCGCGCAGGTTGTCGGCATCGGTGAGGCCGCCGGGGGACCAGCCGGGCAGGCTGACGAAGGGTCTGGCCTTGGTCATCGACGCGCCGATGCGGACGAGGTCGTCCCATTCCAGCGTCCGGTGACGGCGCGCCGACAGGATGCGGTCCACCGTCTTCGTGCCGAAACCGGGGACGCGCAGCAACTGCTCGCGGCTGGCGCGGTTCACGTCTACCGGGAAATCCTCGCGATGCGCCAGCGCCCAGCCGAGCTTGGGATCGACGCCAAGGTCCAGCATCCCGTCCGGGGTGGCCGAGGCGATTTCTTCCGCCTCGAAACCATAGAAGCGCATCAGCCAGTCGGCCTGGTAGAGCCGGTGCTCGCGGATCAGCGGAGGCTTCACCAAAGGCAGCATGGCCGAGGAGTCGGGAATGGGCGAAAACGCCGAATAATAGACGCGCTTGAGCCCATAGCTTGCGTAAAGCCGGGCGCTGGTGTTCAGGATCGTTGCGTCGCTCGCCCCGTCCGCGCCCACGATCATCTGCGTAGACTGCCCCGCCGGTGCAAAGCGCGCCGGGCGCTTGCCGGTGTGGCTTGTCTCGCGGCTTGCCTCGCGCGCGCCGCGCACGCGGGCCATGGCGGTGCGGATCGTCTCGGGGCGCTTTTCCGGCGCGAGCGCGCGGATGGACTCGTCCTGCGGCAGCTCGATGTTGATCGAGAGGCGGTCGGCATAGAGCCCGGCCTCGTCGATCAGTTCCGGCGATGCGTCGGGGATGGTCTTGAGATGGATGTAGCCTTTGAAGCCGTGCTCCTCACGCAGCGTCTTCGCGATCCGGACCATGTCGGCCATGGTGTGGTCGGGGCTGCGGATGATGCCCGAGGACAGGAACAGCCCCTCGATGTAGTTGCGGCGATAGAACTCCAGCGTGAGCGATACGACCTCCTCGACCGAGAAGCGGGCGCGTTCGACGTTGCTGCTGACGCGGTTCACGCAATAGGCGCAGTCGAAGATGCAGAAGTTCGTCATCAGGATCTTGAGAAGGCTGATGCATCGCCCGTCCGGCGTGTAGGCGTGGCAGATGCCCGACCCCTCGGTCGAGCCCAGCCCACCCTTGCGCGAATCGCGCCGCTCGGTCCCGCTGGACGCGCAGGAGGCATCGTATTTCGCCGCGTCCGATAGGATCGCGAGCTTGCGGGCAAGGTCGGGTTTCATCGCTTACCGGGTTAACACGCGGGACCGAACAATTCAAGAACATCGATCTGAATGGCTCGAAACCTGCATTCCCGCGGCACCTGCCAAGACGTGGCCTCCGGCCAAGCCCTGCACTTCAACTTCAAGCCACCGCAGACCTGCCAATCTTGCGAAAGCCTGTCAAAGCGGAACCGTCGCCTGATCGTCCTTGTAGTCCTTCTTGGGATCGATCCCCAGCAGCGACTTGACTCCCGCGACCAGGCTGGAACCATCAAGCCAGATCTCCGCCTCTTCGGCGTCCAGCCGCAAGAGCCGCAGCTTGGGATCGTGCTTACCGTTCTCGAACCACGCCTCGACCATCGGGTTCCACAGCTTCTCAACCATCGCGCGGTCCTGCGACACCGACAGGTCTCCGCGGACGGATGCGTAAAGCTCGCCCTTGATGGCCACGGTCGCGATCGCGCGGCGACCTTCGCGGACAGCATCGACGATATGGTTGTCGGAGGAGGTGAAGAACCAGATCGGGCTGCGGTCCTTGTCGATCTGGGCGGCCATCGGGCGGGCAAAGCCGTCCTCCACGCCGTCCACACCCAGCATCATCACGGGGTCGGACCTCAACGCTTTCCAGAATCGGGCTTCGATCTGCTTGTCATCGGCCATCAGGCGTCTCCTGCTGGAATTCAAGGGGGAACTGGGCATGCTGGACCACGGTCCAGTCATCATGGCCACGACGGCGGTAGACCGAGGTGCAGGCGGCCTCGAAGCGAGCCTCGCCCTTGGCCGCGGCAACGCGGTAGCCGATGACGATCAGCCCTTCTTCCGGGCGCCTCACCTCTCGTCCGGCAAACGCAACCTCGTCCCATTCTGGGGTCTGGCTCACCGCATCGACCGCTGTCCGCCCAGCGAATATGTGCGGCGCGCGGCTCAGCGACATGATGCAGTCGGGATCGACCCGCTCGCGATAGCGCACATCGCTCGCGCGCCACAGACTCTCTTCGAAGCGCCAGACCCGTTCGTCGTCCATCGCGGCCCCCGTCATTGGTGAGCTTCAACGAGCAGCCGGGCATGTCGTTCCATCCGCCACAGGTTTTTTTGGCGCAGGTGTGACACGTCAAGGGCAGGCCGAGCCGCAAGAACGGGGAAGAGACCGCGAGCAGAATGCCATGTTTGTCGGGCTGAATGTGACCCCGGCAACGATGAGCCCGCTCGACGGCTTCCGGCGGGCGTCCGCGCCTGTCTCGAGGGGGGCTACTCGGAAGCCGAGGTCCACGCCAGGGTTGCCACCAACGCGGCCACGTTCATCAGGCTGCACGCCTCATACGCCTCACACCACTCACACGGCCTCCCAGATAAGGGTCAGTCGGTGCGTGGCAGTGTCCCAGCGGTTGGTGTAGGAGGCCGCGCGCGGAGCCCCGGCGTAGCGCAGCGCGCGGCCGGGCGTGACGCTGGCGGCCATCGCCGATC
>NZ_JAHQZU010000035.1 GCF_019061185.1 Paracoccus sp. Z118
CCATGCCTTGACCCAAGCCTGACCCACGAAACATAACTCGAAGGTGGGTCAGTTCTCGATGGAAAACCCGGGTCAGTTCCGGGTGAAAATCAACAGCCGTAGCGTTCGGAGACCATCCAGGCCGGCTCCGGGCTCGCCTGAATCGCGGCCCGGATCTTCGGTGTCGTCGTCGCTTGCTTGTGCGGAGAGATGAGCATGATTGGCTCCTCTCCCGGACGGCGCCCAGGATCGATCTTGCCATGAACAAGGACGTCCGGCGAGCGTCTATGTGATCATCCGGGATGGAACAATTAGCTCCATTTCTACGACGTCCTGAGCTCCTGTGAGATCTCCAGATAGAGTGCAGACAGGTCTTCGTCATAAAGCGGAACGAGATCGCCGGGTGTGAGTGCCGTCAGCGAATCATGATCATAGTTGAATGCAGCGACTTCACTGGAAAAACCAATAGCATCGTCGAGAGTTTTGAATGTGTTAAGCGCAAGCTCCGCATCGATGGCCACAGCGTCCCGGGCTTCTTGGGTCTTCTTGAGGCGCTGCAATAGCACAATCTCATATTGGCTGATCGCGACATTGGTGTTTCTCTGAATCGAGAGGTTCCGTTGAAGCTGAGCCCTGCCCGCCGCCGTCATCTGACATTTCATGAGGGCTGCGGTCTCATCCATGAGCTTCTGGTTGGATTGTGCACGCTTCTTCAGTGCCGGGAGCCACTTGTCATCATAATCTACAATATGCGCCTCATACATGAGAAGCAGCAGCAGCCGAGTCATTACGGCCATGCCGTAGTATTTGCGCAGATTGTCAGGGTTGGCTGTGTGCTTTCGGGTCTGTGCTAACATAGTTTCTAGGTGATGGACAATTCTGACGACCTCTACAGCTTGAACAATGCTCCCTCCATTTGCTTGGTAGAGTAAAATCCTTGCCTGGCTCTCGTCGATGTCCCATGCGTAAACGTGGTGCAATTCTAAGCAGAACGAAAGAAGTATCTTCTCCCGGGAAACCTCAAGAAGCGCAATCTGGCGCTCGGCATATCCAATGCGCTCGGTCAGATAGAATTCGCTATCCAGCGTGAAATCTCGTTGATACGCACGATCGATGATGCTGGGAGATCCCTTGCCCGGCTGCGCGAAGAGAAGTCTTCTGCGGAACTCATCAAGACTATTTCTACTGGCTTCCAGCTCTTCATCGGCCATCTGGAGCAGCTTTCTAGATTCCGTGTAAATACCCGCAGTGTAGGAATCCAGGAGCGTATTCAGAACTCTGTTGAGTGCTCGTAGATAGTCGGAGCGTCCCTTGCGTAGGAAGCCTCCCTCACCGGCGGTGGTAGTGGCATATCGCTCCAGCTTCGACTTCCCCTTGTCGTAGTGGCGTTCCAGATTTCGGAAGAGCTGCGGAAAGTCCAGTTGACGGATCACCTGATCGAACTGCTCTGTTGTAGGAATATGCACGATCTCAGGCAAAGCAGCCGCTTCATCATCATCCTTTTTACTTCGAGAGAATCTCGCCAGTGGGTTCATGATGCTTCGTCCTGAAAACATTCGTCGATGGTGCGATTGACTCCCAAGATCGCTCTAAACACAAGCCTAATTCAAAGGAAACGTGCAGCTTGGCTCCGGCGGCGCCCGGACCGGCGCTCATGCTCGATACCCGGTAGGCCAGGGCGTTCCGCCCGCAAATGCCAGTCCAGGATCCGGGTGATCCGGCGGTATCCGTCTCCTTCACTATTGCGAGGTCCGCGGAGCGGAACATTGGCTGCTGATCCGCCAGACCGAGCGGGCAGGCTACGCCGCCTGGGTCAAGAGCGCGCTTACCGACGTGAAACCGGTGGCGACGGCCTGACGAGACCGTCGGATCCGCGGCTCGCCGGCAGGCGGGGAGCCGTATGACAGGGTGAAAATCCCATGGCAGAGCGCTCGTGATGCGTGGAAGATGCGGGTCTGCGGAACAAGCTGGAGGAACCTATGGCCGTCTATGTCGCTCTTTTCGGCGAGGATAACTACGAATGGCCCGACTGCCTGCGACGGAGCACGGTGGCCACGCCGAACGAGGTCGGCGATTACGCGCTTTGGCTGGCAGGCGACCGCGAGGGCTATATCGCGCGACGGATGAAGCAGCTGACGGTCGCTGGCAAGCAACCGCCCAGGGCGGTCGCCTCACGCTGGTTCGACCTGAAAACGATCGTCAGCCAGTCGATCGGCGATACCTGGATCCACAGCGACGGCGTTCGACTCTGGTGGACTCGGACCAACGAGGAACCGCCCGAATACGTTGAGAAGGTCGAGCCCGTCGGCCGCAAGCGCCATGTCATGATCTGTCACAAGCCATGCGAGCCTTGGCGCAGCACGAACCTGAAGGGCGCGGGTCTCTTCTGGGATGCCCTCCATCCCAAGGCGCGAGACATACTGACGACGCCGGCGACCATCCGTGAACTGAAGGGGCCCAACGGCGCCTATGCCATGGCCCTCATCCGCGGGGACGATCTTTCGCCGTGGCACGGTCTTCCGGATTGGCAAGCGAAGGCAGCAAACACGCTTGCAAAGGCGCAGGCCGGGAAGAGCGTCAAGACCGGCGGCATCGTCTATGACGGCTTCTCTAAGGCGGCATACCGGATGGCCATGACGGCCTTCGAGACAGCCGCGCAAGCAAATGGCCAAATCGTTCCCAAGACCATGAAGCTGAAGGATGTCTGCTTCCCCAGCACGCAAGCGCTCGAGGCCCATGTCAAGGATCTTTGCACGATGCAGGAGCATCTCTGTGCCATCACGCAACTGCCGCTGGTCTATGTCGATTCCGACGGGGATCCGGAAATGTTCGCGTCCCTCGACCGCATCGACAGCTCCGGCCATTACGCGAAAGGGAACCTCCAGGTGGTCTGTCGCTTCATCAACCGCTGGAAAGGGGCCTCGGAAGATGCAGAGTTCCGGCGCCTGGTTGGCATGCTGATGGGGTAACTCGCAGTTCTGCCCCGTTCGGCAGTCAGCCTTTCCCCGCCGGTCGCCTTCGGGGCAGGGACAAGCAGGGGACCGCCGCCCCCCCTGATGATCAGGCACTCCGCACCACGCTAGCGGCGCGGGAGTGCCTGATCAGACGACTGGGCTGGCGGCGGTGCCGCGCCGCAGCTTCCCAGAACCGGAGCCTGACCGCGCGCGGCAGCTTTGTGCCCGTGGGATCGGAGCGCACATACGCCTGTCACTTTCCGTCGCGCAACCCATGGCTGGTGATCCATCCTACTGTCGGTCGCTATTCTGTCGCTACGCACTGCGCCAGCAGCAATAGACGCCAGAATCCACGTCCGCGCGATTGCCTTCAATTCAAATATATTTGCGATAGTCGCTGCTCACGTTCTGACCTGGGGGTAGGTATTTCAGAACATCGCCAACCTTCCGCGCTGCACGTATGGGGATTGGAAGCCGCTGATTCATCTGGGTCGAGTTCCAGTTGACCTTGGTGAGACTGAAAACCTCCCTTGCGATTCGTTCGATAGTGCTTTCACTTTGTGGGTGCGGACATAGCAATAGAGGATTCGGGACATAGAGGCCTGGGTATGTGCCATAATACGGGATGCTGCCATTGGTGTAGAGAAGTCCATTGCCGTCAAGCTCTACGAAGGTCACACGAAGAACAGGGAAATCGCCGTCCCGCAACACTTTAACCGAGTAGCTCTCGTGTATCCAAACAAGGTCGCGTAGTTCAACGCCGGCTTCGTCAAGTGCCTTACCAACCCCCTCAGCCTCATCCTCTCGAAAGCGCGACGTCTTCATAACGATCACACGGGCTGGCATGGTTCTGTGGATTGACCTGTATGCAGCCAGAGCGCTCTCGGTAAGCTGCCGGGCCTCTTCGACGGTAAGGTAAGGGTGACGACCCCGCGCCTCTGATTGCGCCGGGCCACCACGCAAAATAAGCCCTCTGCCGCGCTCGTCGAACATTTGCGCGGCACTGGTCCAGATCTGATCCGTCTCCGCGTCCTTGAAGAAGCTGATCCCGATGTAGCACGCTGTAAACTCACCTTCTTCTGGCATTCTGCGCCAAGGCACCTTACCGCTGCCTTTGTAGTAGAGGGTGGTCATGAGGTTCCAAGCAAGATCAGCCCGATCCTGCGTCTGACGGTCCGAATTTTCCTTGATTTTGCGAGGGATCTTGGCGCTTGGATTAATAACATCCTCCCAGACAATCTGGATCGGGAAGCTAAGATCCATCGCCCGTGCCTTAAGCAATCCGCGGAAATTCGGCAAAGGTCCCTTGCCTTCCTTGGGCTCGACGGTCTCATTGTCTGCGACATCATCGGAAGCACGCTCACTCCTCCAGACACGTTCGATCAAATTGACGGGCAGTGCCACCATGACCACGTCTGGTCGTTCACGGTGCGCTTCGAGCTTCACCAGTTGCGCCATCACGGCATCGACCGCCATTTCTACGGCTCGGGCGTCGCTCGGTTCCTTGGTGATTTTCTCGATTTGACTTTTAGTTAGTATACCATCTTCGGCAGCGGCCACCTCAAATCGACAGCGAAAAGGGTTCTGATTTCTCCACTGTGAGAGCACTCCCAACAATGCCAACCTTGATTGTATCTCCAAGGTTCGTTTGCAGCGGGCCTGCCTGGAGCAGGCCTAAGCGTGGGTCGGGATGGTGGTGCTTCTCACCAAACTCCAGTTCCGGCTCCGGAAAGATCTTTGCCTTAAAAGTGCTCATATATCGAAACTACCTTGTTCGTCAGCTGCCGTTGGCTTCCTGGCTTTCTGCCCTTTCATACCCCAAACATCCTCTGGAACGCTCTTTGGCAGTTCGATGATTGGCGGCTCGCCGAACCTTATAATCCTATCGGATCCTGGGCGAGCGCTTAGCAAGCCACCCGCATCTTCAAGTTTCATGTCCGATAACAATCGATGCCACATGATAACTTGGCCTCGCACGGTGCTGTTGGTGTCGAGGCGCTTCTTTCCGGACAGCAAGGCATCGGGATAATAGAGCGGGCGTGTCCCATCGGAGGAGAAGAAATAGGATGGGTTTACGATCAGATACCATTGATCTGCGAGGCGCTCGAATCTTGGAATGAAGGAATGGTGCCTAACGTAATCAATCGGCCCCTCGTTCTTCACTTTCTTGTAGACACTGACGACATCCGCTTGCGTCTTTTGCTTGCCGCCCAGGTATCGGAATGTCCGGGCAACGTGACCCGGAACGGGCAAGAAGTAGAACTGCTTCTTCCTACGGTCCCAACCGAGAAAATCTCGGAAGTCCTGCGCCAAGGTATGCCGTAACAAGCCCGCGAATTTGTGTTACTGATCAACTGCATCATGCCTTGCCAAGAAGTCAGTTTCAATCTTTTCAACTTGATCCCGCTCGACAAGATCGCGGACGGTCGTGGTCAGTGGATCGCAAAAAGTCCAAAGCGATGTCTCATCGATCATCCAATCGTAGCGCCGCCCCTCCTGGGCCTTGTTCATTCTCGCGAGCGCCTTCTGCGTCGTAAGCTGCGTTTGTGCTACGAATATTTCGTTCGGCAATCGCAGTGGGAGCATGTTGATGATTGCATCTTCCCCACCTCCCAGCGGTGGAACGTAGTAGCCGTGTCCTTGCTTGGCAACCGTGAGCGCGGCAAGGTGATCCTTCGCGGGCCCGTCCAGAACGTCTAGCGCCTTGTCGAATTGCAGTGTCCGCTCGGCTTCACCAACGAGATTTTCAAGCGACTTCCAGAAAAACGTGTCATCCGAAAGCCTGTAGAGGACTAGTATCACAGGTAGGTTGGAGCCGCGCCAGTAGTCGAAATCAGATGCACGCACACGATAGCTGAATCCCGCATCAGTTTCGCCGGAATACGACGCGCTCTCAGTGGCCTTAACCTGAACAGCGATCATTTTCGCCGTGGGACTGTCTCCATCCATTACTTCGGCAACTCCGTCAATTCCTGCCTCGAGCCGTGACCGGCCATCGAATTGGAATCCGATCCGTAGGAATTGAAGTCCAACTGCCTTCTCCCCGATTTCGCCGACACGCTGACTGGCGGTGATCCTCTTGTTCACAATGCGCTCTCCAAGGCCATCAGATCGACCTGTAGCACATCTTCTGGCGTCGCATAAGGACATGACGACAAGATGTGGAGCCTTGGCATGTTCTCCACCCAGCGTTGGGAACACTAAATTATCGTAAGGTCCTGTAGTTGCAATACTGCGGCTCCATCAATCTGCTTTCTGCCCTCCCAGTCAATCCGAGGCCAAGAATGCTGCGGGATAAACCAACGGCTACGTTATCCAACTGCTGCAGTCGCGATGCTGCGCCGCCGGCAGACCGCCCGACGCGAGGACATCTCTCCGCCCCGCGTGGTATCCTGTCGCGGTCGGAGTAACCGAAGACGGGCGGGTCTGGTGGCCAGGACGTATACTCATGTCTACCGACCTTCTTCCTGCTGCCCGCCGAACGAGCATCGCTTGGAACAAGGGTCGTATCATCGGCCAGAAGCACCCACTCATGCCGCGGCACGTCTGGTCCATCAGGGCCCCCCTCGAGATGGCAGGCAGCGCACGTGACCTCGCACTGTTCGACATGGCGGTTGACAGCAGACTCCGCGGTTGCGACCTCGTAGGCCTTTGGGTCCGTGATGTGTTCGCCGCCGGGCGTGTGAAGGAACGCGCATCGATGATCCAGAGCAAAACCGGCAAGCCGGTCCGGTTCGAGATCACCGAGACCACAAGGCTGTTCCTCGAGCGCTGGATCCGCGACCCAGAGATGATCGGCCTCGAGTTCCTTTGGCCGAGCCGGATCCATGGCAGCCCGCACCTTTCGACCCGGCAGTATGTCAGGATCGTCGGGGGCTGGGTCTCGTCGATTGGCCTGGAGCCGAGCGCCTACGGCACGCATTCCATGCGCCGGACCAAGGTGGCACAGATCTACAAGAAGACAGGGAACCTCCGGGCAGTCCAGCTGCTGCTGGGACATACGAAGATGGACAGCACGGTCCGCTACCTTGGCGCCGACATCGAGGACGCGCTGTTCCTCTCGGAGGGGATCGACCTGTAGTCGCTCCGCCGACCGGCTCCCAGCGTGCCGGTCGGCCCCATAACTGCCGGTCGAGGTCTATCCATGCTGCGTGGCCGCATTTTCCCAAGCGGCCGTTCAGGCGGTGCCGCAGCAAGACTTACGTGCGCGCGGCATGTCGGGGGCCGCATCGGAGATCAGATAGCATCCAGACGATTGCTCATCCCACAGTTTGGCGCTTGAAATCGTGTGGTCATTCAGGGGAGCTTTAGGCGGAGCATTGCCGTAAAATGTGGAGAGCCCAGTGTCCGAACGCGATCTGCATTCCCTGTTACTTCCCGAATTGAAGCAGCTTGACAAGCGAATCGCCATGACGATTCGCCGCGCCTGATCGAAACACCGCAATCGCAGGAGAATTGACCCGTGCTTCTTAAAACAATCAGAGAAACCTACGACAGGTATCTGACCAACCCGGCGTCGGACTCGCTGCTCATGAAGCTTCACCACGATGCGCAGGAAGAGCGTTACCGGCGGGTCAAGATGGTCCGGGACATCGCGTATCGGGCGATCCCGTTCATCATCGAACCCGGCGCATTTGACCTGATCGCCAGTGTCCAGTCCGGCGTGAAGTTGGTCGAGGATTTCGGCCCGTTGCTCCTCGAGGCCCCGCTGCCGTTCGACTCGGTCTGGGTGGAGTTCGAGGAGGATGTCAGAGGGAGACGGACTGGATCCGGTGCTCTCATCCGGAAGATCGGGGACAAGACCCTTGTCTGCAGCTTTCACCGGCCTGCCGGCGAGCCTCTGATCGAGCCGGTGCTGTTCCTGACGGTGGATGCCGGGGCAAAGCTCGACATGCGCGCCGATCCGTTCACCTCGCCCCGGTTCATTAGCGGCTATGAGGGAAGCCAGGATGAACGCGTCAGTCAGTTTTTCGGTGAGGCGTTCCCGCAGACCGGCTGGACGATCCTGAACGCGGTCGGGGCGATGCACCTGATCGCCGCGAAGGATGGGCCTCTCGATGCGGATGAGGAGCCGATGTTCTCACGTCCGGAGCGGCGGCGGATGGAGCGGGAGGGGGCGCTTCCTGCCGGGGCGCCGCCGACGATAACTAGGATCAGGATAAACGCCCAGGGGCGGCTGCACCTGCAGGCGGTTGACGACGAGGAGGGCGGTGCCGGCGGTGCTCGACGACGGGCTCATCGGGTTCGGGGGCACTACATGCGAACCGCAGGTGGGTTGAGCTGGCGCAAAGCGCACGTTCGCGGGCTGGGTCAGGTGAACGAGACCATTCGGGTGATCGACGCTGCAACTGAGGATCAATCGTCCGACCAACGGCAGCGCGGGCGTCCGTAGTCAGACAGCCCTCGGCCACGTAATTTGACACCCCCGGCCCATTGCAGTCACCTACTCTCGAGGGTCCGCAATGCAGCTTCCCGGAACCGGACGTTCGTGCATGCAGCGACTTGCCGTCCTGAACTCATGCGCCTTCTATACTGGACCGGAACAACACGCCGGCCGTTGGCCGGAGTTTGGAAAGACCTTGGCTGCTGCGGAAAGGGGCTGAGAGGCGCTCCGGAACGTGCTGGAGACACATGACTCTTCAACTACCTTCCTTGGGCAGATAGGCCGCAGGGCGGATCACAAAACAGGACACCCGGATGCGCCCCTGGATAGAACTCGCGACGGCGACCGCCTCGGACGGGGATACGCTCCGGCTCCTGCACAGGGGCGACGAATTCTCGATCCGTCTCAAGGACGGCAACGAGTTGATGAACAGCCGGCTCGGTCACTCGGAGGGGGCGCTGGCAACGCTGGCGCTGGAGCGCCTGGCTGGCCGGTCCGCGCCGCGGGTGCTGATCGGCGGACTCGGCATGGGCTTTACCCTGCGGGCGGCGCAGGCCCTCGCGCGCCGTCGGATACTCGTCTCGTCGTCTCGGAGATCGTGCCCGAACTCATTGACTGGGCCGAGCAGCACATGGGGGCAGTCTTCGGGGATTGCCTGTCGGACCCACGGGTCCAGGTCGAGTTGCGCGATGTCGGCGCCATAATCCGCGAGGCCGAGGGCGTCTTCGACGCGATATTGCTGGACGTCGACAATGGTCCCGACGGCTTGACCCGCCCCGGCAACGACGCCCTCTACAACGAGGCCGGGCTGAAGGCGGCGCGCCGGGCGCTGCGCCCCAAGGGCGTGCTCGCGGTCTGGTCCGCCGCGCCGGTTCCCGCTTTCTCGCAGCGGCTCTCGCGCTGCGGGTTCGAGGTGGCGATGCACACGGTTCGCGCCAGCGGGGGCAAGCGCGGCAACCGCCACACGATCTGGATCGCGGCGAGAGGTGGAATCTGAGGACGAGAGCATCGGGACGGAAAGAGCCCGGCTGCCATTGCTCGTCCTGACCGGCTGCCCGGACCACATCCTGTCAGGATCGCGACCTTGCAGGCCCTGAGGCAGCCGAACCCTATGCGGCGCCGTAGCGGCGGCGCGCTTCGCGGAACGAGGTCAGGCGCTTCAGCTTCTCGTCCCACAGATGCAGGTTAGCTGCCATTCGCTGAGGAGCGGTGCTGCACAGCACCTTTCCCGATAGCCGCCAATCGTGGCAGGACTTCCTGTGGCTTATCTCGCCAGCGGACGGTTTGCCTCAGCCACCGACCTCGGGTGCTCCGGCGTCTTCGGCCAGCAGCAGGGTGAACTCCAGCACCGCCGGGTGGGCGCGCAGCGCCTCGGCCAAGCGGTCGCGGCCCGCAAGGCTGGGGCCCCATGTCGTCGCGCTGAAGGTCGTGCTGCGTGCCTGTGCGTCGTAGCTCTGGCTCAGCGGCTGATCGGGCAAGCCATGCGCCCGCAACAGCCGGCGCAGTCCGACCGCATCGAGCCCTTCTCCATCGCGGATCACCACTGTCAGGCGCAGGCCTCTGCTGCGCGGCAGGACGGCATAGAGGATCCGAAGACCGACCAGGACCAGCAGCGTCGCCGCCGTGCCAATCAGGGCCAGCCCGAACATGCCCACGCCATAGACGATGCCCAAGGCCGCACTGACCCACAGCGAGGCGGCGGTGGTCAGCCCGTGGACCGAGGGGCCTTCGCGGAAGATCACCCCCGCGCCCAGGAACCCGATCCCGGTCAGGATGCCATGCGCCATCCGGGTAGGGTCCGACACGATCTGGGTGCCCGCGGCAAGCTTCAGCGTCCACAGTTCCTGCTGCGCGGCGGCGAGCGTCAGCAGGGTCGCGGCGAGGCACACCAGCGCATGCGTCCGCAGCCCGGCGGGCTTGCCCTGCACCTCACGGTCTATGCCGATCAGCATCCCGGTGATCAGGCTGGCCAGCAGTGGCAGGCCGATGTCGGTGGTCAGGACCGGGGCGAGGAAGTCGGGCAAGGCAGGCTCCGTTGCGTGATGGGCGGGCGCTGGCCTCACCCGCTCATGTGATGCCGAAGCCTGCGCCGCGCCTGATGGTTCCCGCATTTTGGTGGATCAGCCTACCCCAGCGATCTCCCCATTGCGGCGAAAGGAGACTGGTTGCGGTCCAAGCTCATCGAGGCCTCTCAGGGGGCCGGGGCCAGCTTGCACCATGCTGCGGATCCGACCTATGCAGGCAGGCATGCAGAGGCTCTTCCGCACACTCGACATGATTGCAGGCAGCGTTGCGATGTCGCCGCCCCTTAGCAAGGGTCGACAACTCTCAGCCGTCGAGTAAATGCGCTCGGATCATACGGCCGCCTCCGCGATCTCAAGAGAGAAGCCCCCGCCCACACTTGAAGTGTCTCTAGGCATGCAGACACATCTCGACGCGCAGCATCGCGAGATCGTTGCCGTCGGGCAGAAGGTGTCCAGGAATGATGTCGAGTTCGCCCAGCAGGAACACCTTGTCTCCGGGCTTGGCAAACTCCCCCTCGGGCGGATGAATGCTGGCAGGCAGAAAGGCCTGGATGATGGCTTCGTGAGCTGAACTGACGGGGTTCTTCTGGCGGAGGGCAACAAGGCTGCCCGACGGGGTCGTGGAAACGGCAGTGACAATTCCGCAGGCGTTTTCTGTAAGGGACATGGTCGTCTCCGGTCGCCGAATGCTCCTTCTGCATTCCCACGAAACCAACACCTCTGAAGATGGCCGGTTCAGGAGATGCCCTGCGATCGGCGGATTTCCGACCACCGTCTCGGCTCCATCCGCATGGCTGTCGACGAGTTCAGGTGCGTGTGCCCCCGGCTCTTCGCAGCAAAAAGGGGCGGTCAGCCCGCCCCTTTTCAACCTTGCCTCAGGCGCAGCTGTTACCGGCGATCGAGGTCACTGTCCCGATCAAGGGTCCGGCCACGCTCGTCCTCGATCTCGACCTCGGTCTTGCGGACGGTGTCGCGGACGGTTTCGGTGTGCGATTCCACGTCCTTGTTCAGCCCGATCTCCTCGACGACCCGAGCTTCCTTCTGGACGACCGGTGCCTCGACATACTCGCGCGCCTCGAGGCTGCGCTCCTGGAAGTCGCCGCTTCCAGCGGGCCGGTCCACCGGCCGACGCTCGACATGGACGCGTTCGCTGCGCAGCTCGACATCCTGTTCGACCGGGGTCTCGACCACATAGGAGCGCACGCGAACCCGGCCGCCTTCTGTCTGCCGCTTTCCGATCGACACCTGCTCTTCCACGATGTCGATCTTGCCTTCGGTGTCGAGATCAGCGTCCAGGGCCGCGGTGCGGTCACCCGCATAGCTGGACGCCGCAGCACCGGTCGCGGCGGCTCCGGTCGCGCCATAGCCGGTCCAGCCCTCGCTGCGCCACTCAGCCTCACGGGCATCCAGATCGACTGCCCCTTCATCGTCCAGGATATCGAGGGCCGTCTCATACTGATGATCGGGAATGTTCCGGACCGTCACGAGATAGCCGCCACGGTTCAGCCCCTCCGCATAGGCATGGCGATCTTCCTCCGGGAAGAAGAGGTCGCCAATGGACTCGAAGAAGCCGCGGTCCGAGCGGTCCTCGACCGAATATTGGCGGGTGCCGTAACCTTCGTTCTCCCCGCCCGTCAGCACGACATCGGCGATGCCGGCCGCCTTCAGGGCGGAGACGGCGCGGTCGGCCGCCATCCGGCTGTCGAACATTGCCGAGAGACTGCGCATCGCACCAGTGTTCATGGTTTCCAGAGCCATTGTCGTGTCCTCACAGGTTACAGACTGCGGTCAAGATGACCGGCTTGCCCCGCGGCGGGGCCAGGAACAGCCGGGCTGTGGCCCGGCGGCGCTGCCCAAGAACGTGGTTCCGGTCGATCCGGTTTCGGCAAAGGCCAGACAAACATATCCAAGCTCAGTTGTCCTTTGCGGAACCAACCCCAGAACCCTCAACGGCATCTCGAGGAAAACCCCCTGTAATCTCCCCCGAGAAAGCCGATGCGGATGTGCTGAAAATAAAGTGCTAATTCGGCGCATCCGATTGGCCAGTAACACAGTTGAGAACAGGTGAGTGCAAATGAGGAGTTTGCGAGAATGGCCAACTTCCTTCTCTCGGCTGCCGTCATGCTGATCGACGCCGTGATCATGTTTGGCCTCGCCCTGGCAGCATTGCCGTAAAAGGACAGCCGCCGATACTGAGGCTTTCGCGTCAAGGTCATGGCGCGGCAGGTCACGCGTGCAAGTTACCCGCTCCCGCTCTCTGAAGCTTGGGGATGAGCCGCAACCGATTTGGCGCCGGTTGCGTCAATGTCTCCGTGCATGGCCCGGCAGATCTCCGGGCCATGCCGCACGCCCTTTTCAGCCCTTGCTGCGGACGCCGCCCACTACGGGTTCGGCAGGATCCGGGCTGACGAAACGGTAGAGTGCTCCGCCCAGGGCGCCTCCGATCAGGGGCGCAACCCAGAACAGCCAGAGCTGGCCCAGGGCCCAGCCCCCGACGAAGAGAGCGGGCCCGGTGCTGCGCGCGGGGTTCACCGACGTATTGGTCACGGGGATGCTGATGAGGTGGATCAGCGTCAGCCCAAGGCCGATGGCAATCGGGGCAAAGCCCACCGGCGCCCGGCCATGGGTCGCGCCCATGATGATGAACAGGAACATCATGGTCAGCACCACTTCGGCCACCAGGCTCGCGCCGAGCGAGTAGCTGCCAGAGCTGTGCGTGCCATACGCCCCAATCTGGCGGCCGTTCAGATAGAAGAAGAACGCGATGAACACGCTGAAAGCGAGTTCCAGGAGACCCACCCCGATGAAAGCCCCGCCTGCCATGGCAGCGTCGGCAGCTGGCCCGGTGAAGCGTCTCAGCGCGGCGAGAAAGGCGGGTGCATCGAGCGCAAGGCTCTGCCAGTAGCTGGCAATGCTCTCGCCAACGATCGGGAGATCGCCAATCCACATGGGCGGGCCAGGCGGTCCTTCCTCGACTACCCGCCCAAGCACGCGAACAAGATCGCCTACGCTCTCGGCCAGTGCTGCCACGAGAAGTGCGAAGGGTGCGACAATGACGATCGCGGCGGTAATGGTCATCAGCGCGGCGGCCGGGCCTCGCCTGCCGCCGAGCGTCCTTTCGAAATGGCGATAGACGGGCCAGGTGGACCAGCACAGAACGGCGGCCCACATGATTGCTGTCAGAAAGGGCGAGATCACTACGAAACAGCCGATCCCGAGCACGAGCAGCGCCGCGGCCCCAAGCAGCTTCTCGTGCTGTGCTGCTAGAGCCATCCCATGTTGTCCTGACCTGAGGTTCCGGTTTCGCGAGAGTTGAGTCGTCGATTATCAGTGTGGCGGCTGCCTGAGGTGGCACTTGCTGAGGGCCGAGGCCGGCACGTGTCCATCGTCTCCCTACGTCAGTGGGCGCCGCGGCAGCCTTGCTGATCCTTCGTTTCTGATCACTGCCTTGCGACAGGTTTCGGTCAATGATGTCCTTTTTCAGCAGCGCAGGCCATCAGCAAACCACTGAAGGCTACGACGGGCGCTTCTTCAGGGCCATGCGCTGATCAGGTGCAGCGCGGTGGCTGGTCCAGTAAGTCATCATGCTTATGGCGATCCCAGGCGAAGGGTTCACCATGAACAATGGGTCTGATGTGGGCTGGCCTTGGCAGAATCTGGGTCTGGACCGAGGGTATGAGCAGGCGTGAGCGAGAAAAGCGAGTGGAAGAAAGCAATATGTCATGCAGGGGGCAGCTGCCCTTCTGCGGCATGAAGCAGGCGCTTTCTGGAGAGATGTCTCCAGAGCGTTCCCAGAGGTTCTGCAATCAGGAGCCTTGGCCTGATGTAACTGTGCGGGAGAGTCCCCATCTTCCAGACAACCGCGCCCTACACTCGTGCGGTCCAAGGGGGATCCTGTGATGGCTGCCGAAATAGCAAAGAACATGAGCCAGAGGTGGCGCATGTTGTTCCACCGCCCAGTTGTGGCCCTCGCGACCGCAACTGTCGACGCTCGGATCAAGTTGGCCTTCGAGGCTAGGAAACCCACGCTGGACGAAACCGGCACGCAGAAGGCCCTTGGTGCCGAGATGATCGCCCGGGAGGGCCGGATCACTGCAATGAACGCCCGGCGTGATGCGGCGAAGCGGTCCCGCGACTGGATTGCATCAAGTTGACGTCTTCAGGGCCGATAGGGCACGCAGCCATAGCCTCCCTCAAGCTCGGCGGGTCATTTGTGTCTCGGAGTGTTAGGCGGATGGCGCTACGCCCTGCCTTAATCAGGGTTTGGCAGCGGGGCGGGGTTACCCTCCCAGCCTGCCCTGTCGGACATGCATTCCAGGCCGGCACGCCATGAACGTCCTGCTGGCTGCCTGGCTCGTCGGCGCCTTCCTGATCGTTCTGCTCGCGTGGATGGGCCGGAAGCTGCTCGGGACTCCGCTCACGATCCGCTCCGCGATTCTGTCGGTGGGATCTGCGACGCTGACTACCTTTTTCCTGTGGAACTTCATGGGTGGCGATGGCAGCTTCGAACGCCGGGCTGCCGGACTGTTCAACTTCGAACACCTCGGGCTTGTCGTTTCACAAGGCCTGCTCGCCCTGCTTGCGGTGCTCCTGGTGGCAGGAGGCCGCCCGAAGACCGTTCGATAGAGCGCAGCGCGCGAAGGGTAGCTAGGTCCTGTCTGACGGCCTGAGGGTCCGCAGGTATTAACGCAGGAAGGCGGGCTTCAGCATGGCGCCGAAGTTGACGGCGAGCTTCTCCTGTCGGGTCGCGATGGAACGGCAGCCTTTGAGCCATCCGACGCAGCGCTCGATCGCATTGCGCCTGCGGTAGAGATCAGGATCGAAGCGTCGCGGGCAGTCCTTGCCCATGTTGCCACCCTGGCGGGGTGGGATGACCGGCCGGATCCGACGTCGGCGCAGGTAGGCGAAGACGGGCCGGTAGCTGTAGGCCTTGTCGCCCGCGAGATACTTGGGACGGGTGCGGGGGCGCCCTCGCAGGCCCGGGAGGCGGACGGCTTCCAGGGTTCGCTCGAAGGCGGACATCTCGTGCCGCTGCCCCGGGGTGAGTGCGAAGGCGAGCGGCAGGCCGGACCCGTCGGTCACCAGGTGGATCCTGGTGCCGATGCCCCCTCGCGACAGACCGAGGGCATGGTGCTCCGGCTCCTCGGAATCCCCCTTTTACCCGCTCCTGCGGCCGAACGGCTGGCCCGGATCGAGGTGCTGTCGATGCACCACAGGTCCAGGTCGACCAGAGCTTCAGCATTCAGCTTGAGCCGCAAGCGATCCAGAAGCCTGTCGAACAGCCCCTCGCGTCGCCAGCGGCTGAAGCGCTCGTAGACAGTCTGCCACGGTCCGTAGCGTTCCGGCAGGTCTCGCCACTGTGCGCCTGTGGCGAGCTTCCACATGAACCATTCACCACCTGCCGATGGTCCCGCCAGCGGCCGCCACCACGCAGACCGCCACGGGGCATGAGGTTCGCGATCAACTCCCACTGGGCATCGCTGAGTTCGTGCCGGCGCATTGCAGACCTCTGCCATGGTGACGCTCACCAAGGCAACTGCCCACACCTCCACTCGTTGCAGCGGCCGTCAGACAGGACCTAGAACGGCTCCTTATCAGTTTCTTGGTTTGCGCGATTGTTTCCACGACGGCGATGTAACAACGCCTGCTTGTCCCTATATCTGTAATGACCTTCCGGTATCTCCCGCTGGGTCTCATGGAGGGCCCGACAATGGGCACCAACGACAAGATGCCCGGCGATGGCCGGCACGCGAACCAGATCACCGAACCCCCTCAGGAAGAAATGGTTGGCGAAGGTAGCACAATTCAAAAGCGCGATGGCGGGCGCCCGGGCCGTGGCCCTGACGACCAGGCGCGCCCAGCCAGTGCGGATCGGACCTAACGTCTGGCGTCTGCATCAATGGGAGGATGATGGTGGGACTTTCGTTTTCCCAGTGCCGTTCAGGAATTTTTGCCGAGGAGCAGAGCAAGGTCCGGGCAAAAGCCGCGTGATTGGTATCTGAACTCCGATACCGGCGAGGATAGCGCGGCGGGGTCAAACCCGCCGCGTCTGCTTTGCAGGGTGGATATGAATGAAGCCACTGACCGCCAGTTCGTTGTATCGTTCGTGCAGAGCAGGGATGTTGCTTCGGGATCTCTCTGCGGGACATTTCAAGATCATAGGTTCGGCTTGTTCCAGGAACGGGCGGGGAATATCGCCCGATCAGGACAAGCATTCTTGAAACTTCAGCTCTGTTGATTGCTCTTCGGGAGCATTTCATATTGGCCAAACACATCTGAACTATTCAATTGCGGTGAATGCAGCTGTCAGCGCACGAAGAAGAAATGCGCCTTTTCCGCCTAACAGCCGATATCCTGCGGTCTAATGGTGCGATCATGTCAAGGATGTGAAAGAGTGGCCCGCGAGCAGGAGCTGTCGAGACTTCACCGCATTACGCACCTTCTCACAGTCGATGCGCCCCCTCAGATGGGACCACTGAGATGAACGGACCGCAGTCCGGCCTTCCACGAGAACCCGTTAATTGGCTGACCCGCCCTTTTCTGCGCTTCCTCCGCATTGAAGCAACAGCGGGTATCATCCTGCTGGGCAGCACACTGCTGGCGCTCGTTCTTGCCAATGCCCCAGGCTCGGCTTCATTTCTGGCGTTCTGGGATCTCCAAGCGGGCATCAATGTAGGTGGAGTCGAAGTATCCAGATCGATCAAGCATTGGATCAACGATGGTCTGATGACCTTCTTCTTTTTCGTGATTTCGCTCGAACTGAAGCGGGAAGTCGTGCTGGGCGAGCTGCGTCATCCCCGCATGGCCGCAGTGCCCATCGCTGCCGCTGTTGGCGGAATGATTGTGCCTGTGGCTGTCTTCCTGTTGATCGTCGGGACGGGATCGGGCGCCAGCGGCTGGGGCACGGTGATGTCGACCGACACGGCATTTGTCATCGGCTGTCTGGCGGCCCTCGGATCACGCGTGCCGATCAGCTTGCGTCTTTTCCTGCTTTCCCTCGCCATCTTCGATGATGTTGGAGCGATCCTGGTCGTGGCCATCGTTTTTGGCGAAAGCCTGAACGTGATGCCGCTTGGTGCCACCGCTCTGGGTCTTGTCTTGGTGGCGGCGATCGCCCGCGCTGGCGTTCGGGTCATTCCGGTCTATTTCGCACTTGGCGGGGGCATCTGGCTCGCGCTTGATGCGTCGGGGATCCATGCAACACTCGCTGGCGTGATTCTCGGATTGATGACCCCGGCGCGCAGTTGGGTGAGCGACAGCCGCCTCCATGCCATACTGGACAGGGTCACTGCTTACCCGCCGGGGGACCACTGGACCGGCGACATGGCCGCCCGCGGTGACCTCTACCAGGCGGGGGTCGCAACTCGAGAAGTGCTGTCGCCTCTCGAACGGCTGGAAATGGCTCTTCATCCTTGGGTGGCCTTCGTGATCCTGCCGCTGTTTGCCTTGGCCAATGCCGGGGTGACATTTGCACGCGCAGATTTTGACCCTGTGCTCACAACGGCTATCATTGCAGCCTTCGTCATCGGCAAACCTTGTGGCGTGTTCCTGTTCAGCCTCCTGGCGGTGAAGTCCGGGTGGGGGATTCGCCCTCCCTCATTGTCCTGGAGCCTGCTTGCTGCTGGAGGGCTGCTGACAGGGGTAGGTTTCACGATTGCACTGTTCATGGCCGACCTTGCCTTCGATGCCCACATTCTTGACTCGGTCAAATTCAGCATTCTTAGCGCTTCGGTCATCTCGGCCTTGTTGGGACTCATAACATTGGCTTGGATTACCTCGTCTCGATCAAGACGCTGAGACATCAGGCCGCCAAGCACTCATAGCCTTGCCCCTGTGGCATTCAGACAAGAACCCTGCCGACCCGACCCCGAGATGAGCCCCCGAAGGCAGGGATGGACTCGTGGAGACTTGTGCTGAGGAATCCTACCTGAGCGCCAATGACCGCAATCCCACGATGGCACACCTGCATTGCTGCACCTGCATCGGTCCGCTTTCCGCCCATCTTGGCCAGTCAAGCACTGTATCAGAATCGGCCCCGCTCCACGTGCCCGCCGGAATGACGTTCGTTCGCCGGCGCACGCAGCGCTGCGAGCACAGACCGCAGGCTCTCCAGCCCGGCCTCAAGGTTCTCGATGATCTCCTCGGCGAGATCCTCCGGCTCTGGCATGTTGTCCAGATCGGTCAGGCTCTTGTCCTTCAGCCAGAACAGATCGAGGCTGGCCTTGTCACGCGCCAGCAACTCCTCGCCGCCATAGCGCCGCCAGCGCCCGTCCGGCGTCTCCTCGCTCCAGGTCTCCCGCCGCTCGTGCCGGTTCGCGTGGTTGTAGCATTGGACGAACTCGGCCAGATCTTCATGGCGAAGCGGCTTCCGCTTCAGCGTGTGATGCACGTTGGTGCGGTAGTCGTAATACCACACCTCGCGAGTCTGGGGCTCTTTTGCAGCAGGCCGGTTGTCGAAGAAGATGACGTTCGCCTTGACGCCCTGGGCGTAGAAGATCCCAGTCGGCAGGCGCAGGATCGTATGCAGGTCGGTCATTTGCAGCAACTTGCGGCGGACGGTCTCGCCCGCGCCACCCTCGAACAGCACGTTATCGGGCACAACCACCGCAGCCCGCCCGGTCGTTTTCAGCATCGACCGGATGTGCTGAACGGTAAGCGCCACGGCGCTCTCCTCCTGCCGCTGCTGATCTGATCGGTCCATTCTCCGCGGGTGGGCATGGCGCGAAGGAGTTGGTTTTGGAGATA
>NZ_JAHQZU010000036.1 GCF_019061185.1 Paracoccus sp. Z118
ATCGGCGATGGCCGCCAGCGTCACGCCCGGCCGCGCGCTGCGCTACGCCGGGGCTCCGCGCGCGGCCTCCTACACCAACCGCTGGGACACTGCCTATAGCCGCTTCTGCGATCTCTACCGGCGCTTCGGCTGCCGAAGAACAGGATGCCGGCGTAGGGTGCAGTGGTCGGCGCCTGTATCCTGAAATTGCCGTTGCCGTTGAGGCTGAGCGTCGCACCATTGGCCAGGTAGAACGTGACGCCCTCACCGGCCATCGAGGCCTCGTCGAGCGCCATTTCGCCGTTCGCGTTGATGCTCAGATCCCCCTCGTCGATGATGTAGAGCCCCGGTTCGAAACGCGCATGGCCTTTGATGTCGAGCCCGCCGCAGATCCGCAGCGCGCGAACCCCGCTGGAATGGATGAAGTTTGTCTTGAACGACGTCTCCTTCTTGTCCGGTGTCGTGCAGAGCCCCTCGACGGCTGGCTCGGCGGGCATGGACGCCAAGGACAGCGTGTCGGTTCACCCGCGTCAGAAGCGGCCGGTCGGCATAGAGCCGCTCGGCGCTCTCGACAAGCCGCATCGCGCGGCACGCTTCGCCGCCCCTTGCCTTTAAGCGCGCTCCGGTGACCCGTCTCAGCCGTCAGCGACGGCTTGCGTTGTGCTGCGGAGTTCCGCCATGAAGGACGCGAGGACGCGGCTCGGCGTCTCGGTCGCGCGGGTGATCATGCGAACCGGAACCGGCTCGGCGGGTGAAAGGGGACGAGTGCCGAGACGATAGCGTCCGCCGGCCACCGCGGTAAAGGAATCCACCAGCGCGACTCCCAGGCCCGCTTCTGCCAGCAGGCAAGCCATGGAACTGAACGGCACCGCGGCGATCTCGTTTCTCCGCAGCGCCGGGCTGAGGAAGCGTTCTTCGAGCAGCAGACTGAGACGGCTTCGCCTATCGTAAAGGATCAGCGGTGTATCGGCGAGATCGGCTGCCGTCACCTGATCCAGCGCCTCCAGCCGGTGCCCGGGCCGGAAGGCGCAGACCATCCGTGCCGAGGCGATCGTTTCCACTGCAAGGCCGCCGCGCTCGGGTGCGACGAGGCAGAGGCCCAGATCCGCCGTTCGCGATTCGACCGCGCTCATGATCTCGTCGATGCCGCCGGTGTCGACGCTCAGCAGCACCCCCGGCCTCCGCGCCAGGAAAGGTGTCACGGCCGCGGGAATGATGGCGTTGGCGATCGGAAGCGTGCAGACGATGCGCAGACGCCCCGCGGCACTTGCCCGCCGATCCTCGATCTTCCGGGCCAGCGCATGATAGAGGCCGAATATCGCCTCGCCGTCGCGATAGAGTTCGATTGCGTCGGCGGTCGGCACCAGCCGGTTTCCTTGCCGATCGAACAGTGCGAAGCCGCACTGACCCTCCAGCTGCCGGATCGCGTTCGAGACAGCGGGCTGCGAAATGCGCAACGTTCGCGCCGCCGCGATGGTCGTGCGCAGGCGCATGACCTCCCGGAAAACCTCCAGTTGACGAAGGCTGAACATTGCGACGCCTCCCTTCGCTCAGCAGCGGATCATAACCACGACCTATAATGGCGCGCAAATTCTAATAAACGAGTGATATTGCCTGAATCGCGCGGCCCGTGGTTAGCTTGGTGGTGCCGCCTGCTCCGCCGTGCGGCCGATCTATGAGGAAACAGGGGCGCATGGTCGTTAGGCCGAAAGAATGCCCCTTTCCATCGCAACAGGGGTCAACATGAAACGCTTTACGACATCCGCTGCCGTCGCCGGCCTGTTGGCGTGCCTTGCCGGGCCGGCGCTGGCGCAGGACAAGCTTCTTACCGCGATTGACGGCACTTTCGCGCCGCACGCCATGCCGAAACTCGGCGGCGGGATCGAAGGCTTCAACGTCGATCTGGTCACTGCCATCGCGGAAAAGATGGGCGTCGAGATCGAGATCGCGGCAACCGAATACTCCGGCATCCTGCCGGGGATGCAGGCCGGAACCTATGACTTCGCCGCCGCGCCCACCACCCTGACCGAGGAACGCGCGGCCAACTACCTGTTCTCGGAAGGCTATCTCAACACCGACTTCCAGTTCCTGGTCAAACCCGATGCCCCCGAAATCACCGACCTCGCCCAGTTCGAGGGCAAGGTCATCGCCGTCAACAAGGGCTCGGCCTATGACAGCTGGGCGCGTGAGCTCGCGGATGAGATCGGCTGGACGGTCGAAAGCTACGGCACCAATACCGACGCGGTGCAGGCCGTCGTTTCCGGCCGGACCTTCGCCAATGTGGCCGGGAACACCGTGTCGGCGTGGGCGGCCAAGCAGAACCCGAACGTCAAGCTCAGCTATCTGCACTCGACCGGCCTCGTCTGGGCCTTCCCGTTCCGGCAGGACGACGAAGAGCTGCGCCGCAGCGTCGAAGCCGCGCTGGAATGCCTGAAGACCGACGGCACGGTGGCGGCGCTACACGAAAAATGGTTCGGCACGGCACCCGCCGAAGGTTCCACGGCCGTCACCCCGCGCCCCGGCTGGGGCGAGCCGGGCTTTGCCGGTTATGTCGAGGACGACCACACCCCCGGCTGTGCCTGACGCGCATGGCCCCGATCACGACCCTCGCGCAGCCCTCGGCGATCCCCACTCTTGAGGTGCGGCGGCTGCACAAGTCGTATGGCGCGCTGGAGGTGCTGCACGGCATCGACCTTGCGGTCGCCACGCGCGAGATGGTGTTCGTGCTGGGCCGGTCGGGGTCGGGGAAATCCACCATGCTGCGCTGCTGCAACCGGCTGGAAGAGCCGAGCAGCGGCGACATCTTCCTTGAGGGGCAGCCGATCACCGGCAAGCGGGTGGACCTGGACGGGCTGCGCCGGCGGATCGGAATGGTGTTCCAGTCCTTCAACCTTTACCCGCATCTGGATACCCGGCGAAACGTAACGCTGGCGCTCCGCATGGTCTTGAAGCTGGGCAGGGACGAGGCGGACGCCCGCGCGATGGCCGCCCTTGAGCGTGTCGGCCTGGCGGGCAAGGCGGCCAGCCATCCGACAGAATTGTCGGGCGGTCAGCAGCAGCGCGTTGCCATAGCGCGGGCCATCGCGATGGAACCCGCCGTGATGCTCTTCGACGAGCCGACCTCGGCGCTGGATCCCGAATTGGTGGGAGACGTGCTCGGCGTCATGCGCGAACTGAAGGCCGATGGCATGACCATGCTCGTGGTCAGCCACGAGATGGGCTTCGCGCGCGAGGCCGCGGACCGCATCGTCTTCATGGCCGACGGGCGCATCGTCGAAGAGGGCCCTCCCGAGCAGCTATTCACTGCCGCTCGTCACGAAGCCACACGCACCTTCCTCAGCCGCCACACGCGTCAATGACCGGGTTCGACCGCTTCCTCGCGACCTTCTTCAATGGCGAAGTCATCGTCCGCTACCTGCCCTCGATCCTGCAGGGCGTATGGGTGACGATCGCCTGCTCGCTGCTCATTGTCGTGTTCGGCGTAGCGGCGGGCGTCCTTCTTGCCTGTGTGCGGGCCTATCGCATCGCGCCCCTGAACGTGGCCATCGTGGTCTTCGCGGACATGATGCGGGCGCTGCCCCCGCTGGTGCTGATCCTGATGGTCTATTTCGGACTGCCGAACGTGGGTATCATGCTGTCGAGCTTTCTTGTGCTGTTCGTGATCCTCGGCCTCGTGCTGGCGGCCTTCACCGAGGAGATCGTCTGGGCGGGCCTCACGGCCGTGGACAAGGGCCAGTGGGAGGCTGCGCGGTCCACCGGAATAGGGTTCACGGGCACGCTGCTGCAGGTGATCCTGCCGCAAGCCCTGCGCATGGTGATCCCGCCCCTGACCAACCGCGCCATCGCCATCACCAAGATGACCGCGCTCGGCACGGTGATCGGCGTCCCGGACATCCTCAACCAGGCGACGACGGCGCAGAGCTTCTCGGGCAACGCATCGCCGCTGACCATCGCGGCCATCGCCTATGTCATCCTTTTCCTGCCGCTGGTGGTGATGTCCCGCTGGCTCGAGGAGCGGTTCGTGAGGCACCGTCGCTGACATGGACCAGCTTCTCGATCAGTTCTTCAATCTGGAGATCATGGCCGCAGCCTGGCCGACGATCCTGCGCGGACTCGGAATGACCCTGCTGCTTTGCCTTCTGGTCATTCCGCTGGGCGTCATCGGGGGGCTCGCGGCGGCGCTGACCTCGCTGTCGCCGCGCCGATGGGTGCGCTGGCCCGCGATCGCTCTGGTCGATCTGTTCCGGGCGATTCCTCCGCTGGTGCTGCTGATATTCGTCTATGCGGGCCTGCCCTTCGCCGGCATCCGCATGAGCCCGTTCGTGGCGGTCGCCATCGCCTTCATGTTGAACAATTCGGCCTATTACGGCGAGGTTCTTCGCGCGGGTATCCTGTCCGTCCCTCGCGGTCAGGCCGAGGCCGCCCGTTCCACCGGCATGACGCACGCGCAGACGATGCGGGCCGTGGTGCTGCCGCAAGGCGTGCGCAACGTGCTGCCGGACCTGATCTCCAACACCGTCGAGGTCGTGAAGCTGACGTCGCTCGCTTCGGTGGTGTCGCTGGGCGAGATGCTGCACGCGGCAAACCTCGCCCGCTCCGTGACCTACAACGCGTCGCCGATCACCATGGCGGCGCTGGTCTATCTGATCCTGCTCTGGCCCGCCGTGCGGCTGGTGAGCCGCTGGCAGCGCCGGATCGCCGTCTGATCGAAAGGAACATCGAATGCGCGAGATTGTCATCGGAGCGGCCCAGTTAGGCCCGAACCAGAAGGCGGACAGCCGGGACGCCATCGTCGCCCGCATGATCGCGCTGCTCGAGGATGCGGCCCGACAGGGTTGCACCCTCGTCGTCTACCCCGAGCTGGCGCTGACCACGTTCTTTCCGCGCTGGTACATGGAGGACCAGGCCGAAGTGGACCGCTGGTTCGAGCGCGAGATGCCCGGCGAGGCGACCCGCCCGCTGTTCGAGCGCGCACGCGCGCTGCGGGTGGCCATCAGCTTCGGCTATGCCGAGTTGACCCCTGAAGGACACCACTACAACGTGTCCGTCCTGACCGACCGTGATGCGCGGATCGTCGGCAAGTACCGCAAAGTCCATCTGCCGGGGCATGACGAATTCGACACCGAACGCGCCTTCCAGCACCTGGAAAAGCGCTATTTCAAGCCGGGCGACCTAGGTTTCCCCGTCTGGCGCAGCCAGGATGCGGTGATCGGCATGTGCATCTGCAACGACCGCCGCTGGCCCGAAACCTACCGCGTCATGGGCCTGCAGGGGGTGGAACTGGTCGTGCTGGGCTACAACACGCCTTCGGTGAACAGCCAATTTTCCGGCGAGGCGGGCGACAAGCGGCTCTACCATTCAGAGCTGTCGATGGCTGCCGGGGCCTACCAGAATTCGACATGGGTCGTGGGCGTGGCCAAGGCCGGGGTCGAAGATGGACATCCGCTCATGGGCGGATCGATCATCGTTGATCCCAACGGCTTTGTGGTGGCACGGGCAAAGACGGAAGGCGACGAGCTGCTGGTCCATGCTTGCGACATGGATGCCTGCAATTTCGGCAAGTCCACGATCTTCGACTTCGCGCGCCATCGGCGAGTGGAGCATTACGGCCGCATCTGCAGCCAGACCGGGGTCGAGGCGCCCCGGTGACGACGATCGATCTGGACGCGCTCTCGCCGCGAGATCGCTACAAGCTGCTCTGCGCGGTGGTGATCCCCCGCCCGGTGGCGTGGGTGACGACTACGGGCCCGGACGGAATCGTCAACGCCGCGCCATTCAGCTTCTTCAACGTCTTCGGCGCCGATCCGGCGCTGATCATCCTCGGTCTTGAGCGAAGGCTCGACGGCGGGCGCAAGGACACTGCCGCAAACATCTCGGCAGGCGGAGAATTTGTCGTCAGTATCGCTACGCCGGACCTTGCCGAGTCGATGGTGGCCACCGCCGCCGCCTATCCGAGCGACCGGGGCGAGCCGGACGCGCTCGGTCTCGAACTCGCGCCGTCGCAGCGTGTGTCGGTGCCCCGCCTTGCCGCCGCGCCGGTCGCGCTCGAATGCCGCCACCGCCTGACGCTCAACTTCAGCCCGGAGCGGGAAATCGTCATCGGCGAGGCCGTTGCCCTGAGCGCCCGCGAAGGGCTGATCGACACCGACCGGATGCATGTCTCGTGGGGTGCCGAACTCCCCATCGCCCGTCTCTACGCCGACCGTTACGCCCGACTGGAAGAAACCGGGCGCCACGCCATTCCCGAACCGGAGCCGCGAACATGACCACGCTGATAGATCGTCACACCTCCGGGGTTTACGTCATTGCGGCGACGCCGTTCACCGGAGACGGCGCGCTGGATCTCGAAAGCACCGATCGCATGGTGGACTTCTACCGCGATGCGGGCGCTGACGGGCTAACGATCCTCGGGATCATGGGCGAAGCGCCGAAACTGTCCTCGGAAGAAGCGCTGACCTTCGCCCGCCGCGTGCTGGCCCGCGCCGGAAGCATGCCGGTCATCGTCGGCGCCTCGGCTGCCGGCCTCGATCCGATGAAGGCGCTCACCGACGCGGTGATGTCCGCCGGTGCGGCCGGGGTCATGGTGGCGCCGATGAACGGCATGGGCCCTGATGACCGGTTGCGTGCCTATTTCGGCCAGGTGGCCCGGCATCTCGGGCCCGACGTCCCGATCTGCCTGCAGGATTATCCGCAGACCCTGAACGCCCGCTTCTCGACGGCCACGCTTCTCGCCATCGCGGCCGAGAATCCCAGCGTCGTCATGCTGAAGCACGAGGACTGGCCGGGGCTGGCGAAGCTGGAGCAGGTGCGCGCCGGCAGCGGGATGGCCGAGGTGCCCCGGCTGTCCATTCTTGTCGGCAACAGCGGCCTGTTCCTGCCTGAGGAGATGGCGCGAGGCGCCGATGGCGCAATGACCGGCTTTGCATGGCCCGAGATGATGGTGGACGTGGTGCGGCTGATGAAGGCGGGCGATGCGGGACGGGCGCAGGACATCTTCGACGCCTATCTGCCGCTGATCCGTTACGAGAACCAGCTGGGTCTGGGTCTGGCGCTTCGCAAGGAGGTGCTGCGCCGGCGCGGGGCCATTGCCTCGGCGCGCGTCAGGGCGCCGGGGCCATCGCTTTCGCAAGCCGACCACGACGACCTGACCCGGCTCGCCGCCCGGCTCGTCCGGCGGCTGGCGGAACTTGGCTGAGGTGAACGGAACAGGAGGACGACCCATGGACCTCGTCATCAAGGGTGGCACCGTCGCCACCGCCGCTGACAGCTTCCGCGCCGATGTCGGCATTTCCGATGGGCGGATTGTGGCCATCGCCGAGTCGCTCGACGCGTCGGACGTGATCGACGCCTCGGGCAAGCTGGTCCTGCCCGGTGGGATCGAGGCGCATTGCCACATCGCCCAGGAAAGCGCGACCGGGGGCATGACGGCGGATGACTATCGCAGCGGCTCGATCAGCGCGGCATTCGGCGGCAACTCGTGCTTCATCCCCTTCGCCGCGCAGCACCGGGGGATGGGGGTCACGGAGACGCTCGATCTCTATGACAGCCGGGCCACGGGTCAGTCGGTGATCGACTGGTCCTATCACCTGATCGTTGCCGACCCGACCGAAAAGGCGCTGAACGAGGAACTGCCGGCCGCTTTCGCGCGCGGCATCACCTCGTTCAAGGTGTTCATGACCTACGACCTCATGAAGATCGACGATGGTCAGTTTCTCGACATCCTGACGGTGGCACGCGCGAATGGCGCGCTGACCATGGTGCATGCCGAAAACAGCGGCATCATTCGCTGGATCTCGGACCGCCTCGTCAAGGCCGGCCATACAGCGCCGCGCTATCATGCCGTCAGCCACCCGGCTGCGGCCGAGATCGAGGCGATCAACCGGGCGATCACGCTCGCCCGGTTCCTCGATGCGGCTCTCATGATCGTGCATGTCTCGACGCCCGAAGGGGCGGATCTCGTCGCAAAGGCGCGTCTGGAAGGGGCGAAGATATTTGGCGAGACGTGCCCGCAATACCTGTTCCTCACCCGCAATGACCTTGACCGACCGGGGATGGAGGGCGCCAAGTTCATGTGCTCGCCCCCGGTGCGCGACGCCGCCACACAGGACGCGCTCTGGCGGCATCTGCAGGGCGGCACCTTTTCCGTCTTTTCGTCCGATCACGCGCCCTACCGTTTCGACGAGACCGGAAAGCTCGCCAATGGACCACAGGCAAGCTTCAAACAGATCGCCAACGGCATGCCTGGCCTCGCCGTCCGCCTGCCGCTGCTGTTCTCGGAAGGGGTGCGGAAGGGGCGGATCACGCTTCAGCAGTTCGTGGCGCTCGCCTCGACCAATGCCGCACGGCTGTACGGACTGCCGCGGAAAGGCAGCATCGCAGTCGGGATGGATGCCGACATCACCATCTGGGACCCTGACGAGACACGGACGGTCCGCGTCGAAGACCAGCACGATGCGATGGACTACAGCCCCTTCGAAGGGCGGGAGCTGACGGGCTGGCCCGTAACCGTTCTCAGCCGCGGCCGCCGCATCATCGACGGGGGCCGGCTGATCGCGGAATCGGGCGCGGGACGCTTCGTGGCCCGCGAACGGCCGGATTTCACCGGATATCCGGGCGGCCGCGCAGCGGAACTGGACCCGGCCTTCAACTTCGGCGCGGAGATCGCCCCATGACGCCTGCCTCCCGTCCCGGCCCGATCCTTGTCATCAACCCCAACTCAAACGAAGCCGTCACCGCGGGCCTTGACGCGGCGCTGGAGGGGTTTCGCCGTGCAGGGGCGCCCGCCATCGAATGCGTGACGCTGCGCGAGGGGCCGTTCGGGATCGAGTCCCAGGCCCAGGGAGACCTCCTCATCGCCCCTCTGCTGCGGCTGGTGGAAAGTCGGCCGGACGCTGGCGCGATCGTCATCGCGTGCTATTCGGACCCCGGACTGGACTCGGTTCGCAGCATCACCCGCGCACCGGCCTTCGGGATTCAGGAATCGGGTGTCCTTGCTGCGATGGCGCGGGGCGACCGCTTCGGTGTCGTCGCCATTTCGGGCGGCTCGGTCGGGCGCCACCGGCGATACATGCGCCGGATGGGTGTGCTGGATCGTTGCGCCGGAGACCGGCCTCTCGACATGACGGTGGACGAAAGCGCGCGCGGCGAGGCGACGTTCGGCCGGCTCGTCGAAGTCGGACAGGCGCTGATCGGGGACGGGGCCGAGGCGCTGATCCTCGGCTGCGCCGGCCTTGCCCGTCACCGGGCACCGCTGGAGGCGGAACTGGGCGTGCCGGTCATCGACCCCACTCAGGCGGCAGTGGGGGCGGCGTTGCTGGCCGTGGTCGTCTGAAATCTCGGACGCCGGTGCGGAACAGTCGCCGGTGGGCAGGGCACCGTTCGAGAATCTCGATAACGGCCTTCCACGTTTTCGAAGCGTTATCCCGCGCAACCATCGCTTAACTGAAGGGGCCTGCTAAGAAAGCGGACGCGCCTCGCGGCCCAGAAACGCGAGGCATGAAAGGGGAGGAACCACCATGATGATGAAGACCCTGCTTACGGCGGCCTGCATGACGATGGCGGCCGCGGTGCCCGGCTTTGCGCAGACCAGCTGGCAGATGCCGACGCCCTATCCCGAATCGAGTGCCGTCACCAAGAACGCCATGGCCTTCGCGGACGAGGTGCGCGAACTGACCGATGGCAAGCTCGACATCGTGGTGCATCCCGCCGCCTCGCTCATCAAGCATGGCGAGATCAAGAACGCGGTGCGCTCCGGCCAGGTCGAGATCGGCGAGATCTTGATGTCGACGCTGTCGAACGAGGATCCCGCCTATGAGCTTGAAAGCCTGCCCTTCCTCGTCGGCACCTTCGAGGATGCGCAGCGGATGTGGGAGGTCACCCGCGACCACACCGCCGAGGACATGAATCGCCAGCGCATGACCCTGCTCTTTGCCAACCCGTGGAGTCCGCAGGGGCTTTATTCGGCGGCACCGGTGAACTCCGTCTCGGACATGCGGGGAGCGCGATTCCGGGCCTACAATTATACGACCGAACGGATCGCTCAGCTTGCGGGCGCGGTGCCGACCCAGGTCGAGGCCGCCGATCTTGCGCAGGCCTTCAGCACCGGCCGGGTGAACATGATGGTCACATCCACAGCCACGGGCGTCTCGTCCGCCGTGTGGGACTTCCTCAACCATTTCTATGACGTGCGGGTGTCCTATTCGAAGGATATCGTGTTCGCGAACACCCGGGCGCTGGAGGCGCTGGAGCCTGACGTGCGCGAGGGGCTGATGGAAGCGGCGCGCCGTGCGGAGGCGCGCGGTTGGGAGATGGCGCAAGCCGATCACGGCGATGGGCTGAAGACGCTGGCCGACAACGGGGTCGAGGTCGGCGAAGGCTCGGAAGCCCTGCGCGCGGAACTGCGCGAGATCGGTGCGACCATGGTCGAGGAATGGAAGGAACGCGCAGGCGAAGCCGGCGCCGCCATGCTTGCCGCATATCAAAACTGACTGCTGTTCCTGACAGGAAAGGCAGCGCCGAGGTGCTGCCTTTGCGGCCCTCAACGGAGTATCGGATGCGACGCTTGCTCAACCGGTTCTACATGTGCTGCGCCGCGGCCTCATGCGTCTCGATCATCTTCATCGTGACCGTCGTCGCGGCTCAGGTCGTGCTGAACCTGATCGACGCCGTGGCCGCCATGCTCGGGCTCGAAGGTGTCGGCCTGATGATCCCGTCCTATGCCACCTTCTCGGGCTATGGCCTCGCCTTCGCGACGTTCCTCGCACTTGGCCCGGCGATCCGGATCGGTGCCCATATCCGCGTCACGCTGATCCAGGAGCGGCTGCCAGCAACCGTGCAGCGCCCGTTGTTCGTGCTGCTTGCGGTGGCAGGCACGCTGGTCGGCGCACTGATGACATGGGCGCTCGGCGGGATGACGATCGAGTCCTTCGAATTCGGGGACATGTCCAGCGGGCTGGTCGCAATCCCGCTCTGGATCCCTCAGTCGGTCCTGACCTTCGGTTCCTTCGCGCTGACCGTCGCCTGCGTCGATCTCGCCGTGGAGTACCTGCTTTTCGGACGCACCTCGGGGCTTGGCCAGGCACCCGCCGACGAGGCGGGAGCATGAACGAAGCGCTCGGCATCTTCCTTATCGTCGGCACCCTGATCGGCTGTCTCGCGCTCGGTGTCTTGGTGGCGGTCTCGCTGCTGCTGTCGGGGATCGTCGGGATGCTGCTCTTTTCCTCGGCGCCCATTGATCGCGCGCTGTCATCGAACTTGTGGTCATCCTCGTCGGAATGGACACTGGCGGCGTTGCCGCTGTTCATCTGGATGGGCGAGATCCTGTTCCGCTCGCGCATGTCCGATGACCTGTTCAGCGGCCTATCACCATGGATGCAGCGGCTTCCGGGCCGGCTCAGCCACGTGCCAGTGATGGCCTGCGGGATCTTCGCGGCCGTTTCGGGCTCATCGGCGGCGACCTGCGCAACGGTTGCGAAAGTGGCCGTGCCCGAGTTGCGCAAGCGCGGGTATGACGAGCAGCTCGTCTTAGGGACCATCGCCGGCTCGGCCACGCTCGGCCTGCTGATCCCGCCTTCGATCATCATGATCGTCTATGGCGTCGCGACCGAGGTGTCGATCGCCCGGCTGTTCATCGCGGGCATCGTGCCCGGCACTCTCGTGGTCGGTCTTTACATGGGCTACATCATGCTGTGGTCGTGGGCCAATCCGGCCAGGGTTCCGCCCGCCGATGCGCCCATGCCGTTGAAGGCGAAGGTTCGGTCCTCAGGCAGGCTGATCCCGATCGTAGCGCTGATCGGGGGCGTGATCGGCTCGATCTATCTCGGCATTGCCAGCCCCACCGACTCCGCCGCCGTCGGGGTTGTGCTTGCTCTGCTTCTGTCGTGGCTGTTCGGCGACCTGAACCGCAAAACCTTCAAGGCAGGCCTGTTCAGCACGGCCATGACCTCCTGCATGATCGCCTTCATCCTTGCAGGCGCCGCTTTCCTGACTCTCTCCATGGGGTATTCCGGGCTGCCCGGAAAGCTCGCCGCCGGCATTGGCAGCATGGGTCTAAGCATCTACACGTTGCTCGCCGCGCTGACGGTCTTTTTCATCTTCCTCGGAATGTTCCTCGACGGGATTTCGATCATCGTGCTGACCACCTCGGTGCTGCTGCCGATGGTGCAGGCTGCGGGAATCGATCCGCTCTGGTTCGGCATCTACCTCGTCTTGGTGGTGGAGATGGGGCAGATCACGCCGCCCGTCGGCCTCAATCTATTCGTGTTGCAGGGCATGACTGGGCGGAGCCTCGTCTATCTCAGCTGGGCAGCCTTTCCATTCTTCATGATCCTGATCATCGCGGTGATGATCCTCGTCATGTTTCCGGGGGTCGTGACGTGGTTGCCGCAGCAAATGCTCGGATGACGCTTTCCCTGCCCCGCCGTCCCCGATGCCGACGAGGATCGACGCCATGCTGAGGGACAGGTTCCTCAACCTGAATGATTTTGAGGTGGCCGCCCGAAGGCGGCTGCCGAAGTCTGTCTATTCCTACATTGCCAGCGCGGTAGAGGATGGCCGCAGCCTGAAGATGAACCGTGAAGCGTTCGACCGCTACGCCCTGCTGACGCGGGTGATGGTCAATGTATCGCAGGTCTCAACCGAGGTGGAGCTTTTCGGCCAGCGCTTCGCCGCACCGATCGGGGTCGCGCCGATGGGGCTGGCAGCATTATCCAGCTATCGCGGCGATCTTGTCCTCGCGCGCGCGGCCAGCGCCTGCAATGTTCCGGTGGTCATGTCGGGATCGTCGCTGATCCCGCTGGAAGAGGTGATGGAGGCTGTGCCGGGCACGTGGTTCCAGGCCTATCTGCCCGGAGATCAGGCGCAGATCGATGCGTTGATGTCACGGGTGCGCTCGGCCGGGACCAAAACGCTGGTCATTACCGTTGACACCCCTGCGGTCGGCAACCGGGAGGCAGATCGGCGGGCGGGGTTCAGCGCTCCGTTGCGCCCCGGCCCGCGCCTTGCCTGGCAAGGTGGCACGCGCCCCCGCTGGCTCACCGAAGTTCTGCTGCGCACCTTGCTGCGCCACGGGATGCCTCATTTCGAGAACAATTACGCCCAGCGCGGTGCGCCGATTCTTTCCCGCAATGTTCTGCGCGATTTTTCGGACCGGCGGCATCTGAACTGGGACCATCTGCGCACGATCCGCCGGCAGTGGCGCGGCGCCCTGATCGTAAAGGGCATCCTGCACCCTCTCGATGCCCGCACCGCCCGCGAGATCGGCGTGGACGGGATCGTGATCTCGAACCACGGCGGACGCCAGCTCGACGGCGCCGTGCCGCCGCTTCGCATGCTCCCCCGTGTCATGGAGGAGGCGGGCGAGCTTCCGGTTCTGGTGGACAGCGGCATCAGGCGCGGCACGGACGTAGTCAAGCTGCTGTCGCTGGGTGCGCGCGCCGTGCTGATCGGGCGGCCGTTCGGCTTTGCAGCCGCGATGGCCGGCCAGCCGGGCGTGGAACACGCGATCCGGCTGATCTGGAGCGAGCTTTCGCGCAACATGCAGATGATGGGCGTCACGAGGCTGGCCGATCTCGGCCCCGAATTTCTGGTGGATATGGACCGATGACGACAGCGATCAGCCACAAGGTTCTGGTGCCCGGAAACTGCCTCGGCTTCACGGGCGGCTTCCTGGGCCTTTCCTCCGTCGTGCTGCTGCGGGTGCCGGGCGCGGGTCCGATCCTGTTCGACACGGGTCACCATGCCACAAAGGCCACGCTGATCCGGGCGCTGGCGAACGAAGGGCTCGGGCCGGACGACATCCGGCAGGTGTTCCTGTCGCATCTCCACTTCGATCACGCGAACAACGTCGATCTTTTTCCCCGAGCCGAGATCATCGTGTCGCAGGCGGAATGGACATATGCGCAGCAGCCCAATCCTGCCGACATCTATATCTCGCAGCCCGTCGTGGAATATATCGGCCGCCGAAATCCCACGCTGATCGATGATGGCGACGCATTCCATCCTGATCTGTTCTGCCTTTCCCTGCCGGGGCACACTCCCGGCCAATCAGGGCTGCGATACATCGACGCCGAAGGCCGGCGCGTCGCGCTGGCGGGCGATGCGGTGAAAACGCTGCGAGAGCTGATCGATCACCGCGTCGATCTGGAGTTCGACCCGGACAGGCGCTCTGCCGCGACCATCGGGATGCTGGACAGGAACTTCGACATCATCGTCCCCGGCCATTCGCACGAGCTGCACCGCGGACCGCATGGCTGGAGCGCGCAAGGGCTGAACAAGATCGAACTGATCGTGCGCTGAAGCCGCCTTTCGAGGAGGAGGAGGGACATGGACCTCAAGCAGTTGCGCACCTTCGTCGAAGTGGCGGAAACCGGATCGCTCAGTCGCGCGTCGGACAAGATGCGCGTGGCACAATCCGCCCTGTCGCGTCACATCCGGCTGATGGAGGCCGAACTGGGCTTCAGTCTTTTCATCCGGCACGGCCGCGGCATGCAGCTTACCGATGCCGGGCGGGATTTGTCGCAGACCATGACGGGCCTGCTTCAGCAACTCGAACAAGCTATCGAAGACGCCCGCTCGCATGGCGATCAGGTCCGGGGCGACGTTGCGCTGGGGCTGATGCCCACGACCTCGGTGGTTCTGGCGTCCCGGCTGGCGCTGCGGGTCCGGCGCAAACTGCCTGAAGTGCGGCTGCGCATTGTCGAGGGCTATGCGGGGCATCTGGTGGAATGGCTTCAGCGTGGCCAGATCGACCTGACGCTGCTTTACGGGCCGGGCACGGACTATCACCTGAAAACGACAGAGCTGCTGTACGAAGAGCTGATGCTGATCGGCCCCTCGGGATCGCACATCAGCAATGCGGGCCCCATCAGCATGGCCGAACTCTGTGAGCTTCCTCTTGTCCTGCCGAGCCGGCCGCACGGTTTGCGCGTGGTTGTCGATAACGCGGCCGAGAAGCGCGACCTGAACCTGAAGGTCGCCTTCGAGGCGGACAGTTACCGCGTCCTTCTGGAACTCGTCGCGGCCGGCCTCGGCTACGCGGTGCTGCCGCTCAGCTGCCTCGAGGCAGAGCTCGAGAGCAAGGGACTTTCGCATACCCGCATTGACGGCTCGCCCATCCGCAGGGAGATCGTGCTGGCCTGCCAGCCGGCGCGGTCGCAGGCACGCGCGCTCGGCGCGGTGTCCGATCTCATTCTGGAAGAAATCGCCCGGCTGGTGGCAGAGGGAATCTGGGCGGCTTACCCAGCAGAACCCTTGCGCCACTACATCCGCAAGCGGACCTGACCGGGAAGTCTACCCCACTCCCGCTGGCACTCGCGGACGATGGCATGCCATGCCGCGTTTTCAGGGGGTTTCAATTCCGAGATGGGCGCGAAAGCGGTTCTTGACCAACACCGCATCGCGGGACGGCAGCGACCGCGGCGGGTTCTCGGCCCTGACCTTCAGCACGAACAGCCGCGGCCCGGCAGCGGGCTGGCGCAGCCCTTCGACCAACTCGTCAACCTCATCAAGGCTGCGCAACTCGGCCGTTTGCGCGAACCCGACGACGGCTGCGACCCGGTCGAAGGCAATGCCGCTTCCCGTATGGCTGGGCTGCATGCCGGTTTCGCCGAAATGCTGGTTGTCCAGCACGATGATGTCGAGGTTCACGGGAGCCGCCACCGCAATGGTCGCCAGCGCGCCGAAGGCCATCAACTGCTCGCCATCGCCCGTGATAACCATGACCCGCTTGTCCGGCCGGGCCTGCGAAATACCCAGCCCGACCAGCGCAGCGCCGCCCATGGCGCCCCACAGATAATAGTTGTTGTCAGCGTCCCCCGCCGCGTGAACGTCATAGGTGGGCGAGCCGAGGCCCGTCACGACCAGCGCGCCATCCCGCGCGGCCAGCAGCTTGCTCACCGCCTCGCGGCGATCCATCGAAACTTCGTTCATTCCGCTCACCACTTCTTCTTGCCAAGCAGGCGCTGCCCGATCAGCACCGCGATCTGCTGATCGGCCTCGAACGCCATGCTGGCTGCTTGTTCCACGACCTCGACCACATCCTCGGCGGTATCGGCCCGCAGGATGGTAAGCCCAATCGCTCTCAGAGAGGCTTCCGTCGCCTGGCTCATCGGCACCTGCCACGGATTGAACTCGGCCCATTCGCCGCGCATCGTCACCAGCATCAGCAGCGGCGATCTCGTCTGGACCGGCAGCGACAGCATGTTGATGCAGTTGCCGACGCCCGACGACTGCATCAGCACCACGGACCGCTGCCCGCCGAGCCAGGCGCCATGTGCAATGGCGATCCCTTCTTCTTCGGTGGTCAGGACGTTGGTCCTCACATCCGGATCCGCCGCAGAAAGCTCGATTAGGGTCGCGTGCCCCGCGTCCGGCACATAGGATATCTGACGGATACCGGCCGCCCGCAGAATCTCATGAAGCTTGTGCGGCCATGCACATGCGATCTGGCTAGACCTGCCCGTCCCTGAGTCGGTTTCACTGTCGATCATCGCCCATCCCCCGCACCTGTTCGGATCGTTATAGCGGGGGTCGGCAGCCCCGACGTCCAACCTTTTGCGCGATCAGGTATCGTGATCTTGGAAGGCGGTTCGCGAGCGATGCGCCGGCAACATGCAGGTCCTTGGGGTGTCAACGCCGCCCGCGGTGCTGCACGCCGCCTTGTCGTTTCCTTCCACCGTCATCTCCGTCGTTGCCGAAATCGACGGCTCACTCACGGTTCTGTGCTTGGACAGGACAGTCACGAGACCGGTTCGGTCAGGCCTTTCTCGGGTCACAGGCCGAGGCAAGGTAGCGTCCACGCTGGTGGTGTAATCTCTGGGAGCGACGCGGGTGGAGTTTGCGGTGGAGCTTTCACCGCCGGTTTCGCCCTGCATCGGGTGGTCACCGGGCCCATCGGACAAGGTGGAGTTGATGGACTTTGACCTGACCGAAAGGGAACCCCCGATGGGCGTTGATGCTGTGACCGCCCCCCGACGGCATCAACGTGCCAAGGTGGGTTTGTGATGATCCACAAAGGAGGACGGTCATGACGGAGATTACCACCGTCGGGCTCGATCTGGCGAAGAATGTGTTTCAGGCGCACGGCGCTGCTCGCGCTTTCGCTGACGGCCTTTGCCTTGGCGACGACCTGGGGCCGTGCTGTGCCCGGTCCGGCCCTTGCGGCACTCGTTGCCACATTCGCCCTCGGCCTGGTTGCCTTTGTCGCGCATGAGGCGCGGACGGCGGCCCCGCTGGTCCAGTTGGCGCTGCTGCGCGACCGCGCCCTGAGCGCGGGTCTCCTCTCCATGGGGCTGGTCTCGACGATCATGATGGCAACCCTGATCGTCGGCCCGTTCTATCTTTCCGGGGTTCTCCGCCTCGGTCCTGTGGAAACCGGGCTGGTCATGTCGATCGGACCAGGCGTCGCTGCGCTCACCGGTATTCCGGCAGGCCGGCTGGTCGATCGCTTGGGGGCTTTCCGGGTCACGATCACAGGTCTTGCGGGCGTCACGACAGGCTCGGTCCTGATGATAGTGCTTCCCGGAGCCTTTGGCGTCGGTGGCTACATCGGCGGCCTTGCCCTGATCACAGCCGGATACGCGCTCTTCCAGGCTGCAAACACCACGGTCGTCATGAACGGAGCGACGAACGAGCGCCGGGGTGTGACGTCAGCCTTGCTAGGTCTTTCGCGCAACCTGGGACTGATCACGGGAGCAACTGCCATGGGGGCACTCTTCGCCCTGGGATCCCGCGGCGTCGAAATGCTCGGTCTCGGTCAGGGCGGGGAAGCCGGGCTCCAACTGACCTTTGCGGCAGCAGCAGGGTTCGCCGGTCTCGCGCTCGGCATTGCCGTGCGCGGGCGCCCGCGTGGGTGATCGGGGGGGCCTTTACCCGGACCGCCGTCGAGAGAGGAAGAACCGCAGCATTTCCCGCGATGCGTTGGGGCCAGCGGGATCGGTGTGCGAGCCGGCGGTGCGACCGCCCGACCAGCCGTGGCCGCTCCCATGCACGGTCCATTCTTCGAGAAGGGTCTGTCCGACCCGGGTGGCATGGATCTTCCGCGTATAGTCGCGACCGCCCGGGGAGCGGCCGTAGCTTGTCTTGCAGACAAGCGGCGCCGCACGGGACCGTTCCAGGTTTCTCAGGAACCCGGCCGCGTTGGAGGGATGCACCACGCGATCGCTGTCGCCGTGGAAGACAATTGTCGGCAACTGCGGGGGCAGTTTGCCGGTGGGCTGGGGCCCATTCTTCCCGCGCATGGCCGACATCGCGGCAGTATCCCAGCGGTTGGTGTAGGAGGCCGCGCGCGGAGCCCCGGCGTAGCGCAGCGCGCGGCCGGGCGTGACGCTGGCGGCCATCGCCGATCTTCGGGA
>NZ_JAHQZU010000037.1 GCF_019061185.1 Paracoccus sp. Z118
TCGGCGATGGCCGCCAGCGTCACGCCCGGCCGCGCGCTGCGCTACGCCGGGGCTCCGCGCGCGGCCTCCTACACCAACCGCTGGGACACTGCCGCCTGGCACGCCGCCCTGTTTCCAACGGGGCGCAGCGGCATGACGCGCATCAGGGTCGGGGGCTGGCGCGACGACAGCATGGGCCCGATGCAGGTGGTGCCATGGCCCTACGGCCGGGAACGCGTGCATTTCGCGGCACCGCCGGCTGCGCAGGTCGCGGCCGAGATGGACATCTTTCTCGCCTGGTTCAACGCGCCCCTGACCACCGATCCGGTGATCAAGGCCGCGCTGGCGCATTTGTGGTTCGTGACCATCCACCCCTTCGAGGATGGGAGTGGCCGCCTCGCCCGCGCCATCGCGGATCTGACCCTCGCTCGGTCGGAGCGCAGCCCACAGCGGTTCTACAGCATGTCGGCACAAATCAGGGCCGAGCGGAACGCCTATTACGATCAGCTGGAACGCACCCAGAAGGACGGCACGGACGTCACCTCATGGCTCCTGTGGTTCCTCGACTGCCTCGGGCGCGCGATTCATGGAGCGGATGGCGTCCTGGCGGCGGTGATCGCCAAGGCGCGGTTCTGGGAGAGGGTCGGGGCGCTGGCGCTGAACGAACGCCAGATCAAGGTACTCAACCGTCTGCTCGACGGCTTCCAGGGCAAGATGACCTCGTCGAAGTGGGCCACGATTGCCAAGTGTTCGCAGGACACGGCGAACCGGGACATCGCTACACTGATCGACCTTGGTCTCCTGCGGAAGGGGGAAGGTGGAGGGCGCAGCACGCATTACGAGATGGTGCTGTGAGGGCCCCTGGCCACGATCAAGGCTCCCCGCTGTCGGGGGCCTCTTCAAACGTTGATGTGGCGTTGATGTGGATTGCGGACATGCGAAAGCCCCGCGGTGAGGCGGGGCGTAAGCTGTTGCTCTTACTATGTAATTTGGCTTCAAGGACACGCTTCCAGAAATACTCGCCTTTGTATGAAGGCGTCTCACCCGGCCCTGAACGGCTTGCGGCGTAGAGCCGCCGATACCTCGTCTCCCTAACAGATCACTGAGGACTTTGGCCCCTCCGGCCCCGCTTCACGCGACACAAAGGACGGAAGCTGCCGATCGCCGGTGCGGCGTGGCAACTGCAGCGTTTCGTGAAAGCAACCGCTCAGGACTGAAGGGCCCGTCCGACTGGCGGGCTGGCCGGACGACGCTCCGCCGCTAGCGAACCGCGGGTCAGCAGCACCTCGCCGCCCTTCATGATGTCGGTGCGGATCGCAGCCCGTGCGGCCTCGCCGTCGCCGTTGCGGATTGCGTCGATCACCGGGTGGTGGTGCTCGATCATCACCCGGCCCCCGGCCCCGTAGCCAGACGCGATGAGCGGGCCCATCTGCAGCCACAGGTTTTCCACCAGCCCGCGCAAGATGGGCATCCCGGCGATCTCGGTCAGCGCGAGGTGGAAGCGCTGGTTCATGCGCAGGGCCTCCATCTGGTCGCCCCGCAGCAGCGCCTGCTCGTTCCGGACGACGAGATCGTCGAGCATGGCCAGCTGCCGGGAATTGGCGAGCTGGGCGGCCCGTTCGGCGGCCAGCCCCTCCAGCTCCAGCCGGATGGCCCGGATCTCCAGGTAGCGCGCGCGTTCCAGGAACGGCACGCGGATGTCCCGCGGGCTCTGGAACGACAGCGCGCCGTTGTTGACCAACCGAAGGATGGCGTCGCGGACGGGGGTCACGCTGACGCCCATCCGGTCCGAAAGCTCGCGGATCTTCAGCCGCGTGCCGGGCGCGAGCACGCCCGACATCAGCTCTTCCGCGATCCGGTCGTAAACCTCGGCGGCGAGCGTGCTCTTGTCGCCCGCCGGGCCTTCGGCCTGTCTCACATCAGGCAACCGCCCGGAGTCCCTCGACGAAACCTTCCAGGCAGTCGCCGATGACCGATACCTGGTAGCCCCCCTCCTGCACGACGAGGATCGGGATGCCCACCGCGCCGATGATCTCGCCGGCGGCGTGGAAGGCGGAGGTCGTCACCTTCACGATGCTCAGCGGATCCTCGACATGCGTGTCATAGCCGAGCCCGACGATGAGCGCATCCGCCCCGAAGTCGGTGACGGCATCCGCACCCTGCTTCACGCCCGCCAGGAACTCCGCATCGCCGCTTTCGGGCGCGAGCGGGATGTTGATGTTGAATCCTTCGCCTGCGCCGTGGCCCCGCTCATGTGTGCGGCCGGTGAAGAAGGGGTTGTAGTGGTCGGGATCGACATGGACCGACACCGTCAGAACGTCGTTCCGCCGATAGAAAATCTCCTGCGTGCCGTCGCCATGATGGGCGTCGATGTCCAGCACCGCGACCTTGCTGAACTTTCCCCGCAGCCGCTGGGCGGCGATCGCGGCGTTGTTCATGTAGCAGAAGCCCGAGGCGCGGTCGGCGCGGCAATGATGGCCCGACGGACGGCACAGCGCATAGGCCAGCCGCTCGCCCCCGATCAGCGCATCTGCGCCCGCCGTTGCCGTGTGCGACGAGCGCAGGGCGGACGTCCAGGTAGGTTCCCCGATGGGCACGGCCAGATCGCCCATGTAGTAACCTGCCTGCGCCATCAGCTGGTCGGTCGGACAGGGCGGGCGGGCATCGCGCGAGGGATCGCCGTTCCAGTAGGGAAAGGTGTTCGGCAGCACCTCGGGGCCGTGTTCCGGCAACTTCACCCACCGGGTATAGGCCGATTGCAGGAAGTCGAGGTAATGAGCGGCATGGATGGCCTCGGCCGGGGTCCGGCCGTAATCGCGAGGCTGCTCCGGCGAAAGCCCGAGGCGCGATAGCGCCGCGAGCAGCTGCTCGGTCCGGGCGGGCACGTCGTTGGCATCGCACAGGCGGCCGAAGCGCATGAACTGCTTGGGATCGTGGATCGCCTGATCGGGATGGTAAAATGCGCGCATGTGCGGCTTCCTTCGTGGTTATTCTGCCGCGTGCGCCAACGCGCGCTCGGTAATCTCGCTCAGCCGGCCTTCGGGGGTGATATACTCGACGTCGTAGCGCAGCTCGATCACTGCGGGGCGGGATTCCGCCGCGGCGAAGTCGCGGGCGCGGGTCAGGGCGTCGGCGAAATCCTCGGTCCGGTCCACCGCATCGCCATGCAGGCCGTAGGCGCGGGCAAGCGCCGCGAAGTCGGGGTTCTCAAGGTCCAGCGCGAAGGGACGGCGCGGGTATTCCCGCTCCTGATGCGCCCGGATCGTGCCCCAGGCGCCATTATTGCAGATCAGGATCACCATCCCGAGGCGGTGCTGCGCCGCGGTCCCGATCTCCTGCATGGTCATCTGGAAGCAGCCGTCGCCGGCGAAGGCGAAGACCTCGCGTTCGGGGAAGGCGAGCTTCGCGGCGATTGCGGCGGGCAGTCCGTAGCCCATCGAGCCGCAGATGGGCGATGCCTGCGTGCCCAGATGCGAGAACTGCATGAAGCGGTGCGGGAACAGCGCGAAGTTGCCAGCCCCGACCGAGACGAAGGCGTCCTGCGGCAACACGTCAGCCATGTGCAGGCAGACCAGCGACATGTCGAGCGCGGCGTCGCTGGGATCGGGCGTGCGCGACTTGCGGTAGTCGGCATTGGCCGCCGCCGCCAGTCCAGCCCAGACCGGCTTGCCGGCGGGTTCAAGCGCCGCGAGCGCGGGAGCGATGGTCGTGGGCGCAGCGCCGATCGCCAAGGTCGGGCGGAAGACGCGGCCCAGCTCCTGAACGTCAGGATGGATATGGACCAGCGTCTGCCGGGGCGTCGGGCTTTCCACCAGCGTATAGCCGAGCGTCGTCGGCTCATCGAGGCGCGAGCAGATGGAAATCAGCAGATCCGAGTCCGCGATCCGGCGCGACAAGGCCGCGTCGATGCCGTAGCCGACATGACCCGCGAAATTGGGATGGCGGTTGTCGAACACCTCCTGCCGGCGCCATGACACGCCCACGGGCAGATCGAAGCGTTCGGCGAAGCGGACCAGATCGGCGCGCGCGGCATCCGTCCAACCGGTGCCGCCGGCGATGACGAAGGGCCGCTGCGCCTGTCCCAGCAGATCGGCCAGGCGGGCCATGTCGGCGTCGCGCGGCGCGGCCTTGGGCGGATCGAACGGCTCGATACCGGGGATCGCCGCCCTGCCCCACAGCGTATCCTCCGGCAATGCCAGCACCACCGGGCCGGGGCGGCCGCTGGTCGCCTCGACGAAGGCGCGGGCAACGAACTCGGGGATGCGGTCGGTGCGGTCGATCTGCGCGACCCATTTCGCGACCGGGGCGAACATCTGGCGATAGTCGATTTCCTGAAAGCAGGCGCGCTCGGTCGTGTCGGACCCGATCTGGCCGACGAACAGGATCATCGGCGTTCCGTCCTGCCGCGCCACATGCAGCCCGATCGCAGCGTTGGTCGCCCCCGGCCCCCGCGTCACGAAACAGACGCCGGGCCGTCCGGTCAGCTTGCCATGCGCCTCGGCGGCATAGGCCGCGCCGCCTTCCTGCCGGAAGGGGACCGTGCGGATGTGGTTCGTGCGGTCCGCCAGCGCGTCGATGCAGGGCAGGAAGCTTTCGCCCGGCACCATGAAGACCGTATCGACGCCGTGCTGCTCAAGCTGCCGGATCAGCAGTTCCCCACCGGAGAGTTCGGGATGCGGGGCTGGCATGGGCGACATCGGATGGTTCCTCCTGAAGCGATTCGATGACCTGCCGGGGATTCCAGTCCTTGCCCGGAATGGCCGCGATCAGGCGTTGGGTATATTCATGCTGCGGGGCGTCGAAGATGCGTGCGGCGGGACCGGATTCGACCACTTCGCCGCGGCGCATCACGATGATGTCGTCGCAGATCTGCGCGGCGACGCGCAGGTCATGGGTGATGAAGATCATCCCCAGTTGCAGACGCTCCTGAATCTCTTTCAGCAGCCGCAGCACCTGCTCCTGCACCGATACGTCCAGCGCCGAGACGCTTTCATCCGCGATCAGCAGGTCGGGGTCCAGCATCAGCGCCCGCGCGATCCCGATCCGCTGGCGCTGCCCGCCGGAAAATTCGTGCGGATAGCGGCCATAGGCCGACGCATCCAGCCCGACGAGGGCCAGCAGCTCCTCCGCCCGCTGGCGGGCTTCCGGGCGCGCGACCCCGTTCGCCACCGGTCCGTCGGTCAGGATGCGGCCCACCGTATGGCGCGGGTTGAGCGAGGCGAAAGGGTCCTGGAAGATCATCTGGATGCGCTTGCGCATCGGCCGGAACGCCGCCTGCGACAGCGGCGCGATGTCCTGCCCGTGATAGAGGATCTGCCCGCTGTCGCTTTGCAGCAGCTTGATGATGATCCGGCCAAGTGTGGATTTGCCCGACCCGGATTCGCCGACCACCCCCAGCGTCTGACCGCGATGGAGCGTCAGGCTGACATGTTGCACGGCCGGGACCACGCGCGGCTTGGAAAACAGCCCGCCGCCGGTGCGATAGGTCTTGTTCAGGTCGCGCAGTTCCAGCAGCGGCGCCTGTTCATGCACCGCTGCGCCGGAGCCGCCTGCGGCCGCGCCATGCGGCACCGCGGCGATGAGGCGCTGCGTATAGGGGTGGCGCGGCTGGTTCAGGACCTGCTCGGCCGTGCCCTGTTCGACCACCAGCCCTTTTTCCATCACGATCACGCGGTCGGCGATATCCGCCACCACGCCGAAATCATGGGTGACGAAGATCACGCCCATCCCCTTGATCCGCTGGATGCGCTTGATGAGATCGAGGATCTGCGCCTGCGTGGTCACATCCAGCGCCGTCGTCGGCTCGTCCGCGATCAGGATCGACGGCTCCAGCGCCAGCGCCATGGCGATCACGACCCGCTGCCGCTGCCCGCCCGACAGGCGGAACGGGTAGGAATTGCGGATCGTCGCCGGCTCGGGCAGCCCGACGAAGTCCAGCAGCTCCAGAACCCGTTTCAGACGGACGCCCGAATCCGTCTCGCCATGGACCAGCAGCACCTCGTCGATCTGCTCGCCCACGGTCATCAGCGGGTTGAGCGCCGACAGCGGCTCCTGGAACACCATTGCGATGTCGCGCCCTCGCAGTTCGCGCTTTTCCTCTTCCGGCAGGGTCAGCAGGTCGCGCCCGCGATATTCTATGCTGCCGCGCACCGGCTTCAGCAGTTCGGGCAGCAGGCCCATGATCGCGTTTGCGGTCATCGACTTGCCCGAACCGGACTCGCCGACGACGCACAGGATCTCGCCAGGATCGAGGTCGTAGGTGATATCCTCGATCGCATATTCGCGGTCGAAGCCCTCCGGCAGGCGGATCGACAGGTTGCGGACGCTGAGGAGCGGCGGCTCGGACATATGCCGCTGGTCGGTCGTCATTGCTTCCTCCCACGGAGATGGGGGTTCATCACGTCGTTGATGCCCTCGCCGATCAGGTTGATCGCCAGCACCGCCAGAAGGATCGCGAAGCCGGGGAAGAAGCTCATCCACCACGCCTCGCGCAGCATGGTGCGGGCGGCGCCGATCATGAAGCCCCAGCTCATCACGTTGCGGTCGCCGAGACCGAGGAATGACAGCGCGCTTTCGGTCAGGATCGCCGTCGCCACCATCAGCGACGCCGTCACGATGATCGGGGACATGGCATTGGGCAGGATCTGAGTCATGATGATCCGCGGCACGCTTTGCCCCACGACCACCGCGGCCTGCACGAACTCCCGCTCGCGCAGCGACAGGAACTCGGCCCGGACCAGCCGCGCGACGCCGGGCCATGACACGACCGCGATGGCCAGCGTGATCGAGGTGATGCTCGGGCTGAAGATCGCCACCAGCACCACCGCCATGGCGAAGGCGGGGATGATCTGGAAGAACTCGGTGAAGCGCATGAGCAGGTCGTCGATGATCCCGCCATAGAAGCCGGCAACCGCGCCCACGCTGACCCCGATCAGCACCGCGACAAGGGTGGAGACGGTGCCGATCAGCAGCGAGACCTTGGCGCCGTGGGCAATGCCCGCTGCGATGTCGCGGCCCAGCATGTCGGTGCCCAGCGGATACTGCGCATCCTCGAAGGGTCGCAGCAGCGGCATGGCGACCGTCCGCCACGGATCGACGGGGAACAGGACCGGTGCCGCAATGGCCATCAGGACGATCAGCCCCAGGATGATCGCGCCGACCACCGCGCCGTAGTTCTTGGAAAAGCGTTTCACGAAATCCATGTCGCTGTCCTCAGGCGATGGCGATGCGGGGATCGACGAAGCGGTAAAGCAGGTCGGCGATGAAGTTGATCGCGACGACCACGATCGCGGTGACGAGGAACACCCCCAGCAGCACCGGGTAGTCGCGCTGCATCAGCGCATCGAACATCAGCCGCCCGATGCCCGGCCAGGCGAACACCGTCTCGGTCAGGATCGCCCCGCCGACAAGCTGCCCCGCCTGCATGCTGGCGAAGGTGAACACCGGCAGGATCGCGTTGCGCAGCACATGACGGCGGATGATGCGCCGCTTCGGCACCCCCTTGGCCCGCGCCGTCTTGACGAAGTCGAGACCCATCACCTCGAGCATCGAGGCGCGCGTGAGGCGGGTGTAGATCGCGGTATAGAACAGGCCCAGCGTCACGACCGGCAGGATCATGTGATGGGCGATATCCAGTGCGCGCCGCCAGCCGGTGTAGCCCGCCCCGATCGTCTCCATGTCGAAGGGCGGCACCCAGCCCAGATTGAGCGAGAACAGCAGGACCGCCATCAGCGCGATCCAGAACAGCGGCGTCGCATAGAAGATCAGCGCGAGCGTCGTGATGATGCTGTCGAGGACGTTGCCGCGGTTGCGCGCCGCCAGAACGCCGAACAGGATGCCCGTCACCAGCGAGAAGACGAAGGCCGCCCCGGTCAGCAGCAGCGTCGCCGGCAGCCGGTCCAGGATCAGGTCGAGGACCGGCACCTGGTTGCGGTAGGAAAAGCCCAGATCTCCCCGCAGCACGCCCGAGACGTAGTTCCAGAGTTGCACGAGCACCGGCTGGTCCAGCCCGAACTCGGCCCGCAGCCGCTCGACGAATTGCGGATCGCCCGAACCGGCCTCGCCGGCGAGGATCACGGCCGGATCGCCCGGCGCCATCTTGATGAGGAAGAAGTTGAGGATGACCACGCCGAGGATCACCACGAACGCCTTCATGACCCGCTGAAGGGTGAATGACATCATCTTGGGACTCCGTTCTGGGCGCGGGCAGATGCGCCACCCCGGACAGGGCGTCCGGGATGGCGGTCAGGGCGCGTTACTGCGCGATCCAGACGTCATCCATCGGCTCGTTCAGGCCGATGCCGGTGCGGATCAGGTTGTGGATCTTGTCGCGGTAGATGGTGGTGTTCAGCATGTCGAACATCCACAGGACCGGCACCTCGTCCGCCAGGATCTGCTGCACCTGCGAATAGGCCGCGCGCGCCTCGTCTTCGGTCAGAGCGTCCGCCGCCTTGCGGAACAAAGCATCCACCTCAGGGTTCTCGTAGCCGCCGTTATTGCCGGCATGGGTGCCCCGGACCTGGTTGTCGCTGTAATAGATCCGCGACACGCCCTGTGCCGGGTGGCCATACTGATAGAGGAAGCTGAAGGCGAGGTCGAAGTCGAAGTTGCCCATCGCCTGCAACCAGCCGCCTGCGTCCACGGGCTGGATCGACACGACGAAGCCGAGCTCCTCAAGCTGCTGCTTGACGTATTCGGTCATCCGGTCCCAGGTCGCGCCATAGGGCAGGCCCAGAAGGCGGATCGGGTGCTGCGACAGGTCCACGCCGGAGTTCGCGACCAGCTCCTTGGCGGCGTCCATGTCGAACGGATATTGGGTGACGTTCGGGTCGTGGAACAGCATGCTGGCGGCGAACGGGCCGGTCGAAGGCGTGCCCTGCCCGAAGAAGATCGCGTTCACGATGAAGTCGCGGTCCAGCGCGTGATAGATCGCCTTGCGGATGTCGGCGTTCTGGAACACTTCCTGCCGCAGGTTCGGCTGCAGGAACATCTGCGGCGAGAAATATTCCCAGCCGGCGGTCGTCGTCTCGACGCCCGGCATCTCGGACAGCCCGCGGATGGTGAAACCCTCGACATCGCCGCCGCGCAGCAGATCGACGGTGCCCTGCTCGAACGCGATGGCGCGCGAGGCGGCGTCCGGGATCACGCGGAAATAGAGGTCGTCGATATAGGGACGGCCTTCCTTCCAGTAGTCCTCGTTGCGGACCAGATGGATGTAGCTGCCGCGCTGCCATTCGTCGAACTTGAACGGGCCGGTGCCGACCGGGGTCGAGTTGGCCGGGTTGGTCCGGTAATCGGTGCCCTGATAGATATGCGCGGGCATGATCGGGAACGAGCTCATGTCGAAGCCATAGAGGAACGCCGAGAACGGCTTCTTCATCTGGAAGACCACGGTCGTATCGTCCTGGGCGACGACATCCTCGACATACGCCTCGTGGATCAGGCGCCAGCGCGGGTGGGTCTCGACCAGGAATTCCTCGGCGGCGAACACCACGTCATCGGCGGTAAAGGGCTGGCCGTCATGCCAGTTGACGCCTTCCTGCAGATGGAAGGTATAGGTCAGGCCGTCCTCGGCCGCTTCCCAGCTCTCGGCGAGTTGCGGCAACGGGGCCAGATCGGCACCATAGGTCAACAGACCTTCATAGATCTGGCCGCCGACATACAGGGTCGGGCCCTGCGTGTTCAGGCCGGTAATCAGCATCGGCGGTTCCGGCTGAACGATCATGTTCAGCGTGCCGCCCGGCGTGGGCTCGCCCTCAGGCGCGGACTGGGCCGCTGCCGCGCCCCCGAGCAATGCGGCCCCTGCAAGGGCGAGCGCCGCCCACCGGGTCATGACTCTCCTCATCGATCTCTCTCCCTCGAATCGCGGACCCGGTTGCTGGAGCCCGTCCTGCATTAGCAGTTAAGGAACACTTAAGATGCAACATATTTTGCAGTCTCGGACGTCATAAGCTCAGGTTTTTTCCAATATAAGCGAGATCGCTGCTCCAAGCGAAATCATTCAGCGGGAGAGATTGATGCATCATGCGGCGGCCGATGCGCGCGGGCTGCCGATACCGCTGAAGCTCACCGCCGGGCAGGCAGGCCCATCCTCCGGCTCGACGGCGCCCGCGAGGCAGATCGCAACCCCGAACTCGACTGCCCCGCTCAGTTTCGCGTCGTCCAGAAGCGCGGATCGAAGTCGATCCGGTCAGGCAATGCTTCGTTGCAGGCCAGCGGCCAACGAGCAGCCGTCGCAGCATCTGGGGCGTCCGCAGCGTCGCCACCAGTTCGTCGTCCTTCACCCGGTGCCCCAGCCTCGCGGAAAGCACGCCGGCATCCAGATGAGGGTGGAGCAGCGGCGCCATCGCTTGCATCTCGGCTGCGTCGATCACCTTGCCGACTCCGTCAGCGGTTCGTCCCCACGCTTCAGTTCCAAGGTTGCTCCGTCGAGAGCATCGGCGAGATCACTCGCGCCGAAGAACGGGCGCAGAGCCTTCGGTTCGGTCCGCGTCCATCCCTGGTTCACGGCCCACCTCGGCGACTTCCCCGACTCAGCATCCGCTCGAGTTCGCTCGTCCGCCCGCCGCTCGAAGGCTTGGTGGTTGTGCACTCGTCTGGAATTCTCGGAACGCCCGCCAAGTCCGTTCCTTGATCGCTTTGACTACGCCCCGTTCCCCATCCGTTCCTAAGCGGGCCGCACGCTCGTCCCGCCGGTTGTGCTCTGGCGGCTCAGAGCAGCGGAGAATGGCATCGACGTCGTCGTCAGCGAGGAAGACTCCGGCGACAGGCGGAAATCCCATTCGCCCTTTGCGATGATGCCACACCACCATGCCAGGCGATCGGATCATCGCAATGGCGCTGTGATACTCGAGATCGGCGTCGTCGTCTTCGATAGACTGCGCAACATTCTGAGGCACCACGAGACCAAGCTTGCCGAGGGTCAGAGAGCCGACCCTGTTGAACGGGACCAACTTCGACCGTCCCGCTGCCCGAGGAGCTTTCCCGAGTGCCACTTCCATGGCCTCCCAGAACGGCTTGATTTGGGAGTTCATCATAGGGCGGGGGGTAACCTTCCTCCCCGTTTCGTCACGCAGTTCCACCCGAAAGTCGTCCCGAAGGAACCGAGGCCACCAAGACCGCTCGACGCCTGTCGAGATGGCTTCGATCCTCAGATCGCAGTCGAGGATTGCGATCGTCGCGCCGACGTCGCCCTCTGCGCGATCCATACCCAAGGCCATGGCGATCCCGTCGGCCTCCACACCCGTATAGGCGTCGCAGCGGGTCCCACGGGGAGGAACCTCCTCGGTTCGGGAAAAGAAGCAACGGCCCATGGTTTCCTCCCCGTCGAACTCGTGGCCGACGTGATAGGTGCAGCCCATCAGCAGAGAGATCGGCTGCCCTTCTCCACGGTCGTGCGGGAATAGGCGAAGACACGAGATTTCAAATGAAGATGGCGTCTCCGCTTACCGACTCGTAGTGGGGCTCTGGGCTGAGAGTCGGACAATGCCGGTTCGGTTCACGCGGTAGATAAACTACCCGGGCGGTCTCCGATGGCTGATCGTGGAGGAGAAGCGCCGCTCGGCGCGAGGGTCCGTCGTCTCAACCGCTGCCGCGTCCTAGCGCGGTGCCATGTCGAAGGCCGAGGCGGTGCCACGGACCAGTCCTCCGCACCTAGCAGCCGCGCGCCCATCGCCAATCGACGGACAGGTTGAGCGTCGCGCCCTAGATCGGGCCTCGGGCTCGCGCCTGTTGGAAAGCGCGAGCCAGCCCCACGGCCCGGAACAGATCGGCTACGCCCGCATTGGCGGCTGCGCCCTGGTGAACCTCGATTTCGACTGGTACGCGACCTGCCGGAGCTTTGCGACGTTCTCCTCGGGCTTGTGCTTCTTCCGGGTGCTCCTACGTCCGCCTGCTGACTCGAAAGCTCACTTCAGAAATGACTGCTCGTCAGGGGCAGGTCGGAACCGGTACGACTTCCGAGTTCGGGGGCGGTAGTTGCTCAATGCTGCAGGGTCACGACCCGGGCTGCTCCTCCTCGCCCGAGAGCAGTTCGCGCAGACCCGTTACCAAGGTCGCGGCATGCAGCTTCGTCCTGACCTGCCATGGCACGCGCCTTGTCAACTTTGGCGCGCAGTTGCTGCACCCTGTTGCCGGCCTCCGCGACAGGCGCATGGCCGGGGCCTCCGTAGGCTGGGCCTCATCCGAACGGGTGTTCGTCGCGGCCTCGTCCTGGCCGGGCGCTTCGGTGTCGGTTATAGCGCGTGCCTCCCGGGCGCCTGCGACCGCCTGCCCGCCGGAGGATGCCGCAATGGATTCCCTGCGGCTGAAAACGTATGGCCCCCCGTTTGCAAGCGATGATTGGTGATGGATCGAGCATCTGCATAAACGTATCCGGCTGTGCCCGGCCTCCACCGTTTCGGACATATCGACGGCCGCGCGTCCGCCGTGAGTCTGGGCCTCGGTCAGCTTGAGGCGGGTCGGACGGCCCTCGGCATCGACAAGCGCATGGGTCTTGGTCGTCAGGCCGCCGCGGGAACGACCCCATGCAGCGGGATCGATCGTCTTTTTCTCAGCCGTTGGCGGCGTGCTGGTGCACTCGGATCGAGGACGAGTCGATCATCTGCACATCGCCATCATGGGCATCTGATATGGCTTCGAGAATACGCCCAGTGACCCGCCCTGCGCCAGCGGTTGTCGCAAGTCGTGTGCGACCCGTAGCAGCCGGAATGTCGGCCCGACGCGCTCCCGTGCGCAGCCGCCAGAAGATGCCGTTCAGGGCGTCGCGATCATCGGGGCGCGGCACCCGCGCACCTTGGTTGGCAGCAGTGGCCCGATCACCGTTTTCCGATTTGTTGTGCGTCTCGGAATACCAGCCGACGCGCAGCACCATCGCAATCGAAGGGGCGTCGTCCCGGTCAGTCTTCGTGGATGTGCTGTCGAAGCAGCGGGAGCCGAAGTAGCTTCCGCCCCAGGTGCCGCAACGAGACCCGAAGAGGCGGGGGCAGCGCCCCCATCTTCGGGCCGATCAGACGAACTGCTCGCGCGTCAGCCGCTCGTCCATGCCATGGCCCGGATCGAACAGGATGCGGTGGCTGATCAGGGGCTCCGAGCGGACCTCGACCCAGCGCACCCGGTCCACCTTGCGCGCGTCGGCATCGGCCATCGCCGGGCGCTTCTGCGCTTCGAGCACGTCGAAGCGGACCACGGCGGACTTGGGCAGGATCGCGCCGCGCCAGCGGCGGGGCCGGAAGGGGGCGATGGCGGTCAGCGCCAGCACGTCCGAGCCGATCGGCAGGATCGGCCCGCCCGCGGAATAGTTGTAGGCGGTGGACCCGACCGGCGTCGCCACGATCACCCCGTCGCAGATCAGCTCGTCCATGCGCACGCGGCCGTTGATGCTCACCTTCAGCTTGGCCGCCTGCGCGCCGGCGCGCAACATGCTGACCTCGTTGATGGCCAGCGCGCGATGCTCGTGCCCCTCGACGGACTGCGCGACCATCGCCAGGGGGTTGATCGAGGTTTCCTCGGCCGCCCGGATCCGCTCGGCCAGATCGTCCTCGTGATATTCGTTCATCAGGAAGCCGACCGTGCCCCGGTTCATCCCATAGACCGGACGGCCCGAGTTCTGCCGCAGCGTGGACAGCAGGAACCCGTCGCCCCCCAGCGCGACGACGACATCGGACGCGCCGATCGGCGACTGGCCGTAACGCTCCATCAGCCGCCCCAGCGCGGATCGCGCCAGTTCGGTGTCGCTCGATGTGAAGTGGAACCGCGTCATGCCCGCCACCATGCACCCCGCCCCCTGCTTGGCAAGCCGCATTTCCGGGCGGGCGGGCGCAACCATTCTGGAACCCCGCCAGCAAAGGGGCTAGAGGATGCAAAAGCCGGAGGGATGCCATGACCGACCCCATCACCCAGAACGCCTTCTTCACCGAAAAGCTGGAGACCCGCGACCCCGAGATCTTCGACGCGATCCGCAAGGAACTGGGCCGCCAGCGCGACGAGATCGAGCTGATCGCCTCGGAAAACATCGTGTCGAACGCGGTGCTGGAGGCGCAGGGTTCGGTGATGACGAACAAATATGCCGAGGGCTATCCGGGTCGGCGCTATTATGGCGGCTGCGAATACGTGGACATCGCCGAGAACCTCGCGATCGACCGCGCCAGGCAGCTGTTCGGCTGCGAATTCGCCAACGTCCAGCCCAACAGCGGCAGCCAGGCGAACCAGGGCGTGTTCCAGGCGCTGCTGAAGCCCGGCGACACCATCCTGGGGATGAGCCTCGACGCGGGCGGGCACCTGACGCACGGCGCGAAACCCAACCAGTCGGGCAAGTGGTTCAACGCGGTGCAATACGGCGTGCGCCAGCAGGACAGCCTGCTCGATTACGATCAGGTCGAGGCGCTGGCGAAGGAGCATCAGCCCAAGGCGCTCATCGCCGGCGGCTCGGCCATCCCGCGCATCATCGACTTCGCCCGGCTGCGGCAGATCGCGGATCAGGTCGGCGCCTGGTTCATCGTGGACATGGCCCATTTCGCGGGGCTGGTGGCGGCTGGGCTGTATCCCTCGCCCTTCCCGCACGCGCATGTGGCGACGACGACCACCCACAAGACCCTGCGCGGCCCGCGCGGCGGCATGATCCTGACCAACGACGCGGACATCGCGAAAAAGGTCAACTCGGCCATCTTCCCCGGCATTCAGGGCGGGCCGCTGATGCATGTCATCGCCGGCAAGGCCGTGGCGTTCGGCGAGGCGCTGCGGCCCGAGTTCAAGGATTATTCGAAGCAGGTCATCGTCAACGCACAGGCCCTCGCGGACGAGCTGATGAAGGGCGGGCTGGACATCGTGACCGGCGGCACCGACACGCATCTGATGCTGGTGGACCTGCGGCCCAAGGGCGTGAAGGGCAACCAGACCGAGGATGCTCTGGGCCGCGCCCATATCACCTGCAACAAGAACGGCATCCCCTTCGATCCCGAAAAGCCGACCGTGACCTCGGGCGTGCGCCTCGGCTCGCCCGCCGGCACGACGCGCGGCTTCGGCGAGGCGGAGTTCCGGCAGATCGGCCGCTGGATCGTCGAGGTCGTGGACGGGCTTGCCGCGAACGGGGCGGAAGGCAATGCCGAGGTGGAGGCGAAGGTCGCCGCCGAGGTGCAGGCCCTCTGCAAGCGCTTCCCGCTTTATCCCGACCTCTGATCCTCATCCGGCGCGGCGCTGATCGGCGGCCGCGTCGGATCGTCCCGTGCGCGGCGGCTCTCAGATATCGCCGCGCCGCACCATGATCCAGATCACCGCGATCGCCACCAGCAGCAGCCCGAACACCACCGAAGCTGCGATGTTCGTCGCGTTGTCGGCCATGCGGCGGCGGTTGCCGAGCGGGCGCAGATACTCGACAAGCTGGCGATGCGCCTCGCGCACCGGCTCGATCTCGATCTGCCGGGCGATGCGCGGGGTCGCGGCGTGGGCCGCCGCACGGACCAGCACATCCGCCGCCCGCCTTTGCCGCCGCGGCAGCGCCCGGCCCCGGCGCTTGATCATCGTCGCCAGATCCGGTTGCCTGCCGCGCCGCGCGCCGCCGAAGCGGCTGGCCATCAGATGCGCGACCTCCTCGGCCCAGCCCTGCACCTGATCGATCGTCATGCGCCGCCCCTTGCCTGTTCCGCCCCGACCATAGAAGCGCTGGAAGTCCCCCGCCAGCCGTTTTAGGCTGCGCCGCATGCAGCTCGACACAACCATTTCCGGCCCCGATACCCCCGCCGATCCCCTGCCCATCCTGCTTGTCCACGGGCTGTTCGGTCAGGCCCGCAATCTCGGCGTCATTGCCCGCCGGTTGTCGCAGGACCGGAAGGTGATCTCGGCGGACATGCGCAATCATGGCAACTCGCCCCACGATCCCGACCACAGCTACGACGCGCTGGCCGGCGATCTGGCCGAGGTGATCGCGGCGCATGGCGGCCGCGCGGACGTGGTGGGCCACTCGATGGGCGGCAAGGCGTCGATGCACCTCGCGCTGTCGCACCCCGAACTGGTCCGCAAGCTGGTCGTGCTGGACATCGCCCCGGTCGCCTATCGCCACGACCAGACCGCCATGATCGACGCGATGGAGGCGGTGGACCTGACCGGCATTGCGTCCCGCCAGCAGGCCGACACGGCGCTGGCGCAGGGGGTCGAGGAACCCGGCACCCGCGCCTTCCTGCTGCAATCGCTGGACCTGCACGCCGATCCGCCGCGGTGGAAGCTGAACCTGCCGGCCCTGCGCGACCAGATGGGCAACCTGACCGGCTGGCCCGGCCATGAGGGGCGGTGTTTCGACGGCCCCGTCCTGGCGCTCGCGGGCGGCGACAGCGACTATGTTCTGCCGGAATACGAGGATGCGATCCGCAGCGCCTTCCCCTCCGCCCGGATCGAGCGGATCGCGGGCGCCGGCCATTGGCTGCACGCCGAAAAGCCCGCCGAGGTGGCCGAGGCGGTGGCGGATTTCATCGGCTGACCGCCGCTACTCCACGCTGTCCTTCGGATCATTCGCCTGAATCCGCTTGGCCACATACCAGCTGAGCGGGAACGACAGCGCCCCGCCGATCGCCGCGCCGATGACGATCGAGCGCCAGTCGTAATACCCCATGACCAGGACGACGATCACCCCGGCCCCGACCATCGAGCCGAACAGCACCAGCATGATGAGCATGAACAGACGCGGCATTTGAGCTTCCTTCAGCATGTTCCGGGCGCAGACTGACAGAACCGCCCGCCTGCTCCTTGATCTGGATCAGCGCGGCCGGGCGGGCGGCACGCGCTCCACCCCCCGCTCGGGCGTGGTCATGCGCCGGATCAGCCCGTCCTTGCGGATGAACTGGTGATAGAGCGCGCCGAGGATGTGCAGCGCCACCAGCACCAGCAGCACCGGCACGACGCTCGCATGCAGGTTCGCCAGCGGCCGGCTGGGGATCAGATAGGCCGACAGCCCCACGACCGGCATGGCGATCAGCACCACGTAGAACAGCCAGTGGTTCAGCCGCGACAGCACCACGTCCCACCCCGGCGATCCCGCCACGGGCGGCGGCACCCCATGCGTGAAGCGCAGCGCAAGGCGCGTCAGCATGAAGACGAGGATCATCGCCCCCGACACCATGTGCCAGACGGCGGCCCCGAGTTCGGGCCGATCCTCGCCCGCGCGCATGAGGGCGCGGAAATAGCTTTCCATCAGCCCGCCGGTGAGCAGCTGGACGACGATGAGGATCACCACGCCCCAGTGGAGCGCGATCTGGATGGCGGCGTAGCGGGCAGGCTGTGGCATGGCACCGGCCTTTCGGGCGAGGGCTTCACAAGCTGGAATGCCCAAGTGCGCCAGAGGGTTCCCTGCCCGCCCGCCCGGCCCGCCGGAAATCCGGCCTCAGGCGCAGTCCGCGCAGAACGGCGTGTCGGGAAGCAGCGCCAGCCGCCCCTCTGCGATCTCGTTGCCGCAGCGGACGCAGAAGCCGTATTCCCCCGCCTCGACCCGCGCCAGCGCGGCGTCGATCCGCCGCATCTCGGCCCGGTCCGAGGCCCCGAGCGCGCTCAGCACCTCATCCCCCTGCCGCTCGGACGCCGCATCCTCCCAGTCCCGGGACACGGGATCGTCGAGCTGATCCTCGATCCGGGCAATATTGCCGGCCAGCTCGGCACGGCGGGCAAGCAGGATTTCACGGGCGGCTTCGGGGGTCATGGCGCTGTCTCCGATGGTTCGGACCAGAGTGCGAAGCGGCGGCCCGCGGGTCAAGCGGGCCGGGCGCGGCGGCTTGCGCCCGTCGTTCCCGCCGGGGATTGCTTTCGCCCCCACCGCTGCCACAATCGGGCAATCAGGGCGGGCGCGACGCCGGCCCACCGTCAAGGGAGCGGAACCCAGCATGAAGAACCCGTGGATGAGCGCATGGCTGTCAGCCGCGAACACGATGACCGGCGCCGCGCGCGGTCAGATGGTGGCGGAAATGTCGAAGGCGCAGACCGCGATGATGCAGGAATGGCAGAAGGCGTGGGTGGAGGCCTGGCTGGGGATGTGGGGGATGGGGAAGCGGTAGGGTCGGTTGACCTTCCGGTGCTCACCAGCCGCGAGATCGGGGGGCGATAGGAATGTGCGCGTGGATAGGCTTTATACCCCCGGCCGAAGCTAGGCTCCAGACCCATTGATTTCAGGCTGTTGGCGTGATTCAGGCACGGCGAGGAGACCTGATATATGAGCAACCTGTTCTGGCTGACCGACG
>NZ_JAHQZU010000038.1 GCF_019061185.1 Paracoccus sp. Z118
ATGGTGAACGAGCCGGCGGCACCCGGCTGGCCGCCGAACACGCCCCAGGGCTGGTGGCGGAAGCGTTCGCCGACGCCGTTGAACTCGCAGGCGTGGCCGACCGGGCGCAGGGTCCGGCGGATGCCCATGCCGCCGCGATACTCCCCTGCCCCGCCGCTGTCCTCGACCAGCTCATAGCTCTCGACGCGCAGCGGATATTCCTGCTCGATCGCCTCGACGGGCAGGTTCGAGGTGTTGGTGATGTTCACCTGCACCCCGTCCTTGCCGTCCTTGGTCGCCCGCGCGCCCATGCCGCCGCCCAGCGTTTCCAGATAGACATACTGCCGCCCGGTGCGCGGATCGATGCCGGCAAAGACCGCGCTGGTGTTCGCGCCGTTCGCCGCGCCGATCACGCGGTCGGGCAGCGCGGGGGCCAGTGCGCCGATCACGATATCGACGACGCGCTGGCAGGTGTTGGCGCGCAGCGCCACCGCCGCCGGAGAGACGCAGTTCACCAGCGTCCCTTCGGGCGCGAGAATGTCGATGGCGTCAAAGATGCCGTGGTTGTTGGGCACCGCCGGGTCCAGCAGCGCCTTGAGCGCAAAGCAGACTGCCGACTGGGTTGCATTCCACGTCAGGTTGAAGTTGCCCTTCACCTGCGGGTCGGTGCCGCCGAAATCGAAGGTGATGCGGTCGCTCTGCTTGGTGATCTTCAGCGCGATGCGGATGTCCTCGGTCCCCGCCCCGTCATCGTCCAGCACGTCGGCGAACTCATAGCTGCCGTCGGGGACAAGCTCGATGGCCTTGCGCATCCGCGCTTCGGTCCGCGCGACGATCTGCTCGAAGGTCTGCGCGACCCGCTCGGCGCCGAGGCGCGCGATCATCTCCTCCAGTCGCCGCCGGCCCAGCCGGGCGGCCGCGATCTGCGCGTTCAGGTCGCCCTGCCGCTCCTCGGGCAGGCGCATGTTCAGCATGACGAGCCGCCAGACGTCGTCCACAAGCTCGTCCCGGCGGAACAGCCGGACCAACGGGATGCGCAGCCCCTCCTTGTAGATCTCGTCAAGCCCGCCCGACATGGATCCGACCGCCGCGCCGCCCACATCGGCGTGATGGACGATGTTGGCGACAAAGCCGACCAGCCGGTCGCCGTCGAACACCGGCGTCGCCAGGTTGATGTCCGGCAGATGCGTGCCGCCCGCGACATGCGGGTCGTTGCCGATGAAGATGTCGCCCGGCGCGATGCTGCCCCCGAACTGGTCGAGGATATGCCGCATCAGCCCCGACATCGACGCCAGATGGATCGGCAGCGCGTTTTCGGCCTGCGCGATCAGCCGGCCCTGCGCATCGGCGATGGCGGTCGAATGGTCGTGGCGTTCCTTGATGTTGGTCGAGAACGCGCTACGCATGATCGTGAGGAAGCATTCATCCGCGATCGACTTCAGCCCGTTCCAGGTGATCTCGAGCGCGATGGGGTCCATTTCGCCTCTGTCAAGCATGTCCGATCTCCATGATGAGATTCAGGGCCTCGTCCACGCGGATCGTGGCATGGGGCGGCACGACCGTGGTGGAATCGAACTGGCTGATGATGACCGGCCCCTGCAGAGCCGTGCCGACCGGCAGGCCGCCGCGCTCGTAGATCGGGGTATCGACCGGGGCATCCTCGTCGAACCACACCTGCGAGACAGCGACGGGTGCGGCCAGTTCCAGCGGGCCGAGCACATCGTTGCGGCCCTGCAAGAGGCTCGCCAGCGCCTTGGCGCGGACGTTGACGACCTCGATGGGCGCGTCGGGGTCGGCATGGCCATAGGCGCGGCGATGCGCGCCGAGAAAGGCTTCGCGCAGCGCCGCCACGTCGCGCGGGTCGCCCGCGACCTCGACCGACAGTTCGTAGTTCTGGCCGATATAGCGCATGTCGAGGGTCAGAACGACGCGGGTGTCCGCGGTCCCTTCGGCCTCGGCCGCCAGCCACAGGCGCGCGTCCTGCATCAGGTTGCCCGCCGCCACGGCGATGAGGTCGGCCCCGGCCTCAAGCGGCGTGCGGCAGGACGCGACGAAGTTCTCCTGCAGCTCGGCTTCCAGCAGGCCGTCGGCGCACAGGATGCCGGGGGCGCGGGGGATGAGGATCTTCGAGATGGCAAGCGACTGCGCCACATCCGCCGCATGCAGTCCGCCTGCGCCGCCGAAGGGCATCAGCGTGAAGTCGCGCGGATCATGCCCCCGCTCGGTCGAGACCGCCCGGATCGCGCGGGTCATGTTCGACGTAGCGATCCCCGCTATCCCCAGCGCGGCCTTGACCGGGCTGACGCCCAGCTTGTCCGCGATGCCTCGGATCACCGCTTCGGCCTTGCCGGCGTCGATCATCAACCCGCCGCCAGCCAGCGACAGCGGCAAGCGGCCCAGGAAGACGTTGGCGTCCGTCACCGTCGGCTCGGTCCCGCTCTTGCCATAGCAGGCCGGGCCCGGCACCGCGCCCGCGCTTTCGGGGCCGACCTTCATCAGCCCGTCCTTGCCCAGCCGCGCGATCGAGCCGCCACCGGCGCCGACCGTGTGAATATCGACCATCGGCAGGCGGATGCGGAACCCGGCGATCTCGCGGATATGGGTAATTTCGGTGCGGCCGTCGCGGATGAGGCAGACGTCGGTCGAGGTGCCGCCGATATCCAGCGTGATGATGTTGCCGACGTTCGAGGCCGCGCCCGAGGCGGCGGCGCCGACCGCGCCCGCCGCGGGTCCCGACAGCGCCGTGCGCACCGGGAACTGCGCCGCGCGTTCCACCGACATCAGCCCGCCCGCGGACTGGAAGATCCCCAGCCGCGCGTTCGGTGCCGCGGCGTTGATCGACGCCTGCAGGCGGTCCATGTAGCGGCTGACCTCGGGCTGCAGGAAGGCGTTGATGAGCGCGGTCGAGAAGCGCTCGAATTCGCGGAATTCCGGCTGCACCTCGGACGAGATCGACACGTAGAGGTCGGGCCGCACCTGCCGGATCGCCGCCGCGATGCGCTGCTCGTGCTCGGGATTGATGAACGAGAACAGCAGGCAGACGGCAAGGCTCTGGATGCCGTCCAGTTCCGCGATCCGGTTCAGCATGTCCTCGATGCCGGCGTCGGTCAGTTCGGTGATGACCTCGCCCGCGGGGCCGACGCGCTCGGCGACCTCGATCCGGTTGCGGCGTTCGGCCAGCGGCGGCGGGGCATCGGCCTGCAGGTCATAGATCAGCGGCCGCACCTGACGGCCGATCTCCAGCAGGTCGCGGAACCCTTGGGTGGTGACGACCCCGACCTCGGCCCCCTTGCGTTGCAGCAGCGCGTTGGTGGCCACCGTCGTTCCATGGGCGAGGCGGCCGACATCACTGCCGGAGACGCCGACCTTTGCCAGAAGTTCGCTGAATCCCGTGAGGATCGCTTCGGACGGATCGGCGGGGGTGGAAGGGCGCTTGTGGACGACCAACTGCCCGGTCTTGACGTTCCTGGCGGCGAAATCCGTAAAGGTTCCGCCAACGTCCACGCCGACGATCCAGCAGGCCTTGGCTTCCTGATCGAACATTCGGGTCTGTCCTCCCCCGTTGCTTCCTTTCAGCATCCAATCTGTATACTCAAACGGCAAGCAAAAAATCGGCCTTGTTGGCAGAGACGATTCGAGCAAGTTTTTCAGGGTTCTGAGGGCGGACAGCAGCCATGACCGAGCGGGACGGGGCGAGAATCATCCAGATACTGCGCGACTCGATCCTGCGGCTCGAGCTGCGGCCGGGCGTGATTCTCGACGAGGCCGAGCTGGCGCAGCGGCTGGACGTCTCGCGCACCCCGATCCGCGAGGCGATCATCCAGCTGATCGCCGACCGGCTGGTCGTCCGCGAGGGCCGCAAAGCCAAGGTCGCACCGCTGGATTTCGACGACATGCCGAAACTCTACGACGCGCTGCTGATCTCCAGCCGCCTCGTCCATCGCCTCGCCGCCGAGAACCGGACCGACAGGGATCTGCGCGCCATCGCCCGCGAGATGGAGGCGTTCGAGCGGTCCACCCAGGGGGGCGACGGGGTCAGCCGGTCACAGGCGAACGTCGCGTTTCACGCGGCCATCTCGGCCGCCACGGACAATCCCTATATCTCGGCCTTCTACGAGCAGGCCCTGAACGGCACGATCCGGCTTGCCCGCGCGTGTTTCGACGGGCCGAACGAGTTCGGGGACGAGACCACGGGCGAGGATCTGGCCCAGCACCTGGCCGAGACGCGCGCCCAGCATCGGGGCATGTACGAGGCGATCAGGGCGCAGGATATCGAAGCCTCGGACCGGCTGGCCGTGGATCACTACACCCTGACCAAGAAGCGGATCATACAGGTTCTTTCAAAGCAGTCCCCGGCCCTGTCCGGGATCGCGGACCTGACCCTCGACAGCTGGAAAATGCCCTGAGACCCAAGCCATGAAATCGCGCACCGCCGCGGTTTCCTTGCGCATGAGGTTCCGGCTCATCGCCAGGACCAGCGGCACCGGAACCCCGTCGCCGATGGGCGCGACCAGCCGCCCCTCGGCCAAAGGCCGCTGCGCATAGGTGCCATAGATAACCGTCACACCCGCCCCCGAGGCGGCAAGCTCGATGGCCGACAGCGCGTTATCGACCCGGATCGGCGGCAGCCGGGGGCGGCGCGGGCGGTGCGTCCGCTCGGACCAGATGTCCCACAGCGAATGCCTGCCCTGCACTTCGATCTGGGGCAGCTCATCCACGTCCAGCTGGCCGGAATGCTGCGGCCCGCCGACCAGCACCAGCGTCTCGCGCGCCAGCACCACCGCCTCGGGCGGCAGATAGGCCGCGTCCATGACGCCAAAGCTGAGATCGGCCAGTTCGCTGTTCGGATCGGTCCAGATCGCGCTGTTCAACTGCACCGCAACCCCCCGGTGCTGCGCGAGAAAGCCCGGCAGGCGCGGGCCGAGCCAGAGGTTGAGAAACGAGATCGGGGCCGAGATCGTCAGCGACTGGTGCAGCCTGCGCCCGGTCAGCCCCCGCGTCGCCGCCTCGGCGATGTCCAGCGCCTGCATGATCCCCGGCAGGAACGCCTTGCCGGCTGAACTCAGCTCCAGCCCGCTGGCCCGCCGGTGGAACAGCGGCCGGCCGAAATACTGCTCGAGCCCGCGCACCCGCTGGCTGATGGCGGCCTGGGTGCAGTTCAGCTCCTCGGCGGCGCGGGTGAAGCTGAGGTGACGGGCCGCTGCCTCGAAGGCCTGAAGCTGGACCAGATGGGGCAGTTCGCGCATGTGCCTCTCCGCTGCGGTTGGCCGGTCATAACGGAAACGGGGTCTCAGGGCCATGATCCGTTTCTTGTGACGCAGCCGCCGATGCCGCTACCTGCCCGCAACCGGAAGGAGCGCCCGATGCCGTTTGCCCTGCTCAGATATGGCCTGGCCTCGAAACACAGGCCCTTTCGCGACCTGCCGCCGACCCCGGACCTGAAGCGCAGCTATGACGTGGTCATCATCGGCGGCGGCGGGCACGGGCTGGCCGCGGCATACTACCTGTCGAACCACCACGGCATCCGGTCCATCGCCGTGCTGGAAAAGGGCTATCTCGCCGGCGGCAACACGGCGCGGAACACGACGACGATCCGGTCGAACTATCTGACGCAGCCCTCGATCCGCTTCTACAAGGAGGCGGTCTCGCTTTACGAGACCATGTCCTCGGACCTCGGCTTCAACGTCATGTTCTCGCAGCGCGGGCAGCTGACGCTCGCGCATTCCGAAGCGACGATGCGCAGCTTTCACCTGCGCGCCGCGATGGGCAAGCATTTGGGCACTCGCATCGAGGTGGTGGACCCCCAGACGGTGCGCGAGCTTTGCCCGCATCTGAACATGGATATCGGCGGCCAGCATGAGGTGCTGGGCGGCCTCTGGCACGCCGACGGCGGCACGGCGCGGCATGACGCCGTCGCCTGGGGTTATGCCAAGCGTGCGGCGGAAAAGGGCGTCGAGATCCATCAGCGCACCACCGTCACCGCGATCCGCACGGCGGGCGACAAGGTGACGGAAGTCGTGACCGACCGCGGCACGATCCGCGCGGGGCAGGTGATGCAGGCGGCGGGCGGGCTGAACGGACAGATGGCGGAGCTGGCGGGCTTTCCCCTGCCGATCCGCTGCATGACGCTGCAGGCGATGGTGTCCCAGCCCCTGAAGCCCTTCCTCGACACACTGGTCTCGTCGGCCAACCTGCACACCTATCTGGTGCAATCCTCGCGCGGCGAGATCGTGATCGGCGGCGCCTCGGACCCCTATCAACTGGCCTCGACCCGCTCGACCTTCGACCAGAAGGAGCATCTGGCCGAAGGCGCGCTGCATCTGTTCCCCTTCCTGCACAATGTCCGGCTGCTGCGGCAATGGGCGGGGATCGTCGATACGACGCCCGACTACAGCCCGATCATGGGCGCCTCGCCGCTTCAGAACTACTGGCTGGATGCGGGCTGGGGCACGTACGGGTTCAAGGCGACGCCCGTTTCCGGGAAATACATGGCGCAAACCATCGCCACCGGCCGCGTGCCCGACATGATCGCCCCCTTTGCGCTCGACCGCTTCGACAGGTTCGCCCTGCTGAACGAGATGGGCGCGACGGCGGCCAGCCACTGAGAGGGACGCGATGAAACGCCTGACCTGCCCGATGAACGGTGTGCGCGACATTTCCGAGTTCCAGTATCTCGGCCCCGTGCGCCGCACCCGCCCCGACGACGCGGACGCGGTGACCCGGCACCTGTTCTATATCGAGAACCCCGTCGGTCCGATGATCGAATGGTGGCGGCACCGCCCGTCGAACACGGTCTTTCTGGCCGAGCGCCACACCGGCACCGACGAGATTTTCCGCACCTGGCTTCCCGATGGATCGGAGCAGCAGAATGACTGAACGCCTGAACGCCCCTTGGGGCAGCCGGATCGACCGCTCGCGCCGGCTGGATTTCAGCTTCGACGGCAAGCCGGCGCAGGGTTTCGCGGGCGACACCGTGGCCAGCGCGCTGCTGGGCTCGGACCGCTGGGTGCTGTCGCGGTCCTTCAAGTATCACCGCCCGCGCGGGCCGCTGACCATGGCCGGGCAGGATTCCAACACGCTGGTCCAGATCGGGGCCGAACCGAACGTGCTGGCCGACCGCCATCCGCTGGCGGCGGGGCTGGCGGTCTCGGCGCAGAACACGACCCACGGCGCCGACCGCGACCTGAACAGCGCGCTCGACCGCTTTGGCCGCTTCATGCCGGTGGGGTTCTACTACCGCACCTTCTTCGGCCCGCGGAAAAGCAGCTGGCTGCGCTATTGGGAACCGCTGATCCGCAAATCGGCGGGCCTCGGGCGCATCGACACCGCCCTGCCGCCCGCGCACTACCGCAAGCAGAACCTGCATTGCGACGTTCTGGTGGTGGGGGCAGGCCCCGCAGGCATGGCCGCGGCCCGCACCGCGGCCCTCGCGGGGGCCGAGGTGGTGCTGGTCGATTCCGAACCCGAGACCGGCGGCGCGCTGACCTATGGCCGCTATGCGGACAGCCTGCTGCGTGAACAGCGCGAGGCGCTGGAAAGCGCAGGCGTGCGCATCCTGCTGGGGGCGACCTGCAACGGCTGGTTCGCGGACAACTTCCTCCCCGTGCTGCAGGGCGACCTGCTCTGGCGCATCCGCGCGGCGCAGGTGGTGATCGCGGCGGGCACGCAGGAGCAGCCGCTGGTCTTCCGCAACAACGATCTGCCCGGCATCGTGACCGCGTCCGCCGTGCAGCGGATGCTGCGGCATTACGGGGTCCGCCCGGCCAGCCGCTCCGTGGTCTTCGCCGGCACGCCGCATGGCGCGATGGCGGCGCTGGATCTTGCCGAGGCCGGAGTTCCCGTCGCCGCCGTGCTGGTCCCGGCCGAGGCGCGGTTGCCCGAGGCGCTGCTGTCGGAACTGCGGGCCGAAGGTCTGCGGATCGTGGAAGCGGCCTCCGTCGTGGGCGCGCAGGGCACCCGCGGCAACCGCCGCCTGAAATCCCTGCGGATCGAGACGCCCGCCGGGCAGGAGAGCTTGCACTGCGACCTCGCCGTGATCGACGCGGGCTCCACCCCCGGCTATCAGCTTCCGCTGCACGCGGGGGCGAAGCTGGGCTTTGACGAGGTGAGCCAGACCTATTCGCTGACGAACCTGCCCGCCTCGATGCGTCTGGCCGGATCGGTCGCGGGCATCCACGGGATCGACAGCGTGATCCGCAGCGGCGAGATCGCCGGCAGCAATGCCGCCCGCGCGCTGGGGCTTGCAGCGGACGCACCGCCCGCCCTGCCGGACGCTGACGCCGGTTTCCACCGCACCTATCCCGTGCCCCCCGCCCACAATCAGGGTCGCGACTTCATCGACTTCGACGAGGATCTGCAGGTCAAGGACATCGTGAACGCCGTCGCGGACGGCTATGCCGAACTGGAGCTGGTCAAGCGGTATTCCACCGTCGGCATGGGCCCCTCGCAGGGTCGCCATTCGGCGCTGGCGACGGCAAAGATCGTGGCGGAAGCCACCGGCCGCAGCGTGGCGCAGATCGGCATCACGACCTCGCGCCCGCCCTTCGGACCGGAAAAGCTGGGGCTGCTCGCCGGTCCGCAGCACAACCACGCGCGGCTGACGCCGATGGACGGCTGGCACCGGGACGCGGGCGCGAAGATGATCCCGGCGGGGATCTGGTGGCGGCCGCTCTATTACGGAGCCTCCGCCGAGGTGGTGGCCGATGAAATCCGCACCGTGCGCGACGGCGTGGGGATGCTGGACGTCTCGACCTTGGGCAAGCTCGCGGTGCGCGGCCCCGACGCGGGCGCGTTCCTCGACCGCATCTACACGATGGCGCATGAAAAGCAGCCGGTCGGCCGGGTCCGCTATTGCCTGATGCTGAACGAGATGGGCTCGGTCATCGACGACGGCGTGGCCTACCGGATCGGACCCGAGGAGTTCTACGTCACCGCCACCACCGGCGCCGTGGACCGGGTGTTCGCGGAGATGAGCCTGCTCAACGCCCAGTGGCGGATGAAGGTGGACATCCAGAACATCACCGCCGCCTTCGCCGCGATCAACGTGACCGGCCCGAAGGCGCGGCAGGTGCTTCAGGCGCTGGAAAGCGACATCGACCTGACTGCGGACGGGTTCCCCTATCTCGAAGGCCGAACCGGCCATCTCGCCGGCTGCCCCGTGCGGATCATGCGGATCGGCTTCACCGGCGAGCTGAGCTATGAGCTGCACACGCCGCGCTCCTATGCGCTGACCCTGTGGAACGCCTTGCTGGAGGCGGGCGCGCCGCAAGGGCTGAAGCCCTACGGTCTGGAAGCCTCGCGCATCCTGCGGCTGGAAAAGGGGCATATCATCATCGGGCAGGACACCGACGCGCTTTCCTCGCCCGACGAGTTGGGGATGGAATGGGCGCTGTCGAAGAAGAAGCCGTATTACATCGGCAAGCCCGCCGTCGAGAAGCGGCGCGGGCTGGGGCTTCAACGCGCCCTCATCCGCTTCGAGCTGTCGCCGGAAGACGGGGCGAAGCTGGGCGAATCCTGCCTCGTCCTTCGCGGCGGGGAACCTGCGGGCTTCGTCACCTCGATCGGCGTCTCGCCCGGCCTCGGCAGGATGATCGGCCTGGCCTATGCCCACCCCGAGGACAACCGGCCGGGCGCTCGGATCACCCTCCGCGACCGCGCCGGGACCAATGTAGAGGCGACCGTCGTCGCCCACGCCTTCTACGACCCTGAGAACAAGCGGCAGGAGATGTGACATGGCTGCGATGACCTCCATCCGCCACTTCCCCCTGACCGGCCTGCCCCCGGCGGCAACGCCCGGCGGCTTCATCCTCGACCGCACCGCATGGCCCCGGAAGGGCCTGCGCGGCGCCGGCACCCCGGCGTGGTGCGCGGCGGCCGGCCTGCCCTTCCCGGGCCGGGTCAACACCGTCGCGCAAAGCCACGGGCTGCGCATCGCCCGGCTCGGCAGCTTCGAGCTGCTGATCGTCCCCGACAGCCGCAGCGCCGCCATTCCCGATGCGCCCGGAATCCCCGACGCGTTCGACGGCTACCGCGACGAAAGCTGGGCGTGGCTCCGGGTGGAGCGGCCGGAATGGCGCGACCTGCTGGCCCCGCTGACCTCGACCGACCTGAGCCCCCGCAGCGCCCCGGCGGGATCGGTGGTGCAGACCCGGCTCGCCACCCTCGACGCGGTCCTGCTGATTGAGGATGACGCCGTGGACATCTTCGCGGACATCGCCTCGACCGACTTCCTGCTCGCCCTTCTGGGCGAGGGCTGACGACAAACGTGCGCTCGCCCCGCGCAGCCGGTAGAAGCGTGAGACCGGAACCCGCGGGGAGCTTCATGTCGTCACTCAAGCGCAACCTTCCGCCCCTCACCAGCATCATCGTGTTCGAGGCGGCGGCCCGGCTCGGCAGCTTCTCGGACGCCGCGCGCGAGTTGAACGTGACGCGCGAGGCCGTCAGCCGGCAGATCCGGGCGCTGGAGACGCATCTCGGCCTTTCGCTGTTCGAGCGGAACGCCAACGCCACCACGCTGCGCGAATGGAGCCGGCCCTATTACGAGGCCATCTCGGCCAGCCTCGAAAGCATGGCCCGCGCCTCGCAGATGATCTGCGGCATGGACGACGCGGAGGCCGAGCAGCCCGCCGACACGCAGGCGCTGGCGGACGAGGGCGAGCGGGCGCGGATTCTGGTGGTGGACGACATGCCGGCCAATATCCGGCGGCTGCATGACGTGCTGCGGGGCCGCTATGACGTCGTGGCCCATACCAGCGCCGGCGAGGCGCTGAACTGGCTCGCCTCGGGCGGGCGGGCCGATCTGGCGATGCTGGACGTCCACATGCCCGAGATGGCGGGCTATGCGCTCTGCCGCCGGATCAAGCTGGACCCGCAGCATTCGCGGATGCCGGTGGTGTTCCTGACCAGCCTAGACGCGCCGCAGGACGAGACGGCGGGGTTCGAGGCGGGCGCCTGCGACTACATCGCCCGGTCCACCGCCCCGGCCGTGCTGCTGGCGCGGATCGGGGTGCAGCTTGAGTTGCGCCAGACCTCGGCGGCGCTGGAGCACCTGCTGGCCCGCCGCGCCGACCGGCTGGACCAGGCCGAGGCGCTGCTGGCCGAGATCGGCCAGAAGATCGCCGATTACGGCAGCTAGGCGTTTTCCAGCAGGTTTGCGGCCCGGCGGAAATCCAGCCGCGCCGCCGCCTCGCGCAACTCCGCCCCCCGGCGGGCGGGCAAGCGGGGAACGAGTTCTTCCAGCATGTCGAAGCCCGTCATCTCGTGCCGGCGCAGGGCCGCGAGGCAGTCGCCCAGCAGGGAGTGGGGCCGTTCGCCCGCCCGGTCCGCAGGCTCGGGCGCGGGGGGCAGCGCCGTCTCCAGCCGGTCCAGCGCGGCCAGAACGCGGGCGGGATCGTGCGGGGTTTCGCGGCAGGCGGCGTGAAGCTCGGCCGCGCCAAGCTGGATCGCCGCGCCGCAGATCGCGTGCAGCGTCTCGGCCGGCGGGGCGCCCCCGTCCAGCATCGCACGCCAGGCCGCGATCTCGGCCGGGAGCATCGACAGCCATTTCGCGGCCAGCGCCCGGTCGCCCCCCGCATTGCGTTCCAGAACGGCACGGTCCAGCGGCGGCCGGGCAAGGTCCAGCACCTCGGACAAAGTGTTCAGCAGCGTGCTCGCGGTCAGGGGCTTCGCCACAAACCCGGCAAATCCCGCCACCTCGCAGGCGCGGCGCGTTTCGGTCGAGACATCGGCGCTGGAAGCCACGACGGGGATGTCACCGAGGCCCTGCTGGCGCAGTTCGCGGACGGTGGCGAAGCCGTCCATGCCGGGCATGTGCAGGTCGGTCAGGATCAGGTCCGGGCGGGCGCCGGTCAGCAGCCCCAGCGCCTCGGCGCCGCCGGCCGCGGCCGTGACCCGCACCCCGGCGCGGGCCAGCAGGGATTCGGTGACGGCCCGGTTGATCGGCTGATCCTCGATCAGCAGGACGCGGCGCTCGCGCAGGCCGAGGACGATTTCGGCAGCGGCAGGGCAAGGCGCGGCTTCCGAAAGGGCACTGCGAATTGCCGCGCGAAGTTCGCGGTGGGTCAGCGCCAGCGGCAGGGTCTCGGTCTTGCCCGCAGGGCCGGTGAGCAGCAGGCCCTCTCCCGGCAGGTGGTCGAGGACCAGCCCCTCCTGTTCCTCGATCGCCGGAAGGCGGTGCAGCAGATGGGACACCCGGCGCCGCGCCCGGCCTTCCAGCAGATCGAGGCGCGGGCGCGGGACCGGCGCGGGCGCGGCCCCCGCCTCCTCTTTCAGGGGCAGGTCCAGCACGAACAGGCTGCCCCGGCCAAGATGGCTGCGAAGCCGCAGCCCGCCGCCCATCCCCTCGGCCATCTGCCGGGCGATGGAGAGGCCGAGGCCCGTGCCGGAGACGCGGCGCGAGGTCGTCTCGTCGCCCTGCGTGAACGGCGCGAAGATCGCCTCCTGATGTTCGGGCGCGATGCCGGGGCCGGTGTCCATGACGAGGAAACGCAGCCGGTCGCCGCGCCGGTAGATCCGCAGGCGGATGCGGCCCGTGGCCGTGAACTTCACCGCGTTGCTGGTCAGGTTGAGCAGCACCTGCATGACCCGCTGCGGATCGCCCCGGACGCGGGCCGGCACGTCGGGGGCGATGTCGCCTTCCAGCATGACCGGGCGCTTGCCGATCAGGACGCGGGTCTGGGACATCACCTCGTCGAACACGTCCTCGGGGGCGAAGGCCACCCGCTCGAACACCATCCGGCCGGCTTCCAGCTTGGACAGGTCCAGCACGGTGTCGATGCTGCCCAGAAGCTGCCGCGCCGCGCTGCGCATGTCCGAGACATGGCGCTGCGCGGCGGCGGGCAGGTTCTCGGCCAGGATCAGCTCGGACAGGCCGGTGATCGCGTTGAGCGGGGTGCGCAGCTCATGGCTCATATTGGCGAGGAAGGCCGATTTCGCGCGCGACGCCGCCAGCGCGTCGTTGCGGGCCAGCACCAGTTCGGCGGTGCGCTGGTCCACCTCCTCGCGCAGGTTGTCGCGGTAACGCTCCATCCGGCCGACGGTCAGCGTGAAGTCGCGGGCGAGGCTCGCGATCTCATCGTCGCGGCTGTCCGACAGAAGCTCCGCCGCCTTGCCTTTCAGGCGGAACCGGCCGCCCCCGCGCTGTGCCCGCGCCGCCCCGCTGAGCGCGTTCAGCGGGCGGATGATGAGGCTGCGGATCAGCACGAACAGGATGCCCGCGATCAGCAGCGCCTGAAGAACGGTGGTGGCGACGACGGTCATCGCCCGGTGGCCGAGTTCGTCGTAAAGCTCGGCGAAGGACAGGTCCACGATCAGCCGGGCGATCGGCTCGCGCGTGCGCGGGGCCGACAGGTCCAGCGCCAGCCGGTCCGACAGCCAGTCCTGCGGGACCAGCCGGTTCAGCGCCCAGCGGGCATCTTCGGGCTTGTCCGTTTGCGCGGCGAGCGGGCCGATATTCACCGCCCGCAGATCCTCGGCCGAAATGACGAGATCGCGGATCGAGACCGACCGGACCAGCGGCGCCTCGGCCAGCCGGTCCAGCGTCGTCTGCGTGGCGGCGAGGTCCAGGTCCCAGTAGGCGCTTTCAAGCTGCGGGACGGCAGCGCGGATCAGCCGCTCGGAGTTCTCGATCGCGCTGGCGAAGCTGCGGCGGAAATCGCCGTAAGCGGTGATCCCGCCCAGCCCGAGGCCCGAGACGACGCTGATCAGCACGCTGGCCAGCGCGATCTGCCGGGCGATGCTGCCGCTTGCCGGACGCCGCATCCTCATCTCTCCCGGTAGCGGTCGAGGATGCGGTCGATCCGTCCATCCTCGCTCATCCGGGCAAGGACGGGCTGGAGCAGCGCGGATTTCTCGGCCCCAGCCGGATCGCGGCGGAACGCGGCGTAGCGCGGCTGCTCGTCCAGCGCGGTCGGCAGGATACGGACGCGGCCCCGCACCCCAAGCGAGGCGGCGGCGTGCAGCAGGTTCGCCTCGCCGCCGAGAATCACCGTCGCCCGACCCAGCAGCAGCTTGCGCAGGCTGGTCTCGTCATCCTTGGAGCCTTCACGGATGAAACCGTGCGCGCGGTCGAAGCCGGGACCGTAGGTGAAGCCGTCCACCGTCCCCACGACCTGTCCGGCCAGCCCGCTGAATCCGTCGCTGTCCTGCAGCGGCGAGTCAGCCAGCACCATGAAGACCAGCCGCGTCGTCCGCATCGGCCCGGTCATGTGCCATTCGCGCGCCCGGCGCGGCGTCAGCGTCAACTGGAACAGCCCGTCCGACGCGCCGGATTCAAAGGCGATGATGCCGCGCTGCCAAGGCAAAGGCAGCATCCGCATGGTGATTCCAAGCTCGCGCGTGGCTTCCGCCATGATGTCGATGTCCAGGCCGACGAACTTCCCGCCGCTGAGATGGTTGTAGGGGGGGAAATGCTCCATCGCGATCATGGTCCACTCGCCCGCGCCCGCGATGGCAAGGCGGGGCGCGGCGAGGGTCGAAAGGCTCGCGGCCGCAAGCCCGGCCATGAACCGGCGGCGGCCGAGCGGCGCGGGGCCGGGCGCTGTCAACGACATGAAGGTTTCCGCGTGTGCGGGCGGATCGGGGACATGGCAGGCGCGGCTTCCTCGGGCAGGCGATGGCGGACCGAAAACTTGCCCTGTCAGGGCAAGAATTTAGTCTCTCATACCCCAAAACTGTTGCGTGTTAGCAACCCTCCCATGTTCACAGGGAGTGGAGCCATGAAAAAAATACTCGTCGCCATGATCGCAACGACGACCGCGCTGTCGCCCGTCGCCGCCGCGGCCGAGGCCTGCACCAATGCCGGCCTCACGCGCGTGCTGGATCGCGGCACGCTGATCGCCGGCGTCAAGGCCGACTACAAGCCCTGGGGCTATCGCGAGACCGACGGCTCGGTCGTCGGGCTGGAAATCGACCTCGCGCAGAAGGTCGCGGACACGCTGGGCGTGGGGCTGGAACTGGTGCCGGTGATCGCCTCGAACCGGATGCAGTTCCTGCAGCAGGGTCAGATCGACCTGATGATCGCCACCATGACCGACACCGCGGATCGCCGCGAGATGGTCGGTATCAAGGGGCCGAACTACTACGCCTCGGGCACCGCTGCGCTGACGCCCAAGGCGCTGGGGATGACCTCGTGGGACGAGCTGAACGGCAAGCCGGTCTGCGGCGTTCAGGGCGCGTTCTACCTGCAGAAGATCGAACAGGAATACGGCGCCACCATCGTGGCGTTCGGCAACGCGGCCGAGGGCAAGCAGGCGCTGCGCGACAAGAAATGCGTGGCGTTCGTCTATGACGACACCACCATCGGCGCCGACTACGCGGCCGGCGGCTGGGACGATTTCGAGATCTCGCTGCCGATCGAGGATTACGCGCCCTGGGGCATCGCCGTCGCCAAGGCCGAGGAAAACTGCGCCCTCGGCCAGATCGTCTCGGGGCTGCAATACCAGTGGCACCGCGACGGCACGCTGATCGAACTGGAAGAGAAATGGGGCGTCAGCCACAGCCCCTTCCTGGCCGAGATGCACGAGCGCTACGGCGACCCGCTGGCGCAAGCGGCGCAGTAAGGCCGGGAACCGATGATCGAGGGAATGCAGGAGTTCTTCCGGGAACTGGCCGCGTCGTCGCCGCACTGGAACTTCATCTGGCTCTATGACGAACGTCAGATGGCGCGGGTGCTGTCCGGTCTTTGGATGACGATCAAGCTCAGCATCGCCTGCCTGATCTTCTCGGTCATCATCGGCATCGTGGGGGCATGGGCGCAGGGGGCGAAAAGCCGCCTCCTGCGCGGACTGGTGGCGGCGTATGTGCAGTTCTTCCGCAACACGCCGCCGCTGGTCCAGCTGCTCTTCTTCTATTTCGCGCTGGGGCAGCTGACCCCCAGCTACAGCCCCGACGGCTGGACCGAGATCCCGATCATCTCGAACGTGGGCTGGGCGATCATTTCGCTGTCGTTCTTCGCCGGCGCGTTCAACATCGAGATCTTCCGCGCCGGCATCGAGGCGGTGCCCGACTCGACCCGCGAGGCATCCGAATCGCTGGGGATGAGCCGGCTGATGACCTACAACAACGTCGTCTTTCCGCTGGCCTTCCGCATCTCGATGCCCGCGCTGACCGCGAACCTGGTCAACCTCGTCAAGACGACGAACCAGGCCTATGCGATCGCGGTGCCCGAACTGCTCTACCAGTCGGTGTCGATCTGGAACGACTACCCCTCGGCCCAGAACCCGACCATGCTTCTGCTGCTGGTGCTGTATCTTGGCCTCGTCGGCATCGTGTCGGCCGGCATGGGCCGGTGGGAACGCAAGATGAGGATTCCCGGCTATGGCGCGTAAGACCCCCGTTCCGATGGCGCCAGTCAGGGGCGCGCTGCCGGTGCTGCTGCCCTTCACCCCGCGCGGCCCCGCCTATGACGACTTCTTCCTGGTGCGCTGGCTGGCCTCGATCCCTGCGGCGTGGCTGCTGCTGATCGCGGCGCTGTTCCCCTTTGCGGTGATGGCGCAGTCGGGCCGCGACACCGCCTCCGCCTTCGAGGCGCTGATCCGCTGGGCGCCGTTCCTGTTCACGGAGGGGTTCCTGTTCAACGTGCTGATCTCGGTCCTCGCCATGGCGCTGGGGACCGCGGTCGGGGCGCTGGCCGGATTGGGCCTCATCTCGCGCAACCGGGTGCTGCGCGGCATCGTGCAGGTCTATGTCACCTTCTTCCGCAACGTGCCGTGGCTGGTCCTGCTGTTCATCATCCTGCTGGGCCTGCCGTTCCAGATGCAGGCATTCGGGACCACGATCCCCCTGCCCGGCTGGATCAAGGTGGTGATCGGCCTCGCCCTGCCGGTCTCGGCCAACATCGCCGAGGTCGTGCGCGGCGCGATCCAGTCGGTGCCGACCGCCCAGTGGGAGGGTGCCGAATCGCTGGGCTTCACCCGCCAGCAGACCATCTGGCAGATCATCCTGCCGCAATGCGTCAAGCGGATGCTGCCGCCGTGGATGAACTGGTATGCGATCATGACCATGTCCACGCCGCTCGCCTCGCTGCTGGGTGTGAACGAGATCATCAGCCTGACCCGTCAGGCGATGGAGGCCGAGGGCAACTACCCCGAGCTTCTGATGCCCTTCTACAGCTTCGCGCTGCTGCT
>NZ_JAHQZU010000039.1 GCF_019061185.1 Paracoccus sp. Z118
ACGACACCCAGTCCCTGCCACCGGCCTACGCCGAGGTGCCCTGCTGCGAAAAGCCGTTCGAGGCAAGGCGCTGCGCGGAGCTGCTGTTCAGGTGAGCGAGCAGGTGGCGGTTCGCCGGCGGTGCATCGTCTTCAGTGACGCGAGGTTTGCGTGTCACGCCAGCCGAGCTTCCCGCCACAGGGACCGGCCCCGACCGTGGCCCGCAACAACGCACGCCGCCGCCCTCTTCTCCACCGCGCTTGCGAATTTCGCACCGAACACCCCAGCCTCACGGAACCTCCTGACCGCGTGATCGTTGGACTCCGATTCGCGCGCCAGACGGCGCGGCGCCTGCAAGCCGGAGGTCGCCCAATGTCCCGCACCGTGACTGTCGGAATGTGCTCCATCGTCGCTCTGGCCGCCTCGGCCGCCGCCGCGATATCCGATCCGCTGCCGCCGACCACGACCTATCGCCAGCTTCCCACCATGCCGTTCTCTCGGGCGATGGAGATCGACTCCACGCAGAAACCGCAGGTCATGGAACGCCAGCGCACCATGCTCGATGCGCGCTACGACCTTTCCGACCAGCCGATGGACGGCGTGATGATGTCGGGCGGGCGCCGCGCCGTGCAGGACGGTGTGCGCGTCAGGCTGCCCGAGGGGCAGACCTGGGACAGCCTCGCCGCGATGACGCCGCAGGAGATCCGCGACGGCGACCTGTTGCCCGACGGTTTCAAGCCGCTGCCGCACGTCAAGCAGGCCAACAGCGGCCAGATCTTTCCGCAATTCGTCATCGACGAGATCAACGCGCAGGAGGACCGCGACCTGACCCGCTTCGACGCGGATTTCGACCTGCCCGACCATGTGCTGCCGGAATTTCCGCCGCCGATCTTCCTGACGACCCACACCCATCTGGGCGATGTCTCGCGCGGCGAGCTGCTGACGATCAAGAACCATTACGAGATCATGAACGGCATCCTGACTCCGGTGCAGATGGAGGGGCTGCGCATCCTGCTGACGCCGTTCCCGCAGGAGGAGTTCAACCAGACCGAGGACCGCAAGACCGCCGAGCAGCATCGCGGCATCGCCTGCCTCGACTGCCACTCGAACTTCAACACCAATGCGGGCTTCCACCATACGCCGGACGTCCGCCCGCAGGCCGCGCGATTCCGGCTGGATTCGCCCAGCCTGCGCGGCATGTTCAACCAGCAGATCCACGGCTCGAAACGCTCGCTGCGCTCGATCGAGGATTTTACCGAGTTCGAGCAGCACACCGCCTATTTCAACGGCGACCATGTCAGCGCGGCGCGCAAGGGCGAGCATATCCCCGACCGCTCGCACAAGGTCGCCTTCATGGCGCAGATGCAGAACATCATCGACTTCCCGCCCGCGCCGAAGCTGGACCCGATGGGGCGGCTCGACCCCGACCTTGCCACCGAGCAGGAGCTGCTGGGCGAGCAGGTCTTCATGGGCAAGGGCCAGTGCGCGGCCTGCCACATCCCGGTGGAATCCTTCATGGACCACCAGATGCACGACCTGAAGCTTGAACGGTTTTATGCGCCCGGCGAGGTGGTCAACGACTTCGTCCTGCTGCCCGACGGGCCGATCAAGACCTTCACCCTGCGCGGCATCAAGGACACGCCCCCCTACATGCATGACGGGCGGCTGATGACGCTGGCCGACACGGTCGAGTTCTTCAACCTGGTGCTGCGGACCCAGCTGACCCAGGACGAGAAGGACGCCCTCGTCGCCTATATGCTCACCCTCTGACCGGAGGATATCCCATGCGCGCCGCCGCCCTTGCCCTCGCCTTCGCCGCCCTTCCCGCGCTCGGCTTCGCGCAGATCGGGAATCCCGGCTTCATGGCGCCCGACACGAGGTTCGACGCCCAGGGCATGCCCGAGCCGAACCAGCCCAACGCCAACGACATCCTGTTCGCGCAGCTTGTGGCCGAGGGCGGCATGGCCGAGGTCGCGCTGGCCGAACTGGCGGTGGAAAGAGCCGGGGCCGAGGCGGTCACCGATTTCGCCAGCCGCATGATCGAGGACCACTCCGCCGCCAATGACGAGCTTGCCGGCCTGGCCGAGGCCAGCGGCATCCCCCTGCCGGACGGGCTGAACGCCGAGCATCAGGCGATGCGCGACCGGCTGGAGGGGATGGAGGGGGCCGAGTTCGACCTTGCCTACATGCGCGGCCAGATCGTGGACCACCAGAAGACGACGCAGCTGCTGATGTGGGAAATCACCGCCGGGCAGGATGCTGACCTCCAACGCTTCGCCGCAGCGACGCTGCCGACGATCCTGGACCATCTCCGCGCCGCGCAGGGGATCGTCGCCGACCTGACCACCGACCGGGTGGCCGAGGCGGCCCCCGCAGCCGACGGAAACTGACCGCGCCGCGCACTCTCGACCGCGTGCGACCGGCGTGGTCAACATCGCGGGCGACCGCCGCGACGAGGACATGCGCCGCACGGGCCGGGTCGCAGCGGGATTGTCTGACGAGAACGGCTTCCGCCGGGCTCCGGCGCGGCGTGGCCGCGAGCTGGGCGAGATCGTTCACCTGCCGCCGCCGGCCCTCAGCCGTCCTCGCGGATGAAGCTCAACCGGCCGTCGCTTTCCACGACGGCCTTGCGGACCTGAATCAGGTCGCCGATGCCTTCTTTCCGCAGGCTTGCCATCAGCTCTTCCTCGGTCAGCGCCTCCTTGCGCATGTTGCGGCGGAGCATCCTGCCGTTCTGGACGACCGGCAGCGGCGAATGCTCCAGCAGCCTTTCGATGGCGGGGAAGCGGTAGGACAGCTGGTTCGTCAGGTAGTTCAGGCCGAAGAAGGTCAGGATCTGCACGGTTCCGTCCGTCAGCGACGAAAATTCCCCCAGCGAGTTCGACGCGGCATTGGTGATCAGCAGCAGGAAGACGAGGTCCATCGAGGCCAGCTCGCCGACAGAACGGCGCGGCACGATGCGCAGCAGCACCATGAACAGCGCGAACAGCAACGCCGCCCGCAGCACGAGTTCCAGGATCGGGGTTTCGAGTTGCAGCACCGGCGCGGCCTCCTGTGTCGGATGATGTGGCTTCTGCCCATTCCAACTTCGTCCGCCGTCACGGGTTCGCCGGGCGCGGGCGCGCGGATGAGGAGCGGCGGGTTGCCATCAACCGGCACGGAGCCGGGGCACGGCCGAACGGCCGGTGTCACGCGCGCTGGGCGACGGACCGAAGGCGGACCGACGGCCGGATCGCCGGCCCCGCGTGGGGCCGGCATCTTGCGCCGGGCGGCGCCTATTGCCCGGCCATCCCCTGCGCATGCTCCAGATGCTGTTGCAGGACAGGCAGGCTCTTCTGCGCATAGGCGACCAGCGCTTCGTTGTCGCCGCCGTCCGCATAGGTCTGATACAGCGTCACCGCCGTCTCATGCGCCGTCACCTGGTTCTGGATGTAGGCCGCATCGAAGGCGTCCCCCTCGGCGTCCTGAAGGGACTGCATCATCTCGGCGTGGGGACCGGCAAGCTCTGCCGGCACCGTCAGGTTCTGCGCCTGCGCGACGGCCGCCAGTTCCTCATTGTTCGCCGTATGATCGGTTATCATCTGATTGGCGAATTCCTGAACATCGGCGTTCTGCGAGCGTTGCAGCGCGAGTTCGCTCGACTGGACCTCGAACAGGCCGCCGCTGGCCGCCTGGTTGACGAAGTCCTGCGCGGTCGTGCCCTGCGCCCAGGCCGCGCCGAGGGTCGCCAGGCCGAAGGCGGCGGAAAGGAAAAGGGTTCTCATGGGTCTCTCCTTCGTCGTGCTGTGGCCCGGATCATCCGGGCGGGTTGCAATGTCGGGAAGGCGCTCAGCGTTTGGCGGCGGGATCGCCCGCGTTTGCCCGGTCGAGGAAGGCGCGGGTGGTCGCCGGCAGGTGGCTGGCCAGCCAGTCCGCCATCGCAACCTCCTCCTTCAGGTTTGCCTGGCAGGCGCGCACCACCTCGGCTTCGCCAAGATGCTCGGCCGCGGCGATCAGGGCGGTGTAGGAGGCGATCTCCATCTGCTCGAAGGCATAGCTGGCAAGCGAGCCCTTCATCACCTCGTCGCCCGCGAACGCCCCGCCCACCGCCTGCGCCGTCGCCATCAGCTTGCCGCCGGTGTCCTTCAGCATGGATCTGCTTTCGCCGATCGACTCGAGCGCCCCCAGCAGCCGTTCCGCCTGCTCCTTCGTCTCCGCCTCGTGCTGGCGGATGCGCGCGGCGAGTTCCGGGTAGTTGTCGATCCGCTCGGCCTGCCCGGCGAGCATGGTCTGGGCCTGCTCCTCCATCGCGTGGGCATCGCGCAGCCACTGGACCATCCATTCCCGTGCTTCCGTCATCTCGACCTCCTTGAAGTGTCACCGAAGCCGAACACGCCGCGCCAGATCAGGGTTCCGCAGGTTGCCGGCGACTCTTGCCGGCGCTCAGCGCAGGCGCAGGTCGCGCATCTGGAAACCGTCCCTCGGCGACGGCGGATAGCGGAAGGGCGGGCTTTTCATCGCGGCGGGCCCCACGCGATAGCTCAGCCGCAGCAGGCGCGTGGTCGCCTGCGTCATCAGCGCCACCGTGATCCACTCGCCCGGACAGCGGTGGGTCTCGGCCGAAAGGCCCGCACCTTGCGGGATGACCTGATGCCCCTGCTCGCGCCACGAATGGGCGCGGGTCGGGTCGATGCGTTCCGGCCCGGCAATCGCCCGAGGGTCGTTCGAGGTGCCCCAGAGGGCCAGCAGAACCCAGCTTCCCTTGCGGATCGGTGTGCCGCGCCAGTCGAGATCATGCAGCGCCGTTCCTCCGATGAGCGGGAAATAGCGCGCGCGGCGGCGCACCTCCTCGGCAAAGCCCTCCGTCAGCGACGGGTCGGACACGAGGGCCGCTCTCAGCGCCGGATCGCGCTCAAGCGCCTGCGCGGCATCGACGATGAACCGCCCGATCGCCAGCGTTGGGCGCAGAAGGTTAAGGGCCTCGACGGCGGCGACCTCGGGGGCAAGAAGCTCTCCCGTCTCGTCCCGGAAGAAGGCCAGCTTGCGGGCCGGAGCGTTCTCGGCCGCGGGGTGGCGGCCCTGCCGGATCGCGAGGATCTGGCGCCGCACGGCGCGTTCGGCACGGCGGCGGCGCATCAGCGCGGCCCAACTCCGCGGCCCCATGCCCGCGGCATTGGCCACCATCGCATCCATGTCGCGCGAAAAGCGGCGGCCGCCCCGTTCCGCCCAGTCGAATCCCATCCAGTCCACAGTGGCGCGGGCGAGGACCAGATTGACCTCCGGCAGCAGCCGGGCCTCGCCTGCCGCGAGCCAACGCTCCTGTGCGGCGTCCCACGCGCGGCCGAAAGCCTGCTCCAGCGCGGCGACACGATCCGGCGCAGTGGCGAGATCGAGGAACATCGCCTTGCGGTGCCGGTGCGCCGCTCCGTTCAGCGTCTGGACGGACCCCTTGTCCTGAAGCAGCCGGACGGTGACCGGCGGCATTGCCTTGGCGCGGCCGAAACGCTCGCCGTCATAGAAGAAGGCGGCAGCCTCGGCGCCGCGCAGGCATATCGCGGGCCGCAATGCGATCCGGGTGCGGAACCCGTCGCTTCCCAGCCGATCGCAATGGCGTCCGATGAAGCCATAAGGATCGCGCAGCAGGTCGAGCGTCAGGTCGAACGCGGCGTTGGGCAGGGGCCTGGACATGGTGACCGAACCCGCGCGGCTGGCCGGAGTTCCGGTTTCAGCTCCGCTCGTAGGCCGTTCCGTCCTCGGCCCGGCGGGGCGCGGCGACATAGACGCCGTTCTCGGGCACGGCGATCTCGCGGAAATCGCGGGAGAGCGTGGCGAGGGCCTGCTGCATCAGCGGTCCCTGCAACGGCTGGCCGTGCATGGTCAGGATCGTCTCGGGCCCCAGCGCCGCCAGCTTGCCGACCGAGCGTTCCGCCGCCTCCCAGTCGATGGTGAAATAGGCGGGCGGGCCGTGCATCTGCGGCTCCTGCACCGCGACCGAGTAAGCCGATTCCTGCCCGGTCGTGACGATGGCATCGCCCGCGACCAGCATCCGGTCGCTCTCGCGCCACAGCGACACATGGCCGACGGAATGGCCCGGCGTGTGCAGCCAGCGCCAGCCGGGCATCCCCGGCACGCTTCCGTCCGCGGGCAGGTTCCGCAGACGCTCGCCGATGTCGATGGGCCCGGTCGGATAGAAGCGCGACAGGCGCGACATCATGCCCCCGCCGACGCCCGGATCGCCCGGCGGATAGCTGGCCGAGCCGTCGAGATACGGCCGTTCCAGCTCATGGGCATAGACCGGCACGTCCCATTCCTCGGCCAGGGTGGACAGCGCGCCGACATGGTCGAAATGCCCATGGGTCATGACGATGGCAGAGGGGCGGGAGCCTTCGCCGAACCGCGCCTCGGCCGCGGAGCGGATCAGCCCTGCCGTCCCGCGCAGGCCCGCGTCGATCAGCACCCAGCCGCGGTCGCCCGCGCCGCGCTCGCCCCAGAACACCGCATTGACGATGCCGAGCCGCCGATACGCCAGATCGGCCGCGACCTCGCGGGTGGGCTCGTCGCGGTCGGCGGCGACTTCCGGCTCCTGCGCCACCGCCTCGTCGGAAAGGGGAACCTGCTCGGCCATCGTCCTTCTCCTTCCTTGCCGCGCCCGAAGTGGGCCGCGTGTCGAGATTCGATCCACCGGGGCAACGCCGCCGGGCGGTCGCGGGGTCCGTCACTCGATGACAGGCCTGCCCGTCCGCGCAGGTGCTTTCCGCAGATCGGCGGAACCGCCGGTCCGCGCCTTTGTTGACCCGCCAGAGAAACGCGAGGTGGAACATGCGCGCGATCACTTTCCAGGGCACCGGCAAGGTCCAGGTGGACAACGTGGACGACCCCACCATCGAGGATCAGGGCGATGTCGTCCTCAAGGTCTCCAGCACCGCGATCTGCGGCTCGGACCTGCATCTTTACGACGGCTTCATCCCGGAAATGCGCAAGGGCGACATCCTCGGGCACGAGTTCATGGGCGAGATCGTCGCGACCGGGCCCGGCGTGACGAAGTTCAGGACCGGCGACCGGGTGCTGGTGCCGTTCAACATCGCCTGCGGCCACTGCGCGTTCTGCCGGGTCGATGCGTTCTCGCTCTGCGACAACACCAACCCCGACCACGAGAAGGTCGAGGCGCTGTATGGCCAGTCCGGGGGCGGCATGTTCGGCTATTCGCATCTGTTCGGCGGCTATGCGGGCGGGCAGGCCGAATATGTCCGCGTCCCCCACGCCGATGTGGGGCTGGTGGGGGTGCCCGAAGGCCTGCCCGACGAGAAGGTGCTGTTCCTGACCGACATCTTCCCGACCGGCTATCAGGCGGTCGAGCAGGTCGGCACCGGGCCGGGCGATCTGGTCGCCATCTGGGGCGCGGGGCCGGTGGGGCTGTTCGCGATCATGTCGGCCTTCCTGCTGGGGGCCGAGCGGGTGTTCGCGCTCGACTTCGAGGAAGGCCGGCTGGATCTCGCCCGGAAGGCGGGGGCGGAGACGATCAACCTGTCGAAGGAGGACAGCTACGAGCGGCTGATGGACCTGACCTCGGGCAAGCTGCCCAACCGCTGCATCGACGCCGTGGGGCTGGAGGCGCATGGCGCCTCGGTGATCGGCAACATCTACGACAAGGCCAGGAACGCCCTGATGCTGGAAACCGACCGGCCCAACGCGCTGCGCGCCGCGATCATGTGCTGCCGCAAGGGCGGCGCGGTGTCGATCCCCGGCGTCTATGCGGGGGTCGCGGACAAGTTCCCGATCGGCGCGGCCTTCGGCAAGGGGCTGATGATGCGCGGCGGTCAGACCCACACCCGCGCCTACATGGAACGGCTGCTCAAGCGCATCGAGGCAGGCGAGATCGACCCCAGCACCATCATCTCGCATCGCGGCACGCTGGAGGACGGTCCCGAGTTCTACGACAGGTTCCGCAACGACCGCTCGGAATACATCAAATGCGTGATGACGCTGTGAGCGGGCGGGATCGGGGCGGAGAGGGCCACTCCGCAGGAAAGCCCGGCATCTGTCCCGGACGATCGACCGACGACGCCGCGGACCGAGCCCCCGCAGCAGGGCTTTGATCCTGTGGACACCCGGCGGCGCCGGGCGGCCGGGGCCACGCAGCCCGCCGCCAACGCAACAGCCGGTTCATGTGGCCCGCCAACCGCCCGCTCCCCGTCCGGGCGGTGCGGCGGCAAACGATTGCCAGCCCGACCCCCTGAACGGAGGAGATCATGTCCGACATCACCCTGCCCAAGGCCAGCGCCGCGCTTGCGGCCAAGCGGCACGCGCTGGCACCCGACATCGACGACGCCTTCGCGGCGTTGTCGAAGGCGGTGTTCGCAGACGGCGCGCTGGACAAGCGCACCAAGCAACTGATCGCGCTTGCCGTGGCGCATGTGACCCAATGCCCGTGGTGCATCGAGGGCCACACCAAAGGCGCCAAGCGCGCAGGCGCGACCAATGAACAGATCATGGAAGCGATCTGGGTCGCGGCCGAGATGCGGGCCGGCGCCGCCTATGCCCATTCCAACAAGACCCTGACGATTCTGGACGAGATCGACGGCGAATGAGGGGGAGGGGCAGGACCGCGCTCGCATGGGTTTGTGGTCCTGACGCAGCATTCGCGGCCGTGCGGGGGCGGGGGGGTAGCAGCTTCCGGCCGCCCGCGTCTGGCCACGCGCGATCCGCAAGGTTGTTTGAGGACGACCGGAGCCGCGACGTCGCCGCTTTGACGGCGGCGCGCAAATGGTTCCGCCATGATGCGGCGCGCTGGCCCGAGCTCCGCGACCGTCATCGGGTGGAGCTGCGCGGCAATCCAGAGGCGGTGGGGCGCTGCCTTCCCTGCTCCCGCAAGGGCCGGCGCTGTTATTCTATGTCGCGAGGCCGCGATGCTGGCCGGATACTCACCGGACAGTTGCAGGCGGACAGATGAACCATCACGGAATCATGCCGACGGGAACCTTTTGGCCCGAACCGCATCCAATGGAATGAGGCCGGGCTGATCCGGCCCCGAACCGAAAGGTCATCCCATGTTCCGATCCATCCCCGCCCTCGCCGCCTGCGTCCTGCTGGGCGCCTTGCCGCTTTGGCCGCGGCCCAGGCGGCGGCCGAGACCGCGCCGCCTGCCGCGCCATTCGCAAAGGTCAGCGAGCTTGTCACGCTGCCGGACTTCCTGCCCGGCCTCGGCACGCTCTATGTCGATCCTGCCACCCTGCCGGCTGGGCCGTTCCTCGGCTATGACCATGACGGCAAGCTGTCGGCCACGATCTACATGACGCCGATCGAGGATCTGGAGGGCGGCACCGCCTTCAACGACCTCGCAGTCGGGAACGACACCGTCACGTCGGTCGATATCTATTACAACGCCGGCCATCCCGGCGTCGAAAAGCCGCATGTCCATGTGGTGCTCTATCACGACGCAGACGCCAAGGCGCGGCTGGCAGAATGACCATGAACCGCCGAAACCTGATTACCGGAGGGGCGGCCATGCTGTTGGCCGTCCAAGCGCGGCCCCGCCGGGCGATCGCGGCAGGGCCGCTGCTGGTCGAGATGAAGGGCAGTCCGCGGGGCGAGCAGGTCTGGTTCGCTCCGGTCGGCCTTGCCGTCGCGCCCGGCGAAACGATCCGCTTCGTGAACCGCGACGCCGGCAACAGCCACACGGCGACCGCCTACCACCCGGACATTCTGGACCGGCAGCGGCGCATCCCCGACGCCGCCGAGCCCTGGGACAGCGGCCTGCTGCTGCCGGGCGAGCAGTTCGAGGTCACGCTGACCGCGCCGGGGGTCTATGATCTCTACTGCCAGCCGCATGAACATGCCGGCATGGTGGCGCGGATCGTCGTCGGCCGGCCCGAGAGTGGTCCCGGCTGGCAGGGTCCGGCGCAGGACGCGGGTGATCTGCCCGAGGCGGCGCTGGCCGGCTTTCCGCCGGTCGATGCCATCCTCGCGCGTGGCTCGGTCATGCCGGAGAAGGGAGGCTGGACATGAGCGAACCCGGCAGATCGCCGCCCCTTCGCGCCGAGCGGCAGTTGTCCGAGGCCGCGCTGGTGGCAGCAGCCCGGCTGCATGACGAGGCCGCCGTTCGGGAACTGATCCGGCGGCTGAACGGGCGCCTGTTCCGCATCGCGCGCGGCCTGATGCCCAGCGACGCCGAGGCCGAGGAGGTCGTGCAGGATGCCTGGCTGGCCGCGTTCACCCATCTGGATGGCTTTCGCGACGCGGCCCGGTTCTCGACCTGGATCACCCGCATCACCCTGAACTGCGCGGCCATGCGGCTGCGCAAGCAGCGGGTGCAGCAGGAATATGACACTGTGACGGAAACCGTGATCCGCAGCGCCGAGGTGCTGCTGTTCCCCGGCACCGACCCCGAGCCGACCGAGGCGGCCCTTGGCCGGATGCAGACCCGCGCCCTGATCGAGGCTGCGGTCAGCGAGCTTCCATCCGACCTCCGGCTGGTGTTCCTCATGCACGAGACTGCGGGTCTCGACCTGCGCGACATTGCCCGCGACCTCTCGCTGCCGCTCGGCACGGTGAAAACGCGGTTGATGCGGGCGCGCCATCGGCTGCGGCGGATCATCACGGACCGGATCAAGGGCGGGTTCGAGACCATCTTTCCATTCGACGGAAGCCGCTGCGTCGGCATGGCCGACCGCGTGGTCGGCTCGCTGAAAGGGCAACCCTGCTGGTCCGGCTCTCCTGTCTAGATCTCCGCCATGACGCGCTCAGGCGGGGGCGACCGGCGACAGAGCATCGTGCTTTCCATTGGCCGCGCCTGCGCACTGGCGGAGCCTTTCAAGGGGCGAGAGCGCGCGCATGTCCGCGCCGTGATGCTGCTGATCGCCTCGCAACGCCCGCCCGGCCCGCGCATGTGCCCGCGCATGTGCCCGCGCATGTGCCCGCGCATGTGAACGTGCCGTGCATCGCCAGTAGGGCCAGATGCCGGCAATCTCAGCCGGTTGGTTCGGGCGGATAGACCGCCTTTCCCGCCGCGGTCCTTTGCGCGCCGGGGGTGGGCGTGGCCGGAACGATCTGGCCCGGTCCCATCAGGTGGTCCACGGCATGGCCGTTCAGCAGCAGATGGTCGGCGATGATGCGGCGGTGGCACCGCCACCAGACCGCTTCCGAACACATCAGCGCCAGCCGCGGATCGTGCCCCAGCCGCACAAGCTCGTCGAAGGCTGCGGCGAATTCCGGCCCGAGCGCGTAATCGGCGTAGTTGTGGAAACTCTGCACCCGCCACAGGGCATTGAGACCGGGGTCCACCTCGGCCTGCTTCGGCCGCCGGCCGCCGAGGGCGGGACAGTGACGATAGCCGATCTGCACCTGCGCGAGATCGTCCGGCAGCCGGTCGATGTTGTATTCGGGATTGCGCCGCGACCGGGGAAACGCCCGCACATCGACGAGCAGGCGGACCCCGGCCCCCTGCAGCATGCCCAGGAATTCCTCGAGGCTGCGGTCGGAATGCCCGATCGTGGTGAACTGCGCGACCATCAGCCGATCTTCGTCAACGCGCCCTCCTTGTGGGCCGCGATGTGGTCGGTCCTGTCGCTTGCGATCTCGTATTGCGGGTCGTCCTCCGACGCGCGGTGGCGGTGGCCCTTGTAGTCGAAATCCTCGTGATGGACCCTGATGATCCGGCCGCTGACCCGGCCCGCCTCGGAGTTCCAGCTCACATGATCGCCGATGGAAAATTTCGCCATGCGGGGTCCTCCTTCTCTGCGGTGGCGGCGCTGATGCGCCAAGCCTGCCGACGACAACGCCGCCACGGCCGAATTGATCCTGCGTCGCGGAAGCGCGGCGGCCGCGGTCGCGATGGCTTCTCCATCATTGTTGACCTCGCCGCCACGTCCCGCCGGCGGTCATGTCGCGACCTCTCTCCTGACCGAGTTGCACTTCGGGCTTGCCGGGCGCGAGACAGCGCCGCTTGATCTCGTCCTCGGCGCGATCCGCCCCGGCTTGAAATCAACGGCGGCAAGCCAGTCCCACAGGCGCGTCCGGCTATACAGGTGGGCGATACGATGCTTTGCTGGCCGCAGAGAGGCCGAACAAGGAAAATACGATGATCGATGACATTGACCGAAAACATCTTCAGCGCTGCGTCGAACTCGCTGCCCAGGCGCTTGCGAGCGGAGATGAGCCGTTCGGCTCGGTCCTCGTGTCCTCGGACGGTCAGGTCCTGTTCGAGGACCACAATCATGTCGCTGGCGGCGACCACACCCAGCACCCGGAGTTCGCTATTGCCCGGTGGGCGGCGAACAACATGTCCGCCGGGGATCGTGCCCGAGCCACGGTCTATACCTCGGGTGAGCACTGCCCGATGTGCGCCGCGGCGCATGGCTGGGTCGGTCTCGGCCGCATTGTCTATGCAAGCTCATCTGCGCAGCTTTCGGGATGGCTGTCCGAACTCGGCGTCCCCGCATCACGAGTTCGCCCGCTGCCGATAGGCGAGGTCATCCGAGACACGGAGATCGACGGCCCGGTCGAGGAATTCGCAACTCAGCTTCACAGGCTGCACGTCGCCTCACGCGCCAAATGAGCCCGCCGGGTCGGGATTGGCGGCGGCATCAGAAGTCCCGCAGCAGGTGCTGTCAGGGGTTCGATGGCGGTCTCCCTGCGCCTCTCAGGCGTTGAGCGTCGGGCATCCTTCCAGACCAACGGCAGGATCTCATCAGAGAACCGGGGCGAGACATCTAGATCAGCTGCGCCAACGCATCTGCCGCGGCGGAGAGATGGGGCAGGTGTTGCAGTCCCTGCTCCAGGGACATCCGCTGCTCGGGGGCGTGGAATGAAAGCGTGGCGACGAGATGGCCCGACGCGTTCTTCACCGGCACCGCGACCGCGATCATTCCGGCGACGAATTCCTGCCGGTCGGTGGAGTATCCCTGCCGGGCGATCTGGCGCAGTTCGGCCAGCAGAAGCTCCGGGTCGATGATCGTGTCGGGCGTGAACGCCTCCAGCCGCTTCGTCTTGAGATAGCGGGCGAGCTCGGCCTCTCTCATGAGCGACAGGCTCAGCTTTCCCGCTGCCGTCGCATGAAGCGGCACGCGCGAGCCGACGTGGAGCTGGATGCGCAGCGGCCACTGCGTCTCGACCCGGTCGATGTAGAGCATCGCGTCGCCATCGGGAATCGCGAGGTTGCAGGTCTCGCCCAGCCGCTCGTTGAGGCGAATCAGAACCTCGCGGATCGGCAGGTTCTGGTGCCAGAAGCGGATGACCCCCTGCGTCATCTGGCGAAGTTTCGGCCCCGGCTGGTAGCTGCGGCCATCGAGATGGCGCGACAGATAGCCCTCGGCCTCCAGCTTGCTGACCAGCCGGTGGATGGTGGGCACCGGCAGCTTCAGCGACGCATTGATCTCGGTCGCGGTCAGCGGCCGGCCCTCGGCCGCAAGCGCCTCCAGAATCTGGAGATTCCGAAAGCTCGGCGGAAGGGCAGGCTTGTCTTGGTCGTTCGGCATCGGGGGCTTGTCCCTCTCTTCTCGCCGGCAATCTATACCGCCGCCGCGGGGGCTCCAACCGTAAGGACAGGGGTGACAGCATTATTTTTGAGAGTGAAATTATCAAAATTGTTTGACTACAGCGGCGGTCTGCGACAACCTGTCCACGTTCGCGAAGGGGGAGGAGTGTCCGCTTCGCAGCTGATCAACGTCGCAACATCAGGGAGGATGTGATGGCGGATACGACTGCTGGTGCCGGGGTACCGGCCGCCAAGGTAAACGATGTAAAGAAGGTCGCGATTGCCAGCCTCATCGGCTCGACGATCGAATGGTACGACTTCTTTCTGTACGGCGTCGTCGCCGGCATCGTCTTCAACAAGCTTTACTTTCCGGCCGACGACCCGACCGTTTCGACACTGCTGGCCTATGCCACCTTTGCCGTGGGTTTCGTCGCGCGTCCGTTCGGCGGGCTGATCTTCGGCCACTACGGCGACCGGATCGGCCGCAAGACCATGCTGGTCATCAGCCTGCTGATGATGGGCGGAGCCACGGTCGTGATTGGCCTGCTGCCCACCTATGAAAGCATCGGCATCCTGGCCCCCGTCCTGCTTCTGATCCTGCGCGTCCTTCAGGGGATCGGCATCGGCGGCGAATGGGGCGGCGCGGTGCTGATGGCCTATGAGTTCGCCCCCGAGAACAAGCGCGGCTTCTATGCCTCGATCCCGCAGATCGGGCTGTCGATCGGGCTGTTCCTGGCGTCGGGCGTGATGGCGCTGCTGACCTTGCTGCCGGACGAGGCCTTCATGACCTGGGGCTGGCGCGTCGCGTTCATTGCCTCGATCGGGCTGGTGGTGCTCGGCACCTGGATCCGCTCGAACATCGACGAAAGCCCCGAGTTCAAGAAGGCGCGCGCGGAATCCAAGAGCAAGGACCAAGGGCTGCCCTTCGTGCAGATGCTCAAGCGCTACCCCGCCAACGTCCTGCTGGGCATGGGCGCGCGCTATATCGACGGTGTGTTCTTCAACGTCTTCGCGGTGTTCTCGATCCTTTACCTGACCCAGTATATCGGGATGGAGCGGACCTTCGCCCTGTGGACCGTGTGCGCCGCGGCGCTCGTGATGGTGTTCTTCATCCCGCTGTTCGGCCGGCTGTCGGACCGGATCGGGCGTCCCACGACCTTTGCCATCGGCTCCGCGCTGCTGGCGCTCAGCGTCTTCCCGGCCTTTGCCCTGATGTCCACGGGCGAGCCGGTGCTGGTCGTCCTGGGCCTCGTGCTGCCGTTCGGGATCGTCTACCCGATGGTCTATGGACCCGAGGCGGCGCTATTTGCGGATCTCTTCGATCCGACCGTGCGCTACACCGGCGTGTCGTTCGTCTATCAGTTCTCGGGCATCTTCGCATCGGGCATCACGCCGATGATCGCCACCGCGCTGATGGCCGCCAACAACAACGACCCCTTCTGGCTCTGCGCCTATGTGGTGTTCGCGGGGCTCGTCTCGATGGTCTGCGCGGTCCTGATCGGACGCCGAAATCAAGCATGACATGCGCCGTGCGCCTGCACATGCGGGCGCACGGCTGAACTCTGATGACCGGGGCGCGACAGTCCCCAAGGGAGCGCAATCATGAACCACGATTCAGGTCTTGCGGATTATGTGGTGGTCGGGGCCGGTTCGGCGGGCTGCGTCGTCGCCAACAAGCTTTCCGCCGATCCTTCGGTCCGGGTCACCCTGCTGGAAGCGGGCCGGCGCGACCGCAGCCCGTGGATTCACATCCCGGTCGGCTATTTCCGCACCATGCACAATCCGAACTTCGACTGGTGCTACGAGACCGAACCCGACCCCGCGCTGAAGGGCCGCTCGCTCAACTGGCCCCGTGGCAAGGTCATGGGCGGCTCGTCGTCGCTGAACGGCCTGCTTTATGTGCGCGGCCAGCGCGAGGATTACGACCGCTGGGCGCAGATGGGCAACACCGGCTGGAGCTGGCGCGAGATCGGCCCGATGTTCGAGGAGATGGAGACGTTCCAGCGCGCCGATGCCGGCGAGGGGCGCGGCACCAGCGGCCCGCTCCAGGTGTCCGACCCGCGCCTGCGCCGCCGCATCTGCGAGAAGTGGATCGAGGCGGCGAACGCCAACGGCTACGCCTACAACGCCGACTATAACGGCGCCGATCAGGAAGGCGTCGGCCATTTCCAGCTGACCGTGAACAAGGGACGGCGCTGCTCGGCGGCGGTCGCCTTCATCAAGCCGATCCGCAACCGCCCCAACCTGCGCATCGTCACCCAGGCATCCGTGCGCCGCGTCGTCATCGAGGACGGACGCGCCACGGGCGTGGAAATCCAGCGGCCCGACGGCACCCGTCAGGTGATCCGCGCGGCGCGCGAGGTGATCCTCTGCGCCGGGGCCATCGGCTCGCCGCAGATCCTCATGCTGTCCGGCGTCGGCGACGCCGAGCATCTGCAGGGCCATGGCATCGCCGTCCAGCACGATGCCCCCGAGGTCGGGCGCAACCTGCAGGACCATCTTCAGGCCCGGCTGGTCTTCAAGACCCGCGAGGCGACCCTGAACGACGAAGTCCGCAAACTCGCCCAGAAGGCGCGCATCGGGCTGGAATACGGGCTGTTCCGCACCGGCCCGATGACGATGGCGGCGAGCCTGGTGTTCGGCTTCATCCGCACGCGCCCGGAACTCGCCACGCCAGACATCCAGTTCCACATCCAGCCGTGGTCGGCGGACAGCCCCGGCGAAGGCGTGCACCCGTTCTCGGCCTTCACCCAGTCGGTCTGCCAGCTTCGGCCGGAAAGCCGCGGCACCGTCACGCTGCGCTCGGCCGATCCGGCCGCCGCGCCGATGATCGCGCCGAACTATCTCGCCACCCAGACCGACCGCGACACCATCGTCGCCGGCATCGAGATCGCGCGGAAGATCGCCCGGACCGAGCCGCTGAAATCGGCCATCTCGGAAGAGTTCCGCCCGGCGGCCGACGTGCAGGGATATGACGAGCTGCTCGACTGGGCGCGGATGAATTCGACGACGATCTACCACCCGACCGGAACCTGCCGGATGGGCCCGGATGCGGGCGCGGTCGTGGACCCGCGCCTTCGGGTCCGCGGCGTGCGCGGCCTGCGGGTGGCGGATTGCTCGATCATGCCCGAGATTGTCTCGGGGAATACCAGCGCGCCGGCCATGATGATCGGCGCCAAGCTGGCGCAGATGGTCCATGAGGACCGCCGCGCCGGCGGCGATACGGACCCGCAGGGCGGGTTCGGCAAGGTGGCATGACTCAACCGGACAAGGAGATATTTCGATGAAGATGACGACTGAGGAAGCTTTTGTTAAGGTTCTGCAGCTGCATGGGATCGAGCATGCGTTCGGGATCATCGGGTCT
>NZ_JAHQZU010000003.1 GCF_019061185.1 Paracoccus sp. Z118
GAGCCCTGGTCGCTTCTGAAGATCTCGGGCCGACCGTGGCGGGCGAGCGCGTCCTCCAGCGCCTCGATGCAGAAGTCCGCCGACAGCGTGATCGACAGCCGCCAAGCCAGGACCTTGCGGCTGAACCAGTCGATGACGGCGGCGAGGTAGAGTGAGGCATCGGTCGCCATCGGTCCGAGACCGATGCCGAACGCCGCGGGCCATCGGAACGTAGGTAATGTCCACCATGAGTCACCTGTTGGTATCATCCGAAAACTATACCCACAGATGATACCAACAGTGTTGGGACGCATAGGGACACACCGGGACGCATAAGAATCTGAGAATTGATTTAAATGATTTTCGCGGCGTTCGGGACGCATGGAGATGAAAAAATCGAGAGAATGGCAGCCCGTAGGGGAGTCGAACCCCTCTTTTCAGGTTGAAAACCTGACGTCCTAACCGATAGACGAACGGGCCATCCAAGGCGTCCGCGCGGCGCTGCCCCGCGGCGTGGAGCGGTGTTTAGGCCAGGGTTCGCGGGGGTGCAAGCAGAAAGTTTGGCCCCCCGCGCGAATTCGGTCAGGCGGGCGCCGCGTCGTCGAGGCGCAGGCGCAGGCGCTGGCGGCCGCCCCAAGCCGACAGCTCCAGCTTGCCCGCGAGGTGAAAGCGGCGGCCCTGCGCGCCCAGCAGGGCCGGGCCGAGCGTGCCGGACATCGCGCCCCAGGCGACAGCATCAACGGGCGCGGTGCCGGCGCTGCGGAAGCGCAGGCGCAGGTGGCTGTCGCCCATGGTGCTGATGGAATCGACCATCTGATCCGCGAAGGCGAAGCGCGGGGCAGGGGCGGCGGCGCCGAACGGGCCGGCGCGGTCCAGCATCTCCAGCAACTCGACCGAGGCGCCGGAAGGGTCCAGCAGGCCCGAAATTCGCAGGTCGTCGCCCGCGTCCAACTCGCCCGACTGCCGCGCCACCAGTTCCGACAAGCGGGCCATTGCGGCGGGAATCGCGGCCTCGGCAACGGTCAGGCCGGCGGCCATGGCGTGACCGCCGCCCTTCTCGATCAGCCCCTCGGCCATCAGGCGCTGCATCGCGCGGCCGATATCCACGCCGGGGACGGACCGGGCCGAGCCCTTGCCGACGCCGTGCTGCACCCCGATCACCACGGCGGGGCGGCGCGCCGCCTCCTTTACGCGGGCGGCGACGATGCCGACGACGCCGGGGTGCCAGCCCTCGCCCGCCGCCCAGGCCAGCGAGGGATCGGCGCGGGTCTCAACCTGCGCCAAGGCTTCCTCGCGCAGCCCCGCCTCGATCGCGCGGCGGTCGCGGTTGAAATCGTCGAGCCGGGTGGCGAGGCGCACCGCCTCGGCCGGGTCGGTGCAGGACAGGCACAGTGCGCCAAGATCCGGCTGGCCCACCCGTCCGCCTGCGTTGATGCGGGGGCCCAGCAGGAAGCCGAGATGGAAGGCCGTGGGCAGGGTATCCAGCCGCGCCACGTCGGACAGCGCGACCAGTCCGGGGCGCTGCCGGCGGGCCATGATGGCGAGGCCCTGCCGCACAAAGGCGCGGTTGACGCCGATCAGCGGGGCCACGTCAGCGACCGTCGCCAGCGCCACGAGGTCGAGCTGGCCGATCAGGTCCGGCTCGCGCCGCCCCATGCCGCGCAGCACGCGGTTGGCCTGAACCAGCGTCAGGAACACGACCCCGGCGGCGCAGAGATGGCCGAGCGCGCCGTCCTCGTCGGCGCGGTTGGGGTTCACCACGGCAAGCACCGGCGGCAGCGTCTCGCCGCCCTGATGGTGGTCCAGCACGATCACCTCGGCGCGGCCCTTGGCGGCGGCGAGCGCGTCGTGGCTGAGCGTGCCGCAATCGACGCAGACGATCAGGTCATGGCGTTCCGCCAGCGCGGCGATGGCGGGGGCGTTGGGGCCGTAGCCTTCGTCGATACGGTCGGGGACGTAGAGCGTCGCGTTCTGGCCCAGATCGCGCAGCCAGCCCAGCAGCAGGGCCGCCGAGGCGCCGCCGTCCACATCGTAATCGGCGAAGATGGCGATGCGCTGGCCCTGCGTCGCGGCATGGGCGATGCGGTCCGCCGCCACGGCCATGTCGCGCAGGCGCAGCGGGTCGGGCAGCAGGTCGCGCAGGCGCGGCTCCAGATGGGCAGGGGCGGCGTCGGGCTCGATCCCGCGCTCTGCGAGGACGCGGGCGATCGGCAGGGGCAGGGCGGAGAGCTGCGCGAGCCCCTCGGCGCGGCGCTCCAGCTCGGCCGGCGGGCCGATCCAGCGGCGGCCGGTGAGCGAGCGCGCGACGTCGAGGAAGGGGCGCGGCGATTGGATGACGGACGACATGCCGGGTTCTTGCGGCAGCGGGGCGGCGCTTGCAAGGGCGGGGGAGGCGGCCGCGGGGCGCCGCGCGCAGGCGGTTGTCGCAGCCCGCCCCCAACCTGCCCTGAAAGGCACGAGAACCGGGCCGCAATCAAGTTTGCGTCACGTCCTGCGGCTTGTGGCAAATGAAAACGGCCGCCGCCCACAGGCAGCGGCCGGAAGGCCGGCTCGTGGCCATGAGCGGAGGAATCAGCCCCGCTTGATCGGGTTGCGGTAGAACATCCGCCGGACGGAGCCGGTCTTGGACCGCATCAGGATCGTCTCCGTCTCGATGAAGGTCGGCTCGCGGCGCAGGCCCTTCACGATCGAGCCGTTGGTGACGCCCGTGGCCGAGAAGATCACGTCCGCCGTCACCATCTCGTCGCGGGTGTAGATGCGGTTCAGGTCGGTGATCCCGGCCTTTCCCGCGCGGCCACGCTCGTCGTCGTTGCGGAACAGCAGCCGGCCCCAAATCTGCCCGCCCATGCATTTCAGGGCCGCCGCCGCCAGCACGCCTTCGGGCGCCCCGCCAGAGCCCATATACATGTCGATGCCGGTGATGTCGGATTCGGCCACGTGGATCACGCCGGCCACGTCGCCATCGGTGATGAGCCGGATCGCCGCGCCGGTCGAGCGGACCTCGGCGATCATCTCCTCATGGCGGGGGCGTTCGAGGATGCAGACGGTGATGTCGCCCGCCGTCACGCCCCCAGCGGCGGCCAGCGCCAGAACCCGCTCGCGCGGCGACATTTCCAGGCTGACCACGTCCTTGGGATAGCCGGGGCCGACGGCCAGCTTGTCCATGTAGACGTCGGGCGCGTGCAGCAGCGTGCCGCGCGGGGCCATCGCGATCACGGTCAGCGCGTTGGGCATGTCCTTGGCGGTCAGCGTCGTGCCCTCCAGCGGGTCCAGCGCGATGTCCACCTCGGGACCGTCGCCGGTGCCGACCTCCTCGCCGATGAACAGCATCGGCGCCTCGTCGCGTTCCCCCTCGCCGATGACCACGGTGCCCTTGATGTCCAGCATGTTGAGCTGGTCGCGCATCGCGTTGACGGCGGCCTGATCGGCGGCCTTTTCGTCGCCGCGGCCGATCAGCTTGGCCGAGGCATGGGCCGCGGCCTCGCTGACGCGGGCGAGGCCCAGCGAAAGCATCCGGTCATTGAAATCCTTGGGGGCGTTCATATCTGGTCCTCGTTACGCGCTGAAATCGTTTCCCGGCTTCTAGGCGCGGCGCATGAACGCGGCAAGACTGGGGGCGCTAACGGCGGCCGCTGTCACTCGGCCGCCAACTCGAGCGCGAGCGCGTGGATGCGCGGCACGATGTCGCCCAACGTCCGGTTGACCAACCGGTGCTGTTCGATCCGGCTGAGCCCCGCAAGCCGCGGCGAGGCCATGCGGATGCGCCAGTGGGTCTGCCCGCCTTCGCGCCAGCCGCCATGGCCGCGATGGCTCTCGCTTTCGTCGATGACCTCCAGCCGGGTGGGGTCAAGCTCTGCCAGCCGCTCGGCCATCTCGTCGGCAATGGATCGTGTCATATCGGTTCATCCCCTTACAAAGCGGCGCAAATGCCTTAAACTCCCGGTCCCGAGTCGATAGCAGGCCAATCCATGACCAACAACGACCCGTTCGGTTTCGACATCTCTGCCGCGTCCGACAAGAAGCGCCGGACGAAGGGCCGCCGCGGCATGTCCGGCGCGTTCGAGACCTCGACGCGCAAATGCGACAAGGAAGGCTGCCGCGAGCCGGGGCAGTATCGCGCCCCGAAGTCGCCGCGGGCGCTGGATGATTACTACTGGTTCTGCAAGGACCACGTGCGCGAATACAACCTGAACTGGAACTACTTTCAGGGCCAGTCCGAGGCCGAGTTCCAGGAGTTTCTGGACAACGCGACGGTGTGGGAACGTCCGACCCGCCCCTTCGGCAAGGCCACGCAGGAACAGGCCTGGGCGCGGCACGGGATCAGCGACCCGCTGGAGATTCTGGGCGCGAACGGGACCGCCCCGGAGTCGCGTGCCCGCGTCGCCCGCAAGCTGCCCCCGACCGAGCGCCGCGCGCTGGACATCCTCGAGGCGAAGGACAGCTGGTCCAAGATCGAAATCCGCAAGCAATACAAGTCGCTGGTGAAGGATCTTCATCCCGACATGAACGGCGGCGACCGTTCGGACGAGGACAGGCTGCAACAGGTCGTCTGGGCCTGGGACCAGATCAAGGACAGCCGCAGCTTCCGCGACGAATGAGAATGGCCCCGCCCGTTTCCGGGCAGGGCCTGCTGGTCGCGACGGGCTGTGTCAGACTGCTGCCTTCAGCGCCTCGACAAGGTCCGTGCGTTCCCAGCTGAAGCCGCCATCCGCCTCCGGCTCGCGCCCGAAATGGCCGTAGGCGGCCGTGCGGCGATAGATCGGGCGGTTCAGCGCCAGATGGGTGCGGATCCCGTTGGGGGTCAGGTCCATGACCTTGCGCAGCGCCGCCTCGATCTCCGCCTCGGTGACGGCGCCGGTGCCGTAGGTGTCGGCATAGATCGACAGCGGCTCGGCCACGCCGATCGCGTAGGAAAGCTGGATCACGCAGCGTTCGGCCAGCCCCGCCGCCACCACGTTCTTCGCCAGATACCGCGCCGCATAGGCCGCCGAGCGGTCCACCTTGGTCGGGTCCTTGCCCGAGAACGCGCCGCCCCCGTGCGGCGCCGAGCCGCCATAGGTGTCCACGATGATCTTGCGCCCGGTCAGCCCCGCATCGCCATCCGGCCCGCCGATCACGAACTTGCCCGTCGGATTGACGTGCCAGACGGTTTTCCCGGTCAGCCACTCTTTCGGCAGCACCTCGCGGACATAGGGCTCGACGATGGCGCGGATGTCGTCAGAGGTCTGCGCCTCGTCCTTGTGCTGGTGGCTGACGACGATCTGGGTCACTTCGACCGGCTTGCCGTCCTCGTACCGCACGGAAAGCTGCGACTTCGCGTCGGGGCCGAGCGTCGGCTGCTCGCCCGATTTGCGCGCCTCGGCCAGCCGGCGCAGGATGGCGTGGGCATACTGGATCGGGGCGGGCATCAGCTCGGGCGTCTCGTTGACGGCATAACCGAACATGATCCCCTGATCGCCCGCGCCGCCGGTTTCGACCCCGCCCCAGATATGGGCGGACTGTTCGTGCAGGAAGTTCAGGACGTGGCAGGTGTTCCAGTGGAACTTCTCCTGCTCGTAACCGATATCGCGGATGACGCTGCGGGCAAGCTCGCCGATGCGGCCCATGTGGCTGGCCAGACGGCCCTTGTCGGAAAGCCCGATCTCGCCACCGATGACGACCATGCCCGAGGTGGCGAAGGCTTCGGCCGCGACGCGGGCCTGCGATTCCTCGGCCAGCAGCGTATCGAGGATCGCATCCGAGATCTGGTCGCACAGCTTGTCGGGATGCCCCTCGGAAACGGATTCCGAGGTGAAGACGTAATTCTTGCGGGACATGATTGCTCCATTGGGTGACCCGCCACGCCAGGAAGCCGTTGTGGCGGCAGTAAGCCGGCTTATGCCAGCCGCCAGGTGGGGTCAACTGCCGGTAGAGACGCGGTATCGCCGCAGTCCCAACCAGCCGAGCGCGGCGATGAGCACGGCAACCGCAGGCCAGTCGCCGAGCCGCCACCACAGCGTCGGCGGCAGCGCAGCGGGCAGCGGCGCGTCGAGATAGCCCTCCTGATCCAGCGCGATCTGTCCGCGAACCTGTCCGCGTGCGTCGATCGAGGCGGTGACGCCGGTATTGGCCGCGCGCATCAGCGGCAGCCCCGATTCGATCGCCCGCAGCCGCGCCTGCGCGAGATGCTGATAGGGGCCGGACCAGGTGCCGAACCAGGCGTCGTTGGTCACTTGTAAAAGCCAGCCGGGCCGCGCGTCCGTTTGCCGCAGATGGCGCGAGAACACCGCCTCATAGCAGATCAGCGGCTGCAGCGGGGGCAGACCGGCCATCTGGACGACCTGCGGGCCGGGACCGGCGGCATAGCCGAAGCCGTTCTGCGCGGCGAAGGCGCCGACACCGAACCGGGCAAGGACGTTGCCGGCCGGGATGTATTCCCCGAACGGGACGAGGTGGAACTTGTCATAGACTTGCCCCACCAGCGCGTCAGGCGTGATTTCGGCGAGGCTGTTGAACCAGAGCCCCCGTTCGCTGCGCTGAATGCCGAGCAGGACCGGAGCACCGGCCGCCGCCACGATCTCGGGCAGAAGCGGGTCGGCCTGCTCCAGCAGGAAGGGCGCGGCGGTTTCGGGCCAGATCACGGCGGCAAGGGGCTCCCGCGCGGGCGCTGCGGAAAGCTGAAGCAGTCGGTCGTAGAAGACGCCGGACCACTCGGGGTCCCATTTGCGGGTCTGGTCGGCATTGGGCTGGACCAGCCGGATCACCGGGCCGGGATCGGGCGGCAGCGGCGCGTTGAGCCGGGCGAGCCCCGCGAACCACGCCGCCCCGATCAGCGCCGCCGACAGCGGCAGTCCCTTGGCGATGGCAGTCGAGATGCGCCCGTCCCGCGCCGCCCAGGCGGGCATCGCGGCCGCGGCCATCGTCAGCCCCGACAGCCCCACCGCGCCGATCCACGCGGCAGTCTGCCCGGCGGGCGTCGCGATCCAGACATGCCCGGCCAGCGCCCAAGGGAGGCCGGTGAACAGCCAGCCGCGCAGCCAGTCCGACAGCGCCAGCGCCAGCGCCACGGCAAGCGTGCGGTCGCGCGGGTTTCCGCCCAGCTGCCATGCGGCCCAGCCCGGAAGCGCCCAGAACAGCGCCCCGCCCGAGGCCATCAGGATCAGCGCGAAAGGCGCCATCCAGCCGTGGATCTCGGGCTGCACGAGGAACGGCTCGACGATCCAGAACATCGCCAGCGCGAAATAGCCTGCCCCGGCGGCGAAGGCGCGGCCGAAGGCGGCGCGGCGGGAGCGGGCGTAACCGATGCGCCAGACGACCGCGGCGAGCGCCAGCACGGTGACCGGCCACAGCCCCCACGGCGCTTGCCCGAGCGCGGCGGCGGCACCGGCCAGAAGGTCTGCCAGGATGCCGCGCCAGTCGGGGAAGCGCCGCGAGCGCGGCGACGCAGCGGGCGGCGTGTCATCCGCCCGCGTGCCGGCCTGTTCCTCTGCGCGGGGCAGGGCCGCCATCCCTCGGCGGCCCGTCAGCCCTGCGGCTGCTCGTCCGGGCGCGTCTCTTCCCCGGCAGCCTGTTCCCCTTCGGCACCCTCGGCGGGCGCGATCTCGGACAGCGCATCCGCGGCACGGATGTCTTCCAGCAAGGCGGCGTCTTTGGGAACTGCCTGCTCCGGCAGCGACTCATCCGCAGGGCGATCTTCCGGCAGGGCATCTGCCGCGGCGCCACCCTCGGCGGGTGCGTCTTCGGGAAGAGCATCCTCGGGCAGGGTGCCCGCGCCGGGATTGTCCTCGGGCAGGGGATCGGTCTGTCTCTCAGCCTCGCTACTGACGGGCGGCGCAGAAGACGGCTGAGCGGCCGTGTCCGTTTCCGCCGCCGGTGCGGGATGGGCGCTTGCGGACTCTCCGCCCGTTGCCGCCGCAGCTTCCGGCTCGGCGGCCTTCTTGCGGCGAGGCGCGCGCTTGCGGGGCGGTGCTTTCTCGGCCGGTGCATCTTCCGTCGCGGCTTGGGCAGGAGCCTCAGGCGAGTCCTCTGCCTCGGCAGGCGCAGCAGGCTTGCGGGCCCGGCTGCGCCGCTTGGGCGCGGGCTTCTCTGCGGCGGGCGTTTCCGCAGGCCCGGACGGCGGCGATTCGGGTGCCTGAGTCACGATCGGCGTCACGGCTTCGACTTGCGTCGGAGCGGGTTCTGGCGCCTGCTCGACCACGGCTTCGGCCTGCGCCTTGGCAGGTTTTTCCGTGGCTTTCTCGGGCTGTGCAGCAGCAGTCTCGAAGTTGCGGAAGCTCGTCAGCATGAAGTCGGGGACGTGATCGCCCATGCCGACGAGGGCAGGGCCGCGATCACGGTCGCGGTGACGGGCCTGCCGGCCGTCGCGGCGGCCATCGCCGCGGTCGCTCCGGCTATCGCTCCGATCATTCCGGCGATCGCCGTTCCGTTCGTCGCGGGACCCGTTCGAGCGGCCGTTCGAGCCGTTCTGCCGATCATCTGCGCGCGGCTCGCGCCGACGCTCATCGCTGCGCGCGCCGGCCGTGCGCGCTTCGGGCAGATCGACGCGCCCGCCTTCGGACACGGTTTCGACCGCTTCCGGCAGGGCGGCGGCCGGTTCGCTGCGGGCGGATTCGGCGCGTGCGGGGCGGCGGCTCTCGTCTCCCTCGTCGCGGCGCGGGCGAGAACGGGTCCGGCTGCCGGCAACCCGCGCACCGCTGCGCCCTCCCTCCCGCGGCTCGCGCGGGGCGCGTTGCGCGGCGTCGGAAAGCGAGAACCCCTCGGGCGGTTCGGCGCGGGGCAGGGTCTGCTTCACCAGCGATTCGATCGCGGCGAGGTATTTTTCATCCGCAGGAGTCGCGATGGAGATCGCGGTGCCCTGACGGCCGGCGCGGCCGGTGCGGCCGATGCGGTGGACGTAATCCTCGGCATGGCTGGGCAGGTCGAAGTTGATGACATGGCTCACCGCCGGGATGTCCAGCCCCCGCGCCGCCACGTCCGAGGCGATCAGGAACCGCAGCGTGCCGTCCCGGAAGCCGTCCAGCGTCGCGGTGCGCTGGCGCTGGTCGAGGTCGCCATGCAAAGGCGCGGCGTCATAGCCATGCGCCTTCAACGACTTGGCGACGATGTCCACCTCGGTCTTGCGGTTGCAGAAGATGATCGCGTTCTTGAGGTTTTTGCCCTCGGCGTCGATCACCGCCCGCAGCAATTCGCGCTTCTGCTTGGCGGTCTGGTCCTTGCGGGTGGGGGTCAGCTCGATCAGCTTCTGGGTGATCGTCTCGCTGGCGGTGGCCTGGCGCGCGACCTCGATCCGCACGGGCGCGGTCAGGAAGGTGTTGGTGATCCGCTCGATTTCCGGCGCCATGGTGGCGCTGAAGAACAGCGTCTGCCGGGTGAAGGGGGTCAGCTGGAAGATCCGCTCGATATCCGGGATGAAGCCCATGTCGAGCATCCGGTCGGCCTCGTCCACGACCATGATCTGCACGCCCTGCAGCAGCAGGTTGCCACGCTCGAAATGATCGAGCAGCCGCCCCGGCGTGGCGATCAGCACATCGACGCCGCGGTCGATCAACTGCTCCTGATCGCGCATCGATACGCCGCCGATCAGCAGCGCCTTGGTCAGCCGGGTGTATTTGGCGTAAACGTCGAAATTCTCGGCCACCTGCGCGGCGAGCTCGCGCGTGGGGCACAGCACCAGGCTGCGCGGCATCCGCGCCCGCGCCCGGCCGCGCCCCAGCAGGGTGATCATCGGCAGGGTGAAGCTGGCGGTCTTGCCGGTGCCGGTCTGGGCGATGCCCAGCACGTCACGCCCTTCCAGCGCGGGGGGAATCGCCCCGGCCTGGATCGGCGTCGGCGTGGGATAGCCCGCTTCGGTGACGGCCTTGAGCACCTTGGGGTCGAGTTTGAGGTCGGAGAACTGAGTCATTCAGAGGCTTTCGTGCAGGGATCGAATCGTCCGTGGACGCGGTCCGGCCTGCCATTGGCCGAGCCTGCCGCGCATGTCCGGGACGCTTTCAAGATCCACGCGCCCCTCGGCTGCCCGCCGGATGCGGGCGAGGGCGCAGGTATAGCAAAATCGGGGCGGGGTCAATGTTTTCGCGCATCTGTCGCTGGGTCATGCGGAAATTTGGACGCCCGAGGCGGGGGCCTCGCGTTCAGAGAGCGATTCGGCGGCCATCCTGCCCCGGTGGGCACCCGATTCTCACAATCGGGGAATGACGGTTGCGGACCGGCTGCAATCATAGGTAATGCCCTGTCGAGGTAAGCCGAGCTTGTCTGTCTCGATTTCGAACCAGGGGAATGCCCGATGAAATTCGCCACGCGACAGGATAGCGATCTTTCCGCCGACGATCTGTTCACGGCCATCGGCGACTTTCCCCGCGCCGAGCGGATGCTGGTCAATCGCGGCGCGCAGGTGCGCCGGCTGGACCCCTCGCGCGAGCCGGGGGCGGGCATGGCGTGGGATATCGGCTTCGATCTGCGCGGCAAGCGGCGCGAGCTTCGGCTGGCCGTGATCCGCTTCGACCGGCCCGAGAGCATCTTCATGGAAGGGCGCAGCGATCTGTTCGAGCTGACCATCGAGATGACGGTGATCGCGCTCACGCGGGTCAAGTCGCGCCTGATCTTCGAGCTGGAGGTGAAGCCGCGCAACATGCGGGCGCGGCTGCTGTTGCAGACGGCCAAGCTGGGCAAATCGAAGCTTGATCGGCAGTTCGCCGAGCGCATCGCCGATTTCGTGAGGGTTGCCGGCGCCCATCGCACCCCGCCACCAGGGGCGGTGCGGGCGGCTGCCCGCTGACGCCTCAGCGGGCCTGATCGGCCCGCAGCGGATCGGCGGGATAGACCCCGAGAATCTTCAGCGAGGAGGTGAAATACCGCAGCTCGTCCAGAGCCCGCGCCAGCGCCGGATCATCGGGATGCCCCTGCACGTCGGCATAGAACTGCGTGGCGGTGAAGACGCCGTCCACCATGTAGCTTTCCAGCTTGGTCATGTTGACGCCGTTCGTGGCGAACCCGCCCATCGCCTTGTAAAGCGCGGCGGGGATGTTGCGCACCCGGAACACGAAGCTGGTCATCATGGCGTCTTCGCCCGCCCTGTTGCGGCGGCGCTCCAGCTTTTCCTCGGGCGACATGATGAGAAAGCGGGTGGTGTTGTTCTGCCGGTCCTCGATCCCGCTGGCGAGGCTTTCCAGCCCGTAGATCTCGCCCGCGAGGCTGCTGGCGAGCGCGGCGACGTGGCGATCGCCAGCCTGCGCGACCAGCATCGCGCTGCCCGCGGTGTCGGGGCCGACGACGGCGTGGATGTCGTGTTCCGACAGGAAGCCGCGGCACTGACCCAGCAGCATCGTATGGCTCATCGCCTCGCGCACGTCGGACAGCTTTGCGCCGGGCACGCCCAGCAGGCTGATCTGCACCCGCACGAAACATTCCTCGATGATGTGCAGGCCGGATTCGGGCAGCAGGTGGTGGATGTCGGCGACCCGGCCATAGGTCGAGTTTTCCACCGGCAGCATCGCCAGATCCGCCTGGCCGGCGCGCACGGCCTCGACCGCGTCCTCGAAGGTGCGGCAGGGCAGCGCCTCCATCGTCGGGCGCGCGGCGCGGCAGGCTTCGTGGCTGTAGGCGCCCGGTTCGCCCTGGAAGGCGATGCGGTTGGTGGCGGCTTTCATGCAATCGGCCCCTGCATGGCGGTGACGGTTTGCCCGTTTTGTGCGGATCACGGCTGAACTATACCTTGAACCGGCAAAGCGAAAGCGGATAGATACCGGCCAATTCCAGGCTCACCGGACAAGGATGCGGGCATGTTCAACACGATGACCATTACAAAGGCGGCAGGCGCACTGATCGGCTCGCTGCTGTTCCTTCTGCTGGTGTCGTGGGGGGCGTCGTCGCTGTATCACATCGGCCCCACGGGCCATCTGGCTGAGGGCGAGTCGCACCCGCAGGCCTACACCATCCCGGTCGAGGATTCCGGCGCCGGTCAAAAGGATGCGGTCGAGGAGGAGATCGACTTCGCCGCCCTGATGGCCTCTGCCGATCCCGCCGCGGGAGAGCGGGTGTTCGGCAAGTGCCGCGCCTGCCACAAGCTGGACGGCACCAACGGCACCGGCCCGCATCTGGACGGCGTGGTCGGCCGCGCGGTCGCCAGCACCGACTTCAGCTATTCCGATGCGATGGTGGCCCACGCCGCCGAGGCCCCGGTCTGGGACGCCGAGGCGCTGCAGCACTTCCTTGAAAACCCCAAGGCCGACGTGCCGGGCACCAAGATGGTGTTTGCGGGCCTCGCCCGCCCGCAGGAGCGCGCCGACCTGATCGCCTATCTGGAAACCCAGAACTGATCTGGGTTCAGGGTCGCAGGAACGCAGGCGCGGGGGCATTCCCCGCGCCTTTTTCGTCCGCGCGGATGGCCGCACACGGCGCGCTGGCGGGCCGTCACAAATCCGGCAGGGCGCTTGCAGCGGAACGCCCCCTCGGCCTAGCGTTGCGGGGCATGGCGAAGGGACATATCGGATGACGGCTTGGCGCGCGAAGGGGCTGGCGGCGTGGATCGGGATGGGGGCGATGGCGCTCGGCAGCGGCGTCCTTGCGCAACAGACGGCCTCGCCCGCGCCCTCCGGGCCTGAGGCCACCACCGTCTCGCACGGCGTCGCCATCTTCGACGAGTTGAAGCTGCCGCCGGACTTCCCGCATCTCGCCTATGTCAACCCGGACGCCCCGAAGGGCGGCGAGATCAGCGAATGGGCGGCGGGGGGGTTCGACAGCTACAATCCCTACACGATCAAGGGCCGGGGCGCGGCGCTGTCCACCATCATGCTGGAAAGCCTGCTGACCGGCACCGCGGACGAGGTGGGCGCCGCCTATTGCCTGCTGTGCGAGACCGTCGAATACCCCGAAAGCCGCGACTGGGTGATCTTCACCCTGCGCCCCGAGGCGAAGTTTTCGGATGGCACGCCGCTGACGGCGCAGGACGTGCTGTTCTCGTACGAGCAGCTGCGCGACAAGGGCCTCTCGTCCTTCCGCACCGTGATCGCCCAGCAGGTCGCCTCGGCCGAGGTGCTGGACGAGCGGCGCATCCGTTTCACCTTCACCCCCGACTACCCGCGCCGCGACGTGATCCAGTCCGTCGGCGGCCTGCCGGTCTTCTCGCAGGCGGATTTCGCGGCGAACGACCGCGACATCGGCGAAAGCTCGGCCGTGCCGTTCATCGGCTCCGGCCCCTACATGTTCGATCGCGGCGACATGGGCCGCAGCGTCAGCTATCGCCGCAATCCCGATTACTGGGGACAGGGCCTGCCGATCAACGTGGGCCGCAACAACTTCGACCGCATCCGCATCGAGTATTTCGGCGACTACGAGACCGCGTTCGAGGCATTCAAGGCGGGCGAATACACCTTCCGCAACGAGGCGAGCAGCATCATCTGGGCGACCCGCTACAATTTCCCCGCCTTCAACAACGGCTGGGTGGTGAAGGAGGAGCTTGCCAGCGGCGAGGTCGCCAGCGGCCAGTCATGGGTCATCAACCTGCGCCGCCCGCAATTCCAGGACATCCGCGTGCGCGAGGCCATCGCGCTCGCCTTCAACTTCGAATGGTCGAACGACACGTTGTTCTACGGCCTCTACGAGCGCGTCAACAGCTTCTGGGACAACTCGCCGCTGGCCGCCTCGGGCACCCCGTCCGAGGGCGAGCTTGCGCTGCTGGAACCGCTCGCCGCCGACCTGCCCGAGGGCATCCTGACCGACGAGGCGGTGATGGCCCCGGTCAGCGGCGAGCGCCAGCTCGACCGCGGCAATCTGCGCAAGGGCGCGGCGCTGCTGAACGACGCGGGCTGGACCATCGCCCAGGATTCCCGCGACGGGCTGCGCCGCAACGCGCAGGGGCAGACGCTGCGGGTGGAAATCCTGAACGAATCTCAGACCTTCGACCGGGTCATCAACCCCTTCGTCGAGAACCTGCGCGCCCTCGGCATCGATGCGGTCCATACCCGCGTGGACGACGCCCAGATGGAGGATCGCCGCCGCCGGCATGATTTCGACCTGATGACCCAGGCGCTGGGGCAGGACCTCATTCCCGGCGCCGGGTTGCAGCAGTATTTCGGCTCGCAGTCCACCGACGACGTCTTCAACGGGATGGGGCTGGCGAACCCGGCCGTGGACCGGCTGATCTCGCTGGTCGAGAACGCCACCAGCGGCGAGGAGCTGACCACCCGCGTCCATGCGCTCGACCGGGCGCTGCGGGCGCTGCGTTTCTGGGTGCCGCAGTGGTTCAAGGGCACCCACACCGTCGCCTACTGGGACATGTATGGCCACCCTGAGAACCTGCCTCCCTTCGCCCTGGGCGAGCTTGATTTCTGGTGGTTCGACGCCGATAAGGCGGACGCGCTGAGACAAGCTGGGGCGATCCGCTAACCGGTCGGGCGCGCGGGCAGGGATCACCATGGGCGCATATCTTCTGCGGCGGCTGCTGCTGATCGTCCCGACGCTGATCGGGATCATGCTGGTGAACTTCACCCTGACCCAGTTCGTCCCCGGCGGTCCCATCGAACAGATCGCCGCCCGCATCCAGGGCGAGGGCGACGTGTTCCGCAACATCGCCGGCGGCGGGGACGCGGGCCAGGCGAGCGGCGGAACCGAGCAATATGCCGGCGCGCAGGGCCTGCCGCCCGAGTTCATCGCGGAGCTGGAGCGCGAGTTCGGCTTCGACAAGCCCCCGGTCGAGCGGTTCCTGTCGATGATGGGCAACTATCTGCGCTTCGATTTCGGGGAAAGCTGGTTCCGGTCCATCAGCGTCGTGGATCTGGTGGTCGAGAAGATGCCGGTGTCGATCACGCTGGGGCTGTGGTCCACGCTGCTGGCTTATCTGATCTCGATCCCGCTGGGCATCCGCAAGGCGGTGCGGGATGGGACGCCCTTCGACACCTGGACCTCCAGCACGATCATCGTGGGTTACGCGATCCCCGGCTTCCTGTTCGCGGTGCTGCTGATGGTGCTGTTCGCGGGCGGATCCTACTGGCGCATCTTCCCGCTGCGCGGGCTGACCAGCGACAACTTCGCGGACCTGTCGCTGTGGGGGAAGATCGTCGATTACCTGTGGCACATCACCCTGCCGGTGACGGCGGCCACCATCTCCAGCTTTGCCACACTGACGCTGCTGACCAAGAACAGCTTCCTCGACGAGATCAACAAGCAGTATGTGATGACCGCCCGCGCGAAGGGCCTGACCGAGGGCCGGGTGCTGTACGGCCATGTCTTCCGCAACGCGATGCTGATCGTGATCGCGGGCTTTCCGTCGCTGTTCCTCGGGGTGTTCTTCGGCTCGTCGATCCTGATCGAGACGATCTTCTCGCTCGATGGTCTCGGCCGGCTGGGATTCGAGGCGGCGGTGCAGCGCGACTATCCGGTGATCTTCGGCACGCTCTACGTCTTCGGGCTGATGGGCCTCGTGATCGGGATCCTCTCGGACATGATGTATGTGCTGGTCGATCCCCGCATCGACTTCGAGAAGCGCGCCGGATGAAGCTGTCCCCCCTCAACCAGCGCCGCTGGCGCAGTTTCCGCCGCAATCGCCGCGCCTTCTGGTCGCTGGTGATCTTCAGCACGCTGTTCGTGCTGTCGCTGTTCGCCGAGGTGATCGCCAACGACAAGCCGGTGGTCGTCAGCTACCGGGGCGATCTCTACTTCCCGGCCTACAACTTCTACCCCGAGACGGCCTTCGGCGGCGATTTCGGGACCGAGGCGATCTACCGCGACCCCGCCGTGCAGTGCCTGATCGTCTCCGGCGGGCGTCAGGATTGCTGGGACGCGCCCGAGGAGTTCATGGCCGCCGTCCGGGCCGGCGCGAGCGATGTGCCGCACGCCGAGCAGGGCTGGATGATCTGGCCGCCGGTCCCCTATCACTACCGCACAATCAACAATGTCGGCACCGCCCCCAGCGCCCCTGATGCGGACCACTGGCTCGGCACCGACGACACCACCCGCGACGTGACCGCCCGCGTGATCTATGGGTTCCGCCTGTCGATGCTGTTCACGTTGATCGTGACGGCCGCATCCTCGATCGTCGGCATCGCGGCGGGGGCGGTGCAGGGCTATTTCGGCGGCCGCACCGATCTCGTGTTCCAGCGCCTGCTGGAGATCTGGGGCTCCACCCCGTCGCTCTACGTCATCATCATCCTGTTCGCGATCCTCGGTCGGGGCTTCTGGCTGCTGGTGTTCGTCTCGATCCTGTTCGGCTGGCCCGCGCTGGTGGGCGTGGTGCGGGCCGAGTTCCTGCGGGCGCGCAACTTCGAATATGTCCGCGCCGCCCGCGCGCTCGGCGTCAGCGACCGGACGATCATGTTCCGCCATATCCTGCCCAACGCGATGGTCGCCACGCTGACGATGCTGCCTTTCGTCGTGACCGGCACGATCTCGTCGCTCGCCGCGCTGGACTATCTCGGCTACGGCCTGCCCGCTTCGGCCCCGTCGCTGGGGGAACTCGCCCTTCAGGCCAAGCAGAACCTGCAGGCGCCGTGGCTGGGCTTCACCGCCTTCTTCACCTTCGCGATCATGCTGTCGCTTCTGGTGTTCATCTTCGAGGGCATCCGCGACGCCTTCGACCCGCGCAAGACGTTCCGATGACCGACCGCCGCCACGACGACCCCGCAGCGCCGCCCTATCCGCCGCCGGTGTTCACCCCCAAGACAGTGCCGCCGAAGGACGAGACGGCGGGTGGCCAGGCGGCGCCCCTGCATCCGCCGGCCGAACTGACCCCGCCGGTCGTCCCCGCGCCGGGCGAGGCTGCCGCCGTCCCCGCCCAACCGTCCGCACGACGTGCCTCTTTCGGGCGGCAGGAAAATATCCTCGGGGGCCCGGGGGCAGACAGCCCCCGGTCCGGCAGCGCCGCAAGCGCCGTCCTCGACATCCGCGATCTGAAGATCAGCTTCCGGCAGGACGGCAAGATCACGCAGGCCGTCCGGGGTGTCAGCTTCATCGTGAACCGGGGCGAGACGGTGGCGCTGGTGGGCGAATCCGGCTCCGGCAAGTCCGTCACCGCGCTGTCCACCGTGCGTCTGCTGGGCGACGCGGCCATCGTCGAAGGCAGCGTCACCTATAACGGCGCCGAACTGATCGGCGCGCCCGAGCCGCGCCTGCGCGCCGTGCGCGGCAACGACATCAGCTTCATCTTTCAGGAGCCGATGACCTCGCTCAACCCGCTCCACACGATCGAGAAGCAGCTCGCCGAAAGCCTCGCCTTGCATCAGGGGCTGCAAGGGCAGGAGGCGCGGGCGCGGATCATCGACCTGCTGACCCGGGTCGGCATCCGCGACCCGGAAACGCGGCTGGCCGACTATCCGCACCAGCTTTCCGGCGGCCAGCGGCAGCGGGTGATGATCGCGATGGCGCTGGCGAACGGGCCGGAACTGCTGATCGCCGACGAGCCGACCACCGCCCTGGACGTGACGATTCAGGCGCAGATCCTCGACCTGCTCGCCGACCTCAAGCGTGACGAGGGGCTGTCGATGCTGTTCATCAGCCACGATCTCGGCATCGTGCGGCGGATCGCCGACCGGGTCTGCGTGATGCAGGGCGGCGAGATCGTCGAGCAGGGGCCGGTCGAGGACATCTTCCGCAATCCGCAGCACCCCTATACCCGCAAGCTGCTGGCCGCGCAGCCGAGGGGGACCGCCGACCCGATCCTCGACGATGCGCCCGAGGTCGTGGCGACCCGCGATCTCAAGGTCTGGTTCCCGATCAAGCGCGGCTTCCTGCGCCGCACCGTGGGCCACATCAAGGCTGTCAACGGCGCGACCTTCAGCGTCCGCGCGGGCGAGACGCTGGGGATCGTGGGCGAATCCGGGTCCGGCAAGACGACGCTCGCGCTGGGGATCATGCGGCTGATCGAGAGCAATGGCCCGATCCTCTACATGGGGCAGGACATCCAGACATGGCCCGCCCGCCGCCTGCGCGAACTGCGCCGCGACATGCAGATCGTGTTCCAGGACCCGTTCGGCAGCCTGTCGCCGCGCATGACCGCCGCCCAGATCATCGCCGAAGGCCTGGGTGTCCACGGCGTCGAGAAGGGCCGCGACCGGCGCGAGATGGTGGCCGAGATCATGGCCGAGGTCGGATTGGACCCCGCCGCGATGGACCGTTATCCGCATGAATTCTCAGGCGGGCAGCGGCAGCGGATTGCGGTGGCGCGGGCGATGATCCTGCGGCCCAAGGTGGTGGTTCTGGACGAGCCGACCAGCGCGCTGGACATGACCGTGCAGGTGCAGATCGTGGAGCTGCTGCGCGGGCTCCAGCGGAAATACGGGCTCGCCTTCCTGTTCATCAGCCACGACCTGCGGGTGGTCCGGGCGATGGCGCACCAGATCATGGTGATGCGGGCGGGCGAGGTGGTCGAGCAGGGATCGACCCGGCAGGTGTTCGACAACCCCTCCAGCGACTACACCCGCGCGCTCATGGCGGCGGCCTTCCCGGTGGACACGGATGTCAAAGCGATCAAGGATCTTCCGTGAAGATCCTGTTCGTCCACCAGAATTTCCCCGGCCAGTTTCCCCATATCGCTCCGGCGCTGGCCGCGCGGGGCCATGACGTCATGGCCCTGACGGATCAGGAGAACCGCCGCCCCTCGCCGGTGCGGGTGGCCCGCTACGCGACCCCGCCGAGGCCCACCGTCAGCCATCCGCTGGGCCGCACCTATGCCGAAATGGCCGAACGCGGCTGGCTGGCGGCGCGGGGCGCACGGGCGCTGCGCGATCGGCACGGCTATGCGCCGGACGTGATCCTCGGCCATTCCGGCTGGGGCGAGACGCTGTTCCTGCGCGAGATCTGGCCCGACGCGAAGCTGCTGGTCTATGCCGAACTCATGTATCGCACACGCGGCCACGATGTCGGCTTCGACCCGGAAATCAACCCCGCGACCGACGAATCCCGCGTCTCGACCATCGCGCGCTCGGCCCATCTGGTGCAGGCGCTGGTGCAGGCCGATGCCGGGATCGTGCCGACCCGCTATCAGCTGGACAGCTTTCCCCCGGAACTGCGCGGCAAGCTGACGACGATCCATGACGGGATCGACACCGACAAGCTGCGCCCCAACCCGGCGGCGACGCTGACGCTGCCGAACGGGCGTGTGCTGCGGGCGGGGAACGAGGTCGTCAGCTACGTCTCGCGCTCGCTGGAGCCCTATCGCGGCTTCCACGTCTTCATGCGGGCGCTGCCGCGCGTGCTGGCCGAGCGGCCGGAGGCGCAGGTGGTGCTGGTCGGCGGCGACGGGGTGAGCTACGGGGCCAAACCCAAGGAGGCCGAAAGCTGGAAAGCCAAGATGCTGGCGGAATTGGGCGATGCCCTGCCGCTGGACCGCGTGCATTTCCTCGGCCGCGTGGCCTATGCGGATTACCTGTCGCTGCTGCAACTGGCCCGTGTCCATTGCTACATGACCTATCCCTTCGTGCTCAGCTGGTCGCTGACCGAGGCGATGGCGGCCGGGGCGCTGGTCGTCGCGTCGGACACCGCGCCGGTGCGCGAACTGGTCCGCGACGGTGAGAACGGGCGCCTGGTGCCGTTCTTCGACCGCCCGGCGCTGGAAGCGGCGCTGATCCGCGCGCTGGCAGGCGATCCCGACGCGGACCGTCTGCGGCAGGCCGCGCGCGAGACGATCCTTGCCGGCTATGATCTCAAAAGCCACAGCCTGCCGCGCCAGATCGCGTGGATCGAGTCCTTCGCCCCCGCCGGCAGCCCGGCGAGGGCGGAAGCGGTGCCTCAGCCCTGAACGACGCGCTGGGTCTGGACGCCGAGACCCGCGATCTCCAGCCGCATCACCTGACCTGCGCGCAGGAAGACCGGCGGCTTGTAGCCCATGCCGACGCCCGCCGGGGTGCCGGTGGTGATGACGTCGCCCGGTTGCAGCGTGGTGAAGCGCGAGCAGTAGCTGACGATCTTCGCGACGGAGAAGATCAGGTTCGCGGTCGTGCCCTGCTGGCGCGTCACGCCATCGACCGTCAGCTCCATCGCCAGCCGGCCCGGATCGGTGATCTCGTCCGCCGTCACCATCCACGGGCCGATGGGACCGAAGCTGTCATGGCCCTTGCCCTTGTCCCAGCTTCCGCCGCGCTCCAGTTGCCATTCCCGTTCGCTCACGTCGTTGACGATGCAGTAGCCGGCGACATGGTCGAGCGCTTGCGCCTCGTCCACGCGGCTCGCGGGGGTGCCGATGACGATGCCCAGTTCCAGCTCCCAGTCGAGCTTGGTCGAGCCGGGCGGCAGGATCACGTCGTCATCCGGGCCGCTGATGCAGCTGGTCCACTTGGTGAAGATGATCGGCTCGGCCGGGATCGGCAGGTTCGCCTCGGCCGCATGGTTCGCGTAGTTGAGGCCGATGGCGAGGAACTTGCCGACGCGGCCGACGCAGGGGCCGAGCCGCAGGCCTGACTGGGGCTTGCCGTCCACGAGCGGCAGGGTCGAGACATCCAGATCGGCCAGCCGGGCGAGACCGGCGGGCGTCAGCACGTCGCCGGCGATATCGTCCACATGGGCGGACAGGTCGCGCACCCGGCCTTCGTCATCCACCAGACCGGGCCGTTCGGCCCCGCTGTCGCCAAAGCGCACCAGTTTCATGTCACTGTCCTTCCTCTTCTCGCATCGGCGCGGAACCTGCCATGCGGGACAGGGGGACAAAAGCCCTATTCGGCCCGCCAGATGTCCTGCCCCGACCAGCCGCCCATGGCGTCGCCCCGCGCGAGCCCGCGCAGGTCAGGGGCGACCAGCATCGGCGCGGCGTAGTGATAGAGCGGGATCAGCGGCAGCTCGTCCCGCAGGATCGCGTCGGCCCGCGTCTGAAGCGGGGCAGGGTCGGCGGCGGAGGCCGCCTCGGCGGTCAGCCGGTCGTATTCGGCGTGGGCGAAGCTGCCGGGATTGGCTCCGTCCGGGCGGAAATAGCGCAGGAAGCCCGCCGCGTCGTTCACGTCGGCGCACCAGCCGAACCGCGCAAGCTGGAAATCGCCCGCCTTCAGCACGTCGGCATGGTCGGCCCAGGGGGCGTGGACCAGCTTCAGCTCGACCCCCAGCGGCTTCCAGTCGGCGCGGATCTGCCGGCCTGTCGCCTCGTGCTGGGGCGAGCTGTTGTAGCGCAGGGTCAGCCGCAGCGGCGAGTCGGGGGTGATCCCGGCGGCGGTCAGCAACGCCTGTGCCTCGGCGCGGCGCTGATCGAGCGGAGCATCCGGTGCCTCCGATGCGGTGAAGCCCGCCAGCGAGGGCGGCACCCAGCCATCTGCGGGGGTCTGCCCACCGCCCAGCGCGGCCGCGATCGCCTCGCGGTCGATCGCCAGCGACAGGGCGCGGCGGATGGCCGGGTTCTGCAACGGCTCGGTCGCAAGCGCGCCGGGCGCGGGGTCGGCAAGGTTCACGATCAGCGCGTTGGTGCAGCCGCGCGGCAGGGCGCTTGCCGCGTCCTTGCGCCCTTCGGACCAGTCCGCAAACAGCGGCCCCGGCACGGCCATCAGATCGACCTCGCCCGCATCGAAGCGCGAGAGGGCGCGCGCGGGCTCGCCCCCGGTCTCCAGCGCGATCCCTTGCAGGCGGACCGAGGCGGCGCCGTGCCAGTCGGGAGACGGCGCGAAGCCCGCGCGGGCGGGCGCGGAGTCGCTGTCGCGGCTGGTCAGCACGAAGGGGCCGTTCCCCACGATCCGTTCGGGCGCGGCCCAGTCCGCGCCGTCCACCGCAGCCTGTTGCAGCTTTGCGGCGGGCACCGGGAAGGTCCAGATCCGCATCACCGCCTTGTCCAGCCACGGCGCGGGCGCGGTCAGGTGCAGGCGCAGCGTCGACTCGTCTACCGCCTCGACGCCGAGATCGGTCACGGGCGCCGCGCCGCGCACCACCTGATCGGCGCCGCGCAGCCCCATCGCCTGCGTAAACCACGCGCCGTCCGAGCCGAGCACCGGATCGGCAAGGCGGCGAAAGGCCGTGACGAAATCGCCCGCCGTGACGGGGGTGCCGTCCGACCAGACGGCATCGGGACGCAGGTGAAAGGTCCATGTCAGCCCATCGGCCGATGTCTCGTGCCGCAGCGCCGCGCCGGGACGCGGCGCGCCATCCGGGCCGGGGCGGTAGAGCCCCTCGAACAGCAGCCGGATCGCCTGATCCGACACCGCATCGCCCGAGCGTTGCGGATCGAGCGTGCGGATCGGATCGCGCATCCAGACGGTCAGGCTCTGGTCCGCCGCAGGCGAGCCGGCGACGCCGGCCGGGACCGGGGCCACCAGCGCCCCCGCTTGCGTGGCGTGAAGCAGCGCCGCGGCGCAGAGCGCACCCGCGCGCAAGGCAGCGCGGAAAGGCCGGATCGGGACGGAACTGGTGCGCGTGGGGCGGATCATTGTGCCTGTCTAAAGCCTCGCCCGGCGGACCGCCAGAAAGCGCTGACGCAATGAAACTCGCGTCTGCGGGCCGCAAGATTGTTGACCGGCAGGGGCGGATTGGTGTTATCGCACAATCTCAAATCGGGGGCCGGAAAGCGGCCCCAGTCCGGGCATCGGCCAAGAGCGGATATCCCAGGAATCGAGGGGGAAGTGACATGGGCGCCCTTCTGGGCTTCTCGCGCGTGGTCGATCGCGTGAACACAGTCCTCGGACGGGGGGTCAGCTGGCTGATCCTCGTGGCCGTGCTGGTCAGTGCGGGGAACGCGATCATCCGCAAGGTCTGGTCGATCTCGTCCAACGCCTGGCTGGAACTGCAATGGTATCTCTATGGGGCGGCGTTCCTGCTGGCGGCGGCCTACACGTTGCTGGAGAACGAGCATATCCGCATCGACATCATCTATGGGGCCCGCTCGCGCCGCACCCAGCACTGGATCGACCTGATCGGCCATGTGCTGTTCCTGCTGCCCTTCGTCGTCCTGATGCTGTGGCTGATGGTGCCGTGGCTGGAACGCTCGATCCTGTCGGGCGAGCGGTCGATGAACGCGGGCGGGCTGATCCTGTGGCCGGCCAAGGCGCTGCTGGTGGCGGGCTTCACGCTGCTGTTCTTCCAGGCTTTGTCCGAGATCATCAAGAAGATCGCCGTGATGCGCGGGCTGATCCCCGACACGCAGGCCGCCTTCTCGGCCCATGGAGAGGTCGAGATCGACGAATCGCTGCTGTCCGAGGCGGGCTTCGCCAGCCCCGACCATCCGGTGACGGACGAGATGATCGACCACCCGCTGGACCATAACCGCAACTACACGGACCCGAACGGCCCCCGCCGCAAGGACGACCGCGATGGGGAGCCGCGCGCATGATCATGGAACTGATTGCGCAGAACATGGCCCCGATCATGTTCGCCTCGCTCGTGTTCTTCCTGCTGTTCGGCTATCCGGTCGCCTTCGCGCTGGCGGCGAACGGGCTGCTGTTCTTCGTCATCGGGGTCGAGCTTGCGCCGCTGTCGGGCGGCACGATCAACCTGTCCTGGCCGCTTCTGCAGGCGATGCCGGACCGGCTGTGGGGGCTGCTGTCGAACGAGACGCTGCTGGCGATCCCATTCTTCACCTTCATGGGGATCGTGCTGGAGAAATCCGGTATGGCCGAGGATCTGCTGGACACCATCGGCCAGCTTTTCGGCCCGATCCGGGGCGGGCTCGCCTATGCGGTCATCATCGTGGGCGCGCTGCTGGCCGCGACCACGGGCGTCGTCGCGGCGTCCGTCATCGCAATGGGGCTGATCTCGCTGCCGATCATGCTGCGCTACGGCTATGACCGGCGGCTCGCATCCGGCGTGATCGCCGCGTCGGGCACACTGGCGCAGATCGTCCCGCCGTCGCTGGTCCTGATCGTGCTGGCCGACCAGCTCGGCCGGTCCGTGGGCGACATGTACAAGGGCGCGTTGATCCCCGGCATGGTGCTGACCGGCCTCTATCTGGGTTACGTCTTCGTCATGTCGATCATCCGCCCAGCGTCGATGCCGGCGCTGCCGAAAGAGGCGCGGACGCTCGGCTCGGGCGTGACCTCGCTGCTGGTCGCGATCCTCGCGACGGTTGCGATGAGCTGGCTGGCGTGGCGCTGGCTGTATCCGACGCAGGGCACCAGCGCGGACATCATCGGGCCCGCGCTGGCGGTGATCGTGATCTATGTCGTGGCGCTGCTGGACCGCAGGCTGGGCGTCAACCTGATGAGCCGGCTGGCGCAGCAGGTCATCATCGTGCTGATCCCGCCGCTGGCGCTGATCTTCCTGGTGCTGGGCACGATCTTCCTTGGCATCGCGACGCCGACCGAAGGCGGGGCGATGGGCGCGGTCGGGGCGCTGGTGCTGGCGGCCGCCAAGGGCCGGCTGGGCGGCGGGGTGATCCCGCAGGCGCTGGCGTCCACCACGCGGCTGTCGGCCTTCGTCATGTTCATCCTGGTCGGCGCGCGGGTCTTCTCGCTGACCTTCTACGGGGTCAACGGGCATATCTGGGTCGAGCATCTGCTGACCAGCCTGCCGGGCGGCGAATACGGGTTCCTGATCGTCGTCTCAATCCTGGTGTTCCTGCTGGCGTTCTTCCTCGATTTCTTCGAGCTGGCCTTCATTATCGTGCCGCTGCTGGCCCCCGCGGCGGAAAGCCTCGGGATCGACCTGATCTGGTTCGGGGTGATCCTGGCGGTGAACATGCAGACCTCGTTCATGCACCCGCCCTTCGGCTTCTCGCTGTTCTTCCTGCGGTCGGTCGCGCCCAAGGCGCCCTACAAGGACAAGGTCACGGGGCTGATGATGGAGCCGGTGCGCACCGGTCAGATCTACTGGGGCGCAGTGCCGTTCGTCGTTATCCAGGTCGCGATGATCGCGGTGGTGATACTGTTCCCCGGCATGGTCATGCACTACAAGGGCCCGGCGATCGACACCTCGAACGTGAAGATCGAGATCCCGATGGGTCTGCCGGGCGGTGGCGGGGGTCTGGGCGGCCTCGGCGGCCTCGGCGGCCTGAGCGGCAGCCCGTTCGGCCAGCCCGCAACCCCTGCCGCACCGGGCGCTCCGCCCTCGGGCGGGCTCGGCGGGCTTGGCGGCCCGCCGAACTTCGGTGCGCCAGCGCCTGCCGCAACGGACGCGCCCGGAGCCGCGCCTGCGGGTGGATTGGGCGTGTTGGGCGCACCGCCGAACTTCGGCGCGCCCGCACCGACGGGGGCCGACGCTCCGGCTCCGGCCCCCGCCGGAGGGCTCGGCGGGCTGGGCAGCCCGCCGGACTTCGGGGCGCCTGCGCCTGCGGCGACCGATGCGGCTCCGGCGCCGACTGGCGGCCTTGGCGGGTTGGGCACTCCGCCCGACTTCGGCGCTCCGGCGACCGATGCGCCGGAAGCCCCGGCGACGATGCCCGCGGCAGGCGCGGGGGTCTCGGGGCCGGGCGGTCCGCCTCCGGGTCTGGTCGCGCCCGCCAACTGAGCGATCGACGAAAGGGCGGCCTTCGGTCGCCCTTTTCAGTGGTCGGCTCTACCGTTTCCCAAATGAAAACCGCCGCCCCGAAGGGCGGCGGTTCGCATTTGTCTCGGTTCGGATGGAAGCCGGCTCAGGCCCCCAGCTTGCCGTTACGCTGCTGGATCATCATCATCGTGTCGAAGGTGTATTCCGCCGTCTGGCTGTAGAGGAACCAGTCGCTCAGGAACGGCTTTTGCGCGTCCCACATGCGCTTGAACTCGGCGTTCTCGGCCGACAGCTCGTCATAGACCTGGCGCGAGGCGTCGAAGCCGGCCTGCATCACGTCCTCGGGGAAGGCGCGAAGCTGGGCGCCGGTCTGCGCCAGCCGCTTCAGCGCACCGGGGTTCTTGAAGTCGTATTCCGCCAGCGTGTTCAGGTCGGTCGCCTGGCAGGCCGTCCGCAGGATCGCCTTATAAACCTCGGGCAGTTCGTTGTATTTCGCCATGTTGAAGAACATGCCGACGGTCGGCCCGCCTTCCCAGAAGCCCGGATAGTAGTAGTAGGGCGCGACCTTCTGGAAGCCCAGCTTCTCGTCGTCATAGGGGCCGACCCACTCGGCCGCGTCGATGGTCCCGCGTTCCAGCGACGGATAGATGTCGCCGCCCGCGAGCTGCTGCGGCACCACGCCCAGCTTCTCGACAACGCGCCCGGCGAGGCCGGAAATCCGCATCTTCAGCCCCTGCATGTCGGCGAGGCTGTTCACCTCGCGCCGATACCAGCCGCCCATCTGGACGCCGGTGTTGCCGCAGGGGAAGCAGATCAGGCCGTGACTGGCCAGGAACTGGTTGTAGGCGTCGATCCCGCCGCCGTGATAGTTGTAGGCCGCCTTGCCGCGCGCATTGAAGGTGAAGGGCAGGTCGGCCCCGGCGGCGAAGGCCGGGTCCTTGCCCCAGCTGTAATAGCCGACCGAGTTCGCGGCCTCGACCGTGCCGTCGGTGGCGGCGTCGATGGCCTGCAGGCCGGGGACGATCTCGCCCGCGGCGAAGACCTGCAGGGTGAACTTGCCGTCGGTCGCCGCGGCGACCCGCTCGGACACGTCCACGCCGCTGCCATAGATCGTCTCAAGCGACTTCGGGAAGGACGAGGCGACGCGCCAGTTGATGGTGGGCATTTCCTGCGCGATGGCCGGGGCGGCAAGCGTAGTGCCCGCAGCCATTGCCGCGCCGCCGACCGAGGCCGTGGTCAGGAACTTGCGGCGGTCGAGTCTGGTCTTGTCGGTCAAGTGATATCCTCCTCTGTCGCGGGCGCGGCATTGACCCAGCCGTTCGCCCGCCTTTCCGCCGGCAGATTGCATTTGCGCCCCCCTTCTGTCCACGGGGACGTTGCGGGCGGGCCCCGAAATCTGGGGACATCGCGCAACGTCCGCGCGCGCGTGCCGCAAGGTCGCGCAAATGCGTCTTTTCCTTTGCCCGCGACTGTGGAATCCATGGCCGGGGTTCAGGGGGCGGGACGGCGGAATGGCGGCAGGCAACAGCACGGAGGCGGGGCAGGGCCTGCGCCTGATCGCGCCACCGCTGCTTTACGCGATCCTGCTGCTGGCGGTGCCGCTGCTGACGATCCTCGCCTTCTCGTTCTTCAAGGACGGCTACCTGACCATCGTCCGCGAGTTCACGGTCGAGAATTACGTCGCCACCTGGACCGATCCGATCTTCCGCACCATCCTGCTGCGCTCGCTGTGGGTGGCGGGGCTGGTGACGCTGTTCACCGTGGCGCTGTCCTTTCCGGTGGCCTATTTCCTGTCCTTCGTCGTCGCGTCCGAGCGCAAGGCGATGTGGATCTTCCTCATCACCATTCCGTTCTGGACCAGCTACCTGATCCGCGTGTTCCTGTGGAAGGTGATCCTCGGCTATAACGGCGTCATCAATTCGGGCCTGAAAAGCGTCGGGCTGATCGAGCAGCCGCTGCAATTCCTGCTTTATAACACCGGGTCCATCGTCCTGACGCTCAGCCATTCCTATGCGCCCTTCGCGATCCTGCCGATCTATGTCGCGCTGGAAAAGATCGACCGCGCGCTGCTGGAGGCGGGACGCGACCTCGGCGAGAGCCGGCTGATGACCTTCTGGCGCGTGACCCTTCCGCTGGCGATGCCGGGCGTGGTCGCGGCGGTGCTGATCGTGTTCATCCCGACCATCGGGGATTACGTCACGCCCACGGTGATCGGCGGCGGCAAGATCCCGATGGTGGCGAACATGATTCAGGCGCAGATGCTGGATATCGACAACAAGCCGCTCGGCTCGGCCATCGCGATCAGCTCGATGGCGGTGGTTGCGGCGCTGAGCATGGTGTTCCTGTGGCTCAACCGCCGGTTCCTGCGGGTGCGGGCATGAGGCGGTTTCAGGGATCGGGGCTGCGGGTCTATGCGGTCCTCTATCTGGCGTTCCTCTATGCGCCCATCGCCCTGCTGCCGATCTTCGCGTTCAACAATGCCACCGTAATCGCCTTCCCGTTGCAGGGTTTCACGACCGAATGGTTCGGCCAGATGGTCCAGAACGCGGCGCTGCGGCAGGCGCTGCTGAATTCGCTCATCATCGCGGTTTCCGCCTCGGTGCTGGCGACCTGCCTCGGCATCTTCGCGGCCCGCGCCTCGACCCGGTTCCGCTTTCCGGGTCGCGGCCCGATCATGGGCCTGATCATGCTGCCGCTGGTGCTGCCGGAAATCATCGTCGCCATGTCGCTGCTGGTGGTGCTGCTGGCGGCGGGGCTGAGCCTGTCGATCCTCACCGTGATCCTCGGCCACACGCTGATCTGCATGCCCTATGCCATCGCGATCCTGTCCACGGCCTTCTCCAGCCTCGACCGGTCGCTGGAGGAGGCCGCCTACGACCTCGGCGAGACGAAGTGGAGCGCGTTCCGGCTGGTCATCCTGCCGCTGGTCATGCCGGGCATCATCTCGGCCCTGCTGATGAGCTTCACGATCAGCCTTGATGAGTTCATCATCGCCTTCTTCCTCGCCGGCAACCAGCCGACGCTGCCGACCTACATCTTCAGCCAGCTGCGCTTTCCCAAGTCGATCCCGATGATCATGGCGCTGGGGACCGTGCTGGTTGTGATGTCGATTGCGCTGGTGACGCTCGCCGAATATTTCCGCCGCCGCGGCGTCGCCCGCACCGGCCAGACCGATAGCGGAGGCTTCCTGTGACCGCCCCCCAGACCATCCCGCAGGGCCGCTCGGGCACCCCGCCGCGGCCCTCGCTCGCCGACCGGCGCCCGATGATCGAATGCAGGGGCGTGCAGAAATACTTCGGCGACTATCACGCGCTGCGCGGCATCGACCTGACCATCCGGGAAGGCGAGTTCTTCTCGCTCCTCGGGCCGTCCGGCTGCGGCAAGACCACGCTGCTGCGGACCATCGCGGGATTCGAGGATATCGGGTCCGGCGTCGTGCTGGTCGATGGCAAGGACATGGCGAACGTGCCCGCCAACGTGCGGCCGACGAACATGGTGTTCCAGTCCTACGCCATCTTCCCGCACCTGACCGTGGCCGAGAACGTGGGCTTCGGCCTGCGCCGCGATCCCCGCTCGCGGGCCGAGAAGGCGGCGGCGGTCGAGGAGGCGCTGGAGATGGTCGGCCTGCGCGGCTACGGCAAGCGCGCCGCCCATGCGCTGTCGGGCGGCCAGCGGCAGCGGGTGGCGCTGGCCCGCGCGCTGATCCTGAAGCCCAAGGTGCTGCTGCTGGACGAGCCGCTGTCGGCGCTTGACCGCAAGATGCGCGAGCAGATGCAGGTGGAGCTCATCAAGCTGCAACGGCAGGTCGGCATCACCTTCGTTCTGGTCACCCACGACCAGGAGGAGGCGCTGGTCATGTCCGACCGCATCGCCGTGATGTTCGAGGGACAGATCGCCCAGCTCGACGGCCCCGAGGCGCTGTATGCCCGCCCCGCCAGCCGCCGGGTCGCGGATTTCATTGGCGTGATGAACTTCATGCCCGCCCGCATCCTCGGCGAGACGGCCGAGCATGTCACCGTCGCCGTCCCCGGCTTCGGCACGGTGGAGATTCCGGCCCGGAACGTCAGCCGCGCCGATCCGGGCGATCCCGGCCCCAGCATCGGCTTCCGGCCCGAGGCGGCGACGCTGCTGGCGGCGAATGCCGAGGCGACCGGGCGCGTGAACGGAGGGGTCATCGACGAGGTCGTCTATTACGGCGACATGACCTATTACGACGTCATCATGGACGGCTCGGACGCCTATGACGGCATCCCGCACGAGGTCCGCATCTCGATGCGCAACGTCTTCGGACGCGAGGTGCCGGACGTGGGCACCCGCGTCCGTGTCAGCTGGTCGCCCGGATCGCTGGTGCTGTTCCGCTGACGCGCGGCCGATGGCCGGGCCAAAGCCACGCCGCAACGCCTTGGGGCGCCCGTGGGGCCTGCGATGCTTGGCTATGGCGAAACCTCGTCTGAACGGATAGTTACGCGCGACAATTCTCGAATGGAAAACTCACAGATGACCGCGCCCGCCGCCCTTTCCGTCCTGATCGCCGAAGATGAGGTGCTGGTGTCGATGTTCCTCGCCGACATCGTCGAGGATGCGGGGCTCAGCGTCCTGGGCGTCGCCCGCACTGCGCAGGATGCCATCGACAAGGCCGCCGCCGCGCCCCCTGATCTGGCGTTGGTGGACATCAACCTCAAGGGCAGCAGCGGGCTGGACGTGGCCCGTTCGCTCGCCGCCCGCGGCACCGCGATCCTGTTCATCTCGGGCGATATCAGCATCGGCGACGATCCCGAGGTCCGCGCGCTGAACCCGGTCGCCATCCTCGAAAAGCCCTGCATGCCCGACCGGCTGACGCAGGCGTTGCAGGATGCCGCCGCCCGCGTCCGCGAAGCCCGCCTGAACGCCCCCGCCTGAACGCTACCCCGCCTGCCTGCCCGCAACGTTCGCCAGGACCGCCCATGCCCCGCCAGACCCTGATCCCCGACTCCCTCTCGGCCATCGACAAGCAGCTTCTGGTCGCCATGCGGGCGCTGCGGCGGGGCAACTTCTCGGTCCGCATGCCGACCGACATGGAAGGCGACGACGCCTTCATGGCCCACGCCTTCAACGACGTCGTGGACATGGCCGAGGCGCTGACCGAGGAACTGACCCGCATCCATCACGACGTGATCGTGGACGGCCGCACGCGCGAGCGGGCGCATATCGACGGGGCCGAGGGGAACTGGCGCGGGGCCGTCACCTGCGTGAACCGGCTGGTCGAGGGCGTGGCGGCGCAGAACGAGACGATGCTGAACGTGATCCGCGCCGTCTCGCGCGGGGACCTGTCGCAATCCGTCCCGACCGAGATCGGCGGCCGCCCGCTGGCCGGCGATCTGCGGGCCAGCGTGGATGCGGTCAACGGGATGGTCGAACATCTCGCCACCGTCTCGTCCGAGGTGACGCGGCTCGCGCGCGAGGTCGGGACCGCCGGCCAACTGGGCGGGCAGGCGAAGGTCGAAGGGGCGCAGGGCACCTGGAAGGACCTGACGGACAACGTCAACTCGATGGCGTCGAACCTGACCGGGCAGCTTCGCAACATCGCCGATGTGACCACCGCCGTCGCGCGGGGCGATCTGAGCCGCAAGATCACCGTCGATGTGCATGGCGAGCTGCTTGACCTGAAGGCCACCGTCAACACGATGGTGGACCAGCTCAACGCCTTTGCATCCGAGGTGACGCGCGTCGCCCGCGAGGTCGGGACCGAGGGCAAGCTCGGCGGTCAGGCCCGCGTGGACGGCGTCGCCGGCACGTGGCGCGACCTGACCGACAGCGTGAACGGCATGGCCGGGAACCTGACGATCCAGCTGCGCGACGTGAGCAAGGTCGCGACCGCGATCGCCTCGGGCGACCTGACCCAGCAGATCACGGTCGAGGCCGAGGGCGAGATCCTGCAGATCAAGCAGGTCATCAACACGATGGTGGACCAGCTCTCCTCCTTCGCGTCCGAGGTCACGCGTGTCGCCCGCGAGGTCGGGACCGACGGCATCCTGGGCGGGCAGGCCGAGGTCGAGGGGGTCGCCGGGACATGGCGCAAGCTGACCCAGAACGTGAACGGCCTCGCCACCAACCTCACCAGCCAGGTGCGCGAGATTGCCGAGGTCACGACCGCTGTCGCGCGGGGCGATCTGTCCAAGAAGATCACCGTCGATGCCAAGGGCGAGATTCTCGAACTGAAGAACACCATGAACACGATGGTGGACCAGCTTTCCGCCTTCGCGTCCGAGGTGACGCGCGTTGCCCGCGAGGTCGGGACCGAGGGCAAGCTGGGCGGGCAGGCCCGTGTCGAGGGCGTCGCCGGCACGTGGAAGGATCTCACCGACAACGTGAACCAGATGGCCGAGAACCTGACCGGTCAGGTCCGCAACATCGCCGAAGTCACGACCGCCGTGGCGCGGGGCGATCTGTCCAAGAAGATCACCGTCACCGTTCAGGGCGAGATGCAGGAGATGAAGGACACCATCAACACGATGGTGGACCAGCTCAACCGCTTCGCGTCCGAGGTTACGCGGGTCGCCCGCGAGGTCGGCACCGACGGCAAGCTGGGCGGCGAGGCGCGCGTCGAGGGCGTCGAGGGCACCTGGCGCGACCTGACCGAGAACGTGAACGGCCTTGCCACCAATCTGACCGGGCAGGTCCGCAACATCGCGGAAGTCACCACCGCCGTCGCGCGGGGCGATCTGTCCAAGAAGATCACCGTCGATGCCAGGGGCGAGATCCTGGAGCTGAAGAACACCATCAACACGATGGTGGACCAGCTCAACGGCTTCGCATCCGAGGTGACGCGGGTCGCGCGCGAGGTCGGCACGCAGGGGCGGCTGGGCGGACAGGCGCAGGTCGCGGGCGTCGGCGGGACATGGGCGGACCTGACCGACAACGTCAACCTGATGGCCGACAACCTGACCAACCAGGTGCGCGGCATCGCCCGCGTCGTCACCGCCGTCGCGAATGGCGATCTCAAGCGCAAGCTGACGCTGGACGTCAAGGGCGAGATGGCCGAACTCGCCGAGACGATCAACGGCATGATCGACACGCTGGCGACCTTCGGCGATCAGGTGACGGACGTCGCCCGCGAGGTGGGGGTCGAAGGCAAGCTGGGCGGACAGGCGCGGGTGCCGGGGGCGTCCGGCCTCTGGCGCGATCTCACCGACAACGTGAACCAGCTGGCGGCGAACCTGACCACGCAGGTCCGCGCCATCGCCGAGGTGGCGACCGCCGTGGCCGAGGGCGATCTGACCCGCACCATCACCGTGGAAGCGAACGGCGAGGTCGCGGCGCTCAAGGACAACGTCAACCGCATGATCGGCAACCTGCGGACCACGACCGAATACAACGAACAGCAGGACTGGCTGAAGACCAACCTGACCCGCTTCACCCGGCTCATGCAGGGCCAGCGCAATCTGGAAGCGGTCTGCAACCTGCTGCTGTCCGGCATCGCGCCGCTGATCGAGGCCCAGCACGGCGCGATCTGGCTGTCGCGCGACGACGCGGCCGAGGGCGAGGTCTATGAGCTTGCCGCCACCTACGCGATGACCGAGCGGCGGCACCTGTCGGCCCGAATCCGCCCGCGCGAGGGGCTGGTGGGCCAATGCGCCGTCGAAAAGCAGCGCATCCTGCTGACCAACGTGCCGGGCGATTACGTCCGCATCCGCTCGGGTCTGGGCGAGGGATCGCCGCTCAATATCGTCGTGGTGCCGGTCCTGTTCGAGGGACAGGTGATGGCGCTGATCGAACTGGCCTCGTTCAGCCGCTTCACCTCGGTCCATCTCGATTTCCTCGATCAGCTGGTCGAAAGCATCGGCATCGTGCTGAACACCATCAGCGCCTCGATGAAGACGGAAACCCTGCTGAGCCAGTCGCAGATGCTGGCCGGGGAATTGCAGACCCAGCAGCACGAGCTGCAATCCACCAACGCCCGGCTGGAGGAACAGGCCACCCGGATGCGCGAATCCGAGGAGATGCTGCGCCACCAGCAGGAAGCCCTGCGCGGCAAGAACGAGGAGCTGGAGGACAAGGCGACCCAGCTTGCCCTGACCTCGAAATACAAGTCCGAGTTCCTGGCCAACATGAGCCACGAGCTGCGCACGCCGCTGAACAGCCTGCTGATCCTGTCCAAGCTGCTGGCCGACAACAACCGCGGCAACCTGAACGACAGGCAGGTGCAGCAGGCCCAGACGATCCACGACTCCGGCGCCGACCTGCTGCGGATGATCAACGACATCCTCGACCTGTCCAAGATCGAAAGCGGGACGGTCGTGCTGGATGTGGACGCGATGCGCTTCGACGACTTCGCGCATCAGATGGACCGCCAGTTCCGCGAGGTGGGCGAGCAGAAGGGCCTCGACTTCCGCATCGAGATCGACCCGGCCCTGCCGGCGACGATGGCGACCGACGCCATGCGGCTGCAGCAGATCCTCAAGAACCTGCTGTCGAACGCCTTCAAGTTCACCGAGAAGGGCGGCGTCACGCTGTCGGTGACGCAGGCCGCGGCCGACGCGGGCTTCCGCAACGCGCGGCTGTCGGGCGCGGGGCGGGTGGTGGCCTTCGCGGTGTCGGACACCGGCATCGGCGTGCAGCCCGCCCAGCAGCAGGTGATCTTCGAGGCGTTTCAGCAGGCCGACGGCACCACCTCGCGCCGCTATGGCGGCACCGGGCTGGGGCTGTCGATCAGCCGCGAACTGGCGCTGCTGCTTGGGGGAGAGATCAACCTCGTCAGCACGCCGGGGCAGGGCAGCACCTTCACGCTGTATCTGCCGCTCGAATCGGGGCTGGAGGAGGATGCGGGCACCCGTCCCGCCGGGATGACACAGGTCGCGCCGCGCCAGCTTGCCGCGCCCGAAACCGAGCGGCAGGAAGGCGGGGAGGCCAAGGCAGGGCGGGACGAGGGCGCCGATCCCGCCCCCGCCCAGCCGCCTGTGTCCGAGAACGCGAACCGCCCCGCCGAGCCGCCGCTGACGGCCAGCCCGCCACCGCGCCCGGCACCGGCCGATGAGGAGGGCCCGGTTGCCACCGCTACCATGCCCACGCCCCGCGATCCTTCACGCCCGCTGGTTGCCATTGTGGAGGATGATCCGGTCTTCGCCCGCATCCTTCTGGACATCGCGGACGAGCGCGGTTTCGACGGGGTGATCGTCTCGCGCGGGCGCGAACTGCCCTCGGTCATCCGCCAGCAATCGCCGGACGCGATCAGCCTCGACATCCAGCTTCCCGACGTGGACGGCTGGGCGCTGGTGGACCGGATCACCACCGACCGCGAGCTGCGGCATGTGCCCGTCCATCTGATTTCGGTCGTGGACGACGAACAGCAGCTTCGCGGGCGCGGCATCGAATACAGCGGCAAGCCCGTCAGCCGCGAGCGGCTGATCGAGGTGTTCGACAAGCTGCGTGAGCAGGCCGCCCGCAGCAGCTGGACCGTCACCCTCGTGGCCGAGCCCGGCGATCCCGCCGCCACCGCGCTGCGGGCGATGCTGGAGCGGCTGGCGGGGATCGCCCTCACCGTGGTGCCACCCTCGGGCATGGCCGAGGCGCTGGACCGGCCCGCCAACCTGCTGGTGGTGCTGGCCCATTCCTTCGACGCGCCGCTGGCCGAACTGCTGAAGACGCTCACCCGCGCAGGCGATGCGCCGCTTGCCCTGCTGTCACTGGCGCAGGCGCCGGGACCGGCGGAACATGACCTCGTCCTGCGCTCCGGTGCCGATCTGGTCGTCGCGGACGAGCCCGATCCGGCGCTGCTGATGGACCGCGTCGCCGCCGGGCTGCGGCTGCGCTGGGACAGCCTGCCCGCTGACATCCGCTCGGCCATCGGCGCGGCCCGCCCGCGCGACGAGGTTCTGGAAGGCGAACGGGTGCTGGTCATCGACGACGATATCCGTAACATCTTCTCGATGACCGCGCTGCTGGAAGATTACGGATTGCAGGTGCTGAGCGCCGAAAGCGGACCCGAGGGGCTGAAGCTGCTGGAGCAGAACCCCGACATCGCCGCCGCCCTCGTGGACATCATGATGCCGGAAATGGACGGCTACGAGGTGATCCGCCGCATCCGCCGCTCGGACCAGCTGCGCGATCTGCCGGTGATCGCCGTCACCGCCAAGGCCATGCAGGAGGACCGCGACCGCTGCTTCGAGGCGGGGGCGTCGGATTACCTGTCCAAGCCCGTGGACCGCGAGGACCTGATCTCGGTCCTGCGGACCTGGACCAAGCGGCGGCGAGGCACCAACGGAGGGAGCGCATGACCCGCCGCGGGCGCAAGCCCGCGAAGCGAGGGGACGGCGCCGCCGCGCCTGCGGAAGGGGGCGGCGCGGAGGCGTCCCCCGACCGGGCCGGGGCGGCGGCGGCCATCGGAACCGGCCCTCCAGCGCCGAATGCCAAACCGACGCGCCGCGCCGATACGACCGACGCTCACGCGGGGAGCAAGCCGGACGAGCGCCCGCCCGGCGCCGAGCCTACAAACGCCGACCCATCCGACCCGACTTCGCAGGGGCCCCCGCCGCAAACCAGAAGCCGCCACCCGATCTTCGACGGTCCCGCCATCGACACGCCGCCCACCATCCTCGTCGTCGATGACGACCGGGCCAACCTGATCGCGGCCGAGGCCGTGCTGGCCGATCTGGGCTATCCCGTCATCACCGCGAACTCCGGTGCCGAGGCGCTGCGTCAGGTTCTGCGTCACGACTTCGCCGTGATCCTGCTGGATGTGCGGATGCCCGTCATGGACGGCTACGAAACCGCCGAAATGATCCGCCAGCGCGAACGCAGCCGCCACGTCCCCATCATCTTCCTGTCCGGCGTTGACAAGGAGGACCAGCACCAGTTCCGGGGCTATGCGGCGGGCGCGGTGGACTATGTCCTCAAGCCCGTGCCGGCGATCGTGCTGAAGTCCAAGGTGCAGGTCTTCGCCCAGCTCTTCGAGCAGAAGCAGCAGATCCGCCGCCGGGCCGAGGCCGAGCGTCGGCTGATGGCCGAGAACCTAGCCGTCCGTGCCCGCACGGTCGAGGTCGCCCGCGCGCTTGAGCGGAGCCTCGTCTCGCAGTCGCTGGTGCTGGAGGCGCTGCCGCTGGCGCTGTTCACCGCAGGCCGCAACCCGGCCGACCGGCGCTTCGTCGGCGGCAAGGCCCACGCGCTCTGCGGGCTGTCCGAGGAGGTCTCGATGGACGGCGACTGGCTGCCCCGCGTCCACGAGGACGACCGGCCGCGGCTGCTCGCCGCATTCCGGTCGGTCGATGAGGCGGGCAGCTACGAGATCGAATACCGCATCGTCTGCGAGGACGGCGAGCGCTGGATGCTGGAGCGGGGCGACCTGCGCACCGCAGCGGATGGCGGCGCGGTGTTGTATGGGGTCGTCACCGACATCACCAGCCGCAAGCGGCTGGAGGAGCAGCTGACCCACGCCCAGAAGCTCGAGGCCATCGGCCAGCTTTCCGGTGGCGTGGCGCATGATTTCAACAACATGCTGGGAGTCATCATCGGCTCGCTCGACCGGGTGCTGTCCACCGGAGAGCTGGACGAGCGCAGCCGCCAGCGGCTGGGCCTTGCGATGCAGGCCGCGGAAAGCTGCGCGGATCTCACCAAGCGCCTGCTGGGCTTTGCCCGCCGCCAGTCGCTGCAGCCGCGCCATCTGGACATCCCGGCCGAGTTGGACCGCCTCAGCGGGCTGTTCGAGCGGGTGCTGGGCGAGACCGTCACCGCCCGGATCGACTGCCCGCCGGACCTGCCGCCGGTCTGGCTGGACGGCTCGCAGTTCGAGGGGGCGATCGTGAACCTCGCTGTGAATGCGCGGGACGCTATGCCGGACGGCGGAACGCTGACGGTCGCGGCGCGGCTGATCCATCTGGACGGGAACGAGGCGCTAACGGCGGACCTGCCCGCCGGCGCCGAGTTCATCCGCCTGTCCGTCACGGACACCGGCACCGGCATGGACGCGGCGACCCAGGCCCGCGCGCTGGAGCCGTTCTTCACCACCAAGGCCCCGAACAAGGGGACGGGTCTGGGGCTGAGTTCGATCTATGGTTTCCTGCGCCAGTCCGGCGGCGGGATGCGGATCGAAAGCGCGCCGGGGCAGGGGACGACGATCCATCTCTACCTGCCGCCCAACACGCAGGCGGCGGCGCAGGAGACGGGGTCCACGACGCCCGAAACCCAGTCGCTGGACGGGCTGCAGGTGGCGCTGGTCGAGGACAACGACCGCCTGCGCGAGGTCGGGCACGAGATGCTGGTCGAGCTTGGCTGCGAGGTGCAGGTCTTCGACTCCGCCGACGCCGCCGCGGGGCTGGACCCCGGCGGGATCGACCTGCTGCTGGCCGACTGCGTGATGCCGGGCGATCTGGACGGCCCCTCGCTCGCCCGCCGGCTTCGCACCGCCCGGCCCGACCTGCCGGTACTGCTGAGTTCGGGCTATGTCGCCGACAGCGAGCCGCTGGAAAGCGACAACGTGGAGTTCCTGCCCAAACCCTATGACGAGGCCCAGCTGGCCCGCGCGATCCACGCCGCGATCCGGCGGACGGACGGGGCGGGGTGACGCGGCGTCAAGGGAACGTCGGGCGGGTTCCGCCAGTTCTCATGCCAGCGGATGTGGGGGCAAGTCGCCGCGGACCTCAGGGCTGGACACGGCCGCGATAGCACCCGGAGCGGGCGGCGCGCGTTCAGCCGTCAACCGGCAGGGCTGTGGTGGCCTTCATCTGCTCCATTGACAGCAGCGCGGTGACGGACTGCACCCGCAGCTCGGCCGTCAGCGCCTGATAGAAGCGGTCATAGGCGCGGGCGTTGCGGACCTGCACCTTCAGCAGATAGTCGATGTCGCCCGCCAGCCGGTGCGCCTCGACCACCTCGGGCCGGGCGCGCACGGCGTCGAGGAATCGCCGCGCCCAGTCGGGGTCATGTTCGGCGGTGCGGATCAGGACGAAGAAACACGCCTCCAGCCCCAGCGCCTCGGCATCCAGCAGCGCGACCTGCGCGCGAATGATACCGCGCTCGCGCAGGCGGCGGATGCGGTTCCAGACCGGGGTGCGCGACGCGCCGACGCGGGTCGCGATCTCCTCCAGCGGCAGGGTGGCGTCCTGTTGCAGCAGGGTGAGGATCTTGCGGTCGATGGCATCCAGCCGCGCCGCGCTGCGCCGGTCCGGCGCAGGCTCCGCGGCGGGTTCGGACCTGACCTTGCCGGGCTTCGCGCTGGCGGGCTTGCCGGCAGAGATGCTTGGGTCGTCCGGCATATGGGCAGGGTCCTGAAGTTTGAATCGGCAAACGGCCCCCGTCGCGCCGTGGAGGCCGGAACAAGGTAGAGGCGGGCCACGGCAGACGCAACCGCGCAGCTATCCGGTGGATCACGGACGGGCGCTGGCCAGCCGGACTTGGGCGCCGCCGCCCCGCGCCGGCGCATCACCGCGGCACGCAGCGGGCAAGCGGTTGATCCGTGGGTCGTTCGGGCGAACCCGGAGGTCGCCCTTGTTTCACGGGTCGGCCTGCCCGACGCGCCGCGGATGGGACAGCCGACAGCACGAGGGGCGGCAGGATAGCACCCGCCCGACGCGCAGGATCACTCGACGCCGGGGCGGGTCAGCTCGTTCGGGGTCAGGGTGTGATCGACGGGCCTGTAGCCGGTCTGGTCCGGGTCGGCCGCGGAATCGCCGCTGACCGGGTCGGTCTTCATGCGGAAGCCGCGCTGGAGCTGGTCGTAGGGAGCGACCGGGTAGTCGCCCGAGAAGCAGGCGTCGCAATATTGCGGACAGGTGCTGTTGCGGCCCTTCGCCTCGCCCACTGCGCGATAGAGGCCGTCAAGCGACACGAAGGCGAGGCTGTCCACCCCGATCCAGTCCTTCATCTCGGCCGGGGTCATGTTCGCGGCCAGCAGCTTGTCGCGGTCCGGGGTATCGACGCCGTAGAAGCAGGGCCAGGCGGTCGGCGGGCTGGCGATGCGGAAATGCACCTCGGACGCGCCCGCCTCGATGATCATGTCCTTGATCTTGCGGCTGGTGGTGCCGCGCACGACCGAATCGTCCACCAGCACCACGCGCTTGCCCTTCACCAAGGCCCGGTTGACGTTCAGCTTCAGCCGCACGCCCATGTTGCGGATCTGCTCGGTCGGCTCGATGAAGGTGCGGCCCATATACTGGTTGCGGATGATCCCCAGCGCATAGGGGATGCCGCTTTCCTGCGAATAGCCGATGGCCGCCGGGGTGCCGCTGTCCGGGACCGGGCAGACGAGATCCGCCTCGACCGGGGCCTCGCGGGCCAGTTCCACGCCGATCTGGCGGCGGGTCTCATAGACCGAGCGGCCGCCGATCATGGAGTCGGGGCGGGAGAAATAGACATGCTCGAAGATGCAGAACCGCCCCGTGGACGGCCCGAACGGGCGCGAGCTGTCGATCCGGCCCTTGGAGATGACGACCATCTCGCCCGGCTCGATCTCGCGCACGAACTCGGCGCCGATGATGTCCAGCGCGCAGGTTTCCGAGGCGAGCGCGAAGCCGCCCTCGCCGAGCCGGCCCAGCACCAGCGGCCGGACGCCCAGCGGGTCGCGCACGCCGATCAGCTTGGTGCGGGTCATGGCGATGACCGAGAACGCGCCCTCGACCCGGCGCAGCGCGTCCTTCATCCGTTCGGGGATATTGCTCTGGATGGATCGCGCCATCAGGTGGATGATGCACTCGCTGTCGCTGCCCGACTGGAAGATGCTGCCGCGCTCGATCAGTTCGCGGCGCAGGGCGGCGGCGTTGGTGATGTTGCCGTTATGGGCGACGGCGCAGCCGCCCATCGCGAACTCGCCGAAGAACGGCTGCACGTCGCGGATGGCGGCGTGTTTGGTGCCGGTGGTGGAATAGCGCACATGCCCGATGGCCAGCGGCCCCGGCAGGGTTTCCATCAGCGAGGTCTTGGTGAAGTTGTCGCGCACATAGCCGAAGCGGTGGGCACTGTTGAAGCCGTGCTGCGGGTGGTGGGCGACGATCCCGCCCGCCTCCTGCCCGCGATGCTGCAGCGCGTGCAGGCCGAGTGCCACGAAGTTCGCCGCGTCGTTGACGCCGATGACGCCGAACACCCCGCATTCCTCGTGCAGGCGGTCGGAATCGAACGGGTGGGCGAGGAAAGGTTGCATGGGCGCCAGCCTCTGTCGGGGGACGGGCACTATCTAGGCCCGGCACAGGGGAATGTCACGCGCCGGTCATCCTTGACGGCGCGCATTCATGTCACGGCTGCGCGACGGCTCAGTTCGCGGGGACCACGGTGGTCGTCGTGGTGGTGGTGCCCGCCGGGGTCTGGGTGGTCGAGACCGAGGCGGCCACCGGCGTGCAGCCGCGCACCAGCTGCTCGTAGCGGGCGACGACCCAGCCGGGGGCGTCCGCCGGGATCTGCTCGTCCATCTGGCCGCGCATCCGCTCGAACACGCTGGAGGAGCGGGAGTTTTCCACCATCGCGACCGGCTGGGTCGGCATCACCCGGTCGTAGATGATGAAGGCGATGGCGACCAGCAGGATGCCGCGCGCGACCCCGAACAGGAAGCCCATGCCCTGATCCACGCCGCCGAGCGCCGAGCGCTGCACGACCGACGAGAACAGCGGCGTGATGATCGAGAACAGCACCAGCGCCAGCGCGAAGACGACGGCGAAACCGGCGATGGTGCCAAGCTCGCAGCTGTCGCCGAGGAAGCGGTCGAGGAACGGCACCTGCGCGATCATCGGGCGCACGGCGGCGGCGAACAGGAACGCCAGCACGGCGGCGCCGATCCAGCCGCCGATGGCGAGCGATTCGCGTACGAAGCCCCGCGAATAGGCCAGGATCGCCGAGAGGACGATCACGGCCGCCACAATGCCGTCGATAAGGGTAAAGCCGTCCATCACACCGCCTTCATTCCGGTAAATCCTGCCATTCCGCGGCGGTCAGCCTGCACCGAATGTCTCGCCCACGAAACCTGTCAGATCGGACACACGGTCCAGCCGCATGTCGCCGCTGCCGTCGGCCTTCTGGCCAGCCGGCACGATCGCGTGTGAAAAACCAAGTTTCCGCGCCTCTTTCAACCTGTTTTCCGCCTGAGCGACGGGCCGCAGCGCGCCGGACAGGCTGATTTCTCCGAAGAACACGGATTCGGCGGGCAGGGCGTGATCCTCGCGCGCGCTCAGAAGGGCGGCGGCGATGGCGAGATCGGCGGCGGGTTCGGCCACGCGCATCCCGCCCGCGACGTTCAGGAACACGTCCAGCCCGGCGAAGGGCACGGCGCAGCGCGCCTCCAGCACGGCAAGGATGGTGCTGACGCGGCCGCTGTCCAGCCCGACCACGGTGCGGCGGGGCGAGGCGAGGGTGGTGGGGGCGACCAGCGCCTGAATCTCGGTCAGGACGGGGCGGGTGCCCTCGATCCCTGCGAACACGGCGCTGCCGGGGCTGGGTTGGCCGCGTTCGGACAGGAACAGGGCCGAGGGGTTGGCGACCTCCGCCAGCCCGCCGCCGGTCATCTCGAACACCCCGATCTCGCCCGAGGGGCCGAAGCGGTTCTTGACTGCGCGGAGGATGCGGAACTGGTGGCCGCGCTCGCCCTCGAAATACAGCACCGTGTCCACCATGTGCTCGACCACGCGGGGGCCGGCGATCTGGCCGTCCTTGGTGACATGGCCGACGAGGATCACCGCGACGCCACTGCGCTTGGCGAAGGTCACAAGCTCGTGCGCCGCCGCGCGGACCTGTCCGACGCTGCCGGGCGCGGCCTCGACCGTGTCGGACCAGAGGGTCTGGATGGAATCGATCACCGCCACATCCGGCCGCTCGGCGTCCAGCGTCGTGAGGATGTCGCGCAGGGCGGTTTCGGTTCCCAGCCGCACCGGTGCGTCGGCCAGGTCCAGCCGCTGGGCCCGCAGGCGAAGCTGCGCCCCGGCTTCCTCGCCCGAGATGTAGACCGCGCTTGCCCCGGCCCGCGCGAAGGCCGCCGCCGCCTGCAGCAGCAGCGTGGATTTGCCGATCCCCGGATCGCCGCCGACCAGGATCGCGCTGCCGGGCACCAGCCCGCCGCCGAGCACCCGGTCCAGCTCGTCGATGCCGGATGGCGTGCGCGGCGGCGGCGGCTCGCTGGCCGACAGCGCGCCGAGCGGGATGACCCTGCCCCGCTGCGCGCCGAGCCCGCGGCCCGGCCCCTGCGACAGCGGCGCTTCTTCGGTGATCGAGTTCCATTCGCCGCAGGCGTCGCAGCGGCCCGACCACTTGCGGTGGTTGGCGCCGCAGGCGGTGCAGGTGAAGACGGTGACGGGTTTTGCCATGGGCGGCTTGTGCCAGAACGTCCCGCGCCCGCCAAGCCCGGCCGCAAGCCGGTTTTCACGCCATTGTCGGCTTGTCTTGGCGAGGGCGCCGGGGCAGTTTGCGCGGCACTCGACGAAAGGCCCCGCATGGCGACCCCGCGCCCGTTTTCCCGCTACGAGTTCATGATCGCCTGGCGCTATCTTCGCGCCCGCCGGGCCGAGGGCGGGGTCAGCACGATGACCTGGATCAGCCTGATCGGCATCGCGCTGGGGGTCATGGCGCTGATCGCGACGCTGGCTGTGCGGTCGGGCTTCCGGGCCGAGTTCGTGGACACGATCCTCGGCGCGAACGCCCATACCACCGTCTATATGCCGCCGAGCCAGATCGAGAACGCGCTGACCGAGGAAACCTACGTCATCGCCGGCACGATCGCGGATTATCAGGCAGCCGCCGGCGCGATCGAGGATCTGCCGGGGGTCCTGCGCGTCGATCCGGTGGTCAAAGGGCAGGTCATGGCGACGGCGCATGGCCGGTCCAACGTCGCCGAGGTGCTGGGGCTGACACTGGACGACCTGCAGGGCATCCCCCGCATCGCCGACCCCGCGACCGGCTTCGGCGATATCGAGGCCTTTGAGGCCGGCATCGCCATCGGCTCGGGCATCGCCCGCGAACTGGGCGTCGGGATCGGCGACCGGGTGCAGCTGATCTCGCCGGAAGGGGCGCAGACGCCGTTCGGCACCACGCCGCGCGTCTCGGCCTACGAGGTCGTCTATATCTTCACCGCCGGCCGCTACGACATCGATCGCACCCGCATCTACATGCCGCTGCCGGACGCGCAGAGCTACTTCAACCGCGAGGGCGCGGTGGACGAATTGCAGGTCTATGTCGCCGATCCCGAGCGGGTGGACGCGCTGACCCCCGCGCTGGTGCAGGCCGTGCCGGGCAGCCTTGTCTGGACCTGGCGCGACGCCTCCGGCTCGTTCCTGTCCGCGCTGGATATCGAGGATGACGTCATGTTCATCATCCTGTCGGTGCTGGTGCTGATCGCGTCGATGAACATCACCTCGGGGCTGATCATGCTGGTCAAGAACAAGGGCCGCGACATCGGGATTCTGCGGACAATGGGGCTGACCGAAGGGGCGGTGCTGCGGGTGTTCTTCCTCTGCGGGGCGTTCACCGGGATCATCGGCACCATCGCCGGCGTGGTGCTGGGCGTCGCGCTGGCGCTGAACGTCGATCCGATCATGGCGGGGATCAACTGGATCTCGGGTGGCGACGCATGGGACCCGGCGGTGCGGGGCATCTACGAACTGCCCGCCGACCTGCGGGCGGTGGACATCGCCAAGGCGGTCGGGCTGTCGCTGACGCTGTCGTTCCTCGTCACCATCTTCCCGGCCCGCCGCGCGGCCCGGATGAACCCGGTCGAGGCCCTGCGCTATGAGTGAGCTGCTGCGGCTGGAAGGGATCGCCAAGACCTACAATCCCGGCACCCCCGGCGCGGTCGAGGTGCTGAAGGGGCTGGACCTCACGGTGCGCCGGGGCGAGGTCGTGGCGCTGGTCGCGCCATCCGGCGCGGGAAAATCAACGCTGCTGCATATCGCTGGGCTGCTGGACACGCCCGACGCCGGCCGCGTGCTGTTTGCCGGGCGCGACATGACTGGCCTCGGCGACCGCGCCCGGACTGCGGCCCGGCGCGAGCAGATGGGCTTCGTCTACCAGTTCCATCACCTGCTGCCCGAGTTCACCGCGCTGGAGAACGTCGTCCTGCCGCAGCTTGCCAACGGCGTGCCGGACGCCGCCGCGCGGCAGCGGGCGCGGGGGCTTCTGGAGCGCGTCGGCCTTGCCGCGCGCGAGGATCACCGCCCGGCGGCGCTGTCCGGCGGCGAGCAGCAGCGTGTCGCCTTCTGCCGCGCGCTCGCCAACGAACCGGCGCTGCTGCTGGCCGACGAGCCGACCGGGAACCTAGATCCGGCAACTTCGGACCACGTGTTCGACATGCTGATGGGTCTGGTGCGGGACACCGGGCTTTCGGCGCTGATCGCGACTCACAACATGGATCTGGCGGCCCGCATGGATCGAACCGTGCGGCTGATCGCGCCGGACCGGAGCGCGAACGGTTGACCCGCGCGGCGCCGGGCGCGCGGATGCTGGCGGCGGCGCTCGCCGCAGGCCTGATCGCGTCCTCGCCAATCGGTGCCGACCCGCTGGAGGATTTCGGCACGGTGATGAAATACGGCCTGCCGCTGGTTGCCGCCGCCTGCGCCGTGGATCAGGACCGCTTCGGCGACTTCGCCCTGCGCGGCGGCTTGCAGGTCGGGCTGGTCCTCGGGCTGAAGAAGACGGTCGGCGCGCCGCTCGGCATCCGTCCGAGGGGCATGGGCGAGGGCTTCCCCAGCGGGCACGCCGCCTCGGCCGCGTTCGGAGCTGCGGACCTTGCCAGCAAATGCGTGGATGGCAACGCGGGGGCGCAGGCGGGGCTGATCGCCGCCGCCTTGCTCGCATCGTTCAGCCGCGTCGATGCCGGCGAACACACGCCCGCGCAGGCCGCCGCGGGAACCGCCATCGGCCTGATCCTCGGGGCAAGCGAGATCGGCCTGTCCTTCAACGCCCGCTTCTGACCGCCCCACTTCCCGGATCAGCGGTTCACGAACTTGAAGAACCGGCTTTCCTTCCCGTCCTGCGTCTCCTCCTGATAGAGGAAGGCGAGGCCGCGATCCTCGAAGGTCTCGAAGAACTCCTCCCACGAGATTTCATCCAGCGCCTCGTCGCGCTCGGCGAAATCGACCCGCAGGATGCCTTCGCCCTCGTCGTCCTCGGTTCCCCTGACGACCGAGGGGATGCCGCCGCGATCCTCGATCCATTTGCGGATGATGTCGTGGTCGGTGGTGGTTTCGCTTGATGCCATGGCTGCCTCCTTGCCGCGCTTCCGGGGACAACGCGACGGCGCGGCGGGCGTTCCTAGACGTCGCCGATGGGCGCGCCGGGCTGCGGCCAGCTGTCGATTTCCTCGGCCACCAGCCGCTGGAGCGTCCAGATATAGGGGTCGTCCAGCCCGTGTTCGGCCAGCGCCGAGGCCGTCCGCTGCAGGTATTCCGTGCCCGAGCCCGCATGGCCGCAGGCATGGGCGAGCCGCTGCGCCTGCTCTTCGACCGGCAGGTGGACGACCGAGTGATCGACCGTGTCGGCGTAGAAGGTCAGCGCCTCCTCGGTCCCGCGCTCGGTCTCCACCGTGATCCAGCGGGCGTTCTTCACCAGTTCATGCGCCACCAGCTCCCGCCGCAGGATCGCGCGCATCGAGTCGCGCTCGGTGCCCGGCGCGACCTCCATGATGAGGCCTGAGCAGCTGCCCCCCGGCTCCAGCGCGAGCATCAGGCCGGGGCAGTCCGGCGAGCCGCGCCAGTGGTTCAGCTCGATGCAGAAGCTGCGGTGCCAGCCGGGGGCGACGCCCCTGCGGATGCCGCCGACCTCGAAGTCGGGTTTCCAGATCAGCGAGCCATAGGCGAAGATCGGCACCGGATGGGGGCGGCCCGCCGTCAACTCCTCGGCCAGCGCATCGAGGTCGTCGTCAGTCAGCAGCGTCCAGCGGGTGTCATAAGGCGGCTCGGCCACGTCGCGATGGGCGCGGGTCACGTGATCGGGGGTGAGCGCCAGCGGCGCGGCGGGAAAGGGGGCATCTTTCATCGGCGGGTCCGTTCCTGTTCCGGGCGGCCTGCGCCCGCTATCGTCCCAATGTCGGGGCCGGGCGGCCATCCTGCAACCCCGCCGCATGCGCCTTGCCTGCGCCCCTGCCGTTCGGCACAGTCGGAGCAACAGATAAAAGGGACAGCCATGAACTTCGCCATTCCGTCCGCCGCCGTCCTGGCCGGCGCCGCCCTGCTGGTCGCCTGCGCCCCCCGGCCGGACGTCCCCCGCACCGGCGCGGCCGACTATGCCCGTTTCTGCACCGCCTGCCACGGCGCGTCCGGCAAGGGCGACGGCCCGATGGCCGCGAGCCTCACCCCGGCGCCGACTGACCTGACGACGCTGAGCGCTCGCAACGGCGGCACCTTCCCCCGCCTGCAGGTGATGGGCCGCATCAACGGCTACACGATGGGCGCCAGCGACAGCCACATGCCCCAGTTCGGCGAGCTGCTGGAGAACGGCACCGTCATCTACGACGCCGGCGACGGCCACCCCACCGAAACCCCTGCGCGGCTGGTGGCGCTGGTGGAGTATCTGGAGGGGATGCAGGAGTAACCACCTCTCGGGGCCAGTCCGTCAGTGGCTGGCGCATTGCGGCGCGATGGGGAGCGCAAGCACCTGACAGCCGCCGTTCCGCCCCGCGTCGAGCCGGGTGAGCAGCTCGCCCGGCTGTCGTCACGGCGACGGGAGGCGCCAGCCCTCACACATCCAGCCCCTCATCCTCCACGAACTGCGCGTTCTCGCTGATATACTGGAACCGCAGCTCCGGCTTCTTGCCCATCAGGCGCTCGACCAGATCGCCGGTCTCGCCGCCGTCCTCGTCGTCGATCGAGACGCGGATCAGCTTGCGGGTGGCCGGGTTCATCGTGGTTTCCTTCAGGTCCTTGGCGTCCATCTCGCCCAGACCCTTGAAGCGCTGCACGTCGATCTTGCCCTTGCCGCCAAGGCCTTTCGCCATCCACGCCTCCTTCTCGGCGTCGTCGGCGACATAGACCCGCTCGGCCCCCTGCGTCAGGCGATAGAGCGGCGGGCAGGCGAGATACAGGTGCCCCTTGTCGATCATCGGCCGCATCTGGGTGAAGAAGAACGTCATCAGCAGCGACGCGATATGCGCGCCGTCCACGTCGGCGTCGGTCATGATGATGACCTTGTCATAGCGCAGATCGTCGATGTTGAAGCGGCTTCCCAGCCCCACCCCCAAGGCTTGCGAGAGATCCGCGATCTCCTGGTTCTGGCTCAGCTTGGACGACGCCGCGCCCAGCACGTTCAGGATCTTGCCGCGGATCGGCATGATCGCCTGTGTGGCGCGTTCGCGCGCCGACTTGGCGCTGCCGCCGGCCGAGTCGCCTTCGACGATGAAAAGCTCGGTCCCCTCGCGGCTGTTCGACGAGCAGTCCACCAGCTTGCCGGGAAGCCGCAGCTTCTTGGTGGCGGACTTCCGCGCCGTTTCTTTCTCCTGACGACGCCGCAGCCGCTCCTCGGCCCGCAGGACGAGGAAATCGAGGATCGCGCCCGCCGACTTGGTGTCCGCCGCCAGCCAGTTGTCGAAATGGTCGCGCACCGCACCCTCGACCAGCCGGGCGGCCTCGGTCGTCGCCAGCCGGTCCTTGGTCTGGCCGACGAACTCCGGTTCGCTGATGAAGCAGGAAACCAGCGCGCAGCCGCCGGTCAGAAGGTCGTCGCGTGTGATGTTCTCGGCCTTGCGGTTCTTGGTCAGCTCGCCATAGCCGCGCACGCCCTTGAGGATCGCGGACCAGAAACCGGATTCATGGGTGCCGCCTTCGGGCGTGGGCACCGTGTTGCAGTAGGATTGGATGAAGCCGTCGCGGGATGGCGTCCAGTTGATCGCCCAGTCCACCTTGCCCGGCACGCCGAAACGCTCGCGGAAATCGACCGTCCCGGCGAAGGGCCGGTCGGCATAGGTCGAGGCCTTGCCGAGCTGCTCGCCCAGATAATCGGCCAGCCCGCCGGGAAAGTGGAAGACGGCCTCGAGCGGCGTCTCGCCATCGTCGATCGCCGATTTCCAGCGGATCTCCACGCCGGAATGCAGATACGCCTTGGATTTGGCCATCCGCATCATCCGGCCGGGCTTCAACCGGTTGTGGCCGAAGATCTGCTCGTCGGGGTGGAAGGTGACGGTGGTGCCGCGCCGGTTCGGGGCAGGGCCGACCTTCACGACCGGCCCTTGCGAGATCCCGCGAGAGAAGGACTGCCGCCACAACTCGCGGTTCCGCGCCACCTCGACCACCATCGTGTCGCTGAGCGCGTTCACCACCGAAGCGCCCACTCCGTGCAACCCGCCCGAGGTCTGATAGGCCCCCTCGGTGAACTTGCCGCCCGCGTGCAGCGTGCAGAGGATCACCTCCAGCGCCGACTTGCCGGGGAATTTCGGGTGCGGGTCGATTGGGATGCCGCGGCCGTTGTCGCGGATGGTGACGGACTGGTCGGCGTGCAGCTCGACCTCGATCCGGCTGGCGTGACCGGCCACCGCCTCGTCCATCGAGTTGTCGAGGATTTCCGCCACCAGATGATGCAGCGCGCGTTCATCGGTGCCGCCGATATACATGCCGGGGCGCTTGCGGACCGGCTCCAGCCCCTCCAGCACCTCGATGGAGGATGCGGAATAGCTGTCGGTGGCGCGATCCGCGCCGGAAAGAAGATCGTCGGCCATGCTGCTCGGGTCCGGTCTGTTCTGGTTGGCGGGTTATTTCACGGCGGGCGCCCGCCCGGCAACCCGCAGATGCCCGGCGCGGCCTTCGGTCATTCCGGCTCGGCCATCCGGTCCTTCCAGGTCCGCTGGAAAGCCGGCCGCTCATGGCACGCCTTCAGCCACGCCTGCACCGCCGGGAACTGGTCCATCAGCTTGCCGTAGCCCTGCGCATAGCGGACGATCTCGGCCACGTTCACATCGGCCACGGTGAAACGGCCGCCGACCAGGTGCTTGTGGCTCGCCAGATGCGCGTCCAGGACCGTCATCGGCCGCACCAGCCGCTCGGCGGCGCTTGCGACCAGCGCCGCATCGTCGCCCGACTGCACCCGGCCGGGCCGGTGCAGCATCATCAGCGTCAGCGCGTCCGGCTCGATGGCGGTCGCGGCATAGAGGGACCATTGCAGCATCAGCGCATCCTCAACCTCGTCCGCCGGGCCAAGCCCGCCGCGCCCGTGCTTGCGCGCCAGATGCAGCGTGCAGGCGAGCGATTCCGACAGCACCAGCCCGTCATCCTCCATCACCGGGATCGCGCCGGCGGGCGAGAGCTTCAGGAACTCGGCCGAGCGGGTGTTCAGCGGCGCATCCGGCGCGTCCGCATCGCCAAGGCGGTAGGCCTGGATCACCGGGATCTGAAGGAAGGGCAGGTCCAGCTCGTGGCACAGCCAGATGATGCGCGAGGCGCGCGAGCGGGTGACGCCGTGGATGGTCAGCATGGGATGGCTCCTGAAGGGATCGCACCGCAGCCTATTGCCTGCCGCGCGGACGGGAAAGCGCTCACTTGAAGGGCGCCATGCCCGCGCGGGCAAGCTCGTCCGCGCGCTCGTTTTCGGGATGGCCTGCATGGCCCTTGATCCACGCCCATGTCACCCGATGGCGGACCTGCGCGGCATCCAGCCGCTGCCACAGATCGACGTTCTTCACCGGCTTGCGGTCTGCGGTCTTCCAGCCGTTCCGCTTCCAGCCGTGAATCCACGCGGTGACGCCGTTCTTCACATAGGCGCTGTCGGTGGTGATGGTGATGGTGGAATCCCGTGTCAGCGTCTCCAGCGCGGCGATGGCGGCCATCAGCTCCATCCGGTTGTTGGTCGTCATCGCCTCGCCGCCTGACATCTCCCGCTCCTTCAGGACGGCCTCGCCATCGACGGCCCGCATCAGCACACCCCAGCCGCCCGGTCCGGGATTGCCGCTGCAAGCGCCGTCGGTCCAGGCGAGAAGTTGGGGCATGGCAATTCCTTTCGGCGGCAGGACGAATGGCCGCGTCGGGCCAGCCCATCTTCTGTCCGCAAATATCCTCTGGGGGTCCGGGGGGCGAAGCGCCCCCGGCTGCGGCGGCTCAGCCCGCCACGGGCGCGCGCAGGACGCGCGGCACCTTGAACTCGACCCGCTCCCGCGCCGTCTCGACCAGGTCCACGGTTACCTCGTAGCGCTCGCGGAACGCCTCGATCACCTCGTCCACCAGCACTTCCGGCGCGCTGGCCCCGGCGGTGACGCCGACCGAGCGGATGCCGTCCAGCGCCCGCCAGTCGATGTCGGCGGCGCGCATCACCAGCTGCGAATGGGCGCAGCCCGCCGCGCGCCCCACCTCGACCAGCCGGCGTGAGTTCGAGCTGTTGGGCGCCCCCACCACCAGCAGCGCGTCGATCAGCGGCGCGACTGCCTTGACCGCCGCCTGCCGGTTGGTGGTGGCGTAGCAGATGTCGTCCTTCGCCGGGCCGACGATGGCCGGAAAGCGCGCCGTCAGCGCGTCGATGATGTCGGCGGTGTCGTCCACCGACAGCGTCGTCTGGGTGATCCATGCCAGCCGCTGGGGGTCGCGGGGTTGGACCTTCGCCACATCCTCGACGGTTTCGACCAGGATCACCTCGCCCTCGGGCAGTTGGCCCATCGTCCCCAGCACCTCGGGATGCCCGGCATGGCCGACCATGATCATCTGCAGGCCCGCGTCATGGTGGCGCTCGGCCTCGACATGGACCTTGCTGACCAGCGGGCAGGTCGCGTCCACATAGATCATCTGCCGCCGCTCGGCCTCGGCGGGGACCGACTTGGGCACGCCGTGGGCCGAGAAGATCACCGGCCGGTCGCTGGGGCATTCGTCCAGCTCCTCGACGAACACCGCGCCCTGCGCGCGCAGCCCGTCCACGACGAACTTGTTGTGCACGATCTCATGTCGGACATAGACCGGCGCGCCCCATTTCTGCAGCGCGAGCTCGACGATCTTCACGGCGCGGTCCACGCCCGCGCAGAAGCCGCGCGGGGCGGCGAGATATAGGGTCAAAGGCGGTTTCGCGATCATGGCGCAGACCTAATCGCTTCCGCCCCCGCAGTCCAGATGCGAGGCGGGCGCTCAGGTCTCGGTGGTGACGGGCGCCGGTGGGGTGTCGCGCTCGCGCGGGGGGCGGCCGATCACGTCGCGCAGGGCCTCCAGCTCGATGAAGTTGTCGGCCTGCCGGCGCAGCTCGTCCGCGATCATCGGCGGCTGGCTGCGCAGGGTCGAGACGACCGACACCCGCACCGCCTGCCGCTGCAGCGCCTCGACCAGGGGGCGGAAATCGCCATCGCCGGAAAACAGCACCGCATGATCCAGCCGGGGCGCAAGCTCCATCGCGTTCACGGCAAGGTCGATATCCATGCTGCCCTTGACCTTGCGCCGGCCCGCCGGGTCGGTGAACTCCTTGGCGGGTTTCGTCACCAGCGTGAAGCCGTTGTAGTTCAGCCAGTCGATCAGCGGGCGGATCGGGGAATATTCGTCGCTGTCCAGAAGGGCGGTGTAGTAATACGCGCGGATCAGCTTGCCGCGCCGCTCGAATTCCTGCCTGAGCAGCTTGTAGTCGATGTCGAAGCCAAGCGATCTGGCCGCGGCGTGCAGGTTGGCCCCGTCGATGAACAGCGCCAGCCTGTCGTCCTTGTAAAACATGGGAAAATCCTTGACCCGAATTGAGGCAGTGAAAATGGGTGGACCGAAGCTAGCGTTGATCGCCCTTGGAGCAAACCTGACCAGTTCGACAGGTTTTCCCGACGCCACCCTGCGCGCGGCGCTCCGCCGGATCGCCGCCAGCGGCGCGCGAATCGTCGCTGTCAGCAGGTTCCGGCGCACCCCCGCCTTTCCGCCCGGCAGCGGGCCGGACTTCGTTAACGCCTGCGCGGCGCTGCGGACCGGACTTGCCGCCCCGGACCTGTTGGCGATGCTGCACCGGATCGAGGCGGAGCTGGGCCGGACCCGGCACGGGGGCCGGTGGTCGGCGCGGGCGATCGACCTCGACCTGCTGGCGGTGGGCGACGAGATCTGGCCGGATGCCGCCACCCAGGGACACTGGCGGGCGCTGCCGCCCCATCGGCAGGGGGTGGAGGCGCCGGGCGCCCTGATCCTGCCCCATCCGCGGCTTCAGGATCGCGGCTTCGTGCTGGTCCCGCTGGCGGACATCGCCCCGCTCTGGCGGCATCCGCTCACCGGGCAGACGGTCGCGCAGATGCTGGCCGCGCTGCCGCCCGACGAGCTGGCGGAGATCCGGCCTTTCCCTTGACATTCCGGCGCAGGATCGCCAACTCTGCCTCTTCGCCCCCATCCGATTCGCAGCGAAAGGTGATCCATGGCCCGCGTGACCGTCGAAGATTGCGTCGACAAGGTTCCGAACCGGTTCGATCTGGTGATGCTGGCGTCGCACCGCGCCCGCGAAATCGCGGCCGGCAGCCCGATCACCATCGACCGCGACAACGACAAGAACCCCGTCGTCGCCCTGCGCGAGATCGCCGACGAAACCCAGCCCGTCGATGACCTGCGCGAGCGCATGATCCAGTCCACCCAGACCCAGATCGAGGTTGACGAGCCCGAGGATGACGCAATGGCCCTGCTGCTGGGCGCCGAAGTGGACCGCCCCCGCCCCGTGAGCGAAGAGAACGAGGAGCGGGTCCTGCGGATGATGCTGGAAGCCAACAACCGGGGCTGACGGTCCCGCAAGGCACCCCGGCCGGGAGAGAGGCGAGGCACCAACTGGGCGAGCAAGGGATCGAAGCACGGGCGGATACGCGACCTGACCCCAGCGTCGCGCCCGCGCCCCAGACCGGACCGCCCGAGCCGAAGCCCGCGGACGCCAGACCCGGCCGCGCGGTGCGCATGCCCGAGATCGACTGCGAGGACCTGATCGCGCTGGTGCGCAACTACAACCCGCGCACCAATGCCGATCTGATCGCCCAGGCCTGGACCTATGGCCAGCGGATGCACGAGGGCCAGTTCCGCCATTCGGGCGAGCCCTATTTCACCCACCCCGCCGCCGTTGCCGCCATCCTGACCGAGATGCGGCTGGACGACGCGACCATCATCACCGCCCTGCTGCACGACACGATCGAGGATACCCGCTCGACCTGGTCCGACATCGCGGGGCTGTTCGGGCGCGAGATCGCCGACCTTGTTGATGGCGTCACCAAGCTGACCAACCTGCAACTGTCCGGCGCACAGTCCAAGCAGGCCGAGAATTTTCGCAAGCTTTTCATGGCGATGTCACGGGATCTTCGCGTGATCCTGGTGAAGCTTGCCGACCGGCTGCACAACATGCGGACGATCCGGTCCATGCGGCCGGACAAGCAGGTCCAGAAGGCCCGCGAAACGATGGACATCTTCGCGCCGCTCGCAGGGCGCATGGGAATGCAGTGGATGCGCGAGGAGCTTGAGGACCTCGCCTTCAAGGTCATCAACCCCGAGGCCCGCAGTTCCATCATCCGCCGCTTCGTTACCCTGCAACGGGAAACCGGCGACATCATCCCCAAGATCACCGCCGATATCCGGGTCGAACTGGAAAAGGCGGGGATCGAGGCCGAGGTCTTCGGCCGCGCCAAGAAGCCGTTCAGCGTCTGGCGCAAGATGCAGGAAAAGCAGCTCGCATTCAGCCGGCTGTCGGACATCTACGGCTTCCGCATCATCACCCGGTCCGAGGCCGACTGCTACCGCGCGCTCGGCCTGATCCACCGCCGCTGGCGGGCGGTGCCGGGGCGGTTCAAGGATTATATCAGCCAGCCGAAAAGCAACGGCTACCGCTCGATCCACACCACGGTGTCGGGACGCGACGGCACACGGGTCGAGGTGCAGATCCGCACCCGCCAGATGCACGAGGTGGCCGAGGCGGGGGTCGCGGCGCACTGGGCCTATCGCGACGGGGTGCCGACCAACAACCCCTTCGCCGTCGATCCGGGCGAGTGGATCTCGACCCTGACCGAGCGCTTCGGCGAGGAGGATCACGACGAGTTCCTCGAGCATGTGAAGCTCGAGATGTATCAGGATCAGGTGTTCTGCTTCTCGCCCAAGGGCGACGTGATCCAGCTGCCGAAAGGCGCGACGCCGATCGACTTCGCCTATGCGATCCACACCCGACTGGGTAATTCCTGCGTCGGGGCCAAGGTCGATGGCATCCGGGTGCCGCTGTGGACCCGGCTGAAAAACGGCCAGTCGGTGGACATCATCGCCGCCTCGGGCCAACGCCCGCAGGCGACATGGCTGGACATCGTGGCGACGGGCCGCGCCAAGGCCGCGATCCGGCGCAGCCTGCGGGAACAGGACCGCTCGCGCTTCATCCGGCTGGGGTCGGAGCTGACGCGCGTGGCGTTCGAGCATGTCGGCCGCAAGGTCACCGACAAGGCGCTGCGGACCGCCGCCCGCTCGCTCGCGCTGCCGGATGCCGACGAGCTTCTGGCCCGCATCGGCAGCGCCGAGCTGTCGGCCCAGCAGGTGATCGCCACGCTCTATCCCAACCTCGCCCCGCCCGAGGACGAGATCGACGCCAGGCGCGCCGTCGCCGGGCTTGCGGCCGATCAGGAATTCACCCGCGGCCCCTGCTGCACCCCGCTGCCGGGCGAGCGGATCGTCGGCATCACCTATCGCGGCAAGGGCGTGGTGATCCACGCCATCGACTGCCCGGTGCTGGCCGAGTTCGAGGATCAGCCCGACCGCTGGGTCGATCTGCACTGGCGCGAGGGGCAGCACCCCCCCGCCTATTCCACCGCGCTGTCGATCACCATCCGGCACGACGCGGGGGTGCTGGGCCGCATCTGCACCATGATCGGCCAGCAGGGCGCCAACATCACCGATCTGATGTTCGAGGACCGCAAGCCGGATTTCTACAAGCTGCGGGTTGAAGTTACCCTGCGGGACCGCGAACATCTGCACGCGCTGATGACGGCGCTGGAAGCGGAAAGCGATGTCGCGCAAGTTTCCCGAATCCGGGATTCGGCGCGCCGCGTCTGATCGCGTTTCAGGAAGGGCTGGCCTGTAATGGTCCGCGCCGGAGGGTAGAGACGGTGTTCAAGCGCAGGCCGCGCAGCTACGGCCAGATCGTTTCGGATTCGGTCTGGCCTCGCGGCGGGTGGAGCCGGGCGGCGATCTATCTCGCCCACCGCGTGCGCCGCCTGCCGGACCAGCCGCAGCGCATCGGACGCGGGCTCGGCGCCGGCACCTTCGTGAACTTCACGCCGTTCTTCGGCGCCCATGTGCTGCTGGCGGTCGCCATCGCCGGTTTCATCCGCGGCAACCTGCTGGCAGCGGTGCTCGGCACCTTCTTCGGCAACCCGGTCACGATGCCGCTGATCGCGGTCCTTTCCGTCAGCCTCGGCCGCTGGATGCTGGGGGTGGAGGGCACGATGTCGCCCGGCGCGATCCTGGGCGAATTCACCGCCGCCGGCGGGCAGCTGTGGCAGAACATCCTGGCGATCTTCACCGATGCGCCGGTCCATTGGGACCGGCTGGCGGCGTTCTACGACAGCATCTTCCTGCCCTATCTGGTCGGCGGATTCATCCCCGGCATCATCGCCGGGGTGACGGTCCATCAGATCGCCGTGCCGGTCATCCGCGCCTATCACAAGCGCCGCGCGGCCAAGATGCAGAAACGGATCAACCAGCTGCGCGAACGGCCCCGCAGATAGCACTCAGAACCCCAGCCGGTCGCGCAACGAATACCAAGACATGCCCGCCACCAGCAGCGGCCAGCGCAGCGCGGCCCCGCCGGGAAAACCGGGCTGCGGCAGGGCGGCCATGGTGTCGAACCCCTCGGACTGGCCCTGCACCGCCTGCGCCATCAGCTTGCCCGCAAGATTGGCGATCGCCACCCCGTGGCCGGAATAGCCGCTGGCCGACAGGCAGTTCGGGGCAGGGCGGGCGAAGACCGGCATCCGGTTCATGGTGATGGCGAGCGTGCCGCCCCAGGCATGGGTGATCGGCACGCCGGCAAGCTGCGGATAGACCTGCAGCATCGCCCGCCGCACCTTGCCGGCGATGTCGCGCGGAAATCGGTAGCTGACATTCTCGCCGCCGCCGAAGATCAGCCGCCGATCCTCGCTCAGCCGCCAGTAATTCACGACGAAGCGGGTGTCGTGGACGCCGATATTCTCGGCCAGAACCTCGCTGGCGCGCTCGCCCAACGGCGCGGTGGCAACGACGAAGTTGTTGATCGGCATGACCCTTGCCGCGATCCGGTCGTCGAGATTGCCGAGATAGCCATTCGCGGCGAGGATGACGTGATCGCAGACGGCCCGCCCCGCGCCGGTCTGCACGACGCTTGTCCCGCCCGCCCGGTCCGCATGGGTGATATGGTGGACATGGCTCAACTCAAAGATCTCCGCGCCCCCCGCCTCGGCCTGCCGCGCGATCCCGAGCGTCAGCGCCAGCGGGTCCAGATGCCCGGCCCCCCGGTCGATGTCGCCGCCGACATAGGCGTCGGACTTCACCAGCGCCCGCAGGCCGTCGCGGTCCAGCGGCTGCACCTTGTCATAGCCGTAGTCACGCGCCAGCCGCTCGGCCATCGCATGGGCGTGGGCGACTTCGCCCTTCGTCCGCGCGGCATGGGCGATGCCGGGATGGAACGCCACGCCCGAGGCGGCTGCCAGCCCCCGCGTCAGCGCCTTCGCTTCCTCGGCCATGTCCCACAGCTGCCGCGCCGCGCCGCGTCCGGCCATCCTCTCCAGCTCGTCCACCTCCAGCCGCTGGCCCGACCCGACCTGCCCGCCATTGCGCCCCGACGCACCGAAGCCCGCCCGGTGCGCCTCCAGCACGACAACCCGCCGCCCGGCGCGCGCCAGATGCAGCGCCGCCGACAGCCCGGTGAAACCCGCGCCGACGATGGCGACATCCGCCCGGACCTCGCCGCGCAGCGAAGGCCGCGCCGCCGTGTCGCCCAGCCGGTCGGCATAAAGGCTCGGCGGATATTCCCCCCGCCGATCATTCGAGAACAGCAGGTCCATCGCTGCCACTTTCTTCTTCGCATAAATATCCCGGGGGTCCGGGGGCTGGCCCCCGGTCCTGCCGGATCAGACGTTCAGCAGCAGATGCTCCCGCTCCCACGGGCTGATGACCTGCAGGAACTCCTTGTATTCGTTCCGCTTCACTGCCTCATAGACGTCCACGAACTCGGTCCCCAGAACCTCGCGCATGGGTTCCGACGCGGCCATGAGGTCCAGCGCGTCGCCGAGATTGGTGGGAAGCTCGTCCTCCGACATGTAGGCGTCGCCGATACATTCGGCGCGGGGCGGCTTTTCCTCGATCAGCCCCAGGAATCCGGTGGCGAGCGATGCCGCGAGCCCCAGATACGGGTTGCAGTCCATCCCGGCGAGGCGGTTTTCCACCCGCCGGCCCTCGGAATCGGAGATCGGAACCCGCAGCCCCGTGGTCCGGTTGTCGCGGCCCCATTCCAGGTTGATGGGCGCGGCGAAATCGGGGACGTAACGGCGATAGCTGTTCACATAGGGCGCCAGCAGCGCGATCGCGGCGGGCAGGTGGGTCTGCATCCCGCCGACGAAATTCAGGAAGGCGGGCGTCTCGCGCCCCTGCTCGTCCGAGAAGATGTTGCGCCCGGTCGCCACGTCGATCACCGAATGATGGATATGCATGGCGCTGCCCGGCTCGCCCTCGATGGGCTTGGCCATGAAGGTCGCGAAGCAGTCGTGGCGCAGCGCCGCCTCGCGGATGAGGCGCTTGAAGTAGAAGATCTCGTCCGCCAGCCGCACCGGATCGCCATGGGCGAGGTTGATTTCCACTTGGCCCGCGCCGCCTTCCTGCAGGATGCCGTCGATCTCGAACCCCTGCGCCTCGGCGAAATCATAGATGTCGTCGATCACCTTGCCGTATTCGTCCACCGCCGACAGCGAATAGGCCTGCTTGGCGGCCGCCCGCCGGCCGGACCGGCCCATCGGCGGCTGGATCGGCTGGTTCGGGTCGATATTGCGGGCGACGAGGAAGAACTCCATCTCGGGCGCGACGATCGGGCGCCATCCGCGCTCGGCATACAGCCCGACGATGCGCTTGAGCACGTTGCGTGGCGCGGCCGGCATCGGCGCGCCCTGCTGATCCATCACGTCATGGATGACCTGCAACGTGTAGTCTGCCGTCCAGGGCGCGGCGCTGGTGGTCGAGTAGTCGGGCACGCAGACCATGTCCGGCTCGGTGAAGGCGCCATGCGGATTTTCGGCCCATTCCCCGGTGATCGTCTGCAGGAAGATGCTGTTGGGCAGGTAGAAGCTGGGCTGCTTGGCGAACTTCGAGGCGGGCATCGCCTTGCCGCGCGCGACCCCGGCGATGTCGGGGACGATGCACTCGACCTCGTCCAGCCGCCGCCCCTCGATATAGCTGCGGGCTGCTTCCGGCGTGTCTTTCAACCAGTCTGCCATGGGAACTTTCCGCCGGCTCGGGCCGGCTTGGCTTGAGGATTCAGGGGTCGGGAACGACGCCCGCCATCGGGTTCTGCTGCGCGGTCAGCGCCTCGATCACGCCCGCGCGGTCTGCGGCGGGGCGGTTCTGGCTGGCCTTCCATTTGCCGGCGATCCGCGCCACCGGGATTTCCACCCCGACGATTCCGCGAAGCTGCGCGGCGACGAAAGCTTCGGGCGCATCGTCCACCGCCCAGGGATCGGGCTCGGCGGCCTCCATCCGGCCGGTCAGATCGTCCACCTGCGCCCGCAGCCAACCCGCATCGTCGAAGACCCGCGGCACGCCGCGCACCTGCACGGCGAGGTAGTTCCAGGTCGGCACGACCTTGCCCGTCTCGCGCTTGGTCGCATACCAGCCGGGCGAGATATAGGCCTGCGCCCCCTGGAAAACCACCAGCGCAGGTTGCCCGGCCGCTTCCATTGCCCGCAGGTCGGCGATCTGCGGATTGGCGCGGGCCAGATGGCCGCGCAGCACGGCCCCAGCCGGATCGTGCAGCAGGGGGATCAGGTTCGCCGTCAGCCCGTCCGCGCCCTGGGTGATGAGCGTCGCCAGCGGATGGCTGGCCATCAGCGCGCCCAGCACCTCGGGCCGGTCTTCGGCGAAGGCGGGCGGGACATACATCAGACGAGGCTTTCCGCTGTGGCCTTCGGGTCCTTGAAGAACGCCTCGATCCGGTCGGCCATCGCGGCCGAGTCCGCCTCGCCCCGCCGGGCGCGGGCCTTGTCGAGCAATTCGTCCGGCACCGCGCCGCCGCGATGCTCCATCAGCCCGTCGATGAAGGTGTCGGGAAACTCCGGGTGGGGCTGCACGGTGAAGGCGCGGTGGTCATAGACCAGCGCGGCGGCTTGGCAGAACGCGTTGGTGCCCGCGATCTCGGCGCCGGGCGGCAGGTCCACGACCTGATCCTGATGCCAGGCGTTCAGCACCATCTTCTCGCCGCCGATCACGTAGTCGTTCGCGCCGACGCGCCAGCCCTTGGGGTGCTTGACCACGCGCCCGCCCATCGCCTGGGCGATGATCTGGTGGCCGAAGCAGACGCCGACCAGCGGCACCTCGGCCTCGAAGGCGTCGCGGATGAACTGCTCCAAGCGGGGGATGAACGGATGATCCTCATAGACGCCGTGGCGCGAGCCGGTGATGAGCCAGCCATCGGCGGCATGGACGCTTTCGGGAAACGTCATCGCCTCGACATGGTAGCTGTCGAAGGTGAAGCCGCGCCCGGCGAGCAGCCGTTCGAACATGGTGTCGTAATCGCCCAGCTCGCCGCGCAGGAGGTCGGGCGACTGGCCGGTCTTGAGGATGCCGATACGCATGGAAATCAAATGTCCGATCTGTGTGCGGCAAAGGTAAGCGCGCGGCATTACGCCCGCAAGACTGCCGTCGCCGAAGACTGGCGCCCGCGCCGTGGCGCGGCTAGCCTGCCACCCAACAGATCTTGCAAGGGAAAAGCGCCATGTCCACCGATCCTCAGCAACTCCCGCATCCCGATGTCGATCCGGGGGGCCTGCGCGAGTTCTCGGTCGTGTTCACCGACCGCAGCCTCAACCACATGAGCAAGCGCTTCCAGCAGGTCATGCGCGACATCTCGGGCATCGCCTGCGACGTCTATGGGGCCGAGGCGATGGCGCTGGTTCCCGGCGGCGGCACATTCGCGATGGAATCGGTCGCCCGCCAGTTCGCCCGCGACGCGAACGCGCTGATCGTCCGCAACGGCTGGTTCAGCTTCCGCTGGACCCAGATTCACGAGATGGCCAAGTTCGACGGCGAGGCCGCGGTCGAGAAGGCGCGGGCCGAAGGCAACGCCCCGCAGCCCGCCTACGCCCCGCCGCCGATCGAGGACGTGGTGGCGGAAATCCGCAGCGCGAAACCGTCGGTCGTCTTCGCCCCGCATGTGGAGACGTCGGCCGGGCTGATCCTGCCCGACGACTATATCCGCGCGCTGGCCGATGCGGCGCACGAGGTGGACGCGCTGATGGTGCTGGACTGCATCGCCTCGGGCGCGATCTGGGTGGACATGCGCCAGACCGGCGTGGACGTGCTGATCTCGGCCCCGCAGAAGGGGTGGAGCGGAACGCCCTGCGCCGGGATGGTCATGCTTTCGGCCCGCGGGCTGGAGCGGCTGGAGGCGACGACCAGCGACAGCTTCGCGCTGGATCTGAAGAAATGGCGCGCGATCATGAAGGCGTATGAGGATGGCGGCCACGCCTATCACGCGACCTTGCCGACTGACGGGCTGGTGGTGCTGCGCGACGCCATGGTCGAGACGCGCGACATGGGCTGGGATGCTGCGCGAGACGCTCAATGGAAGCTCGGCAACGCCGTCCGCGCGGCGCTGAAGGAGCGCGGCGTGCGCTCGGTCGCCGCCGATGGCTTTGCCGCGCCGGGGGTCGTCGTCAGCTACACCGACGATCCGGCGATCCAGAACGGCAGCAAGTTCGCCGCCGAAGGCTTGCAGATCGCCGCCGGGGTGCCGCTGCAGGTGGGCGAGGGCGCCGACTTCCACACCTTCCGGCTGGGCCTGTTCGGGCTGGACAAGCTGCGGGACGTGGACGCGACCGTGGCAACGCTGACGCAGGCGTTCGACAAGGTGCTGTGACGACCCGCGCCGCGCGGGCGTCCGGTCTGCGCGGCGTTTTTACCCCCGACGGCGCAGCGGCCGCCGCGGCGCTCAGCCCTTCCTGCGCGTCGGTGGCGAGCGCCAGTGCCAAGGCCTCGGCCGCGAGGGTCAAGGGCTTCGCTCCCGTTCATCCCGCGTTCCTTCCCCATGAGCGCGTGAGGCTCACGGGAAAGGTTGATCGCCTTCGCGCCGCGCATCAAGGCGCTTATCATCAAACGCTGATGCCGTGGCGGGATGGCGGTGGCTATCGCGCAAGATCACAACCGCAAGAGGTGGCCGGGTTCAGGCTGCTCCGGGCCGAACGAACCCCTCGCTCGCCTTCATCAGCGCGCGGGTGTAGTCGCTGTCCACGTCCCGGCTGGCGAGCGCGCCGTCGGTCATCTCCTCGACCGCCTTGCCGCCGCGCATGACCAGCAGCCGGTCGCACATGTGGTCGATCACGGCCAGATCGTGGCTCACGAACAGGTAGGTCAGCTGCTTTTCCCGCCGTAGCCGGGTCAGCAGGTTCAGGATCTCGGCCTGGATCGAGGCGTCGAGCGCGCTGGTCGGCTCGTCCAGCAGCAGGACGGTCGGCTCGAGGATCAGGGCGCGGGCGATGGCGATGCGCTGGCGCTGGCCGCCGGAAAGCTGGTGCGGCAGGCGGAAGCGGAAGGCGGGGTCCAGCCCCACATCCTCCAGCGCCTGGGTGATCCGCTGGTCGCGGCCTTGGAAGCCGTGGATGGACAGCGGCTCGGACAGGATGCGGTCGATCGTGTGGCGCGGGTGCAGCGAGCCGTAGGGGTCCTGGAACACCATCTGCACCTGCCGGGTGAAGGCGCGGGACCGCGCACCGGTCAGGTTCTGGCCGTCGATCAGCACCCGCCCGCCCTCGATCGGCGCGAGCCCGCAGATGGCTCGCAGGACGGTGGACTTGCCCGACCCGGATTCGCCGACAAGACCGTAGGATTCGCCCGGCTCCACCCGGAACGACACCCGGTCCACCGCGACGACGTGGCGGCGGCCCTCGCCGAAGGTGACGGTCAGGTTCTCGACCTCGATGCGGGGCGGCTGGCTCATGCGTCGTTCCATGCGTCCTGGCGCTGCAATGTGGGCAGCGCCTCATGCCCGCCGCCGATCCGGGGCAGGCAGTTCAGAAGACCCTGCGTGTAGGGATGCTGCGCCTGATGCAGAAGCGAAGCCTTGATCTCTTCCACGATACGGCCGCGATACATCACCAGCACCCGGTCGCAGAAGGTGGAGACCAGCCGCAGGTCGTGGCTGATGAAGATCAGCCCCATGCCGCGCCGCCGCACCAGATCGTCGAGGATGCGCAGCACTTCGAGCTGCACGGTCACGTCCAGCGCGGAGGTCGGCTCGTCCGCGATCAGCAGTTCGGGCTGCGTCACCAGCATCATGGCGATCATCACGCGCTGGCCCATCCCGCCGGAAAGCTCGTGCGGATAGGCCGTCAGCACCCGCTCCGGGTCGCGGATCTGCACTTCGGCCAGCATGTCGAGCGACCGTTTGCGGATTTCCGCGCGCGAAGGGCGGCCGTGGACGCGCAGCGCCTCGGCGATCTGGCGGCCGACGGTCATCACCGGGTTGAGCGAATAGCGCGGGTCCTGCATCACCATGGAGATGCGGCGCCCGCGGATGGTCCGCATCTGCCGCTCGGGCAGGCCCGGCAGCTCGGTGCCGTCGAAGGTCAGGCGCGACGCCCCGACCCGCCCGGGCGGGCGCACGAGGCCGAGGATCGCACGACCGGTCATCGACTTGCCCGAGCCGGACTCGCCGACGATGCCGACCCGCTCGCGCCCCACGTCGAACGAGACGCCGCGCACGGCCTCGAACGGGCCGCGCCGGGTGTCGAAGGTCACGGTCAGATCGCGAACGGAGAGAAGCGGCGCGCTCATTTCGTCGCCGCCCGCGGGTCCAGCACGTCGCGCAAAGCGTCGCCCAGCAGGTTGAAGCCCAAGCTGACGGTCAGGATCGCGATGCCGGGAATGGTGGCGACCCACCAGTGCGACAGCAGATACTGCCGCCCGGTGGAGATCATCGCCCCCCATTCGGCCTGCGGCGGCTGCGCGCCGAGGCCGAGGAAGCCGAGCCCGGCGGCCGTCAGGATGATCCCCGCCATGTCCAGCGTCACCCGCACGATCACCGAGGACAGGCACATCGGCATGACATGGCCGGTGATGATGCGGAAGGTGCTGGCGCCCTGAAGCCGGGCGGCGGCGATGTAGTCGGACCGGCGCACGGTCAGCGTCTCGGCCCGCGCAACGCGGGCGTAAGCCGGCCACGCCGTCAGCGCGATCGCCAGCACCGCGTTGAAGATGCCGGGGCCGAGGGCCGCGACGAAGGCCAGCGCGAGGATCAGCCGGGGGAACGCCAGGAAGATGTCGGTCATCCGCATCAGCACCCGGTCGGTCCAGCCGCCCATCGTCCCCGCGACGGTGCCGACGATCAGCCCGAAGACCGGCGCCGTCACCGCGACCAGCGCCACGATATACAGCGTCACCCGCGCCCCGAAGACGATGCGCGAGAAGATGTCGCGGCCAAGCTCGTCCGTGCCGAGCAGATGTCCCTCCCACCCCGGCGGGTTCAGCCGGCCGGTGAGGTTCTGGGCGTTCGGCTCATGGGTCGCGATCCACGGCGCGAACAGGGCCATCAGCACCAGAACCACGATGATCGCCAGCCCCAGCATGGCCAGCCCGTTGGACGACAGGGTGCGCCAAGCGTTCCAGATGGCGATGCTGCGCGCCTGAAAGCGCGAGCGGGGGGTGTCGGTGGAAAGCCACTCGCGCAGGGTCGGGGGGGTGGTGTGCGCCTGGCTCATCGCGCCCTCGGATCGACGATGGTGTAGAGGATGTCGGACAGCAGGTTCAGCACGATGAACATCGCCCCGATCACCAGCGTCCCGCCGAGAACTGCGTTGAAGTCGGCCGCGAACAGCGCCTGCGTGATGTAGAGCCCGAGCCCCGGCCATGCGAACACGGTTTCGGTCAGCACCGAGCCTTCCAGCAGCCCGGCATAGGACAGCACGATCACCGTGATCAGCGGGACCATCGCGTTGCCGAGCGCGTGGACCCAGACGACGCGCCATTCCGGCACGCCCTTCACCCGCGCGGCGGTGACGTATTCCTGCCCCAGCTGCTCCAGCATGAACGACCGCGTCATCCGCGAGATATAGGCCATCGAGAAATAACCCAGCACCCCAGCGGGCAGCACCACATGGGCGAGGGCGTTGCGGAACACGTCCCACGCGCCCGACAGGGCGCTGTCGATGATGACCGAGCCGGTGCGCCGCGCCACCTCCAGCTCATAGGTGAACTGCTCGCTCACATCGAGCCGTCCCGGCCCGGCGGTCCAGCCGAGCTGGCCGTAGAAGATCAGCAGCGCGACCAGCCCCAGCCAGAAGACCGGCATCGAATAGCCCAGCAGCCCCACCACCCGGATGATATGATCGGGCCATCGCCCCTGATTGACCGCGCCGATCACCCCGGCTGGAATCCCCAGCATCACGCCGATGATCGTCGCCAGCGTCGCCAGTTCCAGCGTGGCGGGGAAGGCGCGGCGGATATCCTCGGTCACCGGGCGCGAGGTCAGGTTCGAGCGGCCCAGATCGCCCGTCACCACGTCGCCGACATACTCCACGAACTGGACCGGCAGCGGCCGGTCAAGGCCCATCGCCTCGCGCGCGGCCTCGTATTGCGCTTGCGTCGCGCGGTCGCCGACCACGGCCAGAACCGGGTCCAGCGGCACCACGCGGGCGATCAGGAACGTCACCAGCAGCAGGCCGAACAGCGTGATCGCAAGCGAGAAGACGAAGCCAGCCGCGCGTTTCATCACGCGCGGCAGACCGGAGGAGCCGAACCGCGCGCGGCGGGGGCCGCGCGGGTTCTCGATGTCCGCGGGGGTCATCGGCCCGGCTTACTCGGACTTCGTGACCGGCCAGTAGAAGGCCGAGGCGACCGCGCCGCCAGCGGTGAAGCCCTCGACGTTGTCCTGCATCGCGGTCTGCTCCACGCGCTGGAACAGGATCATGAAGGGCGACGTCGCCTGGCTGATGCGCTGCATCTCCTCATACATGCCGCGGCGGGTCGCCTCGTCCTGCTCGACCACGGCGGCCTCCACCATCGGCGAGGTCTCGGTCGCGGCATAGGCGTTGCGCCAGGCGAGGTTGCCGGTCAGCTGCGCCTCGTCCGAGTTGTCGGGGTTCAGCGCGAAGACCGAAGCGTTGGTGTGCGGGTCGGGATAATCCGGCCCCCAGGTCTGCAGCGTCAGCTCGTGGTTGCGGGCGCGATAGATCGACAGCGACTCGGCCCCGGTGACCGAGCGGATCGACATGTCGATGCCAAGCTGCGACAGCGAGCCCTGCATCGCCTGGCTGATGTCGATGCGCTCCTGCTCGTTGCGGATCAGCATCTCGATCTGGAAACCGTCAGCATAGCCCGCCTCGGCCAGCAGCGCCTTGGCCTTTTCCACGTCCAGCGAGAACGGCTTGTCCTCGATCGCCCCGAGGAAGCCCGCCGGCAGGAAGGACTGGTGGACGACGTTGGTGCCCTTGACGATGGAATCGGCCATACCCTGATAGTCGATCCCGTATTTCAGTGCCTCCAGCACCTTCGGGTTCGACAGGATCTCGTGCTTCTGGTTGGCCGAGACGTAATAGAGTTGCCCGCGCAGGTTCTCCTCGATCTTCACGCCCTCGTTGCCGCGGATCGCCTCGACATCGGTGGGCGTCATGTTGCGGGCCATGTCCACGTCGCCCGCCTCCAGTTGCAGGCGCTGGCTGGCGGGTTCGAGGACGTGGCGCACGAATACCCGCTTCATCGCAAGCTCATCCGCGCGGTGCCAGTTGGGGTTGGCTTCCAGGATCACGGATTCGTTCGGCGACCACGAGCGCAGCGTGTAGGGGCCGGAGCCGGCCGAGTTGCGGTTCAGCCATTCATGGCCGAAATCCTCGCCCTGCGCGTTGGCCATGACCGTTTCCATGTCCACGATCGAGCCCGCCTCGGCGGTCAGCGCGTTATACAGGAAGGACGGGGCAAAGGGGCGGTCGGTCTCGATCACCAGCGTCCGGTCGTCGGTCGCCCGGACCTTCTGGTCCACGGTCTCCGGCGTCAGGCCGAACTGTCCGATCACGAAGGACGGGGTCAGGTTCAGCTTGACCACCCGCTGCAGCGAGAAGGCGGCGTCCTGCGCCCGCACCGGGTTGCCCGAGGCGAACTTGCGCCCCTCGGCCATGGTGAAGGTGAAGGTCTGGCCATCCTCGGACACCGACCATTCCGAGGCGAGGCCGGGGATCGGCGTCAGCGTCTCGGGGTCAAGCTCGACCAGCGTCTCGTAGATGTTGTTGATCTGGTCCTGGCCCGAGAATTCGAAGCTCTGCGCCGGGTCCAGCGAGATCAGGTCGTCGATCGAGGTCGCGATGACCAGCGTGTCGGGCGGGGTATCGGCGCTCGCAAGCGGTGCGGCAAGCAACAGCCCGCCCACGAGGACAGTGCTGGTCAGGAGAGAGGCGCGGAGATGGAACACGGAAGACCTCATGTGCAAGCGGCCGATGGGATTGTCTGATCGCCCAGGCGAATGGGCGAACGCTATGTCACGTTTCCGTTCCATGCAACGATGTTAGTCGGCCCTGCCGCAGCGGCACCTCCGCACGGCGCGGGCGGGATCGGCGTTCGGGATCAGCGCATCCGCAGCCCGCCATCCAGCCGGATCGTCTCGCCGTTCAGGTATCCCATCTCGACGATGAAGGCGGCGGTGCGGGCGTATTCCTCGGGATCGCCGAGGCGTTTCGGGAACGTCACCTCGGCGGCGAGGCTGTCCTGTACCTCGTCCGGCAACCCGCGCAACATGGGCGTTCCGAAGATGCCGGGTGCGATGGCGCAGACGCGGATGCCCGAGCGGGCGAGATCGCGCGCGATCGGCAGCGTCATGCCCGCGATCCCGGCCTTGGATGCCGCATAGGCCGCCTGTCCGGCCTGCCCGTCGAACGCCGCGATCGAGGCGGTGTTGACGATCACGCCGTTCTCCTCTCGGCCGTTCCGGGCCATTTCGGCGGCAGCGAGCCGCAGCACGTTGAAGCTGCCGATCAGGTTGATGTCGATGGTACGGCGGAAGCTGTCCAGCTTGTGCGGCCCCTCGCGGCCCACGGTCTTCTCGCCGATGGCGATGCCCGCGCAGTTCACGCAAACGTCGATCCCGCCCATCCGCTCCACCGCCTGCGCGATGGCCGCCGCGACGCTGCCTTCGTCGGTCACGTCGGTCTGGACGAACCCGGCACCGATCCCGGCGGCGAAATCCCGGCCCCCCGCGTCGCGGTCGAGGATCGTGACTTCGGCGCCGCGGCTGCGGAAATGCTGCGCGGTCGCGGCCCCGAGGCCGGAGGCGCCGCCGGTGACGATGGCTCGGGCGGTGGACAGGTCCATGGTCGTTTCCCTCGTTCTGCGGCGCGATCCTAGCAGCGGCAAGCGGCGCGGCAAGGGCGGGGCCGCGATGGAAGCACCGCCGTTAACCATTCCTAAACCAGTTTTCCCGCATGGTCCGGCGACGAAACCGAAACAGCCGGTCCCCATGCGCCGACTCGCGCCGATCCTCTGCTGCGCCCTCGCCCTGCCTCTGCCCGCGACGGCGGGGAACGGGATATGGACGCAGCTCGATTTCTCGAACGAGGGCGGTCTGCTGGTCACGAATGTCGAGCGTGGGCGGCAGGTCTATGGCCTCGTGGTCGGCAGCGACGATCAGTCTTGGGTCACGCTATCGCTCCTGCGGACGTGGCAGTTCGGAAACCCGGACGCGCCGTGGAAGCTGCGGGCGGGAACGGCGCTGAAGGCCGAGGAGATCGGCTGGTGGGAGGCGGAGGAGCAGGATTACGCATATTGCGACGCCGAGATGCAGGATTGCTACGGCGCCCGCGCCGGGGTGCGGCTTCAGGTGGACCGCTGGAAATCATACGAGAGCCTCGGCCTGTATCTCATGGCCGACTACAGCAGCATCGACAACGCGCGGCTGGGTGTCGCCGGGCTGACGCATCTGCCGACCGGATTCGGCGGGCAGATATCGGTTTATGACGACGATGACGGCGCGACGGTTCCGGCGGTCATGGTCTCCATGAAGCTGCTGGACACCGGGTTCTCGCTGCGCGCCGGGCACAAGTTCGTGGAGGAGGAGACCTTCCTCGGCCTCAGCTTCTCGACCTACTGAGCAAAGCTTTCCCGCGCGATTTCCCGTCCGGCGGTGATCTTGGGGACGGGAGCGCCGATCAGCTTCTTGCCGTTGTCCACTGCCCGCAGTCGGTGATCCGACCGACCAGCGGCATCTCGCCGCTCATGGGTTGCTGCCGATGTCCCGCAGGTCGAAGGGCGTCGTCTGGTAGATCTCGTTGATCCAGTTGCCGTAGAGCAGATGGGCGTGGCTGCGCCAGCGGTTCGACGGGCACTGCGTCGGATCGTCGCCAGGATAGTAGTTCGCCGGCACGTTGATCGGCTTTCCGGCCTCGACGTCGCGGTCGTATTCTTCCTTCAGCGTGCCGGAATCGTATTCCAGGTGGTTGAAGATGAACAGCATCCGCTGCGCCCGGTCCTCGATCAGGCACGGGCCGACCTGCTCCGAGGCGAGCAGCGTGCTCAGCGCGGGGCGGGCATCGATGTCGTCCTGCCGCACCTCGGTCCAGCGGCTGACGGGGATCAGCACGTCGTCGGAAAATCCGCGCAGGAACGGGGAGGCGGGGGCGAGGTTCTGATGGCGGAAGCAGCCGAACGCCTTGCGGACCAGCGTGTGCTTGGGCAGGCCGTGGAAATGCCAGGCCATCGCCATCCCGCCCCAGCAGACGCCGAAACTGGAATGGACGTGGCTGCGCGACCAGTCGAAAACCCGGCGCAGCTCGTCCCAGTAGGTCACCTCCTCGAACGGCAGATGCTCGATGGGTGCGCCGGTGACGATCAGCCCGTCGAACCGCTCGCCCGACGCCGCGACCTCGTTGAAGGGGCGATAGAAGGACGCCAGGTGGTCGGCGGCCGTGTTCTTGGATTCGTGGTCCGACATGCGGATCAGCGACAGGTCGATCTGAAGCGGAGTCGCCCCGATCAGCCGGGCGAACTGGTTCTCGGTCTGGATCTTCTTGGGCATTAGGTTCAGCAGGGCGATCCGCAGCGGCCGGATGTCCTGCGTGGCGGCCCGCCCCGGCGACATGACCATGACGCCTTCGCGCGACAGGATGTCGTAGGCGGGCAGGTCTTCGTGCAGGGTGATCGGCATTCAGGCCGTTCCTCGGGTCAGCAATTCGGCAGGGGCGGCGGCGCGGGGCAGGGCCTTCGCGTCGATGGCCCCGGCGATCAGGTCGGTGAAATCCTCGGGCGTCCTCACCCGCGCCACGTCATCGGCGTCCACGGTGACGCCGCGCTTCGCCATCGCCGCATAGCGCGGCTGGCGATGGGCGAGGGCGCGGGCATAGGCCCAGCGGATGAAGGCGTCGGGATCGACCGGGCCAGGCCGGGCGCGCCCGTATTCGGCCCAGGCGTCCAGCAGGAACTGGGGCTGGTAATACATCGGCTTCGGCGCCCGGTCGAAGCGGCGCACCAGCTCCGCCGTGTGATCGTCGCTGCCCCGGATCCAGACCGGCAGCAGCAGCCCGTCCAGCGCCGACAGCACCGGATCGTCGGGATCGTCCGGGTCCACCACCTCGCAGATCGACCCCGAGGTGTCGCAGACGAAATGCGCATAGCCATAGATCGCCCGCGCCCGGTCGATGAAATGGGCGCTGTCCAGCATCGCCGCGATCTCTGCCGCGCGGTGCTGGTTCTGGCGCTTCATGTAGTCGTCGAACGCCAGCCCCCCCAGCGCCGGATCGCCCGGCTTGCCGAGATACGTCGAAAGCGGGGCGAGGTTGTCGAAGGTGATGTTCGATTCGATCCGCACCGAATCCGTCATCAGCAACTCGCGCAGCAGCGGCACCTGCATCGCGTGGCGTTTGAAGTCGTCGGCGATCAGCTCGCCCATGTAGCGGGTGCCGATGCGGTAATCGACGCTGTAGTGGAACCACGCGCCCGACCGCCGCAGCATCGAGGCGATATGCGTCTTGCCGAGGCCCGACATGCCGAACAGCATGACACGTTTCGCGCCCGCCTCGCGCCATGCCTTCCCGCTGCCGTAGATCATCCGTGCCCCCGTCCTGTTCTGCCCCGCTAGGTAAGCGCCCGCGCCACCATTGGAAAGGGCAGGGCGGGGGCGGGCGGCGCTGTTCACGGTTGCGCGAGCGGAGCCGCCCGTTCACAGTCCGCTCACGGGATCAGTGAGGATCGATGAACATGACACGCTACGGACTGATGCTGGCGCTGCTGCTGGGCAGCGCCTCGGCTGGGCTGGCGCAGCAGGCCACCGATTCGGTCGCCCCCGAGGCGCCGACCGCCGCGCCGGAGACGGCGCCCGCGCCGGACGCGGGCTTCGGCCCGCTGACCGACGCCAGCCGCGCGGGGCTGATCGCGAAATCCGAGGGGCGGCCGGTCACGGCCGGAAACTGGATGGTCAGCGCCGCGCACCCGCTGGCCGTCGAAGCGGGGGCGAAGATCCTCGAGACCGGCGGCAGCGCCGCCGACGCGATGGTCGCGGTGCAGGCGGTGCTGGGGCTGGTCGAGCCGCAAAGCTCGGGTCTCGGTGGCGGCGCGTTCCTCGTCTGGCACGATTCTTCCAGCGGCGAGACGACGACGCTCGACGCGCGCGAGACCGCGCCCCGCGCCGTCACGCCGACGCTGTTCCAGAACGAGCAGGGCGAGCCGCTGGAGTTCATGGAGGCGGTGGTCGGCGGCCGCTCGGTCGGCGTTCCCGGCACCCCCGCGCTGATGGAGGAAGCGCATCGCCGCTGGGGCCGGATGAACTGGGCGGGGCTTTTCGAGGGTCCGATCCGGCTGGCCGCGGACGGCTTCACCGTCTCGCCGCGCCTTGCGAGCCTCGTGGCCGAGGAGGGCGAGGCGCTGCAGCGCTACCCGGCGACGACCGACTACTTCTTCCCCGGCGGCCAGCCGGTGGCGGCAGGGTCGATGCTGACAAACCCGGCCTATGCCGACACGCTGGCGCAGCTGGCAGCGGACGGGGCCGACGCCTTCTACCGCGGCGAGATCGCGCATGAGATCGTCGCGGCGGTGCGCGGGGCCGAGGACAATTCCGGCCACATGACCCGTGACGACCTCGCCGCTTACCGCGTGATCGAGCGGCCCGCCGTCTGCGTGGAGTACCGCGACCACGATGTCTGCGGCATGGGGCCGCCCTCGTCCGGCGCGCTGACGGTCGGGCAGATCCTCGGGATGCTGGGCGGCTATGACCTGGCCGCGCTGGGGGCCGAGAGCCCGGAAAGCTGGCGGCTGATCGGCGATGCCTCGCGCGTCGCCTTCGCCGACCGGGAACGCTACATGGCCGATCCCGATTTCCTCGCCGTGCCGACGCGGGGGCTGGTCGATCCGGCCTACCTGGCCGAGCGCGGGCAGTTGCTGTCGGGCGACGACAGCCTGCCCGAGGTCAGCCCCGGCTCGCCCGGCTGGGCCCACGCCTCGCTCTGGGGCCGCGACGAATCGCTGGAGCTGCCCTCGACCACGCATATCTCCATCGTGGACGGTGATGGGAACGTGCTGTCGATGACCACCACCATCGAGAACGGTTTCGGCAGCCGGGTGATGGCGGCGGGCTTCCTGCTGAACAACGAACTGACCGACTTCTCGTTCAGGACGCATGACGATGAGGGGCGGGTGATCGCCAACGCCGTCGCGCCGGGCAAGCGGCCCCGGTCTTCGATGGCGCCGACCATCGTGCTGAAGGACGGCGCGCCGGTGATGACCATCGGCTCGCCGGGCGGCAGCCGGATCATCGGCTATGTCGCCCGCGCGATCATCGCCCAGATCGACTGGGGGATGGACATTCAGCAGGCGATCTCGGCGCCCAACCTCGTCAACCGCTTCGGTCCGATGGATGTCGAGCCCGGCCGCTCGGCGGAACTGGCCGCGGGGCTGGCCGATCTCGGGTTCGAGATCAACGAGACCGCGCTGACCTCGGGCCTGCAGGGCATCGCCATCACGCCGGACGGCTTGCAGGGCGGCGCTGATCCCCGCCGGGAAGGCATCGCTATCGGCGGCTGAGCCTTCGGGCTGCGAGCAATGGAGCCCCCGGCTGACGGTCGGGGGCTCCTGCTGTTCGGGACGCCCGGCTTTCGTGACGGCGGGCTTTTTGCCATCCTGAGCGGCTCACTCGCTGAGTGGTTACAGCGGGTCGCTTGCCCGGCAGGCTCCGGCCGGACGTCCCGCCTGCTGGAAAGCGCGGAACAAGCCCGAGCGAGGTGCGTTTGCATGGGTGGCGCCTTCATGGCGCGCTTGATCCTCTCGAAAGGAACCATCCCATGCACAAGCTCACTCTTCCCGCCCTGTTCGCCGTGCTTGCCAGCGGCGTTGCGGTTCCCGCGATGGCCCAGACGATGGTGGGCGATCAGACGCTCTCCGAAGCCGACCGTCCCTCGGCGGTGGCGCAGTGCGCCTCGCTGAAGGCGCAGGCCGAAACCGGCAGCGACGCGATGGGGCCGACATCGGCCACGACCACCGCCGCGACTGCCACCGCATCGACCGAAGGCAGCGAGAAGGCCGCGGATGACGGCAGCACGGGCAGCGGTCATGATGCCATGGAGGAGGGCGCGACCGACGGCGCTCCGGCGGCGTTCGATGTGACCCGGCTGACCATCGAGGACTGCCAGGCGGCAGGTTTGCTGGACAGCCAATAAGTAAAATTGTCTGGAACCAGAACCAGACGAGACGCGTTGGTTACGGGGCGGTCCGAAGGGCTTGCCCCGTTTCCAGAAGGAACGATCATATGTGCAAGCTTTTCCTGTCGGCCGTGGTCGCCGTGCTTGCCAGCACCATTGCGGCCCCAACCATGGCCCAAACCTGGGGCGATCAGTCATTCGCCCCCGTCGTTCGCGCCGCGTCCTCCGCTCAATGCGTCACCCTCAAGCGTGGCGCCGAAGGCGGGCATGACGCGATGGAGCCTCATCCCGGTGGCGCCACCGCGTTCTTCATACCCACCTCCGGCCCTGCCGAGCGCGGCCATGACGCCCTTGCAGAAGGCAAGCGCGACCATCTGTCGTCCGGCACCAGCTTCGCCGAAATGACCGCCCGCCCCATGATCGGGCGCGGCCACGACGCGCTGGGACCGGATGATCGCAGCTGGTCGTCGCCCGTCGAAATGGCGAGCGCCGCCGGCGTGACTGCCGCCTGCTGACGCGCCGGGCGAACCCGCGGCGCACCCGTCAGGCGGGCATTGCCTGAACCACGACGCTCCCGCCCGGACGCTCCGCGGACAACAAGAAGCCTGCCAACCTTTCGGCTGGCAGGCTTGGAGGAGATGGCGCGGCGAAGCGGACTGCGCCCGCCGCGGCCGGATTCAGGACTTGGCGAGGTTGCGCAGCACGTAGTGCAGCACGCCGCCGTTCTGCAGATACTCGATCTCGACCTCGGTATCGACGCGGGCCTTCAGCTGCACGGTCTTTTCCGTACCGTCCGCATAGCGGATCGTCGCCGGAACCAGCGCCAGCGGCTTGAACTCGCCCGCCAGCCCCTCGATCGAGATCACCTCGTCGCCGGTCAGCTTCAGCGACTTGCGGGTGTCGCCGCCGGTGAACTCGAACGGGATGACGCCCATGCCGACGAGGTTCGAGCGGTGGATACGCTCGAAGCTTTCGGCGATCACGGCCTTGACGCCCAAGAGGTTGGTGCCCTTGGCCGCCCAGTCGCGGCTGGAACCCGCGCCGTATTCCACGCCGCCGATCACGACCAGCGGGACGCCCTGAGCCTCCCACGCCATCGCGGCGTCGTAGATCGAGGTTTCCTTCCCGTCCGGGCCCTTGGTGAAGCCGCCCTCGACGCCCTCCAGCATCTCGTTCTTGATGCGGATGTTGGCGAAGGTGCCGCGCATCATCACTTCGTGGTTGCCCCGGCGCGAGCCGTAGCTGTTGAAGTCCGCCGGCGCGACCTGCCGTTCGGTCAGGTAGCGGCCCGCCGGGGTGTTGGGCTTGAACGAGCCGGCCGGGCTGATGTGGTCGGTGGTGATCATGTCGCCCAGCACAGCGAGAACGCGCGCGCCCTCAATGTCCTCGATCGTCCCCGGCTCCCTCGACATGCCCTGGAAATAGGGCGGGTTCTGGATATAGGTCGAGGTCGGCGGCCAGTCATAGGTCTCGCTGTCGGTCGTCTCGACCGCCTGCCAGCGCTCGTCGCCCTTGAAGACGTCGGCGTATTTTTCGATGAACATCTCGCGCGTGACGATCCGCTCCACCAGTTCCGAAATTTCCTGCGACGACGGCCACAGATCCTTCAGATAGACGGGCTGACCGTCGCTGCCGGTGCCCAGCGGTTCGCGGGTGATGTCGATGTTCATGTCGCCCGCGATGGCGTAGGCCACGACCAGCGGCGGCGAGGCGAGGTAGTTCGCCCGCACGTCCGGCGAGATCCGGCCTTCGAAGTTGCGGTTGCCCGACAGGACCGATACCGCGACCAGATCGTTGTCGTTGACCGACTTCGAGATGGCGGGGTCCAGCGGACCCGAGTTGCCGATGCAGGTCGTGCAGCCGAAGCCGACGAGGTTGAACCCCAGCGCGTCCAGGTCTTCCTGAAGCCCGGCGGCCTCCAGATATTCGGCCACCACCTGCGATCCGGGGGCCAGCGAGGTCTTGACCCACGGCTTGCGGGTCAGCCCGCGCTCGCGCGCCTTGCGGGCAACGAGGCCGGCGGCCATCAGCACATAGGGGTTCGAGGTGTTGGTGCACGAGGTGATCGCCGCGATCACGACCGAGCCGTCGCGCAGGCGGTAATCCTCGCCATCGACCGCGAAGGTGCCGACCTCATGCGCGCCGTGGGTGGCGCCGGGAATCTCGCCCGTGGCCGGGGCGGGCGATCCGCCTTCCTCGGTCATCTCGAACTTCTGGGCCGGCGGTGCCGAAGGGGCCGGGCGAATGCCGTTGATGTAGTCCTTGAAGGTCTGCGCGGCGACGTCCAGCGCCACGTGGTCCTGCGGGCGCTTGGGGCCGGAGATGGCCGGCACCACGTCGCCGAGATCCAGATGCAGGGTCGAGCTGAAGACCGGCTCGTAATCCGCGCCGCGCCAGAAGCCGTTTTCCTTGGCATAGGCCTCGACCAGCGCGATGCGATCCTCGTCGCGGCCGGTCTGGCGCAGGTAGCGCAGCGTCTCGGCGTCGATCGGGAAGAAGCCGCAGGTCGCGCCGTATTCGGGCGCCATGTTGGCGATCGTCGCCCGGTCGGCCAGCGGCATGTTGTCGAGGCCCTGGCCGTAGAATTCGACGAACTTGCCGACGACCTTGTGGTCGCGCAGCATCTTCGTGACCTTCAGAACGAGGTCGGTCGCGGTCACCCCTTCCGTCAGCGCGCCGGTGATCCTGAAGCCCACGACCTCGGGGATCAACATCGAGATCGGCTGGCCGAGCATCGCGGCCTCGGCCTCGATCCCGCCGACGCCCCAGCCGAGGACGGCGAGGCCGTTGACCATCGTGGTGTGGCTGTCGGTGCCGACCAGCGTGTCGGGATAGGCGACCGTGGCGCCGGTCTGGTCGGTGTCGGTCCAGACGGTCTGGGCCAGATATTCAAGGTTGACCTGATGGCAGATGCCGGTGCCGGGCGGAACGACACGGAAGTTCTGGAACGCCTTCTGCCCCCATTTCAGGAACTGGTAGCGTTCCATGTTGCGGGCGTATTCCAGATCGACGTTGCGCTGGAACGCGCGGGGGTTGCCGAACTCATCCACCATCACCGAGTGGTCGATGACCAGATCGACCGGGTTCAGCGGGTTGATCTTCTGCGCGTCGCCGCCAAGCGCCACGATCCCGTCGCGCATCGCGGCAAGGTCCACGACCGCCGGAACGCCGGTGAAGTCCTGCATCAGCACGCGGGCCGGGCGATAGGCGATCTCGCGCGGGTTCTGGCCGCCCTTGGCGGCCCATTCCGCGAACGCCTTGATGTCGTCGATGCTGACGGTCTTGCCGCCATCCTCGAACCGCAGCATGTTTTCCAGCACCACCTTGAGCGAGGCGGGCAGGCGCGAGAAATCGCCCAGGCCCGCGTCGGTCGCGGCCTGGATGGAATAATAGGACACGGTCTGCCCGCCGACCGTGAGATCGCGGCGGGTCTTGGCGGTGTCGGAGCCTGTGACGATAGGCATGGCGTTCGTTCCCCTCTGGCGGTGCCCCGGAGGCACGGCGGCTGGATTGGTGCGCGTTCCCGGATTGCCCCGAAAAGGCTTTCTCCGCAAGCCGGGGATGCGCTGTATGCCGTGGTATACATGCACTTGCCGCTGGCTGCAAGCTGGCGTCCGGCCGTGGCGGTGCAGTGTGTCGCACATGCACGGGCGACGCCATGCTCGCGCGGGCTAACGAAGCATTGATTTGCGATCCGGGCCCGATGGCCTAGTTCCGATGGACATGCGTCTGTTCCATTCCCCCCGCGCCGCCGGAGCGATCCGTCCCGCCGCCCCGCCTCAGCCCCCGGCCGACCGCGTCCCGGCGCGTCCGGGCATCCGATGGCTCGCCGCCGCCGCGCTGGGGCTGAGCGTTGCCGCCGGCGGCGCCGTGGCGCAGCAAGGGCCGGATGCGGCGGCCGACTCGCTCTCGCACGGAACCGCGGCCGATCTCGACGCGGGCGCGGGCTGGGGCGCGGATTGGAGCAGCGACGACACCGCCGGCCTGATCGAGGCCCCGGACGGCGCGGCGCTGCTGTCCGGCGCGGATGCCGCGGCGATTCCGCTGATGGGAGAGCCGCCGCTCGATGGCGGCTGGCCCGGCGTCGCGGGGTTCCTCGCGCCGCAGGCTTCAGCCCCCGCCGCAGCGGCGCGGCAGGCGGCCGCGCCCCCGGCCCCCACAACGCTGGTCGATCTGCAGGCGGCGCCGGTGGTGGTCGAGCTTTTCACCGCGCAGGGCTGCTCATCCTGTCCGCCCGCCGACCGGCTGCTCGCCAGCCTGGCCGGCCGCCCCGACGTGCTGCCGCTGGCTTGGCACGTCGATTACTGGGATTATCTTGGCTGGGCCGACGCCTTCGCCCGGCCCGAAAACACGGCGCGGCAGGAGGGCTACGCCCGCGTCGTCGGCGAGCGTGGCGTCTATACCCCGCAGATGGTCGTGGACGGGCAGGATACGCTGCTGGCGACGCGCCCCGCCGACCTGATCGCGCTGATCGAGGATCACCGCGCGCGCCCCGCCGCCATCATCGTCACCGCCGCCGCGGATGGCGGCCGCCATGTCATCCAGCTGACCCCCCGCGCCGCCATCCCTGGCGGGGTGCGGGTGGTGCTGGTCCGCTATGCCCCCCAGCGGGAGGTGACGGTGAAGGCGGGCGAGAATCGCGGCAAGACGATCCTCTACGCCAACGTGGTGCTGGGCAGCGAGGAGCTGACCCATTGGGACGCGCAGACGCCGCTGCGGCTGACGGTCTCGCCGGGCACGGGGACCGGGGAAGCGCCCGGCAGCTATCCGCCCGACACCCGCCACGCGATCCTCGCCCAGCAGGGCGTGCCGGGGAAGGCCGAGCTTCCGGGGCCGATCCTCGCCGCCGTGCGGCTGGACTGAGGCGCGGTTGTTCTTGCCCGGCACCGCCGGCTGGGCGAAAAGGCGGGGCCGATCCGAGGAAGGAAGACGATCATGCGCAAGGTGAACCCCTGGCTGAAGGCCGCTCTGGAATACGGCCCGCTGATCCTGTTCTTCGTGGCCTTCATGCGGCTGAAGGAGCAGACGATCACCTTCGCGGGCACCGAATACGGCGGCGTCGTGGGCGCCACGCTGATCTTCGTGCCGGTGCTGGTCGTCTGCACGCTGGCGCTGTGGGCGCTGACCGGCAAGCTGTCGGTCATGCAGGTGATGACACTGGTGCTGGTGGTGGTGTTCGGCGGCCTCTCGGTCTGGCTGAACGACCCGCGCTTCTTCAAGATGAAGCCGACGATCATCTACGCGATCTTCGCCGGGCTGCTGGCGCTCGGCCTCGCCTTGCGCCGCAACTGGCTGGAACTGGTCATGGGCGAGGCGCTGCCGCTGACCCATGAGGGCTGGCGCATCCTGACGGTCCGGCTGATCCTGTTCTTCGTCGCGCTCGCCCTGCTGAACGAGGTGCTGCGCTACGCCACCGATCCGGGCGGCTTCATGGGCCTGCATCTGAGCGAGCAGACCTGGGTGAACTTCAAGACCTTCGGCGTGACGATCGGCACCTTCGCGTTCTTCATCGCCAACGGCCGGCTGTTCTCGCGCTACGCACTGCCCAAGGAAAGCGACTGATCGTCGGGGCGGAAGGGCGAGTCGGGTATGTGCCGCAACAGCACCGCCCCAACATGATGCGGGCCGTTCTCGCTTTCCCAACATGCTGGACGTGCTGCAAGCCAGCACGCCGCAAGTGAAGGGGCGGCCTGTCACCGGGGAACAATGAAGGAGAGGAGGAGGCCGGAACCTTGCTCCTGTCACCAGGCTCGGGCACAGAACCCGGCGTTATCTCACAGAGTTCGGTTGCGTCCGGCGCAGCGCTCAGGCGACGGGACAGCGCGGGCCCACACCGAGATGTCCTCAAATGGCGAGGTACTCGTTGCGCAGCTCCGCATTGTCGAGCAGTTCGCGGGCGCTGCCGGTGAACACCAGCTCTCCTGAATCGAGGATCACCGCGCGGTCGGCAAGGCGCAGGGCCGCCACGGCGTTCTGTTCGACGATGATCGTCGTGATGCCCCGCTGCTTGATGTCATGCACGATCTGTTCAATCTCCTTGACGATCACCGGGGCCAGCCCCTCGTAAGGCTCGTCCAGCAGCAGCAGCTTGACCTCGCGCGCCAGTGCGCGCGCCACGGCGAGCATCTGCTGCTCGCCCCCCGAAAGGGTCACGCCCTCCTGCATCCGCCGCTCGGCCAGCCGGGGGAAATGCTCGTAGATCTGGGCGATCTCCCAGCCGCGATTGGGGGCGACCTGGGCGAGGATCAGGTTCTCCTCGACCGTCATGCCGGGAATGATGCGGCGGTCCTCGGGGACCAGCTGGATGCCGGCCTGCGACGCCTGGAACGCCTTCATCTCGTGGACCGGCCTGCCTTCCAGCCAGATCTGCCCGGATGTCAGCACCGGATCGGCCAGCCGCGCGATCGCGCGCAGGGTCGAGGTCTTGCCGGCGCCGTTGCGGCCGAGCAGGGCGAGGATCTCGCCCTTGCGGACCTCCAGCGTGACGCCCTGCACGATGTAGCTTTCGCCGTAATAGGCGTGGATGTCGTGAAGCGAAAAGAAGCTGTCGGGCGAGGCGGCGGCGGGCCGGGGCGCGGTTGCGACGGTGGCGGCGACATTCATTCGACGGGCCCTCCCAGATAGGCTTCCTGCACGCGCGGGTCTTCCTTGATCTCCTGCGGCGAGCCCGAGGCGATGATCCGCCCCTGCGCCAGCACGGAGATCGTGTCCGCCAGCGAGAACACGACATGCATGTCATGCTCGATAATGACCTTGGTCATGCCGCCCTGCTTGATCTTCTTCAGCAGCTCGATGGTGGTGTTGGTGTCGTGGCGCGACATGCCTGCCGTCGGTTCGTCCAGCAGCAGAAGGCGCGGGCGCTGGATCAGGCACATCGCCAGTTCGAGCCGCCGCTTGTCGCCGCGCGACAGGGCGCCGGCGTTGTCGTCGCGCCGGTCCCATATGCCGAATTCCTGCAGCAGATGCTCGGCCTCGTCGCGGATCTCGTTCTCGTTCCAGACCGAGCGGAGCATGTTGACGCGGAACGCCCCGTCGCGGCGGGCGAAGGCGGGCGCCATGACGTTGTAGAGGACCGACAGGTCCGCGAAGATCTCGGGCGTCTGGAAGACGCGGCTGATGCCGAGCTGGTTGATCTCGTGCGGGGCCTTTCCGGTCAGCAGCGTGCCGTCGAAGATCACGGCACCGCTGGAGGGCGGGATGCGCCCGATGATGACGTTCAGCAGGGTGGACTTGCCCGCGCCGTTCGGCCCGATGATCGCGTGGGTCTTGCCCTCTTCGATCTGCAGGTCGATGTCGGACAGCGCGCGCAGCCCGCCGAAGTTCTTGAACACATCGGCCGCGTGCAGGACGATATTCGGCACCGGGGCAATGGGTAGTTCTGCGTTCATTGCTGCACGACCTTCTTCTTGACGGCTGTCCTGCCGGATCGGCGCAGCCGTCGGATGAGCCGTTCGGCCCCCTCGACCAGCCCGCCGGGCAGGAACACCACGATCAGCACGAAGACGAGGCCCAGCGTCAGGTGCCAGCCTTCGCCGGTGAATTTCGACAGGATGGTGACCATGACCGCCTGCAGCCCGTCAGGCAGGACGGCGAAGAAGTCGTTCAGCACGTTGACGTTGATCGCCGAGAAGATGTTCTCGAAATACTTGATGAGCCATGCGCCGACGACCGGGCCGAACAGCGTGCCGACACCGCCGAGGATGGTCATCAGCACCACGTTGCCGGATTCGGTCCACTTCATCCGCTCGGCCCCGGCGATGGGGTCGGTCACTGCCAGCAGGCCGCCCGCCAGCCCCGCGAACATGCCGGAGATGACGAACGCCGTCAGCATATAGGGTTTGGTGTTGAAGCCGGTATAGATCATCCGGGTCGGGTTCGATTTGATCCCGCGCAGCGCCATTCCGAAGGGCGAGGCGAAGACCTTCTGCGAGACGAAGAACGCCGCGATCAGGAACGCCGCGCAGATATAGAAGCCCGCGTAACCGCTGAGCGAAACGCCCAGCAGCGATGGCGTGGGCAGGCCGTTCGCCATGCCGTCCGCGCCCAGCAGGCCGTCGATCACCCGCGGATCGCTGCGCGCGACCAGCAGCCCGGTTTCCCCGTTGGTGATCGGGGTCAGCACGGAATAGGCGAGGCTGTAGCTCATCTGCGCGAAGGCCAGCGTCAGGATCGAGAAGTAGATCCCCGAGCGGCGCAGGCAGAAATACCCGATCACCAGCGCGAACAGCCCCGAGAAGATGATCGCGAAGATCATCGCCGGGATGATGTCCATGGTCAGCAGCTTGAACGACCACACCGCCGTGTAGGAGCCGACGCCCAGGAAGGCGGCGTGTCCGAAGCTGAGATAGCCGGTCAGGCCGAACAGGATGTTGAAGCCGACGGCGAAGATCGCGTAGATCACGAATTTCTGCATCAGCCCCGGATAGGCGGCGCCGAAGGGCGCCAGCCAGATCGGCATCGTCAGCACGATGGCGGCCAGAACCGCCAGCTTGATGACATCCTTGCGAGAGAGTGAGAGCATGGCGGGTCAGCCTTCCATGACGCCGCGACGGCCCAGCAGACCACGCGGACGGACCAGCAGGATGACGACGGCCACCAGATAGATGATGACCTGGTCGATTCCGGGGAACAGCGATTTCACCTCGGTCATCGAGGCGAAGGATTGCAGGATTCCCAGCAGGAAACCGGCGGCTACCGCCCCGGTCAGCGATCCCATGCCGCCGACCACGACCACGACGAAGCTCAGCACCAGGAAATCCATGCCGATGAGGTAGTTGGGCGCCAGAAGCGGCGTATACATCGCCCCGGCCACCCCCGCGACCACGGCGGCGAGGCCGAAGACGATGGTGAAGCGCCGGCCGATGTCGATGCCCAGCAGCCCGACCGTTTCCCGGTCGGCCATGCCGGCGCGGACCACCATTCCGAAGGTCGTGAACTGAAGGAAGGCGAAGACACCGCCTATCACCGCCAGCGAGAAGAACAGGTAGATCAGCCGCCACCAGGGATAGGTCAGCTGATGCGCCTCCATCCCCAGCAGCAGCCCGATATCGGCCGCGCCGCGAAGGTCGGTCGGGATCGGCTGCGGCACCGGGTTGGGGCCGAAGAAGCTCTTGACGATCTCCTGCAGCACGATGGCCAGACCGAAGGTCACGAGGATCTGCTCGGCGTGGGTGCGCTTGTAGAAATGCTTGATGAGCCCGCGCTCCATCGCGATGCCGATGGCCAGCATCACCGGAACCGTGAGCAGCACCGAGATCGGCACCGAATAATCGACCAGAACCGCCCCGAAATCGCCGAACCAGTTCTGGACCAGCGGCGTGCGGACCTCGACCGGCTGGCCCCAGGGGGACAGTTGGGTGGGATCGACGGTGACCGTCTCGATGGTCAGCAGATAGCGGAACGCGACGGCGCAGAAGCATCCCAGCATGAACAGCGCGCCATGCGCGAAGTTCACCACGCCCAGCGTTCCGAAGACGAGCGTCAGGCCAAGGGCGATCAGCGCATAGGCCCCGCCCTTGTCCAGCCCGTTGAGCAATTGCGCGAGAAACGCGTTCATCCGCTTCTCCCTCCCCCCTGCAGCCGGGTTCAGGCCCGGCTTCTATGTCTCGTGTGATGGCGCCGGCCGGGCACCGCCTGGGTGCCGGCCGGGCCGGTGCAGTCAGATCAGCACTGGTTCGGCTCGTAGGGGCCGAGCTCGCCTTCGAAGATCGTCGGGTCATAGGTGACGTCGGCGCGGGCGGTGCGGCCGACCACGTTCAGCACGTCGAACTTGCTGGTCGGGTTCTCGTTGCCGCGGACGACGAGCACTTCCTTGAAGCACTGGTGGTCGGCGTCGCGATACAGCGTCGGGCCGTTCCCCGCCCCGTCGAACTCGAAGCCTTCCAGCGCCTTGATGACCTCGGGCGGATAGAAGGTGCCGGCCCGTTCGCAGGCGTCGGCGTAAAGCAGCGCTTGCACATAGCCCGTATGCGCCGACTGCGAGGGAGGGGAGCCGTATGCCTCGCCATAGGATTTGGTGAAGGCCTTGGTGCCTTCGTCCTCAAGCGCCCAGTGCCAGTTCGAGGTGCCGATGATGCCCTTCACGGCCTCGCCCGCGCCCACTGCCATCAGCTCCGAGAACATCGGCACGACGATCTCGAAGTTCTTGCCGTTGGCCTGCCGGTCGCGCAGCCCGAACTGCACCGCCTGCGGCAGCGAGTTCACCATGTCGTGGCCGTAATGGTTCAGGATCAGGACATCCGCGCCCGAGTTCATCACCGGCGTCAGATACTGCGAGTAATCCCCCAGCCCCAGCGGGGTGCGGACCGCCGCGACGGTTTCCCAACCCAGCGCCTCGGTCGCGGCCTTGATCGATTCCTCCTGCGTCCAGCCCCAGGTGTAGTCGGCGGTCAGGTGATAGGCGCGGCGGTCGGTGCCGTATTCCTGCGCCAGCAGCGGCGCGATGGCGACGCCCGACTGATGGGCGTTGAAGAAATGCCGGAACCCGTAGCGGCGCTTGTCCTTGCCGGTGGTGTCGTTGGAATGGGTCAGGCCCGCCATGTAGATGACGCCCTTTTCCTGACACAGCGACTGCACCGCGATCGCCTCGCCCGAAGTCACGCTGCCGGTCACCATGATCGCGCCGTCACGCTCGATCATCCGGCGGGCGCCGTCGCGGGCGGCGTCGGTGTTGGTCTGGGTGTCGCCGGTGACGAACTCGACCTTCTTGCCCAGGACGCCGTTGCCCTTGAGCGACAGCGGCTTCAGCGTGTTTAGCATCCCGCCGTCGCCTTCGCCGTTGATGTGCTTGACGGCAAGCTCATAGGCCTTGAGCTGGTCCAGCCCTTCCTCGGCATAGGAACCGGTCTGCGGCACGTTGAAGCCGAACACGACCCTTCCGTTGGCCGGGTTGTTGCAGAACTCCTGCCCATAGGAACGGCTGGTAAAGACGAGCGGCGAGGCCAGACTGGCCGCCACGCCAGCCCCCATCGTCTTGAGCAGGCGGCGCCTGCCCAAAATCAGCTTGGTCATCTCTTCTCCTCCCAGAGTCTCGGCTGTTGCCGACGTTTCTTCCGGCAGGATGGGGGAGGATGGCAAATCGTGGCAATATGAATTTGATTTGCATGGATAATTCTGTAAACATGACGACAAATGCAACCGCGTTTCTGTCAATAATTTACAGAACCCAACGCAAAAGGACCCCATGCGCGCGCCCATCGGCATCCGTATCCGACGCCGCAGACTTCAGATGAACATGTCGCAAGTCGCGCTGGCGCGGGCGGCCGAAGTCTCGCCGAGCTATCTGAACCTGATCGAGAACAACAAGCGCGATGTCGGCGGGCGGCTGCTGCTGCGCATCGCCGAGCAGCTCGGCCTCGGGATCGAGGATCTGTCCGGCGATCCCGAGCAGCGTTCGCTTCATGCGATTCAGGAGGTGCTGAACGATCCGCTGCTGCATGGGACGGGATTCGAGCAGACCGACCTGCGCGATCTGGTCGCCCGCTTTCCCGAGGTGGCGAAGGCGCTGACATTGCTGCACCGCGCCTCGGGCGATGCCAACGCCGAGCTGGAAGCCTATGCCAACCGGCTCGATTCCGATCCGCTGCTGTCCCAGATGCTGCACGAGGTGCTGAGCCGCATCACCGCCATGCGCTCCAGCGCCGAGATCCTGTCGGGGGTCGAGGATCTGGCACCCCGCGACCGCAGCCGTTTCGCGGGCTCGATCACCCGCGAGGCGCGCGACCTGTCCGAGACGATCCAGGGGCTGGCGTCATATTTCGATCTCGCCTCGTCGCGGCGACGCTCGATCTCGCCCGTGCGCGAGGTCGAGGATGCCTTCATCGCCGCCAACAACCACTTCCCCGAGCTTGAGGAGGTGGCGGAGACGCTGCGCGCCGAAATCCTGCAAAGCGGAGCGGAGTTCGGTGAGGCGGCGCTGGCCGAGGCGCTGCACCGCCGTTTCGCGATCACCTGCAGGCGCTGGCGCGAGACTGCGCGGGATGTTTCCGGCGGCAAGCGGATGACCGGGCAGGTGCGTTTCGACGACGGGGCCGAGCGGGTGCTGTGGCTGCGCGGCTCGACAACCGCGGCGACGCGCCAGTTCCAGATGTGCCGGCTTTATGCCCAGCAGGCCGCGGCCGAGCAGCTTTCGCGGGTCTGCGAGGGCTTCGACCTGACATCGGACGATGCGCGGCGGCTGGCGCTGGGGGCGCTGACCTCCTACGCGGCGGGGGCGATGGTGATGCCCTACAAGGACTTCCTGTCCCATGCCGAGGAGCGTCATTACGACATCGACCTGCTGAGCCACAGCTATACCGCCAGCTTCGAGCAGGTGGCGCACCGGCTGGTCACGTTGCGCCGCAAGGGGGCCGAGGGGGTGCCCTTCGGCTTCCTGCGCGCCGATCCGGCCGGGCAACTGACCAAGCGGTTTCCGCTGCCGGGGCTGACCCTGCCGGGATCGGGCCATGGCTGCCTGCTCTGGCCGCTCTATGCCGCTGCCGGCGCGCAGGGGGTGATCCGCCAGATCGCCGAGTTCACCAACGGCGCGCGCTTCCTGCTGGTCGCCAAGTCGGTGTCGAAGCGGGTGGAGGCCTGGCATGAACAGCCGCTGGTGTTTTCGATCATGCTGGCCTGCGACCTGCTGCATGCCGACCGCACCGTTTATGGCCGGGGGCTTGACCTGAGCGATGCGGCCACACGGGTGCCCGTCGGTCCGTCCTGCCTGCTTTGCGTCCGCGACGATTGCAGTCACCGCCAGAAGGCGGCGTCGCGCTGATCCGCCGTCATGCCGGGATCGCCTCGGCGTTCAGCGGCAGGGTGATGCGGAAGCAGGCCCCCGGCAACGGTCCGTCCACCAGTTCCAGCGCGCCATTCATCCGCTGCATGATGACATGGCTGATGTTCAGCCCCAGCCCCAGACCGGGCGACGAGCCGCCACGGTCCGATTCAGGCTGCACCCGGACGAACTTGTCGAAGATGCTCTGCCGGTATTCGGGCAGGATGCCGCGGCCGTTATCCGCGATCTCGACGACATACTGCCCGTCTTCGATGCGGGAGCGGACCTGAATCACCGGCTGGTCCGCGTCGTTATGGGAGACGGCATTGGCGATCACGTTGATGAACACCTGGCTGAGCCGGTCTGCATCGCCGAGCACCGGGGCCGCGAGTGGACGCCCCACATGCTCGACGGCGATGCCCTTCTGCCGCGCCAGCGCCTCGCAGACGGCAATGGCGCGGTCGAGCACCGCTTCGGCGTCGATGGGCCGGCTTTCCCAGTTCCGCTCGCTCCCCTCCAATGCGCCGAGGTCGAGGATCTCGTCCAGAAGCCGGGTCAGCCGCACGCTTTCCTGATGGATGGTGCCGACGAAGCGGCTGCGCCGTTCCTCCTCCAGATCCAGCTCCTTCAGAAGGATTTCGGAAATCGAGCGGATGGAGGTCATCGGCGTGCGGACCTCGTGGCTGACCTGGCTGAGGAAGTCGTCCTTCTGCCGGTGCAGGTCCTGCAATCGGGCGTTCGCCTCCTCCAGCTGCCGGGCCGCCTCGCGCAGCTCGCGGGACTTGTTCTCCAGCTCGTGGGAATATTCGATCACCTGCTGGGTTTCGTCGGTGATCCGCATCACCTCCTCAAGCGAGATGGTGTCGCCCGCGATGGCCGTGGAGAGCAGGATATGCGCCGACGCGGCGCCGATGGAGCTGGCAAGCTCGCGCTCCAGCCGGATGACGAAATCCGAGCCGACCGCGAAATCCGCGGCGCTTTCGCCGCGCGGAATTTCGTCGGCGTCGAACAGCGCCTGCGCCCGGCGCCAACCCAGCACCCGCTCGGCCACGAAGAACAGATCGTCGGTGGTCGCCGAACTGCGGATCGGATGCGCCTGCACGTCCCGGCTGGCGCTGAAGATATCCACGAACATCCCCGCCTGGATGCGGTCGAGCGCCCCCTGCGGGGTCAGCAGCGACGCGAAGATCAGCGTGCCGGTGTTCAGGAACAGGCTCCAGAAAACCGAATGGACCAGCGGGTCGAGCCCCTCCATCCCGAAGAGCGCCTGCGGCCGCAGCGCCGCGATCCCCCATGGGCCGTCCGCGATCAGCGCGGCGATGCTGGCCGAGGTGGTCCCGAAACTGGGCAGGAACAGGGTCCAGAACCAGACCAGCGCCCCGATCAGGATCCCCGCGAGGGCGCCACGCATGTTCGCCTCGCGCCAGTAAAGCGCCGCAAGAAGCGCCGGCAGGAACTGCGCCACCCCGGCGAACGAGATCAGCCCGATGGGCGCCAGCGCCCCGGTCTCGCCGGTCAGGCGGAAATACAGGAAGCCCAGTCCCAGCATCACGGCGATCGAGATCCGCCGGCTGCGTTGCAGCAGCCGGGCGATGCCCTGCTCGCCCGAGTCGGCCAGATGGTCGGTGCGCCGCAGCGCCAGCGGCAGCACGACATGGTTCGACACCATGATCGACAGCGCGATCGAGGCGATGATGATCATCGACGTGGCGGACGAGAAGCCGCCGATGAACGCGAACAGCGCCAGCCCGTCCTGACCCGCCGCCATCGGCAGGGTCAGGACGAACATGTCCGGGTTGGACTCCGCCGGCATGGTCGCCAGACCGTAGAAGGCGATGGGCAGGGTGAACAGGCTCATCAGCAGCAGATAGGCCGGAAACGCCCAGCCAGCGGTGCGCAGATGCTCTTCGTCCGAATTCTCGACCACGGTGATCTGGAACTGCCGCGGCAGGCAGATGATGGCGCTGGCCGACAGCAGAAGCACCGTCACCCACCGGCTGCCGAAGGGATCGCTCTCGTGGATCTCGACCCCGGCGGCGAGCGCGCGGGCATAGACATCGGCAGGCCCGTCGCCGAGGCCGAAGACGACGAACAGCCCCACCGCGATCAGGGCCAGCAGCTTGACCACGGCCTCGAAGGCGATCGCCGCGACGACGCCCAGATGCTGCTCTCGCGCATCGACATTGCGGGTGCCGAACAGGATGGTGAACAGCGCCATGCCGATGGCCACGCCGAGCGCCAGCCGGTTGTTGTCGATCCGTGCCAGATGGCTGCCGCCTTCCTGTGCGCTGGAAATGACCTGGATCGAGGTCGTGATCGCCTTGAGCTGCAGGGCGATATAGGGCGTGATCGTGATCACCGCGATCAGCGTGACCAGCACCGCAAGCCGGCTCGACTTGCCGAAGCGCGACGAGAGCAGGTCCGCGATCGAGGTGATCCGCTGCGATCTTCCGATCCGCACCAGCTTGCGCAGGATGAACCACCAGCCGACGAAGACCAGCGTCGGCCCCATGTAGATCGCGACGAACTCCAGCCCGTCCGACGCGGCGGTGCCGACCGCGCCGTAGAAGGTCCAGCTGGTGCAATAGACCGAGATCGAGAGCGTATAGACCGCCGGGGACCGCAGGAACCCCGCCCGCCCGTGCCGGGCAAAGCCGTCCGAAACATAGGCCAGCACGAACAGCAGGCCGACATAGGCGACCGCCGTCATGATGACGAAGTCCGGCGACAGCATCAGCTGTGGTCCGCCTGACCGGAATCGGGGGTGGACGCTTCCGGGTCTATTTCCGGGCCGATCTCCGACTGGCGCGGCAGGTGGCGCGACAGCACGAAAGCGCCCGCGACCAGCGCCGTCCAGATCGCAAAGAGATAGACCACCTCAAGCGGGATGCCGAACAGCATCCTTCCGACCCTGAACAGGTTGAGAAACGGCGGCAGCAGCAGAAGCAGGGCAAAGACCGGGACCACGAAGGCCGCATCCCGCAGCCGGCGGTGAAACCCGGCGCTGCCCGGCCTCGGACGCGCGGTCAACCTGTGAGGCAGCATGCCGGGCGGAGGAGCCGCCGCACCTCGTCGATCACGACGTCATTGGCGAAGGGCTTGGTGATGAACCCGTCGGCCCGCAGGTCCAGCGCGAGTTGCCGATCATGGCTCCGGCCGCGCGCGGTCAGGATCAGCACGGGGGTCCGGGCAAGATCGGGGTCGGCCTTCACCGTCTTGAGCACGTCCAGCCCGCTCTGTCCCGGCAGCATGATGTCCAGAAGCAGCAGCCGCGGCCGCTTCTGCCGCACACCTCTCAACGCCGCCTCGCCATCGGTGACGGCCTCCACCCGCCAGCCGGCGCGTTCGAGGATGAAGCTGACCGGATCGAGAATGGCAGGCTCGTCCTCGGCAATCAGAATGTCGATCATGACGCCGTTCCCCCCTCGGCGGATTTTTTCCATGCTAGGCGGATGATTGCCAATCGGGCAAGTCCCACGAAATGATCATGTGCGCCCGGCGGTATGGCTGCGCGCCGATCAGAACCCCGCGCGGCGGTTATCGGCGACGCCCCAGGATGGCGTGCCGAGCGGCAGAACCCAGGGATCGGCGGCGAAGAGGTTCCTTGGCACCTGTGTCAGGTCGGCCGCGGGGTCGATGAAGGTCTGGCAGGGACGGCCGTTCAGGGATTTGCAGATCTCGGCGTGGACCGAGACGTTCCTGCCCTGCTGCGCCCAGAGTTCGGCCAGATGGTCGGCGAACTGGTGGATCATGTCCGGCCGGACCATCATCTTGTCGCTCTGGCGCGGGGTGAGGAAGCTGCCCGGATCGACGCGCCAGCTGTCTCCGCTTTCGCGGTCGGTGACCACGAACGCGCCCACCGCGTCGCGGTCGTAGATGCGCATCCGCCAGGACAGGCGGTGGCCGTCGCCGCTCCACCGGATTTCGGAATCGAAGACCGCGCCGCGGATCGGCAGCACGAGCTGCACCCCGATCCAGACAGCCATTCCCAGCAGCGCGATGCGGGGAAGCCGGGGTGACGGGCCGGCCGGCCTCTGCGGCACGGGCAGCTGTCGGCCGGAAAGCCGGGTCGCCACCCGGCCTGGCCAGTCCGGCGCGAAGAAGATCGTGGTGGCCGCGATCGCCATCCACGGGAAGATGCCGATATTGAAGAAGAACGCATTGGCCGCGTGGAAGGCGCAGTAGGTCAGAAAGACCGGGAGCCGCGTCCGGGGGGTCAGCAGCAACGGCGCGCCGATGACATGCAGCGCGATCACCGCCCAGCATGCCAGCACGATCAGCCAGTCCTGCTGGAACAGCGGCTCGATCCACATCCCCTCGGTCCGGCCCTTCAGCCACAGCCCCAGCGGCTCGCCCCGCAGCCAGTCGGGCGTCAGCTTCACCAGCCCCGCATAGATCAGCATGATTTCCGTCTGCGCCCGCAGGATGAACACGGCGGCACGGGGGATCGACCGGTTCCGGCCCGGCCGGATCAGGGCGTCCAGCGACCAGACCCGTGCCGCCGGCAGAAAGCACATCAGCACGGCATAGAGGATCACGAGGTAGAAGTGGTTGAGGTATTCGGCGGCATCCAGCAGGAAGAAATAGCCGAATAGCAGCGTCAACGCGACGGTCGCGACCCGATAGAACAGCCCCAGCATCACCATCAGCGCGGCGACGCCCACGCCCAGCCAGGCAAGGTGGATCCACGGCTCGGGCAGGGGCGTCACCCAGCCGAAACCGGGATAGGAGAAGTGGAAATCCGGCGCGATCCAGTAGCGCCAGACCCGGTCATACCGGATGAACCGCCAGCAGTCCCAGACCAGCAGCGCGCCGAACAATATGCGGAAGACGGCCAGCGACTGCGCCGGGACGGCCTCGGACAGGCGGGTCTTCATGCTGTTCATCCAGGACATCGGCGCTTCCCTCTGCTCTCCTCGTGATGGAATTACGCGGCGGGCGGCGCGTTATTCCCTGTGCAGCCGAGAAGGGTAGCAAAATGGCCGACGCGCTCGAGATCTACTACGACGGCGAATGCCCGTTCTGCAGCGCCTATGTGCGGATGCTCAACCTGCGCCGCGCCGTGGGGCGGGTCGAGCTGATCGACGCGCGCTCGGGCGATCCGAAGGTCGCCCGGCTGCTGCGAGCCGGGCTGGACCTCGACGAAGGGATGGCGGTGCGGCACGGCGGGCGGCTCTTTCACGGGGCCGATGCGGTGCAGCTGCTTTCGGCGCTTTCCGATAGGGGCGTAATGCAGGTGCTGCTGCGTTCACCCCGGCGCGCGGCGATCCTGTATCCGGTGCTGCGCGCGGGGCGCAGGCTGACGCTGCGATTGATGAACCGGCGCGGCCTGCGCTGAGGGGGCAATCGCGGAAGTGCCGGCGGGCGGCCGGCACTCCCGCGATCCCGTGCATTGGGACGTGGATCAATCGTCGTCGTCATCCCGATGCGGACCGCGCCGGTGGCGGCGCCTGCCGTCATCATCGTCGTCGTCATCGCCCTGCCAGCCGCGGACTGCGCGGCGGCGGCCATCGTCATCATCGTCGTCGTCGTAGCGATGAAGGCGTTGGCGGAAACGACCGTCATCATCATCATCATCGTCGTCGTGATAGGAGCGGCCGGTCTGCGACAGGACGACGCCGTTCAGGATCCGCTCCAGCGGATCGGCGAACGTGGGGGCGGGGGCGGACGCGCCGGCAAGCAGCGCGCCGAGAGCCGTGATCTTCACGATCTGCATGATCTTCTCCTGTTTCCGAGGCGGCGCGTTGGGTGCCGCAGGAGGATTACGGCGCAGGCTGGCGGTTATTCCCGGCCACCGCATCCGCCCCGCTAACCTCACGCCGATGTGACCCCAGCGGGTCAGGGCAGGGCCGCCAGCAAGGCTGCCTCTTCCTCCGGTGTCAGCGGCTCGCCCGCGCCGCTCGTCACCAGAAACGCATCGAGCGCCTCGATCCCGCCGGACGTGGGCGCGTAGCCTTCGGCCTCGGTCATGTCCATGGCGAAGCGCTGCGTCCAGCCGCCGTCCTCGCGGCAGGCGACGACCAGCGTCGCCGCCGCGGCGGAACGGGTTTCGTATTCCCGGCAGAACTCGTCGCCGCCGGTCACGTACGAGGCGATCATCACGAGGCTCTGCCCGTTGGGAAGCTCCCGGCTTTCGCCGGAGGCGAGTCCGTCGAGCGCGGCCAGTTCCGCCCCCGCCATGTCGCCGGCCGGACCGCCGAACTGCCACCAGGAAAGCCCGACAACCGCCGCCGCCAGCGCCGCCGCGATCATGGCGAGCGGACGGCGGTTGAGGTTGGCGGCGACCGGCGCCGACATTCGGGGTGGCGCAGGGGCCGGTTCAGACGCCGTGGCGGGCGCTCGGGCCGCCGAGCGGATGCGTGCGATCAGTGCCGCATCGTCATGCGCGGGTTGCGGCGCGGCAGCTTCCTCGCCGAGCAGGCGGCGCGTCTCGCTGAACATCCGCAGCCGGGCCTGCAACTGCGGATCGGCCTCGATCGCGGCGGCAACATCGCGCGAGTCGTGAGCGTCCAACTCGCCGTCGGCGAACGCCATCAGGATTTCATCGGTAATCTGCATGCGCAGTGCCTCGGCCAGTCTGAGGGGTCACATGAAGGAACGTGCGACGGGTCATTTTATTCCCAGCTTTTCGGCTAGCGCGACGCGGGCGCGGGACAGGCGGCTCATCACCGTGCCGCGCGGAATCTCCAGCACCTCGGCGGCCTCGGCGTAGCTCAGCTCATGGATGCCGACGAGTTCCAGCACCTCGCGCTGCTCCACCGGCAGCTCCCGCATCGCGCCCTGCGTGGATCGCAGCATCAGCCGCGCCTCGATGCCCCGTTCCGTATCGACGGGCAGCGCCTCGGGGATGTCGAACACATCGACTTCGGCGCCGCGGGTCCGCTGGCGGCGGGTCATGTCGATGAAGGCGTTGCGCAGGATGCGGAACAGCCACGGCTCGATCCGCGTGGCCGGATCATGGCTGCCGGCGGCAGTGATCGCCCGTTCGACCGTGATCTGGACCAGATCGTCGGCGACATCGCTGCGGCGGGCGAGCGACAGCGCATAGCGCCGCAGGTTCGGCAGCAGACGGATCAGCGCTTCGCCGAACTCCGCATCCATGCCACCCTCCGACCGCTTGACCATGTGGAAGATTTCCCGTTCCGAAGCGTAGTTGTCCGTGAAGGCAAGCAAAGAGGCAAGTTCATGCGGAAGGTCCTGCTCATCCTGTTGGCTGCGTCGATGTCGCTCACGCTCCAGCCGCGCATCGATGCGGAGGGGGTGTGGCTGCTCGCCTCGGCGTTCGCCGACGAGGATGACGACGACGATGACGGCGGCGACGACGACGATGACGATGACGATGATGACGGCCCGCGCGTGCGGGCGGCACCCGCGCGGCCGATCCCGCTGCCGCAGCGGGCCGGGAACGAGATACTGGTCCGCGGCCTCTCCGATCAGGAACTGGCGGAGCTGTCGCAGCAGGACTTCACGGTGCTGGAGCGCAGCGTCCTGGCCAGCGGCGAAACCCTCGCCCGTCTGCGCAAGCCGGCGGTCCTGACCATGGACGAGGCGCTTTCTGCCGCTCGCCAGTCCGCGCCGGCAGGCCGCAGCGACTTCAACCACTTCTACCGATCGGAGCAGGCCGCGAATTGCGAGGGCATCGACTGCCCGGCCCGGCAGATGATCGACTGGCCCGTCTCGGCGGCGACATGCGGGCCGCTGCCGCGCATGGGCATGGTCGATACCGGCGTGAACACGCGGCACGAGGCGCTCGCCGGGGCCAGCATCGACCTGCACCGGATGGAGGACGAGCGCGCCCCGTCGGATCTGCTGCACGGCACGGCGGTTGCCTCGCTGCTGGTCGGCGACCCGGAGAGCCGGGCGCCGGGGCTGGTCCCGCAGGCCGAACTGGTGGCCGTGGACGCTTTTCACCGCGCCGGGCAGGATCAGCGCACCGATGCCTTCGCGCTTGTCCGGGCGCTCGACCACCTGCGGGACCGGCAGGCCAGGATCGTCAATCTTTCGCTCGCCGGGCCGCCCAATGACGCGCTGGAAGCGCAGATCGCCGAGATGGAGCGGCAGGGCCTCGTGCTGATCGCCGCTGCGGGAAACATGGGACCCTCGGCCCCGCCAGCCTATCCCGCCGCCTATCCGCAGGTCATCGCGGTGACCGGGGTCGATCGCCGCGGCGCGGTCTATCGCCGCGCCAATCGCGGCCCCCATATCGACATCGCGGCGCCGGGCGTGGACGTCTGGACCGCCGCCTCGGTCAGCGGCGCGCGCACCAAGACCGGAACCTCATACGCGGCCCCCTTCGTCAGCGCCGCCGCCGCGCTGCTGCTGCAGGCGCAGCCGTCGCTGACGGCTGCGGAGGTGCGGGCCCGCCTGCTGGAGCGGACGCGCGACCTGGGCGCCGAGGGACGCGACAACATCTTCGGCCATGGCCTGCTCACGCCGCCGGCGGGATGTTCCTGAGGGCGCCCGCATCCGACTGTGTGCAAGGCGCGGATGTCGGCACACCTCGCGGCAAGCCCTCAGCGGATCAGCCGTGACCGTTGCTGCCGGATCAGTTCGGCGATCGTGTCGGCCACGACCCTGATCCGCGCGATCTGCCGCAGCGATACCGGCACGATCATCCAGAAGCTGCGGTGGAACGCGACCTGATCGAGCACGCGCACGAGGTCATCCGTTTCACTCACGATGAAGTCGGGCAGCAGGGCGATCCCGGCGCCCGATGCCACCATCGCCTTCTGGGCGATGATGCTGGTGCTGCGGATGGAGAGCAGGTCCGCGGGGCCGAGTTGTGTGACATTGGGCAGATCGCGGGCGGGGCTGTGTTCTCCGACATAGCCGATGAGGCGGTGAGAGGTGAGGTCCTCCGGCCCCGACGGAGGGCCCGCCCGGTCGAGATAGCCGGGCGAGGCATAGAGATGGAGCGAGTAGTCGGTCAGCCGGGCCACCGCGTAAGGACCGCGCTCGGGGCGATCGATGGTGATGAGGATGTCGGCCTCGTTCTTCGTCAGCAGGATGGGCCGGGGCTGGACGATCAGGTCGATCTGCAGCGCCGGGTATTTCTGCTGCAATCTGGTGATGAGGGGGGCGATGATCTGCGTCCCGAAACCTTCGGTGCAGCCGATGCGGACCAGCCCCGACAGGCCCTCCGGCCGTTCGGGCAACTGCTGGCCGATGCGGGCGAAGGCGGCCTCGATCCGCTGCGCCTCGATCCACAGCGCCTCGCCCCGCGCGGTCAGGGCGTAGCCTTGCCGGCTGCGGAGGAACAGTGGCTCGCCGATGCGCTGTTCCAGCCGCTGCAGGCGGCGCGAGATCGTGGTGTGGGTCACGTCCATCCGCTTGGCGGCACCGCTCAGCGTGCCGGCCCGCGCCAGCTCGACGAAATGACGCAGATCGTCCCATTCCATGATCGTCGCCCCGGCTCCCGTCCTATGCAGGCTCTGTGCAATTTTGCACGGCCAGTCTGCACATCCTCGTCTATCATGAAGCTTCGGCGACATGGTATAGGCTTGGACGAAGGTGCATTGCGGGAGGAAGGCAATGCTGCGCCGTGCCGGTGGTCCCATGAGGAAAGGGGCCTTCTGCCGACACGCGCAGATGATCCTTGCGCCGCATTTCCGGGGGAGGAAGGCTTGTCGGTCATCGGCTTCATCGGGCTGGGCACCATGGGTGCCCCAATGGCGCGCAACCTGCTGAAGGCAGGGCACGAGCTTCGGGTTTTCGACGTGACCGCGGATGCCTGCGTCGCCTTGGCCGCGGAAGGCGCGACGGCCGCCGGGACCGCCGTCGAGGCTGCCCAGGGTGCCGACTTCGTCATCACCATGCTGCCGAATGACGCCATCGTCTCGCGCGTGATGCTGGGGAACGACGGGCTGATCGAACGGCTGTCGGCGCGGCCGCTGCTGATCGACTGCTCGACCATCAGCCCGGATACCTCGCGCCGGATCGCCCGCGCGGCGGCCGAGAAGGGCCTGCGGACCATCGACGCGCCCGTGTCGGGCGGCCCGCGCGGCGCGGCCGACGGCACGCTGTCCTTCATGGTCGGCGGCGCGGGCGAAGACTTTGCGCAGGCTGAGCCGGTGCTGAAGAACATGGGGCGGATGATCGTTCATGCGGGGGACAGCGGCGCGGGACAGGTCGCCAAGCTGTGCAACAACATGACCGTGGCGGTGGTGATGGCCGCGACGGCCGAGGCGCTGGCGCTGGGCATCTCGCAGGGTCTCGACCCCGAGACGCTGTCGGGGATCATGGCGGGCAGCACCGCCGGCAGCTTCGTGCTGGACCGCTGGAACCCGTGGCCGGGCGTGATGCCCGAGGCGCCGGCCAGCCACGACTATGCGGGCGGCTTCCAGCTTGGGCTGATGCTCAAGGATCTCAACCTGGCGGTGGCCAATGCGCGGGACGCGGGGGCCTCGGTGCCGTTCGGGGCATTGGCGCAGAGCATGTATATGCTGCAGGCGCGCCGCGGGCAGGATGCGCCGCGCGCCGATTTTTCCAGCATTCAGAAACTTTTCACGCGGCCTGCATAAGCGGCCGGACGAACGGAGGAAGACATGGACGGAGCCAATCACTTCATCGGCGGAGCCTTCGACCCCGGTCTGGGGACGCGCACGGGGCCGGTCTACAACCCGGCCACCGGCGAGGTGGCCTATCAGCTGAACTATGCCGACCGGGCGACGCTGGACCGCGTCTGCGAGATCGCAGGCAAGGCCGGACGGAACTGGGGCAACCAGTCGCATGCGCGGCGGATGCAGGTCATCTTCAAGATGCGCGAGCTGGTGATCCGCGACACCGAGATCCTCGCCGAGCTGATCGGCAAGGAGAACGGCAAGACCATCGACGACGCCAAGGGCGAGATCGGGCGCGGGGTCGAGGCGCTGGAATTCGCCGCGGCCGAGCCGCATGTGACCAAGGGCGAATTCACCCGCAACGTCGGCGGCAACATCGACATGTTCTCGTTCCGCCAGCCGGTCGGGATCGTCGCCTGCATCGCGCCGTTCAACTTCCCCGTCATGGTCCCGCTGGCGATGACCGCGATGGCGGTCGCCACCGGCAACGCCGTGATCCTGAAGCCCTCCGAGCGGGTGCCGGGCGCCGCCGCGCATCTGAGCAAGCTCTGGACCGAGGCCGGGCTGCCCGACGGCGTGTGGAGCCTCGTGAACGGCGACAAGGAGATCGTGGACGCAATCCTCGAGCATCCGGCCATCGGCGCGATCAGCTTCGTCGGCTCGACCGGTGTGGGCGAATACATCTACCAGAAGGGCACCTCGCACAACAAGCGCGTGGCGGCTTACACGGGCGGCAAGAACCACATGATCGTCATGCCGGACGCCGATCTGGACCAGGCGGCGTCGGCCTTCGTCAGCGCGGGCTACGGCTCGGCCAGCCAGCGCTGCATGGCGATTTCGGTCGCCGTCGTGGTGGGCGAGGAAACGGCGACGAAGCTGCGCGAGAAGGTCGTCGCGCTGATCGGCGGGCTGCGGGTCGGCGCCTGGGACACCAAGGGGGCCGACTTCGGCCCGGTCGTCACGGCCGGCGCGCAGAAATCCGTCAACGACGCCATCGCGCGGGCGGTGGACGAAGGCGGCGAGCTGGTCGTCGATGGCCGCGACCTGAAGATCGACGGCTACGAGGACGGCTATTTCTGCGGCCCGTCGCTGGTGGACAACGTCACCATGGACATGCAGCTGTGGCAGGAGGAAATCTTCGGCCCGGTGCGCGCGTTCATGCGGGCCAAGGACCTGGACGAGGCGCTGGATATCGTCAACGCCCATGAATACGGCAACGGCGCGGCGATCTTCACCCGCAGCGGCTATGCCTCGCAGCGTTTTGCGAACGATGTCGAGGCGGGCATGATCGGCGTCAACGTCCCGATTCCGATCCCGGTCGGCTATCACAACTTCGGCGGCCTGCGCCGGTCGAAGTTCGGCGACGCGCATATGTTCGGCCCCGATGCGGCGCGGTTCTACACCAAGATGAAGACCGTCTCGCATCGCTGGCCGGAACCGGAATCGGTTGACGAGGGCCTGTCGATGTCGTTCCCCAGCAACAGCTGACCCGACGAGGATCGGCACCGCGCTCGTGGCCGGGCGGTGCCGGTCCTTTCGTCGCTCTTCGGGGCGAAGCCGGCCAGATATGGGAGGAAACTGACACATGAAATTCGCACTCGGCATTGCTGCCGTCCTGCTTGGCTCGACCGCCGTCGCGCAGGCCGAAATCTCGGACGGGGTGGTCCGCATCGGCGTCCTGTCCGATCTGTCCGGGCCCTATTCCGACTTCAGCGGCCCGACCTCGGTCGAGGCGGCCAGGCTCGCCGTCGAGGAGTTCAACGGCGGCAAGAACGGGATCACGGTCGAGGTCATCGCGACCGATCACCAGAACAAGCCCGACGTCGCCGCCACCACCGCCCGGCAGTGGTTCGACACGCAGGGCGTGGACGCGATCGCCGACATGACCAACTCGGCCGCCGCGATCGCGGTGACGACGATGGCCAAGGATCAGGGCAAGATCACCCTGATGTCGGCGCCCGCCACGACCGAGCTGACCAACGCCGCCTGTTCGCCCACCGGCTTTCACTGGGGCTGGGACACCTATTCGCAGTCGGTCGGCACCGCCTCGGCGCTGGTGGGGCAGGGCAAGACCGACTGGTTCCTGATCACCGCCGACTACGCCTTCGGTCACCAGATGGCCGAAAGCCTTAGCGACACCGTGAAGGCCAATGGCGGCAACATCGTCGGCGAGGTGCGCCACCCGCTGAACACGATGGACTTCTCGTCCTTCCTGCTGCAGGCGCAAAGCTCGGGCGCGCAGGTCATCGGCCTTGCCAATGGCGGCACCGACACGGTGAACGCGGTCAAGGGCGCGGCCGAGTTCGGGATCACCCAGGCGGGCCAGACCATCGCCGCGCTGAACATCGTCATCAGCGACGTGCACGCCATGGGACTCGGGACCGCGCAGGGCCTGACCGGCACGACCTCGTATTACCACGACCGCGACGATGCGAGCCGCGAGTTCGCGCAGCGCTTCATGGAAAAGACCGGCCGGATGCCGGGCATGATCCAGGCCGGCACCTATTCGTCGGTCCTGCATTATCTGCGCGCCATCGACGAGCTGAACAGCGACGACGGCCCCGCGGTCGCCGCCAAGATGCGCGAGATGCCGGTCCACGACGCCTTCGCCCCCAACGGCCGCATCCGCGAGGATGGGCGCATGATCACCGACATGTATCTGTTCGAGGTCAAGACGCCGGAGGAATCGTCGGGAGAGTGGGACTACTTCAAGATCCTCAGCACCATCCCGGCCGAGCAGACCGCCACCCCGCTGGATCAATCGACCTGCCCGCTTGTGACGGGCTGAGGCAGACGCCGATCCGACGTTGCGAGTGCCGGCGTTCCGCTGCCGGCACTTTCCTTTTGATCGCCTCAGTTGAGATGGACGCTCGCCCCCTGTATCCGCTGGGCGCCCTGCGCGCGGCTCAGGATCTGGGTGCCGCGGATCTCGACCCGGCCATCGGAGAACAGCGTGAGGCTCGCCGGACCGCAGCGCAGTTCGAGCCGCTCGCGCGCCTCGATGATCTGCACGGCGCCCTCGTCGGCCCGGACCGTTAGCGCGGGCGGGCGGATGAGGCCGAGGACGACCGCATTGAGGGCGCCGCCGGCCGGGCACCACAGGACGACCTCGCGCCCGCGATCCGCCGGGCCGAGCGGGACCAGCGAGCGCGCTTCCATCGCTGATCCGTCGATTGTCTCGACCAGCGGAAACCCCGAGGCCGAGAAATCCCTCAGCCATCCCTGCGTCAGCCCTGTATCGAAGCGGAAATCACTCGGCTGGCCATCGGGCATCGCGTATCCTCCGGGTCACTGGAAGTCGTAGGAAAAGCCGCGTTCGTCGCCGGTCACCGTGACACGCGCCAGCGCCTCGCCGGCGAGGCGGCGGTTCAGCACCTGCCGGCTGAGTTCGGGCAGCAGGGTGTTGGTCAGGATGGCGTCGATCATTCGGCCGCCGGATTCGACCTCGGTGCAGCGCGCGCGGATGACCTCCATCGTGCCCGCGCCGATGACCAGTTCGGCGTCATGGCCCCGCGCCAGACGCCCGGCGATGGCCCGCAGCTTCTGGGTCGCGATCGCTTCGATCATCGCCGTCGAAAGCGGGTAATAGGGGATCGCCACGACCCGGCCGAGCAGGGCGGCCGGAAAGACCCGCAGCAGGGGCGCGCGCAGCCTAGCGGCCAGCGCATCGGGATCGACATCCCCTTTGCGGGCCGCAGCCATGATCTCGTCGGTTCCGACGTTCGAGGTCAGCAGGATCAGCGTGTTCTTGAAGTCGATCCGCCGCCCTTCGCTGTCGTCCATCCTGCCCTTGTCGAAGACCTGGAAGAAGATCTCGTGCACATCGGGATGTGCCTTCTCGACCTCGTCGAGAAGCACGACCGAATAGGGGCGGCGGCGCACGGCCTCGGTCAGCACGCCCCCCTTGCCATAGCCGACATAACCGGGCGGGGCGCCCTTGAGGGTCGAGACGGTGTGCGCCTCCTGAAACTCGCTCATGTTGATCGTGATGAGGTTCTGCTCGCCGCCATAGAGCGCCTCGGCCAGCGCAAGCGCCGTCTCGGTCTTGCCGACGCCGGACGGGCCGCAGAGCAGGAAGACACCGATGGGTTTCTCGGGGGCGCCCAGATCAGCATAGGCGGTCTGGACGCGGTTTGCGACCATCCGCATGGCGTGATCCTGGCCCACGACGCGCTGGGACAGGATGGTGGCGAGGTTCAACGCCTTTTCGGTCCGGCTCGTGAGCATCCGCCCCAGCGGGATGCCCGTCCAGTCCTGCACGACCGAGCCCACGGCGCTGCGGTCCACCGAAGGCAGGATCAGCGGCCGCTCGCCTTGGGCCGCGCCGAGCTCCGACATGCGGGCGCGCAGGGCCTGCAAGGCTTCCTCGCGCTCGGCAGGGGAAAGGGGGGGCGGGGTTGCGGTATCGGGGGCATTGCCGGTCGGCTCCGGCTCGGCGGCAGCCATCGCCGCGTCCTTGTTGCTCGCCCCGTCCTCGTCTGCCCCGTCCCCGCCCGCGCTCTTCCCGCCCGCGCCCTTCCCGTCTGCGCCGGCCTCGTCTGCGCCGCGCTCTTCCGCACTGCCTGCTGCCGTCTGGGATGCTGGCGCGGCGGACGGCGACGCCTCCTTGCTGCTGCCCGCGGAGGAATCGCCCGGTGCCAAGTCGGCCGCTGCCGTATCTGGCTGCGGGGCCTTCATGCCGCTGCCGTCCGTCCCGCCCACCGCCGCGCCGCCACGGCGAAGCCGGGCCCGCAGCGACAGGATCTCGTCCACCAATGCCCGCTCGGCGTTCCACCGGGCCGCCGCATCGGTCAGATCGGCCTCGGCTGCGGCAAGGGCCGCCTGCACCGCGGCGCTTCGCTCGGCCACGTCCATCCCGATCTCGGCTTCGCGTTCGATGATGCCCTGCTCCACCAGCAGGCCCGCGCGGCGCCGCTCGATGTCCTCGACCTCGGCGGGGGTCGCATGCTGGCTGACCGCCACGCGCGCGCAGGCGGTGTCGAGCAGGCTGATCGCCTTGTCCGGCAGCTGCCGGTCGGGAAGGTAGCGGTGCGACAGCCGCACGGCGGCCTCGATGGCCTCGTCGAGAATTTCGACCTTGTGATGCCGTTCCAGCACCTCGGCCACGCCGCGGCACATGCGGATCGCGGCTTCTTCCGAGGGTTCCTCGATCTTGACCACCTGAAAGCGGCGGGTCAGGGCCGGGTCTTTCTCGATATGCTGCTTGTATTCGGACCATGTGGTCGCGGCGACGGTGCGCAGCTCTCCGCGCGCAAGCGCCGGCTTCAGCAGGTTTGCCGCGTCGCCCGTGCCCGCAGCGCCCCCGGCGCCCATCAGCGTATGCGCCTCGTCGATGAACAGGATCACGGGCGCGGGGCTGGACTGCACCTCGTCGATGACGGATTTGAGGCGGCGCTCGAACTCTCCCTTCACGCTGGCGCCGGCCTGCATCAGCCCGAGGTCGAGCATCTGAAGCGCCACCCCCGCAAGCTGCGGCGGCACATCGCCTTTCGCCAGCCGCAGCGCGAAGCCCTCGACGACGGCGGTCTTGCCGACCCCGGCCTCGCCGGTCAGGATCGGGTTGTTCTGCCGGCGGCGCATCAGGATGTCGATGATCTGGCGGATTTCGGCGTCCCGCCCGACGACGGGGTCGATCTTGCCAGCCTTCGCCCGCTCGGTCAGGTTCGTCGCATATTTCGTCAGCGCGCTGTCCCCGCGTGGCGCGGGCGTCGCGGCCTCGGGCGCGGCCTGCCGGTCCTGTTCGGCCGAACCGGCGAGCAGATCGGGCAGGGCGGCGGCCAGCGAAGCGGCGTCCGGCTTGTCGTATTCAAGGCTGATCTTCAGCAGCAGCCCGGACAGAACCCCCGATTTCAGCGCCGCCAGCAGGATGTGGCCTGAGCGGACGGTATCCTCGCCCCGTTCGAGGCTGGCATAGGCCCACGCCTCCTGAATGGCGCGGAAGATGTGGTCCGAGAACTCCTCGACCGCAGAGGCGCCGCGGGGCAGGGCGTCCAGCGCGCGGGTCGTGTCGGCCGCGAGGCGCGAGAAATCGACGCCCGCCGATTTCAGCAGGATCTCGAAGTCCGAATTAGGCGCGATCGAAAGCTGTTCGATGAAATGCACGAACTCGACATAGGGATTGCCCCGCGCCTTGGCGGTCTGCGCGGCGTCCGAAAAGGCCCGCATGCAGACGGGGTTCAGCTTGCCGACGAGTTCCCGCCGCTTGACGGTCTCGCCCATCGCCCGTGCGGCCATCCGACCTCTCCCTTGGGCAACGGCCGGGCGGGAATCGAAAAATCCGGCACACGGCCTGCAAATGGAGTTTAATATCGTCAGGCGCCACTGGCGACAGTTTTCTTGGTCCCGTTTCCGGCCAGCCTGCGGAGGTCCGGCCCATGATCCCACCGCTGCCCACCGACATCTTCAGCCAGGCCCAGGTGCTGAACAACACCTACGACATCGAGGGCGTCCTCGGCCGCGGCGGCACGGGCGAGGTCTATCGCGCCCGCAACCTCGTCTCGGGCCGGGTGGTCGCGATCAAGGCGCTGGCGCGGCAGTTCTCGGCCAACGAGGATTACATCGATCTCATGCGCCGCGAAGAGGAGATGCGCGACATCGCCCATGACGCGGTGGTGCGCTATACGGAATGTTCCCGCTCGGATGACGGGCATGTCTTTCTGGTGATGGACTACATCGAGGGTCCCTCGCTCGACGCCGAATCGCGCCGCCGCCGGTTTGACCCGCGCGAGCTGCTGATCCTCGGGCACCGGGTGGCCGAGGGGCTGCACGCGGCGCATGCGCGCGGCATCATCCATCGCGACCTGTCGCCTGACAACATCATCCTGCGCGGCGGCGCGGTGGAAAAGGCCACGATCATCGACTTCGGCATCGCAAAGGATACCGCTGCCGGGGCGCGGACCATCGTCGGCAACAGTTTCGCCGGCAAATACGAATATGCCGCGCCCGAGCAGCTGGAGGGGCGGGTGGATGTCCGCTCGGACCTCTATGCGCTTGGCGCCTCGCTGCTGGCGGCATGGCGCGGCGAGATTCCCGATGTCGGCACCACGCCGGGCGAGATCGTGCGCCGCAAGCGCGAGGCGCTGGACACGGACGGCGTGCCGGAGCCGCTCAAAGGCGTGATCGACCGGCTTGCGGCCCCGTCGCCAGCGGCCCGCCCCGCGACGACCGCCGCCGCGCTGGAGCTGTTCGAGGGGGCGCTGCGGGAGGTCAGGGGGTCGCGCCGTTCTGCGGGGCAGGGTGGCCGGGCCCCGCGCAGGCGAGGGGTGCTGCCCGCCGTGCTTTTCCTTCTGCTTGGGGGGGCGCTCGTGGTATTGTGGCAGTTCGGCGCCTTCCAGCGGTTTCTGACGCCCGAGTTGCCGGCGGCCGCGCCTTACCGGCTGGTCGCGAGCGTCGATGGCGCGCCGCAACTCAGCGGCAACGTGCCAGACGCCGATTCCGAAACCCTGCTGCGCCGCGCTTTCGGCACCGCGACCGGCGCCATGCCGCCCGAGGGCGGGCTGACGCTCGCCGCCGGGGTTCCGTCGCCGGAATGGCCTGCCGTCATGGCCGAACTTATCGCCGCCACCGGGGGGCTGGAGGGCTGGACCCTTGAGGCGCAGGACCTGAGCGTCCACCTCGCCGGCCTCGCCCCCGATGGGGAGAGCCGCGACAGGAAGGCTGCCGAGCTTTCCGGGATCGCGGCCGAGGCGGGAATCGATCTCGACCTGCGGTTGGCGGCGGGGCCGCGGATACTTCCGGCGCGGACGGTGGCCGACGCCCTCGCCAGCCATGCGACCTGCGGGCCGCTGGCGCTGAACTCCGCCGCAGATGGCTATGCGATGGGCGACACCGTGCGCGTCACCGGGGACATTGACGCGCCGGGCGACGAAGCCGCGATCCGCGACGCGCTGGCAAGGGTCGTTGGCGACCGCGCCGTTCGGGTCGAGACGGAGGTCGTGAACCCCTCGGTCTGCGCGATCCGGGCGATGCTGCCGGACCTGCCCTCGGGGCGGATGTCCGTGCGGATGTCGGACGGGCAGACGGGCGGGCTCAATCCCTCGGGTGTGTATGGCGTAGGCGCGAACCCGGTTGTCGATATCGAGCTGCCGGTGGCGCTGGATCAGGGTTGGCTTGCGGTGGCGCTGGTCGGCAATACCGGGCAGGTCTTCAACCTGATCCCCAACATCGCCGCGCCCGAGCATCGCATCGACCGGCTGGGGGTCGTGGAGAACGGCATCCGCAGGATACGGGTCCTTCATTCCGTTGCCGAATTCGGTCAGGACAACACGAAGCTCGCCTTCCGGGTCTCGGCCGACGATTTCGGCAAGAGCGAGATCGTCGCCTTCGTGTCGCAAGAGCCGCTGTTCGACGTCCGCCGTCCGCGCGACGAATCGGTCGAGTCGTTCGCCCAGGGACTGGCCGAGGCGCAGGCCCGAAATCCCGGCAACCTTGTGGCGATTGCACGGCGGGTTCTGGAAGCGCGGCCTTGACGGATGAACGCCCCGCTGCGACAATTCAATCAGCCGAGACATACGGATAGAGCCAGAGTCGCGACAGGCAATCTTGCTCCGGGGAAGCTCTGGCCGCCCCTCGGCTGACGCTTTGGAAAGGCGGACAGTGTGGGCTCGCTTGATGCGTTCCTTGCTCCGATCTCCGAGCCGAACCCATCAGGGATCGACCTGCGAAACGACGTGCGCTTCCATGCGCTGGAACGCCTGCTCCTTCCCGCCAGCCGTGCGGCCCGCGCCGAGGCGCCGGGCAGCGAACCGGCCGTCGATTGGGCCGAGGTGCTGCGCCAGTGCGAGGAGCTGGGCGCCACCGGGCGCGACCTGCGCCTGCTGGTAATCGTCGTCCGGGCGCTGGCCCAGTCGGAAGGGTTCCAAGGCGTGGCCGAGGGCCTGTCCATGCTGACGCGGACGATCGAGAGCTACTGGCCCAGCCTGCACCCCGAACTGCGCGAACGCGCCTCGCCGCGCGAGGCCGCCATCCGCCGGATCAACGCGCTGTTCCAGCTGGAAAGCACCGATGACGGGCTGCTCTGCGACCTGTCCCATCGGACCATGTTCACCTTGCGGGGGCTGGGGCGGTTCACCGGGGCCGACCTCACGGCGGGCAGCCTGTCCCGCGCCGCCTTTCTGGCCGAGGTGCCGTCGGGGCTTGGCGAGGCCGAAACCGCGGCGCTGATCGCGCAGCACGAGGCGCTCGCGCAGCGGGTCAGGACCGCGTGCCGGGCGCTGGCCACCGAGGAACCTGCCGTCATGGCCGACCTTGCCGGCGGCGTGGAGCAGGCCCGGACGGCACTGGCGGCGCTGGAAGACAGCCTGTCGGCCCGCGTGGCGGACAACGGCACCGGCGTCACCTTTGCGAGGCTGGGCCGTTTCCTCGATCAGCTGGCGATGTCGCTGACGGACGGGCAGGCGGCCGCCGCCGCGCCGGCCGATAGCGCCACGGCCCCGGCCGGGGTGGAGCCGGGTCAGCCTGCCACGGCCGACGCCGCCCCCGCGATCACCTCGCGCCGCGACGTCGAGCGGATGCTGGACGGCATCATTGCCTTCTACGAGCGGACCGAGCCTGCCTCACCGATCCCGCTCATCGCGCGGCGGCTGCGCCGGATGGTGCCGATGACCTTCCTTCAGCTGATGGAGGAGATGGCGCCGGCGGGGCTGAAGGAAGTGCGCAGTCTCGCCGGGGTCGCCGACGAGAAGGCCAGGGCCAAGGGGGGAACCGATGGCTGAGAGCAAGCAGAAGGTGATCGAGCGAAACCGCGCGCCGCGCGTGCAGATCGCCTATGACGTCGAACATTACGGCAGCCCGACCACGATCGAACTGCCCTTCGTGCTGGGGGTGATGGCGGACCTCGCCGGCGCTTCCGAAACCCGCGAGGCGCAGAAGCCGGTGGGCGAGCGCAGCTTTGTCGATGTGGATGCGGGCCGCTTCGGCAAGTTCATGGAGGCGCTGTCGCCGCGGGTGAAGGCGCGGGTGCCGAACCGCCTTCCCGGCAAGCCCGGCGAGGAGGCGGACGAGGAGATGTTCGTCGATCTGAGCTTCAAGTCGATGCGCGACTTCGCCCCCGACCGGATGGCCGAGCAGGTGCCCGCCCTGGCCGAACTGCTGCGGATGCGCCGCCAACTCGAGGAGCTGCTGGGTTACATGGACGGCAAGGTGAACGCCGAAAAGCGCATCGCCCAGCTGCTGTCGAACGAGCCGCTGCTGGCCCGCGTCGCGGGCGAAGCCGTCGCCGGCGCGGACAAGGAGGCGTGAGATGGCCGAGATCAGCAAGCAGGAGGCCGCCGCCCCCGCCGCCGCAGAGGCGCCGAGCCTCGACGAGTTCAGCGAGCTTCTGGAGAAGGATTTCCGGGTCAAGGACACCGAGGGAGAGAAGCTTCAGGGCCTGGTCCAGAACCTCGCCCGCGCGGCGCTGGAAAGCACGGGGACCGAGGCGATTTCCGGCAACGCGATCCGGTCGATCAAGTCCCTGATCGCGGGCATCGACCGCGTCCTGTCGGCGCAGGTCAACGAGATCATGCACGCCGAGGAAGTCCGCCAGATCGAGGGAACGTGGCGCGGGCTGCATTACCTGGTCAACAACACCGAAACGGATCAGAAGCTGAAGATCCGGGTGATGAACATCACCAAGGAGGAGCTGGGCGACACCCTCGCGGATTTCGAGGGGCAGATGTGGGACCAGTCCCCGATCTTCAAGAAGGTGTATTCCGACGAATATTCGATGTTCGGCGGCCAGCCGATCGGCGCGATCATCGGCGCCTACGAGTTCAGCCACCGCCCCAGCGATGTGAGCCTGCTGCGCAACCTGTCGGGCGTCTGCGCCTCGGCGCATGCGCCGTTCATCGCCGCCGCGGCGCCATCGCTGTTCCGCATGGAAAGCTGGCAGGAACTGCCGAACCCGCAGGACCTGCAGCAGATCGTCTCGTCGCCCGACTATGCCAGCTGGCAATCGCTCAGGGAAAGCGAGGACAGCCGCTATATCGGCCTGGCCATGCCCCGCGTTCTGGCGCGGTTGCCCTATGGCGCGGCGACGGTGCCGGTCAAGGGCTTCGCCTTCGAGGAGGCCATAGACGGCAAGCACGACAACTATGTCTGGATGAACGCCGCCTTCGCCATGGGGGTGAACATCAACCGCAGCCACAAACTCTACGGCTGGGGCACGCAGATCCGGGGGGTCGAGTCGGGCGGCACGGTCATCAACCTGCCGGTCCACACCTTCCCCACTGACGACGGCGCGGTGGCGATGAAATGCCCGACCGAGATCGCCATCGACGACCGGCGAGAGGCGGAACTGGCCAAGCTCGGCCTCATGCCGATCCTGCACCGCAAGAACACCGATCTTGCCGCCTTCATCGGCGCCCATTCGTTGCAGGACGACGAGGCGCGGGCGGGGCGGCTGGTGGACCCGGACGCGCAGGCGAACGAGCGGCTGTCCGCGAACCTGCCGTATCTGTTCCCGGTCTGCCGCTTTGCCCATTATCTCAAGGCCATCGCCCGCGACAAGATCGGCACGTTCAAGGAACGCGCCGACATGCAGGTATGGCTGTCGGAATGGATCAACCGTTACGTCCTCGCCAATCCGGCGATGGCCGACGAAAAGGCCAAGGCCAAGCGGCCGCTCGCGCGGGCCGAGGTGCAGGTGGACAGCGTCGAAGGGCGACCGGGCTATTACAGCGCCCGGTTCTACCTGCGCCCGCATTACCAGCTTGAAGGCATCAACGCGAGCCTGCGGCTGGTGTCCGAGCTTCCGTCCATCAAGGGCTGACGAACCGTCTAAAAGGGGGAGAACACGACGATGCCCGTCTCTGGTTACATCAAGATCGAGGACATCAAGGGCGAATCCAAGCGCGCCGACCACGAGGACGAGATCGACGTTCACTCGATCGGCTGGCAGGTCCAGCAGCAGTCCTCGGCCAATGTCGGCTCCGGCCGCTCACGCGGGCGGGCGCAGATCAGCGACATCAAGATACGCAAGTTCACCGATGCGGCCTCGCCCTATCTCGCGCTGGCGGTGATGCAGGCCAAGTCCATTCCCGAGATCGTCATCATGGCCCGCAAGGATTCGGGCGACGCGCATCTCGATTACCTCAAGATCACGCTCTCGAACGCGGCGGTCTCGGGCTTTCGGATGCTGGAAACCGAGGCGGCCGATCCCGAGCAGATGGTCGAGGAGGAGGTGAGCTTCACGGCCGAGAAGATCAACATCGTCTATACCGTCCAGGCCGACGACCATTCGGCGGGCGACGAGCATGAGGTTGAATACGACATCGTCGCTGGCCACTGAGGCCGGACCGGGCGCAGCAAGGGGATGACGCGTGCAGGATCGTGGCACAGTCGCGAACGCGAGGCGAGAGGCGGTCCAGCCCAGCCTGTGGGACCGGCTGGTGGACGACCTGCCCGGCCTTGCGGTCGAGATCGCGCGGCTTCGGGGCGATCTCGGCCGCGAACTGGGGATTGAGCGGCTCGACCGTCTGCTCGCGGCCGGACAGCGGGGGATCGAGGCCGAACCCGCGCTTGACGATCTGCACCGGCGCGAATTGCGCGACCTGCTGGCGATGACCGAACGGCAGCGCTTCTTGCAGGAGCGCGGCATCGTCGTCACCCCCGAGGTGTTGCGCGAGGCCGTGCGCCGCGATCTGGAAGCCCTGTTCAACGTCGAGCGCTTCGAATCCGAGCCGCTGCTGACCGACGCCGAGCGGGCATCCGTGCCCAGCCCCGCCGCGCTGATCGCCGATTTCCCGCAGGTGCGGCGCAGCGTCGTGAACTTCGGCGTTCCCGCCTTTTCCGGCCGGCGGGCCAAGGATTTCGACAGCGACCGCCTTTCCCGCGAGCTGCGCCGGATCGTCGCCGCCTATGAGCCGCGTCTGGGGTCCGACAGCATCGTCGTGCGGGTGGTCACGGGCGACCGCACCGGCCTGCGGATCGAGGTCGAGGGCGTCCTGATGCTCGCGCCGGTGCCCGAGCGGATGCACCTGTCCACCACCATCGACCTCGACAACGGGCGCGCCGCCACGCGGCTGACGGAGCGGTGAGATGGACCGCACGTTCCTCGGCTATTACGAGGAGGAACTCCTCCACCTGCGCGAGCTTGCGGGCGAGTTCGCCGCCCTGCACCCGACCGTGGCCCGCAACCTGTCGCTGGACGCGGTTCCCTGTCCCGATCCCTATGTGGAACGGCTGCTGGAGGGCGTGGCCTTTCTTGCCGCCCGCACGCGGCTGAAGGTCGATCTGGAAAGCACGCGCTATGTCGAGACGCTGCTCGACGCGCTTTCCCCCGACCTGCTGGCGCCCGGTCCCGCGATGGGCATGGCGGTCCTGCATCCCGGCGCGCAGGTTCAGGGGATGCCGGGCGGGCATCCGGTGCGCCGCGGCACCCGCCTCGTCGCCGCTTTCCGCGAAGGGCTGGCGACCCGCGCCGTCTATACCACCGCGCAGGACGTGACGCTGTGGCCGCTCAGGGTCGAGCGGGCCGAGTATCTGGCCGATCGCGGGGCGCTGCATGCCGCCGGGCTGCCCCCGCGCGCGCGCGAGGCCGAGGCAGGGCTGCGCCTGACACTGGCGCGCGACGGGCCGGGGGCGCTGGCCGAACTGTCGCTGGACCGGCTGGACCTGTTCCTCGCCAATCGCGGCGGCGCGCTGTTCGACGCCATTCATGGCCAGGCGCTGCCTGTCGAGACGCGGGCTGCGGCGCCGCCCGGCAACCCGTCCGTCGTGGGCAGCTATCACCCCGCGCCTGCGCCGGCGATGGCCGGTCTTGGCGACGCCGAGGCGTTGCTGCCGCCGCTGCGCCCCGCCTTCGGCGGCTATCGCCTTCTGCGCGAATATTTCCTGATGCCGGAACGGTTCCATTATCTGCGGCTCGACGGCCTCGCCGCTGCCGTCCGCGACTGCGTTGCCGGCCCGCTGGAGATCGTCATTCCGCTGCGGCGCCCGCGCCCCGTGCTGGCGGACGTGTCGGCGGGGGATTTCCGGCTGTTCGCGACGCCGGTCATCAACCTGTTCGAGCGGGAATGCGACATCGTCGATCTGAACCCCGGCCGTTCGGCGCATGTGGTCCACGCCGACCGGGCGCAGCCCCGCGACTTCGAGATCTATCGCCTGCTGCGGGTGGAGGACCCCGCCGCAGGCGGCGCGGCGGGCGCGATACCGCCGCTGCACATGGCGGCCGGGCAGGGCGCGGGGGGAAGGGTTTATACCACCGAGCGCCGGCCCCGCCGCCCGGCCGAGGACGAGATCCGGCGGGGGCAGATGCGGACGAGCTATGCGGGGGACGACCTCTACATCTCTGTCGCGGGCGCGCCGGTGCCGCGCAGCCTGGACATCCGCGCGCTCTGCACCAATCGCGACCTGCCGATCCTCGATGACCTGCCCCAGCTTGCCGTTGAAAGCGGCGACCCGGTTGCGCGGGTGGAGCTGACCGGCCCCTTGCGGCGCCCGGTTCCCGGCGGGCACGGCCGCCCGCCCCAGCGCGGCCCCGGCGGCGAGACCGGGCAGGACGAGGTGGCGTGGCGGATGGTGGCGCAACTGGCGCTGAACCATCTCTCGCTGGGCGAGGGCGAGGGCGAGGATGACGGCGTGCCGGGGGCGGAGCCTCTGGTCGCGCTGCTGCGGCTCTATGCGGATCGCGGCGATCCGGCGTTCGCCCGCCATGCGCAGGCGATCCGCGCCGTCAGCTCCCGTCGCGTGGTCGAGCGGCTGGACCTGCCCGGCCCGCTCTGCTTCGGCCACGGCACCGAGATCGCGCTGACCCTCGACGAGGGCCCCTTCGCCGGGTCGAGCGCGCTGCTGCTGCCCGCATTGCTGGCCCGGCTGTTCGCGCGCCATGCCGCCATCAACGGCTTTGTCCGCACGCGAGTCCGGCTTTCTCAGGCGCAGGAGGAGGTGGCATGGCCGATGACGCTCGGCTCGCGCGCGATGATCTGACGCGCCTGCCCCCCGACGAGGTGCCCCCGGATGCGACGCCCCCGGACGAAGCGACGGAGTTCTTCGAGCTTCTGCGCCGGCTGGAGAGGGGCGGGGAGTGGTTCGGCCGAAGCGGCGGGCCGGGGCGCGAGCCTGCGCGGCTCGGCCAATCGGCGCGGCTGTCGGCCGCGACCCGCGACGTGGCCCGCCTGACCCCGCAGCGGGGCGACGCCCCGCGCCGGATCGAGGTCGAGGTGATCGGACTGCTCGGCCCCGAGGGGCCGATGCCGCTGCACCTGACCCGCCGGGTCTTCGACCGCGTCTCGCAGCGCTGGTTCGAGGCGGGCAGCGAACACGCGACCGCCGACACCTCGGCGCTGGATTTCTGCAACATGCTGCAACACCGGATGATCGCGCTCTACTGGCGGGCATGGGGCGACGCGCGGCCTTCCGTGCACGCGGGCCGCCCCGGCGCGGGTCGCGTCGGCGCCACGCTGGCGGCGCTTGCGGGCGTCGGTCTGCCGGGGATGCGGGGAGAGAAGCGGGGTAATAGCCCGTCCGCCACCGCCGAGCCGGTCAAGCTGAACCGCGCCATGCAGATCGCGCAGCAGGTGCACGGACCCGAGCGTCTTGCCGCGCCGGTCGCGGACCTGCTCGGCGCCCCGGTTCGGGTGGTCGAGTTCGTCGCCAACTGGATCGACATTCCCGCGCCGCTTCAGACGCGGCTCGGGCAGGCGCATGCGCGGCTGGGCGGCGGGGCCGTCGCAGGGGCGCGGATATTCTCGCGTCAGGACCGGGCCGAGCTGCGGGTCGGGCCGGTCGATCTTCCCGCCTATAGGCGCCTTGCGGACGACGCGCCCCTGCGCGGCGCATTGCGGCATCTGGTCCTGCACCTCGTCGGGCGCGAGATCGATATCGACCTGCGGCCGGTGCTGGCCGCGGATGCGGTGCCGCCGCCCCTGCTGGGCCGCGTCGCGCTTGGGCGCACGGCGTGGTTGCGGGCGGCGCATCCGGCGGACCGCGACGATCTGCGGCTGCCACGGATCACGCGGGAGGCGGCATGACCCTGCGTCTCGTCATCGAACACTCGCCGCATCCGCAGCCGGTGCCCGAGCTTTCCCATCCAGGCGGCGAGCTGTCGATCGGAAGAGGGGCCGACGCCGACTGGCGGCTCGAGGATCCCGACATGTTCATCTCGCGCAAGCACTGCCTGATCGCGGCGGCGGGCGACGGCTTCACGGTCACCGACATCAGCCGCGGCGGCGTCTTCGTGGACGGGGCGGATGCGCCGCTTGGCGCGGGCCAGGGCTGCGCGCTGCGTGACGGAATGCGGATCCGGCTGGGCGACGTGGTGATCCGCGCCGATCTGCGGGTCGCTTCCCGCGCAACGGCGGCGGCGGTGCATGACACGGGCGCGTTCTCTGCGGATGATTTCTTCGCGCAGCGCCCGGTGGAGGAGACGCAGCAGCCCCGGCCGGCGGACCTGCCCGATCCGTTCGACGCGCCGCGAACCCCGCCGCGACCTGCGGCGGCCCGGCCAGCGGCGGGGCAGGGCTTCGACGATCCCTTCACGCTTGACCCGCTGCCGCTGTCCGCTTCAGACGCCGCCCCCGCGCCCGTCGCGTTTGCAGATGAGGCCGCCCCAGCCCCTCCCGTCACGCAAATGGCGCAGGCCCCGCCCGAGCCTCGGCCCACACAGCCGGTGGCGTCCTCAACCGAGGCCGCACTGGTCGAAGCTCTTGTCAGCGGTCTCGGCCTCGACCCCGCCACGGCGGGCGAGCTTGGACCGGCCGAGATGGAGGCGCTGGGCCGGCGCTTCCGCGGGCTCGTCGAGTTGATCGAGCAGGCGCTGCGCAGCCGCGCGCGCGAGAAGCGCAATCTTCGCGTCGCGCAGACGGTGATCGGCTCGGCCAACGTGAACCCGCTGAAGTTCCTGCCGACCACGGATGCGATGATCGAGGCGATGATCGGCCAGCCGCGTCCCGGCTACATGGATGCCGACGCCGCGATCGCCGCCGCCGGGCGCGATCTTGCCGATCACCAGATGCGGTCCTGGTCCGGTCTTCAGGCGGCGCTGCGCCGGATGATCGACCGTTTCGACCCCGAAGAGATCGAGCGCGAGATCGAGGCGACCGGGCGGCTGCGGGCGATCCTCGCTGGCGGCCGGTCCGCGCTGCTGTGGCAGCTTTACTGCGAACGATACAAGGGCATCGCCAAGGCGGCCGAGGACCGCTTTCTGGGCGAGGTCGGCGGCGATTTCCGCGACGCATACGAGGGCAAGGGGAGGATGGACCATGACTGACAGACGCACCGTGCTGATGGGCGGGGCCGCGCTCGGGCTGCTGGCCCTGTCGGGCTGCGGCGGCAAGGAGCCGCCGCCCGCCACCGCGACCATCGCCGCCGCCGCCAGCGCGGGGATGAATCCGGGGCCGGACGGCGCGGACCGGCCGCTGACGCTCACCGTGCTGCAACTGCGGGGAACGGGGGCGTTCAACGCGGCGGATTTCTTTGCGCTGCAGGCGCCGGAAACCGCGCTGGGGGGCGATCTCGTCTCGGCCAGCCAGATCGTTCTCGCCCCCGGCGCAAGCGCCTCGACGACGCTGCAACTGGACCCGGCCACGACCGCGCTCGGCATCTACGCCGGGTTCCGCGATCCGACGGGCCGGGTATTCCGCGCGCTGGTGCCGGTGGCGGCCGGGGCCAGCCTGAACCTGACGGTCGGCGTCTCTGCGACGGGCGTGACCGCCACAGCAGCGTGAGCCGGCATGGATGAGGCCAGCAGGGTCGTCTGGTCCGAGGGGTTGTTCCTTCGGACCCAGCATTTCCAGCAGCAGGACCGCTTTGCCGAGTCGCTGGTGCGCGGCAGCCTGCGGGCCGCGCATCTTCAGGCGTGGGGGTTCTGGACGCTGGCGCTGGACGAGGGCGCGCTGCAGGCCGGGCGGATCGGCATCGCGGCGGCCAGCGGTATCTTCCCCGACGGGACCCCCTTCGCCATTCCCGCCGACGCCGCCGCGCCCGACGCCGTGCCGGTCCGCCGCGAGGGAACGGGGCTCGCCCGTGTCGGCGTTCCGCTGGACGCAGCCGGCGCAGCCTCGACCGAACCCGCCCACGCGCCGCGTGCGGGCGCGCGTTACCGGGGCGTCCACGTGACGGTGCGCGACGCGGTGCAGGGCGGGGCAGAGGCGGCCGAGATCGAGGTGGCGCGGCTCATGCCCCGGCTGTTCGTTCCGGGCGAGGACACCTCCGGCTATGTCACCATGCCCGTGGCGCGGATCGAAGGTCTGGCCGCTGACGGGTCCGTGCGGCTCGCGCCGGGGTTCCTCGCGCCAGCGCTGCGGACGGCGGCGGTGCCGTGGTATGCGGCTTTCGCGGCCGAGATGGCGATGGGCCTCGACCGCATCGCCGAGGCGCACGGCCAGATGGTTCTGGGCGCCGCCGGCCGGACGGTCGAGAACCTGCTGATCCTGCAACTGGCGAACGCCGCCCGCCCGCGCCTCGCCCATATGGCGGCGCAGGACCTCTATCATCCTTCGGATCTCTACATGGAACTGGCGGGGCTGGCCGGCACCATGGCGACTTATGGGTCATCCTCGCGCCGGCTCTCCGATCTGGCGCCCTATGAGCATGAAAACCCCGAGGCGGCATTCTCGGCGCTGGCGGACACGCTGCGCTCGCTGATCCTGTCGCTGCGGCATGTCGAGCCGAAGTCCCGCGCGCTGCCGGTCGCCGTCCACGCCCAGAACATCTGGAAGGTGCGGATCGACAACCCGGAGATCCTGAAATCCAGCCGGATCGTCCTGCGGGTGGCCTCCGACATGTCCGAGGCGATGCTCCGGCGCATCTTCGTCGATCAGGCGACCGTCGGCTCGGCCGACGAGTTCGAGAAGCTCTGGCGCTCGCGCCTGCCGGGCATCCCGCTGAAGCCGCTTCATTCCCAGCCGCGCGAGATCCCCTATGACGGCGACCGGCTCTGCCTGGAACTGGACCGCAAGTCCGAGCACTGGGCGCAGATCCTGGAATCGCCGGGATTTGTGATCGGGGTGTCGGGGCAGCTGGACCGCCAACCCGAGATCGACTGCTATGCGGTGAGCCAGTGAGACATGGGCGACCCTGACGACCCCTTCGGCCTGATGAACGACGCGGGACGCACGCGCATCCGGCCCACGAACCGCAGCGGCGCGGCGCCGCCCGCGCCCGAACGGCCCGCGCCGGGTTTCCCGTTAGGCCCCGGTTTCGGCGCGCCCGCCGCGCCTGTCCGACATGCCCGCGCCCACCCGAACCCGCTGGTCGCCGCCTTCGCCCCGCTGCTGGAGATTGCCCCGGAACTGGAACGCGCCACCGCCCCGCCAAGCGCGGAAACGCTGCGGGTCCGCCTGCTCGACAGCCTCGTGGACGCGCGCGACTCGGCCGTTGCCCGCGGCGTCCCGCTGGCCCGTGCGGATCAGGCCGCGTGGTTCGTCGCGGCGCTGATCGACGATCTGGCGATCAACACGCCCTGGGGCGGCCACAGCGACTGGCCGCGCCAGCCGCTCGTCGTGTCGCTGTCGGGGGACGTGGATGCGGGCGCCCGGTTCTTCGAGCGCCTCGCCGAGCTTCAGCGCCATCCCGAGCGCGATCCCGAATTGCTGGAGCTTGCGCTGATCTGCCTTGGTCTCGGCTTTCGCGGCCGTTTCCGGGTGGCGGGGCCGCAGGCCGACGGCGCACTGTTGCAGGCGCGCATGGGCGCGGCCCGGCTTGGCGGGGCCGATGCGGATCGCGCCCCGCTTTCGCCGCGCTGGCAGGGCGTCGAGGCGCGGGACACGCCGCGCCGCTTTGCCGTTCCGCTGTGGGCCATCGGGGTCGTCACGCTCGCTGTCGTCGCCGCCATCTACATCGCGCTCGCGTGGCAGTTGTCGCAGCGGGGCGCGCAGCTTTATGCCGTGGCGCGGCTGATCCCGCCGCCCGAGCGTGCCCAGATCTACCGCCCGCCGCGCGGGCCGGGGGAGACGCCGCCGCCGCTGGAGCCCGTGGTTCTGGAACTGCTGCCGCAGTTCGTCGCCGCCGCGCCGGCAGACACCGCCTCGGCGCTGTCGGGGCAGGAAGACGTGTCGCTGACGACGCTGGTGGTCCGCGGCACCGATCCCGAGGTCTTCCGTTCGGCGCGCGCGGATGTGAACGCCGTGTATCTGCCGCTGATCGCCTCGATCGGGCAGACCATCGTCGCCAACGCCGAGGTGATCGGCGGGGTGACGGTGACGGGGCACACGGATTCGGTCCCGGTTCAGGCCAGCAACCCCTTTGCGACCAATCAGGGACTGTCCGAGGCGCGGGCGCGGACCATCGCCGAACTGCTGGTGCGGGCCGGGGTGCCGCCCGACCTGATCGCCGTCGAGGGCCGCGCCGACAGCGAGCCCGTCGGCGACAACGCCACCGCCGCGGGGCGCGCCCAGAACCGCCGGGTCGAGATCAGGATCGGAAAGAGGCTCTGACATGCGCGCCCCCAAGGCCATCCTGCGGTTCCTGTTCTCGCGGCGGCTGTGGGTGTTCATCGGCGCCCTGCTGCTGTGCCTGCTGATCTGGCAGTTCGGCCCGATCGTGACGGTCGGCGGCCGCGCGCCGCTGGAGTCGCCGCTTGCAAGGCTGATCGCGATCGGCGCGGTGGCGATCCTGTGGCTGTTCTGGGTGCTGCTGGGCCAACTGCGGGCGGCGCGGGCCAATCAGGTGTTCGTCAGCGAGCTGGCGCGGCAGACGCCCGAGCCCGCCGGCACCAAGGACGCGGCCGGGGCCGAGATCGACGCGAAGTTCCAGTCCATCCTCGCGCAGATGAAGCGGTCCCGGCTGGGCCACCGCCGCTTCCTGCGCGAGATGCCGTGGTATGTCATCATCGGCCCGCCCGGCACCGGCAAGACCACCGCGCTGCGCCAGTCCGGGCTGCATTTTCCCGTCGATCTGGGCGACGATCTCAAGGGCGTCGGCGGCACGCGCAACTGCGACTGGTTCTTCACGGACAGCGCGATCCTGCTGGATACCGCCGGCCGCTATACCGAGCAGGCCAGCAACCCCGAAAGCGACGCGGCCGAATGGAACAGCTTCCTCGACCTCTTGCGCAAGCACCGGGGCCGCCGGGCGCTGAACGGGGTGATCGTCGCGATTTCCGTGACCGAGTTGCTGCGACCGGCGGATGAGCTGCGCGCGCACGGGCGCGAGATCCGCAAGCGCCTGGGAGAGTTGCGAGAAAGGCTGGGACTGCGGCTGCCGGTCTATCTTGTGATCACAAAGCTCGACCTCGTGCCGGGGTTCGACGCCTTCTTCGCCGAACTTTCCACGGAGGAACGCGAGCAGGTCTGGGGCGCCACCCTGCCGCCGGCCGAGGCTGCGAGCGGCGCCGCCATCGGGCGCGAGCTGCACGACCTTGCCGGGCAGGTCGAGCGGCGGGTGGCCAAGCGCCTGGCCGATGACCTGCCGCTGGCGCGGCGGGCGGAGATCTTCCGTTTTCCGGCCCAGCTGCTCCAGCTGGACGCGCCGCTGCGGCTGCTTGTCGATGCGGTGTTCGCCGAGACCCGCTATGACGAGGCGCCGTGGTTGCGCGGTTTCTACCTGACCTCGGCCACGCAGGAAGGATCGCCCATCGACCGGCTGGTGGGTGAACTCGCCCAGGGCTTCGGCCTGCCGGCCCCCGCCGCGATGCCCGGACGACATGGCGAGAAACGGTCGTTCTTTCTCAAGCGCCTGCTGACCGACGTGATCTTCAACGAGGCTGGCCTTGGGATACTCGACCCGAAAGCCGAGGAGCGGCGGCGCTGGATCTGGCGCGGCACGCTTGCCGCGTCGCTGCTGGCGGTCGCCTGCCTCGGCTTTCTGTTCGCCTTCTCGTTCAGCCGCTTCTCGGGGCTGGTCGCCGAGCAGGAGCGGCAGTTTTCGGCGCTGCAATCCGGTCTTGCCGACGTGGCGGCGCGGCAGGTGCCGACCGACCGGCCCGACCTCGATCTGGCGATCGAAGGGATGGACGCGATCACCGCCGCGTCGGTGATGGTGCCCCGGCACCCGCTGGCGCTGCTGGGCCCGACCGCGCAGCCGCAGCTGTCCGAGGCGCAGCGGATCGCCTATCGGCGCGGCCTGTCGAACATCGTCGAGCCGCGGATGGTCGCGCTGCTGGAGGCCACGATCTGGCGGCAGATCCGCGACCCGGATTACCTGCTCGGGGCGCTCAAGACCTATTTCATGATGACCGGCCTTGCGCCCTACAACCCCGACTTCGTTGCCGCGTGGTGGCAGGAGGCGCTGCCCGCCGGTGCGCCCGTCGATCCGTTCCCGACCGAGGCCGCGCGCAGCTATCAGCTGGACACCATCGCGCTGATGGCGGGCGAGGAGGCGAAGACCGAAAGCGACCCCGAGCTGGTCCGCACGGCGCTGGAAAGCCTCTGCGCCATTCCGCTGGCGGTGCGGGCGTATGAGGCGCTGATGTCGGACTCCGCCGTCACCGCCTTGCCGGAATGGACCCCGGCCGCGGTGGCGGGGCCGCGGGGCGCGCAGATATTCACGCGGCTGTCGGGCCGGACGCTGCAAGCCGGGCTTCCGGGGGCGTTCACCTATGCCGGATTTCACGGGACCGTCCTGCCGCTGGTCCCCGATGTCGCGGCGCAGGCGGCCATCGACCGGCTGGTCTTCGCGGGCGGTTGCGACGAAAGCGCGACCGCCGATGCCGCCACGCTGGAAGCGGACCTGCTGAGCCTTTACGAGCAGGACTTCATCGCGAAATGGGACGGTTTCCTGCGCGACATCCGTCTTGCGCCGATCACCGACCTTGCCAGCGCCACCGGGAGCCTCAAGGATCTGTCCAGCGAGGACAGCGCGCTGAACCGGCTGCTGCGGGCCGTCGTGGCCGAGACGGAACTGACGCGCGCGCCGGCCGAACCCGAGGCGGACGCGGAAGGGGGCGGGCCGCCCAAAGGCCTTGTCAACGCCGCCGCCAAGCGGCTGGGCAAGGTCGGCAAGCTCGCCAAGAAGGGCGCCCGTCTTGTCCCGGCGGGGGGCGACGCGGGCGCTGCAACCGCCGAGCCGCCCGGCGCCGAGGTCGCCCGGCATTTCCGCCCGCTCAAGTCCACCATCGACAGCGTGGACGACGCGCCGCCGCGCATCGGCGATGTCGTCCTGGCGCTCGGGGCGCTGGCGAACGAGTTGCAGACCGTCTCGGCCAGCCCCGACCCCGAAGCCGCGCTGCTGGCGAGGGGCGGGTTGCCCGAACTGACCGGCGCGATCGCGAACGTGGCGCAGGGGCTGCCGCCGCCCGTTAACGACTGGGTGGCGGGCATCGCGGGCGACACCATCGCGGTGACGCGAGAGGCGGTGGTCGATCAGCTGAACGCGCGGTTGCAGGCGGATGTGCTGCCCTTCTGCCGCGCGGCGACGGCCGGGCGCTATCCCTTTGCGGCGGACAGCGCCATCGACGTGACCGTGGCCGATTTCCAGCGCCTCTTCGGCCCCGGCGCGCTGATGGACCTGTTCATAAACGAGCAGCTTCTTCCCTATGTCGATACGACCGCGCGGCCGTGGCAGTGGCGGGCGGATTTCGGCCTTGCGGCGGAACGGCTGCAACCCTTCCAGAAGGCGCGCGAGATCCGCGACGCGCTGTTTCCGGGCGGCGCCGGCCCGGTCCTGACCTTCACGCTGGAGCCGAAGGATCTGTCCGCGAACGCCAGCCGGGTCAGCCTCAACGTGGACGGGCAGGTGCTGGTCTATTTCAACGCGGCGACCCGGCCCATGCCGATGACCTGGCCCGGCGCGGACGGAACGAACCTCGTCTCGCTGTCCTTCGCGCCGGTGGACGGCTCCGCCGAGGCGATCCAGACGGAGACAGGCGCCTGGGCCTTTCTGCGGCTGATTCATCGGGGCGAGCTGGCGCCGACCGATCAGGCCGAGCTGTTCCGCCTGCGCCTCGGCCTTGGCAGCTTTGCCGCAAGCTACGACTTGCGGGCGGCGAGTGTGGACAATCCCTTCGATCTGCAGATGTTCAGGGGTTTCGCGTGCCCGGAGAGGATCTGAGCCGGGGACGGGTCGCCCTGTTCGGCAAGTTGCCCGCGACCGGCGATTTCGTGCGGCGGGGGTTGCCGGATGCGTTCGGCGCATGGTGGGACCGCTGGCTGACCCACCATCTCGCCAGCCGGGACGCAGGCTGGCCGGCGGGCGGCCTGCGCGTGCGGCTGTCCTGCGGGGATCGCAGCGCCTGCGCGCTGGTGCTGCCCAGCCGCGATTCCGTGGGGCGGCGGTTTCCGCTCAGCGCGCTGGTGATGCTGGACTTCCCGGCTGCGCCCGATGCGGCCGAAGCATGGTGCGAGGCGGCGTTGCCGCTGGCCGGGGCCGCCTGCGAGGGACGGCTGACCGCCGATGCGCTGTGGGCGGGGCTGGATGCGCTGCCGCCTCCGGCGCGGACAGGACCGTGCGCACCGGCGCTGCTCCTGTGGGCGCGGGGTCGGGGGCCCGTGTCGGCCGATCCGGGCGATCCCGGCGATGCCCTGTCGCTTCTGTTCAGTTCTGGTGGATCTTCGAGGCCGTGAAGATCATGTCGCCATCGGCCTTGCCGGTGATCTTTCCGCTGGCCTGCTGCGTCAGGTTGTTGCCCTTCACCAGAACGGTGCCGTCCTTCTTCAGCATGATGCTGGCGTCGCCGCATTTCAGCGTGATCTCGTCGGCGGCCTCGATGTTGATCGTCTTGCCGGAGGTGAGAGCGACGTTGCCCGTCACGTCATGCGCCTGATCCTTGGCCACCTTGACGGCCCGGCTGCCGCCGACGCTGGTGCTCTGGTCGGTGGCCACCTTCAGGGTCTGGCTCGCGCCCACCTCCGTTGCGTGGTCCTTGCCGATCTTGAAGCTCTGGGCCCCGACCACGGTGGTCGAATCGTCGTTCTGGACGTGATGAGCCTGCTTGCCGCCCACCCGCACACTGCGTTTCTGGCCCACGGTGAGCGTCTGGTGGCTGCCCACGACGCGGCTTTCCACCAGCCCCACCTTGTCCGTGCGCCCCGCCTTCACGAGGACCATCTGCGCAATGCCGACCGTCTGGGTGTGATTGCGGTCGATGCTCTCGCCCGAACTGCCGACGACGTGGATCGTCTCGTCGCCGCCCACGGTCAGGCTGCGGTCGGCGCCGACGGTCTCGGTGTCGTTGACGCCGATGTTGACCTCGCGGTGGCGGCCGACCTTGGTGGCCTTGTCGTTACCGACCGATTCCTGCCGGTCGTGACCCACGGACTGGCCGGCGTCGTGGCCGACATCTTCCTTCCAGTCGTGGCCGATCTTGCGGGTCTCGTCGTTCTTGACCAGTTCGGTGTGATCCTTCTCGGCCTGGAAATACACCTCCTCGGCGCCCTTCTTGTCCTCGAAGCGCAGCTCGTTCCAGCCGCCCCCGCCGGGGGAGGAGTTCGACTTCCAGCCCGACTGCGTGGCGCTGCCCGGCAGCGGGTAAGGGGGCATCTGCTCGGCGTTATAGAGCCTGCCGACGATCAGCGGCTGGTCGGGGTCGCCTTCCAGAAAATCGACGATAACCTCCTGCCCGATGCGGGGGATCTGGATGAAGCCCCAGCCCGCCCCGGCCCAAGCCGCGCTGACGCGCATGAAGCACGAGGAGGCCGCGTCCTTGCGGCCCTCGCGGTCCCAGTGGAACTGGACCTTCACGCGTGAATACTTGTCGGTGAAGATCTCGGCGCCGGCGGGGCCCACGACCACCGCGGTCTGCGGGCCGGTCATGCGCGGACGCGGGGTCCGCCGTTCGGGGCGGAAGGGTAGGGCGGCGGGCTGAAGCTCCACGGTCACCTCGCAGCCGACTTCCGCCCGCCCCATTCCGGGCTGGCGCATCCCGGCCTGATACTGCCCGTCCCACATCCGGTAGCCGGCGCGCAGGACGACATAGCTGCCGTTCTCGGCCGCGCGCGGGAAATCGGTCAGCGCAAAACTGACGCCGGGGCGCAGGCCGGGCGCGGTGGCGCGGGCGCTGGCGCGGCGGCGCGGCGCCTGCAATTCCTCGACCCGCAGGCCGGCAAGGTCGTCGCCGCGCCCGAAGGCGGTGTAGTTGCCGGGGTAGTGATAGGCTTCGGTCTTCGCCTCGGAAAAGCTGTCCGCATCCTTGGCCTGCGCCAGCAGGTTGGCCGAGGGCTTTTCGAAATCATAGTCGGTATGGGCGAACTTGCTGGTGCGCAGCGACGCGGTCCCGGCCCACTGGACGATGAAGTTGCCGTCCAGGAAGTTCGCCCGCTCGTCGGGCTGCCACGGTATCTCGTCCAGATCCTCGGCCGGTTCCAGCCTGGTGCTGTCGTCGCCCAGCACCAGCAGGTGCCCGTCCTCGGAATGCTCGAAGAAATAGAAGATGCCCTCATGCTCCAGCAGCCGCTGCACGAAGGCGAGGTCGGTTTCCCCATACTGCACGCAGTAATCGCGCGGCGGGTAGGAGCGTTGCAGGCGCAGCGCGAACTTCACCTGCGGATAGCTGCGCAGCACATCCTCGACGATCTCGACGGCGCTCTTGTTCTGGAAGATCCGGTTGCTGGTGGAGAGGGTGAGCAGCCACAGGGCCGGGCGCAGGGTGGCGCGATACTGCGCAAGGTCGCCTTCCATTTCGGTGAAGCCGAAATCCGTCGCGATGGCGTTCAGGTGGCGCACGGGGGCCGCGGCGCCGATCGAAACGGTCACGGATCTGCCCAGAAGCCGGGCGGGGTCGAGATCGGGGTCCGGGCTGACCGCCGTCAGGACGAATGCGAAACAGGTGCTGATCTCGTCCTGCCCCTCCATCGAAGCGAACATGAGCTGGTCGGCACTGAGCGGGGATGTGAGCGTGATCTCGCGGTCGGGCACGACTCTGCTCCTTCTCTGCACGGAGAGATGACCTCAGCATAGCGCAGTCGGGGAAGGCCCGCGCCGGAAAATCACAGGGCGGCGGGGCACGCAAAGCCGCGAGCCGCCGACAGTCCCGCGACCGGGTTCGCAGCGGATGGAAAGGCCAGTTCCAGAAACAGCCGACCCGCGTCGGTGCGCAGATCGACGAGGAAGCGTTGCCCCTGATCGCGCGGCCGCAGCCTCAGCCCGTCCAGCAGGCGCAGAAAGCCCCACGGGCCCGGTTCGTGAACGCTGGCGGGTTGCCCGGCAAAGGCGACGGAGACGCCTGCCGCGCCCTGCGTCCCCGGCCAGCGCAGCGAGGCGGCGTCGGCTCGGGCGTCCACCGCCGCGCTGGCGCCCCCCAGCGCCACGACCGCCTTGCCCCGTTCGGCAAGGGCCGCGATGGTCACGGTGGCGCCGAAGTTGCCCGCGTCGTCGAAGAAACCGGCGCGAATCGCCTGCGCCTTCTCGAACAATTCGGCGCTTTCGGGCGACAGGCCGGAGAAGCGCGCTTCGGGCAGCCAGCGCCAGGGCGAGGCGGAGCTGTCGATATAGGGCTGCGCCTCGGCCACGAAGAAGCGCTCGATCGCGCCGCCGCCGCCGAAGAGTGCCGCGAAATCGGCCAGATCCGCGTCGGCCCCGTTCGCGTCGAAGGGAAACCGCCCCTCGGTCGCGCGGCGGCACAGATCATAGACCTCGGCCTGCCAGCGCTGGGTGAAGGGGCTGGCGATCTGCGCGGCGCGAGGCACGGCAGTCTGCGCCAGCACATCCTCGACCAGCTGCACCACGACCGGCGGCGCCTGCCGCAAGGCGGCGACCGAGGCCGCGCGGTCCTGAAAACCCATCAGCCGCTCGGTAATCAGGTCGTCGGACGCGCCGCGGGCGCCGAGGGCGGCGTTGAGCGACGCGAACAGCGCCGAGATCTCGTCCAGCCGTCCGCTCTCGACATACTGGATCATCGGGCCGAACCCGGCGGCAATGCGCTGCTGCAACTCGCGCGGCCTGCTGCGGTCGGTGCCGCCGACCTCCTCCCAGGCCTGCGTCAGCAGCAGGGCGATGGGCGACGGCTTGCGGGCGAGCAGGCCGGACACCCGCACTGCCGTCGCGCGCCGGTCGAAGCGCCGCACCCGCAGATCGTCGAGGAAACCGCGCCACGTCGCCAGTGTCTCGACCTGAAGCCGGGCGAGGACGCCGGCGGATGACCCGGCATCCGTTCGCAGCCCGTCGCGATAGAGCCGCGCGGCCACGGCCCGCGCGACCTCCACCGCCTGCGCCGCACCGCCGTCCCGCGCGTATGCCCAGCCTCGCGTCGTGTAAGCGCCGGGGATGGCGGCCGTCATCGGCTTGCCCGAGCGCCGGACGGCGATTTCGGCAAGGCCCGGAACCTGCGACGGCCGCCACGGCGCAAGGGCGGTCATTTCCGGCGAGCGGATGAGTTCGATCCACGCCCGATCCGCCTCGGACGCCTCGGCGGCAAAGACGCGGGCTTGCGCGAGCAGCGCGGGATCAGGCGAAGGGGGCTGGGCGAAGGGCGGGCTCAGCAGCGCGACATGAGGGGCCAGCGCCTGCAGATCGGGCAGCAGCTCGCGGCGGGCCGTCAACCAGCCCTGAAGATAAGCCGGATTCCACGCCCCGTCGCCCGACAGGACGTCCCAGGCGCGAACGGTATCGTAAAGGGCCGGACTGTCGCCCTCGCTCGCCAGCGCCGTGTCGATGGCCCCCGCCAGCACTGGGGGCAGATGCTGGCGGACGGTCCGGGCCTGCACCTTGCGCGCCCGGCTCGCCGCGTCAAACCCCAGCGGGCCGGCAAAGACCCGGACGGGCGCCTTGGCGAGCGAACGCTCGACCCCTGCCACCGCCGCCGCCATCCGGTCGAGCCGGGGGCCGAGATCGGCGATCTCTCCCGGCCGGTCGAGGCCGATGGACAGCGCCTCGGCGGCGAAGGCCTGCGCCGTCTCCCGATGGAACGCCCATTCGGTATGGACGGCCCAGGCCAGCACGAGCGCCGCGAACCCCAGCACCGCCCCGGCCAGAAGCCGCCCCCAGCTTTCCGGCGCGCCGGCGTCGGTCCGGGCGCTGGCCGCTTCGACCCGCGTCAGGCAACGCCGCAGGAAAGCGGCCGTATCGGCGAAGGCCGGTCCCGCCTTGTCGGCTCGGTTGGCGAAATCGCGCAGGCGGGCCGGGGACATCTCCTCGCCCTCGAACAGCAGACGATAGGCGCCGGGCGACCACAGATGCAGGGGCAGCGCCTCGTTCGACCGCGCCGCCTGATCGAGGACCAGCCCCAGTGCGAGCCGCGCCGGTGCCAGCGTCGCGGCGGGCAGGCCCGCCCGGTGCAGGGTATCGCCGAAACGGTCGATCCGGGCGCGCGCCTCGCGCAGCAGCGCGGGAACATCGGCCCATGAACCCCGCTCGGCCAGATCGTCGGCCAGCGCCAGAACCGGGGTCGCGGCGCGGTCATAGGCGTTCCCCGCCGTCCCCGCGTGCCGGTCAGAGCCTGCCGTCCGCCGCCCAGGCACGCAGCGTCTCCTCGCCCACCTCGAAATGCATGGAATCCTCGCGCCCGTAGGTGGCGCCCCAGAACCAGCCCTCGTCGTTGAAATACTCCGCCAGGATGACCAGCCCCAGCTGCGTCCCGCCATCGGCGAAACCGTCCAGCTGCCCCTCCAGCGTCAGGTCGATGGCCGTGCCCCAGGAATGGTTGGAAATGGCCGTCCGCGATCCGCGGATCAGCCGCGCGCAGAGCGCGCCAGCGGTGCCCAGCTTGGCGTGGATGTCGGGCTCGTTCTCGTTCAGGCGGGTCAGCACGCGGCCAAGGCTTTCGATCGCCGGGCGCAGCATCGAGACGCGGATCGGTCCGACCTGCTGCGTCTCGATCAGGGCCTTCAGGCGCGGATTGGTGACGGCCTGACAATCGGTGCCATAGCTGTCCCGCGGCTGGCCGAGGATTTCCAGCATCACGCTGTTGCGCGGCTGGGTGATGCCGCGATTGAACCGCTGCTTGGCAAGCAGCATGATCTCGGTCGGCTGTTCCGTCGCGATCACCTCCTCGAAGTTTTCGCCGGTTCCGGCGTCGGGGGCGATGATCTGTCCCTCGTCTGCCGTGCCCTGTCCCGCGTTCAGCGGCGCGGATTGCGGGGCCGGGACGCGGGCGCGGTTCGCCAGAAGGCTCAGATCCTCGCGCATCCGCGCCAGTTCGGCCTGCGCCTGCGCCAGCGCGTCCCTGAGTTCGGCGTTCCGTTCCTCGGCGGCGGCGACCGTCTCCTCCAGCCGGGACAGGCGCAGTTCGGTCGTGGCGTCGGCGCTGTCGAGCAGCGTGGTCACGACCGCAAAGGCGATCGCCGCGGCCACCAGCCCCATCGCGATGACAGTCGCGCCCGCAAGGCTGCCGCGCCGCAGGGTCATGGCGCGGCCATTCGGACGGCGATCACCGATACGTTGTCCGGCGCGCCCGCCGCAAGCGTGGCCGTCAGCAGGCGGCGGCAGGCGTCGCGCGGATCGTCTGCGCCCTGCAACATCCGCGCGATCTGCGGGTCGTCGAGACAGGCCGTCAGCCCGTCGCTGCAAAGAAGCAGCCAGTCACCGGCGGCCAGGGGTACATGCAGGCTGTCCACATCGACCAGCGGCGTGCCGCCCACCGCGCGGGTGACGACATGGGACTGGGGATGGATGGCGGCCTCGGCGGGGCTGATCTCGCCGCGCTCCACGAGGTCCTGCACGAGCGTATGGTCGCGGGTCAGCAGCCGCAGCGTCCCGTGCCGGTGAAGATAGGCGCGGCTGTCGCCGACCCAGGCGAGATGCGCCATTCCCCGGCTCATGATCAGGGCGACCACGGTGGCGCCCATGGTTGAGCCGCCCATCCGCGCGGCGCGCTGGCGCACCATGGCGTTCGCATGTTCGATCCGGGCGACGAGGATCCCTTCGGGATCAGCGCCCGCGTCCTCGTCGGAGATGCCGGCAAGGCAGTCGATCACGATGTCCGAGGCGATGTCCCCGTGGCCGTGCCCGCCCATCCCGTCCGACACGGCCCAGAGCGTGCCGCCGGGATCCGTGAGGATCGCGTCCTCGTTCCGCGTGCGGACGCGGCCGCGATGGGTCAGGCCTGCCCCCTCCGGCAACAGCATTGCCGGTGGCGCCTTCGGCACGCGCGTCACCGGGGCGGCCATCGCCCCCGTCCGCTGCGTGTCACGTCCCTGGGGTCTGCCATCCGACGTCCCGCCCAAGTTGTGAATTGCCTCGAATCCGAGCATAGCTTAACCTTGGGCCAAGGTAATGCGTTTCCTGCACATGGGCGGGTCTCAAATGCGGTTGCCCTTCCTTCTTGGCCTTGTCCTGCTGGCCCCGCCGCTGGGTGCCCAGGAATTGTCCGACGATGCCCTGGCTGAACGCTTCCTGCGCCAGCGCGAAGCGTTCCGGGCCGCGGAACGGCCCGATCTCGGCGCCCCGCGCGGGTTGGAACTGATCACCGTCGATGACCTGACGACCGCGCCTGAAGTCGCGGCCGACGATTCTGCGGAAGAGGGCAGGCCGGCCGTCGCCGCCGCAGCGCCATTGGCGAGCCAGCCTGTCCGGGTCGAGCCGTCCGCCCCGCCGGGTGGGCTCGGCGGGGTAACGGTCCACGGTAGCGGGCGCGAAACGCCACCTGCCGTTCCGGTTCTGCCGACCATCACCGCCGCAGCCGCGCCGCCGACCCCCGCTCCGGTCGTCTTCGGGCGCCTTGACCCCGAGCTGCAGGTCAATGTCCGGGTGAACTTTCCCTTCGATTCCGCGGTGCTGACGGACGAGCAGACGCCCCGGCTGGAACAGCTTTGCCGGGTGATGAAGGGCAGCGACATCGCGCTGTTCCGCATCGTGGGCCATACCGACGCGCTGGGGACGGACGCCTATAACGAGCGCCTCTCGCTGCTGCGCGCCGAAGAGGTCGAGCGCTACTTCGTCAGGGAATGCGGTATCCTGCCCGCCCGGCTCGAAGCCGTGGGCTTCGGAGAGCGCTTTCTGTTCGACCGCGACGACCCCGCCGCCGCGGGCAATCGCCGGGTGGAGTTCCAGGCGATCAGTTGAGCGGGGGCGGTCCGGCGGCGCTTGGTTGCGCTGGCAGAGGACCCCCAGTCAGTTGGTTGAGTTCCGGCCATCACCCGCCGCTCGCTTGGCCTCGGCAAGCCGGACGCGGTGGCGGTCAGGCTGTTGACGGAGAGGAACTCGGTCCCAAGTTGCCGCAGCGGCCCGGAGGGATCGTCGTCCGGTCCGGGCATGGGAAACCCATCGGCGCAATGTGCTGCTGCCGGGGCCGGGCTCATCGGCATACCCGCCGCCGCGTTACCGCTGAACGACCATCATCCCCGTTCCCGCAAGCGGATCATCCGCCAAGTTCACCCGTTCACGCGCACCCATTCCTCTGCGCGGGCGCGGGCGGCGGCCTTCCGTTCTTCGGACAGGTCGAGCTCCTCCAGCCGCCGCTTCGCCTCGTCCCGATCCTTCAGCTCGCGGGGTCCCCCGCTGATGGCGCCGATGGCGAGGTTGAAGGCGGCCTCGTCCGAACTCCGCTCGACCCCGCGACCCTGCCGATACATGTCCGCGAGGGCGATCCGGGCGCCGACGAAGCCGTTGTCGATCGCCCGCTGGAACAGTTCGACGGCAAGCGCGTCATCCCGCGCGACCACCTCTCCATCGCGATAGAGCTTGCCGAGGTTGTAGGGCGCATAGGCGTTGCCAAGTTCGGCCGCGCGGCTGAGCCATTCTATCCCCTGCTTGACATCCGGCGTTCCCGCCTCGCCCTTGAGGTAAAGCTGGCCGAGGTTGTTCATGGCGTTGGTGTTGCTGAGCTCCGCCGCGATCCGGTAGAGGCGGACCGCCTCGTCGATGTCGCGGTCGAGGCCCGTGCCATCCTCGGTCCGGCCGCGGCGATAGAGGTTTCCCAGCGTGTCCAGCGCGTTGGGCCATCCGTCCTGCGCGGCGAGCCGGTACCAGCGCACCGCCTCGTCCAGATCCTTCTCGACGCTCCAACCGCGTTCGTAGAAGTTGCCCACCCCCATGCGGCCCCTTAGGTTCCCCAGATCGGCGGCGCGGTGATAGAGCCGCATCGCCTCGGCATAGTCCTGATCGCGGCCCTTGCCGGTCATGTAGAGATAGGCGAGGTTCGACATCGACGCGCTGTAATCCATCGAGCCCGCGACGCGGTAGAACCCCTCGGCCTCATCGGTCCGGTCCAGTATGTCGAGGACGCGCCCCATCTGGTGCAGCAGGCGCGGGTTGGTCGGATCCTCGGCCAGCGCGGCCGAGCAGGCGCGCAGGGCGATGCGCGTGTTCACCAGACCCCAGCGCACGCCATCGGTGATCCGGCGCGGATCGTCAGGATCGCCCGCAGTCGCGTCGCATTCCGTCGCCAGCGCGCCGATGCTGCCCGCCTGCGGGGGGGCGGCATCGGGCCGGAACTGCACCAGCTCCAGCCCGCGCACCTGCGTGCCCTCGGCGGTCAGCGTTTCCGCAAGCGAGCGCGCGGCCTCGGCATGGTCCGACTCGGGGAAGTGGGTCAGGAAGACGTGGAAATCCTGCGGAACGCGGCTGTCCTCGATCGCCCCCCACCAGAGTTTCTCGACCGCCGGGCGCACCCCTTCCAGCGTGAGCTGGCCCAGATCGAGCTGCGCGGGCGGCTCGCCCGCGGGCGGGCGGAAGTAGAACTCGCGCTCGACCGAGGCGGAGATGAAGGGAAGCTGCCGACCGTCCGTCCAGATGCGCACCGACCGCCGGACCGAGCGGAACACGTCGAGGATATCCTCGCCCGACTTGTCCAGCTCGCTGACCAGCGCGCCCGTATAGGGGCTGTTCGGCCCGCCGCCGTCGAAGGCGACCTCGCCCGCCTGGGTGGCGAAACCGATCAGCGTCTCGCCGGTCCTGCCTTCCATCGAGGCAAGGCCGCGCCCGGCCTCGGCCTCGGCGGCGTAGGGATTCTCGCGGCAGGCGTCGAGGATGAAGATCCCGAAGCCCACGCCTTTCTCATGGAGGCGGTCCAGCAGGTCGGACGCCGAGATGCTGGACGCCTCGACCTGATCGAGCGATCCCGCCTCGATATCCACCGGCAGCAGATAGTTGCGCCCGTCCGCCTGAATCGCGTGGCCCGCATAGTAGAACAGCCCGACCGCGCCTTCGGGCAGCGTCGCAAGGAAGCTGTCGATGGCGGTGTCGAACTCGTTTTCGGTGACATTCTCGACCAGCGTCGTCTCGAACCCGGATTCGAGCAGGACCGCCGCCATGGAACGGGCGTCGTTCAGCGGGTTGCGAAGAACGCCGAGGCGGTAGTCGGCATTGCCCACGACCAGCGCGTGACGCGGCTCGTCCTGCGCATGGGCCGGGGGCGCAAGCAGAAGGGCTGCGCAGAACAGGGCGAGGCGCGGAAACCGGTGCATGGGCGAACGCTCCAGCAGGTCATGCGACGATCCCGATTATCCGCCCGGCGCGGTGTTCTGGCAAGGATTTCTACAGCGGGTCGCGCAGGCGCAGCATCCGCCCGAGATATCCGAGAAGCCGCGCCGCTTCGGCCGCGCCGTCGCCCATTTCTAGGCGGGCCATGCGGCCGCGCATCGCCTCGCGCGTGGCCGGGTCCAGCATCCGGTCGATGACGCGCGGGGCGAGGATCGCGTCCGACGCCCGCAGCAACTCGCCGCAGCCGGTGCTTCGCGCAAAGCGGGCGCGCTGGATCTGCAGGTCCATTTCGGGCGCTTCGTTCGGCACGAAGATGGTGGGGACGCGGTGCAGCATCGCCTCGTGGAAGCTGTTGTATCCTGCGGCCGTCACCATCAGGTCGAAGGCCGCGCTGTAGCGGGCGGCGGGGTAAAGCGTCAGCCGACGCGGCCCTTCGGGCGGTGCAGGGCTGTCCGTGGCGGTGATCTCGACCAGTTCGACATCGGGCAGCCGCAGCAGGTGATCCAGAATGGCCCGCCGTATTCCGGTGATGTCGAAGTTGCCGGCAGACCCCAGCATCAGCCCGACCGCCGTCGATGCGTCCTGCAGCCCGAGGGCGGCCCGTGCCTCGTCCCGCGTCATCCGGCGGTCCGGGGGCGTGGCGACGATCGGCGCCACGGTGACTGCGCCGGCCCGCACCTCGCGTCCCACCCGGTCGATCCGATGGGCGAGTTCGCCCGGCTCGATCACCAGATCGAACAGGGGCGCACGTTGCCGAACCGCCGGCAGCTCCACCCCCCACATCGCGCGGCGCACCCAGGCGCGGGGCAGGCCGCGCCGCTGGTCCAGCGCCGAAACCAGGCCGTCATACGGCAGGTTGCCGTCGAACACGACGAGGTCCGGTCCCACGAGGTCGAGGAAATCGCCCAGTTCCTCGGTCAGCGCGCGGTTCCACGCGCCGATATCCGCGCCGGTGCTGGCGTGAAAGGGGACGTATTGCGTCAGGTGGCCCGCCTCGACCGCAAGCCGGTAGCCGCGACTGAGGGTGAAGAACGCCGTCTCCGACCCGGCCGGCAGGTTCCGCGCCAGCGCCATCAGCCGCGTGAGGTGGCCCAGCCCCACGCCGTTGGACGTGACCATGACACTGCGCAGGGGCGGCAGCGGCCTTGCCGCGCGGAAGGGGGCGCCGCGCCAGCCGGGAACGAGCCGCTCCAGCCGCGGCAGAAACAGATCGGCCGAGAAACGCGCCTCGGCCTCGGCGCGTGCCTGGGCGACATGGGCGTCACGGGTGGCAGGATCGGCCTCCATCCCGCGGATCAGGTCCTGCATGTTCGAGGGCTCGGCATAAAGCGCGGCGGTCCCGAAGGTCGCCCGGAACACCGGAGGCAGGATCACCGGCACGCCGACGGCGATGGCTTCGAGAATGCCATAGCCGAACGCCTCGACCCATTCCTCGCCATGGACGTAAACGTAGTAGTCGAGCGTTTCCAGAAAGCGCGGGACGGGCTCGGCATCGAAGGCCAGCAGCTCCCAGTTAGCGGGCTTGCGACCATAGCGCCGGGCAAGATCGTCCGGTGCGCCGAGCATCCTGACGGACACATCCGGAGCCTCGGGATAGGCCAGCAGAGCCTGCGCCAGATCGTCGGGGAACTTCAGCGGCGAGGGGCGCGAGTGTCGCCCGATGGTGATCCGCCCGTGCCGCTGGCGCAGAGCGCGGCGCGGCCATTCGTCGAAGTCGATCAGGTTCGTCCAGTCCTCGGCCAGCACCCCGCCCTCGGGCCACCCCATCCGGCGCAGCTGGTCGCGCACGACAGGTCCGACGGGGGCGAGCGTCATATCGGCGCCGAACACGTCGCGCAGGTTCGCCGCGCACCCCTCGAGGTCATAGGCGGGCCGCCCGAACCCGTCGAGCGGCGGATGGTGCAGGACCAGCACGACCCGGTCCGGCCTCAGACCCAGCGCCTCAGCCGGCAGGTGCCGGAAGATCGCGGGATGGTGGACGATCGCCAGCCGCGTCCGCGCCGCCTGCCGCGCATCGACGAGGCTCAGCGTGCCTGCGTCCACCAGTTCCGCGATGGCGGGCGGAAGTTGGGCGGCCCGGCCGAGTTCGCTGCCCAGCACCGGGCAGAACCCCACCTGCGCCCCGACCTTGTGCAGCGCCCGCGCCTCGGCGCAGAAGGCGCGGGTCGTTCCGCCCGGATAGCGCGGATCGGCGAACACGACTATTTCCGGGCCTGCCCGCATCTGCTATCCTGAATGGCATCCGAGGACCAATTGCGGTTAACGGAGGGCAGGGTGTCAAGGATTTCGGATTTCTGGTCCGGCCTCGTCCCGCAGCGCGGATCACCCCCGCGCAGGCCCGAGGACAACCCGCTTGCGCAGCGATCTTCCGACGACACGAGGCCGGTGGTCCTGACGACCCTGCTGATGGCCGGCGAGTCCGCGCGGTCGCGTGTCCTCACGCTCGCGCGCAGGCACCGGCGCCTGCGGATGGTCGTCGTCACCGATGCTGATCGGGTGGCGGCGTTCCTCGGCGAAGGCTGCGTGGTCGAGCATATGCCCGGCTCCACCCAGGTGGCGCGCCACGCCGTGCGCGGCGACTGGGATACCTATCTGCGCCGCCGCTGGCAGATCATCCTGACCAAATGGGAGCCGGCCCTCGTCCGCGAGGAAGGGGCCGCGCTGACCGACTATCTCCGCGCTTGCCATGTTTCGGAAACAGCCACAGTGGAGCGAAGCGATGGGTCATCACTTCCGGCGCCTCAGGGACGGCCTTTCGCTGGCCGGTCTTTCCATCCTCTCGGCCTGCGGAATGCACACGCCGCCGCAGACCCCGGTTTACCCGCGGACCGTGACACCCGCCCCGCAGACGCCAGCCGTCGCGGCGGCGCCTGCTAGCGCCCCGCGCGCCACGGCCCCCAGGCGGACCCAATACTAGCAGCCGCGCATGGACGCAGACGCCCATGCGCGCGATCCGGCCTCCCGTCATGGCGGAGGCGGGATGAGCGCGGGGGGCAGCGTCATGGGCTTCGTCGGCCCCCTTGGCCGCCAGCGCGGGTTGGTGGATCGGGGTCTCGGGGCTGACACGCTGACCCGCTGGGACCGGTGGTTCGAGATCGTCTGGCGCAACCAGCCGCAAGGAACCCTGCACCCCCACCGCCCAGCGTGGCGGATCATGGCCCGAGCCGGGCTGTTCGGGGCCGCCCCGCTCGCCGGGTGCTTCCGTCTCGGACAGGATCTCGAGGGGCGGGTCCGGCCCTTCGCGCTGCTGCGCCTCGGTCCGGTGCCCGATCCGGCCGATCCTTGGTATGACGCGGCCGAGGCGCTGGTGCAGTCCGCTACACGTGGCGCGGCAGGGCCGCGCGAGCTTGCCGCGGCGATGGATCGCCTGCCTTCGCCGCAGCGCCCTGCGCCGGCCCTTGAAGATGCCGCTGTCCTCTGGCGCGACGACTGGGAGGTTCGCGTCTTTCACTGCGCCACCATCGCCGAACTGACGGCGTTCCCGGCGGCGGAACTCGCCGGCGCAGCCGCGGTGGAGGAAGCGTGATGAGCGGCGTTCCGTTCCCGCCCCGCGCCCGCCGGAAGACGCTGCGATGAGCTGCACCGTCTTCGCCACGACGATGGGGTTCTTTTCGCAGAACAGCGGCGGGCAGGGGGTGGCGCCGCTGGATACCTGCCTGACCGCGCCCACGCCACCGGCGGGGCCGGTCCCGGTGCCCTATGTCAACGTCACCTTCGCCAAGGACCTCGACACGGGAAGCGTCACCGTCAAGGCCGACAAGGGCATCGTCTCGATCGGCAGCAAGGGCAAGACCAGCAAGAGCACGGGCGACGAGCCGGGGAACATCATGACCAAGGGCGTTGCCTCGCTGACCAACACGGGCGGGGCCAAGTTCCAGACATGGTCGTTCACGGTCCTCATCGAAGGCGATGGCGTGAACTGCATGGGCGACATGATGATCCAGAACACCGACACGAGCGGGACGCTGATGAACTGCCTCGATCCGGCGGCCATCGTGCAGTTCGCGGCGGCGCTTGCCCAGCTGGATATGCTCAAGCCGTGCCCGAAGCCTTACAGCAAGGCCTGCCGCCCCGACCGCGACCCCTCGCCCGAGCAGACCAAGGAGGTCGATGGCAAGCCCTGCTGGGAATGCGAGAAGCTGCCCGACCGTCAGGGCAAGCCGCCGCTCTGGAACACGATGTTCGACGAGAACGGCAAGATCGTCGAGAAGACCGACCGCGACAAGCAGGTTCGCCAGAGGGACAAGCCCGGTTCCAAGGAAGCGATGACCCACGATCACCAGCCGCCGCTGGCCGTCGCCTGGGACATGGGCGGGTGCCATCTGAAAGCCAGCCCCGACAAGTTCAAGGAACTGTTCGAGAAGAAGGAGATGGTCAAGCCGCACTGCCGGGCGCATTACATGGCGCAGGGACGGGCGATCCGGGGCGCCGCCAACCGCCTGACGCCGGCCTGAGGGGAAGCGGCCATGGACGAGGAACTCGAACAGGTCCGCGGCGTCTATATCGCCGAGCTTCGCGCGCTCGCCCCGCGGCTCGGCGCGTGGTGGGAGGCAGGCGTCGCCCGCGACGGCGAGGATGCGTTCGGACGGCGCTGGCCGACCGGCCTTGCGGGGCACCCGTCCGTCCTCGCCGCGTTCCGCCGCGCCTATCTGGCCATCGAGCGGCTGAACGACGAGCGGGCCGAGGACTGGTCCCCCCAACTCCCCGATCCGCTGTCGGAAGACCCTTGGGGCAGCGATGCGGCGGACGAAAAGGGCCGTCCCTTCATCCGTCACGTCGAGGCGCTGGTGGACGATCTCGAGGAGCTTGCGCCGGACGTGTTCGACCTCGTCTCGGGGCTCGTCTTCGTGCCCATCGGCCTGGATGACGCGGAGGCGGTCGTCTGATGGCCGCGCTCACCACTTATTTCCGCCATGACGAGGGCCGGCAGAGGCTGCTTGAACAGCCGCATGACATCATGCCGCGCGACCCGGCAGGGCGGGGCCGCCGGCTTGCCGGGGCGGGGCAGCGCGCGCGCCGGATTTTCGGCTATTACCGCGCCGACCTGCGGACCGCGTTCGACATCGCCGCTCCCTGGTGGGAAGCGACCATCGCCGCGCAGGAAAGTCTGGGCCTGTCCCGCGCCGATGCCGTGCGCGCGTCGTTCGAAAAGCGCGCCGCCGGTGCCGCCTCGCACCCCAAGCTGGTGTGGATCGTGCGCAGCTACTGGCTGAAATGCGGCGCCCTGACCGAAGGCCCCGCCGAGGATTTGGTCTATCCCGAGGAATTCCTGCTCCTCTGGTTGGAGGAGGCGGGCGAGGATGAACTCGTCCGGTTGATCTGCTGCATGCCCTACTGGCCCATCGGCCTCGACGCGCAGGGCAACTGGTGCTGAGCCGATGGGCATCGACACCCATATCGAGAACCGCACCCCCTTCGATCTGAAGCTGCATGTGCAGATGGACGCCGACGGGCAGGAAGTGACGGTGCTCATGCTGTCGGCAAGCTTCACCGCCGACCCCAGCGGGCGGCTGTCGGTGGCGGAAGCGCAACTGCCGGTGACTTACGCCGACATTCCCCGCGGCGATCCCGCGCGGTCATCGCTGTGCCATGATGCCGATATCGCGCCGCGCAAGCCCGTGCCCGAGGTGATCCTGAACGCGAGCGCCTACGCGCCGCAGGGACGCCCCGCGGGCCGGGTCGATGTCGGCCTGCAACTGGGCGGCGTCCGCAAGATGCTGGCCGTCACCGGGGACCGCCTGCGGGCCGCCGGGGGCCTCAGCGATCCGCAGCCCTTCGTCACCATGCCGCTGATCTGGGAACGGGCCTTTGGCGGGACCGCCGGGCAGGGGGCCGTGGTCGAGCAGCGCAATCCGGTCGGGGTGGGGCTCGCCGGCAGCCGCTCCGCCGACGCGGCGGTGCTGACCGAAGTGCCGAACATCACCCGTCCGGCCGAGATCGCGACCCGCCCCGACCAGCGCCCCGAGCCGGTGGGCTTCGGCGTCGTGGCGCGGGGCTGGCGGCCGCGCCTCGACTTCGCGGGAACCCATGACGACGGCTGGCTTGCCAACCAGTGGCCGCTGCCGCCGCGTGATCTGGACCCCCGCCACCATCAGGCGGCGCCCGCTGACCAGCAATCGCCCAGCATCCGCCCCGGCGCGGTGGCCGTTCTGGTCAACATGACCCCCGAAGGCCGGTGGGAGTTCCGGCTGCCCCGCCTGACGGCACCCTTGCGGCTGCTGCACGACGATCGCGCCGAGGAGGCGGGCTTCGCGCCCGATACCGTGGTGATCGAACCCGACCTGCGCCGGATCACGCTCAAGGCCCGCATGGCCTTCGTGACGGACCTGCGCGCCCCCCGGCTGCGCGAGATCCTCTATGGCCATGTCTCGCCCGTGCTGCTGAGCGCGCGGCTGAAGCGCAAGGGCTATCTCGATCCGCTCGGCGGCGACGGCACCCGCCGCCTTCAGCCCGTCTGGGAGGAGGCGTGAGGGTCTCGCTCGACATCGCCGGGGCGGGGGCCGTCACCGCCGCCGGGCTCACCGCGCCGCAGACCTGCGCGGCGCACCGGGCCAGCCTGAACGGCTTTCGGCTGATGGTCCTGCCCGATCCGCTGGGTGCCGAGATCACGGTTGCGCGCGTTCACGGTCACTGGAGCCTTCGGAGCAGTCCCGCGGACTGGCTGGTCAACCTCGGCGTCCGCGCCCTGCGCGAGGCCATGGCGGGGGCGGGGCAGGCGGCCGCGCCGGGCCTCGCCCTGTTCCTCGTCCCGCCGGAATCGGCGCGCGGGCATCCGGCGCTTCAGGAACTGCCGCCCGAACGCATGCTCGGCCGGATCGCGCAGGCGGCGGGGATCGGCATCAACCCGGCATCCCGCGTGCTGGACGGGGGCGCTGCCGCGGCGCTGGGCGCGCTGGCCTTTGCCGCGCGCGCGCTGGAACAGGGACACGCGGCCGAGGTCGTCCTGCTGGCCGTGGACAGCCTGCTGGGGGCGGCTGATCTTGCCGCGCTGCGGGCCGCGCGGCGGCTGCTGGGGCCCGACAACGCGCAGGGTCTTATCCCCGGCGAGGGCGCGGTCGCCATCCGCCTGACCCCGCGCGGGCAGGGCGGTGCTGGGGCGCCGTCGGTCCTGGGGGTGGCGACCACGCGAGAGCCCGACACCGTGGCCGGATCGCGCTTCAGCCAGGGCCGCGCGCTGCTCACCGCACTGCGGGGCGCGACGGGGGACGGGGCGCTGGAGCCTCGGGTGGAGTGGGTGCTGACCAACGTGAACGGCGAGCGATATGCCCAGTGGGAATGGAGCCTTGCCCAGGCGCGGTTCTTCCGCTCCGCCCGGACGCGTCTGCCGGTCGTGCATCCGGCCATGGCGGTGGGCGAGATCGGCGCGGCGGGGGGCGCGCTGGGGCTGCTGATCGCGCGCGACGCTTTCCTGCGCGGCCATGCGCCGGGCCGGGTCGTCCTGTGCGCCGCCGGCTCGGATGGCGGCCTGCGCTCGGCCGCGCTCGTGGTGGGGGCCGGCTGATCCGTCAGACCCAGGCGGGGCCGGGTTGCCGATGCCGCCACGGCGCGAGCGGCCGCGCCGGGGCCGCCATGCCCGCGCGCAGGCTCGCCAGCATCCGCGCGCGTTGCGACACGAACGGGGGGGCGCCGGCGTCGGGGCCGGGCCAGTCCGCGATGCGGTCGGCGACGGGAAGGGGCAGGGTGTCCAGACCGGCGAAGCCCGGCCCGAGGCTGGCTGCGTCGTCGGTGAAAAGCGCGCTCGCCCTGATGTCGTTCGCGAACAGATCGCGGAAGGCGCAGCCGGCTGCATGGGCGGTTTCGGGCGAGCGCATCCGCTCGATCAGCCACGGCAGGATCGAGGCGTCGCCCGGAACTCCGGCGCGGGACAGGGCGAGGATCTGCGTCCCGGGTCGGCCGAGCAGCGTCGTCAGCTCACCAGCCGCCCTTGGACCGAGGGCGACGAGCGCCAGATCGAGGGCGAACCCCGCCTGCCGGTCATCCGGCCGCTGGCGCACGAACCGGAGCAGGGCGGCGAGCGCGTCTGCGTCAATCATCCGGGTTCCCGCCCATGCGGGCCAGAGGTGATCGCCTTCCTCCTCCAGCGCCGCGCGCAATCTCGGCAGCATGTCCGTCCGGCCGAGGTTTCCCGCCAGCCGGGCGGCGGCGCTTCGGGTGGCCGGGTCGGGATCGTCCAGCAGCGCCGCGAGCCCCTTTCCCGGATCGACCCGGTGATGGGAAAGCGCGGCCACGCCGAGCCTGCGACGGCGGGGATCGTCCGAGGCGAGCCAGCGGCGCACCGGCCCGGAAACTTTGAGGGGAAGGCTCCAGCCGGTCGCGCTGGACAGACCCCGCGCGCCCGCCGGTCCGCTGTCCAGTGCCATTCCGGCGGCCTGCTCGACTTCCGTGGCATCACCGGTTTCGAGCGCCAGTGCGGTCAGGACGAACCACTCGCCGGTCCCGCCCTGCGCTTGGGCCCCCTCGCGCGCGATCTCGCGGCCCTTGGGCCCCGCGGCCACGAGGCCGTCGATATTCGCGGCCAGCCGCTGATCGCGCCGCCCCACATCCTCGGCGCTGAAAAGCGGTCCGTCGATCTCGGCCATGCGCTGCGTCCACAGGAACGCCGCGTCCTGCGCGTGCTGGCGAACCAGGGCTGGAATGGAGGCGATCATCGCGGCGGCCGGACCCGTTGTCCTTCGGCCAGAATGCCCGAGAAGCCGCGTTCCGGCAATGATCTCCCGCCGCAGACGAGGCTCTCGATAGTGCTGCTGGACCGCGCCGAAGCGGGCAGCGGTCTGTCTGCATGCGACCAATCGTGGCGCAAGCCGTATCTGAAATGCCCGCCGCGTGGTCGCGGCGGGCATCGTCTCACGCGCCCCTCAGAAGAAGCCCAGCTTCGAGGCCGAGTAGCTCACCAGCATGTTCTTGGTCTGCTGATAGTGGTCCAGCATCATCTTGTGCGTCTCGCGCCCGATGCCCGACTGCTTGTAGCCGCCGAAGGCCGAATGGGCCGGATAGGCGTGGTAGTTGTTCACCCACACGCGCCCGGCCTTGATGCCGCGCCCCATGCGATAGCAGGTGTTCGCGTCGCGGCTCCACACCCCCGCGCCGAGGCCGTAGAGCGTGTCGTTGGCGATCTCCAGCGCCTCGGCCTCGTCCTTGAAGGTCGTGACCGACACCACCGGGCCGAAGATTTCCTCCTGGAAGACCCGCATCTTGTTGTGGCCGGCGAAGATCGTCGGCTGGATGTAGTAGCCGGAGGACAGCTCGCCCCCGAGGTCGGCCACGTCGCCGCCGGTCAGGATCTCGGCGCCCTCGTCCCGGCCGATGTCGAAATAGGACCGGATCTTGTCGTGCTGCTCCTTGCTGGCCTGCGCGCCGATCATGGTATCGGACTCGCGCGGGTCGCCCTGCTTGATCGCCTCGACCCGTTTCACGGCCTTTTCCATGAACCGGTCGTAGATCGATTCCTGCACCAGCACGCGCGACGGGCAGGTGCAGACCTCGCCCTGGTTCAGCGCGAACATGGCGAAGCCTTCCAGCGCCTTGTCGAGGAAATCGTCATCCTCGCGCGCGACATCGGCGAAGAAGACGTTGGGCGACTTGCCGCCCAGTTCCAGCGTCACCGGGATCAGGTTCTCGGCCGCGTATTGCATGATGAGCCGGCCGGTCGAGGTTTCGCCGGTGAAGGCGATCTTGGCGATCCGCTTCGACGAGGCCAGCGGCTTGCCCGCTTCCAGCCCGAAGCCGTTGACGATGTTCAGCACCCCGTCGGGCAGCAGGTCGCCGATGGTGTCGATCCAGACCATGATCGAGGCCGGCGTCTGTTCGGCCGGCTTCAGCACCACGCAGTTGCCTGCCGCCAGCGCCGGGGCCAGCTTCCAGCAGGCCATCAGCAGCGGGAAGTTCCACGGGATGATCTGGCCGACGACGCCCAGCGGCTCGTGGAAGTGATAGGCGACCGTGTTGTCGTCGATCTGGCTGAGGCTGCCTTCCTGCGAGCGCAGCACGCCCGCGAAATAGCGGAAATGGTCGATGGCCAGCGGCACGTCGGCGGCCATCGTCTCGCGGATCGGCTTGCCGTTGTCCCAGGTCTCGGCGGTGGCGAGCAGTTGCAGGTTCGCCTCCATCCGGTCGGCGATCTTCAGCAGGATGTTCGACCGCTCCTGCGCGCTGGTGCGGCCCCAGGCGTCGGCGGCGGCATGGGCGGCGTCCAGCGCCAGGTCGATGTCGGATTCGTCCGAGCGGGCGATCTCGCTCATCTTCGCGCCGGTGATCGGGGTGGTGTTGTCGAAATAGCGCCCGGCCTTCGGCGCGACCCATTTGCCGCCGATGTAGTTGTCGTAGCGCCCGGTGAAGGGCATGGCGCTGACGCCCTTGAAATCATGCGTCTGGTCGTTGGGCATGGTGTCTCCTCCCAGAGAAATGGCCCGGCTCCTCGGTTCCGGGCGGGACGATGGTGCCGGGGCGGGCGGCCTCGGGTCAACCGCCGGGCGCGATATCGCCCCCGACGACTGTCTCAATTCCGGGACGCAGCCTGCGCGGGCGAGATCCCCAGCCGGGCCATGCGGCGATAGAGCGTGGCGCGGCCGATGCCGAGCGCGCGGGCGGCGGCGGTGACGTTCCCCTCGGCGCGGGCGAGGGCGCGGATGACGGCGGCCCGCTCGGCCCGGTCGAAGCCGCCGGGCTCCGCGTCGCGCCCCTGCGCCTCGGCCAGAAGGTCGGACAGCGGCCGCGGCTTCAGCGCGCCGGTCCGGGGCAGGCCGAGCATCCGGCGGGCCGCGCGGGTCGCGCCGATGGCGAGGTCGTCGCGGTCCACGGCGACCAGCGCCTCGACCCCGTCGCCCGCCATGACGATGCGGGCGCCGGGGAAGGCGGCGCGGAACCAGGCGGCCTCGATGGCGCGGGCGGACTGGCCGACCATCGCCGCGATCAGGGCGTTCATCGCCTCGGTCGCGTCGGCGCGGGCGCTGGAGACGTCGAGCGCCGCGATGATCTGCCCGTCGGGGCCGTGGATCGGCGCGTCGATGCAGCTCATGCCCGTGTTGGCCGACAGGAAATGCTGGTCGCGGTGGATGATGACCCCGCGCCCTTCGGCAAGACAGGTGCCGACGCCGTTGGTGCCCTGCGCGGCCTCGGACCAGTCGGCGCCGGGCGCGAGCGCCCAACCGTCGAAGACCCCTGCATCAGCCGCCGAGGCGCGGCGGTCCAGCAGGATGCCGTCCGCATCCGTCAGCAGGACCGCGCAGCCCGAGCCGCTGACAAGGCGGTAAAGCTCGTCCACCGGTTTTGCGGCGACGGTCAGGAAATGCCCCATCGCCTCGCGCCGCGCGGCGAGTTCCGGCCCGGTCAGGCGGCAGTCGCGGACCCCTGCGGCGGGATCGAGCCCGTGCCGCAGCGCCGAGCGCCGCCAGCTTGCCGTCAGCGGCGACAGGTCGTTGGACGCGTGGGTCCGCTCGATCACGCGGTCGGCGTGATGGCGTGTCTCCATGATTCGGCCTCTCCCTGCGTCCGACTATAGGGGCGGGGCGGGGGTGCGTGTCATGCAAAATGTCCTCGGGGCGCCCCCGTCCGGTCAGGGTCCGGGGCTTTGACACGCGGGCGCAACGGTTTAAGAGATGCGGGGCACAGGAATGGACAGGACCTTGCCCGGCGCCCAGCCCCCCGCATCTGATGAAAGCGTCGCGATTGCCGGGGATCTCACGATCCGGCAGTTGGGCGCGCTGCCGGACCGGGCGCGGCAGGCGCGGCGGCTGGATCTGTCGCGGCTCGGGCGGCTGGACACCGCCGGGGCGTGGTTCCTCGCAGGGCGTGAAGGCGATGGCGTCCGGCTCGAGGCTGTCTCGCCCGAGCACCGGGGGCTGATCGACCTCGTCGCTGCGCGGGTGCCCGAGCCGAAGGCCCCCCCGCCCGAACCGCCCGGCATCATCCGGCTGCTCTCCGCGCTCGGGCTCTGGACGGTGAAGATCCTGCGGCAGTCGCGCGAGCTTCTGGGCTATCTGGGGCGCTTCCTTGTCGCGCTTGGACGCAGCCTGCGGCACCCGTCCAGCTTTCCGCTGACCGCGCTGGTCCACCACGCGCAGGAAACCGGCATGAAGGCGGTGCCGATCGCCGCGCTGATGGCGTTCCTGATCGCGGTGGTGATCGCCTTTCAGGGCGCGACGCTGCTGACCCAGTTCGGGGCGGAAATCTATGTCGTGGACCTGATCGCCATTTCCATCCTGCGCGAACTCGGCGTCCTGCTGACGGCGATCATCGTCGCGGGACGCACGGCCTCGGCGCTGACCGCCTCGATCGGGTCGATGAAGATGCGCGAGGAGATCGACGCCATGCGCACGCTCGGCATCGACCCGGAGCGGGCGCTGTTCGTGCCGCGCATCCTCGCGCTTGTGATCACGCTGCCGATCCTCACGCTGATCGCCGATCTTTCCGGGATCATCGGCGGGGCGGCGATGGCGTGGATCACGCTGGGCATCTCGCCCCCGCTGTTCCTGAGCCGGATGATCGAGGAGACCGGCATCTGGCACGCCTTCGTCGGACTGGTGAAGGCGCCGGTCTTCGCCGTCATCATCGGCGTCATCGGCTGCCATGCGGGGATGAGCGTCGGCAAGGACGCCGAGTCGCTGGGGCGCATGACCTCGGAAGCCGTGGTGCAGGCGATCTTCATGGTGATCCTGACCGACGCGCTGTTCTCGATCTTCTTCGCGCAGGTGGGGATATGACGGACAACGTCATCGAGGTGCGCGGGCTGGTCACGCGCTTCGGATCGAACGTCATCCATGACGGCTTGGATCTGGACCTGCGCCGGGGCGAGATCCTGGGCGTCGTCGGCGGGTCCGGCACCGGCAAGTCGGTGCTGCTGCGCACCATCGTCGGGCTGATCCGCCCGGCCGAGGGTCACATCCGGGTGCTGGGCGTCGATGTCGGCGATGCGGGCGAGGCCGAACGCCGCGCACTGGAGCAGCGATGGGGCGTCATGTTTCAGGATGGCGCGCTGTTCTCCGCCCTGACGGTGCGCGAGAACGTGCAGGTGCCGATGCGCGCACTGCGGCTGGATCAGGCGGTGATGGACGGCCTCGCCGACCTCAAGATCGCCATGTCTGGCCTGCCCTGGGACGCGGGCGACAAGTATCCGGCGGAACTGTCGGGCGGGATGCGCAAGCGGGCCGGCATCGCCCGCGCCCTCGCGCTGGACCCCGAGATCGTCTTCCTGGACGAGCCCACCGCCGGGCTGGACCCGATCGGCGCCGATGCGTTCGACCGGCTGATCGTGGAACTGCGCGACGCGCTCGGCCTGTCGGTCTTTCTCGTCACGCATGATCTGGATACGCTCAACGCCTGCTGCGACCGGGTCGCGGTGCTGGCGGAAAAGCACGTGCTCGCCACCGGCACCATCGAGGAACTGACCCGGTTGGATCACCCCTGGGTGCATGATTATTTCAACGGACCGCGCGCCCATGCCGCGATGGCCGCAGACCGCAGGCAAGGATAGCGAATGGAAACGCGGGCCAATTACGTTCTCGTCGGCGTCTTCACGGTGGCCGGTTTCCTCGGGATCCTCGGCTTCCTGCTGTGGTTCGCCGATTACCGGGTGGACCGGACCTTCGCCTATTACGACGTGTATTTCGCGGAAGTCTCGGGCGTCGGGATCGGCGCCGATGTGCGTTTCGCGGGGCTCAAGGTCGGGCAGGTGGTGGACATGCGGATCGCCCCCGAACAGGGCGGCGTGCGGGTCAGGTTGGAGGTTTCGGCGGGCACCCCGGTCAAGACCGACTCCACCGCGTCGATCGAGCCGCAGGGCGTGACGGGCCTGTCCTTCGTCGGCATCACGGCGGGTAGCCCCGCGGCCGAGCTGCTTCTGGACGCGGATGGCGGGATTCCGGTGATCCGCCCCGGCCAGTCGGTCCTTCAGACGCTCGGCGCGCAGGGGCCGGAGATCATCGAGAACCTGAACACCGTCACCGTTCAGTTGACCGAGCTATTGGGCAACGAGAACCAGCAGCGGGTGCACCGGATACTGGAAAACCTCGAACGCTCATCGTCAAATCTGGACCAGATGATGGCGGATGTGTCCACGGCCACCCAGACCATCGCGGACGTGGCCGGGCAGGTGGCGGAGTTCGGCGGCAGCGTCGAGGGGCTGTCGCAGGCCGCGCAGATGACGCTTGCCAATGCCGATGTGACTTTGGACAAGTTCACCGAGACGGCGACGCGCGCCGACGAGGCGCTGCAATCGGGCACGGCGGCGCTGGACGAGTTCCGGGGCTATATCTCAGGCGGGCTGGTCGAAGCGACCGCCTCGATCGGCGAGACCGCCGAAAGGGTGACGGTGCTGGCGGACCGCGCGGGCGGGACGCTCGACGGCGTGGACCGGGCGATCGAGACGGGGCAGCGCGCGCTGACCGCCGCCGAAAGCGCGTTTCAGGGCGCCGACCGGGCGATCAACGAGGAGCTCGGGCCGGTCGTCACCGACCTGCGCGATGCGTTGCAGGGCGTGACCGATGTTGCGGCCGGGCTGCGGACCGATCTTCCGGCGATCATGGCGCGGATCGAAGCCGCCGCGGAATCCGGCCGCGTCGCCTTCGCCCAGCTTGCCGCGCTGGCAAGCGAGACCCGCGCGCCGGTGGCCCAGTTCGCCTCATCGGGCCTCGTCGATATCTCCCGCGCGGCCCGCGCGGTGTCCGAGGCGGCCCGGTCCATCGATCAGGCGGTGACGGTGCTGCAACGGCGGTTGAGATAACCCGCCCGGATCGGACAACCCCCGCGGAAAAGAAGAAAGGCGCCGCGGCGGGCGCCTTTCCAGAGCGTGAAGTTCCTCAGAACGGGCTGTCGGGGAAGTAGAACTGCTCGGCGTTTTCCGGCGTGATCAGCTGGCTGCCGATGATGTAGCGGCCGGCCATCGGCGCGTTCGACACGAAGTTCAGCGCGGTCATCTCGATGGCCGAGGAAATCAGTGCCGGCGGGTAGGTCACGTTCACCGGAAGCTGCGGATCGCCGTCCATGATGCGCTTGACGATATCCTTCATGCCCGCGCCGCCGACGACGATCATCTGATCCTCGCGGCCCGCCTGGGCGATGGCTTCCAGCACGCCCACGGCCATGTCGTCGTCGGCCGCCCAGACGGCGTCGATCTCGGGGTATTTGGCCAGATAGTCCTGCATCACGTTGAAGGCGTCGTCGCGGTTCCAGTTGCCGTGCTGCATGTCGAGGATTTCCTTGTCGGACCCCTCCAGCGCGGCCTGAAACGCCTCGACCCGCTCGTTGTCCAGCGTCGTGGGAATGCCGCGCAGCACGACGATCTTGGCGTCCGCATCGAGGTTGTCGCGGAAATACTCGCCCGCCACCCGGCCGAAGGCGGTGTTGTCGCCGGCGACATACAGATCCTCGATCCCTTCCTCGGACAGGCCCCGGTCAACGACGGTGACGAACTTGCCGGCAGCCTTCACCTGCTTGACCGGATCGGTCAGCGGCTCGGATTCGAAGGGCAGCACGACCAGCCCGTCAATGTTGCGGGTCGCCATCATGTCCTCGATGTCGGACACCTGCTTGGCGGCATCGCCCGCCGTCGCCAGCACAAACTCGACATTGGGATAGACCCCGCCCAGCCGCTCGATGGTGTCCTGCGCATGCCAGTTCAGCCCGCCCATGAAGCCGTGGGTGGCGGACGGGATCGACACGCCGATCACGACCGGCTCGGCGTCCTGCGCGAAGGCCGCGCCCGAGGCGAGCGACAGCGCGGCGGCCGCCAGCGGCAGTTTCAGCAGATTGCGACGTTTCATGTTTCTTTCTTCCTCCCCGATCACCGCTCGTCGGCGGTGCGTTTCTCTCGCTGCAAGACGACAGCGAGCACGATGATGACGCCCTGTATCGCCCCGTTCAGGTAAGGGCTGACCAGGTCCGTCAGATTCAGGATGTTGTCGATGAGGCTGAGGATCAGCACGCCGACCACGGTGCCCCAGACCCGTCCCCGGCCGCCCTTCAGCGCGGTGCCGCCGATGATGACGGCGGCGATCGCCTCCAGTTCCCACAGGACGCCGGTGGAGCCGGAGGCGCTGCCGAGGCGCGGGACGTAGAGGATCGTCGCCAGCCCGACCAGCGCGCCCAGCAGGGCATAGGTCAGCAGCCGCACGCGTTCGACATCCACCGCCGAATAGCGGGCCACGCGGTCGTTCGAGCCGATCGCCTCGACATGGCGGCCGAAGCGGGTGTGGCGCATGGTCCATTCGCCGATGACCGCGACGATGGCGAAGACGATGATCGGCCAGGTGATCCAGCCGATGCCGCCGAAATAGACCGGCCGGTACAGCGCGCGCAGGCCGGAATCGAGGCTCAGCGTCCCCCCATCGGCGAGCCACGTCACGAGGCTGCGGAAGATCCCCATCGTGCCCAGCGTGACGATGAACGGCTCGATCCGGGCCTTCGTCACCAGCGCGCCGTTGACGGCGCCCGCCAGCAGCCCGCCCACCAGCGCGACCCCCATGCCCAGAAGGACCGTGCCCCAGTTGACGCCGGTGATCGGCGCCAGCGCGTTCATCGCCATGATGGCGATCCCGGCAAGGAAGGCGGCCATCGAGCCGACCGACAGGTCCAGTCCGCCCTGGGTGATGACGAAGGTCATGCCGACCGCGATCAGCCCGATGAAGGCCGAGCGGGCAAGCACGTTCGACAGGTTCGCCGGCGCGAGGAAGGCCGGGTTCAGCAGCGCGCCGAGGATGAACAGCCCGACCAGCGCGATCAGCGGGCCGAGAAGATGCAGGTCGATGCGCTTCATGCGGACTCCACTTCTGCGCCCAGCCCCATCGCAAGGCGGACGATCGCTTCCTCGGTGATGGCCTCGCCCGCGACCTCGCCGGCGATGCGGCCCTGCCGCATGACGAGGATGCGGTCCGACAGCCCCATCACCTCGGGAAGTTCGGACGAGATCACGACGACCCCCTTGCCCGCGCGGGCGAGTTCCCGGACGAACCGGTAGATCTGCTGCTTGGTGCCCACGTCGATGCCGCGCGTCGGCTCGTCGATCAGCACGATCTCGGGTTCGGGCAGCATGGTCTTGGCGAGCAGCAGCTTCTGCTGGTTGCCGCCCGACAGCGCCCCCGCCGGCATGGCGGGCGAGGCGGCGCGGATGTCGAAATCGCGCGTCGCCTGCGCCATCAGCCGCGACTCATTCGCGCGGTCGATGCGGAAGCCGAGGCGGTCCAGCGCGGACAACGTCAGGTTCTCGGCCAGCGGCTTGTCGAGCAGCAGCCCGGCCTCTTTCCGGTCCTCGGTCAGATAGGCGATGCCGTGGGCGGCAGCGTCCTGCGGGGTGCGGATGGGGGTCTCGCGCCCACGGGCGCTGATCCGGCCCGTGGCGGGACGCAGCCCGGCGATCGCCTCGGCCAGTTCGGTGCGGCCCGATCCGACCAGTCCGGCGATGCCCAGCACCTCGCCGCGCCTGAGGGTCAGGGCGGCGTCATGGACGATGCCGGGAACCGACAACGCCTCGACCCGCAGCAGTTCCTCGGCGGTGGCGGTGTCCTTGGGCGGGAAGATGTCGCTGAGCTCGCGCCCGACCATCGCGGTGGCCATCCCGTCCTCGGTCAGCTCACCGCGCAGCGCCCGGCGCACGACCGCGCCGTCGCGCAGCACCGTGACGCGGTCGGCCAGCCGCGCGACCTCGTCCAGCCGGTGCGAGCAGAACAGCAGCGCGACGCCCTCGGCCCGCAGCCGGTCCACCTGCGCATAAAGCGCCTCGACCTCGCGGTGGGTCAGCGCGGCGGACGGCTCGTCCATGATGAGGACGCGGGCGCGCCGGGACAGCGCCTTGGCGATCTCGACCATCTGCCGGTCGGGCACCGACAGGTCGCGGATCAGCGCATCGGGCCGGATTGCGGTGTCGAGGCGCGCCAGCAACTCGCCCGCCGCCGCCCGCATTGCCGCATGGTCAAGCCGCAGGCCGCGCGTCAACTCGCGGCCGAGAAAGATGTTGCCCGCTACGGTCAGGTCGGGGACGAGGTTGAATTCCTGATGGATCACGACGATCCCCGCCGCCTCGGCGTCGGGCCCGCTGCGGAAAGCGGCGGGGCGGCCGTCCAGCAGCACCTGCCCGCCGGTCGGGGCCAGATAGCCGCCGAGGATCTTCATGATCGTCGATTTGCCGGCGCCGTTCTCGCCGATCAGGGCGTGAACCTCGCCCGCGTTCAGGGCCAGATCGACGCCGTGCAGCACCTCGACCGGGCCGAAGCTTTTCGTCACCGCGTCCAGCGCCAACACCGCCGTCATGGGCGCACCGGGGTCCATGCGCCGCCGCGGACGGATGAGTCCTGCGCCGCCGCGATGAAGGCCATGCCGGACAGCCCCTCCGCCAGCCCCGGCAGGCGCGACAGCGGCGCTTCATCGCCCCGGATCACGGCGGCGATGTCGGTGTAGAGATTGGCGAACCCCTCCAGATACCCCTCGGGGTGGCCGGGCGGGGTGCGGAACGAGGCCGAACGATCCTGCGCCCGCGTCAGGATTCGCGGTGGCTGGCCTTTCGGGGTGAAGAGCAGCCGCTCGGCGTCCTCCAGCCGCCATTCCAGCGCGCCGTCGGTGCCGAACAGGCGCAGCGACAGCCCGTTTTCGCACCCCATGGCGACCTGGCTGGCCCAGATCCCGCCCCGCGCGCCCGAGGTATAGCGCAGCGCGGCGCGCACATCATCATCCACCCGCCGGCCCGCGACCATGCTGGACAGATCCGCCGAAATCGCGGTCGGCGTCTGGCCGGTCACGAAAGCGGCAAGCTGCCACGCATGGGTGCCGATATCGCCGATGGCCCCCGCGCCCGCCTGCGCCGGATCGGTGCGCCAGTCGGCCTGCTTGCTACGCACGTCCTCGGCCAGCCAGCCTTGCAGATATTCCGCCTGCACCAGCCGCAGATCGCCGATACCGCCCTCGGCCACGATGGCGCGGGCCTCGCGGATCATCGGCAGGGCGCAGTAATTGTGGGTGAGGAAGAACCGCGCCGAACTGCGCGCGGCGGCGTCGGCGATCTGCCGCGCCTGCTCCTGCGTCGCGGCCAGCGGCTTGTCGCAGATGACGTGGATGCCCGCGTCGAGGAAGGCGACCGCCACCGGCGCGTGCAGGTGGTTCGGGGTGACGATGGACACCGCGCGGATGCCGTCCGGGCGCTCGGCCTCGGCCTGCGCCATCTGCCGGAAATCGCCGTAGCTGCGCTCCAGCCCCAACGCCTGCGCAGAGGCCGCTGCCCGCTCCGCGTCCGAGGACAGCGCACCGGCGACCAGCCGGAACTGCCCGTCCATCCTTGCGGCGATGCGGTGGACGGCGCCGATGAAGGCGCCCTCGCCGCCGCCGACCATGCCGAGAGGGATGGGGGCGCTCATGCCAGCCCCAGCGCGCGGCGGTTGGCCGCCGCGTCGGCCCCTTGCGCGGCGAAGTCGTCGAAGGCGTGCGGGGTCGTGCGGATGATGTGGCGGCGGACGAACTCGGCCCCCTCGCGCGCGCCGTCCTCGGGGTGCTTCAGGGCGCATTCCCATTCGACCACCGCCCAGCCGGAAAAGTCGTACTGCGCCAGTTTGGAGAATACCTGCGCAAAATCCACCTGCCCGTCGCCGAGGCTGCGGAAGCGGCCCGCGCGGTCCACCCAGGGCTGATAGCCACCATAGACGCCCTGCCGCCCGGTCGGCCGGAACTCGGCATCCTTGACGTGGAACATGCGGATGCGGTCGTGGTAGATGTCGATATTCGCCAGATAATCAAGCTGTTGGAGCAGGTAGTGCGAGGGATCGTAGAGCATGTTCGCGCGCGGATGCTGGTCCACGCGGTCGAGGAACATCTCGAACGTCACGCCGTCATGCAGATCCTCGCCGGGGTGGATCTCGTAGCAGACATCGACGCCGTTCTCCTCGGCCAGATCCAGCAGGGGCCGCCAGCGGGCGGCGAGCGTGTCGAAGGCGGTCTCCACCAGCCCCGGCGCGCGCTGCGGCCACGGGTAGAGATAGGGCCAGGCCAGCGCGCCCGAGAACGTCGCCATCGCGTCAAGCCCCAGCAGGCGGCTGGCGCGGATCGTCCTGGCGACCTGATCGACCGCCCATTCCTGCCGCGCCTTCGGTTTGCCGCGAACCGCCGCCGGGGCAAAGGCGTCAAACGCCGCGTCATAAGCGGGATGCACGGCGACCAGCTGGCCTTGCAGATGCGCGGAAAGCTCGGTCACGGAGATGCCGTTCTGCGCGGCGATGCCGAGGAACTCGTCACGGTAGGTCTGCGAATCCACCGCCCGGTCCAGATCGAACAGCCGCCTGTCGCCCGAGGGCACCTGCACGCCCTCATAGCCCAGCGAGGCCGCCCAGGCCGTGATCGCGTTCCAGTCGTCGAACGGCGCGGAGTCCGAGGCGAACTGCGCGAGGAACAGGCCGGGGCCCTTGATGGTCTTCATGCGTGTCCTCTCCCTTCCGGCAGGACAACCGATCCTGCAATCGTTTGCAATACGGAAAATTGCGGAAGCAGTCGGTGGTTGCGCACGGCCCGGCGGCGGGATTAGCGTCGCGCGATGACCGGCGACGCACCCCCCGATCCGCTGACCGAAGCGCCCGCCGTCCCGGCGCGGCTGGCCGATGTGGCCCGTCACGCGGGGGTGTCGGTGGCGACGGTCAGCCGCGTGTTGTCGCGGCCCGAGATGGTGTCAGCCGCCACCCGCGATCTGGTGGGTGCGGCCATTGCGGCGACCGGCTACCGCGTCAACCTCGCCGCCCGCAACCTGCGCAAGCAGCGCACCGGGGCCGTGGTGGCGCTGGTGCCCAATCTCGGCAACCCGTTCTTCGCGAAAATCCTCGCCGGGATGGGGGCCGAACTCGGCGCGGCGGGCTATGACCTGCTGGTCGGCGACACGATGGAGGAGGGGGGGCGGCACCGGGCGCTGGCCCGTTTCCTCGACCCCTCGCGCGCGGACGGGATCATCCTGCTGGACGGGCAGGTGACGGCGGCCGACTTGGCGGCGCTGCCGGGCGCGCCGCCGGTCATCATGGCTTGCGAATGGATCGAGGGGGCGGACCTGCCGCGCGTGGTGCTGGACAATGCCCGCGGCACCGAACTTGCGGTGCGCCACCTGACCGGGCTGGGCCACCGCCGCATCGGCTGGATCGGCGGCCCCGAGGACAACGTGCTGCACCGCGCCCGCCTGGACGGGATCGCCCGCGCGCTCGGCGGGCTGCCGCCCGGCTATGCCGGAGATTTCTCGCTGGCGGCGGGGGCGGCGGCGGCGCGGCGTTGGCTGGCCGAGCCCGCCGCCGCCCGCCCGACCGGCATCGTGGCCTTCAGCGACGAGATGGCGGCGGGTTTCATGGGCGAGCTGGCCCGCGCCGGGGTGGCGGTCCCGGCCGGGGTCTCGATCGTGGGTTTCGACGGCATCGACTGGGCCGCCCATCTGCCCACCCCGCTGACCACCATCCACCAACCCAAGCGCGAGCTTGGACGCCGCGCGGCCCGGTTCCTCGTGGACCGCATCGCCGGCCGGCCGATCCCAAAACTGACGGTGCTGGAGCCTGAACTGGTCGTGCGGGGCTCGACGGGTCCGGCAGCGGGGTAGGGCGTAGCGCGCTCCGGTTCCTCGCGGATCGCATCGGGCGGCAAGCCGATCCCGGAACTGGTCATGCGCGGCCCGACTCAACCGGCTGCGGGTAAGGCTCACGCCGCGCTGCTTCCCCATTTCTCGAACTCGTCCAGGATCGTGCTGCGGAAGATCGACCCGCCGAGGCCCAGCGGCCGGGCGCGGCGGTGGATCAGGTAGCAGGTGTTCGCGCCCCGGCTGCCCGGAACGGCGATCTCGCGCACGTCGCCGCGCTCCACCCACGGCGCCGCAAAGGCCAGCGGCATCGAGCCGAGATAGCGCGAGGACAGGATCAGCAGCATCCGCGACAGGATCGTGGGCGCGGTCGCCGCCACCGTCAGCGCGCCGACGAAATCGGAAAACGCGGCCTCCTGGGCGACCTCGGCGGCGACGAAGCTGTGGCGGCGCAGCTCCTCCATCGTCAGCTCGCGGTCGTCGCGGGGAAACAGCGGGTGGTCCTTGCCGCAGAAGATGCCCATCCGCTCCTTGCAGACGGGCGCTGCCACCAGCGCGTCGCTGGGCCGGATCAGCGCCGTGAACCCCAGATCGGCGGAACCTTCCAGCACCGAGGCGAGGATATGGTCGGGCGAGCTCATCCGCAGGTTCAGTTTGAGGCCGGGATAACGGTCGTTGATCCGCGCGATGGCGCGCGACAGCGGGTCCGCGAACTCGAACAGGAAGCTGTCGTCGGCGGACATGGAGACCTCGCCTTCCAGCTTGCGGGTCGCCGCGCCGACGAAATCGCTGAAGCGGCCGATTTCGTTCATCAACTGGACGGCGGCGGAATGGACCATCCGCCCCTGCTCGGTCAGGCGGAATCCCGACCGGCCCCGTTCGCACAGCCGCATCGAAAGGCGCGATTCCAGCCGCGACAGGGTCAGGCTGATCGCGGACTTGCCCTTGCCCAGCCGGGCCTGCGCGGCGGTGATGCCGCCCGCCTCGACGATCTCGATGAAATCGCGCAGGGCGGCGATGTCGGTGTCCGACAGGTTCCCCCGGAATTGCCTCGGCTGCACCATCCCCTCCCGCTTTGCGGCCGAACATGGTTTGCACCGGATCAAACCTTGGTCAAGCACCCGGCCATCGACAATGGCGCGCCGCACGGGCACTCTGCCACGGACCCATTCCCACCGCAGGACCCCTTCCATGGACGACATGACCAATTTCGGTGCGACGCCCGAGGCGCGCGACATCGCGCATCACTTCCACGGCTACACCAACGCCCGCCGGCATCAGGATGTCGGGCCGATGATCATCGAGGATGGCGAGGGGATCTATGTCCGCGACAACACCGGCAAGCGCTACATCGAGGGGCTCGCGGGCCTCTGGAGCGTCGGCGTCGGTTTCAAGGAGCGGCGGCTGATCGAGGCCGCGACCCGGCAGATGGAGAAGCTGCCCTTCTATCACAATTTCGGCCACAAGAGCCACGGCCCCGCCATCGACCTGGCCGAAAAGCTGGTCTCCATCGCGCCCGTGCCGATGAGCAAGGTGTTCTTCACCAACTCCGGCTCGGAAGCGAACGACACCGTGCTGAAGATGGTGTGGTATCGCTCGAACGCGCTCGGCCAGCCGCAGCGCAAGAAGGTGATCGCCCGCACCCGCGGCTATCACGGCGTCACCATCGCAGCCGCCAGCCTGACCGGGCTGCCGTTCAACCACCGCTCGTTCGACCTGCCGCTGCCGGGCGTGCTGCACACCACCTGTCCGCATTACTGGCGCGAAGGCCGGGACGGCGAGACCGAGGAGCAGTTCGCCACCCGCTGCGCCGAGGATCTGGAGGCGCTGATCCAGGCCGAGGGCCCGGACACCATCGCCGCCTTCTGGGCCGAGCCGGTGATGGGCGCGGGCGGCGTGGTCGTCCCGCCCAAGGGCTATTTCCAGAAGATCCAGGCGGTGCTTGACAAACACGACATCCTGTTCGTCGCCGACGAGGTGATCTGCGGCTTCGGGCGCACCGGCGAGATGTTCGGCTCGACCACCTGCGGCATCCGGCCCGACGTGATGGTGATGTCCAAGCAGATCACGTCCAGCTATGTGCCGTTCTCGGCCATCATGATGAACGACCGGTTCTTCGATCCGATCGCGGATGAGAGCGACAGGATCAGCACCTTCGGCCACGGCTACACCGCCGGCGGCCACCCGCTTGGCGCGGCGGTCGCACTGGAGAACCTGGCGGTCATCGAGGAGAACGATCTGGTCGGCAACGCCCGCGACGTGGGCGCGCATTTCCGCGCCCGGCTGGAGACGCTGGCGGGCCGTCCGCTGGTCGGCGAGGTGCGCGGCGTCGGGCTGATCGCGGCGCTGGAACTGGTGGACGAAAAGGCCGCGAAGTCGGTCCAGACGGTGGGCCGCCTCGGCGGTCTGATGAACGCGGCGATGCAGCGGAATGGCCTCATCTCGCGCAACATGGGCGACACGGTGGCGTTCTGCCCGCCGATGATCATCACCCGCGAGCAGGCGGACGACATGTTCGAGATCGTCGAGAAATCGCTCGGCGAGGTCGAGGCAGAGGTGGGCGTCTGATCCATTTTGCGGGCGGCCTCGCTGGCCGCCTGCTTTTCGTTGGGCTGTCAGGCGATTTCGAGTAGCCACGCAAGAGATTCCGTCGCCTCGTCGAGAGCCAAGAGCGGCGCAATTGGTGATGCACCGCCCCGGTGGCGCTCATGCACGGGATTGTTGTCTTGGCTGGCAGCTGCCCGGTGACGCGCCGTGGTCGCGTGGACGGCCGCGACCAGACAGGCGTGCCGCAGCTTCCTTTACGCTTCGTCAGGCCGCTTGGAAAGCGGTTGCACCGGGCGCTCCCAGCGGTGAAGACTCGCGTCCGATCCCGCGCCGGAGCCTGCCATGACGCCGCTCAACTGGAACCATCTTCGCATCTTCGGCGCCATCGTCGAGCAGGGCGGCGTCACCCGCGCCGCGCAGGTGCTGGGGATGAGCCAGCCCGCCGTCAGCCAGACGCTGCAACGGCTGGAGGCGGCGATGGACCAGCCGCTGGTGCGGCGCGACGGGCGCGGCTTCGGGCTGACCCCGCTGGGCGAGGCGGTCCATGCCAATGTCCGCGACATGCAGGGCGCGGCCGAGCGGATCGGCCTTCGCATCGGGCAGCAGCGGCCCGAGCTGCGGGTGATGATCGTCTCCAACCTCATCTCGCCGCTGCTGGACGAGGCGTTCCGGCTGTTCCACCAGCGCCATCCCGAAACGCTGCTGCGGGTCGAGGTCAGCAACAGCCACGACATCCTCGCCGGGCTGCGCGAGCAGGGGCACGGGATCGGCATCTGCCTGCTGACCGATCCTGCCCCGGACCTCGATTGCCGCCTGCTGTTCGAGGATGACTGGGCGGTCTTCTGCGGGGTCGAGCATCCCTTCTTCGGCCGCGACGAGGTCACGCTGGAGGAGCTGCGCGGCGAGCCCTTCGTCGCCTTCGCCTGCGCCCGCGAAGGGGCGGGGCTGGAGCCGATGGGCCCGCTCAGCACCCGTCTCGGGCTCGGCCGCAGCACCAGCGGCATCAGTTCCAACGTCGAGGAGGTGCGGCGGATGATCGTGACCGGCGTCGGGCTGGGCCTTCTGCCCTGGACCTCGGCGCGGGCCGAGGTCGATGCCGGGCTGCTCTGGCCGATCCGTGTCACCGGCGAGCGGCTGGGAACGCATGTCTATATGGTGCGCCGTGCCCGCGCCAGCGCGACCGCCGAGGGGCAGTTCGCCGCGGTGATCGACGAACTGCTGCCGCTGGTGACGAGGAACCCCGGCTGAGGGTCAGACCAGCATCGCCTCGATCAGCATCGGACCCGGCTCATGCACCGACGCGGCGATGGCGCGGTGCAGTTCGGCCGCGTCCTCGACCCGCTGCGCCGGAACGCCCATGCCGCGGGCGAGGGCGCAGAAATCCAGATCGGGGCGGCGCAGGTCCAGCATGTCCAGCGCGGTCGGGCCGGGATTGGCGCCGACGCGCAGAAGCTCGCCCTTGAGGATCTCGTAGCTGCGATTGGCGAGGATGACGGTGGTGACGTTCAGCCCCTCGCGCGCCTGCGTCCACAGGCCCTGCAGCGTGTACATGGCCGATCCGTCCGCCTGCAGATCGATGACCGGGCGGTCCGGGCAGGCGATGGCGGCGCCGGTCGCCAGCGGGATGCCGATGCCGATGGAGCCGCCGGTGATCGCGAGCCATGACAAGGGCGGCGCCCCCGCGGCAAATGTGCCGACATCGCGCCCACGGGTCAGGCGCTCGTCCACCACAATGGCGCCCTCGGGCAGGGCGGCGGCGATGGCCTGCGACAGCGCGGCATCGTTCAGCGGCCCGACCTGCGGCGCCGTGGGGCGCGGCGCGTCGGCGGCTCGGGCGGGCGTGGCGCCCACCAGATCGGCCAGCGCGGCGAGCGCGGCCTTGCCGTCCTGCGTCCGTTCGGCCAGCGTCACCACGCGGCAGCCTTCGGGCAGCAGGACGCTCGGCCGGTCGGGATAGGCGAAGAAGGCCACCGGCTCGACCGCCTCGACCAGCACCGCGCGGTCGAAGCGCGAGAGGGCTTCCAGCGCCATGTCGATCGGATAGGGGACGCGGGCGATGGCGGGACGGCCCGCGCCCATCTCGATGCGCCGGTTCGCGCCGGGGGCCATCACCGCCGCGCCGGTCTTTTCGGCGATGCCTGCGGCCAGCGCCAGCGCCGCCGGGTCCTCCAGCACCGTGCCGCCGACCAGCAGCACCGCGCCCGGCCCCAGCGCCTCTGCCGCGCGGCTCACGGCCTCGTCCGCAACCGCCGCCGCCGGCGTCGGCGCGACAGGCGGGGCGATCACCCCGCCCTCGTTCCAGCCGAGATCGGCGGGCAGGATCAGGGTCGCCACCCCGCCGGGATGCGAGGACGCCGCCGCCCACCCCTCCATCGCGTCGCGGGCGAGCGTCGCGGCCGAGGTGCCGGTCTTCACCCAGTTCGAGAACGGCGCGACCGTCGCTTCCAGATCGGCGGACAGCGGCGCGTCATATTGCAGATGCCGCACGGAATGTTCGCCGACGAGGTTCAGCACCGGCACCCGGCCCTTGCGGGCGTTGTGCAGGTTCGCCGCGCCATTGGCGAAGCCGGGCGCCAGATGCAGCAGCGTCGCGGCGGGCTTGCCGGCCATGCGGGCATAGCCGTCGGCGGCGCCGGTCACGACGCCCTCGAACAGCCCCAGCACGCAGCGCATCAGCCGGGTGCGGTCCAGCGCGTCCACGAACTGCATCTCCGAGGTGCCGGGATTGGCGAAACAGACCTCGGTTCCCGCAGCGTGAAGGCTGCGGACGACGCTTTCGGCACCGTTCATGCGGCGTCCTTTCGTGCTTGGGCAAGGATGTCGAGCCGCCGGGCCAGCACCGGGCTTTCGGCTTCGGCAGTTTCGCGAGGCATGGGCGGCAGGGTTTCGGCGAAATGGCAGGCGACCAGATCGCCGCCGACCGGGCGCAGTTCGGGCCGGTCGATCCGGCAGCGTTCCTGCGCGAAGGGGCAGCGCGGATGAAACGCGCAGCCGGGCGGCGGGGCCATGGCGCTGGCGGTTTCCCCCTTCAGCGGCACATGGGCCACCCGGTCCGAGGGCACCGGGCGCGGGGCGGCGGCGATCAGCGAGCGGGTATAGGGATGGCGCGGGTCGGCGAACAGCCGGCCTGCATCCGCCTGCTCCACGATCCGGCCCAGATACATCACCGCGACCCGCGTCGCGATATGGCGCACCACCGCCAGATCGTGGCTGATGAACACATAGGAGACGCCGGTTTCCGTCTGCAGATCCTGCAACAGGTTGACGATCTGCGCCTGAACGGACACGTCAAGCGCGCTGACCGGCTCGTCGCAGACGATCAGCCGGGGATTGGTGGCAAGCGCGCGGGCGATGCCGACCCGTTGCCGCTGGCCGCCCGAGAATTCATGCGGATAGCGCCCCGCATGCCAGGACGACAGCCCCGCCTTGGCCAGAACCTCGTCGATGCGGCGGTCGAGATCGGCGCCGCTTGCCATCCCGTGCAGGCGCAGCGGCTCGGCGATGACCTCGCGCACCGTCATGCGGGGGTTGAGCGAGCCGAAGGGGTCCTGAAAAATCATCTGCATCTCGCGCCGCGCCGCCCGCAGTTCGGCGGGCGACAGCGAATAGATGTCGCGCCCGTTCAGCAGCGCCCGGCCAGCGGTCGGCTCCTGAAGGCGCAGGATCGTGCGGCCGGCGGTGGACTTGCCGCAGCCGGATTCGCCGACGATGGCCAGCGTCTCGCCCGCGCCGAGCGAGAAGCTGATGTCGGTCACCGCCTGCACCGCGCCGGTGACGCGCCGCAGCAGCCCGCGCCGGACGGGGAAATGCTTGGTCAGATGCTCGACCTGAAGCAGTGGCGCGGTCATGCCGCGACCTCCTCGATGGGGGCGCGCCAGCAGGCGACGGTGTGGCCTTCCCGGGCGGGAAGCAGGGCGGGCTGCTCGGCCCGGCAGATGTCGATGGCGAGCGGGCAGCGCGAGGCGAAGCGGCAGCCCTTGCGGTTCGCCCAGGGCGGCGGGACCGAGCCGGGGATCGTCGCCAGCCGGTCGGCGGGCGCATCCAGCCGCGGCACGGCGGCCATCAGGCCGATCGTGTAGGGGTGCTGCGGGTCCGCGAACAGCGCGCGGGTCGGCGCGCGCTCCACCACCACGCCCGCATACATCACCGCCACCTCGTCGCAGGTTTCCGCCACGACGCCCAGATCGTGGGTGATCAGCAGGATCGCCGTGCCGGTGCGGTCCTGAAGGTTCTGGAGCAGTTCGAGGATCTGCGCCTGAATGGTCACGTCCAGCGCCGTCGTCGGCTCGTCCGCGATCAGCAGCACCGGATCGTTCGCCAGCGCCATGGCGATCATCACCCGCTGTCGCTGCCCGCCCGAAAGCTGGTGCGGGTAATCATCGATCCGCTTGGCGGGCGAGGGCAGGCCGACCATGTCCAGAAGCTCGACCGCCCGCTCGCGCGCCGCGCGGCCCGAAAGGTCGGAGTGGGCCTGCAGCATCTCGCGCAGCTGCATCCCCAGCGTATAGACGGGGTTGAGCGAGGTCATCGGCTCCTGGAACACCATGCCGATGCGGCCGCCGCGCAGCTTGCGCATCTCGGATTCCGGCAGGGTAAGCAGGTCGCGCCCCTCGAACATGATGCGCCCGCCGGCGTAATGGCCAGGGGGCTGCGGGACCAGCCGCATGACGGCGAGCGAGGTCACCGACTTGCCGCAGCCGGATTCCCCCACCAGCCCCAGCGTGCGGCCGCGGTCCAGCGTCAGGTCGATCCCGTTGACGGCGGGAAAGCGGCTTTTCGGGCTGCCGAACTCGACGACGAGACCCTCGACGGACAGAAGCGGCTCGGTCATGGCGTCCTTTCATAGACGAAGGGCGAAGCCTCGTCGTGGCTGCGCCCGGCGTAGTCGCGGGTCGTGAAGTCGGCTTCCGCCTGACGCTGCGCGGCCTCCAGCCGGTCGAGCGCGGCTGGCATGTCGAAGGCGGTCGCACGGCCATCCTCGACCACCTGCCGACCATCGACGAAGACCTGCCGGATCGGCCGCTCGCCCGCGACATAGATCAGCGAGCGCAGCGGATCGCGCACGGGCCGCATCGCCGGATGGTCCAGATCGGCCATGAACAGATCCGCCTTGGCGCCCGGTGCCAGCCGGCCGATGTCGTCCCGACCGAGGATCGCGGCCCCGCCGACGGTCGCGGCATCGAACACGTCCGAGGTGCGCAGGTCGAACACGTCGCCCGACATCAGCCGCGCGTTGATGAGGGCGTGGCGCATCTCCTCAATCATGTTGTGGGGGTAGGTGTCGGTCCCGAGGCCCAGCGGGACGCCCGCGCGGCGATAGCGGCCGAAGCTGCGCAGCGCGATGCCCCGACGCTGGAACACGGTCGGGCAATGCGCCACCGCCGCGCCGCTGGCCGCCAGCCGTTCAAGGTCGCGGCCGTGCGGCCAGTGGACCCACGGGTGATCGTTCAGGAAGATGCCGTGGCCGATGATCGTGCCGTCGTCCAGCACGCCCAGATCGTCCAGCCACTCGACCGGGGTGCGACCGTGGCGGCGGGTGATCTCGTGGAACTCGACGACCGACTGGGCCGCGTGGATCTGCATCGGGACGCCCCGGCGCTTCGCCTCGGCGTGGCTGTCGCGGATCAGTTCCGCCGTGCAGGTGTCAATCTGCGAGGGCGCGACCATGCCGGAGATGCGGCCGCTGTCATGCGCGCTGGCGCGGTCGATGAAATCCATCGCCTCGGCCATCGCCTTCTCGCCGCCGTCCGCGCCCCAGTCGTAGCTGACGACATGGCCATCGTTCGTGCGCCAGCTGGCCGAGCGATACATCGGCGCGACCACGCCGCGCAGCCCGGACTGCGCCAGCAGCTCCAGCCAGCCGTCATAGACGACCGACAGGTCCACCAGCGTGGTGACGCCCGATTGCAGCAGTTCGGAATAGGCGACCTGCGTGCAGGCGCGGGTGCCGCCGCCGCTGGTGCCGAACAGCGGCATGTATTCGTAGAGCGAGCTCATATACAGCGCCGGGCTGCCAAGCTCGTCGAGGAAGCCCTTGTTCAGCGGCTCGGACAGGGGATGCGAATGTATGTTCACCAGCCCCGGCGAGACCATGCTGCGGCTACCGTCGATCTCGCGCGCGGCGGCACCGTCATAGCGTCCGCCGACATGGACCAGCCGGTCCCCGGCAAAGGCGACGTCGCCCGATGCGAAGCGGTGGCTGCCTGCGGTCTCATCCCAGGCGACGATCCACGGGCAATCGCGGATGACGGTGACGTTCGGTTCCATGTTTCCCCCTAAGGTAAAGAGGCGGGGCCGCGGACGGCCCCGCCCGCCTCGGTCACTCGACCAGTTTCAGGTCCAGGCCCTTGTAGAGCGCGGCGCCGTAGTTGCTGTGCGGCACGATCGGCGCGAGGCGCGTGGACGACACGATCGTCCGCGGCTCGTGGATCAGCGGCAGCCAGACGTTGGCGTCGTGGACCTTGTGCAACACCTTGCTGTAGGCGCCGGCGCGGGTCGCGTCGTCCAGCGCGGCCTTGCCCTCGTCCAGCCACTGGTCGGTTTCCGCGTCATCCCAGTTCATCCGGTTCGGAGTCGGGATGTTGGTCGAGGGGAAATACAGGTTCAGCGCATCGCCCGCCGAGACGTAGGGATAGCTCATCCCGAAGGCGTCGAACTCCTGCGTGGCCATCTTCCCCCAGGCGACCGTGGCGTCGAAGACCTCGATCTGAAGGTCCACGCCGATCTTGCGAAGCTCGGCTTGGGTGTATTCCGACAGCTTCTGCCAGGTCGAGCCGGTGAAGAAATAGCCGACCGGCGCGAGCCTCACCCCGTCCTTGACGCGGATGCCGTCCGATCCGGGCACCCAGCCCGCCTCGTCCAGCAGCGCGTTGGCGGCGGCGGGGTCGTAGGGCGGCAGCTCGGCTTCCAGCGCCGGGTCCCAGTCCTTCGTTTCCGGGCTGATATAGCTGTGGGCACCCAGCACGCCGCCGAAGAACTGCCCCTGCGCCAGCGCGTCCTGATCGACGGCCATGTTGATCGCCCGCCGCACGGCCGGGTCGGCGACCGTGTCCTTGTCGATCTTGAAGCCGATGAAATAGGTCCAGAAGGCGCTGTCGGACTGCACCACATTCACGTTCGGCGCGGATTTGAGCTGTTCCAGCGCGATATAGGGCACATACTGGGTGATCTGCGTCTGGTCGGTCATCAGCGCGATGGTGCGGGTGTTCTCCTCGGGGACCACCTGCCAGACCAGCCGGTCGATCTGCGCCTCGCCCTTGTTCTCGTAGAAGTCGGGGCCCCAAGCGTAGCCGGCGTGCTTGGTCATCGTCAACTGGTCGCGCGGGTTCCAGCTTTCCCAGCAATAGGGGCCGGTGCCGTTCATCCCCTGGATGCCGAAATCGGCGCCCATTGCCTCGACCTGGTTCTTGTCGATGATCGTCGCGAAGCTCTGCGTCAACTGGTAGAGCAGCTCCGAGAACGGCGATTTGAGCTTGTAGACGACCGTGGTGGCGTCCGGCGCGGTGATCGATTCTACCTCGCCCGCACGCCAGTTGACCGGCGAGTTCGTCGCCGGGTCCAGCCAGCGGCTGAAGCTGTAGACCACGTCATCGGCGGTCATCGCGCGGCCGTCGCAGAACTTCACGTCGTCGCGCAGCTTGAAGGTGTAGGTCAGCCCATCCTCGGACATTTCCCAGCTGGTGGCGAGGCCGGGGGTGATCGTCTGCATGTCCGGCTCGATCGCGATCAGCGTGTCGCCCAGCATGAACAGGATCTCGGCCGCGGCCAGCGCGGTGGTCTTGTGCGGGTCGTAGTTGTTGGCGTCCATCTCGCGGGCGATGTTGATCTCGCTCGCCCAGGCGCCGGACAGCGCGGTGATGGAGGCCGCTGCGGCCAGGCCGAGCGTCTTCTTGGTCTTCATGGTCGTTTACCTTCCCCGTTTTGTTGTCAGCTTCTCATGCGCGGATCGAGCACGTCGCGCAGCGCGTCCCCGGCCACGTTGGCGGTCAGCACGATCACGAAGATCGCCAGGGACGGGATGATCGCGATATGCGGCGCGAACAGCATGAAATCCCGCCCCTGCGAGGCCATCATCCCCAGCTCGGACGCCGGCGGCCGCGCGCCGAGGCCCAGAAAGCTCAGCGCCGAGCCGAGCAGGATCACCTGCCCGAAGCGCAGCGACATGAAGATCATGATGGACGAGATGCAGTTGCGCAGCAGATAGCGGGTGAACAGCGTCCGGTCCGACAGCCCGACCGCGCGGCCCGCCTCGACGAATTCCTGCTTCATCACGCCGACCGCGACGGATCGCGCGATGCGGGCGCTGTCCGGGACCGTGGCGATGGCCAGCGCGAGGATCACCGGCATGATGCCGGCGCCCATCACCGCGACCAGCGCGAGGCCCAGCAGGATCGCCGGGAAGGACAGCATCACGTCGGCCGAGCGCATGATCCACGGGTCGAGCCGGGAATAGAACGCCGCCAGCAGCCCCAGCAGCGAGCCGATCCCGCCGCCCGCGACGACCGCGATCAGCCCGATCAGCAGCGTCATCCGGGTGCCGTAGAGCAGCCGCGAAAGGATGTCGCGCCCCTGTCCATCGGTGCCCAGCAGATGCTCGGGGATGCCGCGCTCGGCCCAGACCGGGGGCAGCATCATGTTGCGGGTGCTTTCGGTCGGATCATAGGGGGCGAGCCACGGGGCCAGCGCCGCCGCGACCGCGATCAGGACGAAGACGATGATGGCGATGGCCGCGGCCGGATCGCGCATCAGCGCGACGAACCAGTGGCGGCGGGCGGGCGCGGCCTCGACCGCGGCGGCAGCGTCCACCGCGCTCATGATTTCTGCGCCCGCGGGTCAAGAATGGCGTACAGCATGTCCACGATCATGTTGATGATGATGAAACCCAGCGCCAGCACCAGCAGCGTGCCCTGCGCCAGCGGGAAGTCCGAGGACAGGATCGCCCCCACGGCCAGCCGGCCGATGCCGGGATAGGAGAAGATCGTCTCGGTCACGACGGCCCCGCCCAGCAGATAGCCGGCCTGAAGGCCGATCAGCGTGACGACCGGGATCAGCGCGTTGCGCAGCGCGTGGCGCAGGATCACCCGCCGCTCGGTCAGGCCCTTGGCGCGGGCGGTGCGGACATGGTCGAGCCGCAGCACCTCGAGCACGCTCGACCGGGTCATCCGCGCGACCGGGCCGACGAAGATCAGCCCCAGCGACAGCGCCGGAATGGCGACGTGGCGCAGGCCGTCCACGGTCCACAGCGGTCCGCCCCGGCCCATGAAGGGCAGGATCTGCAGCGTGACGCCCAGGAACTGCATCAGCACCAGCGCGATGAAGAAGATCGGCAGCGACACGCCCGCCACCGACACCGCCATGATCGCCCGGTCGACCCATGAGCCGCGCTTGACCGCGGCGATGGTGCCCATCCCGATCCCCAGCGGCACCGCCCAGATCAGCGAGGCGATCATCAGCTCGACCGTCGGGCCGATGGCCGCGCCAAGCTCGCTCGCGACGCTGCGGTTCGAGATCAGCGACCGGCCCAGATCGCCCTGGATCAGCCGCTCGGCATAGCGGCCAAGCTGCACGATCAGCGGCTGGTCCAGCCCCATCTGCTCGCGGATGCGGGCGATGATTTCCGGCGTGGCCGCCGGTCCGGCCATGATCTGCGCCGGGTCGCCCGGCGCCATCTTGATGAGCAGGAAGCCGAAGATCACCACCCCGATCAGAACCGGGATCGACAGCAGCAGACGGTTGACCAGCGCGTTTATCATGCGGGGCCGCGGGCTTCGTGGACGACCTCGCCGCCGCGCAGCGTCATCTCGCATACGGCGTCCAGCAGCGCGTCGGGCTCGACGGCGGTCAGGTCGCGGTCGAACACGGCGATATCGGCCAGATGGCCGGGCACCAGCCGCCCCTTGATGTCCTCCTCGCCCGAGGCAAAGGCCGAGGCCGAGGTATAGGCGTGCAGCGCCTCGTCGATGGTCAGGCGCTGCTCGGGGCCGAATACCTTGCCGTCCTTCGTCTTGCGGGTCACGAGGTTGTAGATCACCGGGCGCGGGTCGATCTCGGTCACCGGGCAGTCGGTCGAGGCCGAAGGGTTCATCCCCCGCTCGGTCCAGGTGCGGAAGGGGTGCGAGGCGGCGATGCGGTCTGCCTCCAGCACGGTGTCATAGTTGTCGCCGAACCAGTAGAGGAACGAGGCCTGCGAGGCGGGCAGGACGCCCAGCCGCTGCATCCGGTCCATCTGGTCGGGGCGCAGCCAGCCGCAATGCTCGATCCGGTGGCGGCGGTCCTTCGCTGGATTCGCGGCCTGCGCGGCCTCGATGGCGTTCAGCACCTCCTCGATGGCGGCGTCGCCGATGGCGTGAATGCCCATCTGCCAGCCGGCGTCATGCGCCTCCTTCACCATCGCGTCGAGTTCCGACTGGTCGGGGATGCAGAGCAGCCCCTTGTTGCCGGGATCGCCCATGTAGTCCTGCGTCATCGCGGCCGTCTTGGACCCGGCGCTGCCATCGGTGAACATCTTGACCGGGCCGATGCGGAACATCTCGCAGCCCTGGCCGGTCGCCAGCCCCTCGGCCATCGCCTGCGGCAGGATCGACTTGGTCTTGTCGGCCATCACGCAGCCATAGACGCGCAGCGGCAGGCGGCCTTCGTCGCGGGCGCGGCGATAGGCGACCATCTCGTCCCAGCCGTCATGCAGCCCGATCGCCGCCTCCATCACCGAGGTGATGCCGTAGCCGAGCAGCGTCTTCCCCGCGGCCTCGATCGCCTCCACCATCTCGTCCACCGAGGAATGGGGCATGACCGCCTCGAACGGCTCGCGCCCGGTTTCGGCGACCATGCCGGTCAGGCGGCCGTCCTTCATCTCGATCAGCCCGCCTTCGGGCTGCGGGGTGCTTTCATCGACACCGGCCAGCGCCAGCGCGCGGCTGTTGGCGACCGCCGAATGGCCGTCGGTGCGGACGATGTAGCAGGGATGGTCGGGGCAGGCCGCGTCAAGCTCGTCGCGATGCGGGAAACGGCCGACATCCAGCAGGAAGTGGTTGAAGCCGCGCCCGCGCACCCATTCGCCCTTGGGGGTGACCGCCGCCTTGGCCCGCAACGCGTCCAGCAGCGATTGCAGCGTCGGTGCGACGTCGGGGCGCAGATCGACGCGGGCCATCTCCAGCCCGAGCGGCAGCAGATGCATGTGGGCGTCGTTGATGCCCGGCATGGCGAAACGGCCCTTCAGGTCGATGCGCTGGGTCTGCGGCCCGGCCATCGCCTCGATCTCGGCGGTGGTGCCGGTGGCGACGACGCGCCCGTCGCGGATCGCCACGGCCTCGGCCTGCGGCAGGTCCAGCCCGCACCAGACGACCCCGCCGGTCAGAACCACATCGGCTGCTTCCATCGTCCCACTCTCCCCCAAGTGATCTTGCCAACGCAGTGGACCCGTTCGGTTCCGTTCCCGTCAAGTGCGCGATACATTTTTGCCATAATCTGTCGTTATGCGCAGATAGACTGGGCCTGTCGCCGCGCAGGCGACTGCAACCTGCCTCCCGCCGCTGGCCCTTCGCGCCGTGCTGCCCTAGCTGATGGGCTTGGCGTAGCGGGATGAAGGATCGGCGATGACCCAGGACAGCTGCCTCACCTGCGCGGCGGACGGCCGATGAGCTTCGCCCTCTATGCCGCTGCGGCGCTGGCGGAAATCGCCGGGTGCTTCGCCTTCTGGGCGTGGTTGCGGCTGGGGCGGGACTGGCCGTGGGCGGTGGCGGGAACGGCCAGCCTGATCCTGTTCGCGGTGCTGCTGACGCGGGTCGATTCGGATGCCGCGGGCCGCGCCTTCGCCGGTTACGGCGGGATCTATATCGTCGCTTCGCTCGGCTGGATGTGGCTGGTCGAGGGGGCGCGGCCCGACGGCTATGACCTGGCCGGGGCGGCGCTGTGCCTGATGGGCGCGGCGGTCATTCTGCTTGGTCCTCGGGGCTGACCGCGTCGGGCGGCGAGGTGTTCGGCGGGGGCCGGCCCTCGGCGCGGTCGCGGTGCAGGGCGGCGCGGCCCAGCACCATCAGCGTCACCGGCGTCGTGACCGTCACCATCAGGGCGATGAACAACTCGTGGATGATGAGCCGGTCGCCGACCGTCGAATACATGACGATCGAGCCCAGCAGGATGCCCGCCGCGCCCCAGCTGGTTCCCAGCGTCGGCGCGTGCAGCCGCTCGTAGAAGCTGCCCAGACGGACCAGCCCGACCGTGCCCAGCAGCACGAGGACCGTCCCGAGCGTCACCAGCGCGGCGATCAGGATCGCGACGGCGGGGGGAAGCTGTTCGAGATGGCTCATTCGATCACCTCGCCCCGCATCAGGAACTTGGCCATCGCCATCGTCGCGACGAAGCCGAGCGCGCTGGCGACCAGCGCGGCCTCGAAGAAATAGGCGGAGCCCTCTCGCATGCCGGTGACGATCATCAGCAGCATGGCGCAGACATACATGGTGTCCAGCCCCAGCACGCGGTCCTGGGCGCGCGGCCCGCGCAGCCCGCGCAGCGCCGCAAGAACCAGACTGATGGCAAGCAGGACCTGGGATGCCGTCAGCACGAAGGCGAGGAACGTCGTGGCGGTCATTGAAAGATCTCCAGCAGCAAGGCTTCGTAGCGGGACTTGATGATATGGATCCAGTCGTCGTCCTCGAGCAGGTCGAAGACATGCAGCAGCAGGTGATTGTCGGCCGGGTCATGCTCGACCCAGGCGGTGCCGGGCGTCGAGGTGACGATGATCGCCAGGATGGCGAGCGCGTTCGGCTCTGTCAGGTCCAGCGGGATGCGGACGAAGCCCGAGCGGCGGCGGCCATCCCGGCCCTCGCTCAGGATCAGCCGGGCGACGGCGTAGTTGGAGCGGATGATGTCCAGCACGACCCGCCCGAACAGCAGCCCGATCAGGTCGGGCCGGCGCAGCCGGACCCGGTCCGGCGTCAGCCGGGAATACCCGAAGCCGCCCGCGATCCCCACCGCGATGGCAAGGACGAACTGGCCGGCGGAAAGCCCTGTCAGCACCAGAAAAAGGACCGCGATGATGACCGTGAGCAGCGGATGCGGAAACAGGGTCATGGCTGGTCCGCCCCCACCGGCGCGGTGGTCATCACCTTGCCGATATAGACCGCGTTCTGCGTCAGCGCCTCGGCGGTGTTTTCCAGATAGCGCATCGCCGGCTCGGCCTTGATCGTCAGCAGCAGGATCGCCGCGACCAGGACGAGGATGCCGCCGATCTCCATCGCCGGCAGATGCGGCTCCTCGTCGTTGGCCCAGAGGCTCTGGATGCCCCAGCGCGCCATGGCGATCAGCGTGGCGAGGCCCGAGACGATCAGCAGCACGACCAGCGCCCAGTGCCCCCAGAGCGCCGGCATGCCAGATGCGAAATGGACCGCGCTGGCCAGCATCGTCAGCTTGCCGACGAACCCGGCCAGCGGCGGCAGCCCGGCGACCACCAGCGTGCACAGCACGAAGGAGATCCCCAGCAGGGTGGTGGCGCCGGGAATGGCGGGGCCGGCGTCCTCCTCCTGCTCGTCGAAATCCTCGGGATCGCCGCCATAGGCCTCGGCGGTGACGGCCAGCAGGCCGGCGATGCCGCCTTCCTTGCGGCCGATCGGCTCGGCCAGCAGGAACAGCGCGGCGATGGCGAGGGTCGAGGCGAGCATGTAATACAGCGCCCCCGACAGCATCTCGGGGTTGTCGTATTCCATGGCGAGGCCGACGACCGCCAGCACCGTGCCCGACGATACCAGCACCATGTTGCCCGTCATCCGGCTGAGATCCTGCGCGGCCAGCACCCCGAACATGCCGAAGGCGATGGTGGCGAGGCCGCCTACCGCAAGGATGTCCGCGCCGAAGCCCGCCGAGGCGCCCGCATCCGGGCCGAACACCAGCAGGCCGAAGCGGATCACCGTATAGGCGCCGACCTTGGTGAGAATGGCGAACACCGCCGCGACCGGCGGGGCCGCCGCGCCATAGGCGTTCGGCAGCCAGAAGCACAGCGGCCAGATCGCTGCCTTGATGAGGAACGCGCCCGACAGCATCACCGCCGCCGTATGGATCAGCGGCCGGTCGGCATCCGACAGCCGCGGGACGCGCGTGGCGAGATCGGCCATGTTCAGCGTTCCGGTCACGCCATAGACCAGCGCCGCGCCCAGCAGGAACAGCATCGCCGCCATCAGGTTCACGGCGATGTAATGCAGGCCCGAGCCGACCCGCGCCCGGCCCGATCCGTGCAGCAGCAGCCCGTAGGAGGCGGCCAGCATGACCTCGAAGAAGACGAACAGGTTGAACAGGTCGCCGGTCAGGAAGGCGCCGTTCACCCCCATCAGCAGGAACTGGAACAGCGGCGCGAAATGCTGCCCGTTCCGGTGCCAGACCGCGCCCGCATAGATCAGCGCCGGCAGCGCCACCAGCGAAGCCATCAGCAGCATGACCGCCGCCAGCCGGTCCAGCACCAGCACGATCCCGAAGGGCGAGGGCCAGTCCCCGAGCAGATAGAGGCTGACCGCGTTGCCGGTGCCGTTCGCGTCCTTGGCCTGAATGATCAGCGCGACGGCGACCAGCAGTTGCAGCGCGCAGGACAGAAGCCCGATGCCGAGCTTCAGCCGCCGCTGCCGCTCGTCGTAGAGCAGCATGAACGCGGCCGCGACCAGCGGGATCAGGATCGGCGCGACGATGAGATGCGAGGGGCCGTTCACGAGTCCCGCTCCTTCCCGTCCACGTGGTCGGTGCCGGTGAAGCCGCGCGAGGCCATGATGACGACGAGGAACAGGGCCGTGGTGGCGAAGCTGATGACGATGGCGGTCAGCACCAGCGCCTGCGGGACGGGATCGGCGAAGTTGTCGGGATCGACGAAGCCCCCCTTGGGCATGATCGGCGCCGCCCCCGTGACCAGCCGGCCCATCGCGAAGATGAACAGGTTGACGCCATAGGACAGCAGGCACAGCCCGATGATGACCTGGAAGGTGCGCGGACGCAGCGTCAGCCAGACCCCCGAGGCGACCAGCACGCCGATGCTCAGCGACAGGATCATTTCCATCAGCGGGCCTCCTGCGGGGTTATGGGCGGGGGTGCCGGCGGGGTGGTCGGCAGGATCGGTTGCGGCGCTTCGCGGGCTTCTTCCTCGCGCGCCTCTTCGCGGGCGCGCAGGCGGGCCGAGCGCAGCGACTGGTGGGCGATGGCGATCTGGATCAGCACGACAGAGCCGACCACCACCGCGAAGACGCCGAGGTCGAACAGCAGCGCTGTCGCGGCGGGCACCTGGCCGATGAAGGGCAGGTGGACGTATTGCGCATGAGCGGTTAGGAACGGATAGCCGAACAGGGCCGAGCCCATCCCGACCAGCGCCGCGAACAGCAGCCCCAGACCCATCCAGCGGATCGGCAGGATGATGATGCGGCTTTCGATCCAGCGCACGTTGGTCGCCAGATACTGCAGCAGCAGCCCGATGGCGAAGGCGACCCCGCCCGCGAAGCCGCCGCCCGGCAAATCATGTCCGCGCAGGAACAGATAGGCCGAGATGGCGATCGTCACCGGGAACATCCACTGCATGATGACCGACGGCACATGCATCATCACGTCGTGGCGGGTCGGCTCGTCCACGGCCTCGCGGTCGGCCTTGCGGCTGATCGGCGGCAGCTCGTTGAACGTCTGCTGAGAGGGCAGGGCGACGCTTTCAGGGGCCGGGCGGAAGCGGCGCAGCAGCGAATAGCAGGTCAGCGCCACGATCGCGAGAACGGTGATCTCGCCGAAGGTGTCGAAGGCGCGGAAATCCACAAGGATCACGTTGACCGCGTTGGTGCCGCCCCCTTCGGAATAGGCGTTGCGGCGGAACCAGTCGCCGATCGTCAGCCCCGGCGGGACCGACATCACCGCGAAGGCGATGGCCGCGACGCCCGCGCCGCAGATCGAGGCGATGACCATGTCCTGCAGGCGGCGCGCCCGCGCCTGCGGCCGCTGGTCGCCGGGAATTTCCCGCATCCGCTTGGGCAGCCAGCGCAGCCCCAGCAGCAGAAGGACGGTGGTCACGATCTCGACCAGAAGCTGCGTCACGGCGAGGTCGGGGGCCGAGAAACAGGCGAAGGTCACGGCCGTGACCAGCCCCGCGCCGCCCAGCAGCGCCAGCGCGGCGAAGCGGTGATACTTGGCCTGGATGGCGGCGCCGATCGCGCAGGCGCAGCCGGCGAACCAGAGCAGCGCAAAGCTCCACTGGAAATTGTCGAACGCATTCAGCGGCAGCAGCCGGGTCGCGCCCCACAGGCTCCAGATCGCGCCGCAGGCCACCAGCACCACGATCAGCCGCATCTGCACCTGCAACCGCCTGCTGCCCAGCCGGCCATAAGCCGCCAGCGGCAATCTGCGGGTGCCGATCAGCATCACCCGGTCGAATACCGACTGCGCCGAAACCCGCGACAGGAAGGCGGGCGCCTCGTTCGCGCGCGACAGGCGCGGCGCGGCGGCGAGATAGAGCGCGGCGCCCAGCACCATCGCCGTCAGGCTCATCATCAGCGCGATGTTGAAGCCGTGCCACAGGGCGAGGCTGTATTCCGGCGCGTTTTCGCCCAGCACCGACAGCACGCCCGATTGCAGGACCGTGCCGATCAGCGCCTGCGGGAAAAGCCCGACCAGCAGCACGATCAGGACCAGAAGCTCCACCGGCCGGCGCATCCAGGTGGGCGGCTCGTGCGGCTCTTTCGGAAGGTCGGTCGCGGGCGGGCCGAAGAACACGGTCAGGATGAAGCGCAGCGAATAGGCGACCGTGAACATGCTGGCGAAGGTCGCGAGATACGGCAGGGCCACGTCCAGCCAGGTGCCGTTATGCCACTCGGCGGCCTCGGCGAAGAACATCTCCTTGGACAGGAACCCGTTGAGCAGCGGAACGCCCCCCATCGCCGCGGCCGCCACGATGGCCAGCGCCGCGGTGCGCGGCATCGAATGGCGCAGCCCGCTCAGCCGGCGCATGTCGCGGGTGCCGGTCTCGTGGTCGATGATCCCGGCGGCCATGAACAGAGAGGCCTTGAAGACCGCATGGTTCATGATGTGAAAGATCGCGGCGACGATGGCGCCGCCGCTGCCGATCCCGGCCAGCGCCGTGATGAGGCCCAGATGGCTGATGGTGGAATAGGCCAGCAGCCCCTTGAGATCGTTGCGGTAGAGCGCGATGACCGCGCCGACGATCAGCGTGGCCATGCCGGTGCCGGCGACGATCCAGAACCACGCAGCCGTGCCGCTCAGGACTGGCGAGAAGCGCACCAGCAGGAAGACCCCCGCCTTCACCATCGTGGCCGAGTGCAGATAGGCCGAAACCGGCGTCGGCGCCGCCATCGCGTTGGGCAACCAGAAGTGGAACGGGAACTGCGCCGACTTGGTGAACGCGCCGATCAGGAACAGGCCGAGGATCCACGGATAGAAGCCATGCGCCCGCACGATGTCGCCGGCTGCCAGCACCTCGTCCAGATCATAGCTGCCGACCACTTGCCCCAGCAGGATCATCGCCCCCAGCAGCGCCATCCCGCCCGCGCCGGTGACGATCAGCGCCGTGCGCGCGCCGTCGCGGGCGGCGGCGTTCTGGTGCCAGTAGCCGATCAGCAGGAACGAGAAGATGCTCGTCAGCTCCCAGAACACCACGAGCAGTATGATGTTGCCGGCCATCAGCATCCCGACCATCGCCCCGGCGAAGGCCAGCAGCAGCCCGTAGAAGCGCGGCACCGGATCGCTGGGCGACAGGTAGTAGCGGGCGTAGATCACCACCAGCAGCCCGATCCCGTAGACCAGCACCAGCATCAGCCAGGCGAACCCGTCCAGCCGCAGCGCGATGTCGAGGCTCGCCGAAGGCACCCATTCCACCGTGCGGCGGATGACGCCGCCATCGCTCACCTCGGGAAACAGCAGGAACAGCGCGATCAGCCCGGCGATCATCACCCCGCCTGCCAGCGCGACCTCGGCGTTGCGCGCCGTCACCGGCATGGTGGTGGCGAGGATGGCCCCGGCGAAGGGCAGGACGGACAGGATGAGGATCAGGTTGTGGGCAAGCATGTGGCCGGTGTGTCGCCTCTCATCGGTGCATGCCAACGCGGGTCGCGCAGGTCGGTTCAACTCTGCTGCAAATCGTCCCGCCGGACCCGCGGGCCCGGCACGCCCGCCCATGCGCCGCCCTGCAACCGGGCGACCCGCGCCCTTGCAGATGCGTGCGCGAGGAGGCCGCCGCCCCGCCCGCAACGGGCGCGGAGCCTTGCCGGGGAGGGAGGGGTCAGCCGTGCCGAACGATTGCCGCTTTCCCGGTTGGCTATACTTCCCCTGCTGCGAAGGTCAACGCCCGAAGACCCGGAACAACACGGCTTTCGCGGGCAATGACGGCCCCGCCGAAAGCCAGCCGGCGCTGGCCGCAGCCGTCCCGCGGGGCGGCCTGGGGCAGGCGGCGGCAATTGCCTGAACAAACCTGACAAACGCGTGAGTCGCGCCCCAGCCCGGCGGCCAACCTTGCGCGGCGATGTGCAGGGTCGGCGAGGAGTCCCATCTTCTGTCCCCAAATATCCCCGCCGGAGGCTCCGGCAGCGAATGACAGCCGCCGCTGCTCACCCCTTGGCTCCCCCCAGCCCCCCGCTCTCCAGCCGTCGGCGCGACAGGTCCAGCCGCGCCTCGGCCTTCCTGATCTCACGCGTGGTGCGGCGCACATAGCTCAGATGCGCCTCGGCGGCGGCCTTTGCATCGCCTTCGCGGCGGTCCAGGATCGCCCGGACGATGGCCAGGTGCTGGTCCCTGAACACCTCGCGGACGTCCGGGATGGTGAACAGCCGCTGCCGGTTCTGCAGCACGTCCGTCCGCAGCATCGGCGACAGCGCCTGCATGATATGCAGCAGCACCAGATTGTGGCTGGCTTCGTGGATGGCGAGGTGCAGTTCGGTGTCCGCCTCGGCCTCCTCGGCGGGATCGGCGGCGGCGTAGGCCTGCTCGATGCGCGCGGCGCAGGCGCGCAGACGCTCAAGATCGACGGCGTTCGCGCGGCTTGCCGCCATCGCCGCCGACGCGCCCTCGATGATCTCGCGGAACTCGAGGTAATCGTCGGCGGCCTCGCCGCGCTCGGCCAGCAGGCGCAGAAGCGGATCGGTGATCGCCGCCGCGCCGAGCCGCGACACCTCAAGCCCGCGCCCTTCGCGCCCGGTCAGCAGGCCGCGCCGCTCCAGCGCCTTGAGCGCGGTGCGCAGCGTCGGGCGGGACACGTTCAGCCGCTCGGCCAGTTCCCGCTCGGGCAGCAGCGGCTCGCCGGGGCGCAGCGATCCTTCGAGAATCAGCGTCTCGATGTGAAGGGCCACGGTTTCGGCCTTGGAGGGGGTGGTCGGTCCGGGTTCGTTCATCGGGGCCTATCATGTGGAACTGTCACGCAAATCGTCAGGGTGGCGGCGAAGTGCCGCATCGACAATCCATGACGCACTTGACCGGCGTGGTAAATTGATTTTACCAGACCCTCGTCCGGTCCTCGGAGGAGGAGCCGGGAACGCCACACGCGCCGACACGAAACGAGCGCACCCGGACGTGCCGAAGGCACACAGGGAGGGAGATCCAAGAGATGACCTGGTCCCAGGTATATGACCCAATGAACAGCATGGTCCTTTCGACCCTGCTGGCCGCCATCCCGGTGGTCGTCCTTCTGGGCGGCATCGGCGTGCTGGGCATGAAGGCCCATGTCGCCGCGCTGCTCGGCCTGCTCGCCGCGCTGCTGGTGGCGATCCTCGGCGTCGGGATGCCGACCGACATGGCGGTGACCACCGCCCTTTATGGCGCGGCCTATGGCCTGCTGCCGATCGGCTGGATCATCCTGAGCGTGATCTTCCTCTATCGGCTCACGGAAAAGACCGGCCAGTTCAACATCCTGCGCGACAGCATCGCCGGGCTGACCCCTGACCGCCGTCTGCAACTGCTGTTCATCGCCTTCTCGTTCGGCGCCTTCTTCGAGGGCGCGGCGGGCTTCGGCACCCCCGTCGCCGTAACGGCGGCGATGCTGATGGGCCTCGGCTTCGCACCGCTGGCCGCCGCCGGCCTGTCGCTGATCGCCAACACCGCGCCGGTCGCCTATGGCGCGCTGGGAACGCCGGTGATCGCGCTGTCGGCCGTGACCGGGCTCGACCTGTTCGAGCTGTCGGGCATGATCGGCCGCCAGTTGCCGTTCTTCTCGGTCATCGTGCCGTTCTGGCTGGTCTGGGCCTTCGCCGGACGCCGGGGCATGATGGAGGTCTGGCCGGCGCTGCTGGTCGCCGGCGTGGCCTTCGCCGTCCCGCAATACCTGGTGTCGAACTTCCACGGCCCCTGGCTGGTGGACATCATCGCGGCGCTGGTCTCGATGATCTGCCTTGCCGGTTTCCTGCAGATCTGGAAACCCCGCCGCATCTGGACCTCGACCGGGATCGGCGACGAATCCGTCGCGCCGGTGATGCCCAGGCACAGCCATTCCAACGCCACCGTGTTCCGCGCCTGGCTGCCGTGGCTGATCCTGTCGGTCTTCGTGTTCGCCTGGGGCACGCCGCAGTTCAAGGCGTTCCTCGACAGCATCTGGATCGCCCGCTTCCCGGTTCCCGGCCTGCACGAGATGGTGCTGAAGGTTCCGCCGGTTGTGGCCGAACCCCATGCCGAGGCGGCGGTCTATTCGCTGAACCTGCTGTCGGCGACCGGCACCGGCATCCTGCTGGCCGCGATCGTGTCTGGGCTGGTCCTCAGGTTCTCGCCCATCGGCCTTGTGCGCGAATGGCTGCGGACCATCTGGGTGGTGCGGTTCTCGCTCATCACCATCGCGGCGATGCTCGCGCTCGGCTATGTGTCCCGCTATTCGGGCACCGACGCCACGCTGGGCCTCGCCTTTGCGCAGACGGGCTGGATCTATCCGTTCTTCGGAACGCTGCTCGGCTGGATGGGCGTGGCGCTGACCGGATCGGACACGGCGTCGAACGTGCTGTTCGGGGGGCTGCAGAAGATCACGGCGGAACAGATCGGCGTCTCGCCGGTCCTCATGTCCGCCGCCAACTCGTCGGGGGGTGTCATGGGCAAGATGATCGACGCGCAGTCCATCGTCGTCGCCTCGACTGCCACCAACTGGTATGGTCATGAAAGCAGCATCCTGCGCTACGTGTTCGTCCACTCGATCGTGCTGGCCTCGCTGGTCGGGCTGCTGGTGATGGCGCAGGCCTATGTGTGGCCGTTCACCGAGCTGGTGCCGCCCTATACGCCGGTCGCGCCGGCGGCTGGCGGGTAACACCGAACCGGGCGAGGGGGGCCGAGCGCCCCCCTCGCCTCATCGAAAAGGAGCCATGACCCATGTCCACCATCGTCATGCCGGAACCCGACGCCGCCATCCTCGTCCGCAAGGACGAGATCGTCGCCGCCCTGTCCGCCGCGCTGCCGGGCGATGCGGTCATCTCCGACCCCGACGAGACGAAGGCCTATGAGTGCGACGCGCTGACGGCCTATCGCTGCCCGCCGCTGGCCGTGGTGCTGCCGCGCACGACCGAGGAGGTCGCCGCCGCCATGCGCATCTGCCACGAGATGGGTGTGAAGGTCGTGCCGCGCGGTGCCGGCACCTCGCTGGCGGGCGGGGCGCTGCCCACCGCGGACAGCGTGATCCTCGCCACCCTGCGCCTGCGCGACGTGCTGGAGATCGACACCGCCAACCGCTTCATCCGCGTGCAGTCGGGCGTCACGAACCTGTCCGTCAGCGCCGAGCTTGAGCCGGAGGGCTTCTTCTACGCCCCCGACCCGTCATCGCAACTCGCCTGCACCATTGCGGGCAACATCGCGATGAACTCGGGCGGGGCGCATTGTCTGAAATACGGCGTGACCACCAACAACCTGATGGGCGTCCGCATGGTGCTGGCCACCGGCGAGATCGTGGAACTGGGCGGCCCTGTGTTGGGGATGCCGGGGCTGGACCTGCTGGGCCTCATCTGCGGATCCGAAGGCCAGCTTGCCATCGTGACCGAAGCGACGCTGCGTATCCTGCCGCGCCCGCAAGGTGCCCGCCCGATGCTGATCGGCTTCGACAGCGCCGAGGTCGCGGGCGAGTGCGTCGCGCGCATCATCCGCTCGGGCCTGCTGCCGGTCGCCATCGAATACATGGACGATGTGTGCCTGCGCGCGGTCGAGGACTTCGCCAAGGCGGGCTATCCCGACTGCACCGCCGTCCTGATCGTCGAGGTCGAAGGCTCGGAGGAGGAGATCGCCGATCAGGTCGCCCGGATCAAGGCGATCGCGGACCAGCTCAACCCCGTCGAGTTCCGCATCAGCCGCAACGCCGATGAATCGCTTGCCATCTGGAAGGGGCGCAAGTCGGCCTTCGGCGCGATGGGGCGGATCGGGGATTACCTCTGCCTCGACGGCACGGTGCCGGTGTCGAAGCTGCCCTATACGCTGAAGCGGATCGGCGAGCTGTCGAAGGAATACGGGCTGGAGGTCGCCAACGTCTTCCACGCCGGCGACGGCAACATGCACCCGCTGATCCTGTTCAACGCCAACAAGCCCGGCGATCTGGAACGGGCCGAGGCGTTCGGCGCCGAAATCCTGCGCGTCTGCGTCGATGTGGGCGGCTGCCTGACCGGCGAGCATGGTGTGGGGATCGAGAAGCGCGATCTGATGACCAGCCAGTATGCCCCCGATGACATGGCGATCCAGATGGAGGTGAAGAATACCTTCGACCCCGGCTGGCTGCTGAACCCCGCCAAGGTGTTCCCGCTGGACTCGAGCCGCCCGTATCGGGACGCGGCGGCGAGGGGGGCTGCGTGATGGAAGCTGTGCTGGAGCAGGTCGCCCCGAAGGACGAGGCCGAACTCGCAGCCTTCGTAACTGACAGCCGCGCTGCTGGACGCAGGCTGCGGATCGAGGGAGGCGGCACGCGCCTGCCCTCGGGCGCGGTCGCCGCCGACACCCGGCTGACGACCCGCGACATGGCCGGGATCGTGACCTACGAGCCGGGCGAGCTGACCCTGATCGCCCGCGTCGGCACCCCGGTCGAGGAGATCGAGGCGACGCTGGCCGCCGAAGGCCAGGCGCTCGCCTTCGAGCCGATGGACCATCGCGTCCTGCTGGGAACCAACGGCACGCCCACGATCGGCGGGATGGTGGCGGCGAACGTCTCGGGCCCGCGCCGGGTGCAGGCGGGGGCCTGCCGCGACCACCTGCTGGGGGTGCGCTTCGTGGACGGGCAGGGGCGCATCATCAAGAACGGCGGGCGGGTGATGAAGAACGTCACCGGGCTGGATCTCGGCAAGCTGCTCGCGGGGTCGTTCGGGACGTTCGGCGTTCTGACCGAGGTGGCGCTGAAGACCCTGCCGATGGGCGAGACCCAGCAGACGCTGGCCTTTCCCGGCGTGTCCGTGCGGCAGGCGGTGGAGATCTTCTCGACCGCCCTCGGCACCCCGTTCGAGGTCTCGGGCGCCGCGTTCCATGACGGCACCGCATGGCTGCGTGTGGAAGGGCTGGCAAAGCAGGTCGGCTATCGCCGCACCCGCCTGACAGCGCTGTTCGGCAGCCGCCCGATCGACCTGCTGGACGAGGCCGAAAGCCGCCGCCTGTGGCGCGCCCTGCGCTACGTGCAGCATTTCGCCGGCACGCCCGATCCGGTCTGGCGCATCCTCGTCAAGCCGACCGACGCGCCCGCCGTTGTGGCGGCGCTGCTGGAAATGGGCGGGCAAGCGTCGCTCGACTGGGGCGGAGGGCTGATCTGGTATGGCGGACCCGCCGATCCTTCCGCCCTGCGGCGGGCGGCGCATCCGGGCCATGCCTTCCTCGTGCGCGGCCCTGCCGACGCGCCGATCTTCCCGCCCGAGCCAAGGGCGGTTTCCGATCTCTCGAACGCCCTGCGCCGGACGTTCGACCCTGCCGGGATATTCAACCCCGGCCTGATGGGGGCCTGACATGCAGACGACCTTCACCGACCAGCAACTCGCCGATCCGCTGATGCGGCGCTCGAACGAGATCCTGCGCTCCTGCGTCCATTGCGGGTTCTGCACGGCGACCTGCCCGACCTACAAGGTGCTGGGCGACGAACTGGACAGCCCGCGCGGCCGCATCTACCTCATCAAGGACATGCTGGAAAACAACCGGGTGCCGGACGACAAGACCGTCCTGCACATCGACCGCTGTCTGTCCTGCCTCAGCTGCATGACCACCTGCCCGTCGGGGGTGCATTACATGCATCTGGTGGACCACGCGCGCGAATATATCGAGCAGAACTACAAGCGCCCTTGGCACGAACGCGCGCTGCGTGCGGCGCTCGCGCGCATCCTGCCCTATCCGGCCCGGTTCCGGGCGGTGCTGGCGGGGGCCAGGGTGGCGCGCCCGCTGCGGCGGATGATCCCGGACGACCGGCTGAAGGCGATGCTGGAGATGGCGCCGCCCAAGCTGCCCAAGGCCAGCCCGAACGACCGCCCGCAGGTCTTCCCGGCGCAGGGGCCGCGCCGCAAGCGGGTCGCGCTGCTGGTCGGCTGCGCGCAGCGGGTGCTGAACACCGACATCAACGACGCCACGATCCGCCTGCTGCGCCGCCACGGCTGCGAGGTGGTGGTGCCGAAGGGCCTCGGCTGCTGCGGGGCGCTGACGCACCACATGGGCAAGACGACCGAGAGCCACGCGATGGCCGCCGCCAACATCCGCGCGCTGGCGGCCGAGATGGACGGCGAGGGGCTGGACGCGCTGGTCATCAACACCTCGGGCTGCGGCACGACGGTCAAGGACTACGGCCACATGTTCGCCGGCGATCCGCTGGAAGCGGACGCGGCGCGGGTCGCGGCCATCGCGAAGGACATCACCGAGGTGATGGGCGATCTGGGCCTGACCGAGCCGACCCATGCCGAGCCGCTGCGCGTCGCCTATCACTCCGCCTGCTCGCTGCAGCACGGCCAGCAGATCAGGGCGCTGCCCAAGGATCTTCTGAAGGCGGCCGGTTTCGACGTGGTCGAGCCGCGCGATCCGCATATCTGCTGCGGCTCGGCGGGCACCTACAACCTGCTGCAACCCGCGATTTCGGCCGAGCTGAAGACCCTCAAGGTCGCCAATCTGGAAGCGACGCAGCCGCAGGTCATCAGCGCGGGCAATATCGGCTGCATGATGCAGATCGGCTCAGGGACCGGGGTTCCGGTGGTCCACACGGCGGAGCTGCTGGACTGGGCGACCGGCGGACCCAAGCCGCGGGGGCTGAGCGAGCGGGTGGAGCCGGAGATTCCGCGGCTGCGGGCCTGAGGCTCAATCCTCCGCTGCGGCAGGCCGCTTGCCGCCCATGACGTCGGTCAGCTCGTCCGCCGCGCGGCGCACATTCTCGCCCATCGCCGCCAGATCCTTCGGCGGCAGCCGCGCGGCCAGCGCCGAGATCGAGATCGCGCCGACCGGATCGCCCGTGGGCGACCAGACCACGGCGGCGACGCAGCGCATCCCCGGCGTGAATTCCTCGTCGTCGATGGCGTAGCCGCGGGCGCGGATCAGGTCGATCTCGGCCCGCACGGCCTCCATCGTGACAAGGCTGCGGCTGGTCGCGGGGCGCAGGCCGTGGCGCTCCACCAGTTCCGCAATGGCGTCGTCGGGCCAAGTGGCGACGATCGCCTTGCCCATGCCGGAGTTCATCACCGGCGCCCGTCCGCCGGGGGGCGCGATGGCGCGGATGATCTCGCGGCTTTCGACCTGGGCGACGGTGATGACCTCGCCATCCTCCAGCACGCCGAGATTGGCGGTCTCACGGCTAAGGTCGCGCAGCCTGCGCAGGAAGGGCGTCGCGGCGGCGATGAAGCTCTGCCAACGGGTATAGGCGACGCCGACCGCGAACGCCTTGCGCCCGATATGCCAGCGCGAGGCCACCCCGTCGAACTGCGCGAAGCCGCGCCTCTCCAGCGTGGTCAGCAGGCGGTGCGCGGTCGAGGGCGCAAGGCCGACCTGCTTTGCCAGCGCGGTCAGCCGCGCGCCTTCGGTATGGGTCGCCAGCGCCTCGAGCAAAGCGAGGGCGCGATCGACGGATTGAACGGTGCCGGTGCTTTCCATTTTGATGATGTATGTTCCGCATCGTGGAAAATGTCCAGATGTATACTGGCTTTGTTCCGCGCAGCGGCTATCTCGTAGTCAACCCTATGACGTGCCGAGGAGAGATGATGATGACCGATCATGTTGAACGCGCTGGCCTTCAGGTCGCCCCCGTGCTGGCCGACTTCGTCGAGAACCGCCTGCTGCCCGGACTGCCGGTGAAGGCCGAAGATTTCTGGGCCGGCTACGCTGCCCTGCTGCGCGACCTCGCGCCGGAAAACCGCAGGCTGCTGGACGTCCGGGGCGAGATGCAGGGCAAGATCGACGCCTGGCTGACCGAGCGGCGCGAGAAGGAATGGGACAACGCTGCCTGGCAGGACTTCCTGCGCGAGATCGGCTACATCCTGCCCGAAGGCCCCGACTTCAAGGTCGGCACCGGCCCGACCGATCCCGAGATGTCGAAGGTCGCCGGCCCGCAGCTGGTCGTTCCGGTGATGAACGCCCGCTTCGCGCTGAACGCGGCGAATGCGCGCTGGGGCTCGCTGTATGACGCGCTCTACGGCACCGACGCGCTGCCGGGCCAGCCCGAGGGCAAGGGCTACGACGCGAAGCGCGGCGCGCTGGCCGTGGCCCGTGCGGCGACGTTCCTCGATGAGGCGCTGCCGCTGGCCGAGGGCAGTCATGCCGACGTGACCGCGTGGAAGGTCGAGAACGGCAAGGCCGTTGCCACCGTGAACGGCCGGGACGTGGGCCTTGCCCATCCCGAGGCGTTCGTGGGCCATTCGGGCGAGGGCGACAAGCGCTCCATCCTGCTGCGCCACAACGGCCTGCATGTAGAACTGGTGTTCGACCCGTCGCACCCGGTCGGCGCCGCCAGCCCCTCGGGCCTGCGCGACGTGGTGCTGGAATCGGCGCTGACGGCCATTCAGGACTTCGAGGATTCGATCGCCGCGGTCGATGCCCAGGACAAGGTGGCCGCCTACGCCAACTGGCTCGGCCTGATGAAGGGCGACCTGGAGGAGACGTTCGAGAAGGCCGGCAAGTCGATGACCCGCCGCCTGAACCCCGACCGCGAGTTCACGGCCCCGGACGGTTCCACCCTGACCCTGCCGGGCCGCTCGGTCCAGCTGGCCCGGAACGTGGGTCACCTGATGACCACCAACGCCGTGATGCAGGACGGGCAGGAAACGCCGGAAGGCATGATGGACGCCATGGTGACGTCGGCGGCGGGGATGCACGACCTGCTGAAGACGGACGGGCCGCGCAACTCGCGCACCGGCTCGATCTATATCGTGAAACCCAAGATGCACGGCCCCGAGGAAGCGGCCTTCGCCGACCGCACCTATGCGCGGGTCGAGGAAATCCTCGGGCTGGATATGGGCACGATCAAGCTGGGCCTGATGGACGAGGAGCGCCGCACTTCGGCCAACCTGCGCGAGTCGATCCGGGCGCTGAAGGACCGGATCGTGTTCATCAACACCGGCTTCCTCGACCGCACCGGCGACGAGATCCACACCGTCATGCAGGCCGGACCCGTGCTGCCGAAGGCCGAGATGAAGGACGCAAGCTGGCTGTCCGCCTATGAGAACGGCAACGTAGATGCCGGGCTTGCGACCGGGCTGAACGGCAAGGGCCAGATCGGCAAGGGCATGTGGGCCAAGCCCGACGACATGGCCGACATGCTGGCGACCAAGGCGGGCCATCCGAATGCGGGCGCGACGACCGCCTGGGTGCCCTCGCCCACCGCCGCGACGCTGCACGCGATCCATTATCACCAGGTGGACGTGGCCGCGCGTCAGAAGGACCTTGCGGATCGCGAGCGGGCCAGCCTCGACGCGCTGATGACGCCCCCGCTGATGGGAAAGCGCAACCTCTCCGAGGGCCAGATCGCCCGCGAGATCGACCTGAACACGCAGTCGATCCTCGGCTATGTGGTGCGCTGGGTCGATCAGGGCGTCGGCTGCTCGAAGGTGCCGGACATCGACGACGTGGCGCTGATGGAGGACCGGGCGACGCTGCGGATCTCGGCCCAGTTCCTCGCCAACTGGCTGATGCACGGGATCATCACCGAGGAGCAGGTGGATGAAAGCCTGCGCCGCATGGCCGTCGCGGTGGACCGCCAGAACGCCGGGGACGCGGGCTATCGCCCCATGGCCCCGTCCTTCGACGGCCCGGCCTTCAAGGCCGCGCGCGATCTGATCGTGAAGGGGGCCGCGCAGCCCTCGGGCTATACCGAGCCGCTGCTGCACGAATGGCGCCGCGTCGCCAAGGCATCGTAAGAAAGGAACGACGATGAAGACCGTGACGAGACTGGACCTCGACGACGCCCGCGCGCTGATCGCGGGGGCGGCCGCCCATGCCGGGGAAATCGGCGTGCCGATGTGCATCGCCATCACCGACGAAAGCGGCCAGCTGATCGCGTTCGAGCGGATGGAGGGGGGCAAGGTCACCTCGACCACCATCGCCATCGACAAGGCGTTCACCGCGGCCGCGGCGAAGAAGGCGACGCATGAGTATGGGGCGTCCAGCCAGCCGGGCTCGCCGGCCTTCGGCATCAACTCGGCCATCGGCGGCCGGTTGATGGTCGTCGGCGGCGGGCTGCCGGTGATCTTCGACGGTGAGGTCGTCGGCGGGATCGGCATCTCCTCGGGCACCCCCGCGCAGGATCAGGCGGTGGCGCAGGCCGGCATCGACCGCTGGCTTGAAGGCCAGAAGGCGTAAGCCTTTCCATGCTGCCCGGATGATCGTCGCGGCCTCCTATCGGGGGCCGCGATTTTTTCATGCCGGGTCTGTCGCTGGCCCCGTGGCGCTTGCCGCGCGGCGGGCTTATGACGCCGTGGATTCTGGCGAAAGGAGCCGCGATGCAGGCGATGATGGAAGAACTGGACACGCAGCGCGGCCCGTCGCGCAGGCGCGCGCTGCCGGTGCTGGGGGCGATTGGGCTGGTCTATCTTGGCTCGCTCGCGGTCGGCTATCACATCAACGCCGTCGTGCTGGCCATCGTGCTGATGATCGCGCTGTGCCTGCTGCGGGTGCCGGTCGCGGTGGCGATGATCTCGCCCGCGCTGCTGGGGGCGCTGCATGCCGGGCTGACGATGCAGGACTCCATCGCCGCGCTGAACGACAACCTGCTGGTCGGGGCGCAGGTCGGGATGACCTATGTCATGGTCGGCGCCTTCGCCGTGGCGCTGGCCCGCAGCGGGCTGCTGGAATTGCTGGCGGCGTGGATTTCGGCCCGGCTCGGCACCGATGCGGGGGCGACGGCGGGCGGCGTCAGATGGACCATGTTTGGGCTGTTCATCGCCGCCTCCGTCATGTCGCAGAACGTCATTCCGGTGCATATCGCCTTCATCCCGGTGCTGATCCCACCGCTGCTGGCGGTGATGAACCGGCTGCATATCGACCGCCGGGCGGTGGCCTGCATCCTCGCCTGCTCGATCAGCTCCAGCTATCTGCTGCTGCCCACGGGCTTCGGGGCGATCTTCCTGAACGAGATCCTGCTGGCGAACCTCAATGAGGTCGGCGGCCCTCTGGGGCTGACCGTGACGGCGGACATGACCTGGCGGGCGATGTTCCTGCCCGTGCTGGGAATCTTGGCCGGGATGCTGGTCGCCGTTTTCGTCAGCTACCGCCGCCCGCGCGACTATGCCGCCGTGTCGGCGGTCGAGGCGCCCGTCGCCCCCGCCCCGCGCCTTCGCCCCGGCCAGCTAGCCGCGACCATCGTGGCGATGGCGGCGGCGCTGGTCTGCCAGCTTGCCTTCGATTCGCTGCTGGTCGGCGCGATGATCGGCTTCCTGATCCTCGGCGCGTCCGGCGTCTTCCGCTGGAACGAGCAGGACGACGTCTTCACCGAAGGGCTGCGGATGATGGCGCAGGTGGCGGTCATCATCACCATCGCCTCGGGCTTCGCGGGCGTTCTGTCGGCGACGGGAGAGGTCGCGCCGCTGGTCGAGGCCTCGGCCCGGATGATCGGCGACAACCGGGCGCTGGGGGCGGCGATCATGCTGATCCTCGGGCTGTTCATCACCATCGGCTTCGGGGATTCGTTCGCCTCGGTCCCGATCCTCGCGCCGATCTACGTGCCGCTGGCGCTGGCGCTGGGATTCTCGCCGCTGGCCACGGTGGCGCTGCTGGGCGCGTCGGCGGCGCTGGGGGATGCGGGTTCGCCCGCCTCGACGATCACGCTGGGCGCGACCGCCGGGCTGAACGCGGACGGGCAGCACGACCACATCAAGGACAGCGTCGTCCCGACCTTCATCCACGCCAATCTCGGCATGGTCGTCACCGCCTGGATCGCGGCGATGATCCTTTAACCGCGCCGGTCGATGGCCCGCACCAGCGGGCGCGCCACCGGCATCAGCAGGAAGATGCGGACCACATGCGCGGCGGTGACGAACGACACGCTCTGCTGTAGATAGCGGGCGGTCAGCGCCATCTCGGTCACGCCGCCGGGCGCGGTGGCGAGGATCAGCGTCTCCCACGGAAGGCCGGTCAGGCGGGCCACGGCCACCGCCCCGGCGGTGGACAGCGCCAGCAGCAGCAGCGTGCCGGCGATGGAGACGAGCATCTCGCGCCCCGCGCCCTCGAACAGCTTGCGCTGGAAGGTCGAGCCGAGCCACGCCCCCAGCACGATCTGCCCGGCTGACAGCACCGCGTCGGGAAAGGGCGTCAGCGGGACACCGGCGGCGGTCAGCGCCGATGAGGCCGCGAGCGGGCCGAGGAAGAACGGGTTGACCCAGTTCAGCGCCCGGAACACCGCGCCCCCCGCCAAGGCGGCGAGCGCGAGCAGCAGGATGCCGACCGGCCCGCCGCCCGTCCCCGCGAACTCGACCGGGGCGGGGCGGCCGTCGATGGCGTAAAGCAGCAGCGGCAGGATCACGACGATGGCCGAGATCCGCAGCGTCTGCGCCATGATGATCGGCGCGGGCGCGATCCCCCAGGCTTTCGGCGATGATCGCGGATTCCACCGGGCTGACCGGAAAGGTCGCCAGCACCATCCGGGACAGCTTCACCCGCGCCACCCGCGCCTGGATCACCGAGACGAGCAGCGCAAAGGCCGCCGTCATCAGCGCCAGCCCGATGAGCAGCGGCAGCCGGTGGAGCGCCATCCCCAGCGCCTCGCCGGTGAAGGCGAGCCCCACCTGCGAGGCGACGACCGCCTGCCCGAAGGGCCGCGTCACGACCGGCAGCGCCCCGACCATCTTCCCGCTGAGATACAGCGCGGCGACCGCGACCAGCGGCCCGATCATCCATGGCAGCGGCACGCCGACCTGCGCGAACAGCCAGCCCGCGACGACCGTCAGCGCGTAGACCAGCACGAGTTGCCCTGCGCCGCCCTTCAGCATGGTTCCGGCATGTGCGGGATGCTCCGCACGTGCCCAGCTCCTGCCGTGAACCGGCGCGGGCAGGCCCGAGGCGGACGCCGCGTTCTGAGACTGTGGGGTGGATTCATCTCGCGTTCTCCGTTGGCACCGGGATGCCAGACGCGGGCAGCGGGGCACAAGGTTGCGAGGGCTGGAAAACGGCATGTCAGCGTGATCATGGGGGAAAGATGGCGTCGCGAAAGGCGGCCAGCGGGACGCGTCTGCTACCGTTTGGACGCGGCCTGATCCACGAACCTCTGTGCATCCGCGGTGACGGCGTCCCGCACGGCGACGGCCTCCCTGATGACCCCGTCGATATATTCACGCGCGCTCGGCAGCGGCACGTCGTTCGACGGCAGGACGGCGGTGAACGAGAAGGGGATCGCGGGCAGCAGCGGCCGGATCACCAGCCGGCTGCTGGGGTGCGCGTAGGCGGTGTAGGGGTCCACGATGGCGATGCCGAGGCCCGATTCGACCATGCCGCAGATGATCTCGGACAGGGGGCTTTCCGCGCGCGAGCGGACCTCGACCCCATGCGCATCCAGCACCGCCTGGACCTGCCGCCTGCCGACCGTCTCGACCGGCAGGGAGATGAAGTCCTGTTCGTGAAGGTCGGTGACGTGAAGCGCCTCCTTCGCGGCCAGCGGATGCTCGGGATAGAGCGCAGCAACCCGCGGCACGGCGGGCATCGGCACCGTGCGCAGGGAAAACGTGGGCATGCTCGACTCGACGAAACCCACATCGCACTGGTTGTTCACTACCCAGTCCATGACCAGCGGGCTGATGACGCCGAAAAGCGAGATATGCAGCTCCTCGTGTTCCTTGAGGAACCGGCCGGTGAAACGCGGCAGGAAGGCGTTGGTGAGCGCCGGCATCGCCGCGACCCGCAGCACCCGCGCCCGCTTTTCGCGCAGCCCCGCCGCGACCGAGGCGATGCGCTGAAGGCCGCTGAACGAGCGCTCGACCTCGGCATAGAGCGTGTAGGCCGCCGGGGTCGGATGAAGGCGATTGCCGCTGCGCTCGAACAGGTCCAGCCGCAGGTTGTGCTGAAGATCGCGCAGAAGGCGGCTTGCGGCGGGCTGGCTGATCCCCAGCCGCACGGCCGCGTCGCTGACCGATCCCGCCTGCATGACGGCCTGGAATGCCTCGATCTGACGATGGTTGATCCGGGTTGTCAGCATAACATTCCTGCATGTCAGTCGCTTGATTATGCATTTGACGCGCTTTGCCTCGCAAGTCCATCCTGCCCCGCAGGCAGCAGGGAGACTGCCGCGCGATAACCGCATCCATTTCTCAGGGAGAGAGAACCCATGCGCTATGCCATCTGCTCTGTATCCTTCGCCGCGCTCATGCTGTCCGCTGGCGGTGCGATGGCCCAGAGCCAGACCCTTTACGTCGCGGGCTACGGCGGCACGTTCGAAAAGATGATGCGCGACAGCGTCATTCCGCCGTTCGAGCAGCAGCACGACGTCCGGGTCGAATATGTCGCCGGCAACTCGACCGACACGCTGGCGAAGCTTCAGGCCCAGCAGGGCAACCAGCAGATCGACGTCGCCATCCTGGATGACGGCCCGATGTATCAGGCGATCGAGCTGGGCTTCTGCGCCCCGATCGAGGGGCTGGACGACGCCGACCTGTTCGACCTCGCCCGTTTCCCGGAAGACAAGGCCGTCGCCATGGGCGTCGTCGCCACCGGCCTGTTCTACAACGCTGACTATTTCGAGCAGCAGGGCTGGGAGCCGCCGACCTCGTGGAACGACCTGAAGGACCCGAAGTTCGAGGGCAAGGTCGTCATTCCGCCGATCAACAACACCTACGGCCTTTACACGCTGGTGCAGTTCGCGCGCCTGAACGGTGGCGGCGAGAAGGACATCGAGTCCGGCTTCACCACCATGATCGACGATGTGAACCAGAACGTGCTGGCCTATGAGCCCTCGCCGGGCAAGATGACCGAGCTGTTCCAGTCGGAGCAGGCGGTGCTGGGCGTCTGGGGCTCGTCGCGCGTCGGCGCGCTGGCGGATACCGGCTTCCCGGCGAAGTTCGTCTATCCCGAGGAAGGTGCCGTCACGCTGCTGACCGTGGCCTGCCCGATCGCCAAGGAAGAGGTCTCGCCGCTCGCCGGTGAATTCATCCGCTACATGGTGACGCCGGAGGTGCAGAACTACATGGTGAACGACTACGGCCTCGGCCCGGTCAACTCCACCGTGGAAGTCAGCCCCGAGGCGGGCGACTTCATCCCGGCGGGCGACGTCGTCGCGGGACTCTACAACCCCGACTGGGTGACGATCAACCAGAACCGCGAGGACTGGACCAAGCGCTGGAACCGCGAAGTCGAGCGCTGATCGGCCGACGCCTTTCACACTGAACCGCCCATCCGGGCAATGATGACGGGGCAGGGGGATCACCCCCTGCCACCCCGCTATTGGACCGTTGCCGCGTGGCCGGTCGCAGGGAAGCTTGCTCATGTCGTTTTTGGAACTGACCGATCTCCGCAAGACCTATGGCGACGTCGTCGCGCTGGAGAATTTCAACCTCACGGTCGAGAAGGGCGAATTCATCTCGCTGCTGGGACCGTCGGGCTGCGGCAAGACCACCACGCTGCAGATGATCGCCGGCTTCACCGAGCCGACCGCCGGGAAGATCGTCCTGTCGGGCCGCGATCTCGTGTCCGTCCCGCCCGCCAAGCGCGGACTGGGCATCGTCTTTCAAAGCTATGCGCTGTTCCCCCATCTCTCCGCCGCCGAGAATGTCGCCTTCGGGCTGGACATGCGCAAGGTCGATCGCGCCTCGCGCGATGAGCGGGTGCGCGAGGCGCTGGCGATGGTCGGCCTCAAGGGCTACGAGGACCGCTTCCCCCGCCGTATGTCGGGCGGTCAGCAGCAGCGCGTCGCGGTGGCGCGGGCGCTGGTGATCCGCCCCGAGATCCTGCTGCTCGACGAGCCGCTGTCCAACCTCGACGCCAAGATGCGCGAGGAGATGCAGGGCGAGCTGCTGTCGATCCAGCGCCGGCTGGGCACCACCACGATCCTCGTGACCCACGATCAGCAGGAGGCGATGGCGCTGTCGAACCGCGTCGTCGTGATGAGCAAGGGCCGGATCGAGCAGATCGCGTCGCCGGTCGAGGCCTACAACCACCCCGCCAGCCCCTTCGTCGCCTCGTTCCTCGGCAAGACCAACACCCTCTCGGGCGAGGTCCGCGGCGGCACGCTGTCGGTCGGCGACTACCGCGCCGATGTGCCGGGCGCCGATGGGCCGGTCGCGGTGACGCTGCGCCCGGAAAAGATGCGCTTCGACGCCACCGGCCTGCGCGGCACCGTCGCCTCGCGCGTGTTCCAGGGGAACAGCTGGTCCTATCACGTCGATACGGCGCAGGGCGAGGTGCTGGTGCTGCGCCAGAACGACGGCCAGCCGCTGCCGGTCGAGGGCGAGCCGGTCTTCGTGAGCTGGTCCCCCGCCGACATGGGCGTTCACCGCGAAGGGGCCCGCCATGGCTGAGCGGCGCAGCCCCATTGCGGTCGCGCCGCTGCTGCTGCCGGCGACGCTGCTGTTCATCGCCGTCCTCGCGATTCCGCTGATCATGACGCTCATGCTGTCCTTCTACAGCTGGGGCCAGTACACCGGCATCGTCGAGGATTTCACGGTCGAGAACTGGGTCGAGGTCTTCACCGATCCCTATTTCGGCGACGTGTTCCTGCGCACGCTGCGCATCTCGGTCTTCGCGACGCTGCTGGCGGCGCTGTTCGGCACACCCGAGGCGTATATCCTCAAGCGCATGGACCCGCGCTGGCGGGGCATCTTTCTGCTGGTGATCCTCGGGCCGCTGCTGATGTCGGTCGTCGCCCGGACGCTGGGCTGGGCGCTGCTGTTCGGCGGCAACAGCGGGGTGGCCAACCAGCTTCTGATGGGGATCGGCCTGATCGACAGCCCCATTCCCTTCATGTTCACGGAAACCGGCGTCGTGATCGCGCTCGCCCATGTGATGATGCCGTTCATGGTGCTGTCGGTCTGGGCCTCGCTTCAGCGGCTGGACCCGCAGGTGGAGAACGCCGCCCGCTCGCTCGGCGCGAGCCAGGCCACGGTCATCCGCCGCGTGGTGCTGCCGCAGATCATGCCCGGCATCCTGTCCGGTTCGATCATCGTCTTCGCGCTGAGCGCGTCGGCCTTCGCCACCCCCGCCATCATCGGCGGCCGGCGGCTGAAGGTCGCCTCGACGCTCGCCTATGACGAGTTTCTCAACACGCTGGACTGGCCCCTCGGGGCGGCGGTCGCGGTGCTGCTGCTGATCGCCATCGTGCTGATCATCGTCGCATCCAACCGGCTGGTCGAGCGCCGCTACGCCGAGGTGTTCAGATGAAGAGGAACGGCCCCATCGCGCTGATCTTCCATGCGTTCTTCGTGACCTTCATGGTCGCGCCGATCCTGGTGGTCTGCGTCGTCGCCTTCACCTCGCACGGCTATCTGTCGCTGCCGACCGACGGTCTGTCGCTGCGCTGGTTCCGCGAGATCGCCAACTACCCCGAGTTCGTGCGCGCCTTCTGGACCTCGATCTATCTGGGGGCGGTGTCCTCGACCGTCGCGGTGGTCCTGGCGGTGCCGGCGGCGCTGGCCTTCAGCCGCTACGACTTCACCGGCAAGGGGGCGCTCGCCGCCTTCTTCCTGTCGCCGCTGATGATCCCGCATGTGGTGCTCGGCATCGCCTTCCTGCGCTTCTTCACGCAGGGCGGGCTGTCGGGGACGATGGCGGCGCTGATCATCTCGCATATCATCCTGGTGTTCCCCTTCGCGCTGCGGCTGACGCTGTCGGCGGCGACGGGGATGGACCGGTCGATCGAATCCGCGGCGATCTCGCTCGGGGCCGGCAACTTGACGCTGTTCCGCCGGGTGACGCTGCCGCTGATCCTGCCGGGCGTCATCAGCGGCTGGGCGCTGTCGTTCATCCAGTCCTTCGACGAGGTGACGATGACCGTGTTCCTGGCCGCGCCGGGCACGGAAACCCTGCCGGTGCGGATGTTCCTGTATGTGCAGGACAACATCGACCCGCTGGTCACGTCCGTTTCGGCGGTCGTCATCCTCATCACCATGGTCGCGCTGATGATCCTCGACCGGCTTTACGGCCTCGATGCCGTGCTGTCGGGTCACAGCGACCGCAACTCATAGGAAGGCGCCATGGCACAGGTTCATGATGTCGCTGTCGTCGGCGGCGGGTTGCTCGGCGCATCGATCGCCTGGGGTCTGGCGCGGCTTGGCCAGAAGGTCGTCGTGCTGGACGAGGGCGACGCCGTCCGCCGCGCCAGCCGCGCGAATTTCGCGCTGGTCTGGGTGCAGGGGAAGGGCGCGGGGATGCCGCCCTATGCAAACTGGTCGGTCGAGGCTTCGCGCCAGTGGCCCGGCTTCGCCGAGGCGCTGGAGGAGCAGACCGGCCTCGACGTCCATTACCAGCGGCCCGGCGGGTTCCACATCTGCCTGAACGAGGATGAACTCGCCGCCCGGCAGCGGGTCGTCGAAGGGATGTATGCCCAGGGCGCCCCGGAAGGCTACGGGCTGGAGATGACCAGCCGCGAGGATCTGGAAAAGGCCCTGCCCGAGATCGGGCCCGAGGTCGTCGGGGCCAGCTACAGCCCCCATGACGGGCATGTGAACTCGCTGCGCACCTTCCGCGCGCTGCATGAAGGGCTGCGGGCGTTCGGCGCCGACTACCGCCCCGACCACATGGTTGACGCGATCGAGCCGCAGCCGGGCGGCGGGTTCGTCCTGCATACCGAGCAGGGGCGGGTGGAGGCGGCCAAGGTGGTCCTCGCCGCCGGAAACGGCAACGAGCGGCTGGCGCCCCATGTCGGGCTGTTCGCCCCGATGATGCCGACGCGCGGCCAGATCATCGTGACCGAGCGCGTCAGGCCGTTCCTGCACTATCCGCTCGGCACCCTGCGCCAGACCGACGAGGGCACGGTGATGATCGGCGACAGCAAGGAGGACGTGCTGGACGACGGCGAGACCCGCGTGCCGGTCAGCACCGTCATGGCCGACCGCGCCCGCCGCACCTTCCCGCTGCTGAACCGGCTCAACGTCGTGCGGACCTGGTCGGGCATCCGGGTGATGACCCGAGACGGCTTTCCGGTCTACGACCAGTCGGCCAGCGCCCCTGGCGCCTTCGTCGCCTGCTGCCATTCCGGCGTGACGCTCGCCTCCATGCACGCGCTGGACCTCGCCCGCCGGATCAGGGACGGCGGGCTGGGCGGCGCGCTCGCCCCGTTCTCGGCCCGGCGCTTCGCCGACGCTCCTGAAACCCTGCTCAACTCGGATGCAGCCGCATGACACCCATGTTCTCACATATTCCGGCGGACCAGCGGCCGACGCTGGAGATTTTCGTGGACGGGCAGAGCGTCCGCGCGCGGCGGGGCGACACGGTGTCGGCGGCGCTGCTGGCCTCGGGGCTGGACGTGCGGCGCGACAGCGCGGTGTCGGGCGTGCCGCGGCTGCCCTATTGCATGATGGGCGTCTGCTTCGAATGCCTCGTGACCATCGACGGCGTGGGCAACCGGCAGGGCTGCCTGATCCCGGTCGCGCCGGGGATGCGGGTCGAGATCCAGCGCGGCAAGAGGGAGCTTGGGAAATGAGCGTTCTGCGTTCGGACAATTACGATCTGGTCGTCGTCGGCGCCGGTCCCGCCGGGATCGCTGCGGCGGCTGCGGCAGCGAAGGCCGGTGCGACCACGCTGCTTCTGGACGAGAACGCCGGTCCCGGCGGGCAGGTCTGGCGCGGCCTGACCTCGACCCCCCTGACCAACCGGGACATGCTGGGCAAGGACTTCTGGGACGGTCAGCTCGAACTGGAAAAGCTGCGTTCCAGCGGGGCCGAGGTGCTTCAGCGCGCGACGGTCTGGAGCATCGATCCCTCGCTTCAGGTCGGCATCTCGCATGGCGGCGCTTCGCGGATCGTGCAGGCGCGCAGGATCGTCATCGCCACCGGCGCGATGGAGCGGCCGTTCCCCATTCCGGGCTGGACGCTGCCCGGCGTGATGACGGCGGGCGCGGCGCAGACGATGCTGAAATCCTCGGGACTGGTGCCGTCCGAGCCGACGGTCATCGCCGGTCAGGGGCCGCTGCTGTGGCTGCTGGCCGGGCAGATACTTCGGATGGGCGGGCGCATCGACGTGATGCTGGACACGACGCCCAAAGGGGCGTTCGCCGCCGCGCTGCCCAAGGCCTTCGGTTTCCTGACCACCCCCTATTTCCGCAAGGGGCTGAAGATGCTGCGCGAGGTGCGGTCCAAGGTCCGCATCATCAAGCATGTCACCCGGATCGAGGCGCAAGGCGACGGGCAGCTTGAGCGCGTCGTCTGGGAGACCGCCGGAGGCAAGCGCGGCGAGATGGCAAGCCGCCTTCTGCTGCTGCATCAGGGCGTGGTGCCGAACGTCAACCTCGCCATGTCCACGGGCGCGGCGCATGACTGGGATGGTCTGCAACTCTGCTGGCGGCCCCGGCTGGACGATGACGGGCAGACGACCGTGCCCGGCATCTATGTCGCGGGCGACGGGGCCGGGATCGGCGGCGTCGGCGTGGCGCTGGCGCGGGGCCGGGTCGCCGCCCGTGCCGCGCTGACCTCACTGGGCAAAAGCGGGCAGGATGCGGACCTTTCCGCCGCCCGCGCCGAGCTTGCCAAGGCCAATCGCGGGCGCGAGTTCCTCGACCTGCTCTACAAGCCCGCCGAGCAGTTCCGCATTCCCGAAGGCGACACCATCGTCTGCCGCTGCGAGGAGGTGCGCGCCAGCGACATCCGGTCAGCCGTGGATATCGGGGCGTCGGGGCCGAACCAGCTCAAGGCCTATCTGCGGACCGGCATGGGGCCGTGTCAGGGGCGGCTATGCGGGCTGACCGTGACGGAACTGATGGCCAAGGCGCGGGGCACCACGCCCGAGCAGATCGGCTATTACCGCCTGCGCGCGCCCGTCAAGCCGCTGACGCTGAGCGAACTGGCCGATCTGCCGATGGAGCCGGAAGCGGTCAAGGCGGTCGTGCGCTGATGATCCGGCGCGACGCCCTCATCATCGGCGGCGGCATCCACGGCTGCGCGACGGCGCTGAACCTGCGCCATGCGGGGGCGAGCGTCACGCTGTTCGAAAAGGACTATGCCGGCCGCCACGCCTCGGGCGTCAACGCGGGCGGGGTGCGGATGCTGTCGCGGCACGTCGCGGAAATCCCGCTGTCGCTGCGCTCGATGGAGATATGGGAGCGGATCGGGGACGTGGTGGGCGACGACTGCGCGCTGGACTGCCACGGGCAGGTGCTGGTCGCGGAGACCGACAGCGACTTCGAGGATTGCAAGGCCCGCGTGGCGGAGCTGAACGCGCTCGGCTTCACGCATGAGGAACTTCTGAGCGCCGCCGAAATCCGCGCGATCCTGCCTGCCGTGGCCGAGACCTGCCGGGGCGGCATCATCTCTCGCCGCGACGGGGCCGCGCAGCCCGCGAGGGCGACGACCGCCTTCCGCCGCAAGGCCGGGGAACTTGGCGCCGATATCCGCGAGGGCGTCGCCGCCGGGATGCCGCGCTTTGAACGCGGCCTCTGGCATGTCGAGGCGGGGGGCGAGGAGTTCGCCGCGCCCAATCTCGTCATCGCCGCCGGGGCTTGGGCAGGGCGCATCGCCGCGCATCTGGGCGATCCGATTCCGATGGAGCCGGTCGCGCCGATGCTGATGATCACCTCGCGCGTGCCGCATTTCATCGATCCGGTGGTGATCCTGCGCTCGCGCATCCTGTCATTCAAGCAGTTCCCCAACGGCACGCTGCTGATCGGCGGCGGGCATCTGGGCAAGGCCGATCTGGATACCAACGGAACCGTGCTGGACTGGAACAAGCTTCAGACCAGCGCCCGCACCGTGTCCGAACTGTTCCCGGTCATGCGCAATGCCACCATCGTCCGCGCCTGGGCGGGGATCGAGGGCAAGCTGTCCGACGATCTGCCCGTGGTCGGGCCCAGCCCGCGCCACAAGGGGCTGTTCTATCAATGCGGCTTTTCGCTGCATGGTTTCCAGCTTGGCCCCGCCGCCGGTGCGGTGATGGCCGAGCTGGTGACGGAGGGGCGCACGCCCACCGATATCTCGGGCCTTTCGATGGCCCGTTTCAACGCCAGCTAGAAAGGGCATTCCAATGGCAATCAAACGCGACATCCGCACCCCGATCATGCACCGCGCCGTCACGGCGGGGAACCTCGTCTTCGTCGGCGGCTGCGTGGCCGACGACACCTCGGCGTCGATGGGCGATCAGACGCGGAACATCCTCAAGAAGATCGGGGAATATCTGGAGCAGGCCGGTTCCGGGCTGGACCGGGTGGTGACGGCGACGATCTTCGTCACCGACCTGTCGAAGAAGAAGGAAATGGACGCCGTCTGGACCGAGGTGTTCGGCGACAACCTGCCCGCCCGCGCCACGGTCGGCGTCAACGACCTGGGCGGCGGCGCGATGATCGAGGTCGTGACGACCGCGCAGCTCTGATCCGACGGATCGCGTGACAGGAACGGCCCGGCACCCAGCCGGGCCGTTCCGTTTTTCGCGGCCGCCGCGTCTCAGCCCATCTGCCCCGAGGGGGTGGAGCGCGAGATCGCCAGCTCCTCCTCGGTCATGTCCTCACCGATCCCCTCGAACAGCGGCGTCGAAAGATAACGCTCGCCCGTGTCGGGCAACATCACCAGCAGGACCGAGCCTTCCGGCGCCGCCTCCGCCACCTTCATCGCCGCAGCGAAGGTCGCCCCCGACGAGATGCCGCAGAAGATGCCTTCCTCGGCGGCCAGCCGTTTCGTCCAGGCGATGCCTTCGGGGCCCGGAACCGTCACGAGGTCGTCGTAGAGCTTGCGGTCCATCGCTTCCTGCAGGACGTAGGGGATGAAGTCCGGCGTCCAGCCCTGGATCGGGTGCGGCTGGAAGGACGGGTGGCTTTCGGTCGCCTGATGCGCCTCGTTCCGGGTGTTGACGTAGCCAGAGGACACCAGCGCCGCGTTCGCGGGCTCGGCCAGGATGATCCGGGTGTCGGGCCGCTCGCGCCGCAGCGCGCGGCCGACGCCGGTGACGGTGCCGCCCGTGCCATAGCCGGTGATGAAATAGTCCAGCCGCTCGCCGTCGAAATCGGCCAGCACCTCGCGCCCGGTCGTCGCCTCGTGAATGTCGGCATTGGCGGGCGATTCGAACTGGCTGGCGAGGAACCAGCCATTCGCCTCGGCCAGCTCCTTCGCCTTGACATACATGCCGTAGCCCTTTTCCGCGCGGGGGGTCAGCACGACCTTGGCGCCCAGGAACCGCATCAGCCGCCGCCGCTCGACCGAGAAGCTTTCGGCCATGGTGACGACCAGCGGATAACCCTTGGCGGCGCAGACCATCGCCAGCCCGATGCCGGTATTGCCCGAGGTCGCCTCGACCACCGTATCGCCCGGTTTTAGACGTCCGTCACGCTCGGCCGCCTCGATGATCCCCAGCGCGAGCCGGTCCTTGACCGATCCGGCGGGGTTCGCGGCCTCGAACTTGACGTAGGCGGTGACATGGGGCGGGGCGATCCGGTTGATGCGGATTGCCGGCGTGTCGCCTACGGTATCGACGATGCTGTCGTAACGGCGGCCCCGCCCGTTGGTGGTTCTGGTTGCCATGATCTCCTCCCTCTGGATGTCGCTGCGCCTGCAGGTCGGCGGATGCGCCGGATGATACGGCAAGGCCGCCGCGCCGGCTACCGGATGGACGGTTTCCGGTTCTCGCCGGATTGTCCATCATGCGCGGCCGAACGGGTGTCGGTTTCTCACGAAATCAGGGCGCTCCGCGCCCCGCCAGCTTTGGAAAAGTCGGACGAATCCGCCCCCGGAGGTTGCAAAATCCCTGCAAGTGGTTGTTTTTTGCGGCCCGCGACTGTAAGTAGCACCCCATTCGCAGGTCTCGGACGCCCTTTCCTGAGGTGTCCTGCCCGCTCGTGATCAATGCGATCTCTGGGTATAGCCGCCCTTCGGGTGCGGGGCCTTCATTCATGCGCGGTCGGCATCTTCGCCGGCCTGCGATCAGGGTATGAAGACGGAGTCACATGCAAACGTCAAAACTGGCGATAAGCCATGTCTACAAGATATTCGGCAGCGATGACGCCGCCGCGCTCGGTCTGCTGCGACAAGGCAGAAGCAAGCAGGACATCCTCGCCGAAACCGGCGCCACCGTCGGGGTGCAGGACGCATCCTTCGAGGTCGAGGAGGGCGAGATTTTCGTCGTCATGGGCCTGTCCGGGTCGGGCAAATCGACGCTCGTGCGGACGCTCAACGGGCTGATCCCGCCCACGGCGGGGCAGATCCTCATCGACGGCGAGGATGTCGCGCAGGCCGACCCGGCCGCGCTGCGCCGCATCCGGCGCGAGAAGATTTCCATGATCTTTCAGCATTTCGCCCTTTTCCCGCACTGGAGCGTGGCCGAGAACGTCGCCTACAGCCTCAAGATCACCGGCATGCCGCGTGACGAGCGGCGCGCCCGCGCCCTTGAGGTGCTGGAGCAGGTCGGGCTTGCGCCCTGGGCCGACAGCCTTCCCTCGGACCTGTCCGGCGGGATGCAGCAGCGTGTCGGCCTTGCGCGCGGGCTCGCCGCCGATCCCGACATCCTGCTGATGGACGAGCCGTTCGGGGCGCTGGACCCGCTGATCCGGCGCGAGATGCAGATGGAACTGCTGAACCTTCAGCAGAAGCTGAAGAAGACCATCGTCTTCATCACCCACGACCTGAACGAGGCGCTGCTGCTGGGCTCGCGCATCGCCATCATGAAGGACGGCCGCATCGTCCAGATCGGCACCGCGCAGGAGATCGTGACCGCGCCCGCCGATGATTACGTCGCCGCATTCGTCGCCGACATCGACCGGGGCCGCGTCTTCACCGCCGACCACGTGTCCAACAAGCCGGTGACGATCCAGCTTCGCCAGACCAGCGTGCGCGACGCGCTGCGGATGATGGAGCAGGGCGGCAGCAACGCGCTTTACGTCATGGATGGCGAGCGGGTGGCCGGCGTGGTGACCTATCAGGACCTCGCCGCCTGCGAGATGGACAAGTCCACGCCCCCGCCGACCTTGCAGGGCGCGCTGATCACCGATTTTCCCACGGCGGACACCACGACCAGCCTCAGCGATCTTTACGGCGCCGCCGGGTCCGGCCTGCCCATCGCCGTCACGGACGAGCGCGAGCGGCTGCTGGCCGTGGTCGAGCCGTCCGACGTGCTGAACCACCTGTCCGGCGAGCCGGCGGCCGAGCTTGCCGCCATCCCCGCCACCAACGGAAAGGAGCAAGCCCATGTTCAGTCCCGCTGATCTTGCGACACTGCCCTTCGACGACTGGGTCAACGCGTTCGTGCGCGGCTGGCTGGTCCCGAACTTCCGTCCCGTCTTCCGCGCCGCGCAGGTGCCCATCAGCATGGTGCTGGACTGGCTGGACGCGCTGTTCAACTGGCTGCCGATGCTGCTGACGACGGCGCTGTTCGGGGCGGCCGCATGGAAGACCGCCGGGCGCGGCATGGCGATCTTCACGCTGCTTGGCTTCGCGTTCATCGACATGATCGGCCTCTGGCCTGAAACCATGACGACGCTGGCGATGATCATCACCTCGGTCCTGTTCTGCGCGGTGATCGGGATTCCCGCAGGCATTCTCGCCGCCCGTTCGGACCTGTTCTGGCGCATCGTGCGGCCGATCCTGGACGTGATGCAGACGATTCCGTCCTTCGTCTATCTGGTGCCCATCGTGATGCTGTTCGGCGTCGGCATGGCGCCGGGGATCATCGCCACCATCGTCTTCGCGCTGCCGCCCATCGTGCGGCTGACCAATCTGGGCATCCGCAACGTGCGCGGCGACCTGATCGAGGCGGCGGACGCCTTCGGTTCGACCGGCTGGCAGACGCTCTGGGACCTGCAATTGCCGCTGGCGATGCGGACGATCATGGCGGGCCTGAACCAGACGCTGATGCTGTCGCTGTCGATGGTCGTCATCGCGGCGCTGATCGGGGCAGGGGGCCTGGGGCTGATCGTCAACACCGGCCTCGGCCGGATGGATGTCGGGCAGGCGACCGCCGGCGGCGCGGCCATTGTGATCCTCGCCATCGTGCTGGACCGCATCACGCAGGGCCTCGCCGAGCAGAACGGCGTCAGCCGCGCCCCGCTTCGGCAGACGCTGGCGAACTTCCTCCGCCTGCGCGGCAGCGCCGCGCCGGTGGGGGCCCAGAAGGCGGGCTGAACCGCCCGTTCCGCATGGCGAGCCGGTGTTCGGCCCGTCCATTTGAACTGAAAAGAAGAAGGAGACCCGGATGAAACCCCGTCTCGACAAGACCCTTACCGCCCTTGCCACCATCGCGGTCCTTGCTGGCGCACCCGCGTTCGCACAGGATCAGCCCGGCGAGGGCACCTCGATCACCATGGCCCAGCCCACCTGGGACACCGGCTGGTTCCAGACCGCGATCTTCAGCCAGATGCTGGAGGAACTCGGCTACGAGGTCAGCGCGCCGATGACGCTCGACAACCCCGCCTTCTACCAGTCGGTCGGCTATGGCGACGTGACCATGTGGGTGGATGGCTGGTTCCCGATCCACGACCCCTACCGCACGGCCTTTGAAGGCACCGCCGAGATCGTGGACACCGCGGCCAGCGGCGCCGCGCTCGAAGGCTATCTGGTGGACAAGGCCAGCGCCGACGCGATGGGCATCACCTCGCTGGAGGATTTCAAGCGCGACGACGTCAAGGAAGCCTTCGACCGCGACGGCGACGGCAAGGCCGACATGGTCGCCTGCCCGCCCGGCTGGGGCTGCGAGAACGTCATCGAGCATCACCTCGACGCCTATGAGCTGCGCGACCACGTGAACCCGGTGAAGGCCGGCTATGCCGCCGCGATGGCGGATGCGGTCTCGTCCTATCAGGCGGGCGAGCCGATCCTGTTCTACACCTGGACCCCGAACTGGACCGTGAACGAACTCGTCCCCGGCGAGGACGTCGTCTGGATCGAGGTGCCCGAGGTCAGCCTGCCCGAGGAGATCGAGTCGCTCGCCGACGCCGCCACTCGCGAGGGCGTGGAGGGCTGCGTGAACGATCCCTGCCGGCTCGGCTTCCCGGCCAACAACATCGTGTCGGTCGTGAACAGCGACTTCCTCGGGGAAAACCCCGCCGTTCGCGCGCTGCTGGAAGCCGCCGAGGTTCCGCTGACCGACGTCTATGCCCAGAACGCGCAGATGAACGCGGGCGATTCCGATGTCGAGGCGCATGCCTCGGCGTGGATCACCGAAAACCGCGAGGCGGTGGACGGCTGGCTGGAGCAGGCCCGCGCCGCGGCGCAGTAATTTTCTCCGGTCACGACAAGGGGGCGGCAGGCAACTGCCGCCCCTTTTCTGTTGCGCGTGGCGGCTGCCTGACAACAACCGACGGAACAGCCCCGCCTTCCGAGGAATGGCGGGGCATGCGCGCTTTCTTATTGCGCCGCCTCGTGCGTCACCCGGTAGATTATGCCGTTGGCGTCGTCGCTGACCAGCATGGACCCGTCCGGGATGACGTGGATGCCGGTCGGGCGGCCCCAGACCTCGTTCTCGTTCAGCACGAATCCGGTCATGAAGTCCTCATAGACGCCGGTCGGCTCGCCATCCTCCATCAGGGCGCGGACCACCTTGTAGCCGGTGCGGACCTCGCGGTTCCACGACCCGCGCATCGTGGCGAAGATGCTGCCGTGATATTCCTCGGGGAACGCGTCCGCGTCATAGAGGTCGAGCTGCATCGTCGAGGAATGCGCCTGCAGCAGCACCTCGGGCAGGATCGAGTCCTCGGACAGGTCGGGCCGCTCGCCGGCATGGGCCGGGTCCTCGTTGTCGCCCGCGTAATACCACGGCCAGCCGTAGAAGCCGCCTTCCTCGATGGTGGTCAGGTAGTCGGGGGCGAGGTTCGGGCCGATATGGTCGCGCTCGTTCCCGGTGCACCACAGCGCGTCCGTGTCCGGATGCACCAGCATGCCCGAGCAGTTCCGCAGGCCGGTGGCGTAGGTCTCGACCGTATCGCCTTCGGGATCGAAGACGCGCACCACGGCGCGGTCGGTCTCGTCGCCCCAGGCGCCGCCGCGGCCGTGGGCTTCCTCCCACGCGGCGATGTCCTCGGGCGGCTCGTCCGGCATGGCGCCGGCGACGTTCGAGGCCGAGCCGATCGACACGAACAGCCGCTCGCCATCCGGCGCAACGGCCAGATCGCGGGTCCAGTGCCGCGTCGTGGGAATGTCGGGAATGATGACCTCGGCCTCGCCGGAAGCCTGCCGGTCGCCTTCGGCATAGGGATAGCGGACGACCTGGTCGGCCGCGCCGACATAGATGAACTCGGGGTTCTCCGGCGGAAAGAAGGCGATCCCGAACGGTCGGTCCAGCCCCTCGGCGAAGACCTCCGGCTCGGCCGGCGCGGCGGCGTCAGCGGCAAAGACCGACACCCGGCCTGCCTCGCTTTCGGACACGAAGATGTCGCCGTTCGGCGCGACGCGGATGACGCGGGGCTGGGTCAGGCCGGTGGCGAAGACCTCCACGGCGAAGCCCTCGGGCACCTGCGGCATCGCCCCTTCCGGCGGATCGACGAGCGTCGGCGCGTTCTCGAAATCGGGCGTTTCGGGGTCGTTCTCGTGATGGCTGGGCGGCGGCAGATCCGCCGCGGTGATGTGGCGGCGGATGCCGGGGCTGTCGTTCTCGGCGCTGCCGAAGGCGGCCTCGCCGGTCAGGACTTCCTGTGCATGGACGGGCGCCGCCAGCAGAAGGGCGGCGGGCAGGCCGGTCAGGATCGTCGATGCGCGCATGGTTCTCCTCCCACGGTGCCCCATCAACCACCAGTGGCGAAAGGGCCGGGGGTGTAACCGGGTCTGGACCGGGAAGTTCCGCGGCGGGTGGTGCTGCGTTGCCGCTTGGCGCCGCTCGGGACGCAGCCATGGCTGGATGGAAGCCGGCGGAGCGAAGTAGAGATGAGTGGCTTGCTGGCGGAGACGAAGGAAGATGAACAAGAGGCTCAGCGATTGTCAAAGCATCTCAACTGGGCTCATCATGAGCCTTGCCGATGCGGCCGAAAAACCGGGGAATTGGCCAGACACTACAACGATGATCGACCCCATCGCGCCATTGGCTACAACGTCCCGAGCGCGCTGCACTTCCCCGACGGCGTCACCAGCCCGCCGTCGTGACAGAGTCGGAAAACTCCAGTTTCCTGCGGTCCAAAGTTGGTAGGCAGAGCAATAACCAAAGGGCTCCGGTCGCGGCTGGATGAAGGACCAGTGGCAGGTCAGGATCGCAGGCCTATCAATAAGGAACCGGGGACAGCCCCGCCGCCCCGGTCCATGATCGCCGCGCCTGTCGTCATGACGAAGGCAAGCTGCGCAATGACGGTAGGACACTACTGTCTTGCCCGGTGCGTCGGGGCTGTTTCCCAACGGCGCGCCGCCTTTCGCTCACAGCAGCGGCGGGGAATGCTAGGGCCGAGACTCATAACCACAAAGCCACGATAGCGGCGAGAGCAATGGCGGCGGCGTAAGTGCATGCCAGTTTGTCGTATCGGGTGGCGACGCGTCTGAAGTCCTTGATGCGGCAGAAGGCACGTTCGACGAGGTTTCTGCGCTTGTAGGGTTCGGCATCGAATGGATGCAGGCGGATGCGGCGCGGTCCGTTCGGGATCACCGGCCGTCGCGCGTTTCCACCGGCAGATTGAGTAGCACGGCGAGCGCCGAGGTGGCGCTGACAGCCACCACCAGCCCCGGAAAGCGCGGCCATGCGCGGCGCAGGGCCGCGATCAGCACCATCGTCAGCAGGCCGGTCGCGAGGCTCGCCGGATGGATGATGTCCCGCGCCTCCCACAGCACGGCGATCTTGGGGAGGAACGCGGCGGGCGCCTCGACCGTCATGCCCGACAGGTCCGCGACCTGGTTGGCGGCGATGGTGAAGCCGTTGATGACCGGCTCGGGGACGTATTCCACCAGCCCCCCGGTCGCATCAGCCCGGCGGCGATCAGGATGAGGCTGGCGAGCCGCGTGGCGAGGATCAGCCCGTCAGCCCGTGGGTCGCGACCACCCCGGCGACGACGACGATGAACGCCCCGGTCACACCGCCGATCTGCACGCTGTTGCCGCCGAGCGTAGCAAGCAGGAATATCGCGACGATGGCCGTGAGCAGCCCGGCGCCGGGCGGCACGCGCGAGGCGATCACGCCCGCGATGGCATCGGCAACGAAGTCATCCCGCCGAAAGCCGCGCAATGTCGTCAGAATCTTCGGTTTCATGATGGCGTGAAGCATGGCACATGGGCCGGGCCCTCGCAGACGGCGGAACCCATGCCTCTTCTCGCCCCCGGCCTTTCGCCCACGACATTCCTTGCCGGAATGGGCACGGGCCTGTCGCTGATCGTCGCCATCGGGGCGCAGAACGCCTTCGTGCTGAAGCAGGGCCTGAGGCGGCAGCATGTTTTCGCCGTCTGCCTGTTCTGCGCGCTGTCCGACGCGGTGCTGATCGCCGCCGGGGTGGCGGGGGCGGGGGCCATCGCCGCCCGCGCGCCGTGGTTCCTGTCGGCGATGCGCTGGGGCGGGGCGGCGTTCCTCGTCTGGTATGGGCTGCGCTCCTTCCGCGCCGCATGGGCCGGCGACGAGGCGCTGCGGGCGACAGGCGCGGCGGAGCCGACGCTTGCCGCGACGCTGGCCACCATCGCGGCGCTGACCTGGCTGAACCCGCATGTCTATCTGGATACCGTGGTGCTGCTGGGGGCCGTCTCGTCGGGATACGAGGACAAGGCGGCCTTCGCGCTCGGCGGGATGAGCGGCTCGGTCCTGTTCTTCTTCTCGCTCGGCTACGGGGCGCGGCTGCTCGCGCCGCTGTTCGCCCGGCCCGCGGCGTGGCGGGTGCTGGATGTCGCGGTGGGGGCGGTGATGTGGACGATCGCCGCGGCGCTGATCCTCGGGGGATGAGAGGGACGCTTGCAACCGCCGCGCGGGGGGCGCAACAGGGCGGGATGGACCTCACCGCACCGTATTCCGACCAGCAGAGCCGCGCCAACCTGATCGGGATCGGGTGGATGGTCCTGACGACCCTGTTCTTCGTCGGGGTGAACGGCATCGTGCGCTGGATCGGCGCGGACCTGCCGGCGGCGCAGTCGGCCTTTCTGCGCTTCGGCTTCGGGGTGCTGTTCCTGTTCGCGCCCCTCGCGGCGGCGCTGCGGGGCGGGTTTCCGCGCGCGACGTGGCGGCTGTTCCTGCTGCGCGGCTCGGTCCATGTCTTCGCAGTGACGCTTTGGTTCTATGCGATGGCGCGGATCACCGTGGCCGAGGTGACGGCGATCGGCTTTCTCAACCCCATCATCGTGACGGCGGGCGCGGCGCTGTTCCTGGGCGAGCGTCTGGGCTGGCGGCGCACGCTCGCCATCGCCGTGGCGCTGATCGGCGCGCTGATCGTGCTGCGGCCGGGGATGCGCGAGCTGCAGACGGGCCATCTGGCGCAGTTGGCCGCCGCCTGCTGCTTCGGCGCGTCCTATCTGGTCGCGAAACCGCTGTCGAGACTGGCGCCGCCCGCCGCGGTCGTCGCGATGCTGTCGCTGATCGTCACGGTCGGCCTCGCGCCGGTCGCGGCGCTGGTCTGGGTGCCGCCGAGCGGGGCCGAGTATGGGGCGCTGGCGGCCGCCGCGGCCTGCGGCACGGCGGCGCATTACTGCATGACCCGCGCCTTCGCCGCCGCGCCGATGACGGTCACGCAGCCGGTGACGTTCCTGCAGCTGATCTGGGCCAGCCTGCTGGGCTTCGCCGTCTTCCACGAGCCGCTGGACCCGTGGGTGCTGGTCGGCGGCGCGGTGATGATCGGCGCGATCAGCTGGATGACGTGGCGCGAGGCGCAACTGTCCTCGCGCCGCCGGATCCTCAGCAGCGCGGATCGACGAGACGGGCCAGCACTCCCGCCCGGCTGACGCGGCCCCCGCCCTGAAGCGGCAGCGCATCCGCCGCGCCGAGCGCCGCCATCACGTCGCGCGCCGGCAACTCGCGGGGCAGGGGCGTGCCGGAAGCCTCGCCCGGCTCGGCCAGATCGCCGGCGGTCAGCACCTCCATCGGGTTCATGTGGCGCACGAACGCTTCGACATAGGGCGTCGCCGGGTTCTGGATGATCTCGCGCGCGGTGCCCAGCTGGATGATCCGCCCGCCCTCCATCAGCGCGACGCGGTTGCCCAGCTTGAACGCCTCGTCCAGATCGTGGCTGACGAAGATGATCGTGCGGCGCTGGCTGGCCTGAAGCTTCAGCAGGTCGTCCTGCAACCGCGCCCGGATCAGCGGGTCGAGCGCCGAGAACGGCTCGTCCATCAGCAGGATCGGCGCCTGGGTGGCGAAGGCGCGGGCAAGGCCGACGCGCTGCTGCATCCCGCCCGACAGGTCGCTGACCGGCCGGTCGGCCCATTCCGACAGACCGACGAGGGCGAGCTGCTCGTCCACGCGCGCCCGCCGCTCGGCCTTGGGCATCCCGCCGAACTCCAGCCCCAGCCCCACATTGTCGCGCACCGTGCGCCACGGCAGCAGGCCGAATTTCTGGAACACCATCGCGACGTTCTTCAGCCGCAGATCGCGCAGGGTGCGGTCGCCGGCGCGGGTGACGCTGACCATGCCGCTATCGGTGCGGATCGCCACCTCGCCCCGGACCACGGGGGCGAGCGCGTTGACCGCCCGCAGCAGCGTGGACTTGCCCGAGCCGGACAGGCCCATCAGCACCACGGTCTCGCCCTGACCGACGGTCAGCGAGCAGTCGTGGACGCCCAGCACCTGATCGGTCGCCTCGCGGATCGGGCCGCGGTCCATGCCCTGATCCATCAGCGGCAGGGCCTTTTCCGGCGCGTCCCCGAAGACGACCGACACGCGGTCGAAGATCACCGCCGGGGGCTTTGCGGGCGCGGTCATTTCGGCCTCCTGATGCTGAGCATGCGGTCCAGCACGATCGCCACCACGACGATCACCAGCCCCGATTCGAAGCCGAGCGCGGTGTTGACGGTGTTCAGCGCCCGCACCACCGGCACCCCGAGACCGGAGGCCCCGACCAGCGCCGCGATCACCACCATGGACAGCGACAGCATGATCGTCTGGTTCAGCCCGGCCATGATCTGCGGCCGGGCGCTCGGCAATTCGACCTTCCACAGAAGCTGGCGCGGGGTGGCGCCGAAGGCGCGGCCCGCCTCGATCAGCTCGGTCGGGGTCGAGGTGATGCCCAGATGGGTCTGCCGGATCGGGGCGGGCAGCACGAAGATCACCGTCGCGATCAGCCCCGGCACCATGCCGATGCCGAAGAACACGATGGCGGGGATCAGATAGACGAAGCTCGGCAGCGTCTGCATCAGGTCCAGCACCGGCTTGATCCAGCTGTAGAGGCGCGGGCGGTGGGCGACGGCGATGCCGATCGGCACCCCGACCGCCATGCAGACGACGCCCGCCGACAGCACCAGCGTCAGCGACTGCATCGTCTCGTCCCAGTAATCCTGGTTGAGGATGAACAGCAGCCCCGCCCCGACCAGCACGCAGACCGACACCCGCCGCTGCATCACCCATGCCAGCAGCACGGCGCCGGCGGTGAACACCAGCGGATGCGGCACTTCCAGCAGGGACTGGAAGCCGTAGATCAGCCAGTCGAGCGCCCCGGCGATCACGTCGAAGATCGGCGCGGCATGGGTGCGCAGCCAGTCGAAAACCTGCCGTGCGGTCCTGCCGACCGGGATCTTGGTTTCGGTCAGCAGGTCGGTGAGGAACTCCATGAGCGCGCGGTCACTCGGCCAGTGCGGCGGTCAGCGCGGCCTGGGCGTCGCCCCCGTCGATGGCGGTCACGCCGTCCAGCCAGGCAGTGGCCGCATCGGGGTTGGCCTGCAGCCATTCGCGCGCCGAGTCGGCGGGTTCGGCGTTGTCGTTCAGGATCGCCGCCATGATCTCGTTCTCCATCGGCAAGGTGAATTCGAGGTTCTGGATCAGGCGGCCCACATTCGCGCATTCGGCGACATAGCCCGCGCGGGTGACGGTATAGACCTCGGCCCCGCCGAGGTTCGGCCCGAACACCTCGTCGCCGCCGGGCAGGTAGGTCATCTCGTATTCGGCGTTCATCGGATGCGGCTCCCACCCGAGGAACACGATCGGATCGCCCGCCCGCTCCGCGCGCGAGACCTGCGCCAGCATTCCTTGTTCAGACGATTCGATGATCTCGAACGTGCCAAGGCCGAACAAGTCCCGCGCCACCATGTCCAGCAGCAGCCGGTTGCCGTCATTGCCCGGCTCGATCCCGTAGATCCTGCCGTCCAGCGCGTCGGCGTGGGCGGCGATCGAGGCGAAGTCGGTGATGCCCAGATCGGCGCCCGCCTTGTTGGTGGCCAGTGTGTATTTCGCACCGGTCAGGTTCGGCTGGGGCAGAACGTCGATGGTGCCGGCGTCGCGGTAGGGGGCGATATCGGCCTCCATCGTGGGCATCCAGAGGCCGAGGAACACGTCCAGATCGTCGGTGGACAGGGCGCTGAACGTCACCGGCAGCGACAGGAACTGCACGTCCGTCTGGTAGCCGAGCGCCTCCAGCACCGTGGTCGCAATGGCGGTCGTGGCGGTGATGTCGCTCCAGCCCACGTCCGAGAACGTGACCTGCCGGCACTCGGCGGGCTCGGTCGCCGACTGCGCGGCGGCGGGAAGCGCGGCGAAGGGCAGGGCGGCGATCAGCGCGAGCGGGGCGAGGCGGAGGGTCATGGGGGCGGTCCTTCTTTTCTTGATTGACGAGTCAATAAACAGCGGGCTAAAGAGAATCGGCGCAGGTCTGATTTTGCCGGGGGTTCCGTCATGCCCAAAGTTGGGGCCGAACCTATCCGAAAGGCGGCGCTGATCAATGCCACAATCGACACGGTGGGCCGTTCCGGCTCGCTGGACGTGACCGTCGCCGAGATTGCGGCCAAGGCGGGGATGTCGTCTGCGCTGGCCCATCACTACTTCGGCTCGAAGGGCGATATCTTCCTGGCGGCGATGCGGCACATCATGTCCGTCTATGGCGACGGCGTGGGCGCCGCCCTGTCGGAAACGTCCGAGCCGGCGGAGCGGTTGCGGGCGATCGTGCGGGAAAGCCTGGCCGGGGGGAACTTCGACCATCCCACGGTGTCGGCCTGGCTGAACTTCTATGCGCTGGCCCCGGCGGACCCACAGGCGGCGCGGCTGCTGCATGTCTATCACCGGCGGTTGCGGTCGAACCTGATCCACGCGCTGCGGGGGCTTGGCTGCGAGGATGCCGCGCTGCTCGCCGACAGGCTGGGCGCGCTGATCGACGGCGCATGGCTGCGCGCGGTGCTGGACCAGAGCCTGACGCCGGAACGGGCGCAGGTGCTGGTCATGGACGAGGTGGAGCGGATCGCGGGTTAGGACGCTTCGCTGCGACGGGCCGCGAAGCCCGAGTGATGTTGAAATCGCTGCTATCCGCCTGATCCCCCGGTCCGCCCAAAGCGGACCGGGACGCGCCCGCCCGCCGCTTGGCGGGCGCGTTCACGCCCACCCGTGCTGGCGCGTCCCTCTGGAGTGCTGACTTCGAACGACCGCACGGAAACGGGCTTGTGGCCCGTTTCCTTCAGCGGGACTGCGGCAAGGGATGCCGGGAAGGCTCGCCGTTACCGCCCCAGCTTCCGATGCACCTCGTCCAGATCGACCTCGCCCTTGGGCATCTTGTTGTCGGGATTGTCGAAGTCATAGCGGAACAGCTGGAAGTCCCGCTTGTAGATTTCCCACATCAGATGCTGCGACAGGTCGTCGAAATACTCGCTGACCTTGTGCGCCCGCTTGGGCCCGTGCCCTTCGGATTCGTTGAAGCGCGGCACCGCGTCCAGGTCGAGGTCGTGGCGCAGCGGGGCCTTGTCCAGCACCTTGCGCATGCCGCCGTTGAAATCCTCGGTATAGAAGATGCTGTCATAGCGCCCGCCATTCACGATGAACGTGGCGATATGGCCCGACATGGCCGACCAGTGGATGTCCGGCTCCATCGGCCGGCGCCAGCGGATGGTGTCGCGCGCGAACAGAAGGAAGCGGCGAAACGAGGTGATCTGGTCGAAGTCGAAGTCATCCTCGGGCGAGCCGACCTCGATCCCGTAGCGCTGGATCAGCTGCGGCACCAGATTGCCGCGATAGCGCTTGCCGTTGCGCTGGATGCCGCAGATCTTGTCGAAGAACGACGACAGCACGCGCGCATAGGGGTTGCGGACCACCGTGAAGGTCTGCGCGCTGCGGGCCAGCACCGCCTGCCGGATCGGCTCCTGGCTGTCGGGCTGGTTCCACTTGTGCAGCCCTTCGGTTGAATCGTGGATGTCGCCGTCGAAGTAGCGGCCGTTGTCCGAGTGATACATGATCTGCCCGATGGACGAGCACGCACACTTGGGCACCACCCGATAGACGAGGCTGCCGCTTTCGGTCATCCAGGTGCCGGGAAAGTTCATGATCGTCGTTCCATTCGTCGGGGGACCGGGTTGCCCACAGGGCGGAAATCGCTATGCACTCAAAGCAGATCGCGGCGGGCCGGGCAACGGCCCCAGGCGTTTTTTTGACCACTTCCGCAACGCGCGAGGCCATGAGCGATGGCACGGATCGCCTTCATCCTGCTCACGCACAAGGACCCCAAGGGGCTGATCGCGCAGGCCCGCCGGCTGACGGAGTCGGGCGACTACGTCTCGATTCATTTCGACGCCCGCGCGAAGCAGGCCGACTTCGACACAATCTACGAGGCGCTGCGCGACAACCCTGGGGTGACATTCGCCGCCCGCCGGCTGAAATGCGGCTGGGGCGAATGGTCGCTGGTGGCGGCCAGCCTTCAGGCGGTGCGGGCGGCGGTCGAGGCGTTCCCCCACGCCACCCATTTCTACATGCTCTCGGGCGACTGCATGCCGATCAAGTCGGCCGCCTATGCGCATGACTTCCTCGATGCCGAGGACGTGGACTACATCGAGAACTTCGACTTTTTCGCCAGCGACTGGATCAAGACCGGCTTCAAGGAAGAGCGGCTGATCTATCGGTTCTTCTTCAACGAGCGCACCCGGCCTCGCCTGTTCTATGGCAGCTACGAGCTGCAGAAGCGGCTGGGCCTGACCCGCAAGGTGCCCGACGACATCCAGGTGATGATCGGCTCGCAATGGTGGTGCCTGCGCCGCCAGACGGTCGAGAAGGTGCTGGAGTTCTGCGACAGCCGCCCCGACGTGATGCGGTTCTTCGCCACGACCTGGATTCCCGACGAGACGTTCTTCCAGACGCTGGTGCCGCATGTGGTGCCCAAGCGCGAGATCCGCTCGCGCACGCTGACCTTCCTGATGTTCACCGACTACGGGATGCCGGTGACGTTCTACAACGACCATTACGACCTGCTGCTGGGGCAGGATTTCCTGTTCGCCCGCAAGATCAGCACTGACGCGATCGAGCTGCGCCAGCGGCTCGGAGCCTTGTGGCAGGCCGAGGATACGGCGTTCTCGATCTCGAACGAGGCGACGGGGCTTTACCGCTTCCTGACCCAGCGGGGCCGCATCGGGCACCGCTTCGGGGAACGCTTCTGGGAAGCCGAGGGGAACCTCGGCCGCGACCGGACGCTGATGATGGTGGTCTGCAAGAAATGGCACGTCGCCAAGCGGTTGACGGCGGCGATCCGCGACCATGCCGGGCTGGCCGCCGTCGATTACCTGTTCAACGAGCAGGACGCCGCGCTGCCCGACATGGGCGGGATCGAGACGACCGTCGCCAAGCGCGAACGCCACCGCCGGGCGCTGCTGCGGATGCTGTTCAAGCAGTTCGACCGCAAGCGGCTGGTGATCTGCCTCGACCCCGCGGCGCTGGGGCTGGTGCAGGATTTCCTGAACGACCGGGCCGATGTGCGCGTCCTGCTGATCGAATCCGACTTTGACGAGGATTACATCCGCGGTCACATCCGCCGCGCGGGCCTTGCATCGGACGCGGCGGCCGAGGGCACGATCGCACGGCTGGTGCCCGCTGTCCGCAGCGCGCTGGAACACGAGGCCGAGCGGATCCGCGATCTCGACCTGCCGGTGCTGCATATCGTCTCGGGGCAGGCGCCGCTGGACGAAACGGCGCGGACGCTGGCCGCGTTCCTCGGCGTGGACGACGAGGTTGCGCAGCGGCTGGCCGAGACCGAACATCTGTTTGCCGATTGAGGAGGAACCCTTCGATGACCACCAGCTACGACGACCAGAACATCTTCGCCCGCATGCTGCGCGGCGAGATCCCGAACGACACCGTGGCCGAGAACGAACACGCGCTGGCCTTCCGCGACATCCGCCCGCAGGCGAAGGTGCATGTGCTGGTGATCCCCAAAGGGCCCTACATCGCGTATGACGATTTCGCCGCGAAGGCCTCGGACGCCGAGATCGTGGCCTTCAACCGTCTGGTCGCGCAGGTGGCCAGGCAGGAGGGGATCGCGCCCGAGAGCGGCGGCAACGGCTTCCGCGCCATCACCAACGCCGGCGAGGACGGGGTGCAGGAGGTGCCGCATTTCCACCTGCACCTGCTGGGCGGCAACAATATGGGCCGGATGGTCTCGCGCCCCTGACGCTCAGCCGGTCAGCTGGCGGAACACGTCCTCAAGGTCGGGCTGTTCCGTCTGCAGGTCCAGCATCGGCACCCCCGCCGCGCGCAGGCGGTCGATGATCTGGTCCGCCTGCATCTGCCCCGGCGCGTAGCTGAGGGCGAGCGTGCCGTTCCCGCGCCGCTCGGCTTTCACGCCTTCCGGCAGGGGCGGCAGATCGCCCGCCCATTCGCCCGGATCGACGACCAGCGTCTTGGTCTCGGCGCGGGCCAGCAGGCTCGACGTGCTGTCATGGGCGACGACCGAGCCGTGGTCGATGATGGCGATCTCGTCGCACATCTCCTGCGCTTCTTCCAGATAATGGGTGGTCAGGATCACCGTCATCCCGCGTTCGTTCAGGCGGCGGACGTTGGTCCACAGCATCTCGCGCAGGGCAATGTCCACGCCCGCCGTCGGTTCGTCCAGAACGAGGATGCGCGGCTTGTGGACCAGCGCCTTGGCCAGCAGCAGCCGCCGCTTCATCCCGCCCGAAAGCTGGCGGGTATAGCTTTCCGCCTGTTCGGTCAGCCCGACCAGTTCCAGTACCTCGTCGGTCCAGCGGTCGCGCCTGGGCACGCCGTAAAGCCCCGCCTGCACCTCGAGGCTGGCGCGGGGGGTGAAGAACGGGTCGATGTTCAGTTCCTGCGGCATGACGCCGATGGCGGCGCGGGACTGGCGCGGGTTCACGTCCTGATCGTAACCCCAGATCTGGACCCGGCCGGAGGTCTTGTTGACCAGCCCCGCCATGATGTTGATGAGCGTCGATTTCCCCGCCCCGTTCGGCCCCAGCAGCCCGAAGATCGAGCCGGCGGGTATGGCGAGGTCAAGGCCGCGCAGCGCCTCTTTCGCCGGGGCGCGGCCTTCGGCGGCGTAGGTCTTGCGCATGGCGGTGATCTGGATGGCGTTCTGCGGATGCGTGGGGGCGGGGGGCATGGGCGTCTCATCGGCTGGGCGGCCTTGTTCAGCCGGGCGGGTTGGCTAGAATGGCGCGTCCTTTAAACCGGGCTTCGCCCGCATGCACAAGTGAGCCGCCTGAATGTCGCACGCCATGCCCACGGAAGATTCGCTCTCCACGAACCAGGACCCGGCAGCCGAGCCGCTCGCCCCGCCGGCAACGCAGGTCGTGACGACATGGAAGGTGAGCTGCGTGGGCGACGAGGAGCTGGGCCTGGGTCATCCGCTGGTGTGGATGGCGATCTCGCCCGATGTGGGCTTCGTCGATTGCGGCTATTGCGACAAGCGCTTCGTCATCGACCGCGAGCACGCGCTGGGGCACTGATCCGTCAGTGGCGATGCGCGGGGCCGTGGTCATGCGGATGAGCCTGCGCCGTATCATCCGCGCAGCCGCTTGAGGGCGTTTCCACCTCGACGGTCGAATGGCGGATGCCGAAACGCTCCGCCAGCCGCGCCTTGACCGCGTCGCGGACGGCGAAAAGGTCGGCATCCTCGGCCATGACGACGTGCATTTCCGCCGACAGCCGCCGCTCGTCGATCTGCCAGACATGCAGATGGTGGACGTCCAGCACGCCGGGAACCGAGGTCAACTCGCCCCGGATCGCCTCAAGGCCCACGCCCGCAGGTGCCCCCAGCATCAGCATCCGCAGGATCGGCACGATGTCGCCGCGGATGTGCCACAGGATCACCACCGAGATCAGGATCGTCAGCACCGGGTCGGCGATCTGCCAGCCGAACGCCCAGATCAGCGCCCCGCCGATCAGCACCGCGACCGACACGCCGGCATCGGCGAGGTTGTGCAGGAACGCCGCGCGGATGTTCACGCTTTCCTTCGCAAGCCGCATCGTCAGCCAGGCGGTCCCCAGATCGACCACCAGCGCCAAACCCGCCAGCGCCATGACCAGCCCGCCCTGCACCTGCGGCGGGTCGAACAGTCGCCCCACGGCCTCGACCATCAGCCAGAGCGATACGGCGATCAGCGCGATGTAGTTGACGAAGGCCGCGAGGATTTCCGCCCGGCCCCAGCCGAAGCTCATCTGCGGCGTGGCAGACCGCCGCGCCAACCTCCGCGCTCCGAAGGCCAGAAACAGCGCCATCGCGTCGCTGAGGTTATGCACCCCGTCCGCGACCAATGCGACCGATCCCGCAATGGACCCCCCGGCGATCTGCGCGACGGTCAGCGCAAGGTTGATGACGACGGCCCACAGCAGCCCGCGTTCGCCGAGATCCGCCCCGTGCGCGTGGGAATCGCCGTGCCGATGCCCGTGCGAATGCCCCATCAATGCGCCTCGGCCCAATTGAGCCCGTGGCCCGCGTCTACCACCAACGGCACCGACAGATGCACGGCGGGGGCGGCCGAGCCCTCCATCACCTCGCGCGCGCGGGCGACGAGGGTGTCCACGGCGTCCTCGTCGGCCTCGAACACCAGCTCGTCATGGACCTGCAGCAGCATCTTTGCCGGCAGGCCCTCGATGGCGCGGTCCATGCGGATCATGGCGCGGCGGATGATGTCGGCGGCGGTCCCCTGGATCGGCGCGTTGATCGCCGCCCGCTTCGCCCCGCCCGCCGCCGGGCCGGACTGGTTGATGCCGGGCGTGTTGATCCGGCGGCCGAAGAGGGTCCGCACGAAGTTGTCGCGCTTGGCGTTCTTCACCGTCTCGTCCATGTAGGCGCGGATTTCCGGGAAGCGCTTGAAGTAGGTGTCGATGAACGCCTGCGCGTCGGCCCGCGGAATGCGCAGGTTCCGCGCGAGGCCGAAGCCCGAGATGCCGTAGATCACCCCGAAGTTGATCGCCTTGGCCTGCCGCCGGATCATCGGGTCCATGCCTTCGACCGGCACCCCGAACATCTGGCTGGCGGTCATGGCGTGGATGTCGATGCCGTCGCGGAACGCCTGTTTCAGGGCCGGGATGTCGGCGATATGGGCGAGGATGCGCAGTTCGATCTGGCTGTAATCCAGGGACACCAGCCGCTTGCCGGGCGGGGCGACGAACGCCTCGCGGATGCGGCGGCCCTCGTCGGTCCGCACGGGGATGTTCTGAAGGTTCGGATCGGTGGACGCCAGCCGCCCGGTCGAGGCTCCGGCGATGGAATAGCTGGTGTGGACGCGCCCGCTCTCCGGGTTCACGAAGGTCGGCAGCGCGTCGGTATAGGTCGATTTCAGCTTCGACATGGCCCGCCAGTCGAGGATCTTCGCCGGCAGTTCTTGCCCCTCGGCGGCCAGATCCTCCAGCACGTCCACGGCGGTGGACAGCGCCCCGGACTTGCCCGAGCGGCCCGAGGCCAGCCCCATCTGGCCGAACAGGATCTCCCCCAGTTGCTTGGGCGAGCCGAGATTGAACCTGCCGCCGGCGAGCGCGTGGGCCTCATCCTCCAGCGCCGCCATCTTCTGCGCGAAGGCGCCTGACATGGTGCGCAGATGCTGGCTGTCGATCAGCACGCCCGCCATCTCCATCCCCGCCAGTACCTCGATCATCGGGCGTTCCAGCGTCTCGTAAACGGTGGTGACGGCGGCGGCGGGAAGCTGCGGGCGGAAGATCTGCCACAGCCGCCAGGTGATCTCGGCATCTTCGCCGCCATAGGCGGTGGCCTTGTCGATCGGCACCTGCGCGAAGGTGACCTGGCTTTTCCCCGAGCCGATCAGCTCCTTGATCGGCATGCAGCGGTGGCCGATATAGCGGTCGGCCAGCTCGTCCATGCCGTGGTTGTGCAGCGCGGCGTTCAGGGCATAGCTCATCAGCATGGTGTCATCGACGGGGCTGACGCGGATGCCGTGGCGGGCGAGCAGCTTCCAGTCATACTTGGCGTTATGCAGGATCTTCAGGATCGCGGGGTTTTCCAGCACGGGCTTGAGCAGCGCCAGCGCCTCGTCCATGTCCATCTGCCCCTCGGCGCGGCTGCCGCCGCCGAACAGGTCGGCCTCGCCCGCGACATGGCCCAGCGGGATATAGGCCGCCATGCCCACGCCGGGGCAGATCGAGATGCCGACAAGCTCGGCCTGCATCTCGTCGAGGCTGGTGGTCTCGGTGTCTAGCGCGAACGCCCCCTGCTGGCGGATCGCGTCCAGCCATGTCCGCAGCGTGTCGGCGTCGCGGATGGTGACGTAGGACGCGCAGTCCACCGGGGGAAACTCGGGCGCTTCGGGCGCATCCCCCACCGGGGCGGGGGGCGCGACCTCGGGCGGAGGGGCCTTGAAGCGTTCGGCCACCCGGTTGGTCAGCGTGCGGAACTCCATCCGGTTCAGGAACTCCATCAGCGCCATCGGATCGGGGCTGCGCAGCTCCAGGCTTTCCAGGTTGAAATCCAGCGTCATGTCGCAGTCGAGCTGAACCAGTTGCTTGGAGATGCGGATCTGCTCGGCATGATCGATCAGCGTCTGGCGGCGCTTGGGCTGCTTGACCTGCTCGGCGCTCGCCAGCAGGGTTTCAAGATCTCCGTATTCCTGAATGAGTTGCGCGGCGGTCTTGATCCCGATTCCGGGCGCGCCCGGCACGTTGTCGGTCGGATCGCCGGCCAGCGCTTGCACGTCCACGACCCGCTCGGGCGGGACGCCGAACTTCTCGAACACCTCGTCGCGGCCGATGGCCTTGTTCTTGATCGGGTCCAGCATCTCGACGCCGTCGCCCACGAGTTGCATCAGGTCCTTGTCGGAGCTGATGATCGTCGCCCGCCCGCCCGCATTCCGCGCCTGGCAGGCGAGCGAGGCGATGATGTCGTCGGCCTCGAACCCCTCGATCTCGATGCAGGACAGGTTGAAGGCGCGCGTCGCCTCGCGCGTCAGGGGGAATTGCGGCTTGAGATCCTCGGGCAGCTCGGGCCGGTTGCCCTTGTAGTCGCCGAAGATGTCGTTGCGGAAGGTGCGGGCCGAGTGGTCGAAGATCACCGCCGCATGGGTCGGAGCCTCGTCGCCGCGCGCTTCCTGGAGGTATTTCCACAGCATGTTGCAGAACCCCGCGACCGCGCCGATGGGCAGGCCGTCGGATTTCCGCGTCAGCGGCGGCAGTGCGTGATAGGCGCGGAAGATGAAGGCCGAGCCGTCGATCAGGTGCAGGTGGCTGCCCTTGCCGAAGGCGGCGGCGGCGCCAAGGGTTTTATCGTTGGTCATCGGCATTCCCCTTCTCGCATCCGCGCCGTTCTGCCACGGCGGGGGCGCGGGCGCAAAGGGGCAGAGGTCAGGCCAGCGTCACGTCAAGGAACAGCATGAGGACCAGCCCGACGGCAAGGCCGAAGGTCGCCTTGTTCTGATGGCCCGCGCGGTGGGTTTCGGGGATGATCTCGTGGCTGATGACATAGAGCATCGCGCCCGCCGCGAAGCCGAGGCCCCAGGGCAGGAAGGGCGCCGCGATCGCCACCAGCGCGCCGCCGATCAGGCCGCCCAGCGGCTCGACCATGCCGGTCAGACCGGCGACGGCGACCGCGCGATTGCGGGTGTAGCCCTCGCCCATCAGGGCGACGGCGACGGCGAGCCCCTCGGGGATGTTCTGCAGCCCGATCCCGATGGCGAGCGGCAGCCCGCCCTCGATCCCGCCCGCGCCGAAACCGACGCCGACCGCCAGCCCTTCGGGGAAGTTGTGGATGGTGATGGCGATCACGAACAGCCAGACCCGCCGCAGCGAGGCCGAGGGCGGGCCTTCGCGGCCCAGCCGGAAATGCTCGTGCGGCAGGTGTTCGTTCATCAGGTGAACCGCGCCCATCCCCAGAAGGATCGACACGCAGATGATGAGCGCGGGGACCGGGCCGTCGCCATGCATCCCCTCGGCCGCGTGCAGCCCCGGAATGATGAGCGAAAAGAACGATGCCGCCAGCATCACCCCCGCCGCGAAGCCCAGGGCGAGGTCGCGGAAGCCGCGCGTGAAGGTATGCCCGCGCAGCACCGGAAGCGCGCCGATGGTGGTGCAGAACCCGGCGGCGAAAGCGCCGAGGAAACCCATCATCGCTGGCGACAAGTCCGGCATCCGTCTCTCCGTCGCGTCGGATCGGAAAGCCCGATCCGCCGGCGGCGGGATACTGTGCAAGGCGCTCGCCACGCGCAACCCCGCGCGTGGCAGGCCGGATCGGGCGGTCCGTCAGATGGCGGGGCTGTGGCTGCGCGATTCCATCTCGTAGCCGTCGAACATGCGCGCGATCATCCGGGTGAGGGGGCGGCCCGCTTCCGGGATCGACAGGCCGCGTTCGTCCACCGTCACCATGTCGCCGAACTGCGCCTTCACCGGGGCGAACAGGTCCGCCAGCGCGGCGGCGGTCAAGCCGTGGTCCTGCATGAACTCCTCGGCGCGGATCTCGAAGTCGCACATCAGCGCCTCGATCATCCGGGCCCGCCAGACATCCTCGGCCGAGAACTCGTGCCCGCGCGTCGTCGAGAAGCGGCCCTCGCCGATCGCCTTCACATGCGCGCCGGTCGCCGGGGCGTTCTGCGCATAGCCCTGCGGGAAGCGGGAGATCGAGGACGCACCCATCCCGACAAGCACCTGCGCCTGATCGTCGGTGTAGCCTTGGAAGTTCCGGCGCAGCAGCCCGGCCTTCTGCGCGACGGCCAGCCCGTCGCCGGGGCGGGCGAAGTGGTCGATGCCGATCTCGTCATAGCCGTCAGCGGCCAGCAGGTCGCGGGCGACCTCGAACAGCCGCAGCCGGGCGTGGGGGTCGGGCAGGGTATCCTCGGGGATCATCACCTGCCGCTTGGCCACCCACGGCACATGGGCATAGCCGTAAAGCGCGATCCGGTCGGGCGACAGCGACATGACCTTCTGCACCGACTCGGCGATCCGCTCGGGCGTCTGGTGGGGCAGGCCATAGAGGATGTCGGCGTTCAGCGAGCGGATGTTCCGGTCGCGGATCATCTGCACGGCGCGGGCGGTGATCTCGTAGCTCTGCTCGCGGCCGATGGCGGCCTGAATGGCGGGATCGAAGTCCTGGATGCCGATGCTGGCGCGGTTCAGCCCCGCCTCGGCCAGCGCGTCCATGCGGGCCTCGTCGATCTCGGACGGGTCGATCTCGACCGAGAACTCGGCCCCTTCGGCCAGCGGGAAGGCGTCGAACACCGCGCCCGCGATGCGGCGCATCATGTCCGGCGGCATCAGCGTCGGCGTGCCGCCGCCCCAGTGCAGTCGCGACAGCCTGACGCCGGGCGCGAGGTTTGCCTTCAGCAGCTCCAGCTCGGCCAGCAGGATGTCGGCATAGGCCCGCACCGGGGCGTCCGACTGGGTTCCCTGCGTGCGGCAGGCGCAGAACCAGCACAGCCGCCGGCAGAACGGCACATGCATGTAAAGCGAGATCGCCGCCCCTTCCGGGATCGCCTGCACCCAGTCGGTGAAGCGGTCCGCCCGGATGGCCGGGGTGAAATGCGGCGATGGCGGATAGCTGGTGTAACGCGGGACACGTGCGTCAAACAGCCCAAGCCGGGTGAGTTGCGATTCCTGTTCCATGGGACTAGCTCCTACAGCAGGAAAGGCAGGCGCTACTTGACCCAGATCAATCAGGACTTCACGAGTGCCGCCTTCCGCGCCGACCATTCCTGCGCCGACTGCCGGCTGCGGCCCCGCGCGGTCTGCTCGCTCTGCGACGTGGATGACATGCGCCGGCTGGAGCCGCTGAAATACTACCGCCGTTACCAGGCCGGGCAGGTGATCGCCTGGGCGGGCGACCGGATGGAGTTCGTGGGCACCGTGGTCGATGGCGTCGCCGCCATGACCCAGACGATGGAGGACGGGCGCACCCAGATGGTGGGGCTGCTGCTGCCCTCGGATTTCCTTGGCCGCCCGCGCCGCCAGACCGCCGCTTACACCGTCACCGCCGTGACCGACCTGCTGCTGTGCTGCTATCGCCGCCGCACGTTCGAGGATCTGCTGCTCTCCACCCCCGCGCTGTCGTCGCGCCTGCTGGAGATAACGATGGACGAGCTGGACGCCGCCCGCGAATGGATGCTGCTGCTGGGCCGCAAGACCGCGCGCGAGAAGATCGCCTCGCTGCTGGCGATCCTCGCCCGCCGGGGCGGCGCGAGGGGGCCGGACGGGCAGGCCCGGATCGTCCTGCCGCTGAGCCGCGAGGCCATGGCCGATTACCTGGGGCTGACGCTGGAAACCGTCAGCCGGCAGATGAGCGCGCTGCGGCGCGACGGGATCATCGTCCTTGAAGGGGCGCGGCACGTGATCGTGCCCGACTGCGCCGCACTGGTCGCCGAAAGCGGCGGCGACGGGGCCGAGACCGCCCCGGCGGGCTGACCCGGCCCCCGACCTGCGCGCGCCCTCAGTGGGCCATCAGCGTCGGCAGCGTGGTCTTTTCCAGCAGACTGCGCGTCGCCCCGCCCATGATCGACTGGCGGAAGCGCGAATGGCCGTAGGCGCCGACCACCAGCATGTCGGCGTCGGTTTCCTGCGCCCGCTTCAGCAGCATCTCGCTGATCGAGGGCAGGGTCTTGGCCAGCACCGCAATGCTCGCCTTGACGCCGTGGCGGGTGAGCATCTGGCACAGCGCCCCGCCGGGGTCCGAGCCTTCGGGGCTGTGCGGCGAGGGATCGACGGCCGCGATCTCCACCGCGTCGGCCGATTTCAGCAGCGGCATCGCCCGCCGCACGGCGTTCAGCGCCTCGCCCGATTGATTCCAGCCGATCAGGATGCGCCGGCCCAGGGTCGGCGGCAGGCCCGCGCTGGGAACCACCAGCACCGGGCAGGTTCCCTCGAACAGGGCCGCCTCGACCACCGCGCTGCCTTCGGCCGCGGCCGCCGCGCCGTAGGGTCGCGACAGCACCGCCACATCCGCGAACCGCGCCCGCATCCCCACCAGCGAGGACAGCCCCCCAAGCTGCGCCACCGCGGCCTCGACCCCCCAGCGGATATCCTCGGCGGCGAGGCGGGCGCGCGTGCGCTTTTCCAGCGCCTCGGCCGAGGCCATGGCGCGGTCGATCGCCTCCTGGAAGACATAGGGCGAGGCGCCCGCATAGAAATAGCCGGTCTGGGTCTGGTCCACGATCATGCAGAAGACGTCCAGATGCGCGTCCTCGCGCCGGGCGAGTTCGACCGCCGCGTCGAGCTGGGCGTCCTGCTGGTCGCCCGTGATCACCGTGAGAATCGTCTTGTATCCCATGAATTCCTCCTGCCGGCCATGCGCGACAACCTGTCGCCCCCCCAACTACCCTTTCAGAACGCACTATTGGTTGATCCAGATCAATGCTTCATTAATGGGGTGGGGCATAAGCCAACCCTGCCAACCCGCCGGACGCGCCGCCGCGATTCGGGCGGGGAGGCGACTATTGAAGGGACAGGATCGAGATGTGGGATAGCTTCAAGCTGATCGTGCTTGGCCTGATCGCGCTGCTCGCGGCAATCGCGGCCAACTATGCGCATGATCTGGCCTACATGGTGAACGCCCTGACGGTGATGCTGGCCGCAGGCGCGGTCTTCCTGATCTCGCTGCGCGGGATGGGGCAGGAGCGGGTCGCCGTGGACGTTCGCGGCGAATACATGGACGGCGTCGTGCGCGCCGGCGTCATCGCGACGGTGGGCTGGGGCGTCGTCGGCTTCCTCGTCGGGGTCATCATCGCCGCGCAGCTCGCCTGGCCGTCGCTGAACCTGTCCGAGCTGACGCAGGGCTACACCAACTTCGGCAGGATGCGGCCCCTGCACACCAGCGCGGTGATCTTCGCCTTCGGCGGCAACGCGCTGATCGCGACCTCGTTCTACGTGGTGCAGCGCACTTCGGCGGCGCGGCTCTGGGGCGGAAATCTGGCCTGGTTCGTCTTCTGGGGCTACAACCTCTTCATCGTGCTGGCGGCGACCGGCTACATCCTCGGCGCGACCCACTCCAAGGAATACGCCGAGCCGGAATGGCATGTGGACATCTGGCTGACGATCGTCTGGGTCGCCTATCTGGCGGTGTTCCTGGGCACGATCATGAAGCGCCGCGAGCCGCATATCTACGTCGCCAACTGGTTCTACCTGTCCTTCATCGTGACCATCGCGATGCTGCACATCATCAACAACCTGGCGGTGCCGGTCAGCATCTTCGGATCGAAGTCGGTGCAGCTGTTCGGCGGCGTGCAGGACGCGATGACGCAGTGGTGGTATGGCCACAACGCGGTCGGCTTCTTCCTGACGGCGGGCTTCCTGGGGATGATGTATTACTTCATCCCGAAGCAGGCCGAGCGCCCGGTCTATTCCTACAAGCTGTCGATCATCCACTTCTGGGCGCTGATCTTCCTCTATATCTGGGCGGGTCCGCACCATTTGCACTACACCGCGCTGCCCGACTGGGCCGCGACGCTGGGGATGGTGTTCTCGATCATGCTGTGGATGCCGTCATGGGGCGGCATGATCAACGGGCTGATGACGCTGTCGGGGGCCTGGGACAAGCTGCGCACCGACCCGATCATCCGCATGATGGTCGTCGCGGTCGGCTTCTACGGCATGGCCACGTTCGAGGGGCCGATGATGTCCATCAAGGCCGTGAACTCGCTCTCGCACTATACCGACTGGACCATCGGCCACGTCCATTCCGGCGCGCTCGGCTGGAACGGGATGATCACCTTCGGCGCGCTCTACTACCTGACGCCGCGGCTCTGGGGGCGCGAGCGGCTCTATTCGCTGAGCCTGGTCAGCTGGCACTTCTGGCTCGCGACCATCGGTCTGGTCCTCTACGCCGCGTCGATGTGGGTGAGCGGCATCATGGAAGGGCTGATGTGGCGCGAGGTCGATGCCCAGGGCTTCCTGGTCAACGCCTTCGCCGACACCGTGTCCGCGAAATACGCGATGCTGGTGGTGCGGACGCTGGGCGGGGTCTTCTACCTCGCGGGCGGCATCATCATGGCCTACAACCTCTGGGCCACGGTGGCCAAGCAGCCGCGCGTCGCGGGCAACCGCGTCGCCGTGCCGGCCGAATAAGGAAGGAAACCGTCATGGCACTCCTCGATCATCACAAGATCATCGAAAAGAACGCGACGCTGCTGCTGGTGTTCTCCTTCCTGATCGTCACCATCGGCGGGCTCGTGCAGATCACGCCGCTGTTCTATCTCGAGAACACCATCGAGGAGGTGGAAGGGGTGCGCCCCTACACCCCGCTGGAGCTGACCGGCCGCGACATCTACGTGCGCGAGGGCTGCTATACCTGCCACAGCCAGATGATCCGCCCGATGCGCGACGAGGTCGAACGCTACGGCCATTACAGCCTCGCCGCGGAATCGATGTATGACCATCCGTTCCAGTGGGGGTCCAAGCGGACCGGGCCGGATCTCGCGCGGGTGGGCGGGCGCTATTCGGACGAATGGCATGTCGATCACCTGGTCAACCCGCAGGCGGTGGTGCCGGAATCGATCATGCCGGGCTATGGCTTCCTGCGCGAGCGGATGATCGCGCCGACCCACATGAGCAGTCGGCTGACAGCCGACGTGCGGGTGGGCGTGCCCTATACCGAGGAAATGGTCGCCGAGGCGCGGGCCGATTTCCTGGCGCAGGCCAACCCCGATCTCGACCCGTCGGGGCTGGAGGAGCGCTATCCGGGCGCGCAGCAGCGGAACTTCGACCGCCAGCCGGGCATCTCGGAAATGGACGCGCTGGTCGCCTATCTTCAGGTGCTGGGCACGATGGTCGACTTCTCGACCTTCGAACCCGATCCGCAGCGCTGACGGGGACCTGGCATGGACCGCTACTCCTTCCTGCGCCAACTGGCAGACAGCTGGGTGTTGCTGACCCTGGTGCTGGTGTTCCTGGGCGTGATCGTCTTCGTGTTCCGGCCCGGCTCGCGCCGGGCCCACAGGGACGCCGCCGAAAGCATCTTCCGCAACGAGAAAAAGCCCGCGCCCGAGCCTGAATCCGATCGGGCACCCGACCGCAGGCCCGGTAACAAGGACGACCACTGATGGCTGATCCCACCGACGACGACAAACCGCACCCCACGCCGCGCGAACAGCAGGTCGCCGACAACCTGCATGTGGACGCATCGGACCCGCATGAAAGCCCGGCCAACCCCGAGAACCGGATCGGCATCGACCGCCGCGCCGCGGACGACGAGAACCGCGAGCAGATCCTGGCGAACGCGCCCGAGGCGATCATCGGCCCCACGACCCCGCAGCGGACCCGCAAGACCACGGCGCGGCGCGTGGCCCGGAACGTGGTCGAGGTGAAGTCCACTGGCCATAGCTGGGACGGGATCGAGGAATACGACCACCCCCTGCCGCGCTGGTGGCTGTGGACCTTCTACGCCACGATCATCTGGTCGGTGGGCTACGTGCTGGCCTATCCCGCGATCCCGCTGATCAATTCGGCGACGCAGGGTCTGCTGGGCCATTCCGTCCGCAGCGAGGTCGCCGGCGAGATCCAGCGCTTCGAGGAGGCGAACGCCCCCATCGCCACCCGCCTCGCCTCGGTCGAGCTGGAGCAGATCGGCCAAGACCCGGAACTGCTGAACTACGCCAGCAACGCCGGCGGCGCGATCTTCCGCACCTTCTGCGCCCAGTGCCACGGCTCGGGCGCGCAGGGCTCGTCGGGCTATCCGAACCTTCTGGACAACGAATGGCTGTGGGGCGGCACGATGGAGGAGATCCACACCACCGTCCTGCATGGCATCCGCGACCCGCTGGACCCGGACACGCGCTATTCGGAGATGCCGCGCTTCGGCACCGACCAGATGCTGGACGACCAGCAGATCGACCAGGTGGTGCACCACGTCCTCGCGATCTCGGGCAACCCGCATGACGCGGCGCTGGCGGCTGAAGGCGAGGTGATCTTCGTGGACAACTGCTCGGCCTGCCACATGGAGGACGGGACCGGCGACCAGTTCCAGGGCGCGCCCGACCTGACTGACGCGGTGTGGCTCTATGGCGCCGACGGGCAGGCGGACCCGGCGACGATCCGGCGCATCGTGCATGACGGCCCGTTCGGCGTCATGCCGTCCTGGACCGACCGTCTGACCGAAAGCGAGATCCGGGCCGTCGCGACCTATGTCCACGGGCTGGGCGGCGGCGAATGAGGAAGTCCGGCGCGGGGCCGATGCGCCCGCGCGCCGATCACCAGGCAGGGCGGCCTTGCGGCACGAGGTCGCGCGGCTGCCCGGCGCGGTCATGAAATCGAGGGTGCGACAAACCGCCCCTCAAAACCCGCGGCGGAACCGCTTATAGTTCCGTCTCCCCTGTTTCAGGGGCGCTCCGCCGGTTCTGATCGCGGGTCACCCGCGCCGGCGGTCCAGAGGAGCGATGGATGTCCGTTATCGACCCCGAACCCACCCGCCTCTACGCCGCGCGCGAGCCGATCTTTCCGCGCCGCGTCAGGGGCCGGTTCCGCAACCTGAAATGGGTGCTGATGATCGTCATGCTGGCGATCTATTACATCACCCCGTGGATCCGCTGGGACCGGGGTCCCGGCATGCCCGATCAGGCGGTGCTGGTGGACCTCGCCAGCCGCCGCTTCTTCTTCTTCTGGATCGAGATCTGGCCGCACGAGTTCTATTTCGTCGCCGGCCTGCTCATCATGGCCGGGCTGGGACTGTTCCTGTTCACCGCCGCGCTGGGGCGCGTCTGGTGCGGCTATGCCTGCCCGCAGACCGTCTGGACCGACCTGTTCCTCGTGGTCGAACGCTGGATCGAGGGCGACCGCAACGCGCAGGTGCGGCTTTACGATCAGCCGTGGAACGCCCGCAAGGCCCGGCTGCGGTTCAGCAAATGGGCGCTGTGGCTGGTGATCGCGGTGCTGACCGGCGGCGCCTGGGTCTTCTATTTCGCCGACGCGCCGACCCTGCTGCGCGATCTGGTGACGCTGAACGCCCATCCGGTCGCCTATGCCACCATCGGCATCATGACCTCGACGACCTTCTTCTTCGGCGGCTTCGCGCGCGAGCAGATCTGCATCTATGCCTGCCCCTGGCCGCGCATCCAGGCGGCGATGATGGACGAATCCACGCTGACCGTCGCTTACCGCGAATGGCGCGGCGAGGATCGGGGCAAGATCGCCAAGGGCGAGCGCACCAAGTCCGACGACCCGCCCGGCCTCAAGGGCGACTGCATCGACTGCCTCGCCTGCGTCAACGTCTGCCCGATGGGCATTGACATCCGCGAGGGCCAGCAGATGGAGTGCATCACCTGCGCGCTCTGCATCGACGCCTGCGACGACGTGATGGCGAAGATCGGCAAGCCGCGCGGGCTGATCGACTACATGGCGCTGAGCGACGAGACCGCCGAGCGGGCAGGGGCCGCCCCGATCAAGGTCCGCCGCCACATCTTCCGCCCGCGCACGCTGCTTTACTTCACCCTCTGGGCGGCGATCGGCGTCGGGCTGCTGGTGGCGCTGTTCCTGCGCTCGCCCTATGACCTGAACGTGACGCAGGTCCGCAACCCGCTTTATGTGACTCTGGCCGACGGCTCGATCCGCAACACCTACGAATTGCGCCTGCGCAACAAGCAGGGGTCCGAGCAGGAGTTCACGGTCGGCATCAGCGATCCTGACGGAGGCCCGGTGCCCGAGCTTGCGGTTTCGCTGGAAGGGGGCAGCGCCAATGTGACGGTGCCCGCCGATTCGACCTTCGAGCAGCGCGTCTATGTCGTCGCGCCCGCGGGGACCGAAGCTGCCGAGGGCGACAGCCGCGATCTGCTGCTGTGGATCGAGGATCAGGGTGACGGCCGCCGCGCCGTCGTGTCCACGGTATTCCACGGAAGGGGCTAGGCCATGGCGCGCGAACTCACGGGAAAGCATGTTTTGGCGATCACGCTGTCGGCCTTCGGCGTCATCATCGCCGTCAACATGGTGATGGCGGTGCAGGCGGTCCGCACCTTTCCGGGGCTGGAGGTCCGAAACAGCTACGTCGCTTCGCAATCCTTCGACGAGGATCGGGCGGCGCAGGACCGGCTCGGCTGGACGGTGACGCCGGAATATGACGGGCGCGAGTTGACGCTGATGATCCGCGACCGGATCGGCAACCCGGCGCCGGTCTCCACCCTCGCGGCGACGGTCGGCCGCCCCACCCATGGACGCGACGACCAGACGGCGGAATTCACCTATGAGAACGGGCTTTTCCGCGCGCCGCTGACACTGGGGCCGGGGGTCTGGAACCTGCGACTTCAGGCGACCGCCCGCGACGGGACCGAGTTCCGCCAGCGCATCCACAGCTTCGCGGGCAGCAGGGTGGCGCCATGACCGACCTCAGCGCCTCGCATGACGCCCGGCTTTCGGCCTGTCCGGCCTGCGATGCCGCGCCGCTCGCCCAACGTTGGGCCGAGGCGGGATCGCGCGGGCAGGCGCCCGGCGATCTGATCCTGTCGCTGCCGACCGCCCATTGCGCGGCCTGCATCACCGATGTGGAACGGGCGCTGATGGCTGTGCCCGAGGTCCGATCGGCCCGCGTCAACCTGACCTTGCGCCGCGTCGCCGTGGACGCGCCGGGGCTGACGGCGGGCGACCTGATCCCGGTGCTGGACCGCATCGGGTTCGAGGCGCACGAGCTTGACCCGCAGGCGCTGTCCTCCACCGCCGCCGACCGGCAGGGGCGCGACATCCTGATGCGGATCGGGGTGTCGGGCTTTGCCATGATGAACATCATGATGCTGTCCGTCGCCGTCTGGTCGGGGGCCGAGGCCGCGACCCGCGACATGTTCCACTGGATCTCCGGGGCCATTGCCCTGCCGACCGTGGTCTTTGCCGGCAAGCCGTTCTTTTCGGCCGCCTGGCGCGGGCTGAAGGCGGGGCGCATGGGGATGGACCTGCCGATCGCGCTGGCGATCATCCTGGCGAGCGCGATCTCCATCTACGAGACGCTGCAAAGCGGCCGCCACGCCTATTTCGACGCGGCGGTGATGCTGTGCTTCTTCCTGCTGATCGGCCGCTATCTCGACTATCGCACCCGCGCCGTCGCCCGTTCTGCGGCCGAGGAGCTGACCGCGCTGGAGGTTCCGCGCGCGACACTGCTGCAGGATGGCGACGAAGTCGCGGTGCCGGTGGCCGATCTGCGCCCCGGCGATCTGATCCTGATCCGCCCCGGCGCGCGCGTCGCCGCCGATGGCGTGATCGAGCGCGGTGACAGCGACATCGACCGCTCGGCCCTGACCGGCGAGTCGATCCCCGTGCCCGCCGCTCCCGGCGCGGCGCTGAGCGCGGGCGAGGTGAACCTGACCGGGCCCATCGTCCTGCGGGTGACGGCGGCGGGGCGCGACAGCTCGCTTGCGCGGCTGACGGCGCTGGTCGCGGCGGCGGAATCGGCGCGCGGGCGCTATACCTCGGTCGCCGACCGGATGTCGCGCGCCTATGCGCCGGTGGTGCATATCCTCGCCTTCGCGAGCCTCGGCTTCTGGCTGTGGAAGACCGGCGAGGCCCGGCCAGCGCTGAACATCGCGGCGGCGGTGCTGATCATCACCTGCCCCTGCGCGCTGGGGCTGGCGGTTCCGGCAGTGGTGACGGCGGCCTCGGGGCGGCTGTTCCGGCGCGGGCTGCTGATCAAGGACGGCACCGCGCTGGAGCGGATGGCTGAGATCGACACGGTCGTCTTCGACAAGACCGGCACCCTGACGATGGGCACGCCGCAGCTGCAATCGCTAAGGCCGCTGCCCGTGGAAATGCGCCCGCTCGCCGCCGCGCTGGCCGGCGGGTCGTCGCATCCGCTGTCGCGGGCGCTGGCCGCCGCGCTGGACGGCGGGACCCCGGCCGCGGTCGAGGATCTGCGCGAGGTGCCGGGGCACGGCGTCGAGGCGCGCTGGAACGGCCTGCGCGTCCGGCTGGGCCGTGCCGACTGGGTCGGCGCCGAGGCCGACGCGCCGGGCGCGGCGACCTGGCTGTGGGTCGAGGGGCGGCCCGCGATCCGGCTGGATTTCGACGACCGCCTGCGCGAGGGGGCCGAGGCCGCCGTCCTCGCCATACGGCGGTCTGGCCGCCGCCTGCTGCTGCTGTCGGGCGACCACGAACGCTCGGTCGTCGATACCGCCGCGCGGCTCGGCATCGACGATTGGCGGGCGGGCGTGACCCCGACCGAAAAGGCCGCCATCGTGAACGAACTCACCGCAGGCGGCGCGCGCGTCCTGATGGTGGGCGACGGGCTCAACGACACCGGCGCGCTGGCGGCGGCGCATGCGTCGATCTCGCCGGCCTCGGCGCTGGACGCGGCGCGGGTCGCGTCCGACATGGTGCTGCTCGGAGGCGACCTGACCCCGGTGGCCGAGGCGCTGGATGTGGCCGGCCGGTCGCGGAAGCGCATCCACGAGAACTTCGCCATGTCGGTCGCCTACAATATCGTCGCCGTGCCCTTCGCGATGGCCGGAATGGCGAGTCCGCTGCTGGCAGCGGTGGCGATGTCGGCCAGTTCGATCTGCGTGACGCTGAACGCGCTGAGGCTGCGCTGATGGATGTGCTGGTCTTCCTGATCCCGGTGTCGCTGGGCTTGGGCGGACTCGGGCTGCTGGCGTTCCTCTGGACACTCCGCGCGCGCCAGTATGACGACCCGCGCGGCGACGCCGAGCGCGTGCTGAGCGACGAGTGGGACGATCGGCCGAAACCTCCCGAGGAGTAGGGGCTGCGCCTGAGACCGGCGTCCGCGTTGGACCGGACGGCGTGTGGCTTCGCGCGATGCGCCTGCGTGGCACGTCCTTCCCCTTGCGACGTTCCCCCTGAAGATTTCCGAGGCGCGGCGTAGCTGCTCGGTGGGCGGCCCCAAGTTCCGCTGGAGGTGAGAGCCTGCGGGTCGCTCCACATCGTCGATGAACTGCGACGACGGACAGTCGGCCGTTCCAGAACCGGCACAAAAAAAGCGCGACCATCCGGCCGCGCCATTTCAGTTTTCCAGTGGAAGCCCCGATCACGGCACGATGGCGCAGTCCTGCTGGCGGGCCTGCAGCTTGCTGCACACCAGTTCGGCAGCACCCTTGCTGAGCCCCACGAAGTTCGCCTCGAAGCCGCGCTTGGTGTCCGCGACCCTGCTTTCGGCGCTGTCGAGCGCGGCGCTTTCCTGCAGCGCGGTCTTCAGCAGAAGTTGCTCGGCCTCGCTGCGCGACTTGTAGCGGCCCAGCGTGACGCCGTAGCTGCCTTTGCCCGAGCCCCCGCGCGACACGACCTCCTGCGCGAGCGGCGCGGCGTCGGGGGCGTCCATTGCCGCGAGGATGATGGTGTCGGTGCGGGGCAGGGGCTTTTCAGATTTCAGCAGCGCCACGCTGTCGTCGGTGCGGTCGCCCTCTTCCAATGGCTCCTCCTCGACGGCGGGGATATCCGCCTGGGCGACGACGAAGGTCGAAGCGGCGGCGGCGGGCGGCGCCGCGTCCGCCCGCTTGCGGTCGCGCGGGGCCGCCGTGGGCCGCTGCGAGCCATCCAGCCCGGCGGTGGAGGCCGAGGCGGCGGGCTGGTCGCCCTGCGGCGCTGCGTCGGGGCGTTCGGCCGGTTTGCTTGCGGGAGTCAGGGCAAGCGCCACCGCCTCGTCCGTTGCTGCCGCGACCTGTGTGGCCGGGCCGCGATTGCCGCGCGGCTTGGGCCGGGCGCTTTCCGTCAGCCGGAACGCCGAGGTGGACGGCGCCTTGGCCTGCGCCGCCGCCGAGGACGCGACCTTTGCCTCGGCCACCGCGCGGGCGACGTCGGCCGCGGGCACCGTGCTGGCGCGGGCGGCGGGGCGATCCGCCGCGCTGACCGGCGAGGCGGCGGGCGTCGCCCGCGCCACCTGCACGGTGCGCTTCTTCTCGACCGTCAGGACCGGCGACGCCGGACGTATTTCCCGCACCTGTGACGGGACCTGGCCGAAGCCCTGGTCCAGCAACTGCGCCATGGTGGCGTTGCGATGCGCGGTCGAGGTGCCGCCCAGCACCGTCGCGATGATCCGCTTGTTGCCCCGCTGGGCCGAGGCGGTCAGGTTGAAACCCGCCGCGCGGGTGTAGCCGGTCTTGATCCCGTCCGCGCCCTGATAGCTGTCGAGGAAGCGGCGGTTGGTGCTGGCCACCGTCGCGATCCCCGCATCCGCCGAGCGGCGCGAGAAGATGTTGTAATACTGCGGATAATCGTAGAACAGCCGCCGCCCCATCGTGCTCATGTCGCGGGCCGAGCTGTAATGGCCGTCCTGCGTCAGCCCGTTGGCGTTGCGGAAATTCGTGTTCTGCATACCCAGCGCGCGGGCCATCGCGGTCATCTGGGCGGCGAACTTCGGCTCGGACCCCGCCAGCCCCTCGCCGATGGCGGTGGCCGCGTCGTTGGCGGATTTGACCGCCGCCGCGCGGATCAGGTAGCGCAGCTCGATCTTCTGTCCCGCCCGCAGCCCCAGCCGCGAGGGCGGCTGCGAAGCCGCGTGGGACGAGATGGTGAAGCGCGAATCCAGCCTGACCTTGCCCTGCTCCACGGCGGCGAACGCCATGTAGAGCGTCATCATCTTGGTCAACGAGGCCGGATGCAGTCGCGCATCCCCGTTCCTGGAATAGACTTCCTTGCCCGATCGCGCGTCCATCACGAAGGCGGCGAAGGGCGCGGCGCTTGCCGGATTGGGCAGCATGGCGCCGAACAGCGCAATGCACCCCAACAATAGGGTCTGGATGATATGCTTCACGGTCCCGGTCTTTCTGCTCGTGGGCGCGTTCTTTTTGCACGCCATTCTTTAATGAACCGACAATAACACCGAAATTCGCACCAAGGAACCCGCGTTTTGCGGCGATTCGCAACCTTGGGGCGATCAGCGGCGGCCCGCCTGCTGCCTGCGGGCCTTCCAATGGCCCGCTTGTGCGCTATATTCCAAGGCAATCCCTTTCATGCCGCAGGATGCCTTTCACAGTGACCGAACATCGCCTGAACAGCACGCCCGGAGGCCGGGACGACGCCGAGCTGGCGGTCAAGACCAAGCCGAAGACCCAGCGCCCCCCCATGTACAAGGTGCTGCTTCTGAACGACGATTTCACGCCGATGGAGTTCGTGGTCCATGTCCTCGAACGGCTGTTCGCCATGACCCACGCCCAGGCGATCGAGATCATGCTGACCGTCCACCGCAAGGGCGTCGCGGTGGTCGGCGTCTTCAGCCACGAGATCGCGGAAACCAAGGTCGCGCAGGTGCTGGAGCTGGCGCGCCGCCAGCAGCACCCGCTGCAATGCACGATGGAAAAAGAATAGATGGCCGGCTCTCGGCTGGAGCTGATCGCGCCGGAAGGCCCGGTCCTGCTGGTTGGCGCGCGCGCCTCGGACGATCTGTCGGGCTTCGATCCCGCCTCGGCCGTGGTCGTGCAGGGGCTTCGGCCCGACCATGATTCGCTGAAGGCGCGGGGCTTCCGCGTGCTGCCGCTGCTGTCCGATCTGGCGGAAGGCGATGCGGCGAACTCGGCGGTCGTGTTCCTGCCGCGCGCGCGGGCGCTCGCGCGGGCCCGGATCGCTGCGGCAGCGGCGGTGCTGCCGCCCGGCGCGGCGCTGTGGATCGACGGGCAGAAGACCGACGGCATCGACGCCGCGCTGAAGGAGATGCGCGGGCTGGCGGACGTGGACGAGGTCCATTCCCGTGCCCATGGCAAGATCTTCCGCGTAACGGTTCCGTCCGGCGACTGGCTGCCCGAGGATTGGGTCGCCCGCGACATCGATCTGGGTGGCTTCGTGACCCGGCCCGGCCTTTTCTCGGCGGATGGTGTCGATCCCGCCTCGGCCATGCTGGCGGCGCATCTGCCCGAGCGGATGCCGACCCGCGTCGTCGATCTGGGCGCGGGCTGGGGCTGGCTGTCGGCGCAGGTGCTGGCCCGGCCCGGAGTCGAAGCGCTGCATCTGGTCGAGGCCGACGCCGAGGCGCTCGCCTGTGCGCGCCGCAACATCACCGATCCGCGCGCCGCGTTCCACTGGGCTGACGCCACCACCTTCCGGCTACCGGAACCCGTGAATGGCGTCGTGATGAACCCGCCCTTCCACGATGGCCGCGCCGCCGACCCGCATCTGGGGGCGCGCTTCATCCGCGCGGCGGCGGGGCTGCTGACCGGGGCAGGGCGGCTCTGGATGGTCGCCAACCGGCACCTGCCCTATGAGGCCGCGCTGAACGAGCATTTCGCGGGCGTGACCGAGATCGGCGGCGACACCCGCTTCAAGATCATCAGCGCGTCCGGTGCCCGCCGCACGGCCGCGCCCGCCACACGGACGCGGCGGCGCTGAGCGCCTAGTCCTCCTCGGGATAGGCGGCCTGGCAGGCGCGGACCGCGGTTTCCGCCCCCGGCCGCAGGGCGGCGGCGCGGGCGGCGAGGTTGTCGCGCTTCCGCGTCTCGGTCGTCGGGTCGATTGCCACCCGGTAGCGCTCGACATCCGGGACGGTGCGGAAGCAGGTTCGGTAGAACGGGCGGATCTCGCCGTCCTTGGTGCGGACGTAGTCGCGGCAGGTGTCGAACTCGGTCCGGGTGGTCTGGCGCCGCTCCCACGCATAGCCGCGGTTCAGGTTGCCCTGCACCTCGGCCAGCAGGTTCGACACGGTCCGGTATTCGCTGGTGTTGCGGGAGATGCATTGTTCCCGCGGGGTGGCGCAGGCGGCCAGCGTCAGGCAGGCCAGCGCGGTCAGGGTGAGGTTGCGGGTCATCCGGGGTGCCTTTACCTAAGAGGCCCCAAGCCTAGCGCCGCACCGGCCCGCAGCGCAATTCACGAAAGGATGCCCGATGGAAATGCTGACCGAGCGCAACGAGGCCGCCGGCTGGTTCCACGCCCTCCGCGACCGGATCGTAGCCGCGTTCGAGGGGCTGGAGCATCGCGGGCCGGAAGGCGGGGCGCCCGGCCGGTTCGAGGTGACGCCCACCACTCGCGCGAATGACGGCGGCGGCGGGATCATGTCGGTGATGCGCGGCGGCCGCGTCTTCGAGAAGGTCGGCGTGAACTGGTCCGAGGTGCACGGCACGCTTGCCCCCCGCGCCCAGGCGGCGATGGCGGCGCGCGGCGTTCCGGGGATGGCGGACGATCCGCGCTTCTGGGCCTCGGGGATCAGCCTCGTCGCGCATATGCAGAACCCGCACGCGCCAGCCGTCCACATGAACACCCGCATGTTCTGGACGCCGAATGCGTGGTGGTTCGGGGGCGGGGCGGACCTCAACCCCTGTCTCGAATACGCCGAGGACACCGCCCATTTCCACGGCACGCTCCGCGCCGCCTGCGCGCCGCACGGGGCGGATTACTACGACCGTTTCAAGGTCTGGGCGGACGAGTATTTCTTCATCCCCCATCGCGGCCGGGCGCGGGGCGTGGGCGGGATCTTCTACGACGACCTGAACTCGGGCGACTGGGCCGCCGACTTCGCCTTTACCAGGGCCGTGGGCGAGGCGTTCCTGCCCGCCTTCCTGCCCTTGGCCGAGCGGCGGATGGCGCAGCCGTGGACGGATGCCGACCGCGACGCGCAGCTGATCCACCGCGGGCTCTACGCCGAATACAACCTCGTCTATGACCGGGGCACGAAATTCGGACTGGAGACCGGCCACGATCCCGACGCGGTGCTGATGAGCCTGCCGCCGCTGGCGAAATGGGTCTGACCGCCTAGCGCGTCGTCCACAGCAGCCAAGCCACCCCGGTCGCGATCAGCGCCATGCCGGCGATATGGCGCGCGGTCATCGCCTCGTTCCGGCGGCGCGAGACGGCGGCGGCGAACACCACCTCGGCCAGCGCGAGCGTGCGGACATTGGCGGCGGGGGTGAGCGCGAAGGCGATGAACCAGAACTGCGAGGCGAGCGCGCCGAGGAACCCCGCGCCGAGCGATTCGCGCCACGCAAGCACCATGCCCCGCAGCGCCGCCCGGTCGCGCAGCGCCAGCCACGCACCGACCAGCGCCGTCTGCAGGGCGAGCGAGACGACGAGGATCGTCGTGGCGCGGACTATGAGGCCGCCGCTCTCCAGCGACAGGATTCCGCCGCGAAAGCCGATGGCCGACAGCCCGAACAGCCCGCCCGCCGCGACCGCCAGCGCGACCGGGCCAAGCCCGGCGCGTCGCCAGCCGGTCCCCGACATCATCAGCACCCCCGCCGTGGCCACGGCGATGGCGCCCATCCGCGCCGGGGTCAGCGCCTCGCCCAGCAGCACGGCGCCGAGGATCGCCAGCGTCACCGGCTCGGTCTTGATCAGCGCTGTCGCCTGCGCGAAGCCGCGCCGCTGCATCGCCGTCAGCATCAGCGCCGTCGCCGCGACCTGCGACAGCGCCCCCATCGCGGCATAGCCGACCGCGGAAAGGTTAACCGGTGGCACCTGCTGGACCGCCGCGACCAGCGCGAGGAACAGCACCGCGAAGGGCAGCCCGAAAAGGAACCGCACCCCCGTCGCGCCCATCGTCCCGAGCCGCGAGGTCAGCCCCGCCTGCGCCGCATTCCGCCCGGTCTGCGCCAGCGCGGCAATCAGCGTGGCCGCGATCCACATTGGCTCAGCGGCCCGCGCGGACCGTCTCGACCATCAGGGCGACGTTGTCGGGGTTGGCGTCGGGGGTGATCCCGTGGCCGAGGTTGAAGATATGCGGCCCGCCCGAGAAGGCTGCGACGATCCGCCGCATCTCGTCCACCAGCGCCTGCCCGCCCGTCACCATGTGCTGCGGCGCAAGGTTCCCCTGCACGCAGCCGTCGCGCTGCACGTTGGCAGCGGCCCAGCCCGCATCGACCGACTGGTCCAGCGCCACGCAGTCGGCGCCGGTCGCGCGGGCAAAGCCGACATAGCGCGGCCCGGCCTCACGCGGGAAGGCGATGATCGGGATGGCCGGATGACGGGCTTTCAGCGCCGCGATGATCTTCGCGGTGGGGGCGAGCGCGAAATCGTCGAAATCCTGCCCCTTGAGGCTTCCGGCCCAGCTGTCGAACAGCTTGACGACCTCGGCCCCGGCCTCGATCTGGGCCGAGAGATACTCGATCGTGGCATCCCCGATGCGGTCGATCAGCGCCGTGAAGGCGGCCCGGTCGGCGTCCTTGAACGCATGGGCGGGCCCCTGATCGGGGGTGCCGCGTCCGGCGACCATGTAGGTGGCGACCGTCCAGGGGGCGCCCGCGAAGCCGATCAGCGTCGTCTGCTCGGGCAGCTCGCGCCGCAGGATGCGGATCGTCTCGTAGATCGGGGAAAGGGTGTCGTGGACCGCGTCCGCCGGTTTCAGCGCGGCAACCCCGGCGGGGCTGGTGATGGTCGAGAGGCGCGGCCCCTCTCCGGTCACGAACCACACGTCGGAGCCGAGCGCCTGCGGCACCAGCAGGATGTCGGCGAACAGGATCGCGCCGTCGAAGCCGAAGCGGCGGATCGGCTGCAACGTGACCTCGGCCGCGAGGTCGGGGTTGTAGCAGAGCGACAGGAAATCGCCCGCCTCGGCCCGCTTCGCGCGGTATTCCGGCAGGTAGCGGCCGGCCTGCCGCATCATCCAGATCGGCGGTGTCGGCAGGGTCTCGCCTGCAAGGGCGCGCAGGATCGTCTTGGCGGGGGCGGTCGTCATCGGGTGGGGGTGCGGCTGCTTGTCCATGCCCCTTCATCGCCACGCCCGCCCGGTTGTCAAGCCGCGCCCGCAGGGGTAACCCGTGCGGATGAACACGGTCCTTCCCACATCTTCCCATCCGCTCCGCATCGGCACGCGCGGCTCGGCCCTCGCGCTCGCTCAGGCGCACGAGACCCGCGACCGGCTGATGGCCGCTCACGACCTGCCCGAGGATGCCTTCCGCATCGTCGTGATCAAGACCACCGGCGACCGGATCATCGACCGGCCGCTGAAGGAGATCGGCGGCAAGGGCCTTTTTACCCGCGAGATCGAGGATGCGCTGCTCGACGGCGCGATCGACATCGCGGTGCATTCGATGAAGGACATGCCGGTGCTGCAGCCGGATGGGCTGGTGATCGACTGCTACCTGCCGCGCGAGGATGTGCGTGACGCCTTCGTCAGCCGCCGCTTCGGCTCGATTGCCGAGATGCCGGCGGGGGCGCGGATCGGCTCGTCCAGCCTGCGGCGGCGGGCCCAGGTGAAGCTGATCCGCCCCGATCTGGAGGTGGTGGAGTTCCGCGGCAACGTCCAGACCCGCCTGCGGAAGCTGGACGAGGGCGTGGCGGATGCGACCTTCCTGGCGATGGCGGGCCTTTCCCGGCTCGGCATGCCGGAGGTGGCCGCGGGGGCGATCGAGCCGGGCGACATGCTGCCGGCGATTGCGCAGGGCGCCATCGGGATCGAGCGGCGGGCAGACGATACCGTCGCCGCGGCGCTGGTCGCGGCGATCTCGGACCTGGCCACGGCGCTGCGGGTTGATGCCGAACGCGCGCTGCTGGCCGGGCTCGACGGCTCCTGCGACACGCCCATCGCAGGGCTTGCGGAACTGGGCGAAGGCGGCACGCTGCGTCTGCGGGGCGAGATCCTGCTGCCGGACGGGTCGGTCAGCGTCGCGGGCGAGCGTCGGGGCATGGCGGCGGACGGCCGGGCGATGGGCGCGGACCTTGCCGACGAGCTCCTGCGCCGCGCGCCGCCGGAGTTCTTCGAGTTGACGGGGATCAGCCCTCATCGGGGCTCGCCACCAGTCGAGTGAGCGGGTGGCCGGACCGTTACGCATGTGCAAATGTGCTCTGGTCCGCGCTTGCCGCTCAACCAGATGCTGGTTGGATATACGATATCGACCTCGCTCGGTGGTTTAGCGGTTCGTGTGCCACCCGACTTTCCCTCGGGGTCGTGCAAGCCCGAGGGGCGCTGCAAACCGCGCAGCACTTTCGCGTTCAGACAGCCAGGCAAAGCTTCGGACCCCGCCGTGTCGAACTTGGAGACGCCTTCCTGCGCTGCAGGTGCGCCGGTCCCGGCCCGGAGTGCGTCCCAGAAACCTCAATAACTGCGGATGAGCCCCACCAGCCGGCCCTGCACATGGACCTTGTCCTCCGGCAGGACGCGCGTCTCGTAAGCGGGGTTCGCGGCTTCCAGCGCGATCATGCCGCCCTTGCGGCGATAGCGTTTCAGCGTCGCCTCGGCCCCCTCGACCAGCGCCACGACGATGTCGCCGTTGTCGGCGTGATCCTGTTCGCGGATCACCACGATGTCGCCGTCGTTAATCCCGGCGTCGATCATGGAATCGCCGTGCACTTCCAGCGCATAATGATGCTCACGCCCCGTCAGCATCGAGCCGGGGACGGCGATATGATGCGAGACCTCGGAAATCGCCTCGATCGGGACGCCCGCGGCGATGCGGCCCATCACCGGCAGTTCCACGGCCGGGCTGTCCACGATCTGCATGGCCCCGCGCGGACGCGAGGGGCGGAAGCTGGGGCCGCGCGCCGGCGCGTCGCCGTCGATCACGCGCGGGCTGAAGCCGTTATCCGCCCCGTCCTCGCCCGTATCGCCGCCCCGCGCCAGATCATGCTGTCGTCCTTGCAGGTTTTCCGGCAGGCGCACGATTTCCAGCGCCCTTGCGCGGTGGGGCAGGCGGCGGATGAAGCCGCGTTCCTCGAGCGCCGTCACCAGCCGGTGGATGCCGGATTTCGACCGCAGGTCCAGCGCGAGCTTCATTTCATCGAACGAGGGCGGCACGCCATCGCGCGCGACCCGCAACTGGATGAATTCGAGAAGCTGGATCTGTTTTCTGGTCAGCATGTCGGGCCCGTCCTGCCTGGCAATGGATGTTCGAGGAATGTTCTAGTGGTTTTCCTCTGTCCGGTCAACGGATAAGCTGATTCGACTGAAGATTTGGTTAATCCGCGCCCCTCAGCGGCAGGAACATCACCCGCTCGCCCGCGCGTCGGGCGGAATCACCGGCGGGACGCACCAGCAGCGCCCCCGCTTCGGCCATCAGCTTCAGCCGCGCCGAATCCTGATCGGGGAACGGTGTCACGACGCTGCCGTCCGGCCCGTCCTCCAGGCTCGCGCGCAGATAATGCTGCCGGTTCCCTTCGGCCGGAAGGTCGCGGCCGAGGACGCCATGACGCAGCCGGTGCACGCCCGGCAGGCCCTGCATGTGCCGGATCAGCGGTTGCAGGAACAGGATCGCGCAGACCGTGGCCGAGACAGGGTTGCCCGGCAGCCCCAGCATCGCCGCGCCGCCCAGACGACCGGCGAGCAGCGGCTTGCCCGGCCGCATCGCGACCTTGTAGAAGGCCTGCTCGATCCCCAGCCCCGTCGCGGCGCGGCCCACCAGATCGTGGTCGCCGACCGAGGCGCCGCCGATGGTCACGATCACGTCGGCATCCGCCGCGTCGGTCAGGATCGCGGTCAGGCTTTCCTGAGTATCGCGGGCCAGCGGCATGATCCGCACCTCGGCCCCCGCCTGCTGCGCGAGCGCCGCAACGACGAGATCGTTCGAACTGATGATCTGCCCCGCGGCGGGTGGGGTGCCCGGCGTCACCAGCTCGTCCCCCCCGGCGATCACGGCGACCGTGGGCGCACGGGCCACGGTGATGCGGGGAAGGTTCATCGCCGCCAGCAGCCCCAGATCGGCCGCGCCGAGGCGGCGGCCGGCGGGCAGGCTGTCGCTTTCTGAAAAATCATTGCCGCGCAGGCGGATATGAGGACCGGTCGCACCCGCCGCCACGGTGATGAGGTCGCCGTCGCGCGTTGCGTGTTCCTGCATGACCACCCGGTCGAAGCCGGGGGGAACCGGCGCGCCGGTGAAGATGCGCAGCGCGGTGCCGGGCAGGACGCTGCCGGTCCAGACGCCGCCGGCGGCAACCTCGCCCACCACCTGCAGCGGGCCGGGCAGGTCGGCGCTGCGGACGGCGTATCCGTCCATCGCGCTCGCGTCGAAGGGCGGCTGGGTCATGCGCGAGACGGCAGGTTTCAGCAGCACCCGGCCGAGCGCGTCGGCGATGGAGATTTCCTCTCCCTCGGGCTTCGGCGCCAGCGCGAGGACGCGGGCGAGGGCTTCGTCAACGGTAATCATGGGGCGGCCTCGAACGTGCCGGACTTGCCGCCGGTCTTCTTCAGCAGCCGGACCCCTTCGATCCGCATGTCCTTCTGCGCGGCCTTGAGCATGTCATAGACGGTCAGCGCGGCGACGGTGGCGGCGGTCAGCGCCTCCATCTCGACCCCGGTGCGCCCCGTCGTCCGGGCCGTCGCGGTGATGCGGATGCCGGGGAGTTCCGGGTCGGGCGTCAGCTCCAGCGCCACCTTGTCGAGCGGCAGCGGATGGCAGAGCGGGATCAGGTCGGCGGTGCGCTTGGCGCCCATGATGCCTGCAAGGCGGGCGACGCCCAGCACGTCGCCCTTGGCCGCGCCGCCCTGCGCGAGTGCCAACGTCTCGGGCGACATGACCACGGCGGCCACGGCCACGGCCTCGCGGGCGGTCGGCTCCTTGCCGGACACGTCCACCATATGCGCCTGTCCGGCGGCGTCGAAATGGGTCAGCGTCATGTCGCCCCCAGAATTGCGCGGGTGGCCGCAGCCACGTCGCCCTGCCGCATCAGGCTTTCGCCGATCAGGAAGCGGTGGACCCCCGCTTCCATCATGCGGCCAAGGTCGGCATGGGTGAAAAGGCCGCTTTCGCAGACCACGTCGCGGCCTTCGGGGATGCGCGGGGCGAGTTGAAGCGTCGTCTCAAGATCCACGTCGAAAGTCTTGAGATTGCGGTTGTTGATGCCGATCAGCGGCGATTTCAGCCGCAGCGCGCGGTCCAGTTCCTCGGCGTCGTGCACCTCGATCAGCGCGTCCATGCCCCAATGCAGCGCGGCATCCTCCAGCTCGGCGGCGAGCGTGTCATCGACGGACGCCATGATGATGAGGATGCAGTCGGCCCCCCAGGCGCGGGCCTCGGCCACCTGATAGGTGTCGTGCAGGAAATCCTTGCGCAGCACCGGCAGATCGCAGACGGCGCGGGCCTCGGTCAGAAACTCGGGCGCGCCCTGAAAGCTCGGCCCGTCGGTCAGGATCGACAGGCACGCCGCGCCCCCTTGCTGATAGGCGCGGGCCAGCGCGGGCGGATCGAAGTCGGGCCGGATCAGGCCCTTGGAGGGGCTGGCCTTCTTGATTTCCGCGATCAACGCCGGGCCGGTTTCGGCCGCGCGGGTCAGGGCATCCGCGAAGCCGCGCACGGGCGGGGCGGCGCGGGCAGCCTCCTCCACGGCGGAAAGCGGGCGGGCGGCCTTGGCGGCGGCGATTTCGTCGAGCTTGTAGCTCTTGATGCGGTCAAGGATGTTCATGGCTCGGTGATAGCCCCGCCGGTGCCGGTCGCGCAACCGTGACCCGCCCAATCCACGAGCGGCAGCCGTTGTGCGGCGAGCCAGTCATTGGTGCGGCTGAACGGACGCGAGCCGAAGAAGCCGCGCCTTGCCGAAAGGGGCGAAGGGTGGGCGGACGCGATCAGCAGATCCTGCGGGCGGGGCAGGCCCAACGCCGCCTTCTGCGCGTGGCCGCCCCAGAGGATGAAGGCCAGCGGGCCGTGCCGCTGCGCCTCGGCGATCGCCTGCCGCGCCAGCCGGTCCCAGCCCCAGCGGGAATGGGCACCGGCCGCTCCGGGCGGGACGGAAAGCGAGGTGTTCAGCAGCAGCACGCCCTGCTGCGCCCAGTGGCTCAGATCGCCGGTCGAGGGGGCCGCCCCGGTATCCGCGCGCAGTTCCGCCATGATGTTGGCCAGCGAGCGGGGCAGGGCGACACCCGGATTGACCGAGAAGGCGAGGCCGTTCGCGTGGCCCGGCGTGGGATAGGGGTCCTGGCCGAGGATCACGACCCGCGCCCGTTCAGGCGGCACGGTGTCGAGCGCGGCGAACACGCGGGCCGGACCGGGAAGCCATTCGGTGCCCGCCAGCCGGTCGCGGATCGGCGGCCAATCCGAGGAAAAGAACGGCAGGTGCTCCCATCCGCGGGGAATCGCCGGATCAGCGTCCGGGCTGGCGGGGGGCGGATCAAGTCCGGCGAAGATGGCCGCGTCGGGATCGGACGCCGCAGACCCTTCGCCGACGCAGGGACCAGAGTCGCAGCTTGCCCCGGACCCGTCTGGGCGCGCTGGATTTCCCCGGCTCACGCCTCCGGCGCGCCGGTGATCGCGGCGAGGCGGGACAGCCGGTCCTTTGCCGCGCCGGAATCGATCGATTCCCGCGCCATCTCGGCCCCCTCGCGCAGGTCCGCCGCCTTGCCCGCGACCAGCAGCGCCGCCGCCGCATTCAGCAGCACCGCGTCGCGGTAGGCCCCCGGCGCGCCGTCCAGCAGCGCCCGCAGCATCGCCGCGTTATGGCCGGGATCGCCGCCGACGATATCCTCGAATGGGTGGACCGGCAGGCCCGCATCCTCGGGCGAGACCGCGAACTCCGTCACCTCGGCGTCCTTGAGTTGCGCGACCTGCGACGGTTCGGCGATGGACAACTCGTCCGTGCCGTCGCCGCCATGGACGATCCAGACGTGTTCCGAGCCAAGCTCGCGCAGCACCTCGGCCATCGGCCGCAGCCAGTCGGTCGAGAAGGTGCCGGTCAGCTGCCGCCTCACGCCCGCCGGGTTCGTCATCGGCCCCAGCAGGTTGAAGATCGTGCGGGTGCCAAGCTCGGCCCGCGCGGGGCCGACGTTCCGCATCGACGGATGGTGCATCGTCGCCATCATGAAGCAGATGCCGCATTCCGTCAGCGCCCGCTGCGAAATCTCGGGCGCGCCCATCACGTTCAGCCCCAGATGCGTCATTGCATCGGCGCTGCCCGATTTCGACGACAGGTTGCGGTTGCCGTGCTTGGCGACCGGCACGCCCGCGCCCGCCACCACGAAGGCGGCCGCGGTGGAAATGTTCAGCGTCCCCTTGCCGTCGCCGCCGGTGCCGACGATGTCCACTGCCCCGTCCGGGGCGGTGATCCGGTTCATCCGGGCGCGCATGGCGCGGGTCGCTGCGGCCATCTCATCGACCGTCTCCCCGCGCACGCGCATCGCCATCAGCAGCCCGCCGATCTGCGCCGGGGTGGCGGCGCCGTCGAACAGGGCGGCGAAGGCGGCCTCGGCCTCGTCGGGGGTCAGCGGGCGCGATGCGGCAAGGCCGATCAGCGGGCGGATGTCGGCGCTGTTGGGGATCATGCCGCCGCTTTCCCGGCGTTCGAGCAGCGGCGCAGGAAATTCTCGATCATCTCGTGGCCGTGTTCCGAGCGGATGCTTTCCGGGTGGAACTGCACCCCCTCGATCGGCAGCGTCCGGTGCGCCAGCCCCATGATCGTGCCGTCGCCTGAGGTCGCGGTCACGCGCAGGCAATCGGACAGGGACTCCGGCTCGACCGTCAGCGAGTGATAGCGCGTCGCCCGCAGTGGCGACGGCAGGCCGGCGAAAAGGCCGGTGCCGTCATGGCCGATGTCATCCACCTTGCCGTGCAGCACGCGCGCCGCGCGGATGATACGGCCGCCGAACGCCTCGCCGATGGCCTGATGGCCAAGGCAGACGCCCATCACCGGCACGCCCCGCTCGGCGCACGCGCGGATCAGCGGCACGATGATCCCCGCCTGCGCCGGATCGCAGGGGCCAGGCGAGATCAGGATACCCGCCGCGCCCTTGGCCAGCGCGTCCTCGACGCTCAGCGTGTCGTTGCGCACCACCTCGACCTCGGCCCCGGCCTGTCCGAGATAGTGGACGAGATTCCAGGTGAAGCTGTCGTAATTGTCGATCATCAGGATGGGGATCGAGGACGACGACAGGGTCGGCGCAGGCGCTGGCATGGGGGGTGGCTCCGCTTGATCGGTAAGTTATAGATGGGCCAAAGCCGCGCGGGGGGCAACCCCGCGGGACGGTGGCGGAAGGGCAGCGGAAGCGCGGGCATGGCAGGCGGTTTTTTCTCGGGGCTGATGCAGGGAACCCTGCTCTGCGGCGCGGCGCTGGCGGCGCTGTCGCTGGCATTGCCGGTGGAGCGGCCGCCGGATTCGCCGGACGGGGTGGCGACGGAGAGCGGCGATCCGGCAGCAACGGAAAGCGTTACGCCCGGAGCGGATGAGACGAATCCCGGCGGAACAGCCTTGGTCGGTGGCGGAGGCAACGACGCGACGGACGCGCCGATTGCGGGGGCATCTCCCGGCACCGCGCCGACGAACCCGGCTTCCCCGCCCGCCGCCGAGAGCCTGACGCCGCCCGCCGGCTCCGAATTCGCGCGCGGCACCGACATCCAGCCGGCGGCTCCGCTGCCGCTGGAGCCTGCGGCGCGGTCGGCCGAGGGGCCGGTTGCCCCCCGCCCGGAGGCCGAAGCCGCGCCGAGACCCGCCGCGATGCAGACCGATCCGCCCTCCAGCCCGCCCGCAGAAGCGCCCGCGCCGCGCGTGCCCACGGCCCCGGCGACGATGGCCGACGCCCCCGAGCGCCCGCCTGCTCCAGCCGCCGGACCCCCCGCTCAGGTCGCTGCGCCGGGCCTCGTGGATGCCCTCGGCCCCGACCGCGCGCCCGGACAGGGAATGAGCGATCCGGTGATGAGCGGGGACGCGGAGGTCGAGACGATCACCGTGCCGCTGGACGATCCTGCCGTGGCCGAAGCGGAACCGACCCCCCACCGCGCAGCGGGGATGGGGGCGGTTTCGCCTGCGCCCGCATCCGCTGACGGCAGCGACGACACTGCCGCGCCCGGCTCTGCCGACCCGGACAGCGCAATACGCGCCGCCCCGCCTGCACCGACGGAGGAAGCCGCCCGCGGCCTTGCGCCCTCCGCCGATGCTCCCGACACGCCCGCGCCCGATACTGCTCCAGCCCCGCCGACGGCCGCTCCGAGAGCGCCGACCATGCCGGCGCCTGCGCTCGACCTTTCCACCCCGCCGGATCTTTCCGATCTGCGCGCCATTCAGCGGAACTGACATGCTGCCCCTGAACCCTGCTCTTGCCGCGACCTTCCGCCCCCCGGTGATGGAGGCGCGGCGCTGGCTGGAAGGCGTCAGCTTTCCGCCCGACCGCCCGCTCATCAATGTCAGCCAGGCGGCCCCGGTCGATCCGCCGCCCGAGCCGCTGCGGCAGGCGCTGGCGGAGGCCGCGCTGAACCGGCCCGAGGCGCATCTCTACGGCCCTGTCCTCGGCAATCCCGACCTGCGCGAGGAGGTGGCCGCCCAGTGGACCGCCGCCTATGGCGGGCAGGTCACGGCGGGCAATGTCGCCATCACGCAGGGCTGCAATCAGGCCTTCTGCGCCGCGCTGGCGACGCTGGCCGGGCAGGGGGACGAGGTGATCGTGCCGGTGCCGTGGTATTTCAACCACAAGATGTGGCTGGACATGCAGGGCGTGAAGACCGTGCCGCTGACCTGCGGACAGGGGATGGTGCCGGACGCGGATCAGGCGGCGGCGCTTGTCACCGACCGGACCCGCGCGATCGTGCTGGTCAGCCCCAACAACCCCTCGGGCGCGGAATATCCGCCCGAGGTGATCCGCGCCTTCTTCGATCTGGCCCGCGCGCGCGGCCTCGCGCTGGTGCTGGACGAGACCTACCGCGACTTCGATTCGCGGGACGGCGCGCCGCACGACCTGTTCGCCGACCCGGACTGGGGCGACACGCTGATCCAGCTTTACTCCTTCTCCAAGGCTTACCGGCTGACCGGCCACCGCGTCGGCGCGATGATCGCCAGCCCCGCGCGGCTGATCGAGGCCGAGAAGTTCCTCGACACCGTGGCGATCTGCCCGAGCCAGCTAGGCCAGATCGGCGCGCTCTGGGGGATGCGCAACCTCGGCGACTGGCTCGCGGGCGAGCGGGCCGACATCCTGCGCCGCGGCGCTGCGATGGTTGAGGGCATGGCGGGGCTGGAGGGCTGGCGGCTCAAAGGTTGCGGCGCGTATTTCGGCTGGGCCGAGCATCCGTTCGACATCGCCTCGCCCGACCTCGCGCGGCGGCTCGTCGCCGAGGCGGGGGTCCTGCTGCTGCCCGGCACCATGTTCATGCCCGAGGGCGATCCGGCGGGCGCGCGCCATGTCCGCATCGCCTTCGCCAATATCGACGCAAGCGGCATCCCGGCGCTGATGGCCCGGCTTTCGGGCTTTCGACCCTGAGTGCATGGAATCTTCGCGATTTCCTGACCGGTTCAAGGCTTGCCCGGCGGCGGGGCCGGTCCTAAGACGGCAGCGCAGCAATCGGCAGACGGAGACGGGATCGAGATGAGCACCACGCGCACCAAGGGTAAGTCCCCCATCGTCTGGCTGCTGATGGGGCTGCTGCTTCTGGGGCTCGGCGGCTTCGGCGTCACCAACTTCTCGGGCAGTTCCTCGGGCGATCTGGGCCGGGTCGGCTCTACTCCGGTCGAGGCGGACGATTACCTGCGGGCCGTCAACTCGGAAATGCGCAACTTCGCGGCTCAGACGGGGCAGAACCTGACCGCCGAGCAGGCCCGCCAGTTCGGACTGCCGCAGGTCGTGCAGGCGCGCCTCTTCGCGGCGGCCGCGCTGGAGGACGAGGCGAAGCGCCTCGGCGTCTCGGCCGGCGACGAGCTGGTGGCCGAGCAGATCCGCACCGCGGGCGCATTCCAGAACCTGACCGGCCAGTTCGACGCGGCCCGCTATAACGAGGTGCTGCGCCAGCAGGGGCTGACCCCGGCCGAGTTCGAACACGACGTGCGGATGGATCAGGCGCGGCTGATCCTGCAATCGGCGGTCGTGGCGGGCGTCGAGGCGCCCGAGGAAGTGACCGCGCGCACCGCCGGCTGGCTGCTGCAGACCCGCGATTTCGGCTGGCAGGAACTGACCGATGCCGACCTGCCCGAGCCGATCGCGCCGCCGGACGAACCCGCGCTGCAAGCATGGCACGAGGCAAACGGCGCCCGCTTCACCGCCCCGGAAACCCGGCGCATCACCTTCGCCTGGCTGACGCCCGAGATGCTGGTGGACAGCGTGGAGCTGGACGAACAGGCGCTGCGCGACATGTATGAGCAGAACATCGACCAGTATCGCCAGCCCGAGCGGCGCATGGTCGAGCGGCTGGTCTATCCGTCCGAGGAGGAGGCGCTGGCGGCCAAGGCGCGCCTGGACGCGGGGCAGGCGAGCTTCGAACAGCTGACGAACGAACGCGGGCTGGAACTGACCGACATCGACATGGGCGAAGTCTCCGAGGCCGAGCTTGGCGCGGCCGGCGCCCCGGTCTTCGCGCTGGACCAGCCGGGTGTCGTCGGCCCGATCATGACCGATTTCGGCCCGGCGCTGTTTTCCATGAACGCGATCCTCGATGCGGTGGACATCCCCTTCGAGCAGGCCGCGATCGACCTGCGCGCCGAGGCCGCCGCCGACGCCGCCCGCCGCCAGATCGAGACCCGCGCCTTCGAACTCGAGGACCGGCTGGCCGGTGGCGCGACGCTCGAGGAGCTGGCCGGGGAAACCGGGATGGAGCTTGGCTCGATCGACTGGACCGACCAGTCCGCGCAGGAGCATGGCACCATCGCCGCCTATCCCGAGTTCCGCGACCGCGCGGACGCGCTCCAGCAAAGCGACTTTCCCGAGTTGACCCAGCTTGGCGATGGCGGCGTCTTCGCCATGCGGCTGGACGAGCTGGTGCCGCCGGCGCTGATCCCGTTCGAGGAGGCGCGCGAGGACGTGCTGGCCGACTGGACCGCCGCCGAGCGTCGCCGCCGCCTTCAGGCCGTGGCCGAGGAACGCAAGCTCGCCGCGATGGCCGGGCCGGCGGATCCCGCTGCCGCGCCTGCGGCGACGGCGGAACCGGCCGCTCCGGCAAGTGTTCCCGCCGCGCCTGCGCGGGCGACCGGCGTGACGCCCGCGCAGCCCGCCCCGGCGGGGGTGCAGGCGCCGCAGTTCACCCCCGCGACGGGGCTGAGCCGTGACGGCTTCATCGACGGCGTGCCGGCCGACGTGATCGCCACCGCCTTCCAGATCGCCGAGCCGGGCGACGCCGAAGTCGTGACGACCGGCGACCGCGTGTTCCTGGTGCGGCTGGACGCGGTCCACGAGGCCGACCTGACCGGCGACGACGCGGCGATGACCATGAACGCGGTGCGCCAGCGGCTGACCGGCTCGCTTCAGGGCGACCTGTTCGAGTATTACGCCCGCGCCATCCAGACCGCCAACGGGCTGGAGATCAACGCCGGCGCCATCGCCGCCGCCAACGCGCAGATCCAGTGATGGACCTCTCGCCCGATTTCGCCGCGTTCGAGGCCGGCTGGGCCGAGGGGCGCAACCAGCTTGTGACGATCCGCCTGCCCGCCGATCTGGACACGCCGGTCAGCCTGATGCTGAAGCTGGCCGAGGCGCAGCCGCAGAGCTTCGTGCTGGAAAGCGTCACCGGCGGCGAGGTCCGGGGCCGCTATTCCATTGTCGGGATGAAGCCCGATCTCGTCTGGGAATGCCGGGGCCCGCAGGCGCGGATCAACCGCCACGCCCGCTATGCCGACAGCTTCGAGAACGATCCCCGCCCCGCGCTCGACAGCCTGAGGGCGCTGATCGCGGAAAGCCGGATCGACATGCCCGAGGGCATCCCGCCGGTCGCGGCGGGGCTGTTCGGCTATCTCGGCTACGACATGATCCGGCTGGTCGAGCATCTGCCGAACGTCAATCCCGATCCCATCGGCGTGCCGGATGCCATGCTGATCCGCCCCTCGGTTGTCGCGGTTCTGGACGGGGTGAAGGGCGAGGTGACGCTCTGCGCCCCCGCCTGGCACGACCCCGCGTCCCCCGCCCGCGCGGCCTATGCGCAGGCCGCCGAGCGGGTGATGGAGGCGCTGCGCAGCCTCGACCGGATGCCGGTGGAACATCGCCCGCTGGGTGCGAACGAGACGGTCGGCGAGCCGCGCTCGAACTTCGCCCGCGAGGACTATCGGGCGGCGGTCGAACGCGCCAAGGACTACATCCGCGCGGGCGACATCTTTCAGGTCGTGCCCGCGCAACGCTGGGCGCTCGATTTTCCGCTGCCGCCCTTCGCGCTTTATCGTTCGCTTCGGCGCACCAACCCCTCGCCGTTCCTGTTCTTCCTGAACATGAAGGCCGAGGAGGGGGGCTTTCAGATCGTCGGCGCGTCGCCCGAGATCCTCGTGCGGCTGCGGGACGGCGAGGTGACGATCCGCCCCATCGCCGGCACCCGCCCGCGCGGCACGACCCCCGACGAGGACCGCGCCAACGAGGCCGACCTGTTGTCGGACCAGAAGGAACTGGCCGAGCATCTGATGCTGCTGGATCTGGGCCGCAACGACGTCGGCAAGGTCGCCCGCATCGGCACCGTGCGCCCGACCGAGCAGTTCATCATCGAACGCTACAGCCACGTCATGCATATTGTCTCGAACGTGGTCGGCGAATTGCGCGAGGGCGAGGATGCGCTGTCCGCGCTGCTTGCCGGGCTGCCGGCCGGCACGGTCAGCGGCGCCCCCAAGGTCCGCGCGATGGAGATCATCGACGAGCTGGAGCCGGAAAAGCGCGGCGTCTATGGCGGCGCGGTCGGCTATTTCGCCGCCAACGGCGAGATGGACATGTGCATCGCCCTGCGCACCGGCGTCGTCAAGGACGGCACGCTCTATATCCAGGCGGGCGGCGGGGTCGTCTATGACAGCGACCCGGAAGCCGAGTTCCAGGAGACGGTGAGCAAGTCCCGCGCGCTGGTCCGCGCCGCCGAAGGCGCCGCCCGCTTCGTGCGCGGGAACAGCTGAGGGGCGGGCCGGACGCGGCGGGTCCGTGTTCGGAACCCCATCCCCCGCCCGGCCGTTGGTTCATCGACACCAAGGAGAGTGCGATGAAACCCGACCATCCCCGCGACCCCAACAAGGTTCCGTCCAAGGGCGGCATCCTGCAGGACGAGGGCGAGGGCGACGCCGTGCGGGACGGGATTCCCGCGAACGGCACCCGCCCGACCGAGCCGCAGGGCCCCGAGGACATGACCGGCGGCGTGACGCCGCCGACGACCTGACGCTTTCCCGAAAGGAGCAAGACGATGGGCAACCTTCCCTTCGAGCGCACGCGCTACAACCCGGTGCAGGAAACCACCGGCGAGGAGGCCGAGCGCAACAAGCAGCAGATGAACCAGGCCGAGGCCGCCCGCGAGCAGGACCAGACGCAGGGCGGGGGCCGCGATCCGGGCGACGAGACCACCGAAAAGCCCAAGCCGGGCAACGCCCAGACGGGCAACACCCCCGGCTCGACGGGTCAGACCGGCAACGCGCAGTCCGGCGGCGGCACGCCCTGAGCTGCGCCGCGCCCTAAGTTGAGCAAGCGGCAAAGACGGCGGCTCATCCGCCGTCTTCTGCCGTTCACCGGGGCAACCGGGCGCCGCGCCATTCCCCCGATCCGTCACCTTGGCGGTGGCGGAACCTGCGCGACGCGCTTAGGTTGGCGCCGCACAACGAGGGGGAACGTACATGAGAATGGAAGGCAAGGTGGCCGCGATCACCGGAGCCGCCAAGGGCATCGGCCTCGCCATCGCCGAACGCTACGTCGCCGAGGGCGCGAAGGTCATGCTGAACGACGTGGACGGAGAGGCGCTGAAGGCCGCGGCCGACCGGCTCGGGATGCCGCACGACGTCGGCGACGCGGGGCTGAAGGCGGATGCCGACCGGCTGGTCGCAAGGACCGTCGAGGCGTTCGGGCGGATCGACCTCATGGTCTCCAACGCCGGGGTCGTCAATGCGCCCGCCGAGTTCGTGGACCTGCCCGAGGAAGAGTTCGACCGCGTCCTGCGCATCAATCTCAAGTCCCAGTTTCTCACCGGCCAGGCGGCGGCGCGGCAGATGATCGCGCAGGGCGGGGGCGGAGCCATCATCAACATGTCCTCGGTCAACTCGCGCCTCGCGATTCCGACCATGACGCCCTATGCGGTGTCGAAGGCGGGATCGACACAGCTCACCAACGTCATGGCGATCTCGCTGGGCGGGCACGGCATCCGCGTCAACGCGATCGGCCCCGGCACGATCCTGACCGAGCTTGGCCGCAAGGCGGTGCTGGGCGACGAGGCGGGGCGGGTGCGCTCGCTGTCCCGCACACCGCTGCGCCGCTTCGGCACGCCCGAGGAGATCGCCGGGGTCGCGGTGTTCCTTGCGACGGACGACAGCTCCTACATCACCGGACAGACGATCTATCCCGATGGCGGCCGCTTGGGGCTGAACTACACCGTGCCGGTGGAGGGGGCATAGCCGCCCGCCGCCATCGGGGCCGTGCCGCGTGCTGACCCGCCGCGTTTGGCGCCTTATCGTGCCCGCGCGTGGCCCAAGGGCCGCGCGAGTGCCATCATCACCGCGGAACCACGTCTGGCGCCCATGAGGACATCGCTTCCCCTGCCGCTTCCGCCCCTTCTGCCGCTGCTGCTCGGGCTGCTGTTCTTCGCCCTGTCGCTGACGCCGTCGCTGATCCCGCGCGGCTGGGTCGTGCAGGGGATGCTCGGCGGGCTCGTCGCGGCGCTCGGCTACATGATCGGTCGGTTCGTGCTGATGCTGTGGCGGCAGATGTATCTGCCCCGGCTGGGCGGACGCGCGGCCGACATCGCGCACGGGATCGTGGCGGTGCCCGTCGCGGCGGTGCTGGTCTATTGCCTGTCCAAGGCCGGGCTCTGGCAGAACGAGATCTGGGTGCTGATGGGGCTGGAGCCTCGGGACGAGACCCATGTGATCGCCATGGTGCTGCTTGCGGCGATGCTGTTCGCCGCGCTCCTGTTTCTGGGAAGGCTGGTGCGGTTCCTGTTCGACCGCACCCGCCGCCACCTCTACCGCTACATGCCCGAGCGGACGGCGGACATCGCCGGGCTGATCCTCGTCGCGGCGGCGCTGTTCTTCGTCACGCGGGACGGGATGATCGACCGGGTGCTGCGGGCGGCGGACAACTCCTACACCGCCGCGCAGGCGCTGTTCGAGACCGGGCCGCCGCCGCCCGCCGATCCGGCGATCACCGGCAGCGCCGCCTCGCTGGTCGATTGGGAGACGATGGGCCAGCCCGGACGCGATTTCGTGACCGGCGGGCCCGGCGCCGGGGACATCGCCGCCTTCACCGGCCGCCCGGCGCTGCGTCCGATCCGCATCTATGTCGGCCTCGCGCAGGACGAGGACCCGCAGGCGCGGGCCGAACTGGCGCTTGAGGAGCTCAAGCGCGTCGGCGGGTTCGACCGCGAGGTGCTGATCGTGGCGATGCCGACCGGCACCGGCTGGCTCGATCCGGGCAGCTTCGATGTGGTGGAATACATGAACAGCGGCGACATCGCCTCGGTCGCGGTGCAGTATTCCTATCTGCAATCGCCGCTGGCGCTGATGACGGAGACGGATTCGGGGCTGGAGCAGGCCCGCGCGCTGATCCGGGCCGTTCACGAATACTGGCGCGGGCTGCCCCCCGACGAGCGGCCTCGGCTATACATGCACGGGCTGAGTCTGGGGGCGTGGGCGTCGATGTTCGGAACCGATCTTTTCGCGCTGCTGGACGACCCGATCGACGGGGCGCTGTGGGCGGGGCCGCCCTTCCCCTCGGCTTTCTGGAACCAGGCGGTCGCGGCCCGCAATTCCGGCAGCCCCTATGTCGCGCCGGAGGTCGGCGGCGGCCGGCTGATCCGCTTTGCCAGCCACACCAAGCCCGCCGGTCCGCCCACGGGCTGGGGTTCCATCCGGCTGATGTTCTTGCAATATTCCAGCGATCCGATCGTCTTCTACGAGCCGACCTCGCTGTTTCGGCGGCCCGCCTGGATGCGCGAGCCGCCGGCCGAGGATGTCTCGCCCGAGCTGCGGTTCATCCCCGTGGTGACGCAGTTCCAACTGGCGATGGACATGGCACTGGCGAACTCGGCCCCTCCCGGGCATGGTCACGCCTATCACGCACCCGATTATATCGGCCCGTGGCGCGCTGTCACCGCGCCCCGCGACTGGACCGACGAGGACAGCGCGCGGCTCGCCCTTCATTGCAGCAACGGTTTCCAGCAGGGCTGCGGTCCGCAATGAGGGGTCGCTCATGGATGCTGTGGCTTGCGCTGATCGTGCTGCCCGTGATGCTGCTTGGCGCCAACACGGTCCGGAACGCGGCGGGCACCGCGCTGACCTCGGACGCCCCCGCCGTTCGGCTGGAGCGGCTGGCGCCGCACTGGCGCATGGTGCCGGAAGGCCGTGGCGTCGCCGATGCCGCGGGCTTCGTGCTGTCGGGTTGCGACGGCGTCCACGACAACATGGAATTCTGGGCCGGATTCTTCGCGGAACGCGGGCGGCCCACGCTGATCCTCGACAGCCACGGGCCCCGCAACCTCGACACCGCGGAACTGTGGCGGCTGGTCTGCGCCGGGCAGGCCATGCCGGGCGAGGAGCGGGCGGGCGATCTCGCCGTAACCATGGCGCAGTCTGACCGCAGCGATGTGGTGCTGCTGGGCGCGTCCCACGGCGGCTGGACCTTGCTGGAATACGTGCAGCTTCTGGTCACCGGCCAGGTGCCGCCGGGGCTCGAGGGCTGGCCCGCACCGCCCGAGGCGCTGATGTCGCGGATCGGCCGGGTCGTGGCGCTGTATCCCTATTGCGGGCTTCTGAGCAGCATCGACGAGGGCGACTGGTCCGCCGCGCCCCCGATCCTGATCGTCGCCTCGGGCCAGGATGAGATCGTCAGCACCGCCTCCTGCGTCGATCTGGCCGACCGGCTGCGCGAACGCGGCGCGCGGATCGAGATCGAAGTGCTGCCGGGCGTCGGTCACGGCTTCGACCAGAGCGAGCGCTCGGCGCTGTCCCCGCTCGCCTTCGACCCCGCGGCGCGGAAGGAAGCGGCCGCGCTTGTGGGGGCGTTCGTGTCGAACGGGGGATAGCTGGGGCCGGGAGGAAAGGGCGGGCGGGAGTGGCCCTTCTGCAAACCGCGTCGGCTTCGCTTGCAAAAAGATCCTTGGAAGAGAATGCCGCGGGAGAGACCGCCGACCCGTCGGGTCACTCCGCGATCTGAGGGTCCAGATCACCGCCTTCTTGAGGAATGGGCCATTCCGCTCGGCCGGCCGCCGACGTGCGGGGTGTTGCCGGTCAGGAATAGCTGGCGCCCGGGGGAACGAAGATTCCCGCCGGCGGGTGACGTTGCGCACTCTGCCTGGATGGACGTCCGGCCGCGAGGGGCGCAGCAGAAACGCTTGCAGCGCGCGAAGGGAATCGAAAGCCTCGCCGCCGCGGCGATCTGCTCTGCGCACGGGACGCCGGCGCTGACGAGCAGCCGGCGACGGTCTTGCCCGCCTTCGGCCGCATGGCGGTCACGCGACCTTCTTTCAGCTCCAGCTTAGGCCCGGCGTTGTCGATATACTCCACTCCACTCCGCTCGCCCGCGCCGCGAGAGCAGTTCAGCAGACCATGCTGTCGAACCAGTCCTCGTCCCGCGACCCTCAGCAGACCGTTTTCAGGCGCCGCCTGTCAGGCATCGCGGGTTGAGAACGAGGCCACCAGCGCGTCGGAACCGCGCGCGAGCAGCCCGAGGTCGGCGCCCACGGCCACCATGCCGAAGCCGTCCGCGAGGTAGCGGTCGGCGTCGGCCTTGACGGGGGCGAGGATGCCGCTGGCCTTGCCGGCGGCGACCGCCGCTTCGCGGACGGCAGTGATGGCCTGCTGCACATGTGCCGCGCCGGGATTGCCCATCGCGCCCATGTTGCACGACAGATCGCCGGGGCCGACGAACAGCACGTCCACGCCGTCGATGGCGGCGATCTCGGCCGCGCTGGCGACCCCCGATTCGCATTCGATCTGCAGCGCCAGCAGCCGTTTGGCGCCGCAATTCTCGTGATAGCCCACGATCCGCCCGAACTGGTTGGCGCGGTGGTTCATCGAATAGCCGCGGATGCCGTCAGGGGCGTAGTTCGCGCTTTCCACGATGGCGCGGGCCTGATCGGCGGTCCGCACGTTCGGGATCATGAGACTGCGCGCGCCGGCATCCAGGAACTGCTTGATCAGCACCGGATCGTCCGAGGGGAGTCGCACCACCGGCTCGCAGGGGAACGCGGCGGCGACCTGCAACTGCACGACGATCGAGCGCAGGTCGTTGGGGCTGTGTTCCCCGTCGATCAGCAGCCAGTCGGCGCCCGACCCCGCGACGATCTCGGTCGTCAGCGGATTGGCGAGCGAGCACCAGATGCCGATCGACGCCTGTCCTGCGGCCAGCTGCTCCTTCAGCCTGTTCTTGCGTTCTTCGAGTGCCATCCGAATCCCTCCCCGGAAACCGTTTCTAAATTTTGTGATGTCATATCACGTCAGCCCGAACCGGCCCGCAAGCGGTGCGGCCATCGGAACGGTGGAAAGTTGAAGGAAACGCAAAGCGCCTGATGCGCGGAATAGCAAAAGCCACCGCAGCGCCGTCTGGCGCAAAGATCAGCGACCCGGTTCGGGCGGCGGCGAGTTCCGGGGCTGTCTCGGCCAGATCATAGGGATCGCGCCGATGGAGGAGTGCGAGTTCGACTTCTCCCGACCCACGGCGTGGACGGCGGCACTGGCAAGGTGCTGGAACTGGCCGGCGGCGGAGGCTACGCATATCCCGACCGCCGCCGCGAGGAGGCGCGGCGGCTGGACGCAACGCGCGGATATCTTTGGGAGGATACGGAATGAGCTATGTCGCCTCGCGGCTTGCCGCAGTGAAACCCTCGGCGTCGATGGCCGCTTCGCTGGCGGCCAGGGCGCTGCGGGCGCAGGGTGTGGACGTGATCGACCTCGGTCTGGGAGAGCCGGACTTTCCGACCCCCGCGCATATCACCGAGGCCGCCTTCGCCGCCGCGCGGGCGGGGGGCACGCTCTACACCGCCGCCGCCGGGACGCCCGAGCTTCGGGCGGCCATCGCGGAGAAGTTCCGGCGCGAGAACGGCCTCGACTATTCCGCTGATGACGTGACCGTGGCGAACGGGGCCAAGCAGATCATCTTCAACGCCCTGCTGGCGACGCTGGAGCCGGGCGACGAGGTGATCCTGCCCGCGCCCTACTTCGTGTCCTACCCCGAAATGACCAAGCTGCTTGGCGGGGTGCCGGTGGTCGTGGAATGCCCCGGCGAGACTGGCTTCCGCCTGACGCCCGACCTGCTGGAGGGGGCGATCACGCCGCGCACGAAGTGGCTGTTTCTGAACATGCCCGGCAACCCCTCGGGCGCGGCCTATTCCGAGGCCGAGCTGAAGGCGTTGGGAGAGGTGCTGGCGCGGCATCCGCAGGTGCAGGTCCTGTCGGACGAGATCTACGAGCATATCCTGTTCGACGGGCGCAGTTTCGTGTCGTTCGGACAGGCCTGCCCGGACCTGCGGGAGCGCAGCCTGATCGTCAACGGCGTCTCGAAATCCTACGCGATGACCGGCTGGCGCGTCGGCTATGCCGCCGGTCCCGCGCCGCTCATCAAGGCGATGAACGTGGTGCAGGGGCAGTCCGTCACCTCGGTCTCGTCGATCTCGCAGGCGGCGGCCCTCGCCGCGCTGACCGGGCCGCAGGACCACATCGGCCGCTTCCGCGACGCGTTCCAGCGGCGGCGCGATCTGGTCGTGGACGGGATCGGAAAGGTCGAAGGGTTGACGCTGCTCCCGCCCGAGGGCGCGTTCTACGCCTATATCGGCTGCGCCGGGCTGATCGGCCGCCGGACGCCGGACGGCACGGTGCTGGCCGACGATACGGCAGTCGCGACCTACATGCTGCACCGCGGCCATGTCTCTTCGGTTGCGGGCTCAGCCTACGGGCTTTCGCCCTATTTCCGCATCACGACCGCCACCGGCGACGAGATCCTGACCGAAGCCGTCGCGCGGATCGCGCGTGCCGTCGCAGAGCTGGAGTGATCGCCATGCCGCTTTACAACCGTATCCTCATCACCGGCGCCAAGGGGCGGCTGGGGTCCGAACTGCGCAAGGGCCTCGCCCATCTCGCCACGACAATCCGGCTGGCCGACCGCGAGGGGTTCGACGATCTGGAGCCCCACGAGGAGCAGGCGGTCTTCGACCTCTCCGACATGGAGGCGACGATCGCGGCGACGAAGGATTGCGACGCCATCTTCCATTTCGGGGCGGCGGCGAACGAGGCACCGTGGCAGACGATCCTCGATTCCAACATCCGCGGGTCGTATCACATCTACGAAGGCGCGCGGCTGAATGGCGCGCGGCGGGTGGTCTATGCCTCGTCGGTCCACGCCATCGGCTATCACGAGGTCGAGGCGCATATCGGCGTTGATGCGCCGCAGCGGCCCGACAGCCTCTACGGCCTCTCCAAAGCCTTCGTCGAGGACCTGAGCCGCCTCTATTGGGACAAGTTCGGGCTGGAATCGGTGTGCCTGCGCATCTTCTCGTCCTTCGCCGAGCCTGCCGACCGGCGGATGCTGTGGTCCTATCTCTCGTTCGCGGACTGCGTTCGTCTGGTCGAGGCGTCGCTGACCGCCCCGCGCGTCGGGCATACGGTGTCGTTCGGCCTGTCGGACAACAGGGTGAAGCCGGTGGACAACAGCCGCGCCGGCCATCTGGGCTATCACCCGCAGGACAGCGCCGAGCCGTTCCGCGAGGCGGTCGAGGCCAGGACGGAAACCCCTGATCCGGCCCGACCCATGACGCGCTATCTGGGCGGCTGGTTCTGCGAACTCGGTCATCCCGACGACGAGGGCTGAGGGGCGGGGGCTTCCACCGCAGCCGGGTAGGGGCGCCGGTCCCTGCGGTGTGTTGCAAAAATGGCCTGCGGCGCTCTCGAAACAGTCAGGGAATCCGCGCCGTTCGGCGGGCGAAAAATGCGGCTGGACGGCAGCTCGCGATGCAGCCGGGCAACACTGCTTTCCCCTGCCGGTAACAAGCTGGACAGCACCCGCGGACAGGCATCGATTTTTCTCCTCCGAGCCACGAGATGGAAGGAAAGGAGGGACTTCGATGCGGATACTTTCGGTCAGCGGCGGCGGCTTTCAGGCGCTCTATGGCGTCCTGCTCCTCGAGGCGCTCGAGGAGCGGCGCGGGCCGCTGAAGGAGGAGTTCGACCTTTTCTGCGGCAGCTCGGCCGGGGCCATCGTGGCGACGGCCGCCGCGATGGGCGTGCCGATGTCGGAGCTGCGCGAGGGCTTCATGTCCCGCGGGCGCGAGGCGTTCCAGCGCCGCAAGGGCAGATCTGCCCGCAACCTGCTGCGCCTGTTCGGCTCGGCCCGCTATGAGGCGGGGCCGCTCACACAGCTGATCGCCGAACTCGCGGGCGAGACGACCTTTTCCGATCTGGACGTGCCGCTGGCCGTCACCGCCGCGCGGCTGAAGGACGGCGCCGCCATCCTGTTCGAGCCGCGCAGCCATCCGGGTCTGCTGATCCGTGAGGCGGTGCTGGCGAGCACGGCGGCGCCGACCATGTTCCCGGCCGTGGCGGTCGAGGGGGTGCTTCATGCCGATGGGGCGATCTTCGCCAACGCGCCGGACTTGCTGGCGCTGGATCTGGCGCTGCGCGAAGGTGCGCTGGCGGCCGATGTCTCGATGCTGTCGGTCGGCTCGATGAACGCCTGCCCGCCGCTCGGCGAGCCGCCGGACGCCGACATGGGCGTTCTCGACTGGATACGGGGCAACCGGATCTTCCGCACCATGATCGGCGCGCAGGCGCAGATGACTGCGCGGCTGATGGAGGGGCTGCTGGGCGGCCGCTACCTGCGGATCGACGCCGACCCCGGCTTCCCGCTGCGCGGCGACGTGGCGCTGGACAAGGCTGATGCGAAGGCGGTGGAGGCTGCGACCATGGCCGCCGGTATCTCGATGCCGATGCTGGACGAATGGTTGCAGGTGACGCGGACGCCGGCCCGGAAGGCGGCCGCGCGCGGCGTGAGGATCGTCTGAGCCGCCCCGCCGGACCCGCCCGAGATCCGGGCCGACCGACGCGATTTTGCCTCCACGTAGCGCCTCGATCAAGTGACAGCCCCGCTTGACATGGCCGATATCGACCGTCTGGCGCATCCCGGGCGGGCGAGGAGCCGTTCTTACCGGCTCGCGGCGTCGAGCCTGTCGCGCGCGTCCGCGGGCAGGTCCAGATCGGTCGCGCCCATGATCTCGTCCAGCTGCGCCGTGCTGGTGGCGCTGGCGATGGGCGCGGTCAGGCCGGGCCGCGACATCAGCCAGGCCAGGGCGACCTGCGCCTGCGGGGCCTTCACCTCGTCCGCGACCTCGCGCAGCGCCGCAAGGATGCGCTCGCCGCGCGCGTCGAAATAGCCGTCCAGCATTGCCTTGCGGCTGCTGACTTCCAGATCGGCCTTGCTGCGGTATTTCCCCGTCAGGAAGCCGCTGGCGAGCGAGAAATAGCTGACCGCGCCGATGCCTTCGGACTGGATCACCGGCAGCAGGGACTGCTCGAACTCGCTGCGGTCATAGAGGCTGTAGCCGGGCTGCACGATCTCGTAGCGCGGCAGGCCGGCGGCCTTCGCCGCATCCAGCGCCGCCTGCAGGCGGTCCGCCTTGTGGTTCGATGCGCCGATGGCCCGGACCTTCCCCGCCTCGATGAGGCGCGAGAAGGCGCCGAGCGTTTCCTCGAACGGCACATCCGCGTCGTCGATATGGGCGAAATAGACGTCGATGTAGTCGGTCTGAAGGCGCTTGAGGGAATCGTTTGCTGCGGCCTCGATGTTGGCAGCCGACAGGCCCTTGCGCGGGTTCCACATGCCGACCTTGGTCATCAGCACCACGTCGTCGCGGCGCTTGCGCTGCGCCAGCCATTCGCCGATGACGGTTTCCGACTCGCCGCCCGACAGGCCCGGCGCCCAGGCGGAATAGACGTCCGCCGTATCCACCGCGTTGAAGCCCTTGCCGGTGAAATGGTCCAGCAGCTCGAAGGACCGCTGCCGGTCCGCCGTCCAGCCGAAGACGTTGCCGCCGAAGACCAGCGGCGCGATCGAGATGCCGGAACGGCCGAGAGTGCGCTTCTGCATGATTGTCTCCTGTAGATATGAAATGCGGGTGACAGGCGGATCGTCACGCCAAGCGAGGAGCGTTCCGCCGCGTTTGACGTCGTGCTGGAACGGTGGAACGGCACTGTCGCCGCCTGGCCCGATATCGAGTTCTCTTAGCGACACCCGCACATCACTCTGGCGGCGGGATGGATGCAGGGCAACCGGTCGCGGCCACCGGAAATCGAACAGCGCGTGTCGGGACTGTCCAAGGAGGAAGCAAGGCGCATTGCGTCACCCATTGCGGCGCACGGGGGAAGCTTGCGGACAAGAGTATCCGTCATAAGCAAGAGGGCTTTTCGGTCCAGACCCGGTCAGCTTTGACCAGGGCGTTGGCGGTTTCGAGAAGCTTCCGCATGATTGCGACGATGGCGACCGTTGCGGGTTTACCGGCTGCGCGAAGGGCAGTGTATTTGGCCTTGAGGTCAGGGTTGAATCGCATAGCGACTAGGCTCCAGACCCATTGATTTCAGGCTGTTGGCGTGATTCAGGCACGGCGAGGAGACCTGATATATGAGCAACCTGTTCTGGCTGACCGACGC
>NZ_JAHQZU010000040.1 GCF_019061185.1 Paracoccus sp. Z118
CAATCCCGGCATCAGGCTGCCCGCTGTGGCAATCTGATCAAGCTCGGACCTCTCCGAGGGCCGGCGCTCCTACACCACGCCAAGGGGCATGACCCCCATCGCGTCGAACGGCACAATTTGTGAGCCAATCGGGGCGTCACGGTAAACATCGCGCAGCACCGTTTCGACCTCCTGCAGCAGTTCGGCCGTCAGGCTGGACGATGCAGGGGGCTTGTGGCAGCCCAAGGGGCGGCGGGGCTGAAACCCACCGCCACATGCAGCACCTCGGCGGCCAGCGCGGTTTCGGATCGCCCGCCGCCGATTTCGCTGACGCTGATGCGGAGCGATATGCCGCCAACACGGTCGGCGTGGACGCTGTGGCGCGCTTCACGGTGCGCTGGTCCAGTTTCACGGCGGGGATTACGCACGCGTATGGGGCGGCGAATGGCACGGCGATGAAGATGAAGGCTTAAGCTATACTCCAAACTGGTGGTTCAGGGCTGGTTCTGAGTGGGAGGAGGCGGCCAACCCTACGCACTGGTGCGAGATGCCCGCCCCGCCCGCCGCGATGAAGGACGGGGGCTGAGCATGGGACGGGCCGATCTGACATTCCAGCCTCGCCTGATGGGCGCGCCGGAAGCGGCGGCCTACGTCGGCATTTCTCAGACGACGCTGCTTGAGCTTGGCATCCCGCGCCGGATGCTGCGTGGCCGTCGCCTGTTCGACCGGCTTGACCTTGATGCCTACGCTGGCGGCCTGCCGTATGATCAGCAGGACGAAGCGAGCGAGGCATCAGAATGCGACAAGGCGTTTGGACTGTGAAGCTCAAGGGCGTCAGACGGCAGAAGCGCGGCGACCGGGTGGTGAAATACCATCGCGCGTCTGGCATCCGCCTGCCCGATCTGCCCGAGACGCACCCCGATTTCATCGCCGCGTGGGCGCGCTGTGAGCTGGGCTAGGCTCACCCGCAGAGAAGTCGGCGCCAGCACCTACCGGCTCGCTCGCCGCCGCCTGCATTGCCTTCACGGGGTCCGCTGATTATGCTCGGCAGTCGCCCGTCTACCGCGCCATCCTCACCCGGAACATGGAGGCGATCCGCGCCGACTATGGAACGGTGGCGATCAAGGCCCTCAGGAGCAAGCACATTGCCGCCGACCTTGCCGAGCTGGAAGGGACGCGGCCCCTGTCGCGCCTCTAGACGTGGCGGCGCGTCATGGCCCACGCGAAGGCCGTTGGCCTGGTCGAGGATGATCCGAGCCTGACTGTCCGCGCCCCAAAGGTGAAACTGGTCGGACACGCTGTCTGGACGGCAGGGGAAATCGAGAGGTTTCGCGCGCATTGGCAGATCGGCGCCGTCCAGCGCGCCTGCTTCGAGCTTCTGCTATGGACCGGCACCCGGACCATAGATGCGGTGGCGATTGGCCCTCAGCATGTCGGGCGCGACGGGGTTCTGTTCTTCCATCAGCGCAAGACTGGCGGCCCTGCCCATGTGCCGTGGACTGCACCCCTGCCGGAGTGGGCAATGGGCTGGGATGCCGAGCGGCGCGGGATGATCGAAGCCCTCAAGCCGCTCGCTGGTGGCCTGACCTTCCTGCAGGCGCGCGGGCGGCGGCCCCGATCCGAGAAGGGGTTGAGCAACCTCATCAGCGCTGCTGCGAGAGACGCCAAACTGACCGGAAAGACCGCGCACGGGCTGCGCAAGGCGCGGCTGACTGCCATCGCCGAAGCCGGCGCACTGCGCACGCGATCATGGATTGGGGCGGGCACGAGATGCTGGACGAGGCAGCGCACTACACCCGTTCAGAGGACGCCCGGCGGCTGGTCACAGGAACAGGACAGAAACAGAACGATGTATTACCCGCCGAACCTGGTACAAAAAAAAGGATAAAAACCAAGGAAATCAAATGCGAATAAAGCTGTGGCGGACGGTGAGGGATTCGAACCCTCGAGACGGTTCCCCGCCTACACACTTTCCAGGCGTGCGCCTTCGACCACTCGGCCAACCGTCCGTGCCTGCGCGATCTAGCCCGTGTGCGGGCTGCGCGCAAGTCAGAGCTTCGACAGTTTCGCCTGCAGGTCGGCGAGTTGGCGGCGGATGGCGGCGAGGTCCTCCTGGGGTTCGCCTTCCGGCTCTTCGCCGGGCTCGCTGGGGCCGCTGCCGTAGGGCATCTTCCAGCCGCCCATCATCGTGCGCAGGAACAGCTGCTGCTGACGCTGCAGCGCCTCGAAGCCGGGCATTGCGGACATCGGCGCGTTCAGCTGCGCCATTTGCTCCATCATCTTGGACTGGCCCTCGCGCAGCATCTCGAAGCTGGCGGCCAGGAAATGCGGCACCACCGACTGGGCCTGGGTGGTGTAGCTGCGGACGAGATCCGTCAGCACGTCGATCGGCAGCACATTCTCGCCGCGGCCTTCGTGCTCGGCGATGATCTGCAGCAGATACTGCCGGGTCAGGTCGTCGCCGGACTTCAGGTCGATCACCCGGACCTCGCGGCCGGCGCGGATCAGGGCGGCGATCTCTTCCAGCGTGACGTAGTCCGACGTCTCGGTGTTGTAGAGACGGCGGCTGGCATAGCGTTTGATCGTCAGCGGCGTCTGGTCCTGGGCGGGCGGCGCGCTGGTTTCGGGAGGGGTGTCGTTCTGCATGGGCGGATGATGGTGGCCGGCCGGCGGGAATGCAAAGGAAATCGGCCGGCAGGCGGGCGGATGCCGCGCATGCAAAAGGGGCGGCATGGCGCCGCCCCTTTCAAAGTCCCTCGACCGCGACTTGAGCCGCGGACAGGAAGAAGATCAGATCTTGTTCTCGGGCTTGACGCCGGCGCCGGTGACGTTGCGGGTCGCGTTCTGGACGTCGGCGGTCGCCTTCTGGGTCATGCGCTGCGCGTCGGCGGCAACGTCCTTGCCCGCGTTCAGCATGATGTCCACGGTGTCCATCTGGACCTTCTTGGCGATTTCCGCATAGGCGGACATGTGCTGCGAGGCGATTTCGGCCGCGGCGGTGGCGAAGTCGCTCATCGCCTTGGCGTAGTCGGCCGGCTGATCCTTGGCGGTGGACAGCTCGCCCAGGCGCGAGATCGCGTCGCGGGCCCACTGGGCCGAAACTTCGGTCGAACGCTCGGCGGCTTCCAGGGCCACGCGGCTCATCTTCTCGCCAAGGGCGGTCTGGGTCTTGAAGGTTTCCGAGATCCCCGAGTTGTCGGTGGGGAAGTTGGACATCATGTTCTGGAAGGCTTGGGTGAAGTCGGGGGTCTTGGCCATTTCAATGCTCCTCTGGGGGGTGTCCGGATTTGCATCGGCGATCCGGTCCGCCAGCCCTCATGGACCGACTGAGGCTATACATGCTGCACCGCAGCATTGCAACAGGTATTTATGCTGCAGTGCAGCATTTCTTCAGGCCTGCTCGCGGACGTAGCTGCCGGGCGCAGGCTCGATGCCCGAGCCGGGGGTCCGCGCGCGGACCATCGGGCCGGAATACTGGGCCAGCCACTCTTCCCATTCGGGCCACCAGCTGCCCTTGCGGAAGGTCGCCTTGGCCTTCCACCCCTCGGCCGTTTCCACCTCTGCCCCGTCGCCATCGGTGTGGGCGATGTAGTGGCCGTATTTGTCGCGGCCCGGCGGGTTGATGATGCCGGCGATGTGACCCGATTCGGACAGCAGGAACGTCTTGTCGTCCGATCCCATCTCCGACACCCCGCGCCAGCTGTGGACCCACGGCGCGATGTGGTCCGTCTCGCATGCAACGGCGCAGAGGGGCACCGTCACGTCGGACAGCCGGACGGTATGGCCGAGCACCTCGAACCCGTCGCGGACCAGCTGGTTTGCCTGACAGATGTTGCGCAGATACTCGCGCAGCATCCGCGCCGGCAGGTTGGTGCCGTCGCCGTTCCAGTGCAGCAGGTCGAAGGCGGGCGGGGTTTCCCCCATCATGTAGTGGCGCACCGCCGGCCCCCAGACGAGATCGTTGGCCCGCAGGAAGCTGAAGGTCCGCTGCATCAACCGGGCCGAGAGATAGCCGGTGCGGGCGACCTCTTCCTCGATCCCGGTGACGAAGTCGTCCTGCAGATAGGCGGTGAACTCGCCCTGGTCCGAGAAGTCGGTCAGCGTGGTGAAGAACGTGGCCGAGCGGACCTGATCGTCGCCGCGCTGCGACAGCAGCCCAAGCGCCAGCGACAGCGTGGTGCCGGCGATGCAGTAGCCGACGGCGTTGAGCTGCCGCTCGCCGGTCAACTCGCGGACCTTCTCGAAGGCCGAGAGATAGGCGGAGACGTAATCCTCCATCCCCACGTCGGATTCGTCCGCGCCGGGGTTCTTCCACGAGACGACGAACAGCGTGTAGCCCTGCTCCACCAGCCAGCGGATCATGCTGTTCTGGGGCTTGAGGTCGAGGATGTAGAACTTGTTGATCCACGGCGGGATGATCAGCAGCGGCACCTTGTGGACCTGTTCGGTCGTGGGGGTATACTGGATCAACTCGAACATCGGATCGCGGTGGACGACGGCGCCGGGCGCCGCGCCGATATTCTCGCCCACGGCGAAGGCGCTGCGGTCGCTGAGCGAGACGACCAGATCGCCCTGATGATGCTCGATGTCGGCGACGAGGTTTTCCAACCCCCGCACGAGGCTTTCGCCTTCGGTCTCGATCGCCTTGGCCAGCGCGTCGGGGTTGGTGCCGAGGAAGTTGGTCGGCGCCATCATGTCGATCATCTGGCGGGTGAACCAGTCGATCCGGCGGCGCTGGACGATATCGTCGATCGGCAGGTCGGCCGCAGCGCGGCTCAGCGCGTCGGCATTTATGCGATACTGCTCGCGCACGTAAGCAAAGAACGGGTTGGTCTGCCAGAGCGGATTCTTGAACCGCTTGTCGCGCTCGACTTCCTCAGCTTCGGGCGCGCCGCCGCCCCGCTGGAGAAACGCGGTCTGCGCCTCGGCGATGTTCTGGAGCGTCTCGCCCCAGTACTGGACCTGCTGGCCGATCAGCCGGGCGGGTTGTTCGGTGGCCAGCTTCATCCATCCGCCCGCAGCGGCGGCATAGAAATCCATCCCCGGCCCCTCGATCCCCGCCGGCCGCACCGGCTTCTGGGCGAGGGCCTGCACGAGCCGCTGGCCGAGATCCTCGATCCGCTGGATGTTTTCGGCGATGCGTTCGGGCAGCGCCACGAGCGACGGGCGCTGCCCGGTATCCGCCCGGTCCGGGACCGCGATGCGGGCGGACATGTTCCGCGATGCCGGCGCCTCCACCTCGGACACATGGGGCGGCCTTGCCCCTTTCTCGGGAGCTTCCGCGCCGGTTTCGACGGTCATGTGTTCGGATGCGGGTGCCTCGACCTCGCTGACATGCGGCGATTCGGCGGCTGCCGCGGGGCTCGCCCCGGTGGTCATGTGCGCGGATGCGGGCGCATCCACTTCGCTGACGTGGGGTGTCTCGGCCGGGGCCGAGGCCGCGTCTGCGGTCATGTTCGCCGAGGCGGGCGCATCGGTCTGGCTCGCTCCGCCGTCATCGGCCTTGCGCGGGGCCTTGGTCTTCCGCGTCCCGGTGCGCGGGTCCGCCCGCTCGGCCGCGCGGGCGCGTGTGGCGGAGGTGGCGCGGGTCGCAGGCTCGCGCTTGGTCTTGGCGGCGCGGGCAGTTTTCTGTTCATTGCCCTGCGGTTCGCCGGAACCTGCCTCGGCGGCCTTGACTTCCACAGGCGCGGCCGCTCCGGTCGCAGACTTGCGCCGACCCTTCCCCGCGGCGGCAGTCCCGGTGACGGCCGCTTCGCCCGTATTTGCATCGCCGGTCTGGCCGGTTCCGCTTTGGGTGGGCTTGGCCTGCCCCGCCGCTTTCCCGCTATCCTTGTCCTCGGTGCCGGGACCGCCCGCAGGGGGTGCGTCGCGCCGGGCGTCGTCATCCTGATTGCTTGCCATTGCCGCAAATCCTCCCTACCTGAAGGCCTAAGATTGGCACGGTGCAGCGAAACCGTAAAGCCGCTGCGGCAAACCGCCTCAGTCAGGAGCGACGATGACCTACAAGGGACTGCGCGGAATGGTGTCCTACGATACCATGGAAACCATCCGCAACACGAACGAGTGGCTCGGCGCCTCGGCGCGTGCGATGGCCTCATACCCGGCCTTCGCCATGATACCGCATCCGATGTTCAAGCTGCTCAGCGCCTGGGGCCGCGTCACCGAACGCAGCTTCGCCCGCATGGTCATCAAGCCCGACTGGAACATCCCGCCGCTCGTGGGCGAGGAAGGCCAGGACCACCTCGTCTATGTCGAGCCGGTGCTGACGCAGCCCTTCGGCAGGCTCCTGCAGTTCCGCGTCGCCCGGCGCGAGCCGATGGCCCGGCGCGTCCTGCTGATCGCGCCGATGTCGGGCCATTACGCGACACTGCTGCGCTCGACCGTCAAGTCGCTGCTGCCCCATTGCGACGTCTGGGTGACGGACTGGCGCAACGCCCGCGACATCCCGGTGAGCGAAGGCAAGTTCGACGTTGAGGACTATACGAAATACGTCATCGACTACATCAGGCATCTCGGCCCCGACCTGCATGTGATGGCGGTCTGCCAACCCGCCCCTCTGGCGCTCGCCGCGACCGCGGTCCTGGCCGAGACCGATCCGGCGGCCCAGCCGCGCACGCTGACGCTGATCGGCGGCCCGATCGACCCCGACGCGGCCGCGACCGACGTGACCGACTTCGGCAACCGCGTGACGATGGGCCAGCTGGACGCCATGTTCATCCAGCAGGTCGGCTTCAAGTATCGCGGCGCCGGGCGGATGGTCTATCCGGGGCTCGCGCAGCTCGGCTCGTTCATCTCGATGAACGCCGAAAGCCACACGAAGGCCTTCGTCAACCAGATCTTCGCCGAGGCCCGCGGCGAAGCGTCCGAGAACGACAGGCACAACAAGTTCTACAACGAGTATCTGTCGGTCATGGACATGACGGCGGAGTTCTATCTTTCCACGGTCGAGCGCATCTTCCAGACCGGCGAGATCGCGAAGAACGAATTCACGGTCGATGGCCGCCTGGCCGACATGACGGCGATCAGGGACGTCGCCATCATGACCATCGAGGGCGCGAACGACGACATCTCGGCCCCCGGCCAGTGCGTCGCGGCGCTGGACCTGTGCAGCAACGTGCCGCCCGAGCGCAAGGCCCAGCATCTGGAGCCCAATGCGGGCCATTACGGCATCTTCGCCGGCAAGAGCTGGCGCCTGAACATCCGCCCGCTGGTGCTTGACTTCATGGACGAACATTCCGCGGACGCGGAGCAACCGCGCCGCAAACGACGCCCGGCCGGGCAGGTCGCGACCGACACCGGCCCCGGCGCACCCGACGACGACCGCAAGCTCGCGGTCTGACGGCCCCCGCGCAGGCCGCGCGGTGCGACTTGCATCGCGGATCCTCGCGGGGCATAAGCCCCGCTGCGGGCGGTTAGCTCAGTTGGTAGAGCGTTTCGTTTACACCGAAAATGTCGGGGGTTCGAACCCCTCACCGCCCACCATTACGCACCCGGCAATCGTTGAAAACCCTTGCAAACGCTGGGGTTTGGCCGTTCTGATGTAACAAATCTGGTTACAAACGGAACGCCCGTCACGGCCGGCAAGGTTCGCCATCTACTCAACAGATCTGGGCGCTACTTCGCCCGCCTTGTCGTGCCCGCCGGCCTTCGCCGGTTCATGGGCAAGACCGAGCTGCGCACCTCGCTTGGCCCTGAATTCCGCACCGCCTTGAAGCTCCTGCCCGGCGCGGTTGCCGAGCTTCAGCACCAACTCGCCGCCGCCGAGCGCAAGGCATCTCAGGCAGGGCGCGCGCCGTCCAGCCGGGGCGCTATCCGTTGACGCCCGGCCAGCTTGCCGCCTCTCACTACGCGCAGCGCCTCGCCTTCGATGACGTAGCCCGGAACGATCCTCGCTATTGGATCGGTTTCATACATGACCAGCTGGTCGCGACACTTCGCCGCGCAATCGCCGGAGCCGCGACCGATGATGAACTTGCGGCCCTTGTCGGCCCCCAGGTCAAGCGCTTCCGAGCGGCCGGCAATCTCATCGCCGATCCCGGCTCCGACGAATGGCGCATGAGCGCCCGAGCCCTCTGCGTCGGTGAGATTGAGGCCCTCGCCCGCGTGGCCGAGCGCGACGAAGGCCACTTTGCCGGCAAGGCAGAACATCCACTGATCGTGAACGCCACGCCGCCAGAGGACGCCCCTGCCCGGCGAGCCTCACAAAGCTTTGGGACGACGATGTGACCAGCCGGAAGCAGGTCGAATCCATGTGCGACGGTGGCAAGCGGCAAGCTCCGGTCATCGTCAGCCTGCAGAAGTCCCTGAAGCACAACGACGCGGCCCGCGTCAGCCGGAAAGAACTGCTCGCGTGGCGTGACCACCTGATGACCTCACTTTCCGCAAAGACCGTCAACGACATTTTCCACAATGGCACCGACCCCGAACGCTACGCGGCGAAGGCGCAGCGCATGTCCAACTTGATTGCCACATGGCTCCGCGAGAGCGAACTGACCCCGGAAGGGATCCGGCGGCTCTGTCGCTGTTCGGTATCACCCCGAGCAGATCAGGCATTCATGTCACCGCCATGACCGCGATGAGGTGCCGAGCGTTCGCAGCGCGGTCTGGCTCAATTCAGAGGCGGTATTTTTCGCGGTGGAGTCATTAGGATCGGTGCCGAGAGACTCGAAGAGCACGACATCGAAAACGGGATTGCTTACGTTGTTCGTATAGATTCGCAGACACAAGCGTTTTATCTTGTCTTCTGTCCGCTTTGTTCCGCTAAGGCCCCCAAGAGAAATGCCTGCTGGGCCCAAAATAACACCGCCCACTGCTGCGCCAGCTACCTGGCTTCCACGATTAATTTTCTGAATTGAGACTCCATCGCCAATGACTTTAACTGCCACAATATCAGAAGCATTAAGCGCGACAGGGGAAGGCCGTCTTGAGATTATGGCTACTTGTTTTGCTGCCGCCGTTAACGGCAAGACTGTTCGTGCCGAAAATACTTATGCGTTGGTCTAAAGTCCGGCACCACTTCCAACGCAGAGGCAACAGCTTTTTCCTTTTTGGCGCCACTCCAACCGATCCTGGACGGCAAGCTCTACGAGCGCACCAGCGTTGTCATCACCACCGACCTGAGCTTCAGCGAAGGGCCGCCGTCTTCGGCGATGCCAGCATGACCACCGCGCTGCCCGGCCGCCTGACCCATCGCTGCGACATCCTGGCGACCGGAAACGACAGCTTCCGCGTCAAGGCAAGCTCAGCCGCCGCAGCCAGGAAAACGAAGGAGGTTGGCCATGCTTCGACCTGAGCCTCACCCGCGCAAGACAACCTGGCGGTGGGTCAGCTCTCGATCGAAAACCCGCGTCAGTTCCGGGTGGAAATCAACGGTTCGTGAGCACGGGCGCCAAGGTGCCCGCTACGGCCTTCACCCCCGCTACCGCTACGCCCCCGCAGCAGCGGCCGGCTTGACCGCCTCACCGATGCGTCCAGGAGCCGACACGGCCCTGCCGAAAGCCCCGGCCTCGCTCGCCAGCGCGCCCGCGAGCGAGCAAGCCCGCTCCACCGCGCAACTGGATAGCCGCCTGTATCTGGATCATGCGGGACGCAACGCCGCTCACCGTCGCGTCCGGATTCGAAATGGTCAGGGGCATCCGCTTATGGGCTTACAGCTCAGGCGCGAGACAGCGATCTGGATCGATCACTAAATGCTTCCCCACCCTTTAGCGAGCATGTAGGGTCCGGCTGGAACAGGTGATCGCATGGCGCGCGCCTTTGCTTGAAATGGGAGCAGGGCCCGGGGGCCAGATACAGCTTGACGGAAGAAGCAGCTATTCGGTCCAGCACGGCTTCCGTCGTGACGGTTGCGCGGCCCTCTGGATCCCGCCCATCTGTCGGCGTCCGGGATGTGCCGCTGATCGTCGATCTCGACGGCACGCTGTGCCGGACCGACACGCTGCATGAAGGGCTGCTCAGCCTTGCGGCGCAGCGCCCGGCTGCGCTGTGGCGGCTAAGCGGCGCGGTCCGGCACGGAAAGGCCGCTTTCAAGCAACGTGTCACCAGCCAAGCCATCCTGGATCCCCGGTTTCTGCCCTACGACGCGGCGGTGCTGGACCTCGTCGCGGCGGCAAGGGCCGAGGGTCGTCAGGTGGCGCTGGTCTCCGCCGCCGACCATCGCCAGGTCGAGGCGATCGCCACGCATCTGGGGCTTTTCGATCTCGCCATCGGCACCGGCGGGCCGGGCACCGATCAGAATCTGCGCGGTCAGGCCAAGGCGGACTACCTCGTCGCCCGCTTCGGAGAGAGCGGATTCGACTACCTGGGCGACAGCGCCGCCGATCTGCCGGTCTGGAAAGCCGCGCGGCAGGCATATGGGGTTAGGGTTTCACCGTCCGTTCAGCGCCGCGCGGCAGCTAATGGCGTTGACCTGAACCGGATCGACGGCAGGGAAGGCTTGCCGTTCCGCGCGCTGATCCGCGCATGCCGGCCGCATCAGTGGGCCAAGAACCTGCTGATCCTGGTGCCTGTCCTCGCATCGCAGGATCTGGGCGGGCTGCCTGCCGCACTGCTGGCGATGCTCTGCTTTTCGCTCACGGCGTCGGCCATCTATATCGTCAACGACCTGCTGGACCTGCCCTCGGATCGCGCCCATCCGCGCAAGCGGAACCGTCCCTTCGCTGCGGGAAGGGCCAGTCCTGTGCAGGGGCTGGCGGTCGCGGCGGTGCTGCTGGTGCTGTCGATCCTTCTGGCAGCGCTGTTCCTGCCGACCGGATTTCTCTGGATCCTGCTGCTCTATCTGGCCACGACATCGCTGTATTCCCTGTCCTTGAAGCGCAAGATGATGGCCGACGTGATCGCCCTGGCGATCCTCTATACCCTGCGGATCGTCGCCGGCAGCGCGGCGACCGGGATCGTTCTGTCGCCGTGGCTGCTGGTCTTTTCGATGTTCCTGTTCTTCGCGCTGGCCACGATCAAGCGCCAGGCCGAACTGGAGGATCTCGCATCGCGCGGGGGTGAGCGGACGGCGGGCCGGAACCTGCTTGTCGGCGATCTGCCGATCTATCAGGCGATGTCCATCTCGGCAGCCCAGGCGGCCGTTCTGGTCTTCGCGCTCTATTCGCAGGATGCCGAGGTGCAGCCGCATTTCGGCATCCCGGATCTGCTGTTGCTGATCTGCCCGGTGCTCATGCTGTGGATCGGCCGCATGCAGCTGATGACGCGGCGGGGTTTCATGACCGACGACCCGATCGTCTTCACCTTGCGGGATCGGGTCAGCCTGCTCTGCGGCCTGCTGATGCTGGTGATCTTTCTGGTCGCCGCCGTGGGAGGATAGGATGAGTTCGCCCAACGCCTGGAATGGCGCATCGACCGAGGCGCGGTCTGCCCCGCATCAGGGCTCCCGGACCCGGCGCCTGGGCAGCTACGGAACCCTGCTGCTGGTCGGGATGGGGTTGCGCATCCTGTGGGCGATCGCGGTGCCGATGCTGCCGGTCTCGGACAGCTGGGCCTATCATCAGTTTGCCCGAACGCTGGTCGATCACGGCGTCTATGGCTGGAGCGCGACCGAGCCCACAGCCTACTGGGCGGTCGGAACCTCGGCCTTGGTCGCCTTCACCTATCTGTTCACCGACAGCTATGCCGGCGTGGTCATCCTGAATCTGATCGCCGGGTTCATGATCCTGACGCTGACGCATCACCTGGCCGCGCGCTGGTTCGGCGACCGGATCGCCATCCTGGCCTTGGCGCTGGTCGTCTTCTGGCCGAACCTGATCTTCTTCACCACGGTCCTGTCGAGCGAGCTGTTCTTCATCGCCGGAACCCTTGCAGGGTTGATTTTCTGGCAAAGGCAAACCGGCAATCCCATGGTGAACCTGCTCCTGGCGGGTGTGATCTGGGGACTCACGTCCTACATCCGGCCGGTGATCCTGCTGGTGCCGCTGACGCTGGCGCTGGTTGATCTGGCGCGCGGCCCGCGGCGTTTTGTCGTCTCGGCGATGCAGGCGGGGATCGCGATGCTGCTGATCCTGCTCGTTGCCGCGCCCTGGACGATCCGCAACCAGCAGGTCCTTGGCGCGCCGGTGATGATCTCCACCAACTTCGGGCCCAATCTGTGGATGGGCAACAATCCGGCCAGCAACGGTGGCTATATGGAGTTGCCGTCCGAGGTCGAGCACATGACCGAGATCGAGCGCAGCGAGTACCTCAAGGAAGAGGCCAAGCAGTTCATGCGCGAGGATCCCGGTGCAGCGATCCGGCTGCTGGGCCTCAAGCTGGTTCGGCTGAACATCCGCGAAACCGTCGGCGTGGTCTGGAACGAGGAAAACCTGCGCGCCCTGGTCGGGGACAAGGGAGTGACGGGGGCCAAGCTCCTCGCCACCGGATACTGGTACCTGCTCCTGATCGGCGCGCTGGCCGGTATCGCGGTCATCTGGCGGCGGAATGGTATCGTCGCCGCCTTTTTCAATCCGCCGGTCGCGCTGTGTGGTTATTTCACCAGCCTGCATGTGATCGTCGTGGCTGACGATCGCTATCACATGCCCTCGTCGCCCTTCATCGCCATGATGGCTGCGGTTGCGTTGCACGCGTTGCTGTCGCGCCCGGCTGTGCAATTCCCACAGGACAAGGCTGCCGCATGAATCACTGGCTCCTGATCGTGGTCGCCGCAAGCGCGAATGTGGCGCTGAACCTCTGCCTGAAGAAGGGCGGGCAGGCGCTGAATGTCTCGACCCCCTGGACCATCGCGCAGTCGGTCCTCACGTCCGGCTGGATGTGGCTGGGGGTGCTGAGCGCCGGACTCCTGCTGACCGCCTTCGTGTCGGCCATCCGCCTCTATTCGCTGAGCCTGACCTATACCGCCGTCACCGCCCTTGCGATGGTGATGCTGACGGCGATCAGTGTGCTGTTGCAGCAGGAAAGCGTCAATGCGGCACGAGTCGCCGGTCTGGCGCTCATCATTGCGGGGCTTGTCGTCACGGCAGTGTCCGGCAGCACGTCCTGACGGTCACCTGGCTCTCCGGCAGGGCCGCCGGTGACCCCCGCGTCCCCCGTCGAGCGGTCCGGGCCGGTCGCTCAGCCCGGAACCGCCGCGGCACCGCTGTAATGTGCATCGGGGTAAGCCAGGAGGACCTCGTGGACCAACTGCTTCATCCATGCCGTGGTGGCGGAATCGCGCGGACCGAGCCGCCCTATTCCGCCGGAAAGCGTCCGGGGATCGACGTCATAGAGGACCGCGAAATGGGCCAGCGCGATCAGATAGGCCCCGGCGTCGCTCACATGGATGTTGTCCGCGAACAGATCCTCGATCGCCGAGATGCCGGGCGCCGCTCCGGCCGTGATCGCATCGTAGGCGGCGGCCATGACCAGCGGGCCGGGAATCACCCGCATCGCCGGTGAGCCCTCCGGGCGACTGGCGTTGACATGATCCGCGATGGCCTGCCAGCGAGCCATTTCCAGCGGCAACCTTTCCCGGAACGGAATATGCGCCTCGGGGTCGTTGTGAGGATTTGCATTCCCCGGCCCGCTGTCCACATCGACCCACGAAGCGTAGAGCACCGTCTGCGCCCCTGCCCCGCCGTTCCCTTGCGACCATGCGTGCACGAACCAGCGCAGCGCCATATTCTCGGAACCGTGCCAGGGCACGGTGCCGGACAGCGAGACGCGTTCTGTGAGGACCAGCATGTCGTAGTTGGCGATGTCGTGGCGGGCGTCGGGAAAATCGGTGCGGTGGGTCCAGCGCCAGTCCATCGGACTGCCGGGAATGGTCGAGCGATCAGCCAGATAAGGCGAGGACTGGCGCACACCCTTCGACGCGAGGAGTGCATTCAGCATCGGCACGATCGGATCGGTGAGCGAGTGGCCGGACTGGATCACCCGCAGTGCGAACGGGTCCGTCGGACCGGCAGCAGCCAGTCTTGGGCCCGCCAGGGCAAGCACGAAAACCGCCGCCGCCGCGCTCAGGACGGCGCGCCTTGGCAGCGCGCAATGTCCGCTGCGGACGCGCGGAACCTCGTGCCGACCCCTGTTCACATGCAACATTTTGAAACCGTTTGAACGGACATTCGCCAAGACAGCAGGTTGCCAGATCCTTGCCCGCGGGCGTCCCGATGGCAAGATGATTGACGCGCCGCGTCAGCTATTCAGTCCCACTGAGCAGCTCCCGGCGATGACGCCCCAAAAGTCGGTATTGATGATCCCCGGTTTTCGTGGACACGGGTTCGGGCTGTTGATTTCCGCGTGTAACCGACTCGGGTCAAGAGGCGGAAGAGGCCGCCCAACAGTTCGGCACAATGACATGCACCGAACTGCCCGAACCAGGGCGGGCGTTGCATGGCTTTCCCGAGAGGGCAGCACGCTACCCCGCCACCGGCCATCGTGCGATCCTTGTCATACACCTCGAGAACCGCAAACATGTGCTGAAAAATTCTCCCGCCGATCTGAGCGATCAAGAACAGGGTTGAAGGCGCGCTCCGGTTCTTGTCAGAACTGATATGCCCGTTCCGTCGTTCACCTGCCAAATATGCGCTAGGATCATAGAAAGGACTGGCATGGCTGTCTGCGTCAGGACATCGGACTTGGAAGAAGGTTGCTTTTGCGCATGAATCGACGGATCGCCCTGGGATCGCTGCTGGCAGCCGCAGGCGGCTTGAGCGCGTCGGCATTCGCCTGGCGCCAATGGCGGCGGCAGCCTGTCGCGATGGTGGCTACAGCGCACCCACCCTTGCCGGCGCCCGAGAGGATTGGCAGCATCTATCATCTCGGCCACAGCCTTGTCGGGCCGGATATGCCGGCCATGCTGGCGCAGCTCGGCGGTCACGCTTACGCATCTCAGCTTGGCTGGGGCACGACCCTGAAGCAGCATTGGAAAGACGGGCCGAAAATTCCGGGTTTCGCGCTTCACGCGGGTGGCATGGACCCGGCTCCGGCCAAGGAGGCGCTGGCTGCAGAACGGTTCGACGCGCTGGTTCTGACCGAAATGGTCGAAATCCGTGACGCGGTCCGCTGGTACGACAGCCCTCGCTGGCTATCCGAATGGGTCAGGTTCGCGCGCCGGGCAAATCCGGCCATTCGCATCTATCTGTACGAGACATGGCACAACCTGGACGATCCCGCCGGCTGGCTCGAGCGGATCGACACCGATCTGTCCGAACAGTGGCTGGGCCATGTCCTGGCGCCCGCCGAGGCGCGCCGGGGAACCGGCCACATCTTCCTGATCCCTGGGGGGCAAACGATGGCCGCCGTCGCCCGCGCCGCGGAAGCGGGACAACTGCCGGGAATTTCCTCGCGCGAGGACCTGTTCAGCCGCGATGAACACGGAGCCCTCGACCCGATCCACATGGGCGACCTCGGGGCTTACGTGATCGCGCTGACGCATTGGACGGTGCTATGGCAACGCAGCCCCCTCGGCCTGCCCCATCGACTGAAGCGCAGCGATGGCACCGACGCGCACTGGTTCGAAAACGAAGCTGCCCCGCGCGTCCAGGAGATCGTCCGGGACGTCGTTGCTGGGATCCCCTACGCAGGCGTGTCGCCGGAACGGCTGAGCCAATTCGATGGATGAAAGGCCTTCTCGCAAGCCCTGGCGATGAGCTCCAGCGGGCGGCGATCGCCTCGAAGCCCGGAAGGCGCGGTCCGAATGGCCAGTCCTGATTCCAGTCCTTGATCGGCGTCAGTTCAAGTCCGGCCAAGCGCTGCGAATTGGCTCGGCACCACCGTGCCGCCGGGAAGCCGCGGAACTGGCGCGTTTGCGGAAGCAGACCGTTGCACAGCGCCACGTAGCATGGCAAACCGGCTCGCTCCCGGAGAACTTATGGCGTCTCGTTCGCCCCCGACAATCATAGCGCCGGCGTGTCCCCGCCGCCCTCCGCGCCAGCGTCCCTACCGTCCTGCAGGTAGATATTTATCCGGTCGGCGGCATTCAGAAGATGCTGTCTGGCCGGGTGCGTTGCCTCGGCAGGGTCGCCTGCCTTGATGGCCTGGAAGATCGCTCGATCCTCTTCCTGCACCGCGCCCGGCATGTCCGGCAGATTGGCGCGCGTATTCGCGCGGGCCCGCCGGATGATGCTGCGGGCGCCGAATTCCAGATGCGTGCACAAGGCCCTTGAAGGGGGATTGTGGGTCGCGTTCACGATCGCCTCGTGAAAGGCGCAGTCTTCGTCGTCGCCCAGTTCGTCACTGTCGATCGCATGTTCCATGCCGATCAGCGCCCGATGGATGAGCTTGAGATCATGGTCCGTCCGACGCGGCGCCGCAATCCGGCTAGCTGCGACCTCGACGGGAATGAGCAACTCCATCAACAACTGAAGAGACACGCGCTCATCGATGTCGACGGATTGCAGCTTGAAAGCGCGCCCTTCCTGCGGGCCCAGGACGAAGACGCCGCTGCCTGCCCTGGCTGCGACCAGTCCCTCGGACTTCATCTGGCACAGGGCCTCGCGAATCACGGGGCGGCTTACGCCGAACTGGAGGTCGAGGTCGCGCTCGCTCGGAAGCTTGGTGCCGACGGGGTATTCGCCGGTCTGTATACCGGGGATCAGATGACGCGCGACTTCCTGCGGCAAGACTGCCAGTCGCGCGCATCGGGGGTCATGCCCCTTGGCGTGGTGTAGGAGCGCCGGCCCTCGGAGAGGTCCGAGCTTGATCAGATTGCTACAGCGGGCAGCCTGATGCCGGGATT
>NZ_JAHQZU010000041.1 GCF_019061185.1 Paracoccus sp. Z118
CGGCGTGGCTGAAGACGGAAGCCGGCAAGTCACGCAAGCAGCGCCGGACGCTGAAGCAACTCCATGCCGACCTCGTGGCGCTCGGCTTCACCGGCGTCAGCCGACCGCTCCAGCGCCGGTAGAGATCGCAGAAGCGGCTATAGCCATAGCCCTCGGGGTGAACCGCGCGGTATTCCTCCCAGAGCAGCGACAGCGTCACGCCCTGGCGCCTCAGCTCGCGATGGATCGTCGGCCAGTCCGGTTGGGCCTCGACGAGACGGCTGGGGCCGCCGATCGGATGAAACAGCAGCGCCTCCAGCGCCCCGTCCGTGATCTCCGCCGCAAGCGGCCAACTCAGCCCGGCACGCTCGACCCGCTTGAGATAATCGCTCGCCGTGCTCTGCCCGACGCCGAGGCTCGCGGCGATCTTCCGTGTCGACAACCCGCTGGCATGAAGCCGCAGCGCTTCTCTGATCTTCCGCATCGTCAGTCTCTTCATGGGGCCGCCCGCGCTCCGCAAAAGAGCAAGCGTAGCCCGCCGCAGGACTGCCCAGCAGCGTCAGAACCTCACCCCGACAGGGTGACCGGATGCCCCGGAATCGGTGACCGGATCAGATCGGAATGGGTGACCGGATCAGATCGGAATCCCCGACCGGATCACCCCGGAACGCGCAATACTGGTAGTCCGCGGATTATTTCTGGGGAAGCGAGCCGGGCGATTACCTCATCCCGCGCCCGCCTCATGCTCCTGCAGGATGCCGATGATCTGCTCCTCGGTCCGTCGTGCCTTCTTCATCCGTCCGTCCTCTCGTGGGGAGGATTACCGGAGGACCTGATGTTGCTGCGCTGTAGGGATGGGCGCTCAAAATTCAGGCAGTGTTTGAACCTGATGCGTTTTGGAAATGGAACGTAACTGTTCGGAGCCATGCGAGAAGCGCGAGACAGAAAATCAGGCCAGAGCCGCCTCAATCAATGTCGGACCGGGAGTCGCGATTGCGCGCGCAAATTCGCGCGCTAATTCATCGGTACTTGTCACGACGGATGCCGCAACGCCGAAGCCCTTCGCGAGTCCAGTCCAGTCAAGCGGCGGGCTGGTGATGTCCAACATCGTGCGCGCATTTCTTCCGGGGTCCGGGCGGCCCAGATTAGTCAGCTCGTCATAAAGCGAGCCATAGCTGCGATTTGAGAGAACAACGGTGACGACATCCAGAGATTCCCTGGCCTGTGTCCAGAGTGCCTGCACAGTATACATCGCGCTTCCGTCGGCCTGCAGGTTCACAACCTTTCGGTCCGGGCAGGCGATTGCTGCGCCAACGGAAAGCGAGGGGCCGATCCCGATCGCTCCGCCCGTGAGTTGTAGTAGATCATGCGGCGCGGCATGTCGTGCAGCCAGCCCAAATGCATGGCTCGAACTGATTGATTCGTCGCAGACAATGGCATTTTCCGGCAGAAGCGCGGCCACGGTCTGCACGACCGTACGAGCGCTCAGCGCACCTGTTGCCATCTCGGTCCGTGGGGCGTCATCCCGGTGCACCCCGGACCTTGCAGAGAGCCCAAGCGCTTCCCGGAGGGCCGCAAGCGTAACAGGCAGGTCGGCGCCGTGACCGGCAACCTCGATGACGGAGGCCTCCGGGTGTGACACAGCGTGGGGCTTGTCGGGAAATTTGAAGAAGGAAACAGGTGCCTTAGCGCCGATCAGAAGGATGACGTCATAGGGTGCGAGCTGCGCGACGGCAGCGTCCACTCCATAGGGGATGCGCACTGGCGCGCAACTGCCGCGTCCGTGGCTCATGCGGGCATTCGCTTGCTCGGCCATGACGCCTGTCCCGAAGGCGTGCGCGATGCGTGCCGCATCTGCCATCGGTCCGGCGCGCAGTGCGCTGCCTCCGAGCAGGATGAGGCAACGCCTCCCGGCCTCTCGGATTTTATTTGCCGCAAGGGTAATGATCGCGTCTTCGACAGTCTGCAACGGCGCGGGGTTCTGGGCCGGTTGTGGCAAGTATTCGGCCGGATCCCACGTGGCGTTGGCCGGCAAGACAAGCGTGGCGACCTGGCCGCCCACGAAGCGCGCAGCTAGGATTGCCTCCGTCACATCAGTCTGAATCGTTAACGCGCCGCGGACCCTGCCGACCCAATCCGACATTGGACGGGCAAGGGCTTCAATATCCGTGGTCAGGGGTGCATCATACGGAAGGTGATCGCACGCGTGATCGCCTACAATATTCACCATTGGCGTGTGTGCACGCCGCGCGTTGTGCAAGTTGGCCAATCCATTGGCCAGCCCTGGCCCCGTGTGCAGCAGCGTTGCGGCCGGACGTCCGGTCATGCGGCCGTAGCCGTCAGCAGCTCCGGTGACCACGCCCTCGAACAATCCCAGAACACAACGCATCCGTGGCTGCTCATCCAGAGCAGCCACGAAATGCATCTCCGAAGTCCCTGGATTGGCGAAACAGATGTCGATCTCATGTGCCAGTAACGTCTGGCATAGAACATCCGCGCCGTTCACTGCATGCTTCCTTGGCTTGCGCCGGTGACGGCGCGCGATCCGAGCGAGCCAAGCGCCAGCATGACCAGAAGCTCATAAGCAACCGTCGCGGCAAGGAAGGCCGACATCCCGCCCACATCATGCGGCGGGCTGATCGTGTTGATGTCGATCGACACGATGTTCAGCCCCGAGAGGCTGCGGATCACCTCGAGTCCCTCGCGCGCCGACGCGCCGCCCCAAGCCGGAGTGCATACACCCGGGGCAACCGAAGGATCGAAGAAGTCCATATCGAAGCAAAGGTAGACCGGCATACCTTGGAGCGTTTCTCGGACTCTGCCGAAGACGGACTGGATCCCCTCCTGCATCAATTGCTCCATCGAGATGATGGAATAACCGAGCTGACGGCCATAGTTGTAGACGCCGGGTACCAAATGGCTGCGGCGTGTGCCGATGTGAAAAGAATTGCGCGCATTCACCAGCCCCTCTTCGAAGGCGCGGGAAAAGGCAGTGGCGTTGTTGTATCCGTCGATGGGGTACGCGTCGGTATGGGCGTCTATATGTAATACGCACAGATCGTCGTAATGCTGTGCCAACGCCCGCATCTGGGGTAGCGCAACTGCGCCGTCTCCGCCGAAGGTGACGGGAACCGCGCCACCGGACAGGGCCGTCATCATGGCGGCCTCAATCATAGGGAAGGCCTGCTCGACGTCGCCCGATACCACGTCGGCATCACCCAGATCGACTAGGCCGAGCGCGGCCAACGGGTTAACGCCGCTTTCGCCGTCGTACGCCCGCAGTAGAAGCGACTGCTCCCGGATGGACGAGGGGCCAAGCCGCGCGCCAACACGCGTCGGATGGTTGCCGCAATCGAATGGAAGGCCCAGCACAACGGCCCTAGCCGCTCCAGGCACAGTGGCATGGGGCACGCCCATGAACGAGGTCAGCGATCGAAGCGGCGATGCTTCCGGCATGTAGAACTCCAATCATCTTAAGGACAAGTGGAGCAGCCCTCGGCCGCTCCACCCGAAGTAGGCGCGTCAGGATGCGATGAGATCAGTATACTGGTTCAGGATCTCGCTATAGTTTTCGGCATACCACGCAGCATCGACTGCAACCTGTCGGGCAAAATTTTCAGGACTGCCGGGATCGTCCGCCCGCAGCTCCTCCGGCACCAAGTCGGCAGCCTGCGGGTTGATTGGACCGTTGCCGAGCGCCTTGAACAGTTCGATTTGGCTCTGCGGATCCTGTGTGGATGCAACAAAGTCCCAGACCGCCTTGCCTGCCGGGTTGCCCTTCGGGACGATCCATGCGCCTGCAAAGAGGATGCCCTGATTGAAATCGAACCTGACGCGCCCCTCGGTCTCGTCTCGCAGAAGCATCGAACGCGTGTGCCAGATATTTCCCATCGTGACTTCGCGATTACGGAACAGTTCTTGGCTCTGAGAGCCGCTGCTCCAGAAGATGGTCTGATCCTTGATCTCCCGTATTTTCGCGAAGGCGCGCTCGATATCGATCGGGTAGACGTCTACGGCTGCAACACCGTCCGCCATCAGCGCTGCCTCGAGCATACCTTCAATATTGTTGCGCAGGGTACGGGTTCCAGGAAAATCCTTCAGGTTCCAGAAATCAGTCCAGTTCTTGGGCGCCTCTGGATGGGCCTCACCGTCCCAGGTCAGGGCGAAGGTATAGAGATAGCTGCCCACGCCCCATCTGCCACGATGGATCTCGCGTAGCTTGTCGGGATCGACAACGTTCCAGTCCACCTCCTCCAAGAGGTCTTCCTGCCCCAGTTCGATCGAGGCAGGCAAGTTGCGGTCGCAAACATCCCAGCTCACCGCGTTGCTTTCCACCATCGCCCGGATCTTGCCCGAACTCGGGCCCGAGCCGTCGACGACGGCCTGCAAGCCACTCGCGGCGGTGTAGGGGGCCGCCCAGATGCTCTCAAAGGCAGGCACCGCATCGCCGCCCCAATTCACGATAACCAACTCGCTCGATTGGGCATAAGCGGGCGTAAAGCGCAACGCGATTGGCATCACGCCCAGCACACCTAGAGCGCTCAGGAACCGACGACGATGAACAACCTTCCCTTGCGTTTTCTGTCTCAGGATCGCGAGACTGTCCTGAATGAAGTCGTTGTCGAACTCAGATTTACGCATCTTCTTCCTCCCTGTTGTTTCCGGTCAGTCGTTCCGGAAGTTCTGCTTCTTCTCACGCGTCGTGAACAGCATCACGGCGACAGTCAGCAGGATCATCACCGTCCCGAGCGCCGCGATGGCAGGATCGATGTTATCATCCAGTCCATCCCAGATTCGGCGCGGAAGCGTGTAGACTTGGCGCATGGTGATGAAGAGAGCGACGATGATCTCATCCCACGAGATGAAGAATGCGAATGTGCCGCCCGCGACCAGACCGGACTTGATCTGCGGAAGGATCACCCACCGCATCGTACGGCCTGCCGACGCACCGAGGCTGCGCGCCGCCTGCTCCGTCCGACGATCCAGATTGGCGAGGGCCGTTCCCACGGTCAGGATCACGAAGGGCGCGCCTTTGACCGCATGCACAAGGATCAGGCCAACATAACTATCCAGCAGCCCGATCGCTGCCCAGGCCTTGTAGAAGGCCACTGAATGCACAATGGGTGGAACGATCATCGGGGCCAGCATGAGCGGCTGCAGGACGGATTGCGTCAGCCCGCCCCGACGCCACACTCCGATCGCGAAGGAGCTCCCGAGAAGCAGCGCCAGCGTGGTCGCGAAGACCGCCACAATCAAGCTGTCGGTAATGCTGCCAAGCCAGCGGGGATCACTGATGAGGCTGGCGTAATGACGAAACGAGATGGCGCCATCGGGCAGCGACAGGTAGCGGTGCGGCGTGACGGAGATCGGCACCATGACCAAGACTGGCAGCGCTAGGAAGCAGCCGATGAGCCATGCCAGCACCCGGGCGGGTGAATGTTCGCGTCTCATGCGTTTCTTCCCTTGCCTGTGACAGTGCCACCGACCTGCATGAACCTGCTCATCCAGATCGTCAGGGCGACAACGATCAAGACGAGAACGGTGGCAAGCATGGTGGCCAAGCCCCAGCGCAGTGTCTCGGAGATCTGGATCGCGATGTACTCCGCGATCATTACGACGCGGCCGCCACCGAGAATTGCCGGGGTAATATAGAAGCCCAGCGAGAAGATCAGGACCAGAAGCCCGGCACCGGCAAGGCCTGGCAGGCTGAGCGGAAAATAGACCCACCAGAAGCTGCGCCAGCGGCTCGCCCCCAGAGCTCGCGCGGCCTGCGTCAGGCGAACGTCAATTCCAGACATGTTCGTATAGAGCGGCAGAATTGCATAGGGTAGCATGTAGTGAACCATGCCGATGACGACCCCGATCTCGTTGCGCACGAGAGCAAGCGGGCGCTCGATCAGCCCCAGCCCCATCAGCGCTTGGTTCAAGAGACCGTTGGGCTGGAGAATTGCAACCCAAGCATAGGCACGTATCAACGCACTTAACCAGAAGCTTGCCAGTACGATGAAGAGGGCGATGTTGCGCTGACGCGGCCTCATGGTCATGAGGCCCAGCGAGAAAAGATACCCCAGCAGCAACGTGATCGCCGTCGTCGAAAGGCTGATGCGCAGGGTGTTGCCGAAGATGCGATGCAGCGCCGAACTTTCTGCAAGCAGCTTGTAGTTCTGCAGCCCGGGCTGAGGCTCCGTCACGCTCAACAGCAGCACGTTGATCACTGGCACGAAATAGACCGCGCTCATGAAGATGCAGGGTAGCGCAATCATTAGCGTATAGAAGGAATTGCTGCTCAGCCGCATCGCGGTATTTCTGCCGCTCATGCCGCGCCAGCCTGCCCGGCCGGCAGCGCCCGGGCGGCGCCGACATCCCAACTGAGCCATACTTGGGACCCACGGGCCAACGCGCCGAGCTCTGCTGCCTGCACGGCGGGAATCGAGGCGCTCAGCCGCTCGCCTGCCACCGACACATCGATGTCCAGCTGTCCGCCCAGAAAGGTCGTGTCAGCGACCGTGCCGGACATGCTGTTCGGCAGCGGCGGCTGCCGGGTCGCAACGACGATGCGTTCGGGCCGGATCGCCAGAGCGGCTTTTTCTCCGGGCCTCATCGGTGCGCTCGACTGGGCATGAAGGTCGCCAATACTGCTACGCAGAACGACCGAATCTCCGCTGACAGTCACGATCTCGCCCTCGATGAAGTTGCTACGCCCCAGAAAACCCGCCACGAAGACGCTGTCCGGCTGATGATACATCCGGCTCGGCGTATCGATCTGCTGGATGCGCCCGTCATTCAGAATGGCGATCCGGCTTGACATTGAGAGAGCTTCCTCCTGGTCGTGGGTGACATAGACGAATGTCGTTCCGACCTTCTGATGGAGCGATTTGAGCTCGGTCTGAAGCGTGTGGCGCAGCGCCTTGTCGAGGGCTGAGAGGGGCTCGTCCAACAGCAGGAGTTCCGGCTTAAACACAAGGGCACGGGCGAGTGCCACCCGCTGCTGCTGCCCGCCAGACAGCTCTTTCGGCAGCCGGTGCGAATATTTTTGGAGTTCCATCAGCTCCAGGGCATCCTCGACCGATTTTCGTGCATCGCGGCGTGATATGTTGCGTGCCCGCAGGGGGAACCAGACATTGTCCCAGACCGACAGGTGCGGAAACAGGGCATAACCTTGGAACACGACGCCGAAGTTGCGCGCTTCTGGCGGAATTTCCGTGATGTCGGCCCCGTCCAGCAACAGCTTGCCGGCACTGGGCTCCACGAATCCAGCTATCGTCATCAACAGAGTCGTCTTGCCAGAGCCAGAAGGTCCCAGCAAAGTCAGAAACTCACCGGCCTCGATGTTGAGGTTGGTTGGATGGAGCGCGGTAAACTCTCCGTACCGCTTGCCGACTCCTTCGAGCGTCAGCGCAGTCTGCATGGCTCTTCACTTCCTCGTTTGCACCATAGCTGCACAGGACCGACTGTAATAACAAGCGAGATATACTGCACCAGCAGTGTCCAAAAATTTTGAACGCTGAGGGCGAGAACATGCTGCATCCTCATCGGGTCCTCCCGTTTCTGCGCGCATTTGAGGCGGTCGCCCGCTTGGGGCATGTGCGCTCGGCCGCGGCCGAATTGAACCTGACGCCGAGTGCCGTGAGCTACCAGATCAAGATGCTGGAGCGGGCGCTGGGACTGCCCGTATTTGTGCGCGAAAGCAGAAGCATGAGGTTGACTGGTGAGGGCGAGCGCTTTTTCCGAGACACAGGCGCGATCATGCGCAGCCTCGAGGCATCGCTGGAGGGCATTGCATCGAGACCGCGCCGCCCTCCCGAGACACGGCTGCGCATAGCGGCTTCGTCCGGCCTCGGTCACATCTGGCTGGCGCCGAAACTGCCAGGGCTCGCGGACCAACTGGATGTGAGTTGCGCTGAATTCCACGTCGCCCGCGAGGTGGCCCAAGTTAATTGGCGTCAGGTAGACTTGGCCATTGTCTACGACAACCCACCGTGGACTGGGTGCACATGGGCTCCTCTACCTGAGCTGCGCCTAAGTCCGGTATGCACGCCTGGGCTGACCCACGCCCACCCTCTGCGTCATTTCCGCGAGTTAAAGAACCATCGGCTCCTGCATGAAGACAGCGGGCAAGAATGGCAAAGATGGTGCGCCGCAGCAAGACTGGAGGCAGTGCCCAAACGAAATGCGTACTTCAATCGGCTTTCGATGGCGTTCAATTCCGCTCTTTCGGGAGATGGCTTGGCCCTAGTATCAGATTTTCTGGCACAGAAGTATCTTACCTCTGGCCAGCTTGTCCGGCCTCTCGATCTGTCGATCCCAGCGTCAAAACGCTACCATGTCGTTGCGTTAGAGAAGCGCATGTCGGATCCTTTCATAGCTCGTGCGTTAGAGCTGGTTCTTGCCTTAAGCCGTTCCGAACACTCGGGGCTGGAACTTAATCCTCAAGATCGGCGCATTTAGGTTGTCTGACGTCATGAACTGCCCCCTATTTCAACCGGACAGTCCGGCATGACCATGAAAGGCTCAAGCCTGTGCTCGAGGACATGCTCATGGGCACCTCGATTTTTCCCCGTTTTCGGCTGCTCAGGGCCAGTTCGGCGGCATGAAGCCTGCAGGAAACTGCTTGGCGGGGTGCTTCGGAGTCTGACCGGTGACCGTTCCGACTGGTCGCGGCGGGTTTCGGCTCCTTGGGCCTGAGCGTCGTGCTCCGGTTCACGCCGGGCACGGGTTGATGCGGCGCAATTGGACGAGGCGGCGCATGTTGTAGGCGAGGTTCTTCATCCCGATCTTGGCCTTCGCGCGGATCAGGCCGATGGTGCGCACCAGCGTCCCGCCCATGTCGTTGGACTGCGCGCCGAACACGTGCTCGACCCGAGCGCGCACGGCGGACTTGGTCCGGTTGCTGGACTTGCCCCGTTCCGTCAGCGGCTTGCCGCGCTTGCCCTTGCGGTGGTTGCGGCTCTTCAGCCCGCGGGCGCGGAGCTTGGCCTCCATTTCCTCGGAGCGATAGGCCGGATCGGCCCAGACCCCGGAACCCGTGTTGCCCTGCATCAGCAGGTGATCCACCGCTTGGCTGTCGTGCAGCGCCGCGTCGCTGACATGGTAACGGCGGACCAGCTTGTGCCGGCGATCCACGTTCACGTGGTTCTTGTAGCCGTAATGGCTCTTGCCGTGCTTCTTCGTCCAGCGTGCGTCGGTATCCTTCTAGCGGCGCATGGCGGGCTTGTCCGCCCAGCCCTCCGGCTCCTCGCCGGCCTTGATCGCCTTGTTCTCGTCCCGCGTGTTGCGGTTCTTCGGCACCGGCACGATGGCGGCATCGAGGATCTGCCCGCCGCGCGCGATGTAGCCCTGCCGCGCCAGATAGCCGTCGAACTGCCGGAACAGCGCCTCGACGATCCCCGCCTTCGCCAGCCCCTCCCGGTAGAGCCAATGTACGATCCCAGATCCCGCCTCAGGGCGCGTTTCGGTGAACAAGTTGACGCGCGCGGGTATTCGGATCCCATCGCTCGAGCGGAACTGCTCAACGACTCCGGATGCTGACAAAAACCGTCGCGAGCCGCGATGTGGCTCCATGCGATGTGCCTAAGGCAGCCAGATCTCAACCGTGCCGTTCCTGGGAGACGGCCGGAAATGGGTGAAGTCGGACACAGTCGCCCGACCACCTCCGCCAACCATGTCGCCGATGAGGCCCGACACGTCCCGGTCGGCTGCGTGGAAATAGCGGATGCTCTGCCGTTCGACCGGATAGCGGACCGGGCGGGTCTCGACCTCGGCGGTGCCTGCGGCGAGCAGGAGACCAACAAGCTCAGCGGTTCGCTCGTGTCCGCCGCGTTCGGGATAGTGGATCACAACCCGTGCCTGAGCCAACGTGCGGGATGGCACGGCCGCGGCAACCTCGGGCACGCTCGGCCGAGCTGCAGCGGCAGGATACGTCCATGCCGCCGAACCTGGCCTTCCAGGCATAGAACGTCGCGCTGCTGATCCCATGCCGGCGGCACAGCTCCGCCGTCTTCGCTCCGTCGACGTATACGTCGACCCTGCTCGCGCAGAATCCCGATGACCTGCTCCTCGGTGAACTTCGATCTCTTCATGGTCCGGTCCTCTCGTTGGGCCGGACTCTAGCGTCAGATGGAGGAATTATCGGGGGTCACAGCAACCTTGGCAATCTTCCTGTCGGCCGACCGGCTGATCCGCAATCGTTCGGCTATTGCTCGCGGGACTTTCAAATCCAACTCATGGTATGGTCGTCGCAGACTCGGCTGATGTCCACTGCATCGGAGGGAATACGGTGAGCGGTGACGACACGACGCGCGCGACGGTCACCACCACCACGGCCGCCCCGGCTCGGCGCGGCCGCCCGAACCCCCTGCGGCGTGTCGCTCTGGTAGTCGTCTGCGTTGCGCTCCTGCTCTTCGGGCTTGCCGTCATCATGGAGCGCCTCAGTCCGACGACTTCGCAGGCGGCTGTCCACGCCTACATCGTGCGCGTCGCGCCGGAGGTCGGGGGGCGGGTGATCGAGATCCCCGTCTCCGATAATGCGCCCGTCCGGGCGGGAGACCTGCTGTTCCAGATCGATCCGCGTCCCTCCGAGATCGCCGTCGCGGCGGCTGAGGCGCAGCTTGACCTTGCCGGACAGGAGATCGGCGCCTCGACCTCGGCCGTCGATTCCGCGCAGGCCGTCCTGATCCAGGCCACGGCCCAACAGGACAACGCGCGTGAACAGGCCGGCCGCATCTTCCAGATGGTCGAGCGCGGCATCTACGCGCCCGCCCGCGGCGACCAAGCCCGCGCCACGCTTGAATCGGCGGACGCCGCCGTCGCCGGCGCCGCCGCCGAACTGGAGCGGGCGCGCCAACAGTTGGGACCCGAGGGAGCCGACAACCCGCAGGTCCGGCAGGCTCTGGCGACGCTGGAGCAGGCGCGGTACGATCTGCTGCGCACGCGCGTGGTCGCGCCCTCGGATGGCGTCGTCACGAACCTCCAGCTTACGATTGGTCAGGTGGTCGGCCCCGGCCAGTCCGCCATGACCTTCATCAACGCCGGTACGATCTGGCTCTCGGCCGCGTACAAAGAAAACAGCCTTGAATACATGGCGGCGGGCGACCCGGCGGAGGTTGTGCTGGATTCGCTGCCCGGCAAGGTTTTCGCCGCACAGGTCGAGAGCATCGGCTGGGGCGTCGCCGAGGGGACCGTCGATCCGGCGACTGGGCTGCCGACCGTCCGCAACGCCAGCGGCTGGGTGCGCGAGCCCCAACGCTTTCTGGTGCGGCTGACCTTCGTGGGCGACCCGCCGAAGGGTGTCCGCTATGGAACCCAAGCGACCGTGGTCGTCTATGCCGACGAGAACCCGATCCTGCACGCGCTCGGACGCTTCTGGATCAGGCTGGTGTCGGTCCTCACCTATGTCAGCTGAGGTCGAACGCCTGCGGATCCGGCGGCACGGTTTCAGGGTCGCGGCGGCGGTCGCCGTCGGCTTCGTCTGGGCAGGTCTCGCGGGGCAAGTCATTCCGTTTCTGGGTCCGCTTTTCGCGATCCAGCTCCTGATGGCGCCACGACCGCCCGGCCTTGGCCAAGGGATCGGCATGGTGACGGTGATCCTTGCGGGCAGCGTCGTGATGCTGGTCCTGACGGGAGTCGTTGGCGACCGGCCCGTGGTGCTCAGCGCCTTCCTCGCGCTCGTCTACTTCGCCTGCTTCCTCGCTCAGGCGACGGGGCGGGGCGGTGGCGCGCCGTTTCTGGTACTGGTCGTGGCCATCATCGTGCCGATGCTCGGCGTCCTGAAGATGGATCTAGGTCAGCCGATCGTGGCGATCCTGCTCGATGGCGTCGGAACGGGCCTGCTTCTGACATGGGCGGCACATGCGGTCTTTCCCGATCCGGGCGGGCTGCCACCGGCGCCCCCGCCGCCCGCACCGCCCGTCCCAGGGGATGGCTCGACCCTCAGGGCCATCACCAACGCCGGGATCCTGCTCGCGATGGTCGTCTACTGCATGACGAACGACGCCTTGGCGTCTGCGGCCGTCGTGCCGATCACGGTCGCGTCGCTGCTGGGTCAACTGGCGCTCGCCAAGGGGCCGGTGGCGGTCGTCGGGCTGATGGTGGTCAACCTGCTCGGCGGGATTGTCGCCTCGCTCGCCTTCACCGTCTACGAGCTCCGGCCATCGGCCCCCTGGCTGCTGGCCGTTGTCCTCGTCGTGGGGCTGCTGTTCGGAGGCAAGGCGGCCGCCGACCGGGCCACTGCGCCGATATACGCAGGCTCCCTCATCATCTTCTGCATCCTCTTCGGGCTGGGCGTCTCGCCCCTGCCAGGGACGGCGGCCGAGTCCTTCTCCACCCGCGTCAGCTTCGTGCTGCTCGGGATCCTCTATACGGTCACCCTGGCTGCGCTCCTGTGGCGTCCGACACAGGCGGACGTAACCGTCGCAACCTGATAAGCGGACCGGTTGTCCCGGTGGAGCGGCGCGTCAAGGTCGCACCGCCTCCACCTCGATCTCGACCAGCCAGCCCGGATTGGCGAGGCCGGCAACCTCGAACACGGACCGGGTCGGCAGGTTCGTCTGCGTGTCGGTGCCGAAGAACTGCGTATAGCCTTTCATGAACCCGGCGAAGTCCATCGGGGCGTCGTTCTGCGGTGCGACCAGATAGACCTGCATCTTGACCACGTCGCCCATCGACAGCCCCATCGCCTGAAGCTTCGATTCGATCTGATTCAGGACCGACACGGTTTGCGCCTCGGTGTCGCCGTAGGCGGCGGCGCTGTTCGGATCGGCCGAACTGTCGGTTGGGGCGGGAACGGTGCCGCTGAGCAGGACGCGGGTTGAACCGGCCGGGATCTCGATCGCCTGCGCGATGGGGAAATCCGAATCCGGGATCGGATGTCGGATGACGTCGCCGGCATTCTGGGCGGCGGCGGGAAGGGCCAGCGCAAGGGTCAGCGCGGCAAGGCTTGCGGGACGGATCATGCGGATGCTCCTTCGGCGGTCAATGGGGCAGCGGATCTGCGGTCGCGCGGGCCTGCTCGACCGTTTCGACCGTCGGCGGGAAGACCTCCACGCCGGACAGGGTGCCTTGCAGATATTCGACCACGGCGACGATCTGCTGGTCATCGAGCACCTGTCGGAAGGGCGGCATCCCGCGAAGGCCGTTCACGATGACCGAGACGGGATAGTCGCCGACGATCAGGTTTTCGTTCCACGCGAGCGCGGGGTACATTCCCGCCCCCACCGCTCCCTCGCCTTCGGGCATGTGGCAGCCTTGGCATACGGCGCGATAGATGTCCTCGCCCTCAGTCTGAGTGATCTTTCCTGGGTCCAGGAACAGCCGGGACTCGAACGGATCGGGCTCGAAGGTGACGAAATCCGCGACCGGCGCCCCGGCCGCGGCAGGACTCTGTTCGGGCGTATGCGCCGCCGGCGCATCGCCTTGCGCGAGGGTGGGCGCCGGGACCACCACCGGCGCGAGGATCAGGGCCGCGGCGATCAGATGAGAACGCATATCCATGCCTCCGTTCAGCCGTTGATGACACGGTCATGCAGACGCGAGACCGCGTCCAGCGTCGACGTGATGGCCCCTTCCATCCAGCCCGGAAGATACGAGATATGCTCTCCGGCCATCAGGATGCGGCCGTCGATCCTGGTCGCCTTGTCGTAGTTCGCCTCGCGTTCGCGCCACAGGCCATAGCAGCCCAGCGTCCAGGGAACCCGGTGCCAGACCACGCTGACGCCGGTCTTGAACTCCTGCGGATACTGCGGATGGATGTGGGTGCCGTACTCGATCGCCCATTTCAGGCGCTCCTCGGGGCTCATCGAGGTGAACTGGTTGGCGATGGCATCCCAGGCATAGCCGCCCAGCAGCACGGCGGGGCCGTCCGACTGGTAACCCGTGGACGGATAGCTGATCAGCGTGATCGGCAGGTCCGTATAGGTGATGCCGCCGTAGATCGCCTCGTCCTGTTCCCAGAAGCGGCGCTTGAATTCCAGACCGAACTTGACCGATGCGGCATAAGGCATCGAGTCGACGACACCCTTCATTTCGGCCGACAGATCCGCGTCGATCTGACTGAGGATCGAGAACGGGATTGTGCAGAGGCACCAGTCGGCGGTTGCGGTGCGCGGCTCGCCGCTGCCGTCCGACCCCATATAGGTGACAGTCACGCCCTCGTCGTTCTGCCGGATCTCGGTGACCTTGCAGTTGTATTTGATGAGGTCGCCCACCTGCTTTTCAAAGGCCACGGCGATGCGGTCCATGCCCCCGACCGGCTGGAACATGGTCTCCTGGAACTCGACCAGATCGGCATCGACCAGCTTGTTCCACAGTCTCGACTGCAGGATGGCCGCGAAATCCAGAGGCTCGGATGGCTCGGGCCGTGCGCTTGCCCCGCCGCCGGGCCACTTTGCCCAGCCGCGGTATTCCGACGAATGATCCCCCTTGAGATAGTTGAATTCGTCGTCCAGCGCGCCGTAGTATTTGAGTGAGGCCATCAGCGCCTCGCGGTCGGTCGGGGTCACTGCTTCGTCCAGCGCGCCGGCGTTGGTGGCCTTGGCCAGCAGTTCCGAGATGTTGCCACGGAAGTCGGCATCGATCTCGCGGAAACGCATCGGCTTGCCGCCGAACGCCTTGGATGAATGCAGATAGGCATTGTGGTTCTGCTGGATGAAGGGCTCCAGCGTGACGCCCAGCCGGCGGCAGTAATCCAGCAGCGCATGGTGGTTATAGGGTATCCGCCATGGGCCGGGATTGATGTAGTTGCCTTCGGCGAAATCCACGTTCTGGGTAAATCCGCCCAGTTCCGTATAGGTGTCGCCGGAACGCAGTGTCCAGCAGCGCCCGCCAGCCTTTTCGCGATATTCGAGGATCTCGACGTGGTATCCGGCCGCCCGCAGTTCCAATGCCGCCGCCATGCCGGCCAGACCCGCACCCAGGATCAGAACCTTGGCCCCTTTCGGATCGCCTTCGAGCCGGATCGGCCCCTTGTAAGGCGACTGGGCCGCGTGGCCCAGGGATGTCATCGCCGCATACATGGCGCTGGTGCCCGCGGCTGCGCCGATCATCGACAGGATGGCCCGACGGGTCGGATGATAGATCATGCTTGCCTCCCAGCGGAAATACCGCGCTCCTGCCGTCCGCCATTGCATGACTAGGACACCGGACATGCCGCGGATTTGGCGACCCGCTACGACTTGGGCTCACAGAAACTTTATATACTATATAACTGCGAGTCGCCATCGGCGAGTTCGTTGTGTCAACGCCGGAGGAAAATCCGGCCACGTCCCGGTGCAAAAGTCTACCACGTGAGGAGTTCTGGGACTGGGGTTTGGAATGCGTTCCGCGCCCCGGCAGCAGCGCTCTTCAGATAGCTGGCGGCTGCCGGGGCGCGTTGGCCCCCGAGGGCCAATCCGTCGTTGGGATCAGTTAATCGCGTCGTCCTTGTCGGCGCGGCTCTGGCCGAGCCGGTAACTGTTGCCGTTCATCTCGAGGATGTGGACGTGATGGGTGAGCCGATCGAGCAGGGCGCCGGTCAGGCGCTCGGAACCGAAGGTCTCGGTCCATTCATCGAAAGGCCGGTTGCTGGTGATCTGCGTGGCGCCGCGCTCGTGGCCGCTCGGGCCGAGGGCGATGGTATTCTCGCGCCGCTCGATCCATTCCCCGCCGGCCAACTCCAGCACCTGCATCTTGTTGAGCTTGGGGATCGCCTTGAAGTCGAAGCTGTCGAGGCTCTTGCTGGCTGGGAACTTCGCCGCCTTGATGCGCCGCTCGACCATCCGGCGCGGTCATGCCCCTTGGCGTGGTGTAGGAGCGCCGGCCCTCGGAGAGGTCCGAGCTTGATCAGATTGCCACAGCGGGCAGCCTGATGCCGGGATTG
>NZ_JAHQZU010000042.1 GCF_019061185.1 Paracoccus sp. Z118
GAAGGCCCTTCCGTCCACGGGCTGACCACGGCCGCCTCGTTGTGGATCAGTGCCGCACTGGGCATCGTCTATGGTGTGGGCATGTTCGGGCTGGCCTTGATCGGCACGGCCGCGACGCTGCTGGTTCTGGTCGGTCTGCGGATCCTCTATGCTATCCTGCCGCGCAGCAGCGGCCTGCGGCTGACAGTCGTGATCCGGGATGGAGAAGGGCTCGACGTGGACGCGCTGCGCCGGCTGTTGCAGTCGCATGGCCTGCGTGACCAGTCCCTGAGCCAGAGCTTCGATGCGCAGGCACGCAGCACGACCTTCAGCGCCGCGACATGGGGGCCCAGCTCTGCAGAGCGCGACCGGCTCGCCGACGCGCTGCGCGCCCACCCGGCTGTCCTGGGTTTCACCCTGCTGCTGGCGGAAGACGCAGGAGCAACCGAGGTCAGCACCAGGGTGAAGCCCCCGGTGTTAGATTAGTAGCACAGCGGATCCTGCCCGAGTGGCAGCTTACGGGAGAGCTGCCGTGCAGCACCGCTCCTCACCGAATGGCTGCAAAGGGCCGAAATCGCCGGGTGCAACCCTCAGGCCGCTTGATCCCGCAGGGCTCCAAGACGCTGAGCGGCCTCACACCCTGCGAATTCATCTGCAAAGTCTGGACCTCAGAGCCAGACAGATTCATCCTCAACCCGATCCACTAGATGCCGGGACTGAATACGCAATACACAGCAGATCAGTGAAGGGGTTTTTCGATGCCAAAGTGGCTTGAGACGCTGGAGGAATTGCACGGTCACTATGGCTCTCCGGGCGAGGCCTCGCAGATAAAGGTAACGGCGCATCTCACTTCCGGGTATCGCGCTCATATCGAACGCGCCCGCTTTTGTGTTCTTGCAACTGTGGGCCCCGAGGGCACCGACTGCAGCCCCAGAGGGGATGAAGGTCCTGTCGTTCGCATCCAGGACGACCGCACCATGCTGCTTCCGGACTGGAAGGGAAACGAGCGACTCGATTCATTGCGGAATATTGTCCGCGACGGCCGTGTCAGCGTGCTGTTCCTGATCCCTGGTTCCAATACGACGATACGCGTCAACGGGTTGGCCAAGCTCTCACCCGATCAGTCCCTGTGCGGCCAGTTCGAGCGCCTGGGAAAGCGTCCACGGACCGTCATTGCCATTCGTGCAAGCGAGATTTACTCACAATGCGCGAGGGCCTTGATCCGCTCTGGCTTGTGGACCAGCGGTGACGCATCGGCGGGTTTGCCAAGCATCGGCGACATGCTGAAGGAGATTACAGACGGCAGTTTTGACGGCGCGACCTATGATGCCGAGTGGCCGCGTCGTGCGGCACGAACGATGTGGTAACGAGGTTGTCCCATGATCCTCTGCGTGTTGTAACTTAGCATCGTGGAGGACATGTCGATGGGAGGCCACGTTGCCCGCGTCGCAGGCAAATGGAGCGCACTGCTGGGTGCGGCTTTCTGCCTTGTCGGACCTGCCACAGCGGAAGAGCTTCGTATCATCACTTCGTATCAGGAAGAAGTGGTCGAGCCGATGATCGAGGCCTTTGCCCGGCAACACCCGGACATCCGCGTCCGGGTGCTGAACAAGAACACCCCCGCCGCCGTCAGCGAGATGATTGCCGGAAATCAGCGCCGCTTCGACCTGTTCTGGGCGTCGGCCCCGGAGGCGTTCGTTGTGCTTGATGAGGCGGGACGCCTGCTCGATCAGGGCCGAGGACCCTATGCGGATTTCGCCATGTCGGCACTCGGATGGTCCTGGCATGTTTCCCGCGACGATCTGGTGCCCGAGGATTGGGACGATCTGCTTAGCCCGGCTTTCGCAGGTCAGATCGCCATGTCGCACCCGATGCGCTCGGGGACGATGCATTCGCTTCTGGAGACGATTCTGCAGCAGCGAGGCTGGGAGGAAGGATGGGCGTGGGTCCTGGAGCTCGCGGGTCAGCTCAACACCATTTCCGCTCGCAGCTTCGGCGTGCTGGACGGGGTGGAAAAAGAAGAATTTGGGATAGGCCTGACCATCGACTTTCTGGCCTTGACCAGAGACGATCTGCACTTTCGCTATGGAACGCCCGTGACGCTCATTCCGGCGCGGATCGCCTCGCTGCAAGGCGGGCGGCACCCGGAATCGGCGGACAAGTTCGTCGGCTTCGTTCTTTCGGAAGACGGGCAGCGCATCCTGCTGCACCCGGATATCATGCGCATTCCGGTGGATCCCCGCGTTCAGGCAGATGCCCCCCAGTTCTCTGACACGGTCAAGGCCGCGCTGAGTTCCGAGCAGGCACTTTACGATCCGAAGCTCGCGGCAAGCCGCTACTGGCAGGTCAATCATCTCTTCGAGGCATTCGTCGCGCGAGATCTGCTGTTTCGGCGAGAGCTCTGGCGTCGGCTCGGCCGCCTTCCGGGACGGCACGCTGCAGAAATCGCGCAAGTCCGGCGGTTGCTGACCCTGATGCCGCTGAGCGAGGAGCAGGCCCGCCACGCCGCGCCCGAACAAGCGACGGTCCTCGAATGGGCCACCCGGTCCTATGCCACGCTGAGCGAAGTAGAGGCGCTTATCCGGGATCTCGAAGAGCGATGACGCGCCGGGGCACGATCCGGTTCCGTATGGTGGCCGCCCTTGTCGCAATCCTGATCGTCGCGATCGGCATCCTGACCACCGGCATGGTTGTCATGCTGACCGCCGAGCGCGACTTCCGGGATTTGGCGCAAGATCGCATCCCGGCCGTCGCGCTGGCCGGGGAACTTGCCGAAGCGACCGGTCAGTTGGCCGCCCTCACCATGCAGATCGTTGCCGAACCCACGACCAGCTTGGACATGATGAGCCGAGCAGTCGAAACCGCCTCGGCCACCGTTGATGAGGTTCTTGCCTCGCCTGTTTGGACCGCCGCACCCGAACGCGAGCGGACGCGGGAAAGGATGAAGGCCGCGACCCGCTCGCTCCAGCAGGCGCTAAGGGAATTCATTGCGATCAGCGCGCGCCTGGATCAGATGGCGCAGGCAGAGGCGCGTGCCGGGACAGAACTGAGATGGGCCCACGCGGATGTCCAGGATCAGGTTCAAGGCATCCTCAGCGATCTCTCCTTCAATCTCGACACGCAACTGGCGGTCATGATCGACTCGCCCGGCCTCGGCCCACGCAGCGAGGTCGAGCAGTCGCTGTCAGAAGGCTGGCTCTTGCGGGATCGCGTGCAGCAACTGGGCTCCGAAGCGGCGACCCTGACGGCGCTTCTGCTACAGGCACAATCCACGAACTCAGCCGAGATGCTGGAACAGACACGGGCGCTTGGGCGCGACACGTTGGACCAGCTGAGCCTGGGGCAGTTGAACCTTGCCCCTCGTGTTGATGTTGCCCTGCTTATCGACGCACTTGAGCGGCTGAAGGCGCTTGCGACCGGCGATGAGAGCATCTTCGCGCAGGTCCAGCAGCGCCTCGACCAGCGAAGCGAGGCTCTTACCCGACTTCAGACCGCGCAGCTTGGGCTCGCAGAGATGCAGACGCTGCTGACGGGCATGGGCCTGTCCGAACGGATTTCGGCGCAGCGCGGGGCGGATGCTGCGGCATCTGCAATCCTGCGCGGCTCCCTGTGGCTGGGGACCGCCACCCTTGTCGGCGCGCTGGCCACCGCAGTCATAGTGGCGGTGTTCATCCATCGACGCATCCTCGTTCGGATCGAGAAGCTGTCCGCCGATCTCGTCCGCATCGCCCGCGGCACTTCCGACCTGCCCTGGCCCGCAGTCGACTCCACGCGACGAGACGAGATCGAGGACATGGCTGCTGCGGTCGATGTCTTTCGTGTCTCGATACAAGAGCGTCGCGAGGCCGTGGAGCGGCTGGAGAAGACGCAGCGCGAACTGGTGCAGGCCGGGAAGATGGCGGCGCTCGGGCAGATGTCGGCGGCGATCAGCCATGAGATCAATCAGCCTTTGGCGGCGATCGGGCATCGCCTTCACAATCTGCGCGCCGCCCATCCCGACGCCGAGCCCGCCATCCATAGGATCGAAGGTCTTTTGGACCGTATGACGCGCACCGTCGGGCACCTGCGTCGCATCGCGCGCCGTTCGGAGCATCAGAACTCTCGTGTAGATCTGTCCGAACCCTTGGCGGCGGCCGTTGAGCTACTCGACCACCGCTGGCAAAACGAGCGCGTCCGCTTTCGGTCCGCCGCGTTGAAGGGGATCGAGGTGTCGGGCGACGAAATCCTCATTGAACAGGTCCTGCTCAACGTCCTCGGGAACGCACTCGATGCGATAGAAGCTCGCGAGAGCCCTTACGAGGACGGGCTGATCACCTTGGATATTTTCGGCTCCGACGCGGTCGAGCTTGTCATCCGCGACAATGGGGTCGGGTTGGGTGGACATGCCGGCCAGAGTCTCATCGACCCTTTCGTCACCACGAAGGATGTCGGCAAAGGGCTGGGTCTGGGGCTGTCCATTGCGTTCAACATCATGCAGGACATGGGCGGTAATCTCGAGATCGAGCAACGTGAAAGCGGCGGAGCCGAGGTCCGGTTGCGTCTGAACAGATGGAAGGCGGCGGCGTGACATGGCCGAGGTGATGCTGGTCGAGGACGATGCCGATCTCAGGGAGGCAACGGCCGAAACGCTTGAGCGCGAGGGCTTTCGCGTTCACGCCTTCGACAGCGCTGCGCCTGCGCTGAGGGCGCTGGCGCCCGATTTCTCCGGCGTCATCCTCTCTGATCTGCGAATGCCGGGGCTTTCCGGTCTCGAATTCCTCGAACAGGCGCAAAGCCTGGCGCGTGACGTGCCTTTCATCCTGATCACCGCGCATGGCGACATTCCCGTCGCGATCCGCGCGGTGCGTGCCGGGGCCTACGATTTCCTGGAGAAACCCTGTTCTCCCGAGCTGATGCTGACCGCCCTGCGGCGCGCGCAGGCGATGCGGGACATGCATCTTGAGAACGCCCGGCTGCGCCAGACGCGAATCGACGAGCGGATAATCGGTCGATCCCCGGTCATGCAGGATGTGCGGCAGCGGCTGCGCGCGCTGGCGGGGCTTCATCTGGATCTGCTGATCGCCGGCGAGACCGGCACGGGCAAGGAACTGGCCGCGCGCCTGCTGCACGATCTGTCGCCGCGCGCCGCCGGCCCCTTCGTTGCGGTGAACTGCGGCGCACTGACCGAGGCCGAAATTGATCGCGAGCTTTTCGGCACCAGCGACACGAAGGGGCTGGTCGCACGGGCGGAAGGCGGCAGCCTCTATCTGGACGAGCTCGAGGCGATGCCAGACAGGCTTCAGGTCCGCCTGCTGCGTGTCGTCGAGACGCGCGAGATCACCCCCCTTGGCGCCGCGCCGCGTCCCGTCGAGCTTCGGGTGCTCGCCAGCGTGAAGCGCCCGCCCGAGGCTCTGATCGAAGAGGGCAGGCTGCGGCTCGATCTTTTTCACCGCTTCAACGCCGCGATCGCCTTGCCGCCCCTGCGTGATCGCGACGAGGATGCGCTTCTTCTGATCGACCATTTTCTCGCCGAGGCCGCACGGCGTCACGACCTTCCCAGGCCCCATCTCGACAACAGCCTGCGCCAGCGGATTGGCGACCACCTTTGGCCCGGCAATGTGCGCGAGGCACGGAACTATGCCGAGGGTCTGGTGATCGGCCTCGACGACGCATTGGCGCCCGCGCCCGTGGGGGGCACAGGCGATACCCCACGATATGATGCGGCGATGGCTTCCTTCGAGGCCCGCCTGCTGCGCTCCGCGCTGATCCAGACAGGTGGGCGCAAGTCGGATGCGGCAGAGCTCTTGGGGATTCCACGAAAGCGGCTTTACCTGCGCCTGCGTCACCACCGCATGTTGTAGGATCAGATATGGGTCGATACTGACCCAGGCCGCGTGTCGAATTCGACACATAAATCGTTGTAAAACAATGGCTTGATTGGCCATTGTGCATGATGCACAGTTCCCAGGCTTCGGCCGGGACACGCCCGCCCGCGCCTCTGGGAGGAGAGACATGCACAAGATTCTCAAGCTCAGCGCAACTGCGTTGATGATGACCTCGGCTGCGGCCTTCGCAGATACCGTGACGGTTGTTACCTCGTTTTCCAAGGATCTGACTGACCCGTTCAAGGCTGCCTTCGAGGCCGCCAATCCGGACACGACGCTGGAGGTTGTCAACCGCAACACCAACGCGGCGGTCTCGTATCTGCAGGAAACCCGCGGCTCGAATACCACCGACATCATGTGGGCCTCGGCGCCCGACGCGTTCGAGGTCCTCAAGGAGCAGGGGCTGCTGGCAAAAGTGGATGTCCAATATGAGGGCATACCCGACATGATCGGCGGCTATCCGGTCCATGATGCCGACGGGACTTATTTCGGCTTCGCGGCGTCCGGCTACGGCATCATGTATAATACGCGCTATGTTGAAGCGAACGAACTGCCCATCGCCGAGGAATGGGAGGATCTGAAACGCGCCGAATACAACGGCCATGTCGCGATGTCCTCACCCTCGCGCTCGGGCACGACCCACCTGACGGTCGAGACCGTGTTGCAGGGCGAGGGTTGGGACGACGGCTGGGCCACCTGGAAATGGATCTCGGGCAACATGAATACGGTGACCGAACGCAGCTTCGGCGTTCCGGATGCTGTAAACTCGGGTGCGACCGGCTTCGGGATCGTGATCGATTTCTTCGGCCTGTCCTCCAAGGCCTCGGGCTTCCCGGTCGAGTTGGTCTATCCCAGTGTCACCGCGATCGTGCCCGCCAATATCGGGATTATCGAGAACGCGCCAAACCAGGACGGAGCCAAACGCTTTGTCGAGTTTGTCCTGTCGCCCGAAGGGCAGAAGGTGCTTCTTGAGCCCGCCATCATGCGCCTGCCCGTGAACCCCGATGCCTATGCCGACGCACCCGAGGGCTTCCCGAACCCCTTCTCGGAAGACTTCGCGCCCGGCGCAATCGAGTTCGACGTGGAAAAATCAGGCATGCGCTATGAGCTGGTGAATTCGCTGTTCGACGTTCTGGTTACCTACCGGCTGGATGACCTGCGCGCCGCGGTTAGTGCCGTGCAGCGCGCCGAGGCCGCGCAGGCGGAGTCGGGCAATGAGGAAGCCGCCGCGCTGATCGCTGAGGCGCGGGCTCTTATCGAGGCCATGCCGATAAGCGAAGAGCAGGCGCTCGATCCCAGCTATACTCAAGCCTTCACCGTCTCGCGCGCCGATCCTGCGACCGAGGTCGTCGGCCGTCAGGCCGAGATCGAGCAGGAATGGGACCGCTTCGCTGTCGAGAACTATGCGAAGGCCCGTCAGCTGGCCGAGCAGGCCATTGCGCTGAACTGACTCGTCATCGCCGAACCAGTCTCGCGCCGCCCTTGGCGGCGCGGCTTCACGTGATGCCTTGAGGACACCATGCCAGCGATCACCGACAGCCCAAGACGCCGACTCACGCTTTTTCCAAACCTGTCGGGTGCGGCCGTGGCCGGCATCGCGATCGCGATCTTCCTGATGGCCTTCCTGATCCTTCCGGTTGCTCAGGTGCTCTATGTTGCGTTCTTGGACGCGCGGACCGGCGCGTTTACCTTTCAGAACTTCCAGGACTTCTTCAACACGACCCTGTTTCGCGAAAGCTTCGTGAACTCGTTCTACGTGTCGGCGATGTCGGTTGTGGTCGCGACGATGATCGCGCTGCCCCTGGCGTATATTACGACGCGCTTCAATTTTGCGGGCACGGCTGCGATCCAGGCGCTTGGGATCATCCCGCTGATCATGCCGCCCTTTGTCGGTGCAGTGGCAATGTCGCTGCTGTTCGGCCGGAACGGGTCGGTCAACCTGCTTCTGAATCAGTATTTCGGCTTTCGCATCCCATTCATGGAGGGGCTGAACGGCGTCATCCTGGTCCAGTCGATCCACTACTTCCCGTTCATTCTCATCAACTTGTCTGCGTCTCTGCGCAACATCGACCGCTCGATGGAAGAGGCCGCCCAGAACCTGGGCTCGCACGGGATGCGCATGTTTCGGCGGATCGTCTTTCCGCTGGCAATGCCCGGCTATCTGGCCGGCGCGGCGCTCGTGTTCATCAAGGTGTTCGACGACCTCGGCACGCCTTTGCTGCTGAACGTGAACAACATGCTCGCGCCTCAGGCTTATCTGCGGATCACCGGGGTCGGGATCAACGATCCCATGGGCTACGTGATTTCCTTCATCCTGGTGGTGTTCTCGGTCTTCTCCCTGTGGGCGTCCTTCCTTTTCATGCGCGGCAAGGACTATGCAACGGTGCAGAAGGGCGGGGGCGGGCTTTCGCGGCGCGACCTGAACACCCGTGAGAAATGGCTGGCCTGGGCCACGATCCTTCTGATCCTTGCGCTGGTGCTGTCACCGCATATTGGCCTGCTGCTGCTTGCCTTCGGGACGATCTGGTCCTTCTCGCCACTGCCCGACGGCTTTACGGTCCAGCATTTCGGGACGATCTTCACCCAATCCACCCAATATGTCTGGAACACGATCATCTACGCGGGCACCGCCGCGCTGATCGACGTCGTGCTCGGCTGCGCGATCGCTTATATTGTCATCCGAACCGGCCTGACGGGCAGGAAGTGGCTGGACTACATGGCAACTGCAGCGCTGGCCGTGCCAGGCGTCGTGCTCGGGATCGGCTATCTGCGGATGTTCCACGGCATCCAGCTGCCCTTCGGGCTGGGCCAGATGTCCAGCTTCTGGGGCATCATCATCATCGCACTCGCCGTGCGTCGCCTTCCCTACGCTCTGCGCGCCTGCATGGCGGCCCTGCAGCAGGTGTCGCTGTCGCTCGAAGAGGCAGCGGAAAGCCTTGGAGCGTCACGGACCAGCACAATCCGCCGTATCGTGGTGCCGCTGATGACAGGCGGGATCCTTGCCGGCTTCGTCACCAGCTTCGCAACTGCCGCTGTCGAGCTGTCCGCGACGATCATGCTGGTTGGCCGCTCGTCCGACGCGCCGCTGGCCTATGGCATCTATCTTTACATGCAGTCCCCAGCCGGGCGTGGACCAGGCGCGGCACTCGGTATTCTCGCGGTCGTTATCGTGGCTCTCGGCACCTACCTCTCGCAGCGCATCATCGAGCGCGAGCGGTCCCGCCAGTCCACGATCAGCGACCAGCATTGAGTTTCGGAGACAGACAAATGACACAATCCAAAGTGGGCATCCGGATCGAGGACCTGCACCTGTCCTTTGGCGATACGAAGGTTCTGGAAGGCATCCAGCTGGTGATCGAACCGGGCGAGTTCTTCGCCTTCCTGGGGCCGTCCGGTTCGGGCAAGTCAACGCTGCTGCGCGCGATCGCGGGCTTCGGGCCGACGCCGCGCGGTCGCATCCTGATCGGAGACCGTGACGTCGCCACCCTGCCGCCCTGGAAGCGCAATGTCGGGATGGTCTTCCAGTCCTATGCGCTATGGCCCCATATGTCGGTTAGACGGAATGTCGCCTTCGGCCTCGAAGAACGGCGGATGCCGGCAAGCAAGATCGCGCCCAAGGTCGAGGCCGCGCTGGAGACCGTCGGCCTTCTGCATCTGGCCGACCGGATGCCCGGACAACTGTCGGGCGGCCAGCAGCAGCGCGTCGCGCTGGCCCGGACCATCGCCATCGAGCCGCAGGTGCTGCTGCTTGACGAGCCGCTGTCCAACCTCGACGCAGCCCTCAGGGTGCAGATGCGCCGCGAGCTGCTGTCCCTTCAGCGCAAGCTGGGCCTGACAACGATCTTCGTGACCCACGATCAGGAAGAGGCGAACACCACCTCGGACCGGATGGCCGTGCTGGACAAGGGTGTGATCCAGCAGATCGGGACGCCGCAGCAGCTCTACGACTATCCCGCGAATACCTTTGTCGCGGGCTTTCTCGGCACTGCGAACGTGCTGGACGGCACCCATGACGGAACGCATTTCATCACAAGGGGCGGTCAGCGCCTGGCCGTCGCAAACCCGTCCGCAAACGCGAAACGCATCGTCCTGCGGCCGCAGAACATTCGCGTGTCAGGCTCGGGCGAGGGCGTGCCGGGAAAGATCAGCCACCGCGAGTTTCTGGGCAGCCAGATCCGCTATCTGATCGACACACCGGACGGACAGTTGATCGTCGATACGCTTCATGCGACAGGTCACCCGCCCTTCGACGCGGGAGCCGAGGTGAAACTTACGATCGACAGCCAAAGCGCCGCTCTGCTCGAAGATTGACGCATGGGGCAGCTCTGGTTCATCCGCCATTTTCGAACGCCCTGGAACAGCCAGGCTCGCCTGCAAGGGCGGCGGGACATAGACCTGGACGATCCACTGGGCGAGGACGATCTGGCTGCGCTGGCGGCCAACCGCAAGGAACTGGCCGGGCGGGATTTCGAACTGGTCCTGACGTCGCCGCTGCGCCGCGCCCGGCAGACGGCGGCGCTGCACGGGTTCCCGGCGGCCGTGCCTGATCCTGACCTTGCGGAACTTTGCTTTGGAATGTTGGAAGGGCGGACTTGGGCCGATCTCGAGGCCGCTCATCCCGGACTTTGGGGCAGTGACCCACATAGTCTTCCCCTGGGGGAACCATTCGCGGATTTCTTGGAACGCATTCAGCGGGTGCAGCTACGCGTTGTCACTGCAGACAAACCGGTCTTGGCCTTTGGCCACGGCGCCTGGCTGTCGGGTCTAAGGCACATGCTTGACGGAACACCAGGTCTCCACACCAGAAGCATCAACAACGGCGCCCTGATCCGGCTCGATCTGTCGCCGCGCTCTTCCGTCCCTGCAGATCGGTAGAAGACGGTGCCACCCCTCGTCGGCCGAGTCGTGACAGTACCGCCTCAACAGAAAGTCTTTTTGTGCAGTCGAAGATCAAGCTTCCCCGCGACACCGCCATCATCAGCGACCTGGACGGCGTGACCTATCGGGGCGATGCACGCATCCCGTCGGCCGTTCGGGCGTTCAGGCATTGGCACGAACAAGGCGTGCCCTATGCTTTTGTTACGAACAACTCGACCAAGTCCGCCGAGGAGTTTTCCGACAAACTGAACAGTATGGGGATTCACGCATCGCCGGATCGGATTGTCACCAGCTCCATGGTCCTGGCGAAGCGCCTATGCGCAGACCTGCCCGCACGCTCGCGCGTTATGGTCATCGGAGCAAACTCTCTGGTCGAGGCCGTGGCAGCACAAGGTTTCCAGATAGATGATCAGGACGCAAGGGCTGTTGTCGTTGGCCTCGACCGCGCGTTCACGTTCGAGAAATTGCGTAAGGCGCAGTCGGCCCTTCTAGCAGGCGCGTCCTTCTACGGGACAAACCCCGACTGCATGCTGCCTCATGGAGACAGCTACGAACCAGGCGCAGGATCGCTATTGGCTGCAATTCAGACCGCCTCAGGCGTAGCGCCCCTGATCATCGGCAAGCCTCAGCCTTATCTGCTTCATGTAGCGTTGAAGATACTTGGCAGCGATCCCCAGAAAACCTTTATGCTGGGCGATCAGATCGAGACGGACATCATGGCCGGTCAGTCTGCCGGGCTGAAGACGATCCTCGTGCGGACTGGGGTCCCGCCGAAGGGAGTGTCTGGCGTTGCGCCGGACATTGAGGTGGAAACGCTTCTTGAGCTTGACGTCGACTTTGACGCATAGCGCCAACGACGCCGCGGCGTCTAGCAGACAAAGCGGTCGCAAGGCGCAGAATAACGCGACAGACTAGCCGTTTTCGGCATCAAATTGGTTTAGGCGTTGCGGGCGCGAGTGCGGGGTCTGCGCGCATGTCCGGCTCGTCAGCTGCTCGGGAAAGAAGGGCTCAGTCCCACTGCCATCACCCGGCGGCTCGGGATCGCGCGGTCATCGGTCTACAGGTTCCTGCCCGCGACCGATCAGGCAGGCTCGCAACAAAGCACAGAGGCTTAGCTTGGAGAGAACTGGCGCATCCTTCGCCTCGAGTTCGGGCCTTTATCTCAGCTGCCGTAATACGAGCGGGGCAGCTGAGACTCAGGACATTTCAGATCCGACATCAAGCTGAGTTACTAACTCTTAGCGCAGATCCCTCGGCAGCAGAACGTCGGGCAGGTTCTGGTAGCAGACGGGCCGCAGGAAGCGGCGGATCGAGAGCGTGCCGACAGAGGTGGCGCCGAAGTTGGTGCTGGCGGGATAGGGGCCGCCATGAACCATGCAATGTCAGAACTGCCGGAACCAGTTTTCAGTCACATCAGGCACGATTCTTCATCGAAGTGGACTGGGGCTCGATCTTTGGTTCCGCGCGACCGAGGAGGTCATCTTTAACTGGTCTCTCTTCGGCCATCTTCCATCCCAAGCGCTCGCTGAGAGGCTCGGGATCGCGTATGTCACAGCCCACCGCGCAAGAAAGGTCATTGTGACCGACGTAGGTCTCGGCGGCGAAGGTCTGCTGAGCCGAGCGATTTTCAACTAGCGCCGCTTGGAAGCGGCTAGGCTCCAGACTCATTGATTTCAGAGCCAGAAGAGGACGGTAGCGGCGAGAGCGACGGCGGACAGGAAGACGATGGGGCATCTGTCGTAGC
>NZ_JAHQZU010000043.1 GCF_019061185.1 Paracoccus sp. Z118
TTCATGTCCACGGCCATGGGCTTCATGCATGTCCCGCAGAACATTTCCGCCGCGATCTCGATGCTGGACCTGTCGCCCTATCAACTGATCCTGATTCTCACCCTTTTCTACATCGTGCTCGGAAGCGGTCCAGCCGATAGGCCTTGGGGTGACGTAGGACGTGTCGGTCGCCAGCAGATGGGCGAATGAGTAGCCGCTGGCCGGCGTCGCCTTGAAGCCGCCATAGCACAGCCGGCGTTGAGATAGAGCCCTTCGACCGGGCGCTGGCGGGCTCGCCCGGAAAGCAACAGGCGGTCGGCGGAACGTCTCCACTCGCGGCGCGACCGCGCGCATTGCGGCGAGGTGGGTGGCGGAGGGGCGATGCACCGCGTCGATGGGGTCGGATAGCCGAGCCCTGAATGGGGCCGGGCGGCGCTGCAAGTCCATGTCGGTCCTGTCGGCCGGGCGCGGTATGCTTGCGTGCGGCTCCGCTTTGCGGCTTTCTCAGCCCATGACCGACCGGCCCTCCCACTCGCACGAAGTTTCCCCCCAGCGGCATGACCTGCTGGACCATCCGCTCCGTTGCGAAATGGTCGACGAGCTGCACGCCCGCCCCTCGCCGCGGTTGACGGCGCCGTGCACGGCGGTCCATGTCGCCTTCAAGGAGCCGAGGGACGCCGCCGCCCGCGACCGCGGCAACGACCTCCGGCATCTTTCCGAACTCCTGCAGCGGTATGGGGCGCCGGCGCCGGCGGCGGGGGCGGGACATCATGTGGCGATGCTCGGCCAGCACGAGTTGCGCTGGGAAAGCCACAGCGAATTCGTCAGCTACGCGGGCTTCACCAGCGGCCGCCCCGACTGCCCCTTCGATCCGGCCCTGACCGGGATGTTCCCGGCCGAGTGGCAGGCCCGCGCGCCGGGCCGGCGGGTCGCCGCGACGATCGTCCACATCACGCCCATGCCCGAAGATCCGGGCGATATCGCGCCGCTTCTGTCCGCCTGGTTCGCCGTGGACGGGCTGGTCACGGCGCGGGTGCATGACGGCGCGGCAGTGGTCGCGACCGACTTCCGCATCGACCCGGCGGGCTGGATGCGCATCGCCGTCTTCACCGCGCCGGGCACGGGGGACGGGCGGATCGGGCGGATCGTGCAGCGCCTGCTGGAGCTCGAAGCCTACCGCGCCATGTCGATGCTGGCGCTGCCGCGGGTCCGCACGCTCAGCGCGACGATGAACGCCCTGGAGGCCCGGCTGACGGCGCTGGTCGAGCGGCTGGGCGACGACACCCGCCCGCCCGATGCCGCGCTGCACGATCTGCTGGACCTGTCGCAGCGACTGGAATCGCAGGCCACGCAGCACGAGTTCCGCTTCGGCGCGACCCGTGCCTATGAGGCGATCGTCCACGATCGCATCGCCGCCCTGCGCGAAACCCGCTTTCAGGGCCGCCAGACCCTGAACGAGTTCATGGTCCGCCGCTATCAGCCGGCGATGCGGACGGTGCAGTCGGCCGAACGCCGGCTCGGCGCGCTGATCGAGCGTGCCACCCGCGCGGGCGAGCTGTTGCGCACCCGCGTCGATGTCCACCGCAGCGGCCAGAACCAGGCGCTGCTGGAGCGGATGGACCGCCGCGCCGAACTGCAACTGCGGCTCCAGCACACGGTCGAGGGGCTGTCGGTCTTCGCCATCAGCTATTATGCGGTCGGGCTGCTGGGCTATCTCGCGTATCCTCTGGCCGAGGCTGCGGCGATCGAGCGCGGGATTCTGGTTGCCGCCCTGACGCCGCTGGTGATTGTCGCCGTGTGGCTCGGGATGCGCCGGGTCCGCGCCCGGCTTCACGATGCTGCCGCGAACCGCTCGGGTCGCGGGAAGCCTTGACCCATGCCAATGAGTTGCCTGCGTCCGATCTGCGAGACGGCGACTGCCGACAGGGTCGGCGGCACATCCGCCTGCTCGGCGTGCTTCCTTATCGTGCGTGTTCTCGGAGAGGACGTCCTGCGAGGTCGCACCTTTCAGTTTGTTTGTCCATGAGTGCGTGGCCGGTGAAGCATGGCGCCTCGCGCGCGGGCAGCCGCTGAGCGATACGCCACCTCACTCCTTGCAATCGGGTAGGACATGAAGACCATCCTCGGACTGGGCGGCACTCTGCGGCGTGCCTCCTTCAACACGGGCCTGATGTTTTGATCATGAGGCCGGAGCCGGCATCGAGCTGAGCCTCCCTACCGCCGGGACAGACTGTCCTTGCGGGTCGCCGTGTAGAGATACGAGAAGATGTCGCTGAAGTTCTTCGACAGCGCGTCGATCAGCAATCGGGTGTTGGGGTTGTTCAGCCGGTGGCTGGAGAACAGCGCATACATGGGGATCTCGCGAGACTGCCATTCGGGCAGAACGGGTTCCAGGAGACCGTCTTCGACCTCGGCGCCGGCGAAGAAATGCGGAATGAAGCAGATACCGTGATCATGGATCGCGGCAAGCTTGGCCGCCCAGTAGTCGTTCGTCAGGAAATGCGCGTTGGGGTGGATGCTGTAGTCCTGTTTGCCGTTCTCCAGCTCCCACAAGGTCAGGGTTTCGCCGTTGTGAAAGCCGATCAGGTCGTGGGCGCGCAGATCGCGGGGCGAGGCGGGCTGGCCATGCGCAGCCAGATAGCGCGGGCTTGCGTAAAGCCCGAAGGGAAAGCGCGAGAGCAGCCGCGCGGTCAGGTCGGCGACCTGGGGCATCGGCGGCTCACCCAGAAACAGGATGCAGTCCAGGCTGTCACGCGCGCTGAGCAGCGCGTCCCCCCGCAGCACCATCACCTCCAGCCGCAGCTGCGGGTGAAGGCGCGCAAAATGCAGCACCAGCGGCGCGATCACGTTCGAGGTGAACTCGCCGCCGGATCCGATGCGGACCTTGCCCACGGCCACGTTCTGGCTGCGGCGGGCGGCATCGAGGCCGCGCTCGCAGGCGCGGCGGATGTTGCGGGCGTGGTCGCGGAACTCCTCTCCTGCCTCGCTCAGGACCAGCCGGTTGGCCGAGCGGATGAACAGCGAGGCGCCGATCTCCTCCTCCAGACGGCGGAGCTGATGACTGACGGTGGCCTTGGGACGGGCGAGGTCGCGGGACGCGGCCGACAGCGATCCGCTCGCGGCAATCTGCAGGAACACGTTGACGTCGTCGAGCTGCATGGACTTCACCGTTCGGAAATGCTGAACAACTGTTTCAGAATACTTGTCTGTAGGCTACGGCAAAGCGAGGCTAACGTCTGAATCATGGCGAAGAGGAGGGCGCAGGTGTCAGTCGCACAAGGTCGTTGGACGGGGGTCGCACTGGATCATCAGATTCAGCCGGCATCGAGCAATCCAGTGGTTCTGAACGGACAGGCGCTTGCGGTCTGGCGCGGAGAGGATGGCCCTGTCCGCGTCTGGGAGGACCGCTGCCCGCATCGCGGCATGCGCCTCAGCTTCGGCTTCGTCCGCGGCAACACGCTGCGCTGCATCTATCACGGCTGGGCCTACGGCGCCGACGGCCAGTGCGCCGAAATCCCGGCCCATCCCGCGCTGGCGCCGCCCAAGACCATCTGCGCCAATTCCTACCCGGCCGAGACGCGCTACGGCATCGTCTGGACCACGCTTGGGGATGGCGCATCGGGGCCGCCTGATCTGGGCCCTGATGAAGGATGGGAAGGGGTCCGCAGCCTCTTCGTCGCGGCCTCGGCAGAAGCGGCGCTGACAGCCTTGGCGCGCTTTGATTTCGGAGCGGGCGCCACCACACGCATGCTGGCCGGCGACATCGTGGAGGTAAGCTTCGGGCCGGAGCTTCGCATGCTGGTCGTCGTCCAGGCCATGGATGACGAGCGGGCGGCGCTGCATGCCGCCGCAAAAGGGGCGCGCGCCACGGAGGAACGAGCCGCGCTGGCGAAACGGCTGGAGCGGTTGCGCGCCGACATCGAGCAGGCATGAGGAACACACAATGACCGTCACGACCGATCCCGTTGCCCTGAACGAATGGGTCCCTTGCGCCTGGCACGGCCAGATCGCCATAGGGGCCGCCCTCGACACGATGATCTTCGGTCAGGATATCCGGGTGGAGCGGACCGGCGATCAGGACTACCGGGTGACCACCTTCGGAGGCGATTCCCCGCGAGAGCTGCCGGTCCAGACCCGCTATACCTGCGTATTCACGACGCTGGGCGACGATCCGCGCGCCCTGCCCGAGATCCCCGAGTTCGACGAGGCCGACCGCCGCATCACCGGTTGCGGCAGGGTGGGCGTGAACACCAGCCCTTACCGGATCGTCGAAAACTTCCTCGACATGGCGCATTTCTCGTTCATCCACACCGACATCCTCGGCGCGGCGGACCAGACCGAGGTGCTGTCCTACCGCACCGAGCACCGCAAGGACGTGGACGAGATCTGGGCCATCGACTGCACCTTCTACCAGCCGGCGGCGTCGAAAGCCGCGGCGGGCGGGCAGCTGACCAAGTATCTCTATCGCGTCATGTCGCCCTTCAGCGTCATGCTCTACAAGAACGTCGCCACCGATCCGTCGCGCAACGACGCGATCTGCGTGTTCATCCAGCCCAGGCGCGAGACCGAATGCCTCGCCTACATGCCGATGGCGATCGTGGACGAGCAGAGCACGATCGCCGACATCATCGACTTCCAGCAGTCCATCTTCCTTCAGGACCGGGTGATCCTGGAGAACCAGCGGCCGGCGCTGCTGCCGCTCGACCCCACCTACGAGTTGCCGACCCGCGCCGACGCCAGTTCCATCGCCTACCGGCGCTGGCTGAAGGCGATGAATATCCGGTTCGGCATCCTCGAAAAACAGGCGGCCTGACGCATGACCATCCGGCTCTACGACTATTCCCTGTCCGGCAGCTGCTACAAGGTGCGGCTGATGCTGGGGTTCCTCGGCCTCGACTACGACCGTGTGCAGATCGACTTCTATCCCGGCCGCCAGCACCGCTCGCCCGAGTTCATGGAAATCAACCCCCTCGGCCAGCTTCCCGTGCTGGAGGATGACGGGCTGCGGCTGCGTGACGCGCAGGCGATCCTGTGCCATCTGGCGAACAAGCATGACGACTCCGGTCAGTGGCTGCCGCGCGATCAGGCGCGGTTCGGCCCGGTGATGATGTGGGTGATGTTCGCGGGCGGCGAGCTGATGGCGGCCTCGGCCGCGCGGCTGCACGACGCGCTGGGTTACGACCTCGACATCGAGGCGGCGCGGGCCAAGGCGCGGGCGGCGTTCCGCGTGCTGGACGACCATCTGACCGGGCGCGAGATCGACGGCGGCAAGTGGATCGTGGGCGATACGCCCACCATCGCCGACGTGGCCTGCTTCCCCTATGTCGCGCTGGCTGGCGATGGCGGCCTCGGCCACGAGGAATATCCCGCGCTGCGCAACTGGATGCGCGATTTCCGGCGCCTGCCGCGCTTTCACGCCATGTCCGGCATCCCGGAGTTCGTGTGATGCGCGACGTGACGCAGGACGGCGATCTGGAAGTGATCGTGCGCAACGTGCGCGCCGAGACATCGGAAATCCGCAGCTTCGTGCTGGAGCCGAAACCGGGCGAGACACTGCCCGCCTTCGAGGCCGGCGCGCATATCGACGTGTTCCCGATCCCCGGCCTCGTCCGCCAGTATTCGCTGGTGAACGACCCCGCCGACTGCCGCCGCTACATCCTCGGCGTCAAGCGCGAGCAGAACAGCCGCGGCGGGTCCAGCGCGATGCACAGCGCGCTGCAGGAAGGGTGCGCCGTCCGCATCAGCCGGCCGAAGAACCATTTTTCGCTGCGCTCCGGCGGCGGGCGCAACATCCTGCTGGCGGGCGGGATCGGCGTGACGCCGCTGCTGTCGATGTCGCAGGCTCTGGCCGCGCGCGGGGCCGATTTCGAACTGCACTACTTCGCGCGGTCGAACGGCGAGCTGGCGTTCCGCGGCCTTATCAACGAAAGCGCCTGGTCGGACCGCGTTTCTTATCATTTCGGCCTGGTGCCGCCGCTGCTGACCGAGGTGATCGAGGAGGTTCTGCGCAAGCCCGGTGCCGACGACACCATTTACATGTGCGGTCCGGGCCCGTTCATGGACGTGGTCAGAGCCGCGGCGGACGGACTCGGCTGGACGCCCGGCGCGATCGTGGCCGAGCATTTCTCGGCGGAACCGCCGAAGCTGACGCCGGGCGCGGACGAGTTCGTCGTGCGTCTCGCCAAGCGGGGGCTGGAACTGGTGGTCCCGTCCGACAAGGCGATCATCGATGTGCTGCGCGAGGCGGGAGTCGAGGTGAAGACCAGCTGCGAGCAGGGCGTCTGCGGCACCTGCGTGACCCCGGTCCTGGAGGGGGAGCCGGAGCACAACGACCTGTTTCTCAGCGAGGAAGAACACGAGGCCGGGCTGATGACGCTCTGCGTGTCGCGGTCGCGCTCGAAGCTGCTGGTGCTCGACATCTGAGAAGACGACGGCCAAGGGAGTGGCCGAAGGGGAGGGGGAGAGGATGATCACGCGCGAGGCTGCAACCGCCACCACAGGGGCTCAGGTGCCGCTGCTGGAACTGGCGGGCGTTACCAAGTCCTTCGGCCCGACGGTTGCGAACGAGGATGTCGCCCTCAGCATCATGCCGGGAGAGATCCACGCGATCCTGGGCGAGAATGGCGCCGGCAAGAGCACCCTGATGAAGATGATCTACGGCGTCATGGCGCCCGACGCCGGCCGCATCCGCTGGCATGGCGAGGACGTGACGATCAGCGACCCGGCCCACGCCCGCCGCCTGGGCATCGGCATGGTGTTCCAGCATTTCTCGCTGTTCGAGACGCTGACCGTGGCCGAGAACATCTCGCTGTCCACAGACCAGAGCGCCGCGCGCCTCAGCCCGCGCATCGCCGAGATCGGCGACCGCTTCGGCCTGCCGCTGGACCCCGCCGCGCTGGTCCATTCGCTGTCGGTCGGCCAGCGCCAGCGGGCCGAGATCATCCGCTGCCTTCTGCAGGAGCCGCGGCTCATCATCATGGACGAGCCGACCTCGGTCCTGCCGCCCAGCGGCATCGAGCCGCTGTTCGAAACCATCCGCCGGCTCGCGGCGGGCGGCTGCTCGGTCCTGTTCATCAGTCACAAGCTCGAGGAGATCCGCAGCCTCTGCCATCGCGCGACCATCATGCGGGCGGGCAAGGTCGTCGGCAGCGTGGATCCGGCGGCCGAAACCAAGGATTCGCTGGCGCGGCTGATGATCGGCCGCAGCATCCCGCAACCGACCCGGACACCGGCGCGGCCCGGCAAGGACGCGGCGCTGGAGCTGCGCGGGCTCGATCACGTGCCGGACGATCCCTTCGGCACCCATCTGCAAGGCATGGACCTGAGCGTGCGACCCGGCGAGATACTGGGCATCGCCGGGGTGTCGGGGAACGGGCAGCGCGAACTCGCCGCGCTGCTGTCGGGCGAGACCGCCCTGCCTCGCGGGGACCGCGACCGCATCCGTCTGGACGGCTCGGGCTGCGGCGACGCCGATCCAGGCCAGCGCCGGCGCATGGGCATGGCCTTTGTCCCGGAGGAGCGCAACGGCCGCGGTGCCGTGCCCGAGATGAGCCTGACGCTGAACGCGCTGCTGACGGCGCATGGCCGCGGCATGGTGCGCCGGGGGATGGTCGCGCATCAGAGCGCACGGGATTTCGCCGAAAGCTGCATCGCCGAAATGGGCGTGCGCTGCGCGGGGCCCCAGTCCGAGGCGCGCAGCCTGTCGGGGGGCAACCTGCAGAAGTTCATCATGGGCCGCGAAATCCGCCTCGCGCCAAAGGTGCTGATCGCCTCGCAACCGACCTGGGGCGTGGACGTCGGCGCTGCCGCGGCCATCCGTCAGCAGCTGATCGCGCTGCGCGACACGGGCGTCGCCATCCTCATCATCAGCGACGAGCTGGAGGAACTCTTCGAGCTCGCGGACCGCCTGCAAGTCCTGTTCCGCGGCCGGCTGTCCCCCTCGCTCGACCGCGCCGAGGCGGACACGGCCCTGATCGGCGACTACATGACCGGCGGCTTCCTGACCGAGCCGGCGGTTGCCACCCCGCCGGCGGCGGCCGCCTGATGCGGCTTCCCTGGACCGTCGAAGCGCGGGCGCAGCGCTCGCCTTTTGCCCCGCTCGTCGCACCGCTTGCCGCCGTGACGGCGACGATCCTCGCCGGACTGTTGCTGTTCACGCTTCTCGGTGTGCCGGTCACCACCGCCTTCTACCAGCTTCTCGTCGCCCCGGTCTCGACCACGTTCAATATTGGCGAGGTGCTGCTGAAGGCGACGCCGCTGCTGCTGATCGCGCAGGGGCTGGCGATCGGCTTTCGCGCCAAGATCTGGAACATCGGCGCCGAGGGCCAGCTGATCCTGGGGGCGATCGGCGGCAGCCTGCTGCCGATCTGGTTCAACGACAGCCAGAACCCGATGATGCTGGTCGGCATGGCGCTTGCCGGGTCCTGCTTCGGCATGGGTTGGGCGGCCATCGCCGCATGGCTGCGCAGCCGCTTCAATGCCAACGAGATCCTCGTGACGCTGATGCTGAACAGCATAGCGCTGCAATTGCTCTACTATCTCGTCGCGGGGCCGCTGCGCGATCCCTTCGGCTTCAACTTCCCGCAGTCCGCGCTGTTTCCCGATGTCGCCATGCTTCCCACGCTGTTCGGCGGCGCGCGGGTCAATGCCGGCCTGTTCGTGGCGCTCGCCGCCACGGTGGCCGCATGGTTCTTCGTCGAGCGCAGCATGACCGGCTATCGCCTCCAGGTGGGCGGGGTCGCGCCCGAGGCCGCGCGCTATGCCGGCTTCAGCGAAAAACGGGCGATCTGGCTCAGCCTGCTGATCGGCGGCGCGGCCGCTGGTCTTGCGGGGGTGTTCGAGGTCGCCGGGCCGCTGGGGCAGCTCCAACGCGTCGTCTCGCCCGGCTACGGTTTCGCGGCCATCATCGTCGCGTTTCTCGGCGGGCTGAACCCCATCGGCATCCTGTTCGCGGCGCTGTTCATGGCGGTGATCTATGTCGGCGGCGACATCGCGCAGGCTTCGGCCGGGGTGCCCTATGCGGTGATCGGCATCCTGCAGGGCGTGCTGCTGGTGACCTACATCGCCGCAAGGCTTTTCGTGGATTACCGCGTCCGCTGGCGGCGGTCCGCCGCCCGTGTCGCGGCGCATTGAAGGCAGGATCGACATGGACTCGCTGACCTTTCTGCTTTCCGGCACGATCCTCGCGGCGACGCCGCTGCTGATCGCCGCACTCGGCGAGCTGATCGTCGAGAAGTCGGGCGTGCTGAACCTCAGCGTCGAAGGCATGATGGCGCTGGCGGCGGCGACGGGGTTCATCGTCGTCTCGGCGACCGGCAGCCACTGGCTGGCCCTGTTCGCCGGGGGGATCGCCGCCATGCTGCTGTCCGCGGTCTTCGCGGTGGTGGTCCTGTTCGCCCTCGGCAACCAGGTCGCTTCGGGAATTGCCGTCGGCATCCTCGGGCTCGGGCTCGCGGGGCTTATCGGCACGCCCTACGAAGGCATGACCGTTGCACCCATGGCCCGCGCGCCGGTGCCACTGCTGTCCGACATCCCGGTGCTGGGACCCGGCCTCTTCAATCACCCGCTGATCGTCTATCTGGTCCCGCTTGTCGCGGTGCTGCTGTGGTGGATGTTCCGCACCGCGAAGCTGGGGCTCGTGATCCGCGCCGTGGGAGAATCGCCGGAATCCGCGCATGCGGTGGGTTACAACGTGCTTGCAGTCCGCTTCGCTGCGGTGCTGGTCGGGGGCTTCATGGCAGGCGTGGGCGGCGCCTTCATCTCGGTCGTGTCCTCGACATTGTGGTCGGACGGGATGATCGCGGGGCGCGGCTGGATCGTCATCGCCCTGGTGGTGTTTGCAATGTGGCGGGTGGAACGGGTTGTGCTCGGCGCGTATCTTTTCGGCATGTTCGCCATCGCCGAGCTTCTGGTGCAGAGCATGGGCATCTCCGCGCCTTCGCAACTGCTGACCAGCGTGCCTTACATCGCCACCATCGTCGCCATCGCCCTGCTTTCGAGGGATGGACGGCGCATCCGGCTGAACGCCCCCGTATCGCTCGGACGCGTCTATGCGGGGACGCACTGAACACAAGAACCTTGGGGAGGGAATACCATGCGAACGATCCTTCTGAGCGGCATTCTCGCCGCCGCCACCACGCTGACCGGAGCAGCGGCGGCCGAGCCGACCACCATCGGCTTCATCTATCCCGCGCCGGTAGCCGATGTCGGCTGGGCCAAGCAGCTCGATCTGGGACGCGAGGCTGTGGCCGAGGCCTTCGGTGACCGGGTAAGGACGGTGGCGGTCGAGAACATACCGGTCGGGCCGGACGCCGGGCGGGTGATGAACCAGCTGGTGACGGACGGCGCCAAGGTCATGGTGCTGGGCTCGTTCGGCTACATGAACGATGGGCTGCGTCTGGCGCGCCAGCATCCCGACGTCGCGTTCATGCACGCCAGCGGTTTCAAGCAGGCCGACAATCTCGGCACGTTCACGGCCCGCAACTATGAGGGCTTCTACCTGGCCGGGCTGGCTGCCGGCATGGTGACCGAAAGCGATACCATCGGCATCGTCGCCGCCTTCGCCGTGCCCGAGGTCATCGCCGAGGTGAACGCCGTCGCTCTGGCGGTTCGCCAGGTGAACCCCGAGGCGACGATCCGCACGGTCTGGCTGAATACCTGGTTCGATCCCCCGAAAGAGCAGGAGGCGGCCCGTGCGCTGGTCTCGCAGGGGGCGGACGTGCTCTTCTCGTTGCACCAGGACACGCCGTCGGTGGTGAACGTCGCCCAGGCCGAGGGCGTGCGCGTGGTCAACACCGGCTCCGACATGTCCTCGCACGGGCCGGATGCGGTCCTCGCCTCGGTCGTGAGCGACTGGTCGGGCTACTTCGTCCGCAGCGTGGGCGCGGCGCTCGACGGCAGCTTCGAAGGCGTGGACGAGCGTGGCGGACTGGCTGACGGAACGGTGTCGGTCGCCGCGTGGAGCGACGATCTGACCGACGAGCAGCTTGCGCAGATCCGGCAGGTCGAGGCCGACCTGAAGAGCGGCGCGGCGCATGTCTTTGCCGGCCCGCTGCGCGACCAGTCCGGTGAGGTCCGCGTCGAAGAGGGCGCGAGCCTGCCCGACCCGGAAATCTTCTCGATGAACTGGCTCGTCGAGGGGCTGAGCGGCTCGCTGCCCAACTGACGCAACAAGGGGCGGCCCCGATGGTCGCCCCGCATCGGAGCCTGATATGGATTATTCCAGCGGCCAGTTCGGCGAGGGCGGCGCCGATCTTCAGGCGGCAAGGATCCGCTTCACAGGGACGCTCGGCCCGGCCTTCGTCCAGTTCGCCCTTGCGCGGGGCCGCCGCCTCAGCCTCCGCGGCTCCATCCGCGACGAGGACGACGCGGTGGTGATCGAGGTCGAAGGCCCGGTCGCACTGATCGACGCGTTCGAGATCACCTGCAGCCTCGGCCCGATCGACAGTTGCATCCAGTCCTGGACGCGCACCGACGTCGAGTCGGGCGCGCTTTCCCGCGAAGCCAATCTGCGGTTCGAGGGCTAGTGTTCAGTCCCGACATCCGGTGGATGGGATTGAGGATGAATCTGCTCGGCTCTGAAGCCCGGATCTTGCACATGGCCCGCTGCGTGTTCCGTGGACACGAAGACAAGATCGTGACCAAGGAACTCGAGAGTGGATATGACGAGAGGGAAGTTCAGCCGCGAGTTCAAGAGCGAGGCTGTGAAGCTCGTGACGGATCGGGGCGTGTCGGTGGCGCAAGCCAGCCGCGATCTGGATCTGGCTGATAGCGCTCTGCGGCGCTGAATGCGTGAGACAGCAGCATCGCCGATGGCGGCGCTTCCTGGCAGCGGCCAGTAACGGCCGATCCGGCCGCGATTGCATCCCTGAAGAAAGAGGTCGCCCGGCTCCGGGCGGCGCGTGACATCCTGAAGAAAGCGGCGCATCGGATCGAGGGATCATCACTCATGCTTCAGGGTGGCCGTGACGTCTTCGGGAATGGCTTCGGGGTAGCGCTCGCGGGTGCCTGCCCAAATCAGACGTTCGAGCATCTGCTGCGGACAGGTCCATACCGCGCTACCTGCGAAGCAGAGAGGGCACCGAGAGCGCCAGCAGCACCGCGGCGAGCGGGAGGGCGAAGACGAAACTGGCTCGGGCGAAGCCGATTGCACCGACAATGCCGCCTCCCACGAATGTCCCGACAAGCTGGGTCTGGATTCTGAGCCTTGCCCTGTCGGCCGCAATCCGCCTTGACGGGTGAGCGCGGCCGAAGACCTCGCGGCCCAGTTCGATTCCGATATCCGTGATCATGCCGGTCGCATG
>NZ_JAHQZU010000044.1 GCF_019061185.1 Paracoccus sp. Z118
GCACCATTGGCCAGGTAGAACGTGACGCCCTCTCCGGCCATCGAGGCCTCGTCAAGCGCCATTTCGCCGTTCGCGTTGATGCTCAGATCCCCGCCGTCGATGATGTAGAGCCCCGGTTCGAAACGCGCGTGGCCCTTGATGTCGAGCCCGCCGCAGATCCGCAGCGCGCGAACCCCGCTGGAATGGATGAAGTTCGTCTTGAACGACGTCTCCTTCTTGTCCGGTGTCGTGCAGAGCCCCTCGACGGCTGGCTCGGCAACATCGGCGTAGGGATCGCGCACGACCGGGGCCATCTGTTCGACCGCATCGCAGTTTCGCATGTCGAGGCCGGTGGTGGTGACTGCCCCGCCGACCGCTCGCACGCAGCCGGCGGTGAGCTTCCCGTTCCCTTGCATGCGGAAGGCGTCGCTCGCGTTCGAGTTGGACACGACGTCGCAATTCTGGATCGACACATCGGTGGAACCGCTGATCGCGACAGCCCCCGAAGCGGTCGGTGCCAAGGCCAGAACGCAGGCCCGCGAGGTGGATGACGTCACGTTGGCAACTGCGCGGGCAGATATCTGCACCGGCTCATCGACGAAGATGGCCGAGAAGTACCGGGGTTGTGCCTTGCTGAGCCCGACCTCGACGCTGCTGGTCCTGTCCTTGTACGCGCCACTCGCAGGTGGCGTGTTGACGACGATGTCTGTTCCCGTAGCCGGCATGCCCGACCGGATGGCCGCGTTCTCGGCCGCTGCCTGGACCTTCGCCTTTCCGTCTCCGGCGCGAAGCCGGATCGCGCCAGCATGGGCGGCCATGTCCGCAGCTTGCTGCATGTTGCGCTGGAGCAGCAGGTGGTATCCGGCCTCGGCTCCAAGGCCCATGCCGCCCGCCACGACAGGCATGCAAAGTGCCGCCATGATCGCGGTGGCGCCGCTGCGATCCCTGAATGCCTCGGACAGGCGGCGAAGATTCTTCACTTCAAAGCGCTTCATGGCACGTCCCTTCACCCGCGGTCATTCGTTCAATATCTGGATGACAGCCGGTGTAATGATGACAGCAAAGAGAACCGGCAGGAAAAACAGGATCATCGGCACGGTGAGCTTGGGAGAAAGCGCCGCGGCCTTCTTCTCGGCCATGCTCATCCGGGTGCTGCGGCTCTCCTCAGAGAGCACACGCAGGACGGTCCCCAAAGAGGTGCCGTATTGCTCGGACTGCATCAGACCGCTCACGACCGCCTTCACGCCGTCCAGGCCGGTTCGGCGTCCAAGGTTTTCATAGGCGGTGCGCCGGTCGGGCAGAAACGACAACTCTGCCGTCGTCAGCGCGAGTTCCTCTGCCAACTCCTTGGACTGGTCGCCGATCTCGTCGGCGACCTTGCGGAACGCATGCTCGATACTCATGCCAGATTCGACGCAGATCACCAGAAGATCAAGCGCGTTGGGCCACGCCCGGAAGATCGACTTCTGCCGCTTGTCGATCCGGTTCTTCAGGTAAAGCGCCGGGAGATAATAGCCGAGCCCCGCGAGTGCCAGAGACGCGACGATCATGAGCATCGGGTGGATTTCTGGCTTGATTACGACAAAGAGGTAGAAGACGCTGAAACCCATCACGGCGAGCGGCATCAGGACCCGCATGGCGAGGAAGGTGATGACCGGTGCGCGTCCTCGAAATCCGGCCCTCTGCAACATCTGCTGCGCGGCCCCGTCCTCGAGTTGGCGCGCAAGATGCAGGCGCCGGACGATTGCCGCATAAATCCGTTTCGGCTCGCTGGCGAGCAGGGAAGGCTTCGGTTTCTCGGTCGGCCCGCCCACGCTGCTCAGCTGGTTCCACTGCCAGGCATCGGCAAGCCGCCGCACACGTGCGCCAAGCACGTCTGGAAAGAGGTAGGGCCATGCGAGGGCAATTACAGCGCAGAACACGGCGACGGCGGCCAGGAACATGGCAAGGATGTCGCGATAGATCTGGAAGGCTTCGTACATCGTCCCGCCTCCCTCAGAAATCAAAGTTGATCATGGCGCGCATCACCAGAATCCCAATCGACATCCAGACTGCACTGGCGGCAAGGACCACATGTCCGGTCGTGGTCGTGAACAGGAGCGAGATGTATTGCGGGCTGGTCAGGTAGAGAAGGCCGGCCACGGCGGGCGGCAGCGAACCGATGATGCCGGCCGATGCCTTCGCCTCGGAACTCAGCGCCTTGATCTTGGCGCGCATCTTCTTTCGCTCGCGCAGCACGGACGACAGGTTCGCCAAGGCCTCGGTCAGGTTGCCGCCGGACCGGCTCTGGATCGCGATGACGGTGGCCAGGAAGCCTGCCTCCGGCACGGGCACGCGATCGGCAAGGCGCAGCATGGCGTCGGGCAGCGGCACACCCAGCGTCTGGTCGTCGACGGCAGTTTTGAACTCGCTCCGCACCGGCTCCTGCCCCTCGGCGGCGATCAGCCTCAGGCAGTCACCCAGCGGCAGGCCGCTGCGTACGCCACGCACGATCACATCGACCGCGTTGGGAAGCTCGTTGCGGAAGGCGAGGAGCCGGCGGCTCCTCTCATAACCGACATAGAGGTGCGGCAGCAGCAACGCCATGGCGATGCCCATGATTGCGGCTGCTCCAGGGCGAAAGCCAAAGCCGAACTCGAACAGCGCGTGACTTGTCAGGCCTACGGCGAGGCCGATGCCCGCGTAGGTCGTCCTGCTCCAGCCCAGCCCGCTTTGCCGCAGCCTCTCGGTCAGCGAGGGGCTGGAACTGGTCCGCGCATTTTCCTTCTGCTTTTCCTCCATCTGCTTGAGCGTTTCCTCGATCGAGCGCTTGCGCGACTTGCCCGCGCCGCTCGCCTGCCGGGGCAAGTCTGCAGTGGCGCCGGCCGCAAGCCGCAGGCGCGTCTTCATGCGCGCTTCGTGACGGAAGCGCGGCACGAAGACGGCATAGAGCAGGCACGCCACGCTGAGCGCCGAGAGCAGAAACACAAGGAAGGAATGGACGGTCGGGGACATGGCGGTTCCGGAGAATGAGCGTCGAAGGGCGCTATGCAGCACCCAGGGCGGCGGCCAGGCGCTTCTCTTCGCCGTAGTAGCGCGCCCGGTCCCAGAAGGCGGGGCGGACGATCCCGGTCGAACGGTGCTGGCCGATGATGTTGCCCTGGTCGTCTTCGCCGCTCATCTCATAGACGAAAAGGTCCTGGAGGATGGGAACCTCCCCCTCCAATCCCACGACCTCGGTGATATGGGTGATCCGGCGCGAGCCGTCACGCAGCCGCGCCGCCTGCACGATGATGTCGATCGACGACACCGCCATCTCGCGGATCGTCTTGGTGGGAAGCGTGAAGCCGCCCATCGTGATCATGGATTCCAGCCGCGAGAGCGCCTCGCGGGGCGTGTTGGCATGGAGCGTCCCCATCGAGCCGTCATGGCCCGTGTTCATGGCCTGAAGCAGATCGAAGGCCTCTGGCCCGCGGACCTCGCCCACGATGATACGCTCGGGGCGCATTCGAAGGCAGTTCTTCACCAGATGCCGCATCGTGATCTCGCCCAGTCCCTCGATGTTCGGGGGGCGTGTTTCGAGGCGGACGACATGCGGCTGCTGAAGCTGCAGCTCGGCGGAATCCTCGCAGGTGATGATCCGCTCATCAGCATCGATGAAGCCGGTCAGGCAGTTGAGCAGGGTGGTTTTGCCCGATCCCGTTCCCCCGGAGATCAGCACATTGCAGCGCACGCGGCTGATGATCTTCAGCAGCTCCGCCCCCGCGGAGGTGATCGAGCCGAACTGCACGAGTTGATCGAGCCGCAACTTGTCCTTCTTGAACCTCCGGATCGTCAGCGTCGGCCCGTTCAGCGCCAGCGGCGGCACGATGACGTTCACGCGGCTGCCGTCAGGCAGGCGGGCGTCGCACATCGGGCTCGATTCATCGACGCGGCGGCCGACCTGGCTGACGATGCGCTGGCAGACGTTCAGAAGATGGGCGTTGTCCCGGAACCGGATGTCGGTCTGGATCATCCGGCCGCCGACCTCAATGTAAATCGGATCGGTGCCGTTCACCATGATATCGGCAATATCGTCTCGCGCCAGCAGCGGCTCAAGCGGCCCATAACCCAGAACGTCGTTGCAGATCTCCTCGACCATCTCGTCCTGTGCAGCGGCAGAGATGACTGCCTTCTTTGCCGCCAGGATGTCCCCGGCAATGCTGCGGATCTCCTGCCGCGCCTCCACGAGTTCCATCAGCGATAGCTGCGTGACATCGATGGCTTCCAGCAGCGCGCTGAAGATTTCCTTCTTGATGTCGTAGAAGATCGCGGCCCGTTCCGGCGCAGACTTGCGCTTTCCCTCACCCGCCGCCGGTTCCGGCTTGCTGGAAACGACGGTAAGGTGCGCCACCGGCGGCGCGGGTTCCACCGGCCCGGTTATCTGGGACTCAAGGCCGTCTCTCTTGCCGAACATTCGTTCAATCTTTCCCTGAAATAAAAGGCTGCTCGCCCGCTACGCGCGACGCCATCTGAGAAATTTCCTTGGCTCGGATGCGGGTGTCCTGCCGCTCAACCCCTGCGCCAGTTGGATGAACGGCCGGCCGGCCGCTCCCGAGACTTCCGCGATCATCTGCCCGCCATTGGCTGCCTTGCTGAACGCCTGCGGCGCAAAACCGACCTTCGCCGCGACGGGCGCGCCGAGCGCCGCCGCAAACTCGTCCGTCTTGATCTCGTCCCGTTTCGGAACACCGACCCGGTTGAGAACTAGCTGCGGGTCGGCGTCGTTCGGACGGACGGTCCTCAACAGATCGAACAGCACCCGCGCGTTCCTGAGATTCGCGAGGTCCGGTTCAGCCGTGACGATCACCTCATCAGCCGACAGGAGCGCCTGGCGGACCCAGGGTGACCATTCATGCGGCAGATCCAGCACGACGAAGGGAAAGGTCACCCGCGCACGCTCGAGAGTATGGTCCAGAATCTCCAGCGGCGGCGGAACGACGTCGCGCGACGCGGTGGCCCCGGCAAGAACGCTCAGGTTCGGGCCATACTTGTGCAAAACGCGCTCGAAGAAGGCGTCGTCCAGACGTTCGGTCCCGGACAGCTGTTCCGTGAACCCCACCGCCGCGTCGATATTGTAATTCAGCGCCGCCGTTCCGAACCGCAGATCGAGATCTGCCAGCAGCACCTTTGTCCTATTCTTGGACAGGGACCAGGCCGTGTTCTGCGCCACGGTCGAGGACCCCACGCCGCCCTTCGTGCCGATGAAGGCCAGCACCTTTCCAAGCCGCGCGCTGGCGTCCTGTGGAAACAGCTTCAGGATGACGCCGATGAGCCGCAAAGGCTCCGCCGGTGCCACGAGATACTCGGAAACCCCGCGTTCCATCAGCCCCCTGTAGAGCGAGATGTCATTGACCGTGCCGACGAGGATGACCTTGGTCTTGGCATCGCAGACCTTGGCCAAGGCCTCCAGTTCCGCGAAAAGATCGTCCCCTTGCGCCCCGGTTTCGACTACCAGAAGGTCGGGCGTCGGGTTCATGGTAAAGAATTGTGCGGCGCCCCGCAGGCCGCCATCGCTGATCGTGACATCGGCGCGCGACAGCCGCCGGTCGGTGGCGGCCTGGGTGATGGTGGACGTGCAGGCCGGCGTCTCGCAGAACGCCCGGACGGTAATGAACGGAACCCGCCCCGACGGCTGGTCCACCACCTCGCCAAAATTCGTCGCCACAGTCGTCATGCGCCGCGTCCACTCACCTTCGCGCAGCTCATCGGCGCGATGCCCAAACCCCCGAGGCACCCACCCGCCAGCCTCGCGCCTTTTCCTGCATCGTCATCTGCGCAACTCGACAACTTCCTGCTGGACGCCGCGATATACGCGAACCGTCCTTGCGGCAGGCTCGTGAACCGGCGCGTCCCCGGCGATTTCGGCAAGCGGCAGGTATCCGACGGTTTCGGGCTCATCGGCATCGCCGATGGCGCGAAGTGCCAGCGTGATGGCGCCGTCAGCCTCGGCCGCCACGATGGTTTCCGCCTCTCGCGGGGTCAGTTCCAGCGTTGCCGTCTTGCCCACGACCGAGCCGGTGCCCGCGTCGATCGTCTGGTCGATCGCCAGAACCCGGATCTTGCGGAGGATCGCGCGGCTGTTCGCATCGACCTGCCCGTCCGCGCCCTGCCGCAACCGGGTATGAAGCACATCGACATGATCGTTCGGCAGGATGAACCCGCCCGCGGTGGTGTCGGCGCTGATGCTGACCGCGACGGCCCGCTTTCCCGGCGGCAGCATGACTGCCAAAAGCCCCCCATCGTCCGAGGCGAACTTGCCTTCGTGAACCGGCTCGCCGGTCATGATGGCGCTGCGTGCGGCCAGACCGGCAAGCTCCTCCGGGGCGTTCGGCCGCGTCCGCTGGGTGACGTAGCTGTCGCTTACGGCGGCCTGGGGCCAAGCCTGCCAGCGCAGCGCGGCGGGGTCGATGGCCGCACCGGGGGCGATATCGGCCGCCGCCACCAGAACACTTTCCATCGGGGTTTCGGCGAGTGCAGCCGAGTCATTGCTGCTGGACGCGGAACCGGCAGAGAGCCACGCCGCGGCCCCACCGCTCGTCAGCGCCAGTGCAAAGATCACCGTCCGCAACATACCCGTTACCTCTTTACTTCTCTTGCGGGTCGCCCCGCTGCCGAATGTGCCGCCGGCTCAGAACTGGGCGGCGACCCAAGGCGTTTTCGCGTAGACGACGATACCCGCCGCCGCGATTGCCACCCCGTAGGGCACCCCCGCGTCGCGTTGGTGCAGCCGGGAAATCCAGCCCGACTTCTGCCACCCGGCGGGCAGGGACAGCGAGCGGAAGATCAGGATGATGATCGTCAGGATCGCGCCGAAGATCGACGTATAGAAAATGAAAGGCGCGACGTTCCCGGCGCCAAGCCACAGCGTCGCGACGGTCAGAAGCTTTGCATCGCCCCCGCCCATCCAGCCGAAGGAAAAGCCGACGAGGCCTAGTGCGAATACAACGGTCGCGGCGGCGAATGACCAAGCGACATCCGGCAGGGACAGGGGGACCAGCGGGATTGCCGCGAGGTACCCGGCGAAAAGCAGCAGGACGAGGCGGTTCGGAATCCGCATTGTCCGGAGATCACCGATACCCGCGTGGATCATCAAGACCGGGTAAAGCAGGAGGGCCAGAATGGTCGGAACACTCATCGCGCATGCTCCATATTGAAGGCCGATAGATCGCCGGCTGACGGAAATCAGCCGGCGATCTCGTGTCACGCAATCTTATTCCGGCGTAAGCGCGTTGGTAATTTCCCCGAAAGTGGCTTCGAGCTGCGGGCCCATCAGCATCAGTGCGCCGACAACGACAACTGCAACGAGGGCGGCAATCAGGCCGTACTCAATCGCGGTGGCGCCCGACTCATTTTTGGAGAAACGGGAGAAAAGATTCTTCATGGGTCGATTCCTGAAAAACTGATTGCTGAGACGACCGGCTCCGATTCGTCTGTGAGTGATTCGGACAACCGTGACGCGCAGATAGCTGCGTCAGAAACGGATGTAATGAACGCCCACGATTGTGTCTAGCACTCTCTATGGGAGAGCACGACACAACCTAAAGTGTGGCATAAATGCCACCCAGATACTGCCTTTCTCAAATAATGCCGAAAAATGACATTACGCAACAACGACTTAGCTCAATGGTGCCGCTTGTCACACCTGAGTTTACCCCCTGTGAATCGGCGCGTCCACAACTCTGCGCTGCGCAAGCGGAATCCCGCCGAATCACTGCTCGGCAATCACAAGCTGTGCGTCGCATTAGGACCGGACTGGACTCGCACAAAGCAGCATGCGAAAGGAACCGCCGATAAACAGGGGCATCTGTGACATGGCATGGAAGATGCGGCGGCGCGGCCTGCACGCTGCCTCGCGCAGTCGGGCGCTCATCCTGATGGCGGGACTTGCCGTGCTGTCCGGCTGCAGTGAAAGCACAACGGCGGCACCGGGACAGACGCTTCCCGCAAGCGTTCCGAGCATCCGTGCGGGCACTGAACTCTCGACGGCAAAGACCAATTTCGAAACCGGCAACTTCGGTTATGCCGCCCGCTACTTCGACATGGCGCTGAAGGCTTCGCCGCGGGACATGGAGGCATGTCTCGGCCTCGCAGCATCATATGACTGGCTTCACCGTTTCGACCTTGCCGACACGGCCTACGGCAAGTGCCGCAAGATCGAGGGCGAAACTTTCGCCTATCACAACAATCTCGGCTTTTCGTATTTTCTCAGGGGCGAGTACGACAAGGCTTCAGTGAACCTGGCACAAGCGCGGGCATTGCAGCCGGGTCATCCCGTGATCGAGAACAATCTCAGGATTCTTGGCCTTGTATTTTCCGGTTAAAGCCATCTTTTCCTCATTTGCCTGGGCGGTGCTGCTGCTGTGCTCGCTCGCGGTCGCCGCTGCCGCGCAGGGCACCGTCAGCATCACGCTAAGCACCAGCCGGGCCGAACGGGTGCAGATTACGGCGGGCGAGTCGCAGGTATTCACGACAGACCAGGACATCGATGAGGTGGTGATCGGCAATCCTGCCGTGGCGGATGTCGTCGTCGTCTCCCCGCGCTCGTTCTTCATCCTGGGGCAGAGCCTCGGACAGACGAACCTTCAGGTGCTTTCGGGCGAGGGCACGCTGGTCGGACTCGTCGAGCTCGAAATCACGGTCGATACGGACGATCTGTCCTCGGTGCTCGCCGGAGTCGGCGGCGGCAACGTCCGAGTGAGTTCCGTGAACGGGCGGTTGCGGTTGTCGGGGACGGTGCCGGACGCAGTGACCCTGACACGCGTTCTGGACATCGCTGATCAGTACGGTTCGGACGCCGTGATCAACGCGATCGATATCGTCGATCCGCAGCAGGTATTTCTCAAGGTTCGGATGATCGAAGCGTCCCGCGACGCCGGGCGGGCCATCGGGATAGGCGTCAACGCGAGAGACCCTGATTCGGGGTCAACCATCCGCCTCGGCACGGGACAGATCGCGTCTCCAGTGCCATTCGGCAGCTTCCTCGCCAGCATGGTCGCGGATGGCGTGTCGGTCAATGTCCTGCTCTCGACCTTGGAGGAACGCGGCCTCGTCCGCAACCTGGCCGAGCCGACGCTCGCGGCTCTCTCGGGGGAGACGGCCAGTTTCCTCGCGGGCGGCGAAGTTCCCATTCCGGTGGCCGAGGACGACGGCAAGGTCACGGTCGAATACAAGGAGTTCGGCGTCCGCCTGAGCTTCACGCCCGTCGTGCTGAGCAACGGCCTGATCAATCTCACGCTGGAGCCGGAGGTCAGCCAAGTTGACCTGAGCAACACCTACAGCGCCGGCTCCATCGTGCTGCCCAGCTTTTCCACGCGCCGCGCCAGCACCACAATTGAACTCCACGCGGGTCAGAGCTTCGTTATCGCCGGTCTGCTGCAGCGCAACAATGCGCGGCGCATGTCGCAAGTGCCGTGGTTGGGGAACGTTCCTGTTTTGGGTGCCCTTTTCCGCTCGTCGTCATGGCAAAAGGACGAGACCGATCTGGTGATCATTGTGACCCCGTATCTCGACAAGCCGGGCGGCGCCACAAGGTATCTTTCAACGCCGCTCGAAGATTCGGTCCTGACGTCAGAGCGGGAGTTTGTCCTCACCGGCCGGCAGGAGATCACCCGGGGCGAACTGGAGCGCCGCGTGCGCCAGCGCGCCATCAAGGGCGAGTTCGGACATATCATCGAGGGTAGTTCCAAGTGACCAAGTGCATGGTTTTCGGGATCGTTCTGGTGGTAGCCGGGTGCGCGAACCCGATGACCCACTCGGACGGAATCTGGCCGGGCGCTGGTGCCGCGCAAATCAGGAACCTGAGCAGTCAGGCCGTGGTATCAGATGGTGGGGGTTCCCACCCCGGCAGCGACGGAGGCCGCGCGGCTGGGGTGATCCGACAATACCAAATGGGCGGCGCGGCCTCGGTCGCAGTTGCCCCCCCAGCGACGGCCTCACCGGGCCTGTGAAAAGGATCTAGCAGGCCAGTGCCTCGCAGCTTGACGCCGAGGCACTATCGTACTGGCCTTGATGGCTCGCGAAATGCGTCCCATAGAGAGCAAAAAAGGGGGCCAGTTACTCTATGCGATCCTTTCCGCTCGCGATTCGCCACAAGCTGTCCTCCGTCATTTCGGCGGAACAGGGCGCGTCGGCCATCGAGTTCGCCCTTCTGGCGCCCTTTCTGATATTCGCGCTTCTGGGAACCGTGGATGTCGGTCGCGCGCTAACGGAACAGATGGCGCTGGGGTCGATTCTGCGGACAGGGGCGCAAAGTGCCATTGCGGGAGGTGACGTTGGGGCAGTCGATCGGGTGCTGCGCGCGGCGAAAGACGATGCTTCCGTCTTGGTAGCCGTGAGACCGCTCTGCGCCTGCCCTGAAAACTCCCAAGCGGAAGTAGATTGCTCCACGACCTGCGCGGGGCCCGGACCCACAGCCATCTATTACTCTCTGGCCGCCCAAAAGGAGTTCTCGGGAATATTCCTGCCAGACAAGCTTTTATCGCGGTCGATTCAGGTGCAGGTACGATGACCTGCCTGGTGCAGCTTCGCCGCACGGTTCGCTGCGGTTCTGGAACGGCGGCAATCGAGTTCGCGCTTGTCGGCCTTCTCGCCATTTCCCTCATCCTGGGGGTGATCGAGTTCGGCCGTGCCGTGTTCATACGCAATGAGCTAGCCTTCGCCGCAGACATCGCGACGCGAAGGGCTCTGATTGACCCGCCAAAGACGAGCGGCGATCTCGAGCGCCTCGAAGCGGCCATCCGGGAGTCGATCACCTTCAATCGGGATCGGTTGGAGGTCGAGCTGGAGCTGCCCTCCTCCGGCGGTATGCAGATCACCCTGCGTCAGCCGCTAACGCTGCTGGTGCCGGGTCTTTACGAAGATAGCATCACGTTGACCTTGGATCGGTATATCCCTCTATCCTGATAAGCCAATCTTGCAGATACGCTAAGCGGCTAGCGCAGTGTCCCAGCCGTTGGTGCAGGAGGCCGCGCGCGGAGCCCCCGGCGTAGCGCGGCGCGCGGCCGGGCGTGACGCTGGCGCCATCGCCGATCTTCGGGAAGGTTCGGGTTACGAGACCCTTGAACCGATACGGAGATGACGATTACCGACGACAGAATGATGCTGATCGAACTGGTTGAGAAGCAGGCCGATGGCGACCTTGTCCGCGAGATGCTGGCCTTCGCGGCCGCGGATCATGGAGGCGGAGGTCGAAGAGCGAACCGGCGCCGCCAAGGGCGCTCGTTTGCCTCTGCGCGAGGTCCAGCGCAACGGATACCGCGATCGGGACTGGGACACTCGGGCCGGGCGGATCGCGCTGGAGATTCCGAGGTTGCCCGAGCAGCACGTGGATCACGCGCACGTCCGTGTTCGCCTCCGGAAGGTGGGTGGCGAAGCTGGGCCGCAAGGTGTGCAAGGGGGCCGGCTTCTTGACCCCGGCCATGTGCTTGGCCGAGGTCTAGGCGCGGTTCAGTGGGCGGTGAGATGGGGTTCATCTTGGGCTTGCCGAACAGCCAGCTCTCAGGCCGGGCCTCGCGCCACCAGTCGCGCAGCAACTCCTGCAATCCTGGCGACAGCATGACCTTGCGGTCTTCCGGGCCCTGCCCTGCTTGAGGTGGATCCATCCGGTCACTGTCGATGTCGCCGACCTTGAGATTGCAGACCTCGGCGGCCCGGAGCCCTGCGCCGTAGGAGATGCTGAGCGCGGCGCGATACTTGAGCCGGGCCCCGGCGCCGCCAAAGCCCAGCCCGCGGATGCGCATGATCTTGGATCATCAGCTGACGCAGCGGGCTTACTTCCTCCTCTGTCATGGAGGCCTCCTGTCTGATGATTGAGAAGGCCCCCATCGTCAGGCAGGATCAGAGATGGTTCGGTTTCTCTGAACAGCTTCCGGGCTGCTGCTAAGTGGATCGCCTGTTGATTTCCACCCGGAACTGACCCGGGTAGGGGCGTAAATTCCACTGAGAACTGACCCATGTGAACCTTCCCCAAAGCGGAGCGCGGCGG
>NZ_JAHQZU010000045.1 GCF_019061185.1 Paracoccus sp. Z118
TTCGCCTGGCGACTGACGCTCAGCCCATGGTCGCGGTCGATCATCGTCCTGCGCTCGGCAGCAGACCTGCCTTGCCGAGCGCGCCGGACAAAAAACCGTTCTCCAGCGTCAACTCGCCGATCTGCGCGTGCAGCGTCTTCACGTCCTCTGCCGGTGCCGGAGCGACCGTGGCCGCCGCGCCGAACACGCCAGAGGCGCCTTCCAGAAGCTGCGTCCGCCACTGCGTGATCTGGTTCGGATGCACGTCGAACTGCTCGGCCAGTTCGACCAGCGTCCTCTCGCCCCTGATGGCAGCCAGCGCCACCTTCGCCTTGAAGGCCGGGCTGTGGTTCCGGCGCGGTCGTCTGGTCATGGTCTCTCCTCGCTCCTCGGCATCATGCCGATGTCGCGCGGATGATCCACTCAACGCCCCTGTTCAGATCTCCCGACCAGACTGGTTGCTGATTATTCCGCCAGTTCTCTCATCACCGTGATCAGGTCGGATTTCCCTTCAAACCCGATGCCGGGCAGCTCGGGCATGACGATGTGACCATCCTCGACCTTCACGCCATCCGGGAACCCGCCGTAGGGCTGGAATAGATCGGGGTAGCTCTCGTTGCCGCCGAGACCGAGCCCGGCCGCGATGTTCAGTGACATCTGGTGGCCGCCGTGCGGGATGCAGCGTGACGGCGACCATCCCAGTTGGTCGAGGACATCCAGGGTCCGCAAGTACTCCACAAGACCATACGACAACGCGCAGTCGAATTGCAGCCAGTCGCGATCGGGGCGCATGCCGCCATAGCGGATCAGGTTGCGCGCGTCCTGATGCGAGAACAGGTTCTCGCCGGTCGCCATGGGGCCCGGGTAGAACTCGGCCATTGCCGCCTGAAGCTGGTAATCCAGCGGATCGCCTATCTCTTCGTACCAGAAAAGCGGATAGTTTCGCAGCATCTTCCCGTAGGCGATGGCAGTCTCCAGATCGAATCGACCATTCGCATCGACGGCAAGCTGCGCCTGGTCGCCTATCTCGGCCAGAACAGCCTCAATCCGGCGCTGATCCTCGTCGATCGAGGCGCCACCGATTTTCATCTTCACGACATTGTACCCGCGATCGAGATAGCCCCGCATCTCCTTGCGGAGCGCGGAATCGTCCTTGCCCGGATAGTAGTAGCCACCCGCAGCGTAGACGAAGACCTTCGGGTTCGCTTCGACGCCCTTGCGCTCGGCCAGAAGCCGGAAAAGCGGCTTCTCTTCGATCTTGGCGATCACGTCCCATACGGCCATGTCGATCGTGCCGACCGCGACAGACCGTTCGCCGTGTCCGCCGGGCTTTTCGTTCTGCATCATAGTGGCCCAGATCTTGTGGCCATCCAGATTGGTGCCCTCGTCGTTCAACAGCGATGCCGGATCGGCGTGGAGAATGCGGTCACGAAAGCGCTCCCGAATGAGACCACCCTGACCGTAGCGACCATTCGAGTTGAAGCCGTAGCCGACAACCCGACGGCCGTCCTTGACCACATCCGTCACGACAGCCACGAGACTTGCCGTCATCTTGCTGAAGTCGATGTAGGCGTTCCGGATTGGCGATGAGATCGGCTTGGTGACGTCGCAGATTTCGACAATGCGCATTGGCTCGCTCCTATTGATGCTTGTCGCACAATGGCGATCACCTCAGTGGATAGTGGATCACATTAGGCGAACTCCAATGCCGATTAGGGCTATATTCATGCACAATGTGCATATATCATCGGGCGTTCTCACCAACCACTTTCAGCCAGAAGGCTTCGCAATGTGCAGACATGCGGGAGCGCGGCCGGTAGATCACGATCTGCACAGGGACATCCAGAGCCTCGCCTCCGGCGCGGACGAGTCTGCCGCGCTCGATGTCGCTTTCGGCGAGCGAGAGGGGAAGAAAGGCAACCCCCTGACCCTCTTTCGCCATTTCAAGATTGGTCGAGGCCAGAACTGAATTCATCGTCGGCTCGAGGCTTGGCCGCTCATGCCCTGCCCAGTGCGCCCTGAGGATTGCATTCAGACCCGAGGCGGCCGCATAAGCGATAAACGGAATCCCGGACGACCCGGGGCCAAGGGTCCACAGCGATCGGCCGCTCGAATCTGGAGCACAGAGTGGCACGAGCCGATCACTGCCGATCGGATGGCACCTGAACTGCCTTTCCGGGAGATCCTCTGCACTGGCGGGGCTCTTGTGACAGATGAAGAAACTGGCGTCGCCGTTCTGCATGAGCTTCACGCATTGCCGATGCGTGTCAGACACCATGTTGAGAGCGCCGATTTCGGCGGGTCCGCCCACCTGCATCAACCACTTTGGCACGAATGTGTAGGACAGCGCATGCGTGGCCGCGAGATTCAGGTTTCGTTGCGCTCGACCCGCAGCAGCCAACGCTTCAAGCCGGGCTTCCGAAAGCATCCTGACAATGGCTTCGGCCCGAGGGTGGAACGCCTTTCCTGCCGGCGTCAGGGCGACCTGACGGGTCGTGCGAAGGACGAGCGGCGTCTGAATCGCCTCTTCGAGATTCTTGATTCGGCGGCTGAACGCGGGCTGCGTCATGTTCCGGTTCTGGGCTGCACGGGAGAAGTTCAACTCGTGCGCAAGCTCCAGAAAGTCCTCGAGGAGCGTGATGTCCATCGGTGCCTCCAACCCGCATCCATGCATAGTTGGTATGAGCGAGCGACGCAAATGCCGTCATGCGCCCAGGTCTGCTTCGCTGAGTTCAAACGGTGTCTTTGTGTTTGCATCCCGGATCCGCTCGGCCAGCAGGTCGATAAAGACCCGCACCTTGGCGGTCAGATGGTGGCGTTCAGGATAGATGGCGGAAATGTTGGCAGTCTGGAAGTAGCCCGGCAGCACGACCTGAAGGCGGCCCTCGCGGACATGGTGGGCAATGTCCCACTCGGACCGCAGCATGATCCCGTGTCCGTGCAGCATCCATTCGCGCGCCATTTCGCCATCGTTGGTGCTGAGCCCGCCGTTCACACGTACCGAGGGAGTCTCTCCACGGCGGTCGTCGAACCGCCAGATGTCATAGATGTCGTGTTCCTGCCGCAGCACGATACAGTTGTGGTCGCGCAGATCCTGCAAGGTCTCAGGTTTCCCACGCTTTTCCAGGTACCCTGGGGAAGCGCACATGAACCTGCGGTTTCTTTGAAGCAGACGCTGGATCAGGTTGCTTGATGGCGGGCTGCCGAAGCGGATGTTCAGATCGACCGCCTGCTCGATGAGTTTCATCGGTGCGTCGGTCACGATCAACTGCACTTCGACGTCCGGGTACATGTCACAAAACGCGGACACCGTCGGAGCGATGTATTCGCGACTAAAGCCGAAGGTTGCGTTGATCCGAAGCAGGCCGCTGGGTTTTTCCTGGCCCGATCTCAGGCTGTTCTCCAGCTCATGGATGTCGCCGAGCAAACGTACGGCCTTGCCAAAGTAAAGCTCGCCTTCGCCAGTGAGGCTTACACGCCGCGTCGTCCGGTTCATCAGGCGGACGCCCAGCCGGTCCTCCAGCCGTGCAAGGCGGCGACTGACAGCAGAGGCGCTGATTCCGAGCTCGCGCGCGGTCTCGACGAAGCTCTCGTGCCGGGCCAGGAGCGCGAAGAACCCCAGGTCGCCCTCGGTCATTGCTTACCTCAGCGCAATAATGTTGTTCCGAAACCGTGATTATAGATTCCTGTGAGCTAGTCTAGGGTTCACGGAGCTCACCTGTGAGGTTTTGGTGGGCCCCTGTCGGCACGGGAGGCTTGCCAACAGGACCGGGGGGGCGACGCGATCACGGCGCAAGGTCGCAGAGCGAAGTCCCCTTAACCGAAAGCTGCGGCTCATACGCGGCCCGTGAGGAGGAAATCATGAGAACGGCTCTTGCAACCATCTTTGCCGGACTACTGGCGTCAACGCCGCTTGCGGCGCAGTCGGTCGAGGACTTTCCGTCCCAGCCGATGACCTACATCATCCCATTCAATGCGGGCGGCGAATCGGACATCTCTGCGCGTTTTCAGCAGTCTGAATGGGAGAATGTCACTGGCCATCAGGTGATCATCCAATACCAACCCGGCGCGGGCGGTGCGCAGGCTTGGTCGCAGCTCAATTCGCTTCCGGGCGACGGCTACACGATCATGGGCATCAACCTGCCGCACACGGCGTTGCAGCCTCTCGAAGGGTCCGTCGGTTATGCCACAGAAGATCTGACGCCGGTTCACTACTTCCATTACACGCCGGACGCGATCTTCGTCCGCGCGCAGAGCGAGTTTACCTCGCTCGAACAACTGGTCGAATTTGCCAAGGAGAATCCCGGCCTGGTAACCTTCGCGGGTTCGGGTTCCAACTCCTCGAACAATCTCGCCGCCATCCGCTTCAACGAGCAAGCCGGCGTGACCACGACTTACGTTCCCTTCTCGGGTACCGGTCCCTCGATTACGGCCGTGCTCGGAGGCTCGACGATGGCCGGTTTCAACTACGCGACATCTGGCGTGAGCCAAGGGGATGCGATGCGAATGCTCGCCGTCGCTTCGGAAGAACGCCTCGAGGCGTTTCCCGACGTCCCGACCTTCAAGGAACTCGGTTATGACATCGTGGGCGGCGCCTATCGCGGCGTGGCGGTTCCGGCCTCCACATCCGAGGAGCTGCGCCAGCGGATTTCGGATATTGTTTCCGAGATCAACGCGCAACCCGCCTTCGTCGAGAAGATGGAAAGCGCCGGCTTCGTGCTGACCGATATCGGCTATGATGAGATGGACGAATTCGTCGCAGAGCGTGTCGAGGAATACACCGCCGGCGCCAAGGCGCTGGGTATCATTCAGTAACGGCGCACGAATATGGAGATCATCGGCTACCTTCTGGACGCGCTGACACCGCTCAATCTGATGCTCGCCCTCATCGGTGTGATCCTCGGGACTGTGATTGGCGCCTTGCCGGGGCTCTCGGCGACCATGGCGGTGGCCGTGCTTGTCCCGTTCACCTTCGCGATGGATCCCGCCGCGGGCCTGATTGCCCTCGGCGCGATCTACACCGGTGCGATCTACGGTGGCGCGTACGCCGCCATCCTTGTGAACACGCCAGGAACCCCCTCAGCCATCGCCACGACGTTCGATGGCTTCCCGATGGCGCGGCGGGGCGATGGTGGTCTGGCGATTTCGCTGGCCACCATTGCCTCGGTCGTGGGCGGCATCGTTGGCGCGGTGGCGCTTCTGGTGCTGGCGCCTCCATTGGCAAAGGTCGCGTTGGCCTTCGGCCCGACCGAGTATTTCTGGCTGGCGATGTTCGGCCTGACCCTGATTGCCGCCTTATCCGTCGGAAACACTGTCAAGGGACTTATCGGCGCCTGCATCGGCCTTTTTCTGTCGATGATTGGCGTGGCGGTGGTTGGTGGCGACGTCCGCTACACGATGGGCATGCAGCGTTTCCTGGCGGGCATCGACCTGACATCGGCGATCATCGGACTCTACTGCGTGCCAGTGATCCTCGATCTGGTCGCAAATGCCGACCCTCATCTGAAACCGTCCGACACAGGAGGGCTGCGGTTTGCCGAAGGACTTCGTTATTCGCTGTCCCGAAAGCTGAATGTCATCCGTTCGTCCGTCATCGGCACGGTGATCGGCATTCTGCCGGGGGCCGGTGGATCAATCGCCGGACTGGTATCCTATTCGGAAGCACGCCGGTCATCGGGAAATCCCGAGAGCTTTGGCAAAGGCAACCCGGATGGGGTGATCGCTACCGAAGCGGCCAACAACGCCACCGTCGGCGGCGGCTTCATCCCGACACTCGTTCTCGGGATTCCTGGCACGCCGCCTGACGCGATCATTCTCGGGGCGCTGCTGGTGCAAGGCATCAAGATCGGTCCCACCCTCTTCACCACCGACGCCAACATCGTCTACACCTTCATCTGGGGCTTGCTCGTCGCAACCATCCTCATGCTGCCGGTCGGACTGCTGATTGGACGCTACGCATATTCCTCCATCACCAAGGTGCCAAAGGCCGTCCTGGCCCCTACAGTGGCGCTGCTGACCATCATCGGCGCCTTTGCGATTCACTCGAACGTCGACGACGCGCAATTGATGGTTGGTCTGGGCATCCTCGCCTGGATCCTGAACCGCTACGGCTTCCAGCCGTCGCCGATCGTTCTTGGCCTCGTTCTCGGATCGATTGCCGAGCAGGGATTTGTCCAGACCTATCTGATAGGTAGCGCATCCGGGCGGCTGACCGAGATGTTCTTCATGCGTCCAATCAGCATCGGGATCATCGGGGCGGCGTTGCTGACGCTGATCTTCCCGATCTGGTCAGACTGGAAAGCGAAACGCCGCAACCAAATCCTGCAAGTTTCCGAGCCAATGGCCGACGGCGGAACCGAAATCACGCCGGAGCCGAAGACACGCGACGTTCCGGGAATGGTGCTTGCTGTAATCTTCATTGCCCTCGGCATCGCAATCTACTTCGGCGCAAGCACGCTGTCAGCACTTGGTTCCGTATTCCCGATCACGATAGCCGCTGCACTTGTCGGCTTTTCGGCCCTGCTGATCGTTATGAATCTGCGCCGACCCGCCGGTGGGCCAAGTGAGACGCTCCACCTCGATGGCGGTGCCAAACGCCGTATGGCGCTGGGTGCAATCATGTTGGCCTGGGTGCTGCTTATGCCGGAGATTGGCTTTCTCGTGACCAGCATCATCGCCTTTGTGGCGATCATGGTCATAGCTGACTACGACCGGCCACCGGCCCGGACGTGGGCGATCTGGATTGCCTCAGGCGTGCTGATTTGCGTCGGTTTTTGGTGGCTTATGGCCAACGTGCTGCTTTTGCGGATGCCTGCCGGCGTATTGTTCTGATATCGGAGAGATTCAATGACAAGGAAAGAGTACAAGATCGCCGCAATCGGCGGCGACGGGATCGGTGTGGAGGTCGTCGATGCCTGCCTTGAGGTCCTGACCGCCCTCGCGGACCGCGCCGGCAGCTTCGACTTCAACGTGACCAAGTTCGACTGGGGCACGGAAAGGTACAAGCGGACAGGGGCGTTCATGCCCACCGACGGAGCAGACCAGCTGCGCGCCTTTGACGCCATCCTGTTCGGTGCTGTCGGCGCTCCGGACGTACCCGACCACCTTACGCTCTGGGGGCTGCGCCTTTCGATTTGCCAGCCGCTGGACCAGTACGCCAATGTCAGACCCACGCGCGTCCTGGCGGGAATCCAGTCGCCGCTGCGCCATGTCAATGGAGGCGAGCTCGACTGGGTGATCGTACGGGAGAATTCCGAAGGCGAGTATGCCGGCCAAGGCGGGCGCTCACATCCGGGCCTGCCGCTAGAGGTGGCGACCGACGTATCGATCTTCACGCGCGCCGGGATCGAGCGCATCATGCGCTTTGCCTTCAGACTCGCGCAATCGCGTCCGCGGAAATTGCTCACCGTCGTGACCAAGTCCAACGCGCAACGTCACGGTATGGTGCTTTGGGACGAGATTGCCGCCGAGGTTGCCCCGGAGTTCCCCGACGTCACATGGGACAAGATGCTGGTCGACGCGATGACCGTGCGCATGACGATGAACCCGGAGTCATTGGACACAATCGTCGCAACCAACCTTCACGCAGACATCCTTTCGGATCTGGCCGCCGCCCTCTCGGGTTCGATCGGTGTGGCACCGACGGCGAACCTGAACCCCGAACGGGAGACGCCGTCGATGTTCGAACCGATCCATGGTTCAGCCTTTGACATCACCGGAAAAGGTGTTGCCAACCCCATAGGCACCTTCTGGACCGCGGCAATGATGTTGGAACACTTGGGCGAGAAGCCTGCCGGCGACCGGCTGATGAAGGCGGTGGAGTTCGTGACGGCGAACCCCAGCCTTCACACACCCGATCTGGGTGGCAAGGCGACGACACGTATGGTGACCGATGCTGTCATCGATACGCTGCGTGGCCAAAACATCTGAGGAAACACCATGAGCAACCATTTGAATATTTCAGTCATCCCCGGCGATGGCATCGGCAAGGAAGTCGTGCCCGAAGGGCTGCGCGTTCTCGAGGCAGTGGCAAAACGACACGCGATTGATCTGCGTTTCATCGAGCACGACTTTGCTTCCTGCGACTATTATCTCAAGAACGGGCAGATGATGCCCGACGATTGGCGCGAACGGGTTGGAGGATCCGATGCCCTGTTCTTCGGCGCCGTCGGATGGCCTGAAACCGTGCCCGATCACGTGTCGCTCTGGGGCTCGCTGATCCAGTTCCGGCGGCAGTTCGACCAGTACATCAGCCTGCGTCCGGCGCGGCTGATGCCCGGCGTGCCATGCCCCCTCGTCGGCCGTAATCCCGGCGATATCGACATGTGGATTGTCCGCGAGAACACGGAAGGCGAGTATTCCTCGATCGGTGGAAAGATGTTCCCCGATACACCGCGCGAGGTCGTCATGCAGGAAACGGTCATGAGCCGGATCGGCGTGGATCGCGTGCTCAAATATGCGTTCGACCTGGCGGCGAAGCGCCCGCGCGCAAAATTGACGTCGGCCACCAAGTCGAACGGGATCTCGATCACCATGCCCTATTGGGACGAGCGGGTGGAGGAAATGGCCAGGAATTATCCTGGGGTCAGCGTCGACAAGTACCACATCGACATCCTGACGGCGCATTTCGTGCTGAACCCCGACAAGTTCGACGTGGTCGTGGCATCAAACCTCTTCGGAGATATCCTGTCCGATCTCGGCCCCGCCTGTGCTGGCACCATCGGCATCGCGCCGTCTGCCAATATCAATCCGGAACGCGCATTCCCATCGCTGTTCGAACCGGTTCACGGGTCTGCTCCCGATATTGCAGGAAAAGGCATCGCCAACCCTATCGGTCAGATTTGGTCTGGTGCAATGATGCTGGACCACCTCGGCCACCCCGACGCTGCGGGCGATATCGTTTCTGCAATCGAGCGCGTTCTTTCCGAGCCTGCATTGCGGACAAGGGATCTGGGCGGCTCTGCAGACACGGAGGCTTGCGGCAAGGCGGTGGCTGATGCTCTCGGCTGAGGCCCTCTTGAGCGAGGTGTTCAATCGTACCATCGCTGCGGCCGATCCAGCCACCATACTGGTGCAGCACCTGCCAGAGAAGCCCGCAGGCCGCTGCATCGGGGTGGGGGCAGGAAAGTCCCCCGCTTCGATGGCGCGGGCGGTCGAATTGGCTTGGCCTGATGTCGTCCTCTCGGGCGTCGTCGTTACACGTTACGGTCATTCGGTACCGACCGAACGCATCGCGGTACGCGAAGCATCCCACCCGGATCCGGACGCTGTTGGTGGAGCCGCGGCCACGGGAAAACGTCAAAGTGGTTCGGTCGGCCACTCAGGATGACTTGCTCCTCGCCCTCATTTCCGGCGGCTCGGCACTGATGGCGCGCCCGGTGCCTCCCTTGACGGCGCTGGACAAGTCAACGGTCAACAAGCTGCTGAACTCGGGACTGTTGATTTCCACCCGGAACTGACCCGGGTTGGCGCCTGATTTCCACGGAGATTTGACCCCTGTGACAAGCGGTCCCTGTGGCGGCGGCGGGGCGGCGGCCCCCCGGGCGACCCCGGGGGGCCAACTTCCCCCTGAGCGCGGTGAGCGACGGGGGGCATCGGAGTGATCCACATGGGACTTTTGAACGTCATCCGCCGCATGGCTCTGCGGGAGAAGCTGCCGATCCGCGAGATCGCGCGCCGGACGGGTCTGTCGCGCAATACCATCAGGAAGTATCTGAAGGCGGGCACGGTCGAGCCGAAGTTCTCGGTGCCGGAGCGGCCCAGCAAGCTCGACCCGTTTGCCGACAAGCTGGCAGGCTGGCTGAAGACCGAGACCTCGAAGTCGCGCAAGCAGCGCCGGACCCTGTCGCGGCCGCATGCCGATCTGGTCGCGCTCGGGTTCACCGGTTCCTGCAACCGGGTCGCTGCCTTTGCCCGTGGGTGGCGCGCAGAGCGGCAGCGAGAACAGCAGACAACGGGACGCGGCACTTTCGTTCCGTTGACCTTCCGCCCGGGTGAAGCCTTCCAGTTCGACTGGAGCGAGGACTATGCCGTGATCGGCGGCGAGCGCACGAAGCTTCAGGTCGCCCATATCAAGCTGGCACACAGCCGGGTGTTCCTCGTCCGCGCCTATCTGCTGCAGACCCACGAGATGCTGTTCGACGCCCATTGGCGCGGGTTCCGGGTGTTCGGTGGTGTGCCGGAGCGTGGGATCTACGACAGTGAGGCGTGAGCCGCCATCGGTTCGAGGCCACGCCGAACGCGGACGGCGGTGGACCGCATCGGCAGGGGCAAGGATCGCCAGATCAACATCCGCTTCCTCGCCATGGCCAACCACTATGTCTTCGAGTCGGAGTTCTGTAATCCCGCCTCGGGTTGGGACTGCGCCAGCGTGGCGCCACCGGTCCGAGCCCGCTGGCGCAGGGGCAGGTCGAGAAGAACGTGCAGGATGCGCGGCCGCGCCTGTGGCAACCGATGCCGAACTTTCCGGACCTCGCCGCGCTGAACGCCTGGCTCGAGCGGCGTTGCCTGGAGCTTTGGCGGGAGATCCCGCATGGCCGTCTGGTCGGGAGCCTCGCCAATGCCTGGGCCGAGGAGCAGCCCGTGCTGATGCCGCTGCCGCCGGCCTTTGACGGGTTCGTCGAGCAGAGCAAGCGCGTCTCGCCTACCTGCCTGATCAGCTTCGAGCGCAACCGTGACACGCGTGCCGGCCTCCATCGCGAACCGGCCTGTCAGCCTCCGGGTCTACCCCGATCGGCTCGTCGTGGCCGCGGAAGGGCAGATTATCTGTGAGCATGAACGGCTGATCCAGCGCTCCCATCATCTGCCGGGCAGTGTCCCAGCGGTTGGTGTAGGAGGCCGCGCGCGGAGCCCTTGGCGTAGCGCAGCGCGCGGCCGGGCGTGACGCTGGCGGCCATCGCCGATCTTCGGGAAGGTTCGGGTTGCGAGACCTTGAACCGATACGGAGATG
>NZ_JAHQZU010000046.1 GCF_019061185.1 Paracoccus sp. Z118
TTGTCGGCAAGTTGCGAGAGATAGCCGGTCATGTGCGACGTATAGGCGCCAAGCGCGAAGAAGCCGCCCGCGTTCGACGCACCCGCGACGCCGGCGAGCACGGTCGCGAGCGCCAGGTCGGCTGCCGGCGAGCGACGACGCCCCGTCAGCACGCGCGCCGCGGCGATGGGTCGCAGGATATGTCGGCGGGGTTTCAAGGCGGCAACCAGATCTCCGATGACCGTGCCGAGACTGACGGGACCGCGCCCGGTTTGCAAATCCTCGGAAGGCCGCAATGCGGGCGCGCCTGGCCGAACATCGCGCAGACCGGCGGCCAAGTCTGCAGAGGTAGCTCGTCCCCGGGGTTGAGCGGGCGCCAGGCCGGTTGCGTTCGATATCTCCGGCTCGTCCAGCGCCTCCCGCTCCGCCCGGCCGTCACCAGTGCGTCCATTCGTTTGCGGTGCTCGCGCAGCAGGCGTCTGGCGTCCGCGCGGCATTTGTCGATGATGCGGGCGATTTCGAGGTCGATCCGCTCTGGGGTTGCGTCGCTGTAGGGCCTGGTGCCGGGCAGGCGAGCGTTGCCTTGTCCCACCCGGCTGTTTTCGCGCAGGGCAAGCTGGACCATGCAGCCTGTCGCTCAGGCCCCAACGCGTAACCATCCGCCGGGTGAGTGCGGTCGCCTGCTCGATGTCGTTCTCGGCCTCGGGGGTGGGTGTGCCGTAGACGACCTCCTCGGCCGCAATCCGCGCCCGCTCCGCCTGCTGACCCTCTCGATCCCCTCGAGCCGCCCAAATGGACGCCCGTTTGGGCGCGGATTTTACCTGAATGTCATCCGCAGGTCACGGGACTGCAACATGCAGGCATCAGAAGGCACGGCGAAAGGAAGCGCCGAGGTTGCTTCCGCGAACAGCGAAGAGAGAGCCATGCTTATCAACCGCCGCCACACCCTCGGTCTTTTCGGCGCCGCCGCGGGATCGCTGATCCTGCCGCGCCACCTGATGGCGCAGGCGCCGCGCCGTTCCATCACGATCGCGGTGCAGAAGATCACCAACAACAACACGCTGGATATCTGGTACGAACAGTCGAACGTGGGCGAGCGGGTGTTCTTTCCGAACCTCTGGGAAGGGCTGATCCTGCGCGACTGGATGGGCAACCAGGGTCCGGTTCCTGGGCTGGCGACCGAATGGACGCGGCTGGACGACAGGACCATCGAACTGAAGCTGCGGCAGGGCGTCAGGTTCCACAACGGCGACGAGCTGACCGCCGAGGACGTGGTGTTTTCCTTCTCGGACGAACGCCTGTTCGCCGGGACCGAACCCGCGGGCGGCAAGACGCTTTATGCGGAAAACTTCAAGCCGCAGAACGCCAAGGAACTGCCTGCCAGCGTCCCCGGTGTGGCGCGCCGCTTGTGGCCGGCGCTGCGCGGGGTCGAGGCGGTGGACAGATACACCGTCCGCTTCCACAACGCGACGCCGGACATCACGCTGGAAGGCCGCCTTTACGCCTTCGGCTCGCAGATCGCGAACAGGCGCGCCTGGGATGAGGCCGCCACCTACGCCGAATGGGCGAACAGGCCCGTCAGCACCGGCCCCTACAGGGTCGAGGAGTTCCGGCCGGACGTGTCGCTGACGCTGGTGGCCTTCGACGACTACTGGGGCGGCCGCCCGCCGCTGGAACGCATCCGCTTCGTGGAAGTCCCCGAGGTGGCGAGCCGCGTGAACGGGCTGCTGTCGGGCGAATACGACTTTGCCTGCGACCTGCCGCCGGACCAGATCGCGACGATCTCGGACGCGCCGGGGCTGGAAGTCCAGTCCTCGACCATCTGGAACCACCGCGTCACCGTCTTCAACAAGCAGAACGAGATCCTCGCCGATCCGCTGGTGCGCCGCGCCTTCACCCATTCCATCGACCGTCAGGCCATCGTCGATGCGCTGTGGGGCGGGCAGACCGACATTCCGGCCGGCTTGCAGTTCGACAGCTTCAGGACCTCGAACATGTTCGTCGAGGGCTGGGCCGCGCCGGACTACAACCCGGAACTTGCCCGCGACCTGCTGAAACAGGCGGGCTACAACGGCGATCCGATCCCCTACCGGCTGCTGAACAACTACTACACCAACCAGACGCCCACGGCGCAGGTGCTGGTCGAGATGTGGAAGCAGGTCGGCCTGAACGTCGAGATCGAGATGAAGGAGAACTGGGGCCAGATCCACGACCCCGAAGGAACGCGCGGCGTCTTCGACTGGTCGGCCTCGAACAACATCAACGATCCGGTCACGCCGCTGGTCGTCCAGTTCGGTCCCAACGGCGAGGCGCAGCAGAAGCGCAACTACTGGAACGACGAGATGAACGAGCTTTCGGCCGTCATGGAAACCTCGATGGACGCCGCCGCGCGCCAGAAGGCCCATGCCCGCATGCTGGAGATCTGCGAGCGCGAGGACCCGGCCTATACGGTGCTGCACCAGAACGCCGTGTTCACCGGCATGAAGTCGGAGCTGAACTGGAAGGCCGCCCCCGCCTTCGCGATGGATTTCCGCGCGGCGAACTGGACCGTCTGACCATTCCGGCGGTGCGGGCCTGCGTGCCCGCCCCGCCTTCCATCGGAAAGCAGGAGGGCGGCTGATGTCGTTCGTCTCCATCCGGGATCTGCGCGTCGCGTTCGACGGCGTTCAGGTTCTGCACGGCATTGATCTGGATATCGGCAAGGGCGAAACTGTCGGCCTGGTAGGCGAAAGCGGCTGCGGCAAGTCGGTGACTTGGCTCGCGGCGCTGGGACTTCTGCCCGGCAAGGCGCAGATTTCGGGTTCGGTCACGATCGAGGGGCAGGAACTCATCGGCGCCCGTCCGGCCGAGGTCGAGGCGGTTCGCGGCGCGCGGATCGCCATGATCTTTCAGGACCCGTCCTCGTCGCTGAACCCGGTCCATCGTGTCGGTCGGCAGATCGGGGAAAGCCTCCGCCTGCATCGCGGCCTGCGGGGCGCGGCCGCGCGGAACGAAGCCGTCCGCCTGCTGGACATGGTCGGCATCCCGTCCGCCGCAACGCGCATCGACCTTTACCCGCACGAGTTCTCGGGCGGTCAGTGCCAGCGCATCATGATCGCCATGGCGCTGGCGGGTCAGCCCGACCTGCTGATCGCGGATGAGCCGACCACGGCGCTGGACGCCACGATCCAGGCGCAGATCCTCGATCTTCTGTCGTCCATCCGGCGCGAGACGGGGATGGCGATGGTTCTGATCAGCCACGATCTCGGCGCGGTGTCCGCCGTCTGCGACCGCGCGGCGGTGATGTATGCCGGCCGGATCGTCGAGGCGAACGACATCGCCCGGCTTTTCACGGGGCCGAAGCACCCCTATACGCGCGGCCTGTTCGACGCGATCCCGGAAATGGACGCCGGCCGTGCGCGGCTGCGGCCCATCGAGGGCACGGTCCCGGACCCGAAGCACCTGCCGCCGGGCTGCGCCTTTGCGCCGCGCTGTCCCCGCGCGTCCGGGTTCTGCCAGAGCCATCTGCCCGAGCTGAAGCCGCAGGTCCGGGGCGGCTTCGTCGCCTGTTTCCACCCGGAAGCGACGCGCGCGGCGGCGCGTGAACGACAGGCGGCGGTGGCATGAGCGTCCTTGTCGAAGCCCGCGGGCTCGTCCAGCAATACACCACCGGCAAGCCGCTGTTCGGTCAGGCCAGCACGGTCCGCGCTGTGAACGGCATCGACCTGGCTGTCCAGGAAGGCGAAATTCTCGGCATCGTCGGCGAATCCGGTTCGGGGAAATCGACGCTTGGCCGGATGCTGCTGGGGCTGGAGACGCCCTTTGCGGGCAAGGTGCTGTATCACGGCCAGCCGATGCCCGCCCCCCGGACCGAGCATTGGCGCCGGCTTCGGGCACAGATGCAGCTGATCTTTCAGGACCCGCTGGCCGCGCTTGACCGCCGCATGACAATCGCCCGCCAGATCGCCGAGCCGCTGGAGATCCACGACCGCGCGAAAGGCCCCGAACTGGCCGAACGCGTAGCCGGACTGATGGCGAGAGTCGGGCTGCGCCGCGATCAGGCCGACCGCTATCCGCATGAGCTGTCCGGCGGCCAGCGCCAGCGCGTGGTCATCGCCCGCGCCCTCGCCACGAACCCGCGTTTTCTGGTCTGCGACGAGCCGGTCTCGGCCCTCGACGTGTCCATTCAGGCGCAGGTGGTGAACCTGCTGCGCGACCTTCAGGAACAGGACGGGCTGACGATGGTCTTCATCAGCCACGACCTGAAGGTTGTCCGCAACATCTGCGACCGGGTGGCGGTCATGTATCTGGGCCGCGTGGTCGAGGAAGCGCCCTCGGACCGCAACTTCGCGGACCCGCGCCACCCCTATACGCAGGCGCTGGTCTCCTCGATCCCGCAGGCGGGGCAGGGGCTGGAAGGCCGCATCATCCTGCACGGAGAGCCGCCGAACCCCGCCGCGCGGCCATCCGGCTGCGCCTTCCACCCCCGCTGCCGGCTGGCGGATGCCGCCTGCGCCGCGACGGTTCCCGAACTCGAAACCCACGGCGGCCGGCTTGCGGCCTGTCTGAAGTTGCCCGCTGCGGCGCGGCAGGCGGCCTGAGGTTCCCATGTTTCCATTCATCCTGGCCAAGATCGCCCGCGCGGCGCTGACCATCGTTCTGGTGATGACCTTCGCCTTTGTCGTGCTGCGGATGTCGGGCGACCCGGCGCAGGTGCTTCTGGGCCCCGACGCGCCGCAGGATGCGGTCGATGCCTTCCGCGAGCGCTGGGGGCTGAACGATCCGATCTGGCAGCAATACCTCGCGTATCTGGAGCAGATCCTGACCTTCGACTTCGGCGTGTCGATGCGCGACCAGTCGCCGGCGCTCGATCTGGTGCTGGAACGTATCCCCGCGACGCTCGCCATCACCATTCCGGCGCTGATCCTGAAAATCGGCATCGGCATCCCGGCCGGCGTCTATGCGGCGCTGCACCGCGAGTCCGTCGCGGATCGGGGCGTCATCATGCTGTCGATCTTCGGCTTCACGATCCCGTCCTTCGTCCTCGGGCTGGTGCTGGTGCTGATCTTCGCGGTGACGCTGGGCTGGCTGCCCTCGGGCGGGCAGGACACATGGCAGCACGCGATCCTGCCGATCGCCACGCTGTCGATCGGCGGCATCGGCATCCTCGCCCGGTTCTCGCGGTCGGCCATGATCGAGGTGCTGGGCCAGCCCTATATCCGCACCGCGATGGCCAAGGGCCTGCCGTGGCGGGATGTCGTCTGGAAGCACGCGCTGCCGAATGCGGTAATCCCGATCATCACGCTGATCGGCTTCATGGTCGGCGCGCTGATCGCCGGCGCGGTCGTCGTCGAAAGCATCTTTTCCTGGCCCGGAGTCGGCCGGCTGATCGTCGTGTCGGTCGCCAACCGCGATCTGGCGGTGGTGCAATGCCTGCTGCTGGTGATCGCGGCGTCGATGGTCGTCGCCAACCTGTGTGTCGATTTCGCCTATGGGCTGCTCGACCCTCGCCTGCGCCAGAAGCGCGCCGCCCACTGAGGACGAAGTCATGGCCGATACTGCCGCAATCGCCGCCCCGAGGCTGCTGACCCGGACCCGCATCAGGATGCCCTGGCTGGTCGGCCTCGCGGTGGCCTGGATCGCGCTGATGGTGCTGACGGCGATCTTCGCCGACTGGCTGCGGCCCTACGACATCACCGCCATGAACCTGTCCGCCCGGCTGCTGCCGGTCGGAACGCCGGGCTACTGGCTGGGCACCGACGAGCTTGGCCGGGATGTGCTGTCGCGGCTGATCCAGTCGGTCCGGGTGTCGCTGGTCATCGCCTTCGGGGCGACGATCCTGTCGGCGGTGTTCGGCACGACGCTGGGCTTTCTGGCCGCGCAGTTCCGCGGCTGGGTCGAGCATCTGGTCATGGCGCTGGCCGATTTTCAGGCGGCGCTGCCGTTCATGATCATGTCGCTGGCGGTGCTGGCCTTCTTCGGGTCGTCCATGGCGCTGCTGGTCTGCCTGATGGGCTTCTACGGCTGGGAACGCTATGCCCGCATCGCCCGCGGCCTTGCGATCTCGGCCTCGGCGCAGGGCTATGCGGGGGCGGTGGTGCAGCTCGGGGCCACGCCTTCGCGCGTCTATCTGCGCCACATCCTGCCCAACGTCGCCTCGACCCTGATCGTGTCGATGACGCTGACCTTCCCGGAAATCATCCTGATGGAATCCGGGCTCAGCTTCCTCGGGCTCGGGGTGCAGCCGCCGCAAAGCTCGCTCGGCAACATGGTCGGCTTCGGGCGTGAATACCTGACCCGCGCGCCGTGGATCATGCTCGCGCCCTCGGCGGTGATCGTGATGACGACGCTCTCGATTTCGCTGCTCGGGGACTGGCTGCGCGACCGGCTGGACCCGACAATCCGTTAACCCTCTCAAGAAAGACCGAAATGCCCAAGATCATGGCCCATCGCGGGGCCCGCAACCTGTGGGCCGAAAACTCGGCTCTCGGATTCCGCGAAACCGTCCGCCACGGTTTCGACGCCATCGAGTTCGACCTGCACCTGAGCGACGCGGGCGAGGTCGTGGTGATCCACGACGCCACGCTCGACCGCACCACCGACGGGACCGGCCGCGTGCGCGACCTGACGCCGGAAAGCCGCAAGGCCCTGCGGCTGCGGGGACCGGACGGCGCGCCGATCGACGAGGGCGTGCCGAGCCTTGAGGATGTGCTGGAAATCCTCGCGCCCCATGCCGGAACCGAACTTTATGTCGAGCTGAAGCCCGACGAGAACGGCACGCCCTATCCGGGGCTGGTGGAACGGACGGTCGAGACGCTGCGCCGCTTCGGTCTGGCCGAGCGTTCTGTCCTGCACAGTTTCGACATCGACGTGGTGCAGCATATCCGCGCCGTCGCGCCGGACCTGCGCCGGCTCATCTCGGTGAACCGCGCATGGGCCGAACGGCAGGGGGGTATCGCGGCGTTCCTGAAAAGCGTTGACGGTCTCGTCGAAGTGGTCGGCATCCACCACGAGCTGTTCGAGGCCGAGTTCGACCTCATCGCCCGCCTCCGCCCGCTGGAATCCTGCTCGGTCTGGACCATCAACGATCCAGCCCTGATCCGCCGCTGGATCGAACGCGCGCCGGGCTTCCTCGTGTCCGACAACCCCGTACTGGTGCGCGAACTGATGCGGGAAGGCGTCCCGGCATGAGAGCTTACGAGGCGATCCTGTTCGACTGCGACGGCGTGCTGCTGGACAGCGAGCCGGCGGGCTGCGAGGCGCTGGCCTGCGCGGTCACGGCTGCGGGCATCCCCATGACCCAGCACGAGGCGGCCCGGATCTTTTCCGGCAACTCGGCGTCGGCGAGCATGGCGCTGATGCGGAAAGCGGGCCTCGACGCGGCGGCGGTCTATGCCGAATCCGACCGCATCCTGTTCGAGATGTTCGATCGCGACATCCCGCATATCGAGGGGATCGAGGAAGTGCTGTCCCGCTTCGACGTGCCGATGGCGGTCTGCTCGAACTCGGCGATCATGCGGCTGGACCGTTCCATCGCGCGCACCCCGCTGGCCGGGCGTTTCGGCCCCCACATCTATTCCGCCGAGCAGGTAGCGGCGCCCAAGCCCGCGCCCGATCTCGCGCTGTTCGCCGCCGAACGGCTGGGCGTCGCGCCCGAACAGGCAATCTTCATCGACGACAACCCGCACGGCGTCCTTTGCGCAGTCGCCGCCGGCTGCCTTGCCGTGGGCTTCATCGGCCCATCGGAACATCGCAGCGGCCATGCGCAGGTGCTGCGTGACGCCGGCGCCGATCACGTCGTCCACGGCATGGGCGAGTTTCACGACCTCCTTGCCCGCCACCTACTTCCCCTCGCGGCCTGAACCGGGACCATTCCATGACCGATCGTAAGCGCGAGGTCGTTGCCCTATGCGGCGATGCTTGACGGCTGGTTGAAGCGCCAGGGCATGAGGTCTTCGATGGCGCTTTGCGGGTGTC
>NZ_JAHQZU010000047.1 GCF_019061185.1 Paracoccus sp. Z118
GTTGCCGCTCTTTGTCGAGCACGCCAATGAGATGGGCACATCGGAATTGCATTGAACCAGCATCATGTTGGCGGCCAACGCGCCGACCACGGACCAAGCATGCACCCGGTGGGATCTCAGACGAAGGCCGCGGCAACAGCAGGATGGGATGAAAGGCAAACACAGGCCGCACCTCAGCGGCTGGCCTCGCATGCTCAAACTGCTTGACCAAGACGACCCCGTTACCGAAGGAGATGACGGGCCTCGGCGAGGAGGGGCACGGCGTTCTCGAGGACCGCCACGATGATCGCGTCGTCCCTGGTGAGATGATCGCGCTTGTCGGTGAGCATCATCGCGATCTTCCGGGCGGGTGGGCACTTCCGCGGGGAGGTTGCCGGCGCCTTTTCGGCGCGGCGCCGCCGGGTGGCCCATTCGGTGACGACGCGCAGGCTGCCACCGAAACCGTCACTTCGGAGACGCCGCCAGAGCTCGGCGCCACTCCGGCAGCCGCCCGACCAGGCTTCGTCGAGCAGGACGAGCCAGGGCTCGAGCGAGCTTGCGCCGACGCGGAAGACATCGTTGCGCTCGTTGCGCAGGATGCGCAGGACGGTCTGCCGGCTGCAGCCCGTCCGCACGACGAACTGTTGCCGTGGAGCTACGCTGCAATGGTGTGATCGGAACACTGCCTACGTTACTGGTGCCTGCCGTGCCGTCAGAACCCTCCCGCGCAGCCGTCCTTGCGCGGGTCCGAGCCTGCCACATACCCGCCGTCGATCCGCTGGACGAGCTGCGCGCCGCCGAAGCCGAAGGTGGCATCGTGCGGCTCTCGCCCGATACGGTGGCCAAGAGCGGCTAGACTGGAAACCGTGTCTTCGTCCATCGTGTTTTCCAGCAGCACCTCGAGCCCCTTGACCACCCGCCAGCGGGGGGCATCGGCGGCCGTCTGCGGATCTTGGCCCCGGAGCTGCGTGCGCAGCATCATCTGCAGGTGGCCCTGCGCCTGGATCGGCCCGCCCATCAGGCTGAAGGCCATCTCGGGCGCGCCGTTCCGGGTGATGAAGCCCGGAATGATGGTGTGGAACGGTCGCTTGCGGGGGCCGACCTCGTTCGGATGGCCGGGCGTGGTGACGAAGCCGTGGCCGCGGTTCTGCAGGGCGATCCCGGTGCCCGGCACCACCACGCCGGACCCGAAGCCCGAATAGTTGGACTGGATGTAGCTCACCATCATGCCCGACGCGTCGGCCGCGGCGAGGCAGACCGTTCCGCCATCTTTCGGCGCACCCGTGGGATGGTCGAGGGCGCTGGCCGGGTCGATCAGCGTCGCCCGGCGGGCGAGGTAGTCCGGGTCCAGCAGGTGACTGGCCTTGACCTCCTCCATGTGCAGCCCGTCCGCCACGAAGGCGTGGATATCTGCGAAGGCGAGCTTCATCGCCTCGATTTCCAGATGGAGCGCCTCGGGGCTGTCGGGGGCGTGATCCGCGATGGCGGTGTGGCGCAGGATGCCGAGGGCCATGAGCGCGGCGATGCCCTGTCCGTTCGGCGGGATCTCGTGCAGGGCGGCGTCGCCGAAATCCATCTCGATCGTGCCGCACCAGTCGAGCGTATGGGCATCCATGTCCGCCTCGTCGAGCGCCGCGCCATGGGCGTGGGCGAAGTCGGCGATCTTCCGGGCCAGCTCGCCGCGATAGAAGGCCTCGCCCTCGCTTTCGGCGATCAGCCGCAGGGTGCGCGCCTGATCGGGTTGCCGGAACAGCTCGCCGGCCCGAGGCGCCCTCCCGCCTGGCATGAAGGCCTCGGCAAAGCCCGGCTGGACATGCAGCTCGTCCGCGCCGACCTGCCATTGCTTGGCGATCACCGGGGTGACGTGAAAGCCGTTCTCGGCATAATCGAGGGCAGCATCGAACAGCGCCGCGAAGGGCAGCTTGCCGAACTTTTGCGACAGCTCGACCCAGGCCGAGACGGCGCCGGGCGTCGTCACCGACTCCCACCCGCGGCGCGGCATTATGGAATGACCCTTGAACCGCTCGGGCGTCCAGCCGGCGGGCGCGCGGCCAGAGGCGTTCAGCCCGTGCAGCTGCTGCCCATCCCAGAGGATGCAGAAGGCATCCGAGCCGATGCCGTTCCCGGTCGGCTCGACTACGGTCAGGGTGATGGCGGCGGCAAGCGCCGCATCGACGGCATTGCCGCCTTGGCGCAGCGCGGCCAGCCCCGCCTCGGTCGCGAGCGGATGCGAGGAGGCGACCGTGTTGCGAGCCATGACCGGCGAACGGCGGGAGGGGTAGAGCGGCGTGACGGGGTAGGTCATCTTTACCTTTCAGTCTGGCAGGCGCGCCGCGTGGCGCGGTGTCAATCGAGCGAAGCCGGTTCGGACAGGAACTGTCCTTCCAGATTGCGCAGGGTCATCGTGTAGTGCTTGGCGAGAAGGTCGCAGGCCTCGTCCTCGCTGCCGTAAAGAACTGCCTTCATCAGGGCCTCGTGTTCGGCCTGCGCGTCGCGTGTGATCACGTGCTCGGTGTTCGAGATCGCGATGTAACGCGCCGCCTGATCGGCGAGCACCTCGCAGAAGGACAGAAGCCAGTGCGATTCCGCATTGGCCAGCAGCGCGCGGTGAAAGGCGCGGTGCGCCTCTTCCCATTCGCCGGGGGTCTCGGCGGTCTCGCGGCGGGTGCGCGTGAGGCGGTGGAAGGCGAGGGCGACCTCTTCCTCCCAGCTTTCGGTACGGTTGCGCATCGAGGATCGCAGCACATTGGTTTCAAGGAAGATGCGCGATTCGACCAGCACCCGCCAGTCGCCCAGCGAGAAGCTGGAAACCGCAAAGCCGCGCTGGTCGTGTCGGTCGACGAGATGCTCCGAGGAGAGCCGCGAGAGCGCCTCGCGCACCGCGTTGTTGCCCACCTCGAAGCGGTCGGCCAGCGCCTCGATGCGCAGCCGCTCGCCGGGGCGCAGCGGGCCGTGGATGATCTCGGCCCGCAGCCGTTGGTAGACCGTCGTGGCCAGGGTTGTCTTTGATTTCTGCTGCGCCATTGTCTGCGTCGTCCGTTTCTCAGAACTGCCTGTTCGCCCTTGCGCCGGGCGTATCGGTTCTGTGCCAGAAGACGAAGCGGTATTGCATCCACGAAACGAGGCCGAACATGATCAACCCGACGAAGCTGAGCCAGATGATCAGCGAGAAGACGCGCGGCGTGTCGAGCTGGCTGGCCGCCACCCGGATCAGCCCGCCGAAACCCTGCCCGCCGCCCAGGAACTCACCCGCGATCGCCCCCGAGACGACGCTGATCGAGGCGATCTTCAGCCCGGTGAAGAACTGCGGCAGTCCGGCCGGGATCTTGAGTCTCAAGAGAGTCTGGAGTTGGGTCGCGCCGATGCTGCGGAACAGCATCCGCGCATTCTCGTCAGCGGCATGCAGCCCCGCCGCCGTGCCGACGACGATCGGGAAAACCGAGATGAAAGCCGCCAGCGCCACCTTGGAGCTGATCCCGAAGCCCAGCCACGCGACGAACAGCGGCGCGAAGGCCAGCTTGGGCATGGTGTCGATGGCGACGATATAGGGCATCACCGCGCGCTCGCCGATCGCGGTCTCCCCCACGATGATGCCAAGGGTGACGCCGATGGCGAGGGCAAGCAGGAAACCCCAGACCACCTCCTGAACCGTGATCAGCAATGGGCCGAGCATGTAATCCCCGCCGAGCAGGTTGCGGCCGACGATCACGACATCGGCCAGCGTCTCGCCCGGTGAGGGCAGGATCAGCGGCGATACCAGATGCAGCGAGGTGACCAGCTGCCAGACCCCTAGAAACAGCGCCATAAGCACCGCCATCATGAGCCAGCGCGGCAGCCGCTTTCCCAAGGGCATCTTCTCCTGCCAGACCGTGGGGACGGGGCGGCCGACGGTAGTCGGAACGGCGCCGAGATCGCTGCGGGAGATGTCGGTCACAGGAAGGCCCCCTTGTCGAGCAAGCCCCGGATCAGCGACACGTAGTCGCCGAATTCGGGCATGGTCACCATGTCGAGCGTGCGCGGTCGCGGCAGGTCGATGCGGATGCTGCGCACGACCCGTCCGGGGCGGGCCGACATGACGTGCACCACATCGGACAGGATCACCGCCTCGGCGATTGAATGGGTCACGAGGAAGGCGGAGGCGGCCCGCTCCAGGCAGATGCGCTGCAACTCCATGTTCATGAAGTCGCGCGTGATCTCGTCCAGAGCGCTGAACGGCTCGTCCAGCAGCAGCATCTGCGGTTCGGTCGCGAGCATCCGGCAGATCGCGGCGCGCTGCGCCATGCCGCCCGAAAGCTGCGCTGGATAAGCGTCCTCGAACCCCTTGAGGCCGACGAGTTCCATCAGCGCCGCGGCCCGTCCCGTAGCCGTTCGTGACGCCTGCCGTCCCTCCCGTATCTCGATCGGCAGCAGGATGTTTTCCAGCGTGGTCCGCCACGGAAGCAGGGTGGCCTGCTGAAACATCATCCCGATATCGGGGCGCGGCCCCATGACAGGGGTTCCCGCCAGCATCACCGTGCCGGTGGTGGGCGGCTGAAGCCCCGCCATGATCTTGAGCAGCGTCGATTTACCGCACCCGCTCGAGCCGATGACCGAGTGGAACTCGCCTTTGCGGACCACCAGATCTACATCGGTGAGGGCCGCCATGCCTGGTGCGGCAGCATCAGCCCGTCGAATATCAGCGAACGGAACAGCCGCGCGCGCTCGGCACGGTCCTCGGATGAGGTTCCGCCGGTGATCGCCCCGGCCATGGCCTGCTGCAACACCATGAAGGTCTGATGCGTCACATCCGGGCGCATCCGGCCCGCGCGAATGGCGGGCTGGGCGGCGTTCAGGAACAGTTCGGAGATCTCGCGCCGCTCGTTGTGGAAGCTGCCGCTTTCGCCGCTCTCCTTCTGCACGGCTTCGGCAAGTCCGCCATTGCGGATGTAAAGGCGGAGCTTCAGGTCGAACAGTTCCGCGAAATCTTCGGGCCGGCCGGTCTGCCTGGCCGCGAGGGCCCGCATGCAGCCCATGCTCTGCTCGAAGAGCGCGGAGGCCAGTTCCATCCGCGTCGGGAAGTTCCGCAGCAGCGTCGTCCGGCCCACACCCGCCGTCGCCGCGATCTCGGCCATCGGGACGTCGAAGCCGCGTTCGGCGAAAAGCTTCGCGGCCGCGTCCAGCAGGGCGGCGCGGTTGCGGGTGGCGTCCGAACGCAGCGGCCGTTCTGATCTGGGAATGGGATTCGTCACGTTGCCTTCCCGCCTCGGGATCGGATCAGCCTAGAGGACAGGCTTCTCAAGACCAAACGGGTTCCGGCGCGGCCCCCGCGACAAAACCGCTCAGCGTCGGACGGCGGGGGTTTCGATGGCGAGGCCGTTGCCGCGTGCCCGCAGGTAAAGCTCCAGATCGACTGCCATCTGCGATCCCTCCGGCAGCGGCGTTGCCCGCACGGCCTCGTTGCACCATGCGATCATCCGCCCGACCGAGCCCATATCCTGCCAGAGCTGGCGATAGATCGGGAAGCCGTTGACATGTCCCTGGCTGATCGTCTCGCCGCGCAGGCGGTTGCCGGTCTGCTCGTCATGGCAGTTCGCGCAGGAGAGGTTCAACTGGCCGCGCCGGGTCTGGTAGTAGTCGCGACCTCGCGCATAGGCTACGGCGGCCGGTCCATCCGTCGCCACCGCCTGCGGCAGGCCCCGCGACTGGTGCATGACCAGCGCCGAGAGCGCGAGCAGATCCCGGCTGCCATAGGGCAGGGGGGCGGTCTGCTGCCGGTCGCGGCGGCAGATGTTCATCTGCTGTTCGAGGCTGATGACCCGGCCCGCGTCAGGCGACCACGCCGGATAACGGTTGCCGGTCCCGCGCAGGGTTTCCGGCCCTTGATGGCAGTCGGCGCAGCTTTGGCCGCTGCCCTCGGGCCGGTTCCAGAGCTGCTGGCCCAGATCGACCCACAGCATCCCCGGATTGGCGAATTCATCGTCCTGCAGCGCCTGTGTCTCGGGCTGCATGAACGCGTAGCCCGAGACCGGAGGCTCGGCCTGCGCCGCTGTTGTCAGCGCGGCGGCGAGCAGGGCGTGGCGGATCATGTGACCGTCAGCAGGGCTTCGGCGGTCGTCACCGTGCCGTGCTGATCGACCCAGGTGAAGGCGACCTTGCCCGTGCGGGTGGCCCGCAGCCGGAACGAGAACATCGGATTCGCCGACAGACCGGGCGCCAGACGGATGCGGAGCACCTCCTGATCCAGATGGGTGCAGGTGAAATCGGTGATGATATCGAGGGGATCATCGCGCCCTGGGTGGTGACGGTGAAGCCGTTATCCATCGGGTGCATGATCATCGCCCTGATCTCGACGGTCTCGCCCTCGCCGGCGGTCTCGGGCACGCGGATGCGGGTGTTGAACATCTCAGTACCTCCCCGGCAATGCGGTGCAGGCGCCGACGACGACCCGCACTTCGGCCCGCGCGACCAGCAGGCGGTCGTCGGATCTTTCGGCGACGCAGACGACCGTCTGCGTGGCGGCAAGACGGATGTTGGTCACCAGCCGCGCCTCGGCCGCCATCGGGCCGAAACGCGCCTCGCAGGTCAGGGGGCGAGGGTTTTCCTCAGCGAAGATCGCCAGCCGGATGATGCGGTCAACGTCGCTCATCGGACTTTCGACGGAGACGGTCAGGGGAACGGAATTGCCGGTCTCTGCCAAGGCAGGCCCAGCGTGATCAGCCCTTCCTCCATCGCGCCGGCGCCGAAAAGCCGCGTGATCTCTGCGGCGACCTCGGCTGGTGTCGCCCGCACCGGCAGCGGCAGGATGGTGGCGGCGAGGCCCAGAAGGGCGGTTCGGCGGGTGAGAATCATCGGGCTTCCGCCTGTGTCAGACCGGACAAATAGGCGGCGATGTCGCCGATTTCATCCGGGGTCAGGATCGGGCGGCCGCGATGGCGCGGATCGACGTCGACCAGCCCCTCGGTCGTGCCATAGGGCGGCATCATCGTGGCCGCATTGGCGATCCGCGCATCGGTGATCCGTTCCCGCAGTTCCTTTGCGGTCAGCCGCGAGCCGATGCCGGCGAGCGAGGGGCCGATATTCCCCTGCGCATCCTCCGGCAGGCCGATGCCCGGCACCAGATGGCAGATCGAGCAGTTGCCCTTGTCGGAGTCGCGCGTCAATTCAAGGCCGCATCGGGTCCTGCGCCCCGACAGGCGCGGCGAGGGAGAGGACGAGCGCGCTCATCCATAGATTTCCGAGGTGATGGAATCGTACCATGATCGTGCATATTCCGCTTCGGCCTGGTGAAACTCGGGGCGGCGCGCAGCGGGGTCGTGCGCGCCTGATCGAACATCAGCGTCGTCTTGTCGGGACCGGGCGCAAAGACATCCGCGACTGAGAAACCATAGCCCGGCGCGGCCAAGCTGTAACAGACATTGATCAGCGGCGCGGGCTGCAGATCATCGCCGTCCCAGCGGGCGAGGATCGCCGCGGCGCAGGCCTTGGCCTGCATGTTCGCCGAGAAGGCCGATTTCGGCATGTCGCCCTGCAACGCGGAATCCCCCAGCACATAAACGTCGGGCGCAAGCCTGCTTTCGAAGCTCAGCGGATCGACCGGGCACCAGCCCAGACCGTCGTCCAGCCCCGCCGCGATCAGCAGCCCGGATGCCGTTTGCGGCGGGATGATGTTGGCGACCGTGGCGGCGACATCATCGAAGGCGGTCGAGATGCGGCGGGTGGCGGCATCAACGGCAATGACCGCACCGGATTCGCTGCCGGGGATCCGCTCGATCATGCCGGGATAAAG
>NZ_JAHQZU010000048.1 GCF_019061185.1 Paracoccus sp. Z118
GAAGGCCCTTCCGTCCACGGGCTGACCACGGCCGCCTCGTTGTGGATCAGTGCCGCACTGGGCATCGTCTATGGTGTGGGCATGTTCGGGCTGGCACTGATCGGCACTGCGGCCACGCTGCTGGTTCTGGTCGGTCTGCGGATCCTCTATGCTATCCTGCCGCGCAGCAGCGGCCTGCGGCTGACGGTCGTGATCCGGGATGGAGAGGGGCTCGACGCGGACGCGTTGCGCCGGCTGTTGCAGGCGCATGGCCTGCGGGACCAATCCCTGAGCCAGAGCTTCGATGCGCAGGCACGCAGCACGACCTTCAGCGCGGCGACATGGGGGCCCAACTCTGCAGAGCGCGACCGGCTCGCCGAGGCGCTGCGCGCCCACCCGGCAGTTCGGTCCTTTACACTTCTCCTGGCCGAAGACGCAGGAGCACCCGAGGTCGGCGGTTGAGGACAGGCACAGTTGGCACGCCGAGGGCATGATGTTGCCCGGTGTGGCCGTTCTCGGGACATCCGCAGGGCTGCACGGCTTCGGGATCGACTGGCTTGTTATAGCCGACCAGCGCGCGACACGTCGGTCGGCGGGCGCTCGAAGGTCGACGTTGTCCGAGGGCTGTTATCCATCTGGGTTCGGGCGCCGGCATCCCGCGCCCGATCCGGAACCCTGCCCTGAAGGCGTCAGCGCACAGCGGCGCGGGCCTGGTCCAGCCAGCCGTCCACCGCCGCGCGGTTGTCGGCGATCCAAGCGGCGGCGTTGGCCTCGATGTCGGTGTCGCCTGCGTTCATCCGGGCGCTCTGGACGGACATTTCCTCCAGCGGGATTTCGGCCGCTTCCAGCAGGGCGCGCACGGCGGGGTTGTCGTTCAGGAAATCGCTGTTGACGACCGACACGATGTCGCTCGCCGGCCAGCCCAGCCGGCAGGGATCGCTGACACAGCCTGCGACGCCCGCGCGGGTCGCCGCGTCGGCCAGGGGCATCAGGTGTTCCGGCAGGTCGATCGTTGCCACCTCGATCCAGACCGCGTCCTCGCCGGGGACAAGCTCGTCCATCGTCCAGTTCGGGGTCCAGGCGTAGAAGAACACCGCCTCGCCGCTCTCGTAGGCGGCGACCGCGTCGGCCATCGACGCGGAATAGCCCGCCTTGATGAGATTGACGTGGTCGCGCAGGTCATAGGCGTCGAGGTGGTGTTCCTGCACCATCTCGCAGGCCCAGCCGGGCGGGCAGCCCACCAGATCGGCCTTGCCGTCGCCGTTGCGGTCGAACGCCTGTTTCACCTCGTCGCGCTTGAAATCCTCCAGCGAGGTGATGTTCAGGCGCTCGGCATCGGCCTTGCTGACCATATACCCTTCCATCGCACCGCCGAGCGCCACCGCCCCGACAATCTCGGCCCCACCTTCAAAGGCCGAGCGGTAAGGATCATGGTTGGGAAACCACCCGTCCACCCACATGGTGACGTCGCCATAGCCGACCGCCTGATAAAAGGCGGGGTTGTCCAGCGTCATCGGCTCGGTCGTGGTGTAGCCCAGTTCCGCAAGCATCTGGCGATAGACTTCAGTATGGAACCAACCGGTATCCCAGGTGGGGCGCGCCATGGTGATCGTCACGCCTTCGCCAGGGCGCTCCTGCGCCTGCGCGGGCATGGCCGCGATCAGGGCCAGCGCGGCGGTTGCGATCAGGGGGAATTTGGGACGGGACAGCATACGGGTCTCCTTTTTCTTCTTTCGGTCAGCAGATGGACGGGCCATCCGGGCGGCCCGTCCTGTGAAGGAGGCGGGCTCAGCTTGGCTTGCGGGCTTCCAGCACAGGCGCGCTGGCCTGCAGGCGAACGCCCGAGCGCTCGGTCAGCCCTGCGCGATACGGTCCAGCACGATGGCAAGGGCCACAATACTGTCGCCGCCGTCGACGATAGCGCCGGTCTTGGGGAGGATCACTTGCCTGCCTTTCCCCTGCCGCAGCAGGTCCGACGCACCGCGTGCGTCGTTTCCGAAAATTCTGAAGGCATGGCCTATCGCCAGCCTTGCACTCTGCATGTGACGCCGCCTTCGAGCGCTGATGACATGCCGACCCAGGGGCCGACGCATGAATGAAGGTCCCCGCCAGAGGCGGCGCAGCCCTGAGATCCTGTTCGGTCACGAGCGAGAAAGAAGCATCAGGTAGAGCGTCCAAGGACCAGCGAACCCTGCGGAGTTTAGCGAAAAAGGGGATGAAGACAACCGCGAGGACGTGGGCTCTGGCGTCTATTGGTGCTGGCGCAATCCGCAGCGGCAGAAGATGCGAACCGAAAATATGATGGATCACTAGCCAAGGGCCACGCACCGAAAAATGACCGGCATATGCGCTCAAGCGAGCCGGTCACATCAGTCACGAATGGGGCCCCATCCTTGGGGATGCCCAAACCTGGCGTGAATAAGTTTTTCACAAACTCCTCAAGGCCGGCATCGCGCCAGAGCCAACTTTCCAGCTTGTCAAGACCGTAACGACCGTTACAGTAACGTTACGGTCTTTGTTACGGCTAGATCCTTGATGTTAATGTAAATATTATGTATCGTAACAACGTAACACATATACATACATTCTCATATATACGCACACACATACGCGCGCACACACGCAGGCACATAAACACACTCCTCCCGCGTTACAGGCGTTACGCCGTTACATCGTTGAATTCACCTTGTAAAATCGTAACGCTGCCGTTACGGCCTCTGTTACGCTCGAACGAAGGCACGCTGGCGGCCTGGGATATCCACATCGGCGACGGGCAGACGGCTTCCGATTGTCGCAGGCGGACGCTACGCTTTCCGAAGCCGCAACTGACCGAGCCCTGAACCCATGAGAAACACCCCTCCGGCCTGCACCGTCGCCCTGGATGCTTTCCGCTGGTTGGCGACCCGGGGCGAGAAGACGACGGCTTGGGCTCCCAGCTCGCAGCGGGAGATGACGAGCCATGAATGGTGGCCGACTTTCTTCGAGGTGCCCTGTCGTGGATGAGGCCTGCCCCATGCTTTCCGAAGACACCAGGTCGTTTCTGGATTTCCTGGCGATGCCGCAGCCGGATGGTCGCCGCCATGCCGCGCTGCAGGGCTTCTGCCGGGATATGCTCGACCGGCCGGAGGAGGCGGAGGCCCTGCTCTGCGAGGTGGCCAAGGCAGGGGACGGCGGAGGGGAGCGGCCCGAGATCGGCCTTCTGTCCGCGGTGCTCGATGAAGCGCGGATGGCGCGGGAAAACGGGCAGAGATCCGGCGAGGAGCTGATCCTCGCGCTCGAAGCGGAGATCGATCGCTTCAACCGCTCCGGCGCATTGACCCTGTCGGGGAGCTTCGCGCTGGGACGGGTCTGGTTCCAGGCCTCGCTGCCTGCGCCGGACGGGCTTGTCCTGCAGGACGCGCAGTTCCGGGAGGCGGCGTCTCACGCGGCGCAGGCGATGGATATGGGAGACCCGGAGGCAATCTCGGCTCTGTTCGACGCGCTCTTCGGGTCCTTGGTGAAGGACAGCGACGGCAGCCTGACTGCCCTGCACGCAATTCTCTGCGGCTGCCTTCCGGCACTTCCGCCGGACAGCAGGCAGGCTCTGGCACGGGCAGCGGTCGGACAGAAACACCCGATCTTTGCCGATCTGGGCTGCAGCTGGCTGCTCGATCGCTCCGCGCTTCTGCGCCAGGCCGCGGTGCTGGGATTGAAGGACCGACAGGGGGCCGGTCTGCTGTCGCGCGAGACGCTCTCACGTCTGACCGTCATACGCAGTTGGATTCCGGACGGCGACACGCGCACCGGGGTGGATGCGATCATCCGCGAAGCGATGCGCCAGGAAGGCGGGCAGGCGGGACCTGCGGCGGCGAAGCCGAAGATCCACCGCATCGTGGCCAGCATGATCGACGGCTCGGGGGCGCAGAGCATCGCTGCGGCGGTGCAGGGCGGCACTGGCCGGGCGGTCGCGGTCGTGCTGATCAAGGAAGGCCATGGGGTCAAGGACGCCTATGTGATCCCCTGCCAGTCCGCTAGCGAACAGAAGCGGCTGATCGCCGAAATCGCGGGCAATGTCGATGGCATGGATGTGCCGGTCAGCTATCTTGCTGAGGCGCTTTCGCTGGCCATGGCAGAGGGTGCGGCGCGCGGCCACGCGCCGGCGCCGGGTCTGATCGAGGTTGCCACGACCTGCGGGCTGACCGATCTGCGCCCCGCCTCGAGCGAGCTTGCCGATCTCATCCATGCCGCCGACCCGCAGGGGCGGGTCGCGGCGCTGTCGGTGCAGGCGCGCGGGCGCCTGATCACGGCCAGCGGGGATTGGGAGGATGATCACCCGATCCTGACCAGCTGGTTCGAAGACAGCGACGAGATTTTCGACGCGCTGGATGCGGCGCGCAGCCCGGCAGCGGCCAGAAAGACGCTCTGGACCTTTCTCGAGCGCCGCCGCGGCCATTGGGCACGGTTGATTGCACGCATGGGCCTGCTGGTCGCAGCCGGTGGCGACATCGCGGACGAGTTCACCGCGACGGCACTTGCGCTCGCCGCAGGGCGCGATCTGAAAAAGACGCCGGTCATGGAGCTGATCTTCGATCAGACGGTGGAAGTCTGGTCAGAGCGTCGCGCGACTTCCGACCCGGCCATGGCCTTGGAGGGTCCGGACCCCACGGCGGCGCGGTCGATGCCCGCGCCGGAGAAAGCCGGCGAACTGGCGCGGCTGTTGCGGCAATCGCCGATCATGCCGGTCTGGCTGGATGGCTATCTGCTGGCCTGCTGCATCGCGCCCCAGCCGGTGATGCCGGGCGAGTGGATCGAACCCTTGTTCAACATTGCCGGACCCTCGCTCGGCAAGCGCGATGTAGAGCGTTTCCTGGACATCGTCATGCTGCGCTACAATGCGACGCTGCAGGCCCTGCATGGCGGGCAGAGCATGGTTCCCGGCGATCAGGGGGATCTGCCGGCATGGGCGGATGGGCTGCTGACGGCCTGGGAGGCGGCGAAACCGCACTGGCCCGCCCGTGCGCTCGGCAAGGAGGGCAAGGCCATGCGCAGCCTGTTCGAGGGCCTGGCCGATGGGATCGCCACAAAGGCCGTGACCGACGGGAGGCTGGAGAAATGGATCCGGGACATGGCCCGCGCCGCAACCGGGGCGTGGCGGGCGTAGGCGGCGGGCACCACTCGGCAGCGCATCGCCGACGTCCCGAAGTCGAGCCGAGAGTGGCTGGTGAGCCGGGGACAGCCTGGAACTCAACTTCCGCGGCAGAGCAGGGCAGGGGTTGGCCGGCCGATCCTTTCAGCCTCGTGACCCCATGTGATGTTCCGCTTGCCGGCAATGGATAATGATGAACGGCGCGGGCGCGTGATCATGTCCGGCGACCCGCTTGAAGGGGGGCTCGGAAACGCATCACGGACATCCTGCGATGACCGGTTGATCCCTGTTCCCGGTGTGCCATACTCATCCGGTTCGATAGCCTGTGATTGCCGGTAATTCTATCATACCGGGTTAGCCAGTTAATCCAGTTTGGGTGAACTCCGGTTGTAGAAAAGATGCCGGTCCGTTTCTGGTTAATCCACTGGCCAGATTTCGATCTGCGTGTCTTTTCATATCGTGTATTGACATGGCGCCATCTCGGAATATCCTGTTGGCAGGCAAGAATGCCGTCCCTCCTTCAGAAGAAGTATTTCTCTGACGTGGATGGTATTCGTGCCCTCAAAGAAATCCCTCAAGCCGAGCACGGCATTCCCTCGCTCATCAGGGCGTCTCATTGATGACCGGCGCCGCGAAACGGTCAAGGTGCGTCTTGCTACCAGTGAGCTGAACCCGATCGCCCGCGCGGCCAAGGCTACGAACTGCACCCCGGCACGGTTTCTGCGCGATGCTGGCATCCGCTGTGCAAATGGCGCAGGTCATCTCGACAGCGATCGTCTCGGACAATTGGTCCTGATCGTCAATGCGCTCTTTCTTCAAGCGCAGGACGAGAGACTGCGGATCTGCCCGAAACTCGCAGCCAAGCTATCGGCAGAACTGCGCCAGGTCATGAAGCATCTCGGAAGGCCAGCGGGCTGATGCGGGCGATCGTCAAGCGTCACGCCGGTGCCGGGACCTGCATCAAATACATCTTTCGAGACGGTGCCACGCCCCTCGGGGGCACTCTGCTGGTCGGCACCCGTCTGGCACTGCAGAAGGAGCTGCAAAGGAAAAGCCGTGGCCAGCCCGTGATTCATGTCACGCTGTCACTGCCGAAGGGGCTGTATGCCGGGGATCAGCTATGGCTGCGGATCGCCATGACCGTATTGACGGGATTGTCGATCCGTCATCATGGTCACGGCTGGTTTGCCGCGCGGCACAGCGATGCAAGTTGTGATCACATCCACATCGCGGTCGCCGGCTGCAGTTTCGATGGATTGCCAGCGGAGCTGAACAACAGCCGCGCGCAGACCGATCGACTGCATCGCTATGTGGCTGCCCGGCTCGGGCTGGAGCTGCCGGTCTACTATGACGGCACGGTTCCGTCCCTGCGGCCGGTTCAGCCCGCCCGCCGCCTCAATGACAACAGACAGGCGCGGGATCTTCATGCGGCTCTCTCGCAGGCGTTTCTCGGACAACCTGTCACCGTAGAGGAGCTGAATGCCCGGATGGCGGAGCTGCCGGGCGGCTATCAGACAGATGAGCTCGCTCGGGAATGGCATGCGTCAGACCACGTCCTGCGCGGAAAGCAGATCGGACCCGGCTGGGCTGCGCCCGAGATCCTCGCCCGTCTGGATCATTGCGCGGCGCTGATCGCCGCGCGGGGCAGCCTGGAGCGGAACCGGATGTTCCGACAGATTTCAGATCATCACCACCTTATAATGGAGCTCATCCATGGGCTTGCATCCCTCCTTGACCCCGCTGACCCTGTCCGAGCCGGAGGACACCTTGTTGCAGGGTCAGCTGAGGCAAGACGAGAAGCTCGACCGGATCTTGTCGCTGCTCGTGGATCTGCTGACCAGGCCGGATGCGGCGCAGACGGACCTCGGCCAGCGCCTCGTGGAGGCCTTGGTCCTCATCCGCGACGAGATCACCGCCCAGCGGCGGGAACGCGCCGCGGAGCAGAAGTTGCTCGAGGATATCTCGGCCCGCCTCGATACGCAGACGAGGATGATCGCGGCGCTGTGCCACCAATTGGCCACCCCGGTTGCCTGACCTTCGCCGGGCTCCTGCGGCGCATCCTGTCTCATCTCGCGACGCGGCTGCCCGGCTGGCGGCTTCGGGTCCACTCGAGCGACCAGGTGGTCGCGGTCGATTTCGCCGACGACAGCGCGGTGGATATCGATGCAGGCGAGGCTCGCCTGCGCCGGCCGGGTGAGGAAGCCCTGTCTTTTCTGAACGGCTATGGTCCTGGCACTCTGGCCCCGAAGCCACCCGCCGAAACACCGGTCGACCTCCAGCTATCCACGCTCTCCGATGGGGCTGTGTTCGAGATCCCGGCTGCGGATGATGCCGGGCAATCCGATCCCGACACCGATGGTCTGGGATTCTAGCCGCGGATCCGTCTGACTTTATCGGCATCCCTGGCGCATTTTCGATCTGCCCCCTGAAGAACCTAGAGTTGGGCCCTATTTCCCGAATGCCGCCCGGGCCTGTTGATTTCCACCCGGAACTGACCCGGGTAGGGGCGTAAATTCCACTGAGAACTGACCCATGTGAACCTTCCCCAAAGCGGAGCGCGGCGG
>NZ_JAHQZU010000049.1 GCF_019061185.1 Paracoccus sp. Z118
CCCCCGCCGCGCTCCGCTTTGGGGAAGGTTCACATGGGTCAGTTCTCAGTGGAATTTACGCCCCTACCCGGGTCAGTTCCGGGTGGAAATCAACAATATCGCCTCTGAGAGACCGCTTCCGGGCCTCCTAGCGCCCCAGCCGGTGCTCAGCCCCTCCCGCATAACCCTCGAAAACAACGAGAAAATCCGGCCGGAGCCGGATCGGGAGAACGCTTTCGCGGGGGCAAGTGGCGGAGACGAAGGGATTCGAACCCTCGAGGCGGTTTCCCGCCTGCACCCTTAGCAGGGGTGTGCCTTCGACCACTCGGCCACGTCTCCGCCGGCGGGGATACCAGCAAGAAGCCGTAGAAAACAAGGCCAATATGTCAGCGGCGCGGAGATTTCCCTGAGGGATACTTTGGGTGCCTGTCGGACAGAACACTCAGCGAACACGAACTGGATTGTGGCAAGGACCTGGCAACGGTCATTCTATACACGGCCAAGGGGAGAAGGGCGGGGTAGCTTGTCCCGGCGGGCTCAGACCCCGGGATCTGTATGCTGGGTCTTGCTCATGAAGTCGCCTGCGTCGCGCTCCGCAACGGGGGGGAATGCTTCCGGTTAGGCAACCGCGATGGCGATTACTCGCCGCTGGCCGGAGTCGGGCTGGATGATCGGGTGCCGGAGCCGCTCGACTTGCGGCTGACCAACTCGGCGGGCGATCAGCTCTGCTTTGTCGACGGGACCGCCTTCGGGCACCAGAACCGGCACGAACCCCAGCAAGGCAGTAACTTTCATCAATCGGGCAGAAAAGGATGGTGCTGTGAGAGAGGATTGAACTCGCCCCGGTCGCACCTTTGCCGTTGATCTAAATAGATTTTCCAGTGTCCTGCATAGCTGACTGTGTACCAGCCCTGTGGCCACGGGTAAAGCCCCCTGTGGTGCCCCGCGCTGTCCATTGGACGGATGGGCCATAGGGGGAACCGGATCAGGCACCTTACCTCTGGTGCGGCCTTTCAGATGGGCTGCCAGAACATCCGGGGCTGTCTATCGGGTGCCCTTACTTTCAGCCATCCGCGCCATTCGATAGGCCAAGCGGTCAGCCCGTTCGTTCAGGTCTGTTCCGCTGTGACCACGGACCCATTGCCACGTCACGTTGCGCCCTTCTGCTTCCGCTTCCAGCTTGGCCCATAGGTCTTGGTTCTCAACCTGCTTGCCCTTGCCCTTGCCCTTGCCCTTGCCCTTGCCCGTGTGCCAGCCATTCGCCTTCCATCCGGCAAGCCACTGGTTCATGCCATTGGGGATTAGGTTGCAGTCGCAGAAGACCGTAATCGGTTCTGCGGTCTTTCTGCCGAGGCTCCGCAACCCTTCAAGCGCAGCTGTCATCTCCATGCGGATGTTCGTGGTGATGGTCTGCGATGACCCTGAGAACTCGCGTTCCTTGGCGACAGTGCCGAAAGCGTCACGCCTGACCAGAACACCCCCATAGCCACCGGGGCCGGGATTTCCGATGGATGATCCATCCGTATAGATTTCAATGCAGGTCTGGCTATCCGCTGGCTGTTCGCCTCGGGAGGGCTGGTCACTGCTGTTGTTGGTCATGTGGTCCAAGTGTTTCTCCGTTGATGATTGGGGGTTGATCATGCTGGTGATCGTCCGCATGGACGGAAGTCCCCCGTCGCGATGATGATGGCAGGGTATGGGTCGCCACCCGCAGGGCAGCGGATGAGGAAGACCAGATTGGAGGAGGCCGTGATATTCGGCACCTTCAGATGCAGCTTCGACCCTGCTGACCAGTGGAAGACCACAGGGCATTGATCGGCATGGATCATGACGGCTGTCGTCGTCAGGTGCGTCTTCAGCCCATCTGATCAGCCGCGCCAGCCACTGGCGCTCAGCGGCGCCAAGGGAAGACTACAAGCCAATGATGGTGGTCAGATCACAATGGTTGTCATCATCAGGTGCATCTTCGTCCCTATGGTCAGCCGCGCCAGCGGCGCTAGTGGAAAATCACGGGCAGTGATGATGGCCGGATCATGATGATGATAGGTCTTGACAATGATTGTCATACCCCTCGGGGGCCTGTTGGTTTCTTTTATATATGCGGAGGGCGGATTACGGTTTCCCGTGTTGTCACTCATGGGGAACGGATGCAGTTTCTGACCACTTGTCCGAAAGCAAGGACCGATAATCCCAGCCATCCGGCATCTGCGGCTTCGGCTGTCGTCGCCCTTCCATATCTGCCAAGCTGGGCTGTGGCGCATCGGGCGGAACCGAATGGCCCAACATCACGGCCTTGACTCCCGCGCCCCACCTTGCGCGGCAATAGGCATTGGCGACCTTGGCGATGTTCGTTATCTCTCGGTTGTGGCTATCGGGAAATAGCTTGCCGATACCCTCGCCCCGTGATGCCCCGAGCAGGGAGGGATCGGTGAGGATGTTCCGAAGCTTGCCATCATGGTCCCGTGCGGCAAGGATCAACTCGCCTGTGAAGGAAACCCGATCATCGGGGTTCATTCTGTTGAGATCATAGCAAAGCCATGCGGCCCGCTGGTAGTGGTCGCGTCTGCGCTGGGCGTTCTCCGCTGTCCGTGATCCTCTTGCCGTATTCCGCGTTGCGGCCTTCTGGCAGTTCACCCCGCAATATCGCTGATTGCTCAGCTTAGGGGAGAACGCGGTATTGCACTTCGGGCATGTGAGGCCAACGGGCAGACGTGGTGCGTCATCCGGAAAAACCAGAGTAAGGGCGTTCATGGTGTTCCTGTAGGTTTGGTGGAAACAGCCTGACGCTGGCCTATCGCCTCACGCCCTCTGTCATATGGGGGCGGTAATCCACGCACCTCCTCATAGGCCCTCACAGGCTCACAGGAGTCCATCGAGACTCCCTGCTACGGGGTTTTTTACCCACCAGAAGCACGAGCCGTCCCAGCGTCCCGGCCAGCGCCTCGGAGGGCCACCCACCATAACGACCGGAGCAGCACCAAAGCGCCCCATCCTTGCGAAGTGCCTGCCGCCGGAGGATCGCGGGGAGGACGACCTTGGTCACCCAATCTTTGAACGGCTTGGCCTCGGCCTTGTCGGCGCGGAGGACCAGCCTGTAGAGGCCGCTCTCGCTGATGATGGAACGGATCAGGTTGCCACGCTGATTTCCATCCGTCAAGCGGATGGTATTCGTCTCGGTCTTGTCCAGCCCAGGGTTCAGGGCGGCGCTCATCTGCTATTTAGTTATTCAAAACGTAATAACTACCCGCGGCATCGCTTATCTTCCTTATCGAAAATCGGGATGGCGGGGCCGTGTTTGCTTGCAGCAGCTGAAACACATCGTTGATTATCGTGCGACTGCTCGCAATGTATCCATGTCCGAACCCTCCCAATTCGAGATCATTCACCACTATTGTATCCATTCCGGTTAGAATGTAGGTGGGTGGGGATAATCCAACACGGTCGAACTCATGTAACCATCCCGATAGTTTAAGTGCGTTATCGCGGGACGACACATACGAAGTGGTCCGTTTGCAGTAGTCGGTGGCATGCCTGCCCAGGAATCTCATATGGCGTGTGTCAATGTCTGCCGCCGCCAAAATCACTTGATCGATTTTCTTCAGTGTAGATCTTCTTCCGTTGGCGAGGACTTCCAAAGCTCCCATCAGGCATCTGCAACCCATGCTATGAGCGATAATACTAACACTTTTTTGTTCGGTGTTGGTAGTAAATCCCTCAATAAAGTCCGCCAGATGGTACTTGCTGGAATCCACTGCGGCTTCATCTGCGGCGTAACTTCTCATAGTACCGCGAGACGGCCAGCTAAAAAGTGCAATTCCCTGCCCGATGCCGAGATCGTACCCAATCTGTGCGGCGCGAAGAATAGCCCCCTCAAAGGATGTATTGTAGCCATGAACGAACAGTGTTGGGCGGGCCTTAACTCTTGATCTGGCTGCCTGTTGTGAGAGTAGACGCCAGAAAAGCTCCTCGTTGAGGCCTATCAAACCTTTCAGTTGAAGTCGGTCATCGCCGCTGAAAAGTCGCGTCCACAGAGGAGACCCCAAGGAGCCAATTCTATGCCCTCTCGGAACGGCTACCTCGCAAACACCGAGGTTTAATTTATTGTCGGTATCTGCCCCGAATCCGCTGAGCTCTCCCTGCGTATAAATTGGAACTCTATTTGTCCCATAGTAAACGTCGTATCTGACACCGCTCTCGTGATCTTTAATTTTCTTGAGTTGGAGAGGAGAAGCTGTATCCGCAGTGTAAATAGGCGCGGGTGGAGGGCTAAAGATCGTACTTGCGTCGAGCTGTTTTTCTACTTCGCTTAGCATCTCGCGGGTCGGCGGGGAACTAAGCCTGCTAAAATTCGCTCCAGCAAAGACTGACTCCGAAGTATTGGCCCCCTCAAGTACTGCCTCGGAGAAGTTCGCCTTGCTGAAATTAGCTCGAAACGCTTTCACCTCAGTGAGATTTGCACTCTTGAAGTTGGCACCTGTAAAGCTTGATGCGCTCAGGTTCGCACCCCTTAGATCCGCTTCCGCGAAGTTCGCCTTACTGAGATTTACACGTGATAAGTCCGATGCTGTGAGGTTGGCTTTGCTTAGATTTATACGTTCAAAGAAGCGGGAGGATTTCGCCCGTGATCTATATTTCTCTGGCAGGAGCTCAAAAAGATCAACGCCCGATAGATCAGGGGCGAAGCTAACCTTTCTTCGCCTACTGTTCCAAGAGGCTACGCCCTCGCGCAACCAGTTGACATGCCACTTGTCTGCCATCACTGCCGTATAATTTGAACAAACCTGGCTGAAAAACTAATGTCTATTTTTCGGTGTGGCAATGACATCCTCGCGTGTGGACATCGGCCGCGGTAAGGTGGCATCTTGCAGAGTCTCAATGAAGCGATTTCATGGTCCTCTTGCCACGCCTGACGCTCGCTGCAGGTGCCCCACAGGTGACCCAGTGCCGGTGAAGTTCGAGTTCGATGCGGCGCTCACCGCGCCCTAGATTGACGTTCATGATGGTGCCGCTCGTGCTAGATGACGTGGAAACGCCATTATCCCCCATCATCAAGATGGGTAAATAACGTTATATTTCAATTCACTATTGGAAGCATTGGTCAGGTTCCCCACCTCATCAGGGCCGCCTCGGCTCCCGCCATGTCATCCCTCAGCCGCTGCACTGTGGGACGTGTCAGTCCCGTGGCCTTGGCGATGGCCGATGCCCCTGCACCCTGACCCAGCATGTCCCGCATCATGTCCAGTTGGTCCCGTGTGAAGCTGGGCTTCCTGCCTCGGTACTTGCTCGGGTCCGCTGCACGGTGGTGAGCAATCCCGGCTTTCTGGGCCTCCTTGGTCGCTTCGGCCTGTGCCTGTGCTGTCGCTGCCATGAAGCCGATCAGGGCATCCCTCACGGCCTGCTGCATGGGGTTTGTCGTGGCCCCGTCGAAGGTCAGGCCATTGATGACCGTGCGGACGATGACGCCCTGTCGCATGAAATGCCGGATCACGTCCGTCACGTCCTGGTAGTTCCTGCCCAGACGGTCCACCCAGCGGACCACCAGCGTGTCCCCATGCCGCAGCTTGTCGAAGAGCCGCTTTCCTTCCGGCCTCTCCCGCAAGGTCGTGCCGACACCGGATACCCCCTCATCGGCAATCACCTCATCAATGGTGAAGCCTGCCGCTTCGGCTTGGGCCTTCTGGTGGGCTGTGGTCTGGTCCGTGGTGGAGACACGGGCATAGAGAACGGTACGGGACATGGGCAATCTCCTGCCAACAAGGGTGCTGCCCACAGTAGCACCTGCCCACAACTCTATGTCAACCCTTGTGGGCACTCTGTCTGGCATCTTTCTGACTGCCCGCTAGGGCATACCCTGTGGGCACATGATTGCTGCTGGATAGACGAGTAGCTGGTGTCGGCTGCAGAGCCGCGGTCAGGCGATACGAGTAACGCATCTCAGCCTTGAAGCCCGGCTGCCATGCTTAACCCCTTCCCGGTGGGGGGAACGGCAAAGCACCTTATCTCTGATCAGGCTCTCAGGCAGCTGCTATGAACATCCGGAGAAACAGGCCAACCTCCGACATGTTAAGCGCCCCTCTGACGCGCAGTTGCCCTTGCCTTGCGCAACATGTCGGGCGACTGTCGGACCCATAATGTCAAACATCCGCTTTACAAGCTATCCTCGAACCCTGCCCCCGCCCAGCTTTGCAGCTTCCATCGTGGAGGCGTTTCGTACGACCGAGCCAACCATCTGTACGCGAACCTTGGACAAAGGACTCACCAGCGATGAGGTGCTGGCGGTACTACGGCCTAACCTGATCGGGCTAGGGTTCACCGTAGAGATGAGCAAACTCGCAACCGGCAAGGTGCGTCGCCCTGTCTTCTTTGGCGAAAACGGTGCGCCGGATCTTCAGTATGAAATCGACGCCTTCCACTCAGACTGGCGCTGCGGTCTCGAGATCGAGGCAGGACGTGCTTGGATGGGAAATGCTGTCTACAGGGATCTCATTCAAGCACTGGTAATGGTTGAGGTTGATGTACTTGTTCTGGCCGTGCCGAATACTTACCGCTATCGCAGCGGCGATAAGGTGGCGGTAAGCAGGGATTACGAGAACACCTGTGCCGTTGCTGACGCGCTGTATGGCCACTCTCGGATAAGGATGCCCTATCGGCTACTGGTGATTGGATACTGAGTAGAGCTATGGGAGCAAAGGCTCAAAACATGGGGGACGAACGCTCAATGCAGAATAGGCTCCGTCAGCTGAGTGCAGCACTCAAAAGTCGCGATAGTTTCTCAACTCCCCCAGCGTACACGGAAATCGGCATTGCCCTAGAGCCAAAGCCGTTCACGGGCATTGGCTCAAACAGCAGCGATGAGATCGCGATAGAAGTTGGAAGGGCCTGCGCTCAATTTGAGGGCATCCAAGATGAAGGTAAGCGCGAGGTCGTTGCCCTATGCGGCGATGCTTGACGGCTGGTTGAAGCGCCAGGGCATGAGGTCTTCGATGGCGCTTTGCGGGTGTCCG
>NZ_JAHQZU010000004.1 GCF_019061185.1 Paracoccus sp. Z118
CGCCGCCGTCAGCGTGGTCTTGCCGTGATCGACGTGACCGATCGTCCCGATGTTGACGTGCGGTTTCGTCCGTTCGAATTTTGCCTTTGCCATCGCAAAGCTCTCCTTGAATGTCAGGTGAAGGCGGGCGGGGCCTGCGCCCCGCCCCGCAACATCAGGCGTATTTCTTCTGGATCTCGTCCGAGATGTTCTGCGGCACGGCGTCGTAATGGTCGAACTGCATCGTGAACACCGCGCGGCCCGAAGACATGGAGCGCAGGTTGTTGATGTAGCCGAACATGTTGGCCAGCGGCACCATCGCGTCGATGACGTTGGCGTTGCCGCGGGTATCCTGGCCGCGGACCATGCCCCGCCGCGAGGTCAGGTCGCCGATGATGCCGCCGGTGTATTCCTCGGGGGTCACCACTTCGACCTTCATGATCGGCTCCAGCAGCTTCGCGCCGGCCTTCTTCAGGCCCTCGCGCATCGCCGCACGGGACGCGATCTCGAACGCCAGCACCGACGAGTCCACGTCGTGGAAGGCGCCGTCGATCAGCGCGACCTTGAAGTCGATCACCGGGAAGCCCGCCAGCGGACCGGAGTCCATGACCGACTTGATGCCCTTCTCGACGCCGGGGATGTATTCCTTCGGCACCGCGCCGCCCACGATCTTCGATTCGAACGAGTAGCCCTCGCCCGGCTCCGTGGGCGAAATGATCAGCTTCACGCGCGCGAACTGGCCGGTGCCGCCGGTCTGTTTCTTGTGCGTGTAGTCGATCTCGGCCGCGGTCGAGATGGTCTCGCGGTAAGCCACCTGCGGGGCGCCGATATTCGCCTCGACCTTGAACTCGCGCCGCATGCGATCGACGAGGATGTCGAGGTGAAGCTCGCCCATGCCCTTCATGATCGTCTGGCCCGATTCGATGTCGGTCTCGACGCGGAAGGACGGGTCCTCGGCGGCCAGGCGTTGAAGGGCGAGGCCCATCTTCTCCTGGTCGGCCTTCGACTTCGGCTCCACCGCGATCTCGATCACCGGCTGCGGGAAGGTCATGGTTTCCAGGACCACGGATTTGGCGGGATCGCAGAGCGTGTCGCCAGTCGTCGTCTCCTTCAGCCCCGCCAGCGCGATGATGTCACCGGCGAAGGCTTCGTCAATCTCGGCCCGGCTCGCGGCGTGCATCAGCATCATCCGGCCGACGCGCTCGCGCTTGCCCTTGGTCGAATTCAGCATCGCGTCGCCCTTCTTGAGCGCGCCGGAATAGATCCGCGTGAAGGTCAGCGAGCCGACGAAGGGGTCGTTCATGATCTTGAAGGCCAGCGCCGAGAAGGGCTCGCTGTCATCGGCATGGCGCGCGATGTTGCGGGTTTCCGTCTCGTCGTCGGGCGAGAAGCCCATCAGCTCCGGCACGTCCGAAGGGGCGGGCAGGAAGTCGATGACCGCGTTCAGCAGCGGCTGGACGCCCTTGTTCTTGAAGGCGGAGCCGGCGGTGACGGGGAAGAACGCCAGTGCCAGCGTGCCCTTGCGGATCAGCTTGCGCAGCGTCGCCTCGTCCGGCTCGTTGCCTTCCAGATAGGCTTCCATCGCCTCGTCGTCCTGTTCGACGGCGAGTTCGATCAGCTTGCCGCGCCATTCGTCGGCGAGGTCCTGAAGCTCTTCCCGGATGGGCTGACGGACCCACGAGGCACCGAGGTCCTCGCCTTTCCAGACCCATTCTTCCATCTTGATGAGATCGACGATGCCTTCCAGGTAGTCCTCGGCGCCGATCGGCAGGGCGATCGGTGCCGGGGTGCCCCCGGTGCGGTCCTTGATCATCTGGACGCACTTGAAGAAGTCCGCGCCGATCTTGTCCATCTTGTTGACGAACACCAGCCGCGGAACCTTGTAGCGGTCGGCCTGACGCCACACCGTCTCGGTCTGCGGCTCGACACCGGCGTTCGCGTCCAGCAGCGCGATCGCGCCGTCGAGGACCGCCAGCGACCGCTCGACCTCAATGGTGAAGTCCACGTGGCCGGGGGTGTCGATGATGTTGAAGCGGTATTTGGTGTCGGAAGTGCCTTCCGCGGTCGGATCTTCCTGGCGCTGCCAGAAGGTCGTGGTCGCGGCGGACGAGATGGTGATCCCGCGCTCGGCTTCCTGTTCCATGAAGTCCATGGTCGAGGCGCCTTCATGCGTCTCGCCCATCTTGTGGTTCTTGCCGGTGTAGAACAGGATCCGCTCGGTCGTCGTGGTCTTGCCCGCGTCGATATGGGCCATGATCCCGAAGTTGCGGTAGCGCTGAATCGGATATTCGCGTGCCATGAGAGTTCCTTACCAGCGGTAGTGGCTGAACGCCTTGTTGGCGTCGGCCATCTTGTGGGTGTCTTCGCGCTTCTTCACCGCGGTGCCGCGGTTGTTCACCGCGTCGGCCAGCTCGCCTGCGAGCCGTTCCTCCATGGTGTGTTCGTTGCGCTTCTTGGCGGCGTCGATGAGCCAGCGGATCCCCAGCGCCTCGCGGCGGATCGGACGGACTTCGACCGGCACCTGATACGTGGCACCGCCGACGCGGCGCGAACGCACCTCGACCGAGGGCTTCACGTTGTCGAGGGCTTCGTGGAAGACCTCGATCGGCTCGCGCTTGAGGCGGCCCTGAACCCGGTCGAGCGCGTTGTAGACAATGCGCTCGGCGGTGGATTTCTTGCCATCCACCATCAGGTTGTTCATGAATTTGGTCAGCACGCGATCGCCATACTTGGCGTCGGGCAGGATTTCGCGCTTTTCAGCGGCGTGACGACGGGACATCTATCTAAACCCTCACTTCGGACGCTTGGCGCCGTATTTCGAACGGCGCTGACGACGGTCTTTGACACCCTGGGTATCCAGGACGCCGCGCAGGATGTGATAGCGCACACCCGGAAGGTCCTTGACCCGGCCGCCGCGGATCAGCACGACGCTGTGTTCCTGCAGGTTGTGCTTTTCACCGGGAATGTAGCTGATGACCTCGAATCCGTTGGTCAGCCGCACCTTGGCGACCTTCCGCATGGCCGAGTTCGGCTTTTTCGGCGTCGTGGTATAGACGCGCGTGCATACGCCGCGCTTCTGAGGGTTTCCTTGCAGGTGCTGCGACTTGGATCGCTGCACCTTGGGCTGCCGCGGCTTGCGGATCAGCTGTTGGATCGTCGGCATTCGGTTCCCCGCCTTGCTTTCGTCAATACTCGCACCCGGGCCTAGGCGCGCCACTTCTCGACAACACTCTGCGCCCATCGCAAAATGCCAAACCCATCCGACCCCGGCTTGCGGGATGGACGGGCATGATTCCAGAGGATCGGGCGAAATCGGGCCCGGATCGTGACCACGGAAGGTTCTGGGCACCGCACGGTTTCCCGCCGGTGTCGGCGCATATAGGCAGAATCGGGGGCAGTGTCAACGCGCGTGCCTGCCCTGTTCCTCTCAATCCGCCGGCGGTTCGCTGGCTTCCGGCTGCCGCGGAAGCTCGCGCATGCCCTGCCTCAGCGCCGGCAGGTCCAGCCGGAACCTGTCGGCAAGCATCGCCTCGGCCTCGGCCGTCCCGATCCGCCACGGATAGCTTGCCCCGACCGCCCCGGAATCGTTATCGCCATGCAGCACCCGCACGAAGCGCGGCTGCGAGCCGAGCACGAGCCCCGGCATCGACAGCGCGAGCTTCCAATGCGCGTAATGCACGGCGCTGCGCGGCAGCTCGGCCCCCAGATAGATCGTCAGCCCCGCGACGGCATTATGGATCATCCGGGCCTCAATCCGCAGCCCCTTGTCGTCCGCATGCAGCACCAGGCCGCGCGGATAGTCGATCGACGCGCGGCGCGAGCGGGCGAAGGCGAGCTGGACCAGCGGGAAGTCCGCGCGGGCGGCGGCGATATAGTCCACCGACACGGCGTCGTCATCGTCGTGGCGGAAATGTCCCACGATAGCGGCGGACGGCTCGACATGCGGCGCGATGGCGGCCATGCAGGCGTCCAGATGCGCCTCCATCGGCTCGACCAGTTCCAGCTCGATCTGCGGAACGGTCGCGGCGAGGTCGCGCAGCATCCCCAGATAAGGCTCGGGCAGGTCGGGGCCGGTCATCACGACCAGCGTGAAGTCGGGGTCGGTCTGCGCGATCAGGCCGGGCAGCGCGACGTTCTCGAACCAGAACCAGCGCCGGGCCAGCCGCGCGGGTTCGTAAAGGAACGCGCGCCGCTGCTCGATCGTGTCGTGCTCGATCTGAAAGCCTGCGCCGCCGAGATACGAGAACCGGCAGAGCCCGAGCATCTGGATCCGGGTCATGGCGCCTTCCGCAGCCGGGTTTCGCGCCAGATCGAATAGAGCCCCGCCGACACGATCAGCGCCGCCCCGGCCAGCGTCCAGCCGTCGGGCCGCTCACCGAAGACGATGAACCCAAGGATGCCCGCGACGATCAGCTGGGTATAGCGGAACGGGGCGACGAACCCGACCTCGCCCACCCGCATCGTTGCCACGGCGCTGATATAGCCCACCATCAGCAGCCCGGCGGCCAGCGACAGCAGCCCGAATTCGCCCGTCGTCGGCACCCGCCACGGAAGGGCCGAGGGCAGGAACACCCCGGCGATCGTCACCCCCAGAGCGGCGTTGAAGGCGATGGTGCTGGTCCTGATCTCGCGCCCGAGGCTGCGCGTCACAAGGTCGCGCAGCAGGATGAACAGGACCGCGCCGAGGCCCATGAGCGACCACAGATCGAACGCATCGGTCCCCGGCCGCACGATCATCACGACCCCGGCGACGCCCACGGCCACCGCCACCATGCGCCGCCAGCCCAGCCGATCGCCATAGACGATGGCGGCGGCGAGCATGATGAGCAGCGGCAGCGACTGCATGATCGCCGACAGCATCCCGATCTCCATGTGCTGAAGCGCGGAAAGATAGAGCACCGTCGCCCCCACCTCGCCGATGCTCCGCAGGGCCAGCAGCCAGCGGTCGCGCGGCCGTTCTGGCCACCATACCATGCCGCCGTCGCGCCGCGCGAGCAGCCACAGCAGCGTCATGATGATCAGCCCCCGGATGAACATCGCCTCAGACAGCGGCAGCGCCTGGCTGACGAACTTCATCGCCGTGTCGTTCGACACGGTCGCCGTGGCCGACAGCATCATCAGCCCGGCGCCGAGCAGGTTGTCGCCCTCCTGCGTGCGGGCGCGCGGTTCGGAGCGCGGCCGAAGCCGGCGGCTGGGGGTGATGATCGGGGTTCGCATGGCGGTGTCCGGTTATGCGGCACAGCTAAGCCATGAACTTCGCGCAAAGGAAAGCCCGGCCGGCAGGGCCTTCGCATGAAACGAAAAAGGCCCGGCGTTTCCGCCGGGCCCCGTGATCCGATGGCGGTCCGATCACTCCTCAGGCGAGGTGATGACCGTGTCGATATCGACATCCGCCGCGCCGTCCTGAACCGGGACGGCAAGGGCCGCCGCAGCCTCGGCCTCGGCCTTGCGCATCTCGATCACCTCGTTGTCGCGGTCCTCGGCGATGCGGGTGACGCGATGGGTGGCGCCGCCGGTGCCGGCGGGGATCAGCCGGCCGACGATGACGTTCTCCTTCAGCCCCACCAGCTTGTCGCGCTTGCCCTGAACCGCGGCCTCGGTCAGCACGCGGGTCGTTTCCTGGAACGACGCGGCGCTGATGAAGCTGCGGGTCTGCAGGCTCGCCTTGGTGATGCCGAGCAGAACCGGCTCGCCCTGTGCCGGGCGGCCGCCGCGGGCCTCGATCTTGGCGTTCTCTTCCTCGAACTCCTCGCGGTCCACGTGTTCCCCCTTGAGCAGCGTGGTCTCGCCGCTGTCCAGGATCTCGATCTTCTGCAGCATCTGGCGGACGATCACCTCGATGTGCTTGTCGTTGATCTTCACGCCTTGCAATCGATAGACGTCCTGCACCTCGTCGATCAGGTAGTCGGCCAGCGCCTCGATCCCCATGATCCGCAGGATGTCGTGCGGAGCCGGGTTGCCGTCCATGATGTACTCACCCTTCTGCACGAAGTCGCCTTCCTGCACCGGGATGTGCTTGCCTTTCGGCACCATGTATTCGACGGGCTCGAGGTTCTCGTCGGCGGGCTGAACGATGATCCGGCGCTTGTTCTTGTAGTCCTTGCCGAACTTCACCGTGCCATCGGCCTCGGCGATGATGGCGTGGTCCTTGGGACGGCGCGCTTCGAACAGTTCCGCCACGCGGGGAAGACCCCCGGTGATGTCCTTGGTCCGTGCGCCCTCTCGCGGGATCCGCGCGATCACGTCGCCTGCCTTGATCTCCTGCCCGTCCTCGATCGACAGGACCGCATCCACCGACATCGGATAGCTGATCGGGTTGCCCTGCTCGTTCCGCACCGGCTCGCCGGTCTCATCCATGACGATGATCTCGGGCTTGAGGTCGCTGCCTTTCGGCGCCGACCGCCAGTCGGTGACGATCTTCTGGGTCATGCCCGTCGCCTCGTCGGTCTCGTCGCGCACCGACAGCCCGCTGAGCAGATCGACGAAGCGCGCGATGCCGGCCGTCTCGGCGATGATCGGCAGGGTGTAGGGGTCCCATTCGAACAGCTTGGCGCCGCGCCCGACCTGCTCGCCGTCGCGGACCAGCAGCTTCGAGCCGTAGGTCAGCTTGTGGCTGGCCAGCGCGGTGCCCTGGTCATTGAAGACGTGCAGCATCATCGTGCGGCTGGTCACGATCAGCTCGCCCGCGGCGTTCTCCAGAACCGACTCGTTCTCGAACCTGACGGTCCCTTCCTGGTTCGCGGCGACGAACGACTGCTGGCCACCCTGCGCGATGCCGCCGATGTGGAAGGTCCGCATCGTCAGCTGCGTGCCCGGCTCGCCGATCGACTGCGCGGCGATGATGCCCACCGCCTCGCCGATGTTGACCAGCGTGCCGCGCGCGAGGTCGCGCCCGTAGCAGAGCGCGCAGACGCCGTCCTCGGCCTCGCAGGTGAGGGCCGAGCGGATCCGCACGTTCAGCACGCCCGCCGCCTCGATGGCGTCAGCCTTGCGCTCGTCGATCAGCTCGTTGCGGCCCAGGATCACCTCGTCGGTGCCGGGAACCAGCACGTCCTCGGCCGCGACACGGCCCAGGATACGCTCGGCCAGCGGCGCGATCACCTCGCCATCGTTGACGGCGGCCGAGGCGGTGATGGCCCGCTCGGTTCCGCAGTCATGGTCGCGGATGATGCAGTCCTGCGCCACGTCCACCAGACGCCGGGTCAGATAGCCCGAGTTCGCCGTCTTCAGCGCCGTGTCCGACAGGCCCTTCCGGGCGCCGTGGGTCGAGTTGAAGTATTCAAGAACGGTCAGGCCTTCCTTGAAGTTCGAGATGATCGGCGTCTCGATGATCTCGCCCGAGGGCTTGGCCATCAGGCCGCGCATCCCGCCGAGCTGCTTCATCTGGCTGACCGAGCCCCGCGCGCCCGAATGCGCCATCATATAGACGCTGTTCGGCTCGGCCTCGGCCCCGTTCTCGTCCTTCTTGGCGGAGGAGATGGTCGCCATCATCGACTCGGTCACGCGGTCGTTGCACTTCGACCACGCGTCCACGACCTTGTTGTACTTCTCGCCTTGGGTGATGAGACCGTCGAGATACTGCTGCTCGAACTCCTTCACCTGGTCCTGGACTTCGCCGACGATGTCCCACTTGTTGTCGGGCACCACCATGTCGTTCTTGCCGAAGCTGATGCCGGCGCGGAACGCCTCGCGGAAGCCGAAGCCCATGATCTGGTCGCAGAAGATGACCGATTCCTTCTGGCCGCAATAGCGGTAGACGGTGTCGATGACGTTCTGCACGTCCCGCTTGCGCAGCAGGCGGTTCACCAGCTCGAACGGGGCCTTGGCGTTCTTGGGCAGCAGCGCGCCCAGACGGACCCGGCCGGGCGTCGTCTCGAAGCGCTTGATGACCTCGTTGCCGTCCTCGTCGATCTGCGGCAGCCGGCAGGTGATGGCGGCGTGCAGATGCACGGCGCCCGCGGCGAGCGCGTGCTCCACCTCGTCCACGTTGCCGAAGGCCATGCCTTCGCCGACCATACCGTCACGCTGCATGGTGCCGTAATAGAGGCCAAGCACCATATCCTGCGACGGTACGATGATCGGCGCGCCGTTGGCGGGCGACAGCACGTTGTTCGTGGACATCATCAGGACGCGCGCTTCCAGCTGCGCTTCAAGCGACAGCGGGACGTGCACGGCCATCTGGTCGCCGTCGAAGTCGGCGTTGAAGGCCGAGCAGACCAGCGGGTGAAGCTGGATCGCCTTGCCCTCGATCAGGATCGGCTCGAACGCCTGGATGCCGAGGCGGTGCAGCGTGGGCGCGCGGTTCAGCAGCACCGGATGCTCGCGGATCACCTCGTCGAGGATGTCCCAGACTTCCGGGCGCTCCTTCTCGACCAGCTTCTTGGCCTGCTTGACGGTGGACGAATAGCCCTTGGCCTCAAGCCGCGAATAGATGAACGGCTTGAACAGCTCCAAGGCCATCTTCTTCGGCAGCCCGCACTGGTGCAGCTTCAGCTCCGGCCCGGTCACGATGACCGAGCGCCCCGAGAAGTCCACGCGCTTGCCCAGCAGGTTCTGCCGGAACCGGCCCTGCTTGCCCTTCAGCATGTCCGACAGCGACTTCAGCGGGCGCTTGTTGTTGCCCGTGATGACGCGGCCGCGGCGGCCGTTGTCGAACAGCGCATCGACCGACTCCTGCAGCATCCGCTTTTCGTTGCGGACGATGATGTCGGGCGCGCGCAGTTCGATCAGCCGCTTGAGGCGGTTGTTCCGGTTGATGACCCGGCGATAGAGGTCGTTGAGGTCGGAGGTGGCGAACCGGCCGCCGTCCAGCGGGACCAGCGGGCGCAGTTCCGGCGGAATGACCGGGATCACGGTCATGACCATCCACTCGGGCCGGTTGCCCGACTCGAGGAACGATTCGACGATCTTCAGCCGCTTGATGATCTTCTTGGGCTTCAGTTCGCCGGTGGCTTCCTTCAGGTCTTCCCGAAGCTGATCGGCGGTCGCCTGCAGGTCGATGTTCGACAGCATCTCGCGGATCGCCTCGGCGCCGATATTGGCGGTGAAGGCGTCGGCGCCATACTGGTCCTGCGCGTCGAGGAACTCTTCCTCGGACAGCAGCTGGCCATAGCTCAGGTCGGTCAGACCCGGCTCGATGACGACGTAGTTCTCGAAGTAGAGAATCCGCTCAAGATCGCGCAGCGTCATGTCCAGCATCAGGCCGATGCGCGAGGGCAGCGACTTGAGGAACCAGATATGCGCGACCGGCGAGGCCAGCTCGATATGGCCCATGCGCTCGCGCCGGACCTTCTGCAGCGTGACCTCCACGCCGCATTTCTCGCAGACGAGGCCGCGATACTTCATGCGCTTGTATTTGCCGCACAGGCATTCGTAGTCCTTGATCGGACCGAAGATGCGCGCGCAGAACAGCCCGTCACGCTCAGGCTTGAACGTGCGGTAGTTGATGGTTTCGGGCTTCTTCACCTCGCCGAACGACCAGGCGAGGATTTCCTCCGGCGAGGCGAGCGAGATCTTGATCTCGTCGAACTGGCGCGGAGGGGCAATCGGGTTGAACGGATTGGTGCTGAGTTCCTGGTTCATTTGAATACCTTATGAGGTGGCGCGGATGAGGGGGGATGGTGCGTGGCGGGCGCGCACCCTGCGGGTTGCAGGGTACGCGCCCGCAGGCGCCGTTATTCCCCCTCCTCCGCATCCAGGAGTTCCATGTTGAGGCCCAGACCCCGGACCTCCTTGACCAGAACGTTGAACGATTCCGGCACGCCGGCCTCGAAGTTGTCCTCGCCCTTGACGATGCTCTCATAGACCTTGGTCCGGCCCGCCACGTCGTCCGATTTCACCGTCAGCATCTCCTGCAGGGTGTAGGCGGCGCCGTAGGCTTCCAGAGCCCAGACCTCCATCTCGCCCAGGCGCTGACCGCCGAACTGCGCCTTCCCGCCCAGCGGCTGCTGGGTGACGAGGCTGTAGGGGCCGGTCGAACGGGCGTGCATCTTGTCATCCACGAGGTGGTGGAGCTTCAGGAAGTATTTCACCCCGACCGTGACGGGACGCGCGAACGCCTCGCCGGTGCGGCCGTCGAACACGATCGACTGGCCCGAGGTGTCGAACCCGGCGCGCCGCAGCGCGTCGTTGATGTCGGCTTCCTTGGCACCGTCGAAGACCGGGGTGGCGATGGGAACGCCCTCGCGCACCGACTCGGCGTGCTCGACCAGACGGTCGTCATCCATGTCGGCGAACTCGGCGGCGAACATGTCGTCGCCATAGCCGTTCTTCATCGCGTCCCGCACGGGGGTCATGTCGCCGCTGCGCCGGTAATCCTCCAGCGCCTCGTTGATCTGAAGCCCCAGCCCGCGGCTGGCCCAGCCCATGTGCACCTCAAGGATCTGGCCCACGTTCATGCGCGAGGGCACGCCCAGCGGGTTCAGCACCAGATCGACGGGGGTGCCGTCGGCGAGGAACGGCATGTCCTCCATCGGGACCACCTTGGACACGACGCCCTTGTTGCCGTGACGACCGGCCATCTTGTCGCCGGCCTGAAGCTTGCGCTTCACGGCGACGAACACCTTGACCATCTTCATCACGCCGGGGGGCAGGTCGTCGCCCTGGCGGACCTTCTCGACCTTGTCCTCGAAGCGGGCTTCCAGCGCCTTCTTCTGCACGTCGTATTGCTGGTTCAGCGCCTCGACTTCCTTGGCGGTGTCCTCCTCGGCGACCGCCAGCTGCCACCACTGGCCGCGGCTGAGGCTGCCGAGCAGATCCTCGTCGATGCTGGTGCCCGAGCGGACGCCCTTCGGCCCCTTCACCGCCTTCTTGCCGAGGATCAGCGACTTCAGCCGCGCGTAGATGTTGCGGTCGAGGATCGCCTGCTCGTCATCGCGGTCGCGGGCGAGGCGTTCGACCTCTTCCCGTTCGATCTGCAGCGCACGTTCGTCCTTTTCGACGCCGTGGCGGTTGAAGACCCGCACCTCGACGATGGTGCCATAGGCACCCGGCGGCAGGCGCAGCGAGGTGTCCCGCACGTCCGACGCTTTTTCGCCGAAGATGGCGCGCAGCAGCTTTTCCTCGGGCGTCATCGGGGACTCGCCCTTGGGGGTGATCTTGCCCACGAGGATGTCGCCCGGCCCGACCTCGGCGCCGATATAGACGATGCCGGCCTCGTCGAGGTTGCGCAAGGCTTCCTCGCCGACGTTCGGGATGTCGCGGGTGATCTCCTCCGGGCCGAGCTTGGTGTCGCGGGCCGCCACTTCGTATTCGTCGATGTGGATCGAGGTATAGACGTCGTCGCGGTGGATGCGCTCGCTCACGAGGATCGAGTCCTCGTAGTTGTAGCCGTTCCACGGCATGAACGCGACGACCACGTTGCGGCCGATGGCCAGCTCGCCCTGATCGGTCGAGGGGCCGTCCGCGATCACCTGCCCGGTCTGCACCCGCTCGCCCACCTTCACCAGCGGACGCTGGTTGATGGTCGAGGACTGGTTCGAGCGCTTGAACTTGCGCAGGCGATAGATGTCCACGCCCGCGTCCCCGGCGCCCAGACCTTCGGTCGCCCGGACGACGATCCGCGACGCATCGACCTGGTCGATGACCCCGCCACGGCGGGCCATGATCGCGGCCCCCGAATCGCGGGCCACGGTCGCCTCCATGCCGGTGCCGACATACGGCGCCTCGGCCCGCAGCAGCGGGACAGCCTGACGCTGCATGTTGGCGCCCATCAGCGCGCGGTTGGCGTCGTCGTTTTCCAGGAACGGGATCAGCGCCGCCGCCACCGAAACAAGCTGCTTCGGAGACACGTCGATCAGGTCCACGGCTTCGACCGGGTTCATGGTGAAATCGCCCGCCTGCCGCGTGCTGATCAGCTCATCCACGAAGCGGCCGTCCTGATCCAGCTCGGCGTTCGCCTGGGCGACGGTGTGGCGCATCTCCTCGGTGGCCGAGATATAGACCACGTCGTCCGTCACCTGCCCCTCGATCACCTTGCGGTAAGGGGTCTCGATGAAGCCATACTTGTTCACACGGGCATAGGTCGCGAGGCTGTTGATGAGGCCGATGTTCTGGCCTTCCGGCGTCTCGATCGGGCACATCCGGCCGTAATGGGTCGGGTGAACGTCGCGCACCTCGAAGCCCGCGCGCTCGCGCGTCAGACCGCCCGGCCCGAGGGCCGACAGGCGGCGTTTGTGCGTCACTTCCGACAGCGGGTTGGTCTGGTCCATGAACTGCGACAGCTGCGAGGAGCCGAAGAACTCGCGCACCGCCGCCGCCGCGGGCTTGGCGTTGATGAGGTCCTGCGGCATTACGTTGTCGATCTCGACCCCCGACATGCGCTCCCGGATCGCCCGCTCCATGCGCAGCAGGCCGATGCGATACTGGTTCTCCATCAACTCGCCGACCGAGCGCACCCGGCGGTTGCCGAGGTGGTCGATGTCGTCGATCTCGCCCTTGCCGTCGCGCAGTTCCACCAGCCCGCGGATACACGAGATGATGTCCTCGCGGCGCAGCGTGCGCTGGGTGTCCGGCGCGTCGAGATCGAGGCGCATGTTCATCTTGACCCGGCCGACGGCGGACAGGTCATAGCGTTCGCTGTCGAAGAACAGCGATTCGAACAGGGCCGAGGCGGCTTCCACGGTCGGCGGCTCGCCGGGGCGCATGACGCGATAGATGTCCATCAGGGCACCGTCGCGGTTCATGTTCTTGTCGGCCGCCAGCGTGTTGCGGATATACGGGCCCACGTTGACGTGGTCGATGTCCAGCACCGGAATGGTGGTGATGTCGTTGTCCAGCAGCACCTTCAGCAGGCCGCCGGTCAGTTCCGTGCCGTCCTTGCTGTATTCGGCGGTGATCTCGTCGCCCGCCTCGGCATAGATCAGGCCGGTCTGCTCGTTGATGATGTCGCGCGCGACGAAGCGGCCGATGATCCGCTCGAACGGCATCAGCAGGCGCGAGACCTCGCCGGACTCGATCAGCTTCTTGACGAGACGCGGCGTCACCTTCTCGCCGGCCTTGGTGATGACCTCGCCGGTATCGGCGTCGATCAGGTCGAAGGCCGGGCGGGTGCCGCGCACACGCTCGGGGAAGAACCGCGTGACCCAGCCGCCGGGCTCGGCGCGCGAGCCCTGCAACTCGTAATCCACGGTGTCGTAGAAGGCATCCATGATGCCTTCCTGATCCATCCCGAGGGAATAGAGCAGCGTCGTCACCGGCAGCTTCCGGCGACGGTCGATGCGCGCGAACACCAGATCCTTGGCGTCGAACTCGAAATCGAGCCACGAGCCGCGATAGGGGATGATCCGGCACGCGAAGAGCAGCTTGCCCGAGGAATGGGTCTTGCCGCGGTCATGGTCGAAGAACACGCCCGGCGAGCGGTGCATCTGGCTGACGACCACCCGCTCGGTCCCGTTCACGATGAACGTGCCGTTCTGCGTCATCAGGGGCATGTCGCCCATGTAGACGTCCTGTTCCTTGATGTCCTTGACCGCCTTGGCGCCGGTGTTCTCGTCCACGTCGAACACGATCAGGCGCAGCGTCACCTTCAGCGGCGCGGCATAGGTCATGTCGCGCTGCTGGCACTCCTCGACGTCGTATTTCGGCCGCTCCAGCTCGTATTTCACGAACTCGAGCGTCGCGGTCTCGTTGAAGTCCTTGACGGGGAAGACCGACTGAAAGACGCCCTGAATGCCTTCGCCGTCGTTGTGGCCAGCGCCCTCGCCCGAGGCCAGGAACAGGTCGTAGGAACTTTTCTGAACCTCGATCAGGTTCGGCATCTCCAGCACTTCGCGGATATTGCCGTAATAGCGCCGGATGCGCTTCTGGCCGACGTAAGCTTGCGCCATGGGATATTTTCGCCTTTCGTCATCGCGCGCGGCGGATCGTCGGGGCACGATCGGCGGCACGCTTACGAATGTCAGGGGTCACGGTCCAATTCGCGCCATGCGTCCCACCGCACGGCTCCCGAACCGCGAACACGCCCTGAGGGAAGCTCGGGCCGCCCTATGTAGGGGCACGCCGAGCGTCCTTCAAGACGGGCTCGGCAGGGACCGGAAAATTCCCGGACCCTGCCTGGTCTGTCAACGCAATCCGCGAGGGGCGGATTACTTCAGCTCGACCTTGGCGCCAGCCGCTTCGAGCTTCTTCTTCATTTCCTCGGCATCGGCCTTGGCCGCGCCTTCCTTGACCTTGCCGCCGGCTTCGACCAGGTCCTTGGCTTCCTTCAGGCCCAGGCCGGTGATCGCGCGCACTTCCTTGATCACGTTGATCTTGTTGGCGCCCGCCTCGGTCAGCACGACGTCGAATTCGGTCTTTTCTTCCACGGCTTCAGCCGCGCCCGCAGCGGGGCCGGCCATCATGACGGCGCCACCGGCAGCCGGCTCGATGCCGTATTCGTCTTTCAGGATCGTCTTCAGCTCCTGCGCTTCCAGCAGGGTCAGACCGACGATTTGTTCGGCGAGTTGTTTCAGATCAGCCATTTTTCCGTTCTTTCACTCAAGATGTTCCAACGTCGGGGCAAACACCCCACGAGGGGACGGGATTGCCTCAGGCGGCCTCGCGCTCTTCCAGAGTCGTGAGGATGCCCGCGATGTTGCTGGCAGGTGCGCCGATCGCGCCCGCGATGTTCGACGCCGGGGCACCGATGGCAGCCACGATCGAAGCGATAAGCTCCTCGCGCGACGGCATCTGCGCCACGGCCTTCACACCGGCCGGGTCGAGAGCGTTCTCGCCCATCGCGCCGCCAAGGATGACGAACTTGTCGTTCGTCTTGGCATACGCGTCCGAGACCTTGGCCGCAGCCACGGGGTCTTCGGAGAAGGCGAGCACGGTCATGCCCGTCAGGTAATCGGCGATCGAAGCGGCCGGTTTCCCCTCCAGGGCGATCTTGGCGAGCCTGTTCTTGGCAACGCGGACTGCACCCCCCGCCTCGCGCATCTGCGCGCGCAGGGCCTGCATCTCGGCAACCGTCATCCCTTCGTAGCGGGCAACCACCACGACGCCAGAGCTTGCAAAGATCTGGCCGAGTTCATCGACCACCTGTTCTTTTTGGGCTCTATCCACGGTTCACTCCACGTATGGGGGTTCCCCCCCGGCTCTCTTGTCCGGCCGCCAGAAGGGCAGCCGGTCGGGTCCGCATGATGGACCCGAGATCGCCCAAAGGTGGAACCTTCGGAAAAATGCTCGACTTCCATCTCGGGAAGGACTTAGCGGTGTTCACGCACCGGCCCTCCGTCTCGGACAGGCATCCCGAATCGGGAAGATTCGGGATGGAACCGGCCTCATACGTCCGCATGGGCCGGATGGCAAGCGGCAGGCCGCGCGGCAGCGCCGGCGGCCCGCCGGGAAATCAGGCCTGGGTGGCCGAGGTCAGGTCCAGCGACACGCCCGGACCCATGGTCGAGCTGATCGAGACCTTCTTCAGATAGGTGCCCTTGGCGCCCGAAGGCTTCGCCCGGTTCACCGCGTCCACGAAGGCGCGGATGTTCTGGGCCAGTTTCTCGGCGTCGAACGAGGTCTTGCCGACGCCGGCATGGACGACGCCCGCCTTCTCGGCCTTGAACTGGACCTCGCCGCCTTTCGCCGCCTCGACGGCGGACTTCACGTCCATCGTCACGGTGCCGACCTTGGGGTTCGGCATCAGGTTGCGCGGGCCGAGGATCTTGCCCAGACGACCGACCAGCGGCATCATGTCCGGCGTCGCGATCACGCGGTCGAAGTCGATATTCCCGCCCTGGATGCTTTCCACCAGGTCTTCGGCGCCGACGACTTCGGCGCCGGCGGCCTTCGCCTCGTCCGCCTTGGCGCCGCGCGCGAAGACGGCGACGCGCACGTCCTTGCCGGTGCCGTTGGGCAGCGTCACGACGCCGCGGACCATCTGGTCGGCGTGGCGCGGATCGACGCCCAGGTTCATCGCGATCTCGACCGTTTCATCGAACTTGGCGGTCGCGTTGGCCTTGACCAGCGCCAGGGCTTCCTCGACGGCGAGGTTCGACTTGCCGGCGAACGCCTCGCGGGCGGCGGCTTTCTTCTTGGACAGCTTTGCCATGACTTAGCCCTTCACCTCGATGCCGATCGATTTGGCCGAGCCGAGGATGATCTGCATCGCGGACTCGACGTCGGTCGCGGACAGGTCCTTCATCTTCGTTTCGGCGATCTCGCGGACCTGCGCGACGGTCACGGACCCGGCCGAGCCGCCACGGCCCGGCTTTTCCGCGCCCTTGGCACGGTTGCGCTTGCCCTGCGGCTTCAGGCCGGCGGCCTTCTTGAGCAGGAACGCCGCGGGCGGGGTCTTAGTCTCGAAGGTGAACGACTTGTCGGCGTAATAGGTGATCACGGTCGGGGTCGGGGCGCCCGGCTCCAACTCCTGCGTGCGGGCGTTGAACGCCTTGCAGAATTCCATGATGTTGATCCCGCGCTGACCCAGCGCCGGGCCGATGGGCGGGGACGGATTCGCCTGCCCCGCCTTCACTTGCAGCTTGAGGCTGCCGACGACTTTCTTGGCCATCTGGCCTTCTCCTTTTCATCACGTCCGCGCCATGCGGACCGACATAGCGGTGCGGCGGGCCCCGTGGGGCCCTGCCTCCCGCGCGACATCACGAGGTCTTGCTGACCTGCGTGAATTCCAGTTCGACCGGCGTCGGCCGGCCGAAGATCGACACCGTGACCTTGATGCGGCCCGACACGTCGTCCACTTCCTCGACCATGCCCGAGAAGCCCTCGAACGGGCCATCGGTCACGTTCACGTTCTCGCCGACCTCGAAGCGGATCAGGTTGCGCGGCTCGGCCGGCGCGCCCTCGCCCGTGCGGTTGAGCATCAGGTTCACCTCGTCGTCGCGCATCGGCATCGGCTTGCCCTGTGCGCCGAGGAACCCGGTGACGCGGTTGATCGAGTTGACCAGGTGATAGGTGCGGTCCGACAGGTCCATGTGGACCAGCACGTAGCCCGGCATGAAGCGGCGTTCGGACGTGACCTTCTTGCCGCGGCGGATCTCGATCACTTCCTCGGTCGGGACCAGCACCTCGTCGATCTCGTCCTCGAGGCCCTTCTCGGCCACGGCCTGACGGATCGCCTCGGCCACCTTCTTCTCGAAGTTGGAGAGGACGCTGACCGAATACCACCGTTTTGCCATTGCCAGATCGTTCCTTGTTCGTCCCTGAGGGCGGACGCGCGGCCCGCTGAAATTCGCAATCGCCCGGCCCGCTTCCCCGAACGCAAAGGGCGCGCAGCCGATTCGGCGCACGCCAGGGGAAGGCCGGCAAGGTCAACGGACCTAGCGCCGCCGCGCCGGTTTGGCAAGCCTGAACGCTGCGCGCCGGCCTTAGCCGGAAACGGTCCGCAGCACGGTGCTGACCCCGGTGCGGATCAGCAGGTCGACCAGAAAGAAGAACAGGCTGAACAGCCCGGCCATCACGAAGACCATCAGCGTGGTGGTCATCACCTCGCGCCGGCCCGGCCACGTGATCTTGGCGGCTTCGGCGCGGACCTGACTGATGAGCTGGGCGGGGTTGGTCATGGCAGTCCCTTGCGTGTGCAGCCGTCCAGATAAAGGCCCCGCGCCCGCGATGCAAGCGCGGCCGTGACGGGGCGACCGATTTCGGAATGGCTGGCAGGGGCAGGGGGACTCGAACCCACGACCCTCGGTTTTGGAGACCGATGCTCTACCAACTGAGCTATACCCCTAGGCCGAGCGTGGGCATAATCTAGCCGCGCGCCCGGATCAAGGGGAATCGGGCGGCGTTGGATCAGCCCTGTTCCATCTCGCGCCGGAAGGCGGCGCCGAAGCGGTCGAGCTGCGCCGGGCCGAGATAGCGCGACAGATCGCCCGGCCGGTCCTGCGCGATCCGCCGGATGAGCGAGGCCGACAGCGACAGCGGCTTGCCGGTCCCGTCCTCGCCGCGCGCCAGATCGCGGGCGGCGGCCTCCAGCCGGTCGAACAGCGCCCCCGCCTCGCGCCCGGCCAGGGCGCGGCGGGCGGGATGCATCGGTGGCGTGTCGCCTGCGATCACGCGCAGGAACGCCTCGCCATAGCTTTCCAGCTTCTTCGCGCCGACGCCGCCGATGCGGGCCATTCCGTCCAGCGTCGAGGGGCGCGACTGCGCCATCTCGATCAGCGTCTTGTCAGGAAAGATCACATAGGCGGGCACGCCCTGCGATTCGGCCAGTTCGCGGCGCTTGGCCTTCAGCGCGGACAGCAGCGGCGCGTCCTCCTCGTCCACCTGGGCCTTGACGACGGTCGAGGGCCGCGCCTTGCGGATCAGGTCGCGGCGCAGCGTCACGGTTTCCTCGCCCCGCAGCACCGGATGCGCGGCCTCGGTGATCCGCAGCCCGCCGTGGCGTTCCGGGTCGGGGCGGATCAGGTCGCGGCCGAGCATCTGCCGCAGGATTGCCTGCCATTCAGCTTTCGGTGTGCCCTTTCCCACCCCGAAGGTCGGCAGCTGGTCATGCCCGCGCTGCGTCACCTTCTCTGTCGCGTTGCCGGTCAGCACGTCGATGACATGCCCCTGCCCGAACCACTCGCCCGTCCGCAGGATCGCCGACAGCGCCATCCGCACCGGCTGGGTCGCGTCGAAGACCTCGGGCGGGGTGTCGCAGAGATCGCAATTGCCGCAGGGCTCGGCTTCCTCGCCGAAATAACCCAGCAGCACCTGACGGCGGCAGGCGGTCGCCTCCGCCAGCCCCAGCAGGGTGTTGAGACGGCCATGATCGGCCTGCTTGCGCTCGGGCGGGGCCAGCCCCTCGTCGATCTGGGTCCGGCGCAGGCGGATGTCGTCGGGGCCGTAGAGCGTCAGCGTTTCCGCAGGCGCGCCGTCACGGCCCGCGCGGCCGATTTCCTGATAGTAGGATTCGATGGATTTCGGCAGGTCGGCATGGGCGACCCAGCGGATGTCGGGCTTGTCGATGCCCATGCCGAAGGCGACGGTGGCGGTGACCACCAGCCCATCCTCGCGCTGGAAGCGGCCTTCGACCTCGCGGCGCAGCTCGGCCTCCATCCCGCCGTGATAGGCGACGGCGGGGATGCCGGCGTCGTTCAGGGCCCTTTCCAGCGTCTCGGTCTTGGCGCGGGTCGCGCAGTAGACGATGCCGGACTGTCCGCGCCGTGCCGCCGCGAAATCCATGATCTGCCGACGCGGCCCGTCCTTGGGCTGGAACGCCAGGTGGATGTTCGGCCGGTCGAAGCCGCGCAGGAACGTGAGCGGAGCCGCCTCGCCGAACAGCCGCGCCACGATCTCGCCCCGCGTTTCCGCGTCGGCGGTCGCGGTGAAGGCGGCCAGCGGCACGTCAAGCGCCCGGCGCAGCTCGCCCACCCGCAGGTAATCGGGGCGGAAATCATGGCCCCACTGGCTGACGCAATGCGCCTCGTCCACCGCGATGGCCGTGACGCCCGCGCGGCGAAGCATCGGCACCGTCGCGCCGGATGCCAGCCGCTCGGGCGCCATGTAGAGAACCTTCAGCGCCCCGGCTTGCAGCGCCTCGAAGACCTGCGCGCTTTCCTCCTCGGTATTGCCGGAGGTCAGCGCGCCGGCCGCCACCCCCGCCTCGCGCAGGGACCGCACCTGATCGCGCATCAGGGCGATCAGCGGCGAGATGACCACCGTCACCCCGTCCCGCATCAGCGCCGGAAGCTGGTAGCAGAGCGACTTGCCCCCGCCCGTCGGCATGATCGCCAGCACGTCGCGGCCCTCGGCCACGGCCTGCACGATCTCCTGCTGGCCGGGGCGGAAATCGTCGAAGCCCCAGACTTCGCGGAGAAGCTCGGTGGGCATCAGTAGCCCAGGAAGAAGCCGGCGTTGTTGCGCAGCGCCTGCTGCAGGATGATGATCGCGATGAACAGGACCAGCGGCGCGAGATCCAGACCGCCGGTGTTCGGCAGGATGTTGCGGATCGGCTGATAGATCGGCTCCAGCAGGCGGCTCAGCCCGTCCCAGATCTGCGCGACGAGCGGCTGGCGCAGGTTCAGCACCTGGAAGTTGATGAGCCACGACATGATGATATGCGCGATCATGATCCACCAGACGATGTCCAGAATCAGCATCAGGGCCTGGTAGAGCGTGGTCATCGCGTCCTTCCTCTCGGCATCTTTGACGGGCGTTCGCGTTCAGGTAGGCCGTTGCGGCCCGCCGCGCAAGCAGGCGGCGGACATGCCGTTCCGTCGTGCTTGACCCGGCCACGCGCCCTCACTAGCCCGTGAACGGGAAAGGACGCCCGCATGTATCCGATCTTCCGCTTCCTCCGCGGCATGTCCGCCGCCCGCCGCGCACCCCGCATCGGGCCGTTCGACGCGCATGTCTCGACCCATCGCTGCTGGCCGTGGGACCTCGACCCGTGGATGGAGCTGAACAACGGCCGCACCCTGACGCTGTATGATCTCGGCCGAGTGCCGATGGTGCTGCGGATGGGGTTGTTCGACACCTTCCGCGAGAAGAACTGGGGCTTCACCGTCGCCGGCAACTCGGTCCGCTACCGCCGCCGCATCAGGGCGATGCAGCGTTTCACGCAGGTCTCGCGGATGATGGGCTGGGATCACCGCTTCCTGTATATGGAGCAGTCGATCTGGAGCGGGGGCGAGTGCTGCAACCACATCCTTCTGCGCGTCGCCATCGTGGGCGGCAAGGGCCGGTCCGGCATCGTCCCGCCCGCCGAACTGGTCGCCGCCCTCGGCATCACCGAGCCGAGCCCGCCACTGCCCGAATGGGTGCAGACCTGGACCCGATCGGAGTCCCAGCGCCCGTGGCCGCCGGTCCTGCCCGCGATCCCGGTGGGCGAGCGCACCGGGGACTTGCCAGCCTGACTCCGCTTCGGCCTTATGCGCCCGCATGGGGCCAGTCCCCGCAGCACTCGGGGGCGGCATGACGGATCGGGACACGCGCCGGCGCATCTGGGGCTGGTGGTTCTTCGACTGGGCGAGCCAGCCCTATGCCACGCTGCTGCTGACCTTCATCTTCTCGATCTACTTCGCGGAAGTGGCGCGGGGCGCGTTTGTCGCACAGGGCATGACACCCGAGGCGGCGGGCGCAAGGGCGCAGACGCTGTGGGGCTATGCGCTCGCCCTCTCCGGGGTTTTCATCGCCGTGCTCGCCCCGGTGCTTGGCGCGGTCGCCGACACGTCGGGGCGGCGGATGCCGTGGATCAGGCTGTTCTCGCTGTTCTACATCATCGGCGCGGCGGGGCTGTGGATCCTCGCCCCCACCGATCCGCCGCTGGTTCCCGCGCTGGTCTTCTTCGGCCTCGGCCTGATCGGGATGGAGTTCGCCACCATCTTCACCAACGCCCTGCTGCCCTCGCTCGGGCCGCGCGAGGAGGTCGGGCGGCTGTCGGGCGGCGGCTTCGCCTTCGGCTATCTGGGCGGGGTGCTGTCGCTGGCGATCATGCTGGCGCTGTTCGCGGAAAGCGCCGTCAGCGGGCTGACGCTGCTGGGGAACCCGCCCGCGCTTGGGCTGGATGCCGGGGCGCGGGAAGGTACACGCTTCGTCGGCCCGTTCACCGCCCTCTGGTATGCGGTGTTCATGATCCCGTTCTTCGCCTGGGTGCGCGAGCCTGCCGGGCCGCGCCGCCCGGTTCGGATCGGGCCTGCGTTGGCCGATCTGGGCCGGCTGCTCCGCAGCCTGCGGCACCGGCACTCGCTGGCGGCGTGGCTCGTGTCGTCGATGCTGTCGCGGGACGGGCTGAACGGGCTCTACGCCTTCGGCGGGGTCTATGCGGGAACGGTTCTCGGCTGGCCGGTGATCTGGTCGGGCGTCTTCGGCGTCATCAGCGCGCTGGCCGCCGCGCTCATCAGCTGGCTGGGCGGGCGGGCCGACCGGCGCTGGGGGCCGAAGCCGGTCATCATCGGCTGCACACTGGTCCTCGCCGCCGTCTGCACGCTGCTGGTCGGCATGGGGCGCGAGGCGATCTTCGGCGCGCCCTTCGCCCCCGGCTCGCGCGCGCCCGACGCGATCTTCCTGCTGTGCGGCGTCGCCATCGGCGGCGCGGGCGGGGCGTTGGCCGCCGCCAGCCGAACGATGATGGTGCGCCACGCCCATCCCGAACGCGCGACCGAGGCGTTCGGCCTCTACGCCCTGTCCGGCAAGGCGACGGCGTTCCTCGCACCCGCCAGCATCGCCGCCGTCACCCAGATCTCCGGCAACCAGCGCCTCGGCATTTCGCCGCTGATCGTGATGTTCCTTCTGTCGCTGCTGCTGCTAAGATGGGTCAACCCTGAGGGAGAGAGCGAGCAGTGATCCGCAAGACCCTGAAAGCCGCCATGGCGCTGGCGCTTGCCGCCGTCATGGCGCAGCCCGTCCTGGCCGAGCCGCTGGCCAAGGACGTCTTCGGCGCCCAGAGCGTCGCCAACCGCGCCCAGCCGCAGGCCATCGGCGGCTATTCGCGGGGCTGCGCGTCGGGCAACGTGCAGTTGCCGGAAAGCGGCCCGACCTGGCAGGCCATGCGGCTGTCGCGCAACCGCAACTGGGGCCAGCCCGAGCTGGTCGGCTTCCTAATCGGCCTGTCGCGGGCGGCGACGCAATATGGCTGGCCCGGTCTTTACATCGGCGACATGAGCCAGCCGATGGGCGGGCCGATGCTGACCGGCCATGCCAGCCACCAGATCGGGCTGGACGCGGACATCTGGATGCTGCCGCCCTCGTCCCTGCGTCTGTCGCCCCAGCAGCGCGAGAACATCTCGTCGCAATCGGTCGTGCGCGGCGGGGTCGCGGCCAGCGACCTGTGGTCGGCGGCCCATCACGGCATCATCCGCGCCGCCGCCAGCGACCCGCGCGTCGCCCGCATCTTCGTCGATCCGGTGGCAAAGGTGATGATGTGCAACGCCGAGCGCGGCGACCGCGCCTATCTGCGCAAGATCCGCCCCATTGGCGGGCACGACTATCACTTCCACGTCCGGCTCGCCTGCCAGGCGGGATCGCCCGGCTGCGAGAACCAGGCCGCCCCGCCCCCCGGCGACGGCTGCGAAGAGGCCGCGCAGTGGATTCGCAACCGCATCGACCCGCCGCCGCCCGCGCCGCCGAATCCCGATTACCGCCACCCCCGCAGCTACCGGATGAGCGAACTGCCACGCGCATGTCAGGCCCTCGTCTCGCGCTGACGGCGGCGCTCGCGCTGGGACTGGCCGCCGCCTGCGCGGGGGCGGTGCCGGTCTCGTCCGCCGCGCCCCCGCCGCTCGCCTCCTCCCCCGCCCCCGCGCCGCTCAGCGTGGAGCATGTGGGCACCTTCGTCTGGCGGGTGCCCGAGGAGGATTTCGGCGGCTTTTCCGGGATCGAGGTGTCGGACGACGGATCGACCTACACCGTCCTTTCCGACCGGGCGATGCTGCGCTGGGGCAGCATCCACCGCGACCGGCAGGGCCGCATCCGCGAAATGACCGCCGCCGGCGCCGCCCGGCTGCGCGACCAGAAGGGCAAGCCCCTTCCGCCCGGCTGGATCGGCGATTCCGAAGGCATGGCCATCGGCCCGGAGGGTGAGATCTATGTCAGCTTCGAGGGGATGGTCCGTGTCGCCCGCTACGACACGCCCGATTCCCCCTCGACCCCCATCGAGGGACATCCCGGCTTCCGCAAGCTCAGCCGCAACACCGCATTGGAGGCGCTGGCGATCCTGCCCGGCGGCGCGCTGCTGACGATCCCCGAAGCACGGCCCGCCGGGGCGAAGGAATACCCCGTCTGGGTCCGGCGGGACGGCGAGTGGACGATCCCGTGGACGATCCCGCATCTGGACGGCTTCGCCCCCGTCGCCGCCGATATCGGCCCGGACGGTCGGCTCTATCTGCTGGAGCGGGACTTCAAGGGCCTGATGGGTTTCGCCTCGCGCGTGCGCCGCTTCGATCTGGGCGAGGGTGCGCTGGGGCCGGGGCGCATCCTGCTGACGACGCGGTTCCGGCAGTATGACAACCTCGAAGGGCTGTCGGTCTGGGATGACGGGCTGGGCCTGCGCCTGACGATGATCTCCGACGACAACTTCGTCTTCCTGCAACGCACCGAGATCGTGGAATACCGCATCCGCGAACCGGCGGGCGAGCATTACGGGGCGGCGGGCGGCAATCCCTCCTGACCCGCCCGGCGGAACGAAACCGGGGCATCCGCCGTTCCGAACTGGCCTCGTTCGGGTAGGTGAATGCCCAGTGACACAGGAACAGTCGTCGATCCCCAGGATGCCGCAGAGGGCGCCGGGCTGGTCTATGTCAGCGACGCCGAGCCCGGCATCACCCGCCGCCGCGCCGGCAAGGGGTGGAGCTTCCGCGGCCTCGATGGCAAGCCGATCCGCGACAAGGGCGAACTGGCGCGCATCAGGGCGCTGGCGATCCCGCCCGCCTATACCGACGTCTGGATCTGCCCCGACCCGAACGGCCATCTTCAGGCCACCGGCCGCGACGCGCGGGGGCGCAAGCAATACCGCTATCACCCCCGCTTCCGCGAGGTGCGCGACAGCGCCAAATACGAACGGATGCTCGACTTCGCCCGCGCCCTGCCCGCCCTGCGCGAGCGGGTGGACGCGGACCTGTCCCGCCGGGGCATCCCGCGCCAGAAGGTGCTGGCGACCGTCGTGCGGCTGCTGGAAACCACAATGATCCGCGTCGGCAACGAGGATTACGCCAGGCAGAACAAGTCCCACGGCCTGACCACCCTGCGCGACCGGCATGTGGACATCTCGGGCGCCGAGGTGCGGTTCCGGTTCAAGGGCAAGTCGGGCAAGCAATGGGACCTGTCCGTCCGCGACCGCCGCATCGCCAATATCGTGCGGAAAAGCCAGGATCTGCCGGGGCAGCATCTGTTCCAGTATCTCGATGAGGACGGCGAGCGGCGCGAGGTCACGTCGGGCGACGTCAACGCCTATCTCAAGGACATCACCGGCAGCGACATTACCGCCAAGGACTTCCGCACCTGGACCGGCACGGTTCTGGCGGCGATGGCGCTGGCCGAATACGAGGCGGCCGGCAGCGAGGCCGCCGCCAAGCGCAATGTGCGCGAGGCCATCGACCGCGTGGCCGCCCGGCTGGGCAACACCCCCACGATCTGCCGCAAATGCTATATCCACCCGCAGGTGATCGACAGCTATCTGGCCGACGATCTGGTGCTGGAGATGCGCGAGGAGATCGCGGACGAGCTGGACGGCACCGGCCTTCGCCCCGAGGAAGCCCAGGTGCTTCGCTTCCTCGAACAGCGGCTGGCGGCCCGCCCCTGATCCGCACCCTCGGCGGGGTTCCGTTTCCCGCCGCGATGGGCCACATACCGCCCATGTTCACCATCGCCACCTGGAATATCAACTCGCTCCGGCTTCGGTCCGGTCTCGTCGCGCGGCTTCTGACCGAGGAAGCGCCCGACATCATCTGCCTGCAGGAATGCAAGTCGCCCGTGGACAAGCTGCCGCTGCAGCTTTTCGCGGACATGGGCTACCGCTGGTCGGTCGCGCGGGGCCAGCGCGGCTATAACGGCGTCGCGATCCTCTCGCGCCTGCCGATCGAGGACGCGGGCGAGCGCGACCACGCGAATCTCGGCCACGCCCGCCACGTCGCCGCGCGGCTGGAAAACGGTGTCACCGTCCACAACTTCTACGTTCCCGCCGGCGGCGACACGCCGGATCGCACGGTCAACGAGAAGTTCGGCCAGAAACTCGACTATCTCACCGACATGCGCGACGCCTTCCACGCCGAGCCGCCGAGCCGTTCGATCCTCGTCGGCGACCTGAACATCGCCCCGCGCGAGGATGATGTCTGGTCGCACAAGCAACTGCTGAAGATCGTCAGCCACACGCCCATCGAGGTCGCGCATCTGGCCGACGCGCAGGAGGCCGGCAACTGGGTGGACATCACCCGGCAGGACATCCCCTCGGGGCCGCTTTTCAGCTGGTGGAGCTACCGCAACCGCGACTGGAACGCCTCGGACCGGGGCCGCAGGCTCGACCACATCTGGGCCACGAGCGACATCGCCGCCTCGGGTCACGCCAGCCGCATCCTGCGCCCGGTGCGCGGCTGGGAACAGCCGAGCGACCACGTTCCCGTGCTGGCGAGCTTCGACCTGACGGTCTGACCGCCTCAGCGGCGTGGGGCCGATCCGCGCCGCCGCTCTCGCAGAGGCCCGCCGCCGCCCGCCATCAATGCGGCCCCTGCGTCTTGAGCGTCTCCTCGGCCGTGGCTTCCGCCGCCGCCGTCTCCTCCCCCACGTCGCTCAACTCGTAATCGGTCAGGTCCATGACATCATGGTCCTCGGCCGCCCACTGCGCCCGCTCCTCGTCGCTCGCATGAGGCGAGAACCAGCCCGTCAGCGCATAGATGATCCCGATCACCGGCGAGACCCAGCACGCGAAGCTCAGCGGGATATACGCCAGATGGGCGAGATTCCCGTCCATCACCCCCAGCCCCAGCGCCGAGATCACGAACGCCCCGCCCGCGTTCCACGGGATCAGCGGCGACATCAGCGTGCCGCCCTCTTCCACTGCGCGGGACAGGTTCAGCGTCGAATACCCCATCCCCCGATAGAGCGGAGAGAACATCCGCCCCGGCAGCGCGATCGAGATATAGGGATCGCCCGCGACAAGGTTCGTGGTGAAGGACGTGCCGATGGCGGAAATCTGCACCGCCGCAAAGGTCTTCACCCGCGTGACGATGGCCAGGATGACGGCCTCCAGACAACCCGTCCGCTCCAGCGCGCCGCCGAAGCCCAGCGCGATCAGCATCAGCGAGATCGTCCACATCATCGACTGCATCCCGCCGGTGTTCAGCAGCGAGTCGATCGCCTCGACCCCGGTCTCGATCTCATAGCCGGACTGGGCATAGGCGAAGACGTCATGCAGCCCGGCGCCCTGATGGAAGATCGCGACGGCACCGCCCAGCAGCACGCCCGCGAACAGCGCGGGCAGCGGCGGCTTCTTCGTCACCGCGAGGATCAGCACCGCGAAGGCCGGGATCAGCGGGATCAGGCCGAGGTTGAACTCCTCGTCCAGCCGGGTCGTGATGAGGGTGATCTGCTCGAAGGACGTCTGCCCCGGCTCGACCAGCGCGTAGCCGGCCACCGCATAGATCACCAGTGCGATCAGCATCGCCGGAACCGTGGTGGGCAGCATGTTGCGGATATGGTCGAAGACGTTCTGACCGGTAACGGCGGGGGCGAGGTTCGTGGAATCCGACAGCGGCGAGATCTTGTCGCCGAAGAACGATCCCGACACCACCGCGCCCGCCGTCCAGACGACCGGCACGCCGAACCCGGCGCCGATTCCCATCAGCGCCAAACCCACCGTGCCCACTGTTCCCCAACTGGTCCCCAGCGACACCGACACGATGGAACACAGAAGCATCGCCGCCGGCAGGAACACCGTCGGGTTGAGGATCGTCAGCCCGTAATAGATCAGCGTCGGCACCGTCCCGGCGGCGATCCAGACCCCGATCAGCATCCCCACTACGACCAGAACGGACAGAGACGGCATGGAAACATGGATCACGTGGAAGACGCCCGCCCGCACGTCCATCCAGGTCTGCCCGCGCACCACCCCCACCAGCCCGGTGAAGGCCAGCCCCAGCGCCAGCGGGATATGCGGCGTGAAGTCGCCGTAATAGAACAGCTGCAACGCCAGCAGCCCCAGCGTGAAGACGATCGGCAGCAGCGCCACGCCCAACGAGGGCAGCGTGCGGGGGCCTTGGGTCGCGGTCTCGTCGGCCGGGGCTGTCGGGTCGGGCAAATGCGTGCTCCTGCAATGGTTGCATCAAGGTCGCGCCAGCTTACGCCCGCAGGCCGCAAAACTGAACCCGCGCATTCACGGCCCTTTCAACCGGTCGTGTGCCGCGCCATATTCCCCCCAACGCAAATCAAGGTTCAGGAGTTCGCTATGCTGCTGCAGGGCGCGAACGATCAGCCGGCGCCGGCCGGCGATTTCATCAAGGACGTGACCGAGGCCGATTTCATGGCCGAGGTGATCGACAAGTCGATGACCGTCCCCGTCATCGTCGATTTCTGGGCGCCGTGGTGCGGCCCGTGCAAGACGCTCGGCCCGCAGCTGGAAGCCGAGGTGGCGAAGGCCAAGGGCCGCGTGGTCATGGCCAAGGTCAACGTGGACGAGAACCAGATGATCGCCGCGCAGCTGCGCGTGCAGTCGATCCCGACCGTCTATGCCTTCTTCCAGGGCCAGCCGGTCGATGCCTTCCAGGGGGCGATCCCACAAAGCCAGATCAAGCAGTTCGTCGAAAAGCTGCTGGCGCTCGGCGGCGATGACGGCGGCCTTGGCGCCGCGCTGGAAGCGGCCGAGGCGATGCTGACCGAGGGCGCTCATGCCGACGCCGCCGAAACCTTCCAGGCGATCCTGGGCGAGGAGCCCGAGAACCCGCAGGCCTGGGGCGGGCTGGTCCGCACCCATCTCGCGGCAGGCGATCTGGACCAGGCCGACGCCGCGCTGGCGCAGGTGCCACCGGCGGCCGCGACATCCGCCCCGGTCGAGGCGGCCCGCGCACAGCTCGCCCTCGCCCGTCAGGCGGCGGGGGCCGGACCGCTCGGCGACCTGGAGGCGAAGGTGAACGCCGATCCCGCCGACCAGCAGGCGCGGCTGGACTATGCCACCGCGCTCCACGCCTCGGGCCGGGTCGAGGAGGCGATCGACCAGCTGCTCGAAGGCTTCCGCCGCGACCGCGACTGGAACGACGGCGCGATCAAGGCGCAGCTCATCACCATCTTCGACGCGATGAAACCCACCGATCCCATCGCGCAGAAAGGCCGGCGGCGGCTGTCGTCGCTGATCTTCGCCTGATGGCGCTGCGCGGCCGCGACCTTCCGCGGGCGATCCCGCTGTTCCCGCTGCCGGGCGCGATCCTGCTGCCGCGCGCCAGCCTGCCGCTGCATATCTTCGAGCCGCGCTATCTGCAGATGCTCGACGACACGCTGAAGACGCCCGAGCGGCTGATCGGCATGATCCAGCCCTTGGGCGAGGGTCTGGCCAGCATCGGCTGCGCGGGGCGGGTGGTGATGTTTTCCGAACATGAGGACGGGCGGCTGGACATCGTGCTGCGGGCGGCGTCCCGCTTCACGCTGGACACGGTCGAGGAAGGCTTCACCCCCTATCTGCGCGGAGAGGTGGACTGGTCGGGATTCGAAGCCGACCGGGACGCGCGCGCCGCCACCGATCCGGGGCTGGACCGCGATTCAATGCTGGACAAGCTCCTGCGCTACATGCAGGCGCGCGAGCTTTCGACCGACTGGGAGGCCGCCCGCGCCGCCGACGACGAGATGCTGATCAACAGCCTGTCCATGCTGCTGCCCCTCGGCACCGAGGAGAAACAGGCGCTGCTGGAGGCCGAGACCCTACCCGAACGCCGCGAGCTGCTGGACGGCCTGCTGGAATACGCCCTGCACGGCGGCCCCGACGACGAGGAGACGGTCCATTGACCGAGCCGAAGACCCCCGAACGCGCCTTCGACCGTCACATGTTGGAGGCGCTGGTCTGCCCGGTCACGCACGGGCGGCTGGACTACGACGCCCAGCGGCAGGAGCTGATCTCGCGGACCGCCGGGCTGGCCTTCCCGATCCGCGAGGGCATTCCGATCATGCTCGTGGGCGAGGCCCGGCAGATCAAGGCGGACTGACGCCGCCGGGCGGCCGCAATCCGCGCTGATTCGCGCCCCGTGCTGATCGGTCGCGGCGCCCCGCCCATCTTCTGTCCTCAAATATCCCCCGCGGAGCGTCCGGCCTCGCCGCTCCGCGCGACGCTTCCCGGACATGGCCGGTGAAAGCCCGCGCCGCTCAGCCCTGCCCTTCCCCTTTCGGAACGGCCCGCGCGATCTCGTCCAGCCGCGCGGCGATCCGGGCGATGTCGTCGCGCATCGTCAGCAACTCGCTGTGGCGCAGCTCGTCCAGCTTCTCGTGCAGCGCCATGATCTCGATCTCGGCCTTGAGGTTGACCTCGTAGTCATGGGCCGCGTCGAGCCGGTCGCGCTGCGCCTGCCGGTTCTGGCTCATCATGATGACCGGCGCCTGGATCGCCGCCAGCATCGACAGCATCAGGTTGAGGAAGATGAACGGGTAGGGGTCGAACGCCTCGCGCCCCAGCAGCCAGGCGTTTCCCCCGATCCACAGCACCAGAAACGCCGCGAAGCCGACGATGAAGCGCCACGACCCGCCGAACCGGGCCACCGCGTCCGCCAGCCGCTCGCCGAAAGTCTGGTTCGCGCCGTAATCCTGTCCGATATTGCGCGAGATCGGCCGCCGCTCCATCGAGCTTTGCAGCACCCGGTGCTCATGCGGGTTCAGCGCCGCTGGCGGGCGCTTCAGCCAGCGATGCGCCAGATCTTCGACCGTCCTGCTCATCGCCGCTCCTCCCCCGCGATAATGCCGGGCGGGGTTACAGCCCCGCGCCCTCGTCCGCGCCGATCATCAGATTGAGGTTCTGCACCGCCGCCCCCGACGCGCCCTTGCCGAGATTGTCCAGCACCGCCACCAGCACCGCCACGCCGTGCTCGTCGCTGCCATGGACTGACAGCTCGATCCTGTTGGTGTCGTTCAGCGTCGTCGGCACCACGCGGGCTTGCGGGTCCACAACCTTGACGAACCGCGCGCCGCCGTAATGGGCGGCCAGCGCGTCCCGCAGGTCGGCGATGCGGCGGCCGTTCAGGTGCAGCGGGATCTGCACCGCCATCCCTTGGGCGAAATCGCCCACCGAAGGCGCGAAGACCGGGCGTGCGGTCAGGCCGGACTGGACCATGATCTCGGGCAGGTGCTTGTGCGCCTGCGCCAGCGCATAGACGAAGAAATCGGGCGCGGCGCCGGATTCGTATTCCGCGATCAGCTCCTTGCCGCCGCCCGTATAGCCGCTGACGGCGTTGATGCTGAGCGGCTCGTCCGCCGCGATCAGACCCGCCCGCACCAGCGGCGCGGCCAAGGCGATCGCTCCCGTCGAATAGCAGCCGGGATTCGACACCAGCCGGGCGCCGGGCAGCGCGGCGCGGGTCCCGGCCGAGAGTTCGGGGAAGCCGTAGAGCCAGCCATCGGCGACCCGATGCGCGGTCGAGGCGTCGATGATCCGCACCGGCAGCCCCTCGGCCAGCGCGACCGCCTCGCGGGCGGCGGCATCGGGCAGGCAGAGGATGGCGACATCGGCGGCCTCGAGCGCCTCGCGGCGGGCGGCGGGGTCCTTGCGGCGGGCGGGGTCCGGCTGCACCAGGTCGATGTCGGCGCGGCGTTCCAGCCGCTCGCGGATCTGCAGCCCGGTCGTGCCTGCTTCACCGTCGATGAACACCTTGTGCGCCATGATCCATTCCCCTTCTGACTGCCGTGCCTAGATATCGGTCCCCGCCCGCCAAAGAAAAGGCCCCGGTGCGAAACCGGGGCCAGTCAGGGAGGGAGGGAAGAGAGAGAGTTGTGGCCGCATCCCCGGACCACTGGGCTTCGTGGCCTCAACCCGGCGGTGCGGCAAAGGTTCCCGCGCCGGTGCAACTATCACGCGACAAGCCGATAGCCGCCGCTTTCCGTCACCAGCAGCCGTGCGTTCGAGGGATCGGGCTCGATCTTCTGCCGCAGGCGGTAGATGTGGGTTTCCAGCGTATGGGTCGTCACGCCGGCATTGTAACCCCAGACCTCGTGCAGCAGCACATCGCGCGGCACCACCCCGTCCTGCGCGCGATACAGGAACTTGAGGATGTTGGTTTCCTTCTCGGTCAGGCGGATCTTGCGGTCCTTGGCGTCGGTCAGCAGCTTCATCGACGGCTTGAAGGTATAGGGGCCAAGCTGGAAGATCGCGTCTTCCGACTGCTCATGCGTGCGCAGCTGCGCCCGCAGGCGGGCCAGAAGCACCGGGAACTTGAACGGCTTGGTGATGTAGTCGTTGGCCCCCGAATCGAGACCCAGAATCGTGTCCGCGTCGGTGTCGTGCCCGGTCAGCATGACCACGGGGCATTTCACCCCCTGCTTGCGCAGCCGCTTGCACAGCTCGCGCCCGTCCGTGTCGGGCAGGCCCACGTCCAGCACCACCAGATCGAAGATCGCGCCCTTGGTCTTTTCGACCGCCTCGGCGCCGGTGGCGGCTTCGAACACGTCGAAATCCTCGGTCTCGACCAGCTGCTCGGCCAGCGCCTCGCGCAGGTCGTCCTCGTCGTCCACCAGCAGGATCTTCTTCAGACCGGCCATGTCAGCCTCCGTTCACTTGCGTTTGAGCGGAAGGTGAGGGCAGCGCGCATCGCGGTCCAGCATGTTGCCATATTTCTCACATGCAGTTGTCCCACAGGCCCGTTATGTTACGGATTGTTTCAGAAGGAAGCCGATGTCGCTGATCCCCACCCTCGCCGAAACCGCCGCCCGCGCCCGCACCGACCTGCGAGTCGGGCTGCCCGTGGTGATCGGCGGCCATCTGACGGCGGCGGTCGAGACGCTGACCCCCGCGCGGCTGGCCGACCTGCGCGCCGCCGGCCCCGCCGTGCTGGCGATCACCGGCCGCCGGGCCGAGACGCTGAAGGCCCGCGCTTATGACGGCGATCTGGCCCGCGTGCGGCTGGACGGCGATGCGGACGTGCCGTGGCTCAGGGCGGTCGCGGACCCCTCGGGCGATCTGATGACGCCGATGAAGGGGCCGTTCTTCACCGAACGCGGCGGCGACGTGACCGCCCACCGCGCCGCGCTGGGGCTGGCGAAGTCGGCGCAGCTTCTGCCCGCGCTGGTGATGGTGCCGGTGGAGGGCGCCCCTCCCGGCCTGACCACCCTGCCCGCCGGCCCGCTGCTGGCGCAACTGGCGGCCGAGGCGGCGCTGGCCCCCGTCGCCGCCGCCCGCCTGCCGCTGCTGGCGGCCGAGAACAGCCGGCTGCACATCTTCCGCCCCGATGACGGCGCGTCCGAGCATTACGCGGTCGAGATCGGCAGCCCCCCGCGCGAGCTTCCGGTTCTGGCGCGGCTCCATTCCGCCTGCTTTACCGGCGACGTGCTGGGCAGCCTCAAATGCGACTGCGGCCCGCAGCTTCACGCCGCGCTGACCGTCATGGGGCGGGAAGGCGCGGGGGTGCTGCTGTATCTCAACCAGGAGGGGCGCGGGATCGGGCTGGCCAACAAGATGCGCGCCTATGGCTTGCAGAATCAGGGGTTCGACACCGTCGAGGCGAACCACCGGCTGGGCTTCGAGGATGACGAGCGCGACTTCCGCCTGGGCGCGGCGATGCTGCGCGAGATGGGGTTTTCGTCCGTGCGGCTGCTGACCAACAACCCGCGCAAGGTCGCCATGATGCGGGAACACGGGATCGAGGTGGTGGAGCGGGTGCCGCTGATCGTCGGCCGCAACCGCTTCAACGACGACTACCTGACGGTGAAGGCCGAAAAATCGGGGCATCTGTTTTGAGTGTGGACGATCTGGTCCTGACGCCCACCGGCGTCCGCTATGCCGGGCGGCTCTGGCCCTGTTCCATCGGTCGGGGCGGGGTGCGCCGGGACAAGCGCGAGGGGGACGGGGCGACGCCGACAGGCACCCACCGCATCGCCGGGCTGCTGTATCGGCCCGATCGCCTGCCCCGTCCCGCACCCTGGGCCGAGCCGATCGGGCCCGGCGATCTGTGGTGCGACGCGGCGGACGATCCGGCCTACAATCACCATGTGCGCGCGCCCTTCGCCGCCAGCCACGAGGATCTGCGCCGGGCCGATCCGCTGTATGATCTGGTGCTGGTCACCGACTGGAACTGGCCCGTTGCCCGCCCCGGCATGGGGTCGGCGATCTTCCTGCACCAATGGCGCAGGCCGGGCGCGCCCACGGCGGGCTGCATCGCCTTCGCCCGCCCGCATCTGCACTGGATCGCCGCCCGCGCTGCGCCGGGAACAAAGGTGATCGTGCCGGAATCCATGGCCGGACGATGACCCCGCCCCGCCAGAAGAAGCCCTGATGCGCACCGCGCTCGTCACCGGGGCCGCGGGCTTCATCGGGTTCCATCTCTCGCGGCTGCTGCTGGACGAAGGCTGGCGCGTCGTCGGGCTGGACAGCCACAACGACTATTACGACCCCGCGCTGAAGGCCGCCCGCGAAGCCCGGCTGGCGGCCAGCCCGGCCTACCGCGCCGTGCGCGGAAAGGTCGAAACGCCAGGCCTGCTGACGGACATCCTCGCCGCCGAGCGTCCCGAGGCGGTCGTCCACCTCGCCGCGCAGGCGGGGGTGCGCCATTCCATCGAGAACCCGCGCGCTTATGTCGCGGCGAACCTGCTCGGCACCTTCGAGCTGCTGGAGGCCGCCCGCGCCCATCCGCCCGCGCATCTGCTGCTCGCCTCGACCAGCAGCGTCTATGGCGCGAACACGAAAATGCCGTATCGCGAGACGGACAAGGCCGACACGCAGATGTCGTTCTATGCCGCCACCAAGAAATCGACCGAGGCGCTGGCCCATTCCCATGCCCATCTGTTCGGGCTGCCGGTGACGATGTTCCGCTTCTTCACCGTCTATGGCCCGTGGGGACGGCCCGACATGGCGCCGTCGCTGTTCACCAGCGCGATCCTCGACGGGCGGCCGATCAAGGTCTTCAACCACGGCGACATGAAGCGCGACTTCACCTTCGTCGCCGATCTCGTGCGCGCGATCCGCCTGCTGGTGGACGTGCCGCCGGGCGATGTCCCTGCGGGCGCTTTCGACAGCCTTTCGCCGGTCGCGCCGTTCCGGGTCGTCAATATCGGCAACGGCGCGCCGGTGCGGCTGCTGGACTTCATCGCCGCCATCGAGGCGGCGACGGGCCGCCGGGCCGAGCGGCAGCTGCTGCCGATCCAGCCGGGCGACGTGCCCGCGACATGGGCCGACACGACGCTTCTGCGCGGGCTGACCGGCTATGCCCCCGCCACCGACATCGCCGAGGGCGTCCGGCTTTATGTCGAGTGGTTCCGCGACTACTATCGGCCCTGACCGCCGCAGCCGAAAGTGTCCCGCCATGCCCATGCCGTTCCGGGTCATCATCGGCCTTTGCGTCGCGGTCGAGGCCGCGCTGACGCTCGCCGGCCTGCTGGGCTTTCCGGCGCTGCGGCAGGTGGCGTTCCTCTATGGCGGGTTCTTTGCGCAGCTTCTGGACAGCTGGCACGGCCTCTTTCCCGGCCAGCCGATCACCATGTTCGTCACCTACGGCTTCCTTCATGCCGGGCTGCTGCACCTCGGGATGAACATGCTGGCGCTGGCGCAACTGGCGCAGGAGCTTGCCCGCGTCATGTCAGGCCGCGCGATGCTGCTGGTCTATGGCGTCTCGCAGATCGCGGCGGCGCTCGCGCAGGCGTGGCTCGCGCCCGGCGGGGCGGTGATGGTGGGGGCGTCGGGGGCCGTCTTCGGGCTGGCCGGGGCGCTGATCGCCTATGGCTTCGTCGCGCTGCGGCGGCGGAACCAGCCCATGGGGCCGCTGATCCGCTCGGCCGCGGTTCTGGTCGCGCTGAACGTGGCGCTGGCGCTGATGGTGCCGCAGATCGCCTGGCAGGCGCATCTGGGCGGGGCGGTGGCGGGCGCGCTGATGGGGCTGGCCTATGCGGCGCGCGGGCCGCGCAGGCGGCGGAGGTGAGCGGGGCGGGCGCGGAACGCCGGCCCCCTTTCAACGCATCGCTTCGGGTCAGTGCTGCATCCAGGTCTTCTTCTCGCGCGCCCAGTTGCGTTCGCAGAGCAGCTTGACCAGCTGATCCGGCGAGCTCGCAGCCATGACGAAATCGTCCGGCTCGACATTCGCCTTCTGAAGCAGCGGCATCGCCTCGTCGGTCGCGGCGATGGCCTTGAGATGGGCAAAGGCGTCCGACACCCAGTCCACCGCCGGCTTGTGGCCCATCAGCTGCTGGCACCCCGCCTCGGACGCGACCACCGCCACCGCGTCGAAGACGGTCGAGGGCTGCCCGTCGATCAGCCCGTCGGCCGGCAGTTGCTTGCCGCTGGCAAGCTTCGGCCCCGCCACCTTGTCCGAGACGACCATCACCGCCGCGCCAGCCGCCTCGGCCGCCGATTTCAGCGCCTCGACGATCCGGCCGTCCGCGCCGTCGGTCACGAGGATGCCCAGCTTGCGCCCCTTGGGCGTGCGCTTGTCCTTCTGGATCGACAGCTCGGGCGAGGGCGGCACCTTCACCGCCGGTTTCGCCGCCGGCGCGGCCTTGGGCAGGTCCATCCCCAAACCGGCGGCCACCCGCCGCGCCAGATCCTCATCGACATTGAGAAGCTGCGAAAGCTGCCGCTCGCGGATATGCGGCATCTCGCATTTCGACAGCTCGAAGATGAAGGCGCTGACGATGTGGCCCTGCTCGACCTCGCTCTGCGACAGGTAGAACTGCCGCGTCTGGGTGAAATGGTCCGCGAAACGCTCGGCCCGGACCCGCAGCTTCGCGGTCGGCTCGTTGCCCAGCTCGTCCAGCAGGGCAATGGTGCGGAAGCCGTGATCGACATCGACGCGCGGGCCGGACGGCTCGCCCCCCTCGGCCAGCGAGTTCGGCTCGTAATTCGCGCGGCCCTTGGGGATCTGCGTCTGCATCATCCCGTCGCGGTGGAAGTTGCGCATCGGGCAGCGCGGCGCGTTGATCGGGATCTGGTGGAAGTTGGTCGTCCCCAGCCGCGATTTCTGCGTGTCGAGATAGCTGAACAGCCGCCCCTGCAGCAGCGGGTCGTTGGAGAAGTCGATCCCCGGCGGAACGTTGGTGGGCAGGAAGGCGACCTGCTCGGTTTCCGCGAAGAAATTGTCGGGGTTGCGGTTCAGTTGCAGCGTGCCGATGAACTCGATCGGCACGTCCTCTTCCGGGATCAGCTTGGTCGCGTCCAGCACGTCATAGGGCTGGGCGGCGGCGAATTTCTCGTCGAACACCTGAATGCCAAGATCCCATTCGGGATAGTCGCCCCGGTCGATCGATTCCCACAGGTCGCGGCGGTTGAAATCGGGATCGGCACCGGAAATCTTGACTGCCTCGTCCCACAGCAGCGACTGCATCCCAAGGCGGGGCTTCCAGTGAAACTTGACGAAGCTGACCTGATCGCGGTCGTTCACCAGATGGAAGGTGTGGACGCCGAACCCCTCCATCATGCGGAAGCTGCGGGGGATGGCGCGATCGGACATCAGCCACATCACCATGTGCTGGTTTTCGGGCACCAGCGAGACGAAATCCCAGAACGTGTCATGGGCCGAGGCCGCCTGCGGCATCATCCGGTCCTGCTCGGGCTTCACCGCGTGGACGATGTCGGGAAACTTGATCGCGTCCTGGATGAAGAACGGCGCGAAGTTGTTGGCGACGAGGTCCCAGTTGCCTTCCTCGGTATAGAGCTTGGTGGCGAAGCCGCGCACGTCGCGGGGCGTGTCCTTGGACCCCTTCGACCCCGCCACGGTCGAGAAGCGGGTGAAGGTGTCGCAGCTGTTGCCCTTCTTCTGGAACAGCGCGGCGCGGGTCAGTTCGGGGATGGCGCGGGTCACGGTGAAGGTGCCGTGCGCGCCCGAGCCGCGGGCATGGACGATCCGTTCCGGGATGCGCTCGTGGTCGAAGTGGAAGATCTTCTCGCGCAGCACGAAGTCTTCCAGCAGCGTCGGCCCGCGCGATCCTGCCTTCAGGCTGTTCTGGTTGTCGCTGATCGGCACGCCGAAATTGGTGGTGAGGCGGCCCTTGCGGTCGGTCGTGGTCTCCTGCGGCTCGCCGCCCTTGCCGACCTGCTGGCGATAGGCCGCATCGACCGCGTCGCTGTTCGAGCCCTTCTGCAACGAAGCCGCTTCGGTGGGGTTCGCTGACTTCAGCTGGGCGGGGGGCAGGGGTTTGCCGTCCTTGGTGGTCATCGCTTGCTTCCTCTCTGTCGGTGGCGGTCCGGCGAGAGTCGGCGCGACGCCCGCGCCAAGGCTCGCGCGGCCGTGCGGATCACATGGCGGGTTGGCGGTCCGGCGAGCGGGAAGGCCCCGATCGGCTGCAGCGCAGATGCACGATTAACCCTCCCGCCCCGTTGGCAGGCAGGGAACACGCGGGCGCGCGCGGGGGTTCCGGCGTGCCGCGCGGCTTCACATTAATCAGCGGCGAGGCGCGCGGCTGCGAGCCGTGGATTGCAGATGCGAGAGGCGGGTCACACCGCTGCCGCGCCAAGCACCATGTGCGCGAGAGCGCCCCGCCCCGGCGCCGGTCACACCTCCGGCACCAGCACCTCGCGCTTGCCGACATGGTTGGCGCTGCTGACGACGCCCTGATCCTCCATCTGCTCCACCAGACGCGCGGCCTTGTTGTAGCCGATGGCCAGCTTGCGCTGGATGTAGCTGGTCGAGCATTTGCGGTCCTTGGCGACGATCGCCACCGCCATGTCGTAAAGCTGGTCGTCCGAGTTGTCGCCGCCGAGGCCCAGCACCGCGTCGATGTCCGAGGCGACGTCATCCTCGGGCCCTTCCACGACGCCCGACATGTAGCTGGGCGGGCCGAAGGATTTGAGGTGGTTCACCACTTCCTCGACTTCCTCGTCGGACACGAACGGCCCGTGAACGCGGGTGATGCGGCTGCCGCCGGCCATGTAGAGCATGTCGCCCATCCCCAGCAGCTGCTCGGCCCCCTGCTCGCCGAGGATGGTGCGCGAGTCGATCTTCGACGTGACCTGAAAGCTGATCCGGGTCGGGAAGTTGGCCTTGATCGTGCCTGTGATCACATCGACGGACGGACGCTGCGTCGCCATGACGATGTGGATGCCCGACGCCCGCGCCATCTGCGCGAGGCGCTGGATGCAGGCCTCGATCTCTTTCCCCGCGACCATCATCAGGTCGGCCATCTCGTCCACGATGACGACGATATAGGGGAAGGCTTCGGGCTGGAACTCCTCGGTCTCGAAGACGGGCTCACCGGTATCCTCGTCGAAGCCGGTCTGCATGGTGCGGCGGAACAGCTCGCCCTTGTCCAGCGCCTCGCGGACGCGGCCGTTATAGCCTTCGATGTTGCGCACGCCCATCTTGGACATCTTGCGATAGCGTTCCTCCATCTCCGACACGACCCATTTGAGGGCCACGACGGCCTTCTTGGGGTCGGTCACGACGGGGGACAGCAGATGCGGGATGCCGTCATAGACGCTGAGTTCCAGCATCTTGGGGTCGATCATGATGAGCCGGCATTCCTCGGGCGTCAGCTTGTAGAGCAGGCTGAGGATCATCGTGTTGATGGCGACCGACTTCCCCGAGCCCGTGGTCCCCGCGATCAGCAGATGCGGCATCTTGGCGAGGTTCGCCACCACCGGCTCGCCGCCGATGTCCTTGCCGAGCGCCAGCGGCAGCGGCATGGACGAGTCCCCGAAGGCGCGCGCAGCGAGGATTTCCCGCAGCACCACCTTTTCGCGGCGCTGGTTCGGCAGTTCGATCCCGATGACCGTCCGCCCCGGCACCGTGGAGACACGCGCCGACAGCGCCGACATGGACCGGGCGATGTCGTCCGACAGGCCGATCACCCGGCTGGCCTTCAGCCCCGGCGCGGGCTCCAGCTCATACAGCGTGACCACCGGGCCGGGATGGACGGCGGTGATCTGGCCCTTGACGCCGTAATCGTCCAGCACCGCCTCCAGCATCCGGGCGTTTTCCATCAGCGCCTCTTCGCTGGGCGTGTGCCGCTCGACGGTCGAGGGCGAGGCGAGCAGCGCAAGCGGCGGGCGTTCGTAATGCGGCGCGGTGCTGTCGAATTCGAGGCCGGGCTGCGCCTCGCTGCGCGCCTGTTTCGAGGGCGCGGGCTTGCGCATCGGCGGCACGACCACCCGCTCGCGGTCCGCGCCGAAGGGCTCGGGCACGGCGGGCTCGGCCGCCTCGTCGGGGCGGTTGCGGCCCAGACGCGCGGTCAGCGCCGACAGCGCCGCGCGGGTGCCGCCCTGCGACGACCGGGCGCTGATCGCGTCGGTGATCCGGCTGTTGATCTCGTCCTGCGAGGGTGCCTCGTCGTCATCCTCGTAGCTGCGGAAGTTGTCCACCAGTTCCGACTCGGGCTCCGGCGTCTCCTCGGGCGGGGCCCCCAGCCGATAACGACCCAGCAGCCGGCCCGCGCGGGGGCGGGCGGTGTCCTCGTCGGGCAGCGCGACCTCGGCGCCCGCGGCGGCCGCCGTCCTTGCCCGACGCTCCTGCGCGCGGCGGCGCAGCGCCTGCGCGGCGGCGACCGAGCCGCCCACGCCGCGCCCGACCGCGATCCGCGCCAGATCGAAGGCGGTCCGCAGCCCGTCCAGCAGGAAGCGCCCGATGGCCGTGGCCTCTCCCCTGGAAAAGCCCAGCGTGAAGGCCGTGAACGCCACCGCACCGATCGCCACCAGCAGCGCGAGGACCTTGATGGCGACGGATGCCTTCAGCGGCACCAGCCCCAGCATCGCGCCCATCAGCATGTCGCCCAGATGCCCGCCGAGGCCGAAGCTTTCCGTCCAGCCCGGCGGCGGCACGATCGAGGTGGCATAGACCGACACCAGCACCATCGCGATGGGCAGGAACACGGCCCGCATCAGCCGCTCCTCGCCGCGATGCAGGATCAGCCGCAGGCCCCAGCCGATCGCGCCGACCGACAGCATGTAGCTGCCGTAGCCGGTGATCATGAACAGCGCCGACGAGACATAGGCGCCGATCCCGCCCAGCAGGTTCCGCGCCGGGGCGTCGGTCGCGGACTGGAAGCTGGGGTCTTCGGGCGAATGGCTCAGCAGCATCATCGCGATCAGCACGCCGAGGGCGATCAGCAGCGCGCCGGCCAACTCCTTGCCGCGCCGTTCAAGGGCGGCCTGCGTGGACTGGTCGAACAGGGGGTTGCGTTGTTTCGCCTGCCAGCTTGCCATCGGCGTCATCCCTCCCCGTAGAGCAAATCGCGGATGCGGGTGAGCGCCTCTTCGGTCTCTCCCGCCGGTCCCACCAGCGCCACGCGGATGAAGCCGGCGCCGGGGTTGCGTCCGTCCACCTCGCGCGACAGATACGCGCCGGGCAGCACCTGCACCCCCGCCTCGGACCAGAGCCGCCGGGCCGCCGCCTCGCCGTCATCCACCGGGAGCCACAGGAAGAACCCGCCTTCTGGCGGCAGATAGCCGGGGACATTGCCGAGAATGCGGTCGGCGATGGCGTATTTTTCCTGATAGAGCGCGCGGCTTTCGGTGACGTGATCCTCGTCGGCCCAGGCGACTTCCGCCACCCGCTGCATCGGCAGCGGCAGCGGCGCGCCCGCATAGCTGCGCAGCACCCGGAAGCGGGCGATATTCTCCGCCGATCCCGCCGCGAAGCCCGCCCGCAGCCCCGGCAGATTCGAGCGTTTCGACAGCGAGTTGAACATCACCACGCGGCCCGCCAGACCCATTGCCTCGGCCACGGCCAGCGCGCCGGTGGGCGGGGTGTCGCGCCAGATCTCGGAATAGCACTCGTCCGCGAAGATCAGGAAATCGTGCTTTTCGGCCAACGCGATCAACGTCTCAAGATAGTCGCGGTCCGCCACCGTTCCCTGCGGGTTGGCGGGCGAGCAGATGTAGCAGATCGCGGTGGCGTCCAGCGTCGCGGCATCCAGACCGGCGAAATCGGGCAGATGGCCGGTCTCGGCGGTCGCCGGGACATAGACCGGCCGTGCGCCCACCGCGGCAGCGGCGACGGCATAGACCTGATAGAACGGGTTGGGGATCAGCACCGCCGGCTGGCCGCCGTTCTTGGTTTCCGGGCACAGCGCCAGCGCGGCGTTGAACAACCCCTCGCGGGTGCCGTTCAGGGCGGTGATGCGATCCGTGCCCACCTCGATGCCGTGGCGGCGCTTCAGCCAGCCCGAGATCGCGGCCAGCAGCTCGGGCGTGCCCTCGTTGGGGGGATACTTGGCCAGCTCCCCCACGGTTCTCGCCACGGTGGGCGCAACGAAATCGGGGATCGCATGGCGCGGCTCGCCGATGGTCATCACGACGGGCGCGACGCCCGCAGGCGGGGTCAGGTCGGCCAGAAGCCGGCGAAGACGCGGGAACGCGTAATCGGGCAGGTTCGAGAACCGCTCGGGATATGCCATGTCTGCCTCGGGTTTACGGGATCGTTTTCGCCCCGTTTGCGGCGAGACTACCGGCAAAACGCCATTGCGTCCAGACTGCCGGCCCGTCACGCGGACGGTTTCAGCGCCGCCTCGACCCCGGCGGCGACGCGCAGCAGCGCCCGGTCCTGCCCGGCGCGGCCCATCAGCATGATCCCGCAGGCGGGCCGCCCCGTTGGGACGCTGACCGAGGGCAGGCCCAGCACGTTGGCGATCCGGGTGTTCCGCAGGGACAGCATGTTCTGCTGGGTGAAATAGTCGGCTTCCGCCTCGGCCCGTGCTGCGTCGGGCGGCAGGATCGGCGCGGTCGGCAGGATCACCGCGTCGAACGCGCTCACGGCCTCGGCCCATGCCGCCTGCGCCCGGCGCAGGTCGGCCCAGCGTTCGACGAACTCGGGCGCGGACATCTGCGCGCCGCTGCGGAAGCGGGTCAGCGTGACCGGGTTCATCAGGTCCGGCGCGGCCTCGATCTGCGCGCGCCAGAGGCCGAGCGCCTCGGCCGCGTAAAGCGGCGTCCCCAGCGCCATCGCCTGCGCGGCCTGGGGCGGCTCGGCATGGGTGATGACGGCGCCGGCGGCGGAGAGGCGGGCGACCGCCTCCTCGAACGCCTGCACCGGGGCCTCCTGCGCGTCGGCATAGGGCAACCCGCCAAGCACCAGCAGCCGCAGCCCGCGCGCGGCCGCGCCGCGCAGGTCGGCGACCTTGCCCCGCGCCAGGACGGCCATGATCTCGGCGCAGTCCTCGACCGTGCGGGCGATGGGGCCGACGATGTCGAAGCTGGTGCAGAGCGGCAGCACGCCCCCCATCGGCAGCGCGCCGGAGGTCGGCTTGAACCCGACGAGGTTGTTCCACGCCGCCGGCAGACGGATCGAGCCGCCGGTATCCGACCCGATCGCCGCCGCCGCCAGCCCCAATGCCACCGACACCGCCGCGCCCGACGACGAGCCGCCCGGACACAGCCCCGGATCGAGGCTGTTGGGCGGCGTCGCGGTGCCGGGGTTCACCCCCAACCCGGAAAACGCCAGCTCCGTCATGTGGGTCTTGCCGAGGCAGACGAGGCCCTGCAACGACGCCCCCGCCAGCATCTCGGCATCCGCCGTCGGAATGCGCCCGTCCAGCAGGCGCGAGCCGCCCTCGGTGCCGATATTGGCGCTGTCGATATTGTCCTTCCAGCTCAGCGCGACGCCGTCCAGCAGCCCCCGCCGCAGCCCGGCGCGGGCGCGGTCATGGGCGGCCATCGCCTCGGTCTTCGCGCGGTCCTCGGTGACGCGGGCATAGATGCGGCTGCCGTAGGGGTGGCGCGAGATGGCGTCCAGATAGCCGTCGGCCAGATCCATCGGACTGACCAGCCCCGCGAGGATGGCCCGCCCCTGCTCGGTCGCCGATGATGTCAGCCAGTCCATGCCCGTTCCTTCCCGTCCGCCTTCCGACACGCTAGCGGCGGCGCTGCGCCCCTTCAACTGCGGCGAAGCCGCATGGACCCTCCCCTGCCCCGCGGGTAAGCTGCCGCCGACAGCAGGAGGCCACCCATGCGCCACGATCACGACGTCATCATCGCCGGCGGCGGGCTGAACGGGCCGGCGCTGGCGCTGGCGCTGGCGGCGGCGGGGCTGTCGGTCGCGGTGGTGGATGCGCGCCCGGCCAGTGACCGCGCGGCGGATGATTTCGACGGCCGCGCCTATGCGCTGGCGCTGGCCTCGCGGCGGCTGCTGATGGCCTTGGGCCTGTGGCAGGACCTCGCCCCCAACGCGCAGCCGATCAACAAGGTGATCGCGACGCAGGGCATCCCCGGCGAAGGCGCGGACCGCTTCGCGCTGGTCTTCGACAGCGCCGAGATCGAGGAAGGCACCTTCGGCCACATGCTGGAGGACCGCTTCCTCTATCGCGGCCTCATGTCGGCGATGCAGGGCCGCGTGACCCACATCCCCGGCACCTCGGTCACGGGGCAGGAGGCCGGTCCGGGCGGCGTCGCGGTTCAGCTTTCGGACGGCCGCCGCCTGACCGCGCGACTGCTGGTCGGCGCGGACGGGCGGCAATCGGGCGTCGCCACCCGCGCCGGGATCGGGCGGGCGGGCTGGCGCTATGGCCAGACGGCGCTGGTCGCCGCGCTCGACCACGAGCTTCCCCATCACGGCGAGGCGCATCAGTTCTTCATGCCGACCGGCCCGCTGGCGGTCCTGCCGCTGCCCGGCAACCGCAGTTCGATCGTCTGGTCCGAGGACGAGGCCCGCGCCCGCGCCATCGCCGCGCTGGACGACGCGGCCTTCCTCGACGTCGTCCGCCCCCGCTTCGGGGATTTCCGGGGCGATCTGCGCCTGACCGGCCCGCGCTTCACCTATCCGCTGAGCCTCAGCATCGCCCATGACTACGTCGCCCCGCGCGTCGCGCTGGCGGGCGATTCGGCGCATGGCGTCCACCCCGTCGCGGGGCAGGGCCTCAATCTCGGGCTGCGCGACGTCGCGGCGCTCGCCGAGGTGCTGGTGGCGGCATGGCGGCGCGGCGAGGATATCGGGGCCCCGGACGTGCTGGCCCGCTATCAGCGCTGGCGGCGCTTCGACGGGACCGCGCTGGGGCTTGGGATGGACGGGGTGAACCGGCTGTTCTCGAACGGAAACCCGCTGCTGCGGACGGCGCGCGGCCTCGGCATGGGCGCGATCACCGCGGTCGGCCCGCTGCGCCGCCGCTTCATGCGGCAGGCGGCGGGGCTGACGATGGACCCGATGCCGCGGCTGCTGACCGGGCGCCCGCTGTAACCGCCCGCGGCAATCCTCCGCTCGGAACCCTCACATGCGCGCGAGCGTTCAGGGCCGGGCCGTCCCGGTTTCGTGACGTGCAACCCTTTGACCAGGCGGTATGATCCTATCCATGAACCTTCGCTCGCTCGCACTTGCGCCCGCCTTCGCCGTCGTCTTCGCCCTCGCCTCGGCCTTGCCGGCGGCGGCCGAGAAGATTCCCCTCAACGAACTGTCGCGCTACCTGAACTCGTTCAGGACCGCGGTGGCCGACTTCACGCAGGTCAACCCGAACGGGTCCGTGACGACGGGCAAGGTGTTTATCCACCGCCCGAACCGGGTGCGGTTCGAGTATAACGGCGACGATACGCTGGTGCTGGCCTCGGCGGGACAGGTCGCGGTCTATGACGGCAAGTCGAACTCGGGCCGTCCGCAGCAATACCCGCTGTCACGCACGCCGCTGTCGATCATCCTGGCCGACAACATCAATCTCGGCCGCGCCAACATGGTGACGGGCCATTCCGAGCAGAAGAACACCACGGTCGTCACCGCTCAGGACCCCGCGAACCCGCAATACGGCAACATTCAGCTGGTGTTCACCGCCAACCCGACGCAGCTGCGCCAGTGGGTCGTGACCGACGACGCGGGCAAGAAGACCACCGTCATCCTGGGCGAGATGCAGACGGGCGTGAGCATCCCCTCCTCGCGCTTCATCATCCAGTAAGCGAAAGGGGCCCCGTCAGCCTGTCGGCGGGGCATCTCGATCCCTCACTACCCCGCCGAAGCGACGCAGGGCATCTTCTGTCCGGAAATATCCCGGGGGCCCGGGGGCTGGCCCCCGAACCGGCCCTGAAAGGAACGCCGGAACCTCCGGCTGAGCCATGCCACGGCCATCGAGGCGTTGGCCCTTTCCGTCACCGCCTCCGGCAGGAGGCGAGCTGCTGGCGGTAACGCTCGGACCGGCTGCCCACATTGTCGGCGACCGTCACCAGCCACGCCTTGTTGTTATAGGACCCCCGCGCGAAGCCGGTCCGCCCCTCGTGATAGGCGAGATACTGGCTGCGCGCGTCGTGAGGCGGGACGCCAAGGCTGCGCGTCGTGCCGTTCATGTACCAGCCCATGAAGTCGGTCGCGTCCCGGATGTTGTCGCGGCGGGCGCGGCGCTTGCCGGTGGATTTGAGATATTCCTCCCACGTGCCGTCCAGCGCCTGCGAATAGCCGTAGGCCGAGCTTTGCCGCCCCAGCGGGATGATCCCCAGCGCGAACTGATGCGGGGTGCGGGCGTTCCCCACGAATCGCGATTCCTGGTGGATCGTCGCCATCTGCACATGCACCGGCACGCCCCAACGCCGTTCGGCCTGGCGCATCGCCTGCAGATAGGCCGGCCGTTCCGCGACCAGCGCGCAGGCGTTGTCGAGATTGCGCGGCGCCTTGCCGCCTCCGCCCCCGCCGCACGACGCCACCAGGAGAATGATCCCCAGTTTCAGATACCTGTTCATCTGCCGCCTCGTATTTTTTTCTTGGTCGTCTTTTTTGACGGCGAATGTAGGGCGATTCCGCGCTTCAGGGAAATCAGGAATGCGTCAGGAGGCGGAGTTCCGCTTTTGCTGCCCTGCGGCATCATCGGACTTTCCCAAGCCCGCCGCTGCGTCTAGGGTTGGCCCAAGCCACCCATCTTCGAAAGGACCAGACATGGCCGAGAACGAGATCGTCATCCTGTCCGGCGCCCGGACCGCCATCGGCGGCTTCGGCGGCAGCCTCGCAAGCGTCGCGCCCATCGACCTCGCGACGACCGTCACCAGGGCCGCGATGGAACGCGCCGGAGTCCAGCCCGACCAGATCGGCACGGTCGTCTTCGGCCATGTCATCAACACCGAGCCGCGCGACATGTATCTGGGCCGCGTGGCGATGCTGAACGCGGGCATTCCCGACGCGACCCCGGCGATGAACGTCAACCGGCTCTGCGGCTCGGGCGCGCAGGCGATCGTGTCGGCGGCGCAGGCGCTGATGCTGGGCGATGCCGACTTCGCCATAGCCGGCGGCGCGGAATCGATGAGCCGCGGCCCCTACATCCTCCCCTCGATGCGCCACGGCGCCAAGATGGGCGACCAGTCCGCCGTTGACATGATGGTCGGCGCGCTGACCTGCCCGATGGGCACCGGCCACATGGGCATCACCGCCGAGAACGTGGCCAGCGAGGCCAGCGTCACCCGCGAGGACCAGGACGCCTTCGCGCTGGAAAGCCAGAACCGCGCCGCCCGCGCGATCGAGGAAGGCCGCTTCAAGGAGCAGATCGTCCCCGTCGAGATCAAGACCCGCAAGGGCACCGTGACCTTCGACACCGACGAGCATCCCAAGGCCACCAGCGCCGAGAAGCTCGCCGGCCTGCGCCCCGCCTTCAAGAAGGACGGCGGCAGCGTCACGGCCGGCAACGCCAGCGGCATCAACGACGGCGCGGCGGCGCTGGTGCTGGCGCGGGCCGAAGCCGCCGAGGCGGCCGGCCTGAAGCCGAAGGCGCGCATCCTCGGCTATGCCGTCGCGGGCGTCCCGGCGCGCGTCATGGGCAACGGCCCGATCCCGGCCGTCCGCAAGCTGATGGAGCAGACCGGCCTGTCGATCGGCGACTTCGACGTGATCGAATCGAACGAGGCCTTCGCCGCGCAGGCGCTCGCCGTCGGCAAGGAACTGGGCATGGACCCGGCCAAGGTGAACCCGAACGGCGGCGCCATCGCCCTCGGCCACCCGGTCGGCGCGACCGGCGCCATCCTGACCGTGAAGGCGATGTATGAGCTGGACCGGATCGACGGAAAGAAGGCGCTGATCACCATGTGCATCGGCGGCGGCCAGGGCATCGCCATCGCCATCGAGCGGATCTGATCGGCTCGAGCCAATGACTTCGAGGCCCGGCTGCAGCGATGCGGCCGGGCTTTTTCGTTCGGGTGGCCGGCGCAGGCTGTCGGGGCAGACTGGATCGCCCGTCGCCATCTCCTGCCCGCAAGCCGGTGATTGCGCCGCATCCACATGGATCGCGCGGCCCGAAAGCGGCATCCGGCCCAAGCAGTCAGCCCCGAAGATGATCCCCAGCGCCGACGCCTCAATGGCCGTGGGCATGGAGCAACCGGAGGTTCCGGGGGTTACCTTTAAGGGGCCGCTTCGGGGGCCAGCCCCCGAGCCCCCGAGATATTTCTGGACAGAAGATGCCCAGGCTCGCTTCGGCGGAGTCGTCAGGGATTGATGATGATCGGGGTGCCGTCGCGGACCGACGTGCAGATGCCCCCTCCGCAGATAAACGACCGGGGGGCATGGCGGCCGTTCTGCGGCATGAGCATCGCGGCTACCCTGCCGTCGGTCGCGCGGCTGCCCGAGGGGCCGAAAAACCGAACGGGCCGCCCCTTGGGAGCGGCCCGCGAGATCCGGGAAGATGGTCCGGTTAGGGACGGAACGAATCCGGTCCCAGGCAGGGGTTGTCACCCTTGGGGCTGCCCTCAGGCGGTCCTTCCCCTGACTGTTCCGACACCTCTCTCCAACATCACTCTCGACACTGGACCACCTCCTTTCACTGCGTTGACGCTGACCCAAGCCTGCCACAGCTGATCCGTTAGTCAACGCAAATTCACGTGGGGCGGGACAGTATTTTGCGGACGGCGAACCGGAAGGGCACAAGCGCAAGTAGTGCGAGCGCGATCTTGACCAGCCAGTCCGCGACTCCGAGCGACATCCAGACGGGCGCGAGCGGCCCGACCCCGAGCAGCGGCACGGCCTCGTTCGCCCAGCCGGTATTCGCGTCCACGGGCAGGAACGCGGCGAAGGCGATGGTGAAGAACAGCAGCGTGTCCAGCGCCGCGCCGATCAGCGAGGACAGGAACGGCGCCTTCCACCAGCTGCCGTGGCGCAGGCGGTCGAACACGGCCACGTCCAGCATCTGCGCGGCCAGGAACGCGGCGCCGGAGCCGCAGGCGATCCGCAGCGTGGTCGCGTCCAGCCCGGCGGCGATCAGCGAACAGAGCAGCCCGACCGAAAACCCCGCGATCACCACCTTGCGGGCGGCGGGGGCGCCGTGGACGCGGTTGGTGATGTCGGTGACGAGGAAGGCAAAGGGATAGGTCATCGCGCCCCAGGTCAGCCAGTCGCCCAGCATGAACTGGACGAGGATGTTGGAGGCAACGACGACGGATGCCATCGCCAGAATGGCGGGCAGAAGGACGGGCATGGGAATTTCCGTTTTACAAGGTCGCGGACAACTCGGCCCCGCGCGGCCGGAAAGGCGGGCGGAACGGGGCTCGCTTACGGCGGGCGGGAGCCGCTGTCAAGGTTTGCAAGCCTCAGAACCGGCCAGCGTCCGGCCACCCCGACGGGCCGCGGCGTGTCAGAGGGTCCGCCCCGGAAGGGCGAGGGTGACCCCCGTCAGTCGGACATCCGGTCTTCCACGGGAGCAGAGCGCGTCGGCAGCACCCGGCCGCGGGCGGTCGCCTGCCCTTGCGGCGGCGCCGAGGGGGTCTGCACGCCGGTCGGGCGCCAGCGTTCCAGCTCGGCCCAGCTGTCCAGCGTCTGCGGCTCGTAGGCGCGGTAATAGACGTTGGTCCGTGCCAGCACCTCCAGCGGGCGGCGGCGGTGCTGCGAACGGTATTCCGCGTCCTCGACCGCCGTCATCTCGCGGATGCCCGGCTGCACGCCGCCGCGCCCGGCATAGGCGATCAGCGCCGCGTCGCCCGGTCCGATCCCCTGCGCGGCAAGCTGCGCCGGGTTGCCGCCGAGCGCCGCCACCGCATCCGCTTCCGGCGTGGGGTCGGTGATGTTGCCGCCGCCGGGGGTCGGCGGGGGAAGCTGGTTCAGGTCGGGGGGCATCTGCAGCGTCTTTGTCGGGACGATCGCGAACTCGTCCGGCCCGTTGCCGCTGGTCAGGTTCATCAGCCTTCCGTCGCCCGAACATGCGGCCAGCACGACCACGGATAGGCTCAGCACGATTGCCCGCATGTCACTCTCCGGTTCCTTGTCGGGGAGGGTTTAGCGCGTCTTGCGCCGCCCGTCACGGGTCTTGTCGGGCTCGATCTCGCGCGCCGGCAGGAATACGAGCCCCAGCGCCCCCGCGAAGATGGCGATGTCGGCCACGTTGAAGCTGTAGGGGTTACGCCAGCCGGGCAGCGACATGTTCAGGAAATCCGCCACCGCGCCATAGGCCACGCGGTCGATGACATTGCCCAAAGCCCCGCCGATCAGCAGGCCGGATGCGATCCGCGCCAAGCGCCCCGGCCGCGCCCGCCACAGCCAGACCGCAACCCACAGGCAGACGGCGAGCGCGACGGCGATCAGCACCCAGCGCATCACCTCCACGTCCGAGCTGAACAGCCCGAAGTTGACGCCCTGATTCCAGGCCATCCGCAAGTTCAGCCAGGGCTCCCAGACGGTGAGCTCCTGGATCACCTTCAGGTTCAGCGCGTGGACGACGATGTATTTCGTCAGCTGGTCGATGGCGATGATGACGGCTGCGACGATCAGCGCTGCCCGCAGCGCCGTTCCCTGCGGCGGTGGCGGGGCCTTGCGCGAGCCCCTGCCGCCCGTCTTGCGGGCGGGGGCGCTGCCTGCGGTTTTTTTTTGCGTCGTCGCCCGCGGCTTGCGGGGTTTCGGCTCCTTCGGCGGCCCTTCCTTGGGCGGGGTGGCCTGCGGTGCAGGCTCCTTCGGTGCGGCGTGGGCTGTGTCGTCGCTGTCGGTCATGCGTGATCTGGCCCGTCAGTGCCGGAAATGCCGCTGGCCGGTGAACACCATCGCAAGGCCCAGCCGGTCGGCGGCCGCGATCACCTCGGCGTCGCGCATCGACCCGCCGGGCTGGATCACCGCCCGCGCGCCCGCGGCGGCAAGCGCCTCGATCCCGTCCGCAAAGGGGAAGAACGCGTCCGAGGCAACCGCCGCCCCTTCGGTCAGCGGCGCGGCAAGGCCGAGCGCCTCGGCCATGTCCTCGGACTTGCGGCGGCCGATGCGGGTGGAATCGACCCGGCTCATCTGCCCGGCGCCGATACCCACGGTTGCGCGGCCCTTCGCATAGACGATGGCGTTGGACTTGACGTGCTTGGCGACGGTCCAGGCGAACAGCAGGTCGTCCAGCTCCGCCGCATCCGGCTGGCGCTTGGTCACGACCTTCAGGTCGGCGCGGGCGACATGCCCCGAGTCGCGGTCCTGCACGAGGAAGCCGCCCGCCACCTGCCGGAAGGCCAGCCCGCCGGCGCGCGGATCGGGCAGCCCGCCGGTGGTCAGCAGGCGCAGGTTCTTCTTGGCCGCAAAGACCGCGCGCGCTGTGTCGGTCGCATCGGGGGCGATCACGACCTCGGTGAAGATCTCGGTGATGGCGCGGGCGGTCGCCTCGTCCAGCGTGCCGTTCAGTGCCACGATCCCGCCGAAGGCCGAGGTGCGGTCGCAGTCATAGGCGCGGCGATAGGCCGCCTCGAACGAATCGCCTTGCGCGACGCCGCAGGGATTGGCGTGCTTGATGATCGCGACCGCCGGGCCTTCGGCGAACTCGGCCACCAGCTCGAACGCCGCATCGGTGTCGTTGATGTTGTTGTAGGACAGCTCCTTGCCCTGCCACTGCCGCGCCGTGGCGACGCCGGGGCGGGTGGAGCCGTCGGTATAGAACGCGGCCCGCTGATGCGGGTTCTCGCCATAGCGCAAGGGCTGGGCCAGCGTTCCGGCGAAGACGCGGCGGCGCGGGGTCTGCTCACCGATTGCGCCCGCCATCCAGGTGGACACCGCCGCGTCATAGGCCGCCGTGCGGGCATAGGCCGCCTGCGCCATGCGCTGACGGAAGGCCCAGGTCACAGCGCCAGCGTTCGTGTCGAGTTCGGCCAGCAGGGCCGCGTAGTCCTGAACATCGACGATGGTGGTGACGAAGGCGTGGTTCTTGGCCGCCGCGCGGATCATCGCCGGGCCGCCGATGTCGATGTTCTCGACGCAGTCGTCATATCCCGCGCCCTTCGCCACCGTCGCCTCGAACGGATAGAGGTTGACGATCAGCAGGTCGATCTCCTCGATCCCGTGCTCGTCCATGCTGGCCCGGTGCGCGGGGTCGTCGCGCAGCGCCAGCAGGCCGCCATGGACCTTGGGATGCAGCGTCTTGACCCGGCCGTCCATCATCTCGGGAAAGCCGGTCAGGTCGGCCACGTCGCGCACGTCCAGCCCCGCGCCCCGCAGCGCGGCGGCGGTGCCGCCGGTGGACAGCAGGTCGATGCCACGGCGCGAAAGCTCGCGGGCGAAATCCTCCAGCCCGGTCTTGTCGGAGACGGAGATCAGCGCGCGGCGCGGCGTGATGGTTCGGGTCATGCGGGCCCCCAGTTCGGCGATGCCCGTTCCCCTATCTTCCGTTGCCGCGAAGGTCCAGCGCGGCGCGATCCTTCAGCGTCCGCATCACCACGTCCGCACGGACCTGACTGACCCGCGGATGCGACAGCAGCGTCTCGTGGACGAAGCTGCCGAAGGATTCCATGTCGCGGAAACGCACGTCCAGCACATAATCGGCATCGCCCGCGACCGAGAACGCCGATTCCACCTGTGGCAGCCCATCGACGAAGCGCATGAACTCCTCGTCGCTGTCCGGGCCGTCGCGGCGCAGGTTGATCCGCACCATCGCCCGCAACCCGAGGCCGAGCGCGATGGGGTTCAGGCGCGCGTTGTATCCCTGGATCACGCCGGAAGCCTCGAGCGCCGCGCGGCGGCGGGCGCATTGGCTGGGGGACAGATTCACCACCTGCGACAGGGCCGCAGCCGTCATCGCGCCGTCCCGCTGCAGCGCGATCAGAAGTGCCACGTCGAACGAGTCGAGATCAGCGAGCGTCATGCAACCACATACTTATGCGAACTTCTCGCAATCAGCCTGCGCCAGCCCGGAATAAATGCAAGCACTTCGCGCGGCAATTGATCGATAACTATACAAGATCAACTGCGACCCATCGCCGTGCAACGGCAGGTTACGCGCCATCCGTCTGCCGGAGCGAATCCGGCGCTGGCGCCGGCCGGGTCGCGACAGGATCGACGGTCGCCGGACGGCTCGCCCCGTCCCCGGCGGTCCCCTGAAGAGGATCGGGGCGTCGCGGCGCAGATTCGCCGCGCAACTGCAAGACCCGGCTGGTCCGCACCGACCGCCATGTTTGTTTTTTTGTCGCTGGTTACCTCGTGACGGCGGCGACGGGTGCGGATTGGGCAGGGTCTTCTCCCGACCCTCGTGCGCAGCCCTTCGGGGCTGCGCATTTCGCTTGATCTCACCGCGTTGCCGACCTGCGCCGGGCCGAGCGCACCGCTCCCCAGACCGACCACAGGATCAGCGCCGCGCTCGCTAGGATGAAACCCGCCGCGATCGGCCGTTCGAGGAACACCATCGGGTCCCCGCGCGAGATCAGCATGGCGCGGCGCAGGTTCGTCTCGATCAGCGGGCCGAGGACGAAGCCCAGCAGCAGCAGCGCCGGGCTGAACCGGGCCAGCGCCAGCAGATAGCCGACCGCCCCGATCATTGCGACCGCCAGCACGTCGAAGCTGCTGCCGCGCACGGAATAGACGCCGAGGCAGACGAACACGATGATCGCCGGATAAAGCCAGCGGAACGGCAGCCGCAGCAGCGAAACCCAGATCCCGATCAGCGGCAGGTTCAGGATCAGCAGCAGCAGGTTGCCGATGCCGAAGCTGACGACGAGGCCCCAGAACATCTCGGGCCGCGCCTCCAGCATCATCGGACCGGGCTGGACTCCGTGGATCACCAACGCGCCCAGCATCAGCGCCATGATCGGATCGCCGGGGATACCCAGCGTCAGGGTCGGCACGAAAGCGGTGATGGCGGCGGCGTTGTTGGCGGCCTCGGGGCCAGCCACGCCCTCGATTGCGCCGCTGCCGAAGCGTTCCGGCTGGCGGGCGACGCGGCGTTCCATCGCGTAGCTGAGGAACGATGAAATCGTGGACCCGGTGCCGGGGAGCGAGCCGAAGAAGCTGCCGAGGGCCGAGCCGCGCAGCGTCGGCATCACCATGCGCCGCGAATCGTCGCGGGTCGGCTTCATCTGCGCGAACGTCACCTTGTCGGGCGAGCCGTGATCGCTGCCGCGGATGTTGCCGATCACCTCGGCCACCCCGAACAGCCCCATCGCCAGCGCCACGAGGTTCACCCCGTCCATCAGCTGCGTGGACCCGAAGGTCAGCCGCTGCACGCCGCTGTTCACGTCTGTTCCAACGGTGCCGAGGATCAGCCCCAGCACCACCATCGCAAAGCTCTTGGCCGGCGCACCCCCGCCGATGGTGGATGCTGCGACCAGCCCCAGGATCATCATCGCCGCGTAATCCGCCGCACCGAACTGGGTTGCCACCCGCCCCAGCCAGCTTGCCAGCAGCACCAGCACCACGATCCCGAGGATCGAGCCGACGAAGCTGGACACCATCGACGCGAACAGTGCCTGTCCCGCCCGCCCCTGCCGCGCCATCGGATAGCCGTCGAGCGCCGTCACCGCCGACTGCGGCGTTCCCGGCAGCCGCAGCAGGATCGAGGACACCGCGCCGCCGTATTGCGAGCCGTAATAGACCCCGGCCAGCATCACCAGCGCGGCTTCCGGCGTGATGTAATAGGTGATCGGCAGCAGCAGCGAGATCGCCGCCATCGCCCCGATCCCCGGCAGCACGCCGATGAGAGTGCCCAGCACCACGCCGATGAGGCAGTAAAGCATGATCTCCGGCTGGAGGGCGACGCCCAGCCCGTAGAGCAGCCCTTCCCAGGCGCCCATCTCAGCCGATCCCCAGTCGCGAAAGCTGCGGCCAGAGCGGGATCGACATCTTCAGCCCGACCCCGAAGACCAGCCAGACCAGCGCCGTGACCGCCGCGCACAGCGCCAGCCGCCAGACCCAGCCGGGCCGCTCGGCCGGCCAGCTTGCCAGCAGCACGGCCAGCGCAGTCGTCAGCACCAGCCCCAGCCGGTGCATGCCGAAGCCGAACAGCACGATCGCGCCCAGCACCGCCAAGGCCTCGGGCCAGTGGATCGGGCTCGGGACGCCCGCGCGGGTCCACGCGGGGATCGCGACCAGCAGCCCCAGAACCGCCAGCAGCGCCCCCAGAATCGTCGGGAAGAACCCCGGCCCCATCGCGCGGAGCGCGCCGAAGTCGTAATGCACCCCTGACCAGACGGCGACGCCAAGGCCCGCGGCGGCCAGCGTCAGGCCGCCCCAGAGGTCGTGATGGTCCCGCTGCATCGCGCCGGTCGGCTCAGTTCGCCGCCGCGCCGACCCGGTCGATGACCCCGCCCCACATGGCGGTGTCGGCCTCGATGCGGGTCGCCAGTTCCTCGGGCGTGCCGGGCTGGGCCTGCCAGCCCATCGCCAGCAGCGGCTCGGTCACGGCGGGGTCCTGAAGGATCTCGTTGATCTCGGTGTTCAAGCGCTCGATGATCGCCGGATCGGTGCCGGCGGGGGCGATGAAGGCGTTCCACAGTTCGGCCTGGAAATCCGCCGGCAGGCCCGCCTGCCCCGCCATCACCGGAACGTCAGGCGCGACGGCGGACGGCTCGGGCGAGGTTACGCCCAGCAGGCGCAGCGCGCCCGCCTGCACCTGCGGCAGCGCGGCGGACGGGGCCATGAAGCCGGAGTCGATCTCGCCGCCGACGATCGAGGTCGTGACCTCGGCGTAGCTGGTGAAGGGGATGTGCAGCATCTCGACGCCGGCCGCGCTGGCGAACAGCTCCGCCGTCAGATGCGCGCCCGAGCCCTGCCCGACCGAGCCATAGGTCAGCGCGCCCGGCTCGGCCTTCGCCAGATCCACGAAGCCCGCCAGATCCTGCGCGGGCGATTCGGCGTTGACCGCCAGCACCAGCGGGCTGGTCGCGATCAGCGCCACCGGCGCCACGTCCGTCGCCGGATCGTAGGAGAGGTTCGGCACCAGCCGCTGCGAGGTCGTCAGCGGCCCGTTGATCGTGGTGGCGAAGGTATGGCCGTCATTGCCCATCAGCATTGTCTGCACGCCGATGACCCCGCCCGCGCCGGGCTTGTTGTCCACCACCACCGGCTGGCCGAGGCGTTTGGCCAACGGCTCGGTGATGAGGCGGGTCAGCGTGTCGGGCGACGATCCGGCGGGGAAGCCGACGACGACGCGCACCGGGCCGGTCGGCCAGTCAGCGTCCTGCGCGTAAGCCGCGCCCGCGAGGGTCGCGGCGGCGGCGAATGCGGCGATCGCGCCGCGGCGGGTGAAGTGCGACATCTCGGCGTTCCCCATGCAAAATCCTCGCGCGGTCTTGCCCCCTGAGCCGGAAAACGTCAATCCGCAGGCTCCTGGGCGGTCAGCCCGGCACCACCGTCCACGGCTGATCGTAGGTGTATTCCTCCAGATTCGGTCCCTCGGCGCAGCGGTCCACCACGGCGAACAGCCCCGGATCGGCCAGCGGCGTCAGCACCCCGTGCCAGACATTGCGGCCGATATTCACCCCCTGCCCCGGCGCGGACACGAATGCGACGGGCGTTCCCGGCCTGCCGCCCTCATCCGGCGCGACGATGACCAGAAACGGGCTCTGCGTCATCGGCAGGAACGCCTGACTGCCCAGCGGATGCCGCTCGACCAGCGAGAACGCATGAGGCAGCGTCACCGACTCCGACCTAAAGACCGAGATCCCCGCCCGTCCGTCCACATCCAGCCGCGCGCGGTCGTGGAATCGCCCGCAGCGGCCTGCGTTGATGATCCGGTCGGGCGGCCCTTCGGCGGCGATCACCTCGCCGAACGGGGCGAAGGCTTTGGGGTCGAGCGGGCGGGCGGTGAGGGTGCGGGTCACGGGCGGTCCTTTCGCGGTCGGCCTTTTCGCGGTCGGGGCGACCATGCCAGTCTTTCGCAAAGTTATAAACTGCATCCGGGCCGGTCCCGCCTATCGTCGCGCGGCCCGTCTGGGCTAAGGATGGCGAAAAGCAACGGACAAGGGGGAGGACGCATGGCGGGCTATCTGACGACCCATGTGCTGGACACGGCGAACGGGCGCCCGGCGGCGGGAATGCGGATCACGCTTCACGCGCTGGACGGCGCGCGCCGCGCGCTGGCCGAGGTCACGACCAACGACGACGGCCGCACCGACGGGCCGATCCTGCCGCAGGACCGCTTCGCCGCGGGCCGCTATGAGCTGGTGTTCCATGTCGGCGAATGGCTGGACGCCCAAGGTGCGCAAGGCGGACAGCCGCGGTTTCTGGACGAGGTGCCGATCCGCTTCGGCATGGGTGAGGACGATCACTACCACGTCCCGCTGCTGATCTCGCCCTATGGCTATTCGACCTATCGGGGAAGCTGATGGACCTCGTCATCCTTCACGACTGGGCCGCCTTCGCAATCCGCTGGGTGCATGTCATCACGGCCATCGCGTGGATCGGCTCGTCCTTCTACTTCATCGCGCTGGACCTTGCGCTGCAGAAGGCCCCCGGCCTGCCAGGAGGGGCGCATGGCGAGGAATGGCAGGTCCACGGCGGCGGCTTCTACCACATCACCAAGTATCTGGTCGCCCCGGCCCGGCTGCCCGAGCATCTGACCTGGTTCAAGTGGGAAAGCTATTCCACCTGGCTTTCCGGAGCGGCGCTGCTGATGGTGCTCTACTGGGCGCAGGCCGAGCTGTTCCTGATCGACCCGGCCAAGATGGAACTGTCGGTCTGGGCGGCGATCCTGATCTCGGCCGCGTCGCTCAGCATCGGCTGGCTGATCTATGACCGACTCTGCAAAAGCGGGCTGGCCGAGCGGCCGATCCAGCTGATGCTGCTGCTGTTCGTGCTGCTGGTGGTGATGGCGTGGGGCTACAACCAGGTGTTCACGGGCCGCGCCGCGCTGCTGCATCTGGGTGCGTTCACGGCGACGATCATGTCGGCCAACGTCTTCTTCATCATCATGCCGAACCAGCGGATCGTGGTGCAGGACCTGAAGACGGGCCGCAAGCCGGACCCGAAATACGGCAAGATCGCCAAGCTCCGCAGCACCCACAACAACTACCTGACGCTGCCGGTCATCTTCCTGATGCTGTCGAACCACTACCCGCTCGCCTTCGCCAGCGAATACAACTGGCTGATCGCGGCGCTGGTGTTCCTGATGGGCGTCACCATCCGGCATTTCTTCAACACCATGCATGCGCGCCGCAAATGGCCGTGGTGGACATGGGGCGTCACGGCGCTGCTGTTCCTCGCCTGCGTGTGGCTGTCCACGCTCGGCACCCAGCGCCTGCCGGATGAGGAAACGCGGCTGACGGCCCGCGAGGCGCGCTTCGCCGCCGATCCGCATTTCGAGCAGGTGCGCGACATCGTGATGGGCCGCTGCTCGATGTGCCACGCGGCCGAGCCGGGCTGGCCCGGCATCGCCGCCGCGCCCAAGGGCTTCGCGTTCGAGACCGACGCCCAGATCGCCCGCGCCGCACGCGAGATCTACCTGCAGGCCGGGCTGACCGACGCCATGCCGCCCGCCAATGTCAGCTTCATCGAGCCGGAGGAACGCGCCGTTCTGCGCGACTGGTTCCGGGCGGTGAATGGCGGACGGCTCGCGTCCAACTGATCCGGGTTCGCGCCGGCCAGACCGGCAGGCGGGTTCGCGCCGCCCCGCCCCACCCGCGCCGTTGACTTTGCCCGGAAACCGGACCGATCCTGCCCGGATGCTGCGACGAGGGGGAAAGAGGGGGGCTTCGCGGATGTGGCAGTCGGTTCTCGACCGGATGCTCCGGTCCTTCCTGCGCCATGGCGCGCTGACGATCCGTTACCCCGATGGGCGGATCGTGCAATACGGATCGGGCGAGGGTCCGTGCGTGGCGATCCGGGACGACGCCACGCTGCGGCGCATCGCGCTCGACCCGCAACTGGCGGTGGGCGAGGCCTATATGGACGGCACGCTCACAATTGACGGTGACGACCTCCACGGCTTCCTCGAGACGGCAGTCAGGAACACCGCGGCGCCCGATCCGGCAAGGTGGTATCGGCTGCGGGAGGCGGCGGGCAGCGTCGTCTCGCCGCTGCGGCAACTCAACGGGCTGCGGCGATCGCGCGCCAACGTGGCGCATCACTACGATCTGACGCCGGCGCTCTACGACCTGTTCCTCGACGCGGACAAGCAGTATTCCTGCGCCTATTTCCGCGATCCCGGCAACACGCTGGAAAAGGCGCAGTCCGACAAGAAGCACCACATCGCGCGGAAGCTGTGCATCCAGCCGGGGATGCGGGTCCTGGATATCGGCTGCGGCTGGGGCGGAATGGCCCTGACGCTCGCGCGCGATTACGGCGCGAAGGTGGTCGGCATCACGCTGTCCGAAGAGCAGCTTGCCATCGCCCGGACCCGCGCCCATCGGGCGGGGCTGGCCGGACAGGTGGAGTTCCGGCTTCAGGACTACCGCAACGTGAGCGAGTCGTTCGACCGGGTGGTGTCGGTCGGCATGTTCGAGCATGTGGGGCGGCCCAATTATGGTGCCTATTTCCGGGTGGTCCGCGACCGGCTGACCGAGGACGGCATCGCCCTGATCCACACCATCGGCCATGCCGCCCCCTCGGCGCCGTCCAACGCCTGGATCCGCAAGCACATCTTTCCGGGCGGCCACGTCCCCTCGATGTCCGAGGTGACGCCCGCCATCGAAAGGACGGGGCTGCGGGTCGCGGATATCGAGTGCTGGCGGCTTCACTACGCGATGACGCTGCGCCACTGGTTCGACCGGTTCACCGCCCGCGCCGCCGAAGCCCAGGCCATCCATGACGCCCGTTTCGTGCGGATGTGGAAATTCTATCTCGCCGCCTGCGAGGCGACCTTCCGCTGCGGCCGCAACGATGTCTGGCAGTTCCAGCTTTCCCGCAGGACGGACGCAGCGCCGATCACTCGGGATTATCTTTACGGGCCGCAGCCGGGGGCCTGACGGCCTCTCCGACACCCCGCAGCTCCTGCGCCGCGAAGTCCACGAACAGCCGCACCTTGGGGTCCTGAAGCTGGCGATGCGGCATCAGGATGCCGAACTGCGCCGATATCGGGGGCGTGTCGGGCAGCACCTCGACCAGCGATCCATCGGCCAGATGCGCCGCGACCTCGTAGCGCGGCCGGTTGGCGATCCCCGCCCCGGCCAGCGCCCATTCGGTCAGCACGTCGCCGGAATCCGCGTCGAACCGCCCGCTTACGGCAAGCTTGCGGCGGCCCTCGGGCGTCTCCAGCACCCAGAAATATTCGGGCGAGCGCGGAAAGCGCAGCAGCAGGCAGTTATGCGCCATCAGATCGTCGGGCACGGCGGGTGTGCCCTGCGCCGCCAGATACGAAGGCGCGGCGACCAGCACCCGCGCGAAGTCGTCGATCCTGCGCCAGGCGAAGGTGGAATCCTGCGGCTCGCCGAGGAAGAAGGCCAGGTCGGCGGAATCCTCGATCAGGTTCACGTTGCGGTCGGTCAGGCGCAGCCGCACCTGCACATCCGGCCAGCGTTCGCAGAAACGCGGGATCAGCGGGGCGATCAGCCGCCGCCCGATCCCCAGCGGCGCCACCACCCGGATCGCCCCCTGGGGCGAGCCGGAATGGCTGGCGACCAGCGCCTCGGTCTCGTCCACCGCCTCCAGGATCTTGCGGGCGCTGTCATAGAGAAGCTGGCCGATCTCGGTCGTGGTCAGGCTGCGGGTGGTGCGGTTCAGCAGCCGGACGCCGAAATGGTTCTCCAGCTCCTTGATGCGGTTCGACGCGCCCGCCGGCGACAGCCGCATCTCGCGCCCGCCGGCGGTGATCGAGCCCTTCTCGACCACGCGGACGAACACGCGCAGACTGTCCAGATACGACATTCAGGGGGTCCATTTTCAAGAACGGGTGTAAACTGTTCACCATCGAAAGGCATTCGGCAACCCTGCAGGGTGTCCTACGTCTGACTCGCCGCACGAAAGGACCGCGCATGAGCCAGCCCATCCGCTTTCTGCTGAACGACACCGAGATCGTGCTGACCGAGGCGGGACCGGCAGACACGCTGCTGGACTTCATCCGGCTGGGGCGGCGCCTGACCGGCACCAAGGAAGGCTGCGCCGAGGGGGACTGCGGCGCCTGCACGTTGATGGTCGGGCGGCTGCACGAAGGGCGGCTGGTCTATGAGCCGATCAACGCCTGCATCCGTTTCCTCGCCTCGTGCCACGGCTGTCATGTGGTGACGATCGAGCATCTGAAAGCTGCCGATGGCGGGCTGCACCCCATCCAGGCGGCGATGGTGGAGCATCACGGCAGCCAGTGCGGCTTCTGCACGCCGGGCTTCGTGATGGCGATGTATGGTCTGTGGATGACCCATGACGACCCGACCGTGGTGCAGATCGAGACGGCGTTGCAGGGCAATCTGTGCCGCTGCACGGGATACGAGCCGATCGTGAAGGCCGCCCTCGCGGCGGGCCGCGCGGGCGGGCAGGCGCGGGATGCGCTGAACGTCGAGCGGGCCGAGGTGACGGCCAGGCTTTCCGCCATGGCGGCCCGCGCCGATGTGCGCCGGGGCGAGGAACGGGCGATCCTGCCCGCCGATACCGACGATCTGGCGCAGGTGCTGGAAGAGCATCCGACCGCCACCATCGTCGCCGGGGCGACCGATGTGGGGCTGTGGGTGACGAAGTTCCTGCGCCCCATCAGCCCCGCCGTGTTCACCGGCCATCTGATGAAGGAGATCGAAGTCACGGACGACGCGCTCCGCATCGGCGCGGGCGTGACCTATTCCGAGTTCGTGCCGCTGGTGGCCGAGCATTTCCCCGAGGTCGAGGATTACATCCTCCGCATCGGCGGCTGGCAGGTCCGCAACGCCGGCACGATCGGCGGCAACATCGCCAACGGCTCTCCCATCGGGGAAATGCCGCCGCTACTGATCGCGCTGGGGGCAAGGACCGTGCTGAGGAAGGGCGGTTCGCGGCGGCAGATCGCGCTGGAGGATTTCTTCATCGAATACGGCAAGCAGGACCGCGCGCCCGGCGAGTTCGTGGAAACCATCGTGATCCCGAAAAAGGGCGAGGCGCTGATCGCGGCCTACAAGGTCTCCAAACGTGCGAACGCCGATATCTCGGCCGTCGCGGCAGGGTTCCGGGTGGTCGTGGAAGGCGATGTGATCGCAGACGCCCGCATCGCCTTCGGCGGGATGGCCGGCATCCCCCGCCGCGCGTTCGAGGCCGAGGCGGCGCTGGGCGGCCAGCCCTTCACCGCCGAGACGTTCGAGGACGCGGCGCTGACCGTCACCGGGGATTTCTCGCCGCTTTCGGACTGGCGGGCCAGCGCCGAGTATCGCACCGCGGTCGCTGCCAATTTCTTCCGCCGCTTCTGGCTGGAGCAGTCGGAAGCCGCCCGGCCCGTCCGCCTCAACCGCGCCGTGGGAGAGTAAGATGAAGCACGATCACATCGCCGTCGCCCCCGCCGAAACGCTGGCCGAGACGCCGCATGAATCGGCCATAAAGCACGTGACCGGCCGCGCGGACTACACCGACGATCTGGTGGTGCCGCAGGGAACGCTGCACGCCTATCTGGGGTTGTCGTCGGTGGCGCATGGCCGCATCCGCTCCATGGATCTCGCCGCGGTTCTGGCCGCGCCGGGCGTCATCGACGTGCTGACCGCCGCCGACATCCCCGGCGCGAATGACGTAAGCCCGGTCCAGAAGGAAGACGACCCGATCTTCGCGCAAATCGTGCAGTTCCACGGTCAGCCGATCTTCGCCGTGATCGCCGAAACCCGCGATCAGGCCCGCCGCGCAGCGGCGCTGGCGAGGGTCGAATATGAGGAACTGCCCTTCGTGCTGGACCCGATCGCTGCCAGGGACTCGGGCGGGGCGCTGGTGCAGCCCGGCATGACCCTGCGCCGGGGCGAGCCGGAAGCCGCCCTCGCGGACGCGCCCCGCCGGATCGACGGCCGCTTCGTGATCGGCGGGCAGGACCACTTCTACCTTGAAGGCCAGATCGCGCTGGCGATCCCCGGCGAGGATGAGGAGGTGACGATCTTCACCTCGACCCAGCACCCGACCGAGGTGCAGCACATGGTGGCACATGCGCTGGGGGTTCCGGCCAACGCCGTCGTCGTGAACGTCCGCCGCATGGGCGGGGGCTTCGGCGGCAAGGAAACGCAGATGAACCTGTTCTGCTGCGTCGCCGCCATCGCCGCGAAGAAATGGCACCGCGCCGTCAAGCTGCGCCCCGACCGCGACGACGACATGATCGCCACCGGCAAGCGGCATGATTTCGTCGTGGATTACAGCGTCGGCTTCGACGACGATGGCCGGATCACGGCGGTGAGCGGAGACTGGTATGCCCGCTGCGGCTTTTCCGCCGATCTCAGCATGGCCGTCACCGACCGAGCCCTGTTCCACGCCGACAACGCCTATTTCTACCCGAACGTCGAGATCCGCAGTCATCCGCTGAAGACCAACACCGTCTCGAACACCGCCTTCCGCGGCTTCGGCGGCCCGCAAGGCGTGATCGTGGCCGAGCGGATCGTCGAAGAAATCGCCTACGCGACCGGGCAGGACACGCTGGCCGTGCGCAAGGCGAACCTCTACCAGAACGGCCAGCTCACCCCCTATCACCAGCCGGTGGAGGACATGATCCTGCCGCAGCTCATCGAGGAGCTGGAGGGGTCGTGCGACTACGCGGCCCGGCGCAAGGCGGTGCTGGACTGGAACGCGAAAGGCGGCGTGATCCGCAAGGGCATCGCGCTGACGCCGGTCAAGTTCGGCATCAGCTTCACCGCCACGCATTTCAACCAGGCGGGCGCGCTGGTCCATATCTATACCGACGGCTCGATCCAGCTGAACCACGGCGGCTGCGAGATGGGACAGGGGCTGCACACCAAGATCGTGCAGGTGGTGGCCGACGCCTTCCATGTCGGGGTCGAGCGGGTGCGGATCACCAAGACCACGACCGAGAAGGTGCCGAACACCTCGGCCACCGCTGCATCCTCGGGCACCGACCTGAACGGCATGGCGGCGCTGGACGCCTGCAACCAGATCAAGGCGCGGCTGGTCGAGTTCCTGTGCAAGGCGAAGGACGCCGAGCCCGAGGAGATCGCCTTCGTGCGTGATCACATCCGCGTCCGCGACGAGCTGATCCCGTTCTCCGAGGTGATCCAGACCGCCTATCTCGCCCGCGTGCAGCTTTCGGCGGCAGGCTTCTATGCCACGCCGAAGATCCACTGGAACCGGGCCGAGGGGCGCGGGCGACCGTTCTACTACTACGCCTACGGCGCCGCCTGCGCGGAGGTGTCGGTGGACACGCTGACCGGCGAATACGTGATCGAGCGCGCCGACGTGCTGCATGACGTGGGCCGGTCCATCAACCCGGCCATCGACAAGGGCCAGGTCGAGGGCGCCTTCGTGCAGGGCACCGGCTGGCTGACCAGCGAGGAACTGTGGTGGGACGCGAAAGGCCGGCTGCGGACGCACGCGCCGTCCACCTACAAGATCCCGCTGGCGTCCGACCGGCCCAAGATCTTCAACGTGAAGCTGGCCGACTGGTCGGTGAACAAGGAGCGGACGATCAAGCGCTCCAAGGCCGTGGGCGAGCCGCCCTTCATGCTGGGAATCTCGGTCTTCGAAGCCATCGGTCAGGCGGTGGCGTCAGTCGTGGATTACCGCGAATGCCCGCGCCTTGACGCACCGGCGACGCCCGAGCAGGTGCTGATGGCGGTGGAACGGCTGCGGGCGCGGCCATGATCCGCGTCCGCATCACCCGCGCCCGCGGCTCCACCCCGCGCGAGGAAGGGGCCGAGATGATGGTCGGCCCCGATGCCCTCACCGGCACCATCGGCGGCGGGCAGCTGGAATACCTCGCCATCGACCGGGCCCGGCAGATGCTGGCGAAGGGAGAGGCTTCGGCGGTGATGGACGTGCCGCTCGGCCCGGAAATCGGCCAGTGCTGCGGCGGCCGGGTGGAACTGCGGCTCGACCGCGAACCGGCGACCCCGCGCCCGCCCGGCCCGCCGGTGCTGATCTTCGGCGCGGGCCATGTCGGCCGGGCGCTGTCGCGGGCGCTGATGCCGCTGCCGCTTTCGCCCCGGCTGATCGACCAGCGCGCGGCGGAACTGGCACTGGCCGCGCCCGGTGTGATCACAAAACTGACGCCGCTGCCCGAGGCGGAGATCCGCGCCGCCCCGCCCGGTGCCGCCTATGTCATCCTCACCCACGATCACGCGCTGGATTTTCTGCTCGGCGTCGAGGCGCTGGCGCGGCAGGACGCCGCCTATATCGGCATGATCGGCAGCCGCACCAAGCGCGCGACCTTCGCCCGCTTCGCCCGTTCGCAGGGGGTGGACCCGTCGCCCCTCACCTGCCCCATCGGCGCGGGCTTCCCTCGCGACAAGCGCCCCGAGGTGATCGCCGCCTTCACCGCCGCCGAGATCATGACGCGGCTGCTGGCGCCCGCCACCCAGCCGGCGCTGACCACCCCCTGAGCCAGCCAAGGACCGCCCCATGAAAACCCTTCTGCGCGGCCGCGTGCTGACGTTTCACGCCGACCCGGCCGACACCGCCGACAACCACCGCTTCTGGGAAGACGGCGCGATCCTGATCGAAGACGGCCGCATCGAGGCGGTCGGCGACCACGCCGACCTGCGCCACCACGACGCGACCGAGATCGACCACCGCCCGAACCTGATCCTGCCGGGCTTCATCGACCCGCATATCCATTTCCCGCAGGTGCAGGTGATCGCCAGCTGGGGCGAGCAACTGCTGGACTGGCTGAACACCTACACCTTTCCCGCCGAGCTGAAGTTCGCCTCGCCCGAACACGCCGCCCACATGGCGGATAGATTCCTCGGCTTGCTGCTGGCGCACGGCACGACCACGGCGAGCACCTTCTGCTCGGTCCACCCCGCCAGCGCCGAGGCGCTGTTCGCGGCGGCGGACGCGCGCGGCATGGCGATGGTCGCCGGCAAGGTGATGATGGACCGCAACGCCCCGGACGGGCTGCGCGACACGGCGCAGCAGGGGTACGACGACAGCCGCGCGCTGATCGACCGCTGGCACGGGCGCGGCCGCCTGCGCTACGCGATCACCCCGCGCTTTGCGATCACCTCGACGCCCGAGCAGCTTCAGGCGGCGGGCGCGCTGGCGGCCGAGTTCCCCGACCTCCACATCCAGACCCATCTGAGCGAAAACCTCGCCGAGATCGACTTCACCCGCGAGCTTTACCCGGAAGCCCGCGACTATCTGGACATCTACGACCGCCACGGCCTGCTCGGCCCGCGCAGCCTGATGGGCCACGCGATCCACCTGAGCGACCGCGAGATCGCCCGCATGGCTGAAACCGGCGCGCGCGCGATCCACTGCCCGACCTCGAACCTGTTCCTCGGCTCGGGCCTTTTCGACGATCACGCGATGCGGGAGGCGAGCGTCGTCACCGGCGTTGCCACCGATGTGGGCGGCGGCACCAGCTATTCCATGCTCGCGACGCTGAGCGAGGCCTACAAGATCGCCCAGCTCAACGGCCGCAGGATGCACCCCTTGCAGGCCTTCCACTGGGCGACTCGCGGCAACGCCATCGCCTTGGGGATGGAGGACGAGATCGGCGCGATCGAGCCCGGCCGCCATGCCGACCTCGTCGTGCTGGACCCCCGCGCCACCCCCGCAATGGCGCTGCGCGCCGAGGCGGCCCGGACGCTGGCCGAGGAGCTGTTCATCCTGCAGATCATGGGCGACGACCGGGCGGTGGCGCAGACCTATGTGGCCGGGAAGCCGATGGGGGTGGGCGACAAGCTGCGCTGAAGCGCACCCCGTCGATCGTAGGGTGCGCTTCAGCGCACTGCCCCGCCGATTACCCCCGCATCGGCCAAAGCGGCGCGTGACGGTTCACGTCCTTGTAGAGCAGGTAGCGGAACCGCCCCGGCCCGCCCGCATAGCAGGCCTGCGGGCAGAAGGCGCGCAGCCACATGAAGTCGCCGGGGCCCACCTCGACCCAGTCGCGGTTCAGGCGATAGACGGCCTTGCCCTCCAGCACGAACAGCCCGTGCTCCATCACATGCGTCTCGGCAAAGGGGATGGAGCCGCCCGGCCCGAAGGTCACCACGGTGATGTGCATGTCGTGGCGCAGGTCCGCCGGGTCCACGAAGCGGGTGGTCGCCCAGGCGCCCTCGGTGTCGGGCATGGGCGAGGGAGCGATATCGCGCTCATTGGCGATGACCGGATCGGGCGGCGTCACCCCCGCCGCCGGCTGCCAGCGCTTTCGGAACCAGTGAAAGCCCGCATTCCCCGGCGTTGCATTGCGGATCGCCCAGTCGGTTCCCGGCGGCACATAGGCGAACCCGCCCGGCGTCAGGCGGTGACACACGCCCGCGATGGTCACGTCCACCTCGCCGCCGGTGACGAAGATCGCCGATTGCACCTCCGGGTCGTCCTCTGGCCTGTCCGACCCGCCGCCCTCGGCCAGTTCGACGACATACTGGCTGAACGTCTCGGCAAAGCCGGTCAGCGGCCGGGCGAGAATCCACATCCGCATCCCCGTCCAGCCAGGAAGAAAGCTGGTGACGATATCGCGCATGACGCTGCGGGGGATGACCGCATAGGCATCGGTGAACACGGCCGTATCGGTGGTCAGCCCGGCCTGCGGCGGCAGCCCGGCAACGGGCCCGGCATAGCTGCCCGGTCGGACGGTCGGCTGGTCCGGCATCTCGCCGGGGATCGTGGCCGGGTTGCCGGTGGGGGTCGTCTCGTCGATCATCCGTCTCTCCTGTCATCGGGCGGCTGAAAATATCCCGGGGGAGTCGCGCGAGGCGCGACGGGGGCAGCGCCCCCTACTCCAGCGCCGCTTTCAGCCGCAGTTCCGCGATCCGCATCACCTGCCGCTCGGCCTCGATCCGCTCGGTGGCGGTGTCGTTCTGCACACGCCGGGCCATCGCCGCCATGATCCCGGCCTTGTCGTGGTCGCGCACGGCGATGATGAAGGGAAAGCCGTGCCTGTCCGTATAGGCGTCGTTCAGGCGCGTGAACTCGGCCCGTTCGGCGTCGGTCAACGCGTCCAGCCCGGCGCTGGCCTGTTCGGCGGTGCTGTCCGCCGTCAGCCGCCTCGCCGCGGCGAGCTTGCCCGCCAGATCCGGGTGCGCGCGCAGGACCGCCAGCCGCTCGCCGTCGGATGCGGCGCGGAACTGCCGCGCCATCGCCGCCGACAGGCCCGCCGCACCGTCATGCGCCGCCCCCATCTCGCCGTCCCAGACCCGCTCGGCCACCCAGGGCGAGTGTTCGTAGATCGAGCCGAAGCGGTCCGCGAAGGCGTCCCGCTCCATCTGCGACGGGCGCTCGATGGCGACATGAGGATGGGTCGCCGCCCAGTGCCGGGCGATGTCCAGCCGGGTCGCGAACCAGACGCCCTCATGCGCGCGGGCGTGGTCGAGGAACCGCTTCAGCCCCTCGGCCCGGCCCGGCCGCCCGGCGAGCCGGTTATGCAGCCCGATCGACAGCATCCGCGGCCGCCCCTCCGCGCCCTCGCGATAAAGGCAGTCGAAGGCGTCGCGCAGATACAGGAAGAACTCCTCGCCATTGGTGAACCCGCCATTGGCGAAGCGCATGTCGTTGGCGTCGAGCGTGTAGGGCACGATCAACTGCGGCTTGCCGGCGTGGACGTGCCAGTAGGGCAGCTCGTCGGCGTAGGAATCGGCCAGATATTCGAAGCCCCCCTCCTCGCAGCCCAGCGCCACCGTGTTCATGGAGGTCCGGCCCTGATAGAAGCCCAGCGGCCGCGAGCCGGTGACGTGCCTGTGCAGCTCCACGGCCTGCCGGATATGCTCCGCCTCGACCTCGCGCGGCACGTCCCTGTAGTCGATCCATTTCAGCCCGTGGGTCGCCATCTCCCACCCGGCGTCGATCATCGCGCGGGTCTGTTCCGGGCTGCGGGCCAGCGCCGTCGCCACGCCGTAGCAGGTGACGGGGATGCCTTCGAGCATCCGGTAGAGCCGCCAGAACCCGGCGCGGGCGCCGTAGTCGTAGATCGATTCCATGTTCCAGTGCCGCTGGCCCGGCCAGGGCTGGGCGCCGGTGATTTCCGACAGGAACGCCTCGGAGGCGGCGTCGCCGTGCTCGATGCTGTTCTCGCCCCCCTCCTCATAGTTGACGACGATCTGGACGGCGATCCGCGCGCCGCCCGGCCATTTCGGGTCGGGCGCGTGCTGGCCGTATCCGCGCAAGTCGCGGCTGTAACGCATGGGCGATCCTTTCTGCTGGCGCGCAGACTAGCAAAAGCCGGGGCCGCGCCAAGGGTGCCCGATGCTGATGCAGCTTTGCGACATTCTTGGAAATTTCCGATGATCGAGAAACTGTCGCTCGGCTTTGCTAATGGTTTCGCAGGGCTTTCCTGTCATAGGCTGACCGGCGCGGAATAACCGCCCGAGGGACAACAATGCTCGAACAATACTTCGGCCTGCGGGAAAAGGGCACCAGCGTGCGGGTCGAACTGCTCGCCGGGCTGACCACCTTCCTGACGATGGCCTACATCATCTTCGTCAACCCCGACATCCTCTCGACCACGGGGATGGACCGGAACGCCGTCTTCGTGGCGACCTGCCTTGCCGCGGCGCTCGGCTCGCTGATCATGGCGCTGTGGGCGAACTGGCCCATCGGGATGGCGCCCGGCATGGGGCTGAACGCCTTCTTCGCCTTCACCGTGGTCGGCGCGCTGGGTTATTCCTGGCAGGAGGCGCTTGGCGCAGTGTTCATTTCCGGCGTGATCTTCCTGATCCTGTCCGTCACCGGCATCCGCCGCTGGCTGATCGAGGGGATTCCCCATTCGATGCGCAGCGCCATCGCCGCGGGGATCGGGATGTTCCTTGCCATCATCGCGCTGAAATCCTCGGGCATCGTCGTCGCCAACCCGGCCACCTTCGTCGCGCTCGGCGATCTGACCCAGACGGCGCCGCTGCTGACCATCGCCGGGTTCTTCATCATCGCGGCGCTGGATCACCTGAAGGTGCCGGGGGCGATCCTGATCGGCATCCTTGTCATCACGGTCGCCTCGATCCTGCTGGGCGTCAGCCAGTTCGGCGGCATCTTCTCGGCCCCGCCGGCCATCGCGCCGACCTTCATGCAGCTCGACGTGCTGGGCGCGCTGCAGACCGGACTGTTCCACGTCATCCTGGTGCTGGTGCTGGTCGAGGTGTTCGACGCCACCGGCACGCTGATCGGCGTCGCCAAGCGCGCCGGGCTGCTGATCGAGGGCCCGCAGCACACCAACAAGGGCCTCAGCCGGGCGCTGATGGCGGATTCGACGGCGATCGTCGCGGGATCGATGCTGGGCACGTCCTCCACCACCGCCTATGTCGAAAGCGCGTCGGGCGTGCAGGCGGGCGGACGCACGGGGCTGACCGCGCTCACGGTCGCGGTGCTGTTCCTGCTGGCGATGTTCCTCGCCCCGCTGGCCGGATCGGTGCCCGCCCACGCCACGGCACCCGCGCTGCTCTATGTCGCGACGCTGATGCTGCGCGAATTCGCCGAGGTTCACTGGGACGATTCGACCGAGGCCGCGCCCGCGGTGCTGACCGCCATCGCGATGCCGTTCACCTATTCGATCGCGAACGGCCTCGCCTTCGGCTTCGTCAGCTACGCGGTCATCAAGCTGCTGACCGGCCGCGCGCGCGAGGTGCATCCGGCCACCTGGATCGTGGCGGGCCTGTTCGTGATCCGCTTCGTGTTCTTCCCCGAAGGATAGACGGGAACAGAAACGCGGCGGCGCGCCACATTGCATGCGCGCCGCCGCCTCATTCCCTGGCACGAGCGCCCAGTTGACCGCGCCGCCGCGCCGGCCAAGATTGCACTCCTCAGTTGCCGAGGACCCGCCATGACGAAGCCTGCCCGGACGGCCCGGACCCGGAAAGCCGACCCGCCCGTGCATACCGCGGCAGAGGCGCTGGCCGAGACAGCTCGCGAGCTTGCCGCCGAAGCGGCGGCGGAGGGCAATCCCATCGACCTGCCGGGCGATCTGGACGAGCGCGAGGAAAAGGCGGGCACGCGCTGTCAAGGGCTGGGCGACGCCGCAGGAGGAGGGGCGCTGATGGACCGGCTGACGCGCGCATCCGCTCACCACTGCTCGGGGCCCCGAAACCCTGAGTGGGTGATCTGCCGCCCGCGCCACGCGCCCGACCCGCCCCCAGCTTGCCCGAGCGACTGGCTCACCGCCTGCACAAGGCGAAACCAGTTCCATGTCCGCCAGTCCCCCGCCATGGCCCGACTCCGATGAGCATCAGCAAGCCCGCCGAACCCGATACCTCCCGTGTCGTTGCCCGCGCCGCCGATGTGCTGCTGGCGCTGGCGGATGCGGACGGGTTGACGCGGGCCGAACTCGCCGCCCGCCTCGGCCTGCCCGCGACGACCGTGCTGCGCCTGCTGACGACACTTGCTGCGCGGCGGCTGACCGAGATGGACCCGGCGACACAACGCTGGTCCGTGGGACCGGCGGCATTCCGGCTGGGCGCGGCCTTCCTGCGGCGCGGCTCGCTTGGCCAGCGGGCGGCGCCGATCCTGCGCGGCCTCGCGGCCGAAGCGGGAGAGACGGCGCTGCTGGCCGTGGCCGATGGCGACGCGGCGTTGATCGTGGCGTGCGTCGCACCGGACCATCCGGTCCGGGCCGAATTGCCCGACGGCTCGCGCATCGCACTGCACGCCTCGGCCCCCGGCAAGGCGCTGATCGCCCATCTGCCGCTGCACCGCGTGCAGGCGCTGCTGGGCCGCGGGCCGCTGCCGACGCTGACCGACGCGACGCTGACCGATCAGGGCGCCCTGACCGCCGACCTGGCGACGATCCGCCACACGGGCTTCGCACGCGACATCGACGAATCCGCCGCCGGGCTGTCCGCGATCGCCGCACCGGTCTTCGGCGGCCTCGGCGATCCGGTGGCCGCCCTCGCGCTCGCCGGCCCCTCGGCCCGGCTGACCCCCGCGCGGATGGAGGCGCTGTCGCCGCGGATCATCGCGGCGGCGAAGGCGCTGGGGCAGGCGCTCGGCGGCTGACAGGCCGGACGGCGTCCCATGTGAGCCGCGTCCGACCGTTTCGTGGAATCCAGCGACCGCTTCGGGCGCCCGCCCCTTCCCCGGACAGCGGCCAGCGGCTAGGTTGCACCCCGATGACCATGCCCTCCGCCCACCCCGTCCTGGCCCGCATCCCCGACGCCGACGAGGCGCTGACCGCTGGCCTCGCCCGGACCCTCGCCGCCGTCCTGCGAGCGGGCGACTGTCTGTTGCTGGATGGTCCGGTGGGCGCCGGCAAGACCCATTTCGCCCGCGCCCTGATCCGCGCCCGGCAGGGCGATCTGGCCGAGGACGTGCCCAGCCCGACCTTCACCATCGTCCAGACCTATGCCGACGCGGCGGGCACCGAGATCTGGCATGCCGATCTCTACCGCCTGACCGACCCCTCGGAACTGGTCGAGCTTGGCCTCGACGAGGCGCTGCCGGACGCGATCACGCTGATCGAATGGCCCGACCGGCTGGGCGCGCCGCCGCCCGGTGCGCTGACCGTCGCCCTGCGCGAGACTGCGTCGGAGCGCCGCGAAATCGTGCTGGCCGGCGATCCGGCCCGATGGCCGAGCATCGCCCGGATCGTGCAGATCGCTACCTTCCTGCATGGCGCCGGCTGGTCCACGGCCCGGCTGGCCCCGCTGGCGGGCGATGCCTCGACCCGCCGCTATTTCCGACTGTCGGACGTGGGGCGCCGCGCGGTGCTGATGGACGACCCGCCGCCGGGCAGCGTGCCGCGCTATCTCGCGATGACCGACTGGCTGCGGACGCGCGGCCTTCACGCGCCCGAGATCCTCGCGCAGGATATCGCCGACGGGCTGCTGCTGATGGAAGATCTGGGCGACCGGCTGATCGCGCGGGTGTTGCGGGACGATCCTGACCGGACCGGCGCGCTTTACGCGCGGATCACCGACCTGCTGGCCGGACTGGGCCAGCATCCGCCGCCCGGCTTCGCCCCTCCGCTCGACGGGCCGGAACTGGCGGCGCAGGTCGGGCTGTTCGCCGACTGGTATGTCCCGGCGACAGGCCGGCAGGGCGGCGCGGGCGGCGCCCCCGCCATCGCCGCGCTGTGGGACCGGCTCTGCGCCGACACGCCGCCTGTGACCGGGCTACGGGACTTTCATGCCGAGAATATCGTCCTGCTGGACGATGGCAGCCTCGGCCTGCTGGATTTCCAGGACGCGGTGGCGGTGCATCCGGCCTACGATCTCGTGTCGCTGCTGCAGGACGCTCGCCGCGACATCGACGCGGCGACCGAGGCCGCCTGCCTCGCCCGCTACGCGGCAGCGACCGGGGCGGACCCGGACCGCTTCGCCGCCGCCTATGCGCTGCTGGGGGCGCAGCGGGGCTTGCGGATCATGGGCATCTTCACCCGCCTCTGCATCCGGGACGGCAAGCCCCGCTATCTCGACTTCATGCCCCGCGTCTGGGCCGCGATACAGCGCGACGTCTCGCACCCGGCGCTGGAACCGTTGCGGGCGGCGCTGGACGGCATCCCCGGCCCGTCCGAGGCCATCATCGAAAGGATCCGTGCCCGATGCGCCAGCCCGACGCCATGATGCTGTTCGCCGCCGGAAAGGGGACGCGGATGGCCCCCCTGACCGACACGACCCCCAAGCCGCTGATCCCCGTCGCGGGCCGCACCCTGCTGGACCGGGCGCTGGATCTGGGCCGCGCGGGCGGCGCGCGGCGGATCGTGGTGAACACGCATCATCTGGGCGGGCAGATCGCCGCCCATCTGGACGGGCGCGACATCGCCATTTCGGACGAGCCCGCCCTGCTGGAAACCGGCGGCGGCCTGCGCAAGGCGCTGCCGCTGCTGGGGGACGGGCCTGTGATCACGCTCAACCCCGATGTGGTCTGGACCGGGCCGAACCCGGTCGCGGCCCTGCGCGCGGCATGGGACGGCGGGCGCATGGACACGCTGCTGATGCTGGTGCCGGTGGGCGCCGCGCATGGGCGGGTCGGCGGCGGGGATTTCTCGCTGGACCATGCGGGCCGGATCGCCCGGCAGGGCGATTTCGTCTATGGCGGCGCGCAGATCATCCGCACCGACCGGCTGGCCGGGATCGAGGCCGAGGTGTTCTCGCTCAACCTTCTCTGGAATCTGCTGATCGCGGACGGGCGCGCCTACGGCATCGTCCATCCGGGCGGCTGGTGCGACGTGGGCCGCCCCGACTGCATCCCCTTGGCCGAGGCGCTGCTGGCCCATGGCTGAGTTCTCGGGCCTCTACGCCGTCCCGCCCGGCGCCGACTTCGCTTCCGCCTTCGCGGGTGGCCTGCTGGCGCGGATGGCGGACCAGCCGCCCGAGGCGCTGGCGCGCGTCACCATTTACGCAAATTCCGGCCGCACCCTGACCGCACTTCGCGCCGCGTTCGAGGTGCGCGGGCCGCTGCTGCTGCCCCGGCTGCGGCTGCTGGCCGATCTGGGCGCCGAGGGGGCCGAGAAGCCGCTTGCCGCCCCGCTCGCCCGCCGGATGCAGCTTGCGCGGCTGATTGAGGCGGTGCCGCCCGAGGCCCGCCCCGGTCAGAGCGTGCCGGAACTCGCCGCCTCGCTGTCAGACCTGATGGCCGAGATGCAGTCCGAAGGGCTGGGCGCGGACGCGCTGGACCGGATCGAGACGGGGGACCACGCGATCCACTGGCAGCGCGCGCTGGCCTTCCTGCGGATCGCGGCGGGGTTTCACCTCTCCGGCCCGACGGTGGACCGCGAAGCCCGCCAGCGCCGCGCCGCCGAGCGGCTGGCCGCTGGCTGGGCGGCGGGCCGCAACCTGCCGGACGGGCCGGTGATCGTCGCAGGCTCCACCGGCTCGCACGGGGGAACGCGGCTGTTCATGCAGGCGGTCGCGGGGCTGCCGAACGGCGCGGTGGTGGTGCCGGGCTTCGATTTCGCAACCCCCGCCGCGATCTGGGACCGGCTGGACACGGCCGAGCCCGCCGACGACCACCCGCAGGCCCGCTTCGCGCCGCTGGTGCGTCAGTTCGGGATGCCGCGCCCGTGGGCCGATGCGCCGGCGCCGGACCCGGCGCGGGAAAGGCTGATCTCGCTCGCGCTCCGCCCCGCGCCGGTCACGGACCAATGGGTGGCGGAGGGGCCCTCGCTGGGCGATCTGCTTCCCGCCACCGAGCGGCTGACGCTGATCGAGGCCGACCAGCCCGCCGACGAGGCCGACGCCATCGCCCTGCTGATCCGGGGCGCGGTCGAGCGGGGCGAGCCGGTGACGCTGATCGCCTCGGACCGCAGCCTGACGCGGCGGGTGCAGGCGGCGCTGGACCGCTGGCGGCTGATCCCCGACGACAGCGCCGGCCAGCCGCTGCCGCTGACCGCCGCGGGGCTGTTCCTGCGCCATGTCGCGGCGCTGTTCGGGCAGCCGCTGACGATCGACCGGCTGCTGGTGATCCTGAAGCATCCGCTGACCGCCACGGGTAGCACCGTCATCCCGCGCAACCGGCATCTGCTGCAGACCCGCGAGCTGGAGCTTGAGCTGCGCCGCAACGGGCCCGCCTTTCCCGATGGCGCCAGCCTGCTCAAATGGGGCGAGCGCAACAGGCGCGGCACCGACGCACCCGACCCGGACCGGCTGATCTGGTCGGGCTGGGTCGCCGCGATGCTGGACCGGATGGCCCCGCTTGCCACCGACCGCGCGCCGCGTCCGCTGGAGGGCAGGCTTGCCGACCATCGCGCGTTGGCCGAGGCCCTGGCCGCCGGGCCGCAGGGCGACGCGGCGGCGTCGGAACTATGGGCCGAACGGCCGGGCGAGCTTGCCCGCGCCGTCATGGACCACATGGCCGAACACGCGCCGCTGGGACCCGCGGCGACGGCGCGCGACTACGCCGACCTGCTGACCGATCAGATGCAGGCGCAGGCGGTGCGGCAGGACGTGGCCGCTCATTCGCTGATCCGGTTCCGCGGCCCGCGCGAGGCGCGGACCGAGGCGGTGGGCCTCGTCATTCTCGCCGGACTCAACGAGGGCGCGTGGCCGCAGGCGCTGGCGCCCGATCCGTGGCTCAGCCGGCAGATGCGGGCGCAGGCGGGGCTGACCCTGCCGGAACGGCGGATCGGCCTTGGCGCGCACGACTTCCAGATCGGACTGTCGGCTACCCAAGTGATCCTGACCCGCGCCCGCCGCAATGCAGAAGCCGAAACGGTGCCCTCGCGCTGGCTCAACCGGCTGGTGAACCTGATCCGGGGGCTTTCAGGCGACCAGCACGGCCCCGAGGCGCTGGCGGCAATGCTGGCCCGAGGACAGGTCTGGCTGGACCTCGCCCGGCAGCTCCGCACGCCGCCCGAACCGGTGCCGCCGCAGCCGCGCCCCTCGCCCATCCCGCCGCCGCGGTCGCTGAAGGATCTGTCGGTCACGGGCGTCTCGCGGCTGATCCGCGATCCTTATGCGATCTATGCCGACAAGATCCTGCGGCTGCGCGCGCTCGACCCGCTGCGGCCAGAACCCGACGCGGCGGAGCGCGGCAACGTCCTGCACGAGATCGTGCGCAGCTTCCTGAGCCCGCTCCCCTCGCCGCTGGAAAGCCCCGAGATGCTGCGCGAGCGGCTGCTGGCCGCGACCGACAAGGTGCTGGCCCGCGACGTGCCCTGGCCTGCCATGCGGCTGTTCTGGCGGGCGCGGATCGCCCGGATCGCGGACCGGCTGGCCGCCGACGAGCATGCGCGGCTGAAGGACGGCACCCCGGCCGTGATGGAGGAGCGGCACAGCCATGAAATTGCCGGATTGGGCTTCCGCCTGACGGCGAAACCCGACCGCATCGACCACCTCAAGGATGGCACGGCGCATGTCTATGACTACAAGTCCGGCTCGCTGCCGACCGACCCGCAGATCAGGCAGTTCGACAAGCAGTTGCCGCTGGAAGCGGCGCTGGTCCAGCGCGGTGCCCTTGGCGACAAGCGCGACGTGTCGGGCATGAGCTATATCCGGCTCGGCGGCGAAGGCGAGACGAAGGCGCGCAACTGCTCGCCCGAGCTGATCGCCGAGACATGGGACGGCTTCGTGGCGCTGATCTCGGCCTATCTGGCCGGCGGCAAGGGCTTCACCGCCCGCGCGGCGATGCAGAACCGGACGGACGCGAGCGATTACGACGGGATTTCCCGCTACGGCGAATGGACGCTGGCCGATGCGGGGCAGCCAGAGAAGGTCGGCGGCGATGGATGACATGGGCAAGCCGGATGCCGGCATCGACGACGCCACCCGCGCCCAGCGCAAGGCGGCCGATCCGGGACGCTCGACCTGGCTGACCGCCAACGCGGGCTCCGGCAAGACGCGCGTGCTGACCGACCGGGTGGCGCGACTGCTGCTGGACGGCACCCGCCCCGAACGCATCCTGTGCCTGACCTACACCAAGGCCGCCGCGTCCGAGATGCAGAACCGGCTGCTGTCGCGGCTGGGGGGCTGGGCGATGCTGCCCGATGCCGAGCTGACGAAGGAACTGCACCAGCTCGGCGTCATCGCCCCCGATCTGCGGGCGGCGCGGCGGCTGTTCGCGCAGGCGATCGAGACGCCGGGCGGGCTGAAGGTCCAGACCATCCACAGCTTCTGCGCCGCCGTCCTGCGCCGCTTTCCGCTGGAAGCCGGGGTGCCGCACGGGTTTTCCGAACTCGACGAACGCTCGGGCGCCAACCTCCGGGCCGAGATACTGGAGACGATGGCGCAGGACGGGGTCGCCAGCCTTGCGGGTCTCGCCATGCTGCTGAGCGAGGACCGGCTGGACCGTTTCCTCGCCGGGCTACGCGATTTCGACCACCCGCCCTGCTCGAACACGATCTGGACGCAGGCGGGGCTGACGGACGGCTTCTGCGCCGACGACCTGCTGGCGCGGGTGTTCCCGGATGGCGACTGCACCGTGATCGCGGCGATGATCCCGCATCTGCTGGGGAGCAGCGCGAACGACCTGAAGGCCGCGAAGAAGCTGGAAGCGGGGCGCTGGGATTCGCCCGGACTGGCCGAGATCGCGATTCTGGAAGCCACGCTTCTGACCGGCAGCAGCGCGAAGGAGCCGTTCACGGCCAAGATCGATTCGTTCCCGACGAAGGCGCTGCAAAAGGGCCACTGCGCCGACCTGATGGACGACCTCATCGACCTGATGGGCCGTGTCGAATCCACCCGGACCACGCGGATCGCGCTGGAACACGCCCGCCGCACGCTGGCGTTGCAGGACTTCGGGCACGACTTCTGCGCCCGCTACGAATCCGCCAAGCAGGCGCATGGCTGGCTGGATTTCGACGACCTCATCACCCGCACCGCGCGGCTGCTGTCGGATTCCACGATGGCGCAATGGGTGCTGTTCCGGCTGGATGGCGGCATCGACCATATCCTCGTGGACGAGGCGCAGGACACCTCGCCCGGCCAGTGGCAGGTGATCCAGCGGCTGACGGACGAATTCACGGCCGGCGCGGGGGCGCGGGGCGACCAGCGGACGCTGTTCGTGGTGGGCGATCCCAAGCAGTCGATCTATTCCTTCCAGGGGGCCGACATCGCCGTGTTCGAGAAGCGGCGCGAGGGGTTCGAGGCGGCGTTCTCGGTGCTGGACCCACCGATGCAGCGGGCGGCGCTGGAGCATTCGTTCCGGTCCTCGCCCGCGATCCTGTCGGTGGTGGATGCGGTGTTTTCGGGCGATGCGGCGCGGGGTCTGGGCGTGTCGCCGCACCATATCCCCTTCCAGCGCGATCTGCCGGGCCGCGTCGATCTGTGGCCCGCCGTGCCACAGCCCGAAAAGGCCGAACCGGGCGACTGGCGCGCGCCGGTCGATGCGCCCGCGCCGAACTCGGCGGAAACCGTGCTGGCCGAAGCGGTCGCGCGGCAGATCGCGGCGATGCGCGGGCAGCCGATCTTTGCGGTGCGCGAGGCCAGGGTTCGCCCGATCCGCGCGGGCGACATCCTGATCCTCGTCCAGCGGCGCAGCGCACTGTTCCCCGAACTGATCCGGGCGCTCAAGGCGCATGGCCTGCCGGTCGCGGGGGCCGACCGGCTGAAGCTGGCCGCCGAGATGGCCGTGCGCGACATCCGCGCCGTGCTGTCCTTCCTGGCGACGCCCGAGGATGACCTGTCGCTGGCGACCGCCCTGCGCTCGCCGCTGTTCGGGCTGACCGAGGATCAGCTTTACCGCCTCGCCGCGCCGCGCAAGGGGCGGCTCTGGCCCGCGCTGCGGGATGCGCCGGAACACCGCGCCGCCGTCGATCTGCTGGCCGACCTGCAGGGGCAGGCCGATTTCCTGCGCCCGCATGATCTGATGGCGCGGCTGCTGATCCGCCACGGCGGGCGTATGCGGCTGATCGCCCGGCTGGGGCACGAGGCCGAGGACGGGATCGACGCGCTGATGTCGCAGGCGCTGACCTACGAGCAGGCCGAGGTGCCCTCGCTCACCGGCTTCCTCGTCTGGCTGGCCGAGGACGACGCCGAGGTGCGCCGCCAGCCGGGCGCGGCGGGCGAGGGCGAGGGGCTGATCCGGGTGATGACGGTTCACGGCTCTAAGGGGCTGGAAAGCCCGATCGTGATCCTGCCCGACACGGCCAAGCGCTCCCCTCGCGACGATTCCGCCGCGCTGACGCCGCCCGAAGGGCCGCCCGCCATCTGGCGCGGGCGCAAGGACGAACGGCCGGAATTCGTCGCGGACTGGATCGGCGCCGAGGCCGAGCGGCGCGAGGAGGAGAACCGGCGCCTGCTCTATGTGGCGCTGACGCGGGCGGAAAGCTGGCTGATCGTGGCGGCGGCCGGGAATACCGGCATCGGCGACGACAGCTGGCACGCGATGATGGACACGGGGATGGGGCGGGCCGAGGGGCTGGCCTCGGCCGACGTGGAGATCGACGGCGTCGGCACCGCGCGGCGGCTGTCCTTCGGCGACTGGCCCGCGGTGGCGGTTGCCAGTGAGGGCAAGCCCAGGGCCGAGCCGCCCGCCCTGCCCGGCTGGGCGACGGCCACGCCCGCGAAGCCCGACCGCCCCGCCGCGCGGGTGGCGGCGACGGCGCTTGGCGGGGCGAAGGCGCTGGGGTCGATGGACGACGCCGACCGGCAGGCCGCGATGCTGGCCGGAACGCGGCTGCATCTGCTGCTGGAGGAACTGCCGGGACGCGATCCTGCCACCTGGCCCTCGGTCGCGCGGGCGGCGCTCGCCGGGGCCGAGGGCGGGTTGCCGGACAACCAGGCGCTCGCCGCGCTGCTGGACGAGGCGGGCGCGATCATCGGCGCAGAGGATCTGGCCGCCGTCGTCACCCCCGCAGGCGCGACCGTGCTGCGCGAGGTGCCGCTGGCCGCCGACCTGCCCGGCATCGGTCCCCTGGCCGGGACGATCGACCGGCTGGTGGTGCAGCCGGACCGGGTGCTCGCCATCGACTACAAGTCGAACGCGCAGGTGCCCGCCCGCCCCGAGGACGTCCCGGATGGCATCCTGCGCCAGATGGCCGCCTATCGCGCCGCGCTGGCGCTGATCTATCCGGGGCGGCGGATCGAGGCGGCGGTGCTGTGGACCCGCACCCGCTCGCTCATGGACCTGCCCGCGCCGCTGCTGGATGGGGCCTTGCGCCGGGCTGGCGGTCTTGACCCCGCGGGGGCCGGTCCATAGCTGTTGGGCAACATCCCATTCCAAGACAGGAGCCCCCCATGGCAACGCTGAAAGCCTCCGACGCCGATTTCGACAGCGTCGTGCGCCAGTCCGACACCCCCGTCATCGTCGATTTTTGGGCCGAATGGTGCGGCCCCTGCCGCCAGATCGGCCCGGCGCTGGAAGAGCTTTCCGACGAATATGCCGGGAAGGTGAAGATCGTGAAGGTCAATGTGGACGAGAACCCCGACGCCCCCGCCCAGCTTGGCGTGCGCGGCATCCCGGCGCTGTTCCTGTTCAAGGACGGGCAGGTCGTGTCGAACAAGACCGGCGCGGCGCCGAAAGCCTCGCTGAAGGCCTGGATCGACGAGAACGTCTGATCCCTTCGGATTGCGACGAAAGGGCGGCGGTCAGATCGGCCAGCCGCCCTTTCTCATGGCCGCGCGGATGCGGTCCGGCGCGTCCGGGCGGGTGGCGTTGATCGCCTGCATCTGCAGGAACCAGAACAGGTAGCGGTCGAAATCCGGCGCGTGATCCGGCGCGGCGGCGAGCGCCGCCTCGGCGCCGAGCTCTGCAACGTTCAGCGCGATGTGGTGGAAGTCGATCTGTCCGAACAGCACGGCGGGCTTGCCGAGCAAATAGCCGTCGAAGGCGACCGAACTGTTCTGTGTGGCGACGAAGGCGCAATCCCTCAGGATCGCCGCCGTGTCGCCGCCGATGATCAGGTTCGGGTGCCGTCCGGCCAGCCGCTCCAGCGCGGCATGGTCGGCATAGTCCAGCCGTTCGCGCGGGTGCAGTGTTGCCACGACCGGACGGCCGGTGGCGCAGACGCGGTCCAGCATGTCCAGCGGGCTCATCGTCTGAAAGGACCGGCGGCGGCGGATATGGCCTTGCAGCGGCACCAGCACGATTTCGCCCCGCGCCGGCGCGGGGCCGGGCAGCACGCGTGCGCGCAGGCGATCGGCGAAGGACGCCGCCTGCCCGGCCTGCACCTCATCGGGATCGAACCGCGCCTGCGCCACTGCGAAGCGCCAGCGTTCGGCCACCGGCTCGATGGACCAGAACGGATAGTGATAGGCGCGGCGGAAGGTCAGGGCGCGGTCGTGGGTCGGTTGCTCCATGTGAAACAGCGCGTAGCCGCCCCGCAGCGGCGCGGCCGCGCGGGCCATGGGGCCGGTGGGCAGGAACTCGACCGTCCAGCCCGCCTCGCGCACCGCCGCCGCCAGCACGTTCATGAAATTGAACCGCCCGGCCCGCGAATCCGCAAGCATCGGATCTTCCAGGTAGATGCGCAGGTGACGGGCCGTCATGGCGCGCAAGCTAGCCCCGCCAGCGCAGTTGCGGAAGGCCGGGGCCGCGCCTATCTGGACCCCAACACGGAGGTTTTCATGGCTGACGACAGGTTTCCCGGCTGGCACGGCACCACCATCCTCGCGGTGCGCCGCGGCGGCCGCGTGGTGGTTGCGGGCGACGGGCAGGTGAGCGTCGGGCAGACGGTGATGAAGGGCACGGCCCGCAAGGTGCGCCGCCTGTCGCCCGGCGGGCGCGACGTGGTGGTGGGCTTCGCCGGCTCGACCGCCGACGCCTTCACCCTGCTGGAGCGGCTGGAGAAGAAGCTCGAATCCGCCCCCGGCCAGTTGCAGCGCGCCTGCGTCGAGCTGGCGAAGGACTGGCGCACGGACAAATACCTCCGCAACCTGGAAGCGATGCTGATCGTCACCGACGGCGCGCAGGTCTATGTCGTGACCGGCGCCGGCGACGTGCTGGAGCCGGAGCATGACGTGGCCGCCATCGGCTCGGGCGGGAACTTCGCGCTCGCCGCCGCACGGGGGCTGATGGAGACGGAGCTCGACGCCGAAACCGTCGCGCGCCGCGCCATGGCGATCGCGGCGGACATCTGCGTCTACACCAACGGCAACCTGACCGTGGAAACCATCGATGGCTGAGATCGCCTTCCGCCCGGACCTCGAGCATCCCGGCCGGACCCCGGACTGCCTGCTGATGCGCCATTACCGAGAGAGCGAGACATGACCGACCTCACCCCCCGCGAAATCGTCAGCGAGCTGGACCGTTTCATCATCGGCCAGGACGATGCCAAGCGCGCCGTCGCCGTCGCCATGCGCAACCGCTGGCGGCGCCAGCAGCTTGCCGATGACCTGCGCGACGAGGTCTATCCCAAGAACATCCTGATGATCGGCCCGACCGGCGTCGGCAAGACCGAGATCAGCCGGCGCCTCGCCAAGCTCGCCAACGCGCCGTTCGTCAAGGTCGAGGCGACCAAGTTCACCGAGGTCGGCTATGTCGGCCGCGACGTGGAACAGATCATCCGCGACCTCGTGGACAGCGCCATCGTGGACACGCGCGAGCGGATGCGCGGCGAGGTCCGCGCCCGCGCCCGCGCCGCCGCCGAGGACCGCGTTATCGCCGCGCTGGCCGGAGATCAGGCCCGCGAGCAGACGCGCGAGATGTTCCGCGGCAAGCTGAAGCGCGGCGAGCTGGATGACACGGTGATCGAGATCGAGGTGCAGGACAACTCGAACCCGCTGGGGATGGAGATTCCGGGCCAGCCGGGCATGGGCGGGATGATGGACCTGTCGGGGCTGATGAAGGCATTCGGCGGGCGCAAGGTGCGGCGCAAGACCACCGTGCGCGACAGCCACGACCTGCTGCTCGCCGAGGAAGCCGACAAGCTGCTGGACGACGAGGCGATCCGCGCCGCCGCCATCTCGGCGGTGGAACAGTCCGGCATCGTCTTCATCGACGAGATCGACAAGGTCTGCGCCCGCTCCGACAACCGCGGCGGCGAGGTCAGCCGGGAAGGGGTGCAGCGCGACCTGCTGCCGCTGATCGAGGGCACGACCGTCAGCACGAAATACGGCCCGGTCCGCACCGACCACGTGCTCTTCATCGCCTCGGGCGCGTTCCACGTGGCCAAGCCCAGCGACCTGCTGCCCGAGCTTCAGGGCCGGTTGCCGATCCGGGTCGAGCTGAAGGCCCTGACCGAGGACGACTTCGTCCGCATCCTGTCCGAACCCGACAACGCGCTGACCCGGCAATACGCGGCGCTGATGGGGACCGAGGGGGTGGACGTCACCTTCACCGAGAACGGCATCAAGGCGCTGGCCCGGATCGCCGCCGAGGTGAACGCCTCGATCGAGAATATCGGCGCACGGCGGCTTTACACCGTGATGGAGCGGGTGTTCGAGGAACTGTCCTTCACCGCCCCCGACAAGGGCGGCGATCAGGTGCGCGTCGATGCGGCCTTCGTCGAATCGCAGCTCGGCGATCTGGCCCGGTCGGCGGACCTGTCGCGCTACGTGCTGTAGCGCCGGGCGGAACCGCCATCCCGCCCGCCGGTTGAACAGGGAACCCTTACCGGAGTCCCTGCCATGAGTTTCTTCGGCGGCCTGTTCGGCCTGATCGTCTTTGCCCTCGACGTGTGGGCGATCGCGTCGATCATCAACTCGGACGCGACCGGCGGCAGGAAACTGCTGTGGATCGCCATCGTCGTCATCCTCCCGGTGCTGGGTCTCATTGCCTGGTTCTTCGCCGGGCCAAAGGCCAACTATCGACGCTGACGCGCCCCGCGCATGGAGGCCGGGGCGAAAGGACCAGCGCCTGCCGCTATCTTGAACATGAAAGGCCGCGACCATGAGCCAACCCGCACGAGACCTGAAGTCCGCCGTGCTGCGCGGCCTCGCGAACCGCTGCCCCAATTGCGGCGAGGGGCGGGTCTTCACGGGTTATCTGAAGGTCGTGGACCGGTGCGAGAACTGCGGCGAGAGGCTGGGCGAGTTCCGCTCGGCCGACGGGCCGGCGTTCTTCACCATCACCATCGTCATGCTGCTGCTGATCCCGCTGATCGGCTTCGGCTGGCTGCTGTTCCGGTCCGACCCGCTGACGCTGATGCTGGTGCTGTGCGGGGTCACCACCATCATCACGCTGGCGCTGCTGCGGCTCATCAAGGGGATCTTCGTCGGCTTCCTCTGGGCCCATCAGGAGCGCGACCGGGGTGCCTGGTAGGCCGTCAGCCGTGATCGACGCGGATCAGCCCGTCCACGTCATAGCCTTTGTCGCGGGCGATCCCGACGAGCCGCTGATACGTCGCCTCGTCCATCGTCTTCCCGCGCGAGAGAATCCACAGATAGCCCCGGTTCGGCCCCGCGATCATCGCCCAGCGGTAATCCGGCGACAGCTCGAACACGTGATAGCCGCCCGGAAATCCGGGGAAGAACGTGACCGCAAGGCTGGCAACGTCCGGTTCGCCCTGAAAACGCGCGGTGCCCTTGATGTCCTTCCACTGCCCGGCCTTCCGGCCCCGGTTGACCACCTTCACCGTGCCATCGTCATTCAGGCTGTAGCTGGCCGAGACGTGGCTCAGCCCGCGCTCGAAGCGGTGGTTCAGGCGGGCGATCTCGAACCAGTCGCCCATGTAGCGGTTCACGTCGAAGCCGGTGACGGGCTGGACTCCGACCGGGGTGCGGGTCATCAGCGCCCGCGCCGCGGCGGTCGCGGCGGCGGCAGAGGCGAGGATCACGGCAAGCGTTCTGATCTGAAGCATGAGAGGGCGTCCTGTCTGTTTCGCCCCCCAACGCGCCGCGCGGTAAAAAGGCTTCACCGCCCCGCCGATTCAGCCCCTCACCCGATTTCGACCATCAGGTCCTTGGCGTCGATCTGCGCCCCCGGCGTGACGTGAAGGGCCTTCACGGTGCCATCGCGGTCGGCGTGGATGCCGGTTTCCATCTTCATCGCCTCGATTGTCAGCAGCAAATCTCCCTGCCGCACCCCCTGCCCCGCCGTCACGGCGACCGAGGCGACGACGCCCGGCATCGGCGCGCCGACATGGTCGGGATTGCCCGCATCCGCCTTGGGCCGCGCGGCGGTGGCCGAGCGGGCCTTGCGGTTCGGCACCCGGATGATGCGGGGCTGGCCGTTCAGGTCGAAGAACACCTTGACCTCGCCCGCCTCGTCGGTGTCGCCGATGGCCTGAAGGCGGATTTCCAGCGTCTTGCCGGGACCGATCTCGGCGGTGATCTCGTCGCCCGGCTCCATCCCGTAGAAGAAGTTGCGGGTCGGCAGGGTGCGGACCGGGCCATAGGTGCGGTGCCGGCCCATGTAGTCGAGGAAGACCTTGGGATACATCAGATAGCCGTTCAGGTCCTCGTCATCGACGCGGCGGCCTTCCAGCTCGTCGGAAAGCTTCGCGCGGGCCGCCTCGATGTCCACCGGCTCCAGATGCGCGCCGGGCCGGTCCGTGATCGGCGGCTCGCCCTTCAGCACCTTGCGCTGCAACGCCTCGGGCCAGCCGCCGGGGGGCTGGCCGAGATTGCCGCGCATCATGTCCAAGACGGAATCGGGGAAGCTGACCTCGACCGCCGGGTCCGTCACCTGCGCGGGCGTCAGTCCCTGCGCCACCATCATCAGCGCCATGTCGCCCACGACCTTGGACGACGGCGTGACCTTGACGATATCCCCGAACATCCGGTTCACGTCGGCATAGGCCTGCGCCACCTCGTGCCAGCGATCCTCCAGCCCCATGCTGCGGGCCTGCGACTTGAGGTTGGTGAACTGGCCGCCCGGCATCTCGTGCAGATAGACCTCGGACGCGGGGGCCTGCATGCCGGATTCAAAGGCGGCGTAGTTTTCGCGCACCCGTTCCCAGTAATTGCTGATTTCGCGGATCGCGGCGATGGCGAGGCCGGTGTCCCGCTCGCTCCGCGCCAGCGCCTCGACCACGCTGCCCAGCGTCGGCTGCGAGGTATTGCCCGACAGCGCATCCATCGCGCAGTCCACGGCATCGACCCCCGCGCTCGCGGCGGCAAGGATCGTCGCCCCGCCCATCCCCGAGGTGTCGTGCGTGTGCAGATGGATCGGCAGGCCGACCTCGTCCTTCAGCGCCCGGACCAGCGCCCCCGCCGCCGCGGGCTTCAGCAGCCCGGCCATGTCCTTGAGGCCGAGCACATGCGCCCCCGCGTCCCGAAGCTCCTTCGCGGTGCGGATGTAGTATTTCAGGTCATACTTGGCCCTGTCCGGGTCCAGCATGTCGCCGGTATAGCAGACCGCGCCCTCGCAGATCTTGCCCGACTCGATCACCGCGTCCATGGCGACGCGCATGTTCTCGACCCAGTTCAGGCTGTCGAAGACCCGGAACACATCCACGCCGGATTTCGCCGCCTGGCCCACGAAGGACTGCACCACATTGTCGGGATAGTTGGTGTAGCCGACCCCGTTCGAGGCCCGCAGCAGCATCTGCGTCATGATGTTCGGCATCGCCGCGCGGATGTCGCGCAGCCGCTGCCACGGGCATTCCTGCAGGAAGCGGTAAGCCACGTCGAAGGTCGCCCCGCCCCAGCATTCGACGCTGAAAAGCTGCGGCAGGTTCGCGGCATAGGTCGGCGCGACCCGGATCATGTCGATCGACCGCATCCGCGTCGCCAGCAGCGACTGGTGCCCGTCCCGCATGGTGGTGTCGGTGACAAGCAGCCGCGTCTGCGCCGCCATCCAGTCGGCCACCGCCTGCGGGCCCTTCTCCTCCAGCATCTGCCGGGTGCCGGGGGCGGGATCGGCCTTCGGCGCGGGCGGGACCGGCGGGCGGGCCTGCGCGGGGGGCAGCGGGCGGCCGGCGGTCTCCGGGTGGCCGTTCACGCTGATGTCGGCGAGATAGGTCAGAATCCGCGTCGCCCGATCGCGGCGCTTGCCGAAGGTGAAGAGGTCCGGCGTCGTGTCGATGAACTTGGTCGTGTAGGTGTCGTTCAGGAAGGTCGGGTGCTTGAGCAAGTTGATGACGAAGTCGATATTCGTCGAAACGCCCCGCACCCGGAACTCGCGCAAGGCCCGGTCCATCCGCGCGATCGCCTTTTCCGGCGTCTGCGCGTGGGCCGTCACCTTCACCAGCAGCGAATCGTAATAGCGGGTGATGACCCCGCCCGCGTAAGCCGTGCCGCCGTCCAGCCGGATGCCGTTCCCGGTGGCCGAGCGATAGGCGGTAATGCGGCCGTAATCGGGGATGAAGTTGTTCAGCGGATCCTCGGTCGTGACCCGGCATTGCAGCGCGTGGCCCTGAAGGGGGACCTCCTCCTGCCGGGGGGTGCCGGTGGCCTTGGCCAGGGTCGCACCTTCGGCGATCAGGATCTGGCTCTGCACGATGTCGATGCCGGTGACCTCCTCGGTCACGGTATGCTCGACCTGAACACGGGGGTTCACCTCGATGAAGTAGAACCGGTCCGAGTCCATATCCATCAGGAACTCGACCGTGCCGGCGTTCTGATAGCCGACCGCCTGCCCGATCTTCAGCGCCAGCGCGCAGACCTCGGCCCGCTGCTCGGGCGTCAGATAGGGCGCCGGGGCGCGCTCGACGACCTTCTGGTTGCGCCGCTGCACGGTGCAGTCGCGCTCATAAAGGTGATAGAGCCCGCCGTGGTTGTCGCCCAGCAGCTGCACCTCGACATGGCGTGCGCGCAGGATCATCTTTTCCAGATAGCCCTCGCCATTGCCGAAGGCCGCCTCGGCCTCGCGCCTTCCCTCGCGGACCTTGGCGGCCAGCTCGTCTTCCGAGTTGATGGGCCGCATCCCGCGCCCGCCGCCGCCCCATGAGGCCTTCAGCATCAGCGGATAGCCGACCTCGGCGGCCTGGGCGCGGATCAGGTCGAAGTCCTCTCCCAGCACCTCGGTCGCGGGGATGACCGGCACGCCCGCCGCGATGGCCACGCGCCGGGCGCTGGCCTTGTCGCCCAAAGCGCGCATCGTCTCGGCGCGCGGGCCGATGAAGGTGATCCCGGCCTCGCGGCAGGCATCGACGAAATCGGGGTTCTCGGACAGGAGGCCATAGCCCGGATGGACCGCATCGGCGCCGGATTCCTTCGCCACCCGGATGATCTCGGGGATCGACAGATAGGCCGCGACGGGGCCGAGGCCCTGACCGATGCAATACGCCTCGTCGGCCTTGAAGCGGTGCAGGCCCAGCTTGTCCTCTTCCGCGTAGACGGCGACGGTGCGCTTGCCGAGTTCGTTCGCCGCCCGCAGCACGCGGATGGCGATCTCGCCACGGTTCGCGATCAGGATCTTCTTGAATTCAGCCATCTGGTGCCCGCCGCCCGGAATGAAGATGGCGGAACCTTAGGCAGGCTTCTGGCGGGATGGTAGGGGGCGTGTCGCGTCTCCGCCGCGCCGATGCGCGAGCGCGAGGCCGCCGATACCAGAGGCGAAGATCAGCGCCAACCCGGCGAAGGCGACCGGCGCGGGCCAGTCGCCGAAGACGAGAAACCCGATCACCGTGGCCGAGATGAGCTGGAAATAGATCAGCGGCGCGGACACGGTGGCGGGCGTCGTCCGGTTCACCACCACCAGCAGGTAGTTGCCGAAGGCCGACGCCGCCGAGCTTGCGACGACCAGCGCCCAGATGCCCGCGCCCGCCCCGGCCGGGACCGAGACGATCCCGAAGGGCAGCAACAGCACCCCGCCGATGACCAGCTGCGAGACCAGCAGAAAGGACGAGCGGTGGACCGGCGCCAGCCAGCGCGTCGCGGTCAGATAGGCGCCATACAGCGTCCCGGCCAGCAGCGCGAAGATCATGCCGCCGCCGACATCGGCGCCCGGCCGGACCACCAGCAGCACGCCGGCGAAGCCCAGCACCAGCATCGCGGTGCGGACCCATGTGATCCGCTCGCCCAGCAGCAGCGCCGACAGCAGATAGGCCACCATCGGGCCGACGAAGAACGCGCCGAAGACGTTGGCGATGGGCTCGGTCCGCAGCGCCGTCAGGATCGACGAGATGCCGCCGACGATCAGCGCCGCCCGCAGGATCAGCCGCCAGTCGAGCAGGCTGCGCCACTCTGCCCGCGAGGGGCGCAGCAGCGGCGCCAGCACCAGCGCCGCCAGCGCGAAGCGCGACCACGCCACGAACAGCGGCTGCACCCCGGCCTGCGTCAGCAGCTTGCCGGCGGTGTCGCCGCAGACGATCGCGGTCGTTGCGACCACCACGAAGGCAAGCGTTTTCAGCGGCGCGGGGCTGTGCATCGGGAATCCTTCCGGGAAATGCGGCCTGTTCAACCACAAACCCCGCGGAACGGCCAGAGCAGCGGGATTCACTCCCGCTTGAGCCCTGCCGCGATCTCCTGCACCAGCGTCCGAAGATCGCCGAAATGCCCTTCGGAGCGGGCAGGCTCGGTCGGGTCCGAGGTGATGGCGATGCTGGCGCCGAGGTCGGGGATGACCACCAGCATCTGCCCGCCATAGCCGCGCGCGTAAGCGGCCTGATGCCCGGCGAAGCGGGTCAGGAACCAGCCATAGCCATATTGATCGCCCGAGAAAGGCGAGCGCGCACGAGACTGCCACGAGGTTTGCAGCCATGCCGTGCTGACCACGCGCCGCCCGTCGATCTGCCCGCCGGCCAGCACCATGTCGCCGATCCGCGCCAGCGCCAGCGGGCTCAGCGCCATCTCGTTGCCGCCGAGATAGCGGCCCTGCGGGTCCTGCACCCAGGGCGGGATCCGGATGTCCAGCGGCTCTCCCAGCCATTCCCGCGCCAGCGCCAGCAGGCTTTCGCCGCTGGCGCGGGACAGCGCCGCGCCAAGGACGTGCCAGCCGCCGGTGGAATAGATGAAGCGCCCGCCGGGCTGGCCCTCGGGCTCGGACAGCGCGGCTTCGACCCAGTCGCGGCTGGCGACCCAGGCACCGTAATTCGCCCCCGAGGTGCTGGCGAGGCCGGTCTGCATCGACAGCAGATGCCCGACGGTGAGGCCGTTGCGAGCATCCCCTGTCGGCGAGCGCCCCAACAGCGGCAGCACAAGCTGGTCCGTCCCGGTGAGGATGCCCTTGTCGATGGCGATGCCGGTCAGCAGCGCGAGGATGGTCTTGGACACCGACTTGACGTTCACCGGCCGGTCCAGCGGCGGGCCGCGGAACGCCCGGCCGAAAAGCTGGCTGCCGCCCCGGTTCACGACCAGCGCGTGAAGCTGCTCCAGCCCGGCTGCGGTTTCGGCCCAGTCCGGCATGGGCTGGGCGGCCGCGCCCACGGGCAGCAGCGCGGCGGCTGCGCCCTGCAACATCGCGCGACGGGAAAGAATGACCGGCATGAGCGCCTCGCCTGCTGAAAGCCGGACTACAGCACCCGAAGCCCGGCGCTGGCAACGCCGCTCAGAACGGCGCGGGGGCGGAAAACGTCATCGTGACGTTGCTGTCGGGATGCCGCAGCCGCAGCGTTTCCGCGTGCAGCATCAGCCGGGGATGATCGGCTGCCGGACCCTCCGCATAAAGCGTATCGCCGAGGATCGGATGGCCCAGCGCCGCCATGTGCACCCGCAGCTGATGGCTGCGCCCGGTCAGCGGGAACAGCCGCACCCGCGTTTCCTGATCGCTCGCCCGGACCACGCGCCAGTCGGTCTGCGCCGGGCGGCCCTGATCGTGGTCCACCTTCTGCCGGGGCCGGTTGGGCCAGTCCACGATCAGCGGCAGGTCCACGGTTCCCGTTTTCGGCTCCAGCCGCCCCGCCAGCCGGGCGATGTAGGATTTCTTGGTCTGCCGCCGCTCGAACTGCTGGCCCAGATGCCGCTGCGCGTGGGGCGTCAGCGCGAAGACCATCACGCCCGAGGTGTCCAGATCCAGCCGGTGCACCAGCAGCACGGTCGGGAACGCCGCGCGCAGGCGCGAGATCAGGCAGTCGGCGCGGTCCTCGCCCCGGCCCGGCACGGATAGCAGCCCCTCGGGCTTGTCCACGATCAGGATCTGCTCGTCGTCGTGGATGATGCGCGGCTGCGCCTCGGTCGGGCGATAGACGAAGCTCACGGTTTCAGCGCGCAACCAGCCGCACGGCCAGCGCCCCGAACATGACCGCAGCGAGCTTGTTGAGGATGCCCAGATGCCGCCCCAGCATATGCCCGAGCTGCCCGGCGACCACGCCATAGCCGATCGTCACCAGCGTCCCGGTGAACGCAAAGATCAGTCCCAGCCCGAGGAACTGCTGCCAGAGCGGCCCATAGGCGAGCTTGGTGAACTGCGGCAGGAAGGCCAGCAGGAACAGCACCGGCTTGGGGTTGAGTAGGTTCGACAGCATCCCGCGCCGGACGATGTTCCACGGCCGCACGCTCGCCCGCGCCTCGGGGGTCGGCGGCGGCGCGGTCCAGCTTTTCCACGCCAGCCACAGCAGATAGGCCGCACCGGCCCATTTGACGAAGCGCAGCGCCTCGGGATGCGGGGCGATCACCGCGCCAAGGCCCACCGTCGCCAGCAGGACGTGGAACACCACGCCCAGGCCCACCCCGACGCCCGCGAGCGCCCCGGCCCGAGGGCCGCCCTGCACCCCGCAGGCGCTGGCGAAGAACACGTCCTGCCCCGGCGCGACATTCAGCACCAGCCCGGCCGTCACGAAGGCGAGAAGCTGGGCGGCGGGGATATTGGCGAGCGTTTCCCAGATCATGTGGCGGAACTCTGTGGATATTGCGGAAGACCATCGGCGATGTCGTAGTAGTCGCCCTTGTCGGCAACGTAGATATGGCTTTCCAGCCGCAGCCCGGTCGGGTTGGCGATGGCGCCGGCGGCGATCTCGATCTTGTCCCCGTCGTCGCCTTTCCAGAACAGGGACGAGCCGCAGACACCGCAGAACCCCCGTTGCGCGGAGTCCGAGGAACGGAACCAGCGCAGGTTCTCCTCTCCCTCGACGGCGATCCGGTCCTGCGGAACCGACACCGAAGCCCACGCATGGCCCGACCAGCGCCGGCACTGACCGCAATGGCAGGCGGTCGGCTGGCGCAAGGTTTCCCCGATGGTGGCGAGGATCGCGCCGCAGAGGCATTGGGCGGTCAGGGTCATGGCGAACCTCGCTCGTGATGGCGCCGGGTCAGCAGGCGGCGAAGACCTCGGCCAGAATCGCCTCCAGCGCCGCGGCGTCGCCCGCAGTGAAAGCGTCGGGCCGATTGCTGTCGATGTCCAGCACCCCGATCAGCCTGCGCTCCGCGCCGAAGACGGGGATCACCAGTTCGGACCTCGTCGAGCTGGCGCAGGCGATATGCCCCGGAAATGCGTCCACATGGGGGACAAGCTGCGTCCGCCCGGTGCGCGCCGCCGCCCCGCAGACCCCGCGCGAGAACGGGATCACCAGACAGCCGTGCCCGCCCTGATAGGGGCCGATCTTCAGCAGCGCGGGCGCGGTGACGCGGTAGAAGCCGGTCCAGTCGAAGCGCTCGTCGGCGTGATGGATCTCGCAGGCGAGCGTCGCCATCAGCGCGACCTCGTCGGTCTCGCCGTGGGTGAGCGAGCGGATGCGGGCGGCGAGTTCGGGATAATCGATCATGCGCCGGTTCTAGCGCGGCGGGCGGCGGTCGAAAAGCCGTCAGCCGTTGTCCCGGAAATGGGCCGGGGCGTCTGCTGGTGAGGATGCTCGGAACGGGGCGGTGGACGGGCCGTTCAGGGCACCGGCGTCCACATCACGTCGTCGATCCGGGGCGCGCCGGTCGCCAGCATCACCAGCCGGTCGAAACCCAGCGCGATCCCGCTGGCGGGCGGCATATGGGCCAGCGCGGCAAGGAAATCCTCGTCCACCGGATAGCGCTCGCCATGGACGCGCTGCTTCTCGTCCATCTCGGCCGTGAAGCGGCGGCGCTGCTCGGCGGGGTTGGTGAGCTCGCCGAAGCCGTTCGCCAGTTCCACCCCGCAGGCGTAAAGCTCGAACCGCTCGGCCACGCGCGGATCGTCTGCCGCCCGACGGGCAAGCGCCGCCTCGGGCGCGGGGTAGCGGTCCAGCACCGTGGCGCGGCCATGGCCGAGATGCGGCTCGACCCGCTCGACGAGCACCCGGCTCATCAGGTCGGACCAGGTGTCATCCGGGGCATGGCGGATGCCGGACGCGGCGAGTTGAGCCGCAAGCCCGTCCCGGTCAGTGCCGCCGTCCGTTCCGACCGTCGCCAGCAAGTCAATGCCGGCGTGGCGCATGAAGGCATCCGCCACCGACAGCCGCTCGGGTTCGGCAAAGGGATCGCAGGTGGCCGCCCGGAAGCGTAGCGCCGCCGCCCCCGCTTCTTCCGCCGCCCCCGCTTCTTCCGCCGCCAGCCGCAGGAACGCCATGCAATCGCCGATCAGCACGTCATAGGGCTCGCCCGTCCGATACCATTCCAGCATGGTGAACTCGGGGCTGTGCAGCGGCCCGCGCTCGCGGTTGCGCCAGACATGGGCGAAGGCGGCGATGCGGGTTTCCCCGGCCGCCAGCAGCTTCTTCATCGCAAATTCCGGCGAGGTGTGCAGATACATACGCCGCGCCAGCCCGTCATTGCCGATGGCCTCGGTGGAAAAACCGTGCAGATGCGCCTCGTTCCCCGGACTGATCGCCAGCGCGGCGGGATCGACCAGCGTGAAGCCCTGATCGTCCAGCCAGCCCTCGATCCGCCGCCGGATACGGCCCCGCGCCAGCAGCAGCGGGCGGCGGTCGGCATGACGGGCGGCGTCCCACCAGGGGGTTTCAGTCATCTCTGGCGATTTCCGTCAAGCTGCGCTAGGAAAGGCGCCGATTATGCCACGTATCCCCAGATCGCAAGAAAGTCGCCCGTGAAAGTCATCGCCTCCAGCCTCCGCAAGGGCAACGTGGTCGAGATCGACGACAGACTGTATGTCGTGCTGACCGCCCAGAACTTCCACCCCGGCAAGGGCACGCCCGTGACCCAGGTGGACATGCGCCGCATCTCCGACGGCACCAAGGTCAGCGAACGCTGGCGCACGACCGAGCAGGTCGAACGCGCGCATGTGGACGAACGCAGCTACGACTTCCTCTACGAGGACGGCGAGGGCTACCACTTCATGGAGCCGGAAAGCTACGATCAGGTCGTCGCCTCGGCCGACATGATCGGCGATCAGAAGGCCTATCTTCAGGAAGGCATGCGGGTCTTCCTGCAGATCTACAACGGCGTTCCGATCGCGATGGAACTGCCGCAGAAGATCACCGTCGAGATCACCGAGACCGAACCCGTGGTGAAGGGGCAGACGGCCTCCTCGTCCTACAAGCCGGCGACGGTGGATAACGGCCTGCGCGTGATGGTGCCGCCGCATATCGGCGTGGGCACGCGCATCGTCATCAACACCGAAGACAACAGCTACGTCGAGCGCGCGAAGGACTGACGCGCCCTCACCGGCCCGGTCTCGCCCGGCGGGACTGCCGCATGGGTATTTACACCAGAAAGAAGACAGCCGCGAAGTCGCCCCGGAGGTGCGGTCTGCACACCGGGGCTTCTTTCTGGCCCAAATACCCACTGGACGGCGACGCGGGCGCGGCGGTTCAGACGATGGTGACGCCGCTGCCTTCCTCCACCCGGCCAACGATACTCGCCAGCGGATAACCCCCGTCGCGGATGCGCTGCACCCAGGCGTCGGCTTCCTCGGGGGCTACCGACACCAGCAGCCCGCCCGAGGTCTGCGGATCGCAGAGCAGCGCCCGCTGCCAGTCGGGGCAGCCCTCGGGCAGTGTCACCTCGTGGCCGTAGGCGGCCCAGTTGCGCATCGAGGCGCCGGTGACGAATCCCGCCTGCGCGAGCTCGTCCGCGCGGCTCAGGCGCGGCAGGGCGCGCGCCTCGATCATCAGCTTCGCGTTCGAGGCCCGCGCGACCTCCAGCCCGTGACCGAGGATGCCGAACCCGGTCACGTCGGTGATCGCGTGGACCGCCGGATCGTCCGCCAGTTCCACGCCGATGCGGTTGAGGAGCGTGGTCGAGGCGATCATCTCGGCGATTCCAGCCTCGTCCAGCGCCCCCTTCTTGATGGCCGAGGAATAGTGGCCGACGCCGAGGCCCTTGGTCAGGATCAGCGAATCCCCGACCCGCGCATCGGCATTGCGCCGCATCTTGCCCGGATGGACCAGCCCGATCACCGCGAGGCCGTAGATCGGCTCGACCGAGTCGATGGAATGGCCGCCGGCCACGGGGATGCCGGCTTCGGCGCAGATCGACTGGCCGCCCTGCAGCACCTGGCGGATCGTTTCGGCCGGAAGCCGGTCGATCGGCATGCCGAGGATCGCCAGCGCCATGATCGGCCGGCCGCCCATCGCGTAGATGTCGGAGATCGCGTTCGCCGCGGCGATGCGGCCGAAGGCGTGGGGGTCGTCCACCATCGGCACGAAGAAATCCGTGGTGGCGATCACCGCCGTCTCGTCGTCGATCTGCCAGACGGCGGCATCGTCGGCGGTCTCGTTGCCGACCAGAAGCTGCGGGAACATCTGGCCGGCCGGCTGGCCGTGCAGCAACTCGCGCAGGACCGCCGGGGCCAGCTTGCAGCCGCAGCCGCCGCCGTGGGAAAGCTGCGAAAGGCGCAGCTCGGGTGCGTTCATCGGGTCATTCCTCGTGCTTTCCGAACTAGGGAGGGCCGATCCACCCGGATTGTCAACCGGGCGGCTCAGGCCCTGCTCCAGTCGATGCAGCCCGCCGGCACGCCCGAGCCGCTGACGAGAAGCGCGCCGCGGGCATAGAACCCCCAGCGGTCCGCGGGGGCGACATCCACCACGATCACGCCCCCTGCCGTGTCCGACCAGACCAGCCGGGCGTCCTGCGCTACCAGCGCCGCCATGACCTGTTGCGACGAGGCGCCGGGGCGGAAGACGACCGTGGTGAAGGGCCGATCCGGCGGGGCGCGGAGCGTCCACGCGGCCATGCCGCCGGTGAGGATCGTCAGCACCGCCAGCGCCGCAGGGGCCGGAAGCCGTGGCGCGCCGCCGCCCCGGATCATCAGCCATCCGGCCAGCGCGGGCATGATCCCCGCGCCGATGAAGAACAGCAGATCCCAGGCGAGCGGGTTCGGACTGTCCAGCCGGATGCGGTGGATGCCCAGCAGCCAGTGCGACAGAATGCCGTCGGTCATGTGCCACAGCCCGAATCCGACCAGCAGCGCGCCGGAAAGCTGCCGCCCCGGCAGGGCGGCGCCGCGCCGCTGCGCGCGCCACAAGCCGCACAGCCCCGCCGCGGCGATCACATACATCAGCGCATGGAACCAGCCGTCCCACAGCACCTGCAAGCGCAGGTCGCCGATTCCCGGAACGAGGCTCAGCAAGTGGTGCCATTGCAGGATCTGATGCAACAGGATGCCGTCGAAGAACCCGCCAAGGGCGAAGCCCAGCACGATCCCCGGTCTCGTCCACCGCGACGTCCACATGGCTGACACTCCGCGCGCCCCGGAACCCAACACCCGAACCCGCCCGGCGTTCCCGGCCACCCCCGCGACCCGGTCCACAATTCCCAACGATCATTGACTTGCGGCACGATCCGCCTGAAGGTGGATGGACCTATCTATTCGACAGGCAAAGGAGGATCGGATGAACATCGACCTCACACGCCGCGGCTTTCTGAGGCTGGCGGGTGCGGGTGTCGCGGCAACTTCGCTCGGAGCGCTTGGCTTCGGCGAGGCAGAGGCGGCGGAACTTGCGCATGTGCGCGACTTCAAGCTGACCGCCACGACCGAGGCACGCAACACCTGTCCTTACTGTTCTGTCGCCTGCGGGGTCATCCTGTATTCGCGCGTCGATGAGCAGACGGGCAAGAAGCGCATCTTCCACATCGAAGGCGACGCCGACCATCCGACCAACCGCGGCACGCTGTGCCCGAAAGGCTCGGCGCTCAAGGATTTCGTCAACGCCCCCACGCGCCTGACCGAGCCGCGCGTCCGCCGCCCCGGCGCCGCCGAGTTCGAGCCGATCAGCTGGGACGAGGCGCTGGACAAGATCGCCCGCGCGGTCAAGGACGACCGCGACGCGAACTTCATGTCGCTGAACGAGACGGGCGTCCCGGTGAACCGCTGGACGACGATGGGCTTTCTTGCCGCATCGGCCACCACCAACGAAACGGCCTGGCTGACCTACAAGGTCGTCCGGTCGATGGGAATTGTAGGATTCGACAACCAGGCGCGCGTCTGACACGGCCCCACGGTGTCCAGTTTGGGCCCGACATTTGGCCGTGGAGCGATGACCAACTCCTGGACCGACATCAAGAACACCGACCTCGTGATCGTCATGGGCGGCAACGCCGCCGAAGCGCATCCGTGCGGCTTCAAATGGGTGACCGAGGCCAAGCACCATCGCGGCGCCAAGCTGATCGTCGTGGACCCCCGGTTCACGCGCACGGCATCGGTGTCCGACTACTACGCCCCGATCCGTCCGGGCACCGACATCGTCTTCCTCATGGCGCTGATCCGCTACATGATCGAGAACGACAAGGTGCAGTGGGACTATGTCCGCAACTACACGAACGCCTCGCTCATCGTGAAGGACGAGTTCGGGTGGAGCGACGGGCTGTTCACCGGATATGACGAAGAAAAGCGGGACTACGACAAGACCAGCTGGGATTACGTCATCGGCGACGACGGGTTCGCGCAGGTCGATCCGACGCTCGAAAACCCGCGCTGCGTCTGGAACCTGCTGAAAGCCCATGTGGACGCCTATACGCCGGAAATGGTGGAACGCGTCTGCGGCACGCCCGCCGACCGGTTCCTGCACATCGCCGAGATGATCGGGGAATGTTCTTCGCCCACGAAGACCATGACCTCGATGTATGCGCTCGGCTGGACGCAGCACTCCAAGGGTGCCCAGAACATCCGCGGCATGGCGATGCTGCAGCTGATCCTGGGCAATATCGGGGTGCGCGGGGGCGGGATGAACGCGCTGCGCGGGCATTCCAACATCCAGGGCCTGACCGATATCGGGCTGATGTCGAACCTGATCCCCGGATACCTGAACATCCCGACGGAGCAGGAGCCCGACTGGACCTCCTACATGAAAAGCCGGGCGTTCAAGCCGCTGCGGCCGGGGCAGACCAGCTATTGGCAGAACTATCCCAAGTTCATGGTCAGCTTCATGAAGTCCATGTGGGGCGATGCCGCCACGGCCGAGAACGACTGGGCATTCCACTATCTGCCCAAGCTCGACGTGCCGTCCTACGACATGCTGCGCATGTACGAGCTGATGGATCAGGGGAAGGTCAACCTCTATTTCTGTCAGGGCTTCAACCCGCTGCTCGCGTCGCCTGACCGCAACAAGACGACGCAGGCCTTCAGCAAGCTGAAGATGCTGGTGACGATCGACCCGCTGGAAACCGAAACCTCGCGTTTCTGGGAAAACCATGGCGACTACAACGCGGTGGACACCGCGTCGATCCAGACCGAGGTGATCCAGCTTCCCTCGTCCTGCTTTGCCGAGGACGAAGGCGCGCTGGTGAACTCGGGCCGGTGGCTGCAATGGCACTGGCCGGGGGCCGAGCCTCCGGGCGAGGCGAAGCTCGACACCTGGATCATGGCGCAGATCTTCCTGCGGGTGCGCGATCTGTATCTGACGGAAGGCGGGGTGTTCCCCGATCCGATCGTCAACCTGACCTGGGACTATGCCGACCCGAACGAGCCCACGCCCGAGGAACTCGCGAAGGAAATGAACGGCAGGGCCCTGGCCGACCTGACCGACCCGAACGATCCTTCGCGGACGCTCGTGTCGGCGGGGCAGCAGGTGCTGAACTTCTCGCAGCTGCGGGACGACGGATCGACCGCCTGCGCGTGCTGGATCTATTCCGGCTCGTGGAACGAGGACGGCAACAACATGGCGCGCCGGGACAACAACGATCGCGACAATACCGGCGCCTTCGGCAACTGGGCGTGGAGCTGGCCGCTCAACCGGCGCATCCTCTACAACCGGGCCTCGGCCGATCTTCAGGGCAACCCGTGGGACGAGACGCGCCCGCTGCTCTGGTGGAACGGCGAGCGCTGGGAAGGCTACGACGTGCCCGACATCTCGCCGACCGCACGGCCGGAAGAGGTGATGCCGTTCATCATGAACCCCGAAGGATCCTCGCGGCTGTTCACGCGGGGGATGATGCGCGACGGGCCGTTCCCGACCCACATGGAGCCGTTCGAAAGCCCGGTCGCCAACGTGTTCAACCCGAACATGCGGGGCAACCCGGTGGCGCGGTTCTTCGACAGCGACGTGGCCCGGCTGGGCGACAGCGCCGAGTTCCCGTTCGTCGCCACCAGCTACCGGCTGACCGAGCATTTCCACTACTGGACCAAACACAACGTGGTGAACGCCGCGATGCAGCCGGAGTTCTTCGTGGAAATCAGCGAGCAGCTGGCCGCCGAGAAGGGCATTGAACGGGGCGGACGCGTCCGCGTCTGGTCGAAGCGCGGCGAGGTCTGGGCCAAGGCGCTGGTCACCAAGCGGATCAAGCCGATGATCTGCGACGGCAAGACCGTCCACGTGATCGGCATCCCGCTGCACTGGGGCTTTGTCGGCGCCGCCAAGAAGGGCTGGGGGCCGAACACCCTCACGCCGTTCGTCGGTGACGCCAACGTGGAAACGCCGGAGTTCAAGGCCTTCCTCGTCAATATCGAACCCGCAGTTGGGGAGGCCGTGTCGTGACTCTCGGAGCGAATGAAAGCCCTCGCACCGCCGTGGCCAACCCGCCGGTGCAGCCGGTCCAGGGCAACCTGGGCCAGCATAACGTCGTCAGGTCATCGGCCGGCGGGCCGGTGGCCGAGAACCCGGTCGCCCTGCCCGCCGTCGCCAAGCTGATCGACGTCAGCAAATGCATCGGCTGCAAGGCGTGCCAGACGGCCTGCGTCGAATGGAACGACACGCATCCCGATATCGGGGTCAACGTGGGGATCTATGAAAACCCCCTCGACCTGACTCCCGACATGTTCACGCTGATGCGGTTCGCCGAATACGACAACCCGGAGACGGGCGACTTCGAATGGCTGATCCGCAAGGATGGCTGCATGCATTGCGCCGATCCGGGCTGCCTCACGGCCTGCCCGGCCCCCGGCGCAATCGTGCAGTATTCCAACGGCATCGTGGATTTCATCCACGAGAACTGCATCGGCTGCGGCTACTGCATCTCGGGCTGTCCGTTCGACATCCCGCGGCTCAGCCAGGTGGACCACACCGTCTATAAATGCACGCTGTGTTCCGACCGGGTTGCGGTGGGTCAGGGTCCGGCCTGCGCGAAAGCCTGCCCCACGCAGGCGATCGTGTTCGGCACCAAGGACGACATGAAGACCTATGCCGAAGAGCGGATCGAGGATCTGAAGTCGCGCGGCTACGAGAATGCGGGGCTTTACGACCCGCAGGGGGTGAACGGCACGCATGTGATGTATGTGCTGCATCACGCCGACAAGCCGGGCATCTACAACGATCTGCCGGAAGATCCGAAGATCGCCGGGGTGGTCCAGAACTGGAAAGGTCCGACCAAGACCGTCGGCCTTGCCGCGATCGGGCTTGCCGCGGTCGGCAGCGTCGTCATGGGCCTGTTCAGCCGCAGCGAAGTGGCCCCCGAGGATGAGCAGCGGGCCGAGGACATGGTCGACCGTGCGGCTGATCCGGCGGCATCGGGAAGGGAGCAGGCCTGATGGCGGGACGATACTATTCGGAGCCGGGCGACAAGATCGTCGCCCGGGACCCCGTCACGGTCCGCCGCTATGCCGGATGGACACGCCTGAACCACTGGTTCACCGCGGCCACGCTGATCCTGCTGGCGCTGTCGGGTTTTGCCCTGTTCACCCCGTCGCTGTTTTGGCTGACCGGCCTGTTCGGCGGCGGTCAGGCGACGCGCTGGGTCCACCCGTTCATCGGGATCGGGCTGTTCTTCAGCTTCATGCTGCTGTTCGTCCAGCTTGTCCGGCTGAACATTCTGCGGCGCGAGGATCTCGTCTGGCTCAGGAACCTCGACGACCTCGTCAAGGGGCAGGAGCACAACCTGCCGGAACTCGGGAAATACAACTTCGGCCAGAAGACGGTGTTCTGGGCGATGTTCTTCCTGATCGTGATCCTGATCGTCTCGGGCGTGATGATGTGGTACCAGTTCTTCCCCGATCTCGTGTCGGTGGAAACCCGCCGCATCGCGATCTGGGTGCACTCGATCTCGGCCGTGCTCATCATGCTGACGCTGATCCTGCACATCTTCGCGGCGCTCTGGACCCGCGGCACCCTGTCGGCGATGACCCGCGGCACGGTCAGCGGCGGCTGGGCTTGGCGGCACCACCGCAAGTGGCTGCGCGAGCTGGCTGGACGCCAGGGAAGCGATACTGCAAAGTAACCCCTCGTGGCCGTTCCGGCCCGGCCAGAGGGGAAGATGACGCAGGACCAGCAGCCCAGACCCGACATGATCGGCGGCGTTCCGACGCCGCCGCTTGCCATTCTGCCGAAACCCGACCGGCTGTTCACGGACCGCACCACCCGCTTCGACGTGCTGGCCGACGGCTCGAACCTCGGCCCCTATCTGCGCTTTCTGGCGGAGCTTTCGCGCATTCAGGCCCGACTGGTCGCGGATCTGCCCACGCCCGAACCGCTGCCGCAGGCCCGCATCCAGCTTGCCCGCTCCTCCCGCATGCCGCCCATCGACCGGCACGAGCTGATCGACGATCCCGCCCTTGGCGCGACCCTCGACGCGCTCTGCCGCGAAGCCGCCGGGATCGAGATGCCCGCCCCTGCCCGCCTCGCGCTGGAGGCCGTGACCGCCGCCAAGGGCGAGGACCGGCGTTGGCTGCTCGGCAACGCGCTGGACGACACAATCCCCGAAGACAGCGCCGCGCCGCATCTGTTCGTGGCCGCCGCCGTTCAGGTCCATCTGGCGCGTCTCGCCGCCACACTGAACGCCGATCATCTGGTGGCGATCCGCACCGGCGTCTGCCCTGCCTGCGGCGGGCGTCCGTCCTCTTCGGTCGTGACGGGTATTCAGGGGGCCGAGGGCACCCGCTATGCCGCCTGCTCCTGCTGCCAGACGCTGTGGAACGAGGTGCGCGTGAAGTGCCTCTGCTGCGGCTCGACCAAGGGCATCGGCTTCCAGTCCGTCGATGACGGCAGCGGCAGCGCCACGGTGCAGGCCGAGACCTGCGACGAATGCGAGTCCTGGGTCAAGCAGGTGCTGCAAACCAAAAACCCCGCGCTGGACCCGATTGCGGATGACGTCGCGAGCCTTGGGCTCGACGCGCTGATGAAGAGCGGCAAGTGGCGGCGCGGCGGGCTCAATCCGTTTCTCATCGGCTACTGATGCGCGCGCTGCGGGATCTGCCCTCGGTGGATCGCCTGCTGGCCGGGCCCGGTGCGGCGCTGGCCGAGCGCTTCGGCCGGGTTACGGCGACCGATGCCCTGCGCCAGGCGCTGGCGGCGGCGCGAACGGCGGCGAAGGATGGCGGCGAGGTGCCCGATGCCGACACGCTGGTCGCCGCCGCTGCGCGCCAGTTGGAGGCGGGGAGTGAAAGCGCCTTGCGCCCGGTCCTGAACCTCACCGGCACCGTCCTGCACACCAATCTCGGCCGCGCCCTGCTGGCCGAAGCGGCCATCGAGGCGGCGGCCGAGGCGATGCGCCACCCCGCCGCGCTGGAATACGACCTGACGACCGGCGCGCGCGGCGAGCGTGACGACCATGTGCGGGCACTGATCTGCGAACTGACCGGGGCCGAAGCCGCCACGGTCGTCAACAACAACGCCGCCGCCGTGCTGCTGGTGCTGAACGCGCTGGCCGAGGGGCGCGAAGCCGTCGTCTCGCGCGGCGAACTGGTCGAGATCGGCGGCGCCTTCCGCATCCCCGACATCATGGCCCGCGCCGGAGTCCGGCTGGTCGAGGTCGGGACCACCAACCGCACCCATCCGCGCGACTACCGGGGCGCCGTCACCGACCGCACCGGACTGATGATGAAGGTGCATCCGTCGAACTACCGGATCGAGGGCTTCACCGCTGCGGTCTCCGCGCCCGAGCTTGCGGCGATTGCCACTGACGCGGGTGTGCCGCTGATGAACGACCTCGGCTCGGGCACGCTGGTGGACATGACCCGCTGGGGCCTTCCGGCAGAGCCGACCGTCCGGCAGGCCGTGGCCGAGGGGGCGGACATCGTCACCTTCTCGGGCGACAAGCTGCTGGGCGGGCCGCAGGCGGGCTTCATCGTCGGCCGCGCCGATCTGATCGCCCGGATCAACCGCAACCCGTTGAAACGCGCGCTGCGGCTGGACAAGATCCGCCTTGCCGCCATCGAGGCGACGCTGCGGCTTTACCGCGACCCCGACCGGCTCACCGAGCGGCTGCCGACCCTGCGCATGCTGACCCGCAGCCGCGACGACATCGCCGCGCAGGCGGCGCGGCTGCTCGCGCCGGTCGCGGCCATGCTGCCGGATTACACCGTGCAGGTGATCGACTGCGCGAGTCAGATCGGCTCCGGCGCGTTGCCGGTCGAGACGCTGCCTTCGGCGGGGCTGGCGATCTCGGGACAGGGGGGCGACGCGCCCGAACGGCTGGCGGCGCGGCTGCGCGCCCTGCCCGTTCCGGTGATCGGACGCATCCGTGACGGCGCGCTGATCCTCGACCTGCGCTGCCTGCCGAATGACGGGGCGCTGCTGGGCAGCCTGTCGCATCCATGATCGTCGGGACCGCCGGTCATATCGACCACGGCAAGACCGCGCTGGTCCGCGCCCTGACCGGCGTCGATGCGGACCGGCTGGCCGAGGAGAAGACGCGCGGGATCACCATCGAGCTGGGCTTCGCCTATGCCGATCTCGGCAGTGGTAGCGTCACCGGTTTCGTGGACGTGCCGGGGCACGAGCGGTTCGTTCATACCATGCTTGCGGGCGCCGGCGGGATCGACCTCGCGCTGCTCGTCGTGGCCGCCGATGACGGGATCATGCCGCAGACGCGCGAGCATCTGGCGATTCTGAACCTGCTCGGCATCCACCGGGGCATCGTTGCACTGACCAAAGCCGACCTTGCCGGGCCCAACCGCCGGGCCGAGGTGACGGCGCAGATCGCCGCCCTGCTCGCCCCGACGGCCCTTGCCGGGGCGGAGGTGATCCCGGTTTCGGCGCTGACCGGCGAAGGCATTGCGGCGCTGCGCGCGGCGCTGTCGTCCGAGGAAGCCGCGACCGCGGCCCGCAGCGCGGCGGGGCAGTTCCGCATGGCGATCGACCGCAGCTTCACGCTGAAGGGCGCGGGAACGGTCATGACCGGAACCGTTCAGACCGGGCAGGTCGCGGTGGGCGACCAGGTGACGGTCTCGCCCTCGGGCCTTTCGGGGCGGGTGCGGGCGATCCACGCGCAGAACCGGCCTGCGCAGGTCGGCCTTGCCGGGCAACGCTGCGCGGTGAACCTTTCGGGCGAGCAGATCAGCCGCGAGAGCATCCATCGCGGCGACGTGCTGGGCGATCCGACGCTCCACGCCCCGACCGACCGGATCGACGCGCAGCTTCACGCCCTGCCGTCCGAGCCGAAGCCGCTGACGACGTGGTTCCCGGCCCGGCTGCATGTCGGCGCGGTCGAGGTGGGCGCGCGGATCGTTCCGCTGGCCGATGCGCTGCATCCCGGCGCGGCGGGGCCGGTGCAGCTGGTGCTGGAACGCCCCATCGCGGCGGTCGTGGGGGAACGTTTCATCCTGCGCGACGTCTCGGCCCGGCGCACCATCGGCGGCGGCGATTTTCGCGACCTCCGCGCCCCGGCCCGCCGCCGTAGGACGCCTGAGCGGCTGGCCGTCATTGCCGCGCAGGGCCACGGCGAGCCGTCCGAGGCGCTGGCCGCGCTGCTGGAGCTGCCGCCGTGGTTCGTCGATCTGGACAGCTTCGCGCGCGACCGGGCGCTGCCCGCGGAGGCCGCAACGCGGCTTGCCGCCGGGGTCGCGACGCTGAGCACCGGCAGCGCGACGCTGGCGCTGGCCCAAGCAACGCTGCGCGGGCTGGATGCGGGGCTGGATGCCACGCTCCAGGATTTCCACGAGCAGAACCCCGCGATGCAGGGGCTGGGGCGCGAGCGGCTGCGGCTGGCCCTGACGCCGCGCCTGCCGAAGCCCGGCTTCGACGCCTTCCTGGCCGCGCGGGCCCGCACGGGCGCGGTCGTGGCCGAGGGCGGCTTCCTGCGCCTGCCGGGGCACGAGGCGAAGCTGTCGCCCGAGGATGAGGCGCTGCTGGCCCGGATCCTGCCCCGTCTTGCCGGCAAGGACCGCTTCCGCCCGCCGCGCGTGCGGGATTTCGCGAGCGAGATGGGCGAGGACGAGGGCGATGTGCGCCGCGTCCTGCGGATGGCGGCGCGGCAGGGGCGGATCGACCAGATCCGGCCCGATCACTTCTTCCTGCGGTCCACGACAGCCGAGATGGTGGGGATCATCGCCGATGTTCAGGCCGCCGCGCCGGATGGCTGGGTGACGGCGGCCGCATTCCGCGACCGGGTTCAGAACGGGCGCAAGGTCGCGATCGAGATTCTCGACTTCTTCGACCGGCAGGGCGTAACATTGCGGCGGGGCGATCTGCGGCGTATCAATCCACATCGGGCGGACATGTTCGCCGGCTGACCCCGGACCGGGGAGGAGAATCGTCCCTGGTGGGGCGGCCGGACTTCAAATCCGGTTGGGGCAGCGCGCCTGTCCCGGGTGGGTTCGACTCCCATTCTCCTCCGCCACCCCTCTTGCCAGCGACGGGAAAGGGGCGGTCCTGCCGCCCCCTCGCACTTAGCCGAGCAGGTCCAGGCCGCGCGCGGTCGGCGGCTGCCAGGTCTTCGAGGCGGGCAGCGCACCCGCGGGGTTCGTGCCGATGAACGAGCCGCCCAGTCCACCGGACCAGCCGGACGAGCCTTCGTTGCCGGGCGCGGTCCCATCGGGAACCGGCGGCTTCGGCGCGGTCGCGGGAGTGGCGACGCTGTCGCTGTCGCCCGGCTCGACCACCTCCACCTGACCCGCCGGGGGTTCGAGCGATTGCGCCGAGGCGGGATCGCCCTCGGGCACGCGGGCCGCATAGACCGGCGTGATCGCAGGCTGCTCCGCGATGGCGGTCACCTCTTCCGGCGCCAGCGGCACCCCGGCCTGGGACTTGGCCTGCAAGGTCTGGGCAAAGGCACGCGCCGCCTCTTGCTGAGCCGCGGCAAGCGCCGCGGGATCGGGCTGCGCCGGCTCAGTGGCCGGCGCATCGGCCGTGGCGGCGGCTGCCGGTGCGGTCGTCGGAGCCGCAGTTCCGGCGGCGGGGGCGGTGCCGGGCTGCGCCTCCGTTCCCTGGGTCGGCTCGGTCGCGGCTTGCGCCTCGCCTTCCGGTGCCGTCTCCGCCGGGCTGGCGGTCTGTGCCGCGCCTTCCTGCGGGCCGACGTCGGCAGCGGCGGCTTCGGGATCGGTTTCGGTGGGCGTGGCGAGCGCCTCCTGCGTGGTCGCGGGGGTCGTCGTCTGGGCCGGCTCCATCAGGGCGGGATCGGGCTGGGCCGGGGCGGGCGTCCCGGTATCCCCGGCGGTCGAGGATACCCCCTGCTCGGTGACGGTCACCGGACCGGGAGGCGTCTGCGGCGGCACGATCCCGGTCACCGGATCGGCCGGCGGCGGCGCGGGATCGTTTGCGGTGGGAATCTGGACCGGCGCGGTCGCGGTCTGCGCGAAGGCCGGGCTGGCGAGCAGGACGAAGCCCGCAAGAATATGGGGAAGGATCTTGGGCATCGAGTTGGCTTCCTTATGCTGGCCCGACGGCGCTGTCCGCCAAGACTACCGCGTCGCTTTCGCTACGTCACGCATTTGTCTGAGGAAACTCTTGTGGGCGCGGGCCGTTCCCTCCTTCATCGGCCCGAACGCTGAAAGGAACCTCGCATGAAGAAGATCGGCTTCCTGTCGTTCGGCCACTGGACGCCCTCGCCGCAGTCGATGACCCGCAGCGCGGGCGACAACCTGCTGCAATCCATCGAACTGGCCGAAGCCGCCGAGGACATCGGCATCGACGGCGCTTATTTCCGCGTCCACCACTTCGCCCGCCAGCATGCCTCGCCGTTTCCGCTGCTGGCCGCCATCGGGGCCCGCACACGACGGATCGAGATCGGCACCGGCGTCATCGACATGCGCTACGAGAACCCCTTCTACATGGCCGAGGATGCCGGGGCGGCGGACCTGATCTCGCAGGGGCGGCTGCAACTGGGGCTCAGCCGCGGCTCGCCCGAGCAGGTCGAGGATGGCTGGCGCTATTTCGGCCATACCCCGGAACCGGGCGAGAGCGATGCCGACATGGCCCGCCGCCGCACCGCACAGTTCCTTGAACTTCTGGACGGTGCAGGCTTCGCCAGACCGTCGCCCAACCCGATGTTCCCGAACCCGCCCGGCCTTCTGCGGCTGGAGCCGTTCTCGGACGGGCTGCGGCGGCGGATCTGGTGGGGGGCGGCGTCGGACGCAACCGCCATCCGGGCGGCGGAGCTGGGGATGCATCTGCAAAGCTCGACGCTGAAGACCGACGAGTCGGGCGAGCCGCTGCATGTGCAGCAGGCCCGGCAGATCCGCGCCTTTCGCGAGGCGTGGAAAGCGGCCGGCCACTCATGGGCTCCGCGCGCGTCGGTCAGCCGCAGTATCTTCCCGATCGTGAACGACACCGATCGGCGGTTTTTCGGCAGGCAGACCGACGAGCACGACCAGATCGGCGTCATCGACAACACCCGCTCGGTCTTCGGCCGCAGCTATGCCGCCGAGCCGGACGTACTGATCGAGCAACTGGCACAAGACGAGGCCATCCGCGAGGCCGACACGCTGCTGCTGACCATCCCGAACCAGCTGGGCGTGGAGTATAACGCCCATATCCTGGAATCGATCATCCAGCATGTCGCGCCGGGGCTGGGCTGGCGTTGACCGCCTGCCCAGCCGAAGGGCTCAGATCACCCCGAGCGAGCGCATCGCATCGGCCACGCGCACGAAACCCGCGATGTTGGCGCCCAGAACGTAGTCGCCCGGCGCGCCGTATTCCTCGGCGGTTTCTGCGCAGGTGTCGTGGATGTTGCGCATGATCGCGGCGAGCCGCTCCTCGGTCTGCTCGAAGGTCCAGCTGTCGCGGCTGGCGTTCTGCTGCATCTCCAGCGCCGAGGTGGCGACGCCGCCCGCGTTGGCGGCCTTGCCCGGCGCGAACAGGATGCCCGCCTCCTGGAAGATGCGGATCGCCTCGGGGGTGGTGGGCATGTTCGCGCCCTCGCCCACGGCGACCACACCGTTCTTGACCAGCGTCCGTGCGTCGCGGCCGGTCAGCTCGTTCTGCGTCGCGGACGGCATGGCGACGTCGCAGGGCAGATCCCAGATCGACCCGCCGCAGACGTAATGCGCCCCGGTGCCCTTGGCGCGGGCATATTCCGAGATCCGCTCGCGCCGGACTTCCTTGATCTCCTTGACCAGATCGAGGTCGATGCCGTTCTCGTCGAAGACGTAGCCGTTGGAATCCGAGCAGCCGACGATGATTCCGCCGAGTTCCTGCACTTTTTCCATCGTATAGACCGCCACGTTGCCCGAGCCGGACACGACCACCCGCTTGCCGTCATAGGATTGCCCGCGCGTGGCCAGCATCGCCTCGATGAAATAGGTGTTGCCGTAGCCGGTCGCTTCCTTGCGCGCGCGCGAGCCGCCGTAGCTGAGGCCCTTGCCGGTCAGCACCCCGGCTTCGTAGCGGTTGGTCAGGCGCTTGTAATGGCCGAACATGTAGCCGATCTCGCGCCCGCCCACGCCGATGTCACCGGCGGGAACGTCGGTGTATTCGCCGATATGGCGCCACAGCTCGGTCATGAACGACTGGCAGAAGCGCATGATCTCGCGGTCCGAACGGCCCTTGGGATCGAAGTCCGAGCCGCCCTTGGCGCCGCCGATGGGCATTCCGGTCAGGGCGTTCTTGAAGGTCTGCTCGAAGCCGAGGAACTTGATGATCCCGACATTGACCGACGGGTGAAAGCGGATGCCGCCCTTGTAGGGGCCGAGGGCGCTGTTGAACTGGACCCGGAAGGCCCGGTTGATCTGGACCTTGTTGTCGTCGTCGATCCACGGCACGCGGAAGATGATCTGCCGCTCGGGCTCGCAGATGCGCTCGATCAGCGCCTCGTCTGCATATTCGGGCCGCTTGGCGACCACGCGACCGAGGCTTTCCAGCACCTCGCGGACGGCCTGGTGGAATTCCGGCTCGCCGGCGTTGCGGCGGGTCACGTCAGCCAGGATGGTTTCGAGTCGTTCGTCGAGATGCGGCATTCTGGCCCTTTCTTCGCATTATCCGGTGACGCGATAGCGCAGCGACCCCGCTTGCTCAATCGGCAAACTGCGCCCAAGGCAGGTGGAGAGGGTGGAAATCCTGTCGAAATGATGCGGGGCGCGGCAATCTGTCAGCCGCGCCGCTCCAGCACGGTCTTCACGATCAGCACCACCAGCGCAATCATCGTCAGCACGGTCGAGGCGGCGAAGGCCCCGACCACGTTCAGGTCGTTGAACAGCAGTTCGACATGCAGCGGCAGGGTGTTGGTCTTGCCGCGGATGCTGCCCGAGACGATGGCGACGCCGCCGAACTCGCCCACCGCACGCGCCGTGCACAGCACCGCGCCGTAAAGCAGCGCCCAGCGGATGTTGGGCAGGGTCACGCGGCGGAACACCTGCCAGCCGCCCGCGCCCAGCGTGACGGCGGCCTGTTCCTGATCGGGGCCTTGCGCCTGCATCAGCGGCAGCACCTCGCGCACCACGAAGGGGGTGGTCACGAACATCGTCACCATGATGATGCCGGGCAGCGCGAACAGGATGGTGATGTCGTTCTGCGACAGCCAGCCGCCCAGCAGCCCCTGCCGCCCGTAGAGCAGCAGATAGCAGATGCCGGCGATGATGGGCGAGATCGAGAACGGCAGCTCGATGGCGGTGGTCAGCAGGCCGCGGCCGGGAAAGACGAATTTCGACAGCAGCCACGAGGCGGCGATGCCGAAGGCGATCGTCACCGGCACGACGATGATCGCGACCAGCGTCGTCAGCCAGATCGCGTGCAGCGTGTTCGGGTCGAGGATGTTGGCGACATAGGCGCCCCAGCCCGCGGAAAACGCCTGCACGAAGATATAGACCAGCGGCACCACGATGAAGACCGCCGACAGCAGCGCCGCCGTGCCGATGAGGACGCGGCGCATCACAGCGAACGCCCCCCGTGCCGGGTCGCGCGGAACTGGACGATGTTCGAGGCGAGCAGCACCACCAGCGCCAGCACCATCAGCACCAGCGCGATCGCCGCCGCGCCCTCGTAGTCGTATTCCTCGATGCGGATATAGGCGAGCAGCGACGCGACCTCGGTCTGGAACGGCAGGTTGCCCGCGATGAACACGACTGCGCCGAACTCGCCCAGCGAGCGGGCGAAGGAGGTGGACACCCCGCCCAGCCAGGCCGGCATGATCGCGGGAAAGACGACGCGGCGGAAGGTGGTCCAGCTTCCCGCGCCCAGCGTGGCGGCCGCCTGCTCATAGGCGGGGTCCAGCTCCTCCAGCACCGGCTGGACGGCGCGGACCACGAAAGGAATCGAGGTGAAGCTCATCGCCAGCACGATCCCGCCCAGCGAATAGACGACCTGAAGCCCCAGCGGGTCCAGCAGCGCGCCGAACCAGCCGTTCGCGGAATAGAGCGCGGTCAGCGACAGGCCGGCGACGGCGGTGGGCAGCGCGAAGGGAATGTCCATCAGCGCGTCCAGCAGCCGCTTGCCCGGAAACTCGTAGCGGACCAGCACCCACGCCATCAGCAGCCCGTAAACGGCGTTGATGGTGGTGGCGATGGCCGCCGCCACGATGGTGATGCGGAACGACGCCAGCGTGCGCGGCGCCGTCACCATGTCCCAGAACCGCCCCGGACCGATCCCGGCGCCCTTGAGCACAAGGGCGATGATCGGGATCAGCACGATGACCGACAGGTACAGCACCGTCGTCCCCAGCGTCAGCCGGAAGCCGGGAAGGACGCGGCGCGCCCTGACGCTGGGGGCGGCGGCGGCACTCATCAGTTGACGAACACCTGGTCGAGGATGCCGCCGCTGCCGAAGTGCTGTTCCATGACCTGCTCCCAACCGCCGAACACGTCCTCGACGGTCAGCAGCTCGACTTCGGGGAACTCGCCTGCGAACTCGGCTTTCACGGTCTCGTCGATGACGCGGTTGTGGCTTTCGGCCAGGATGCGCTGCGCCTCGGGCGAGTAGAGCCAGTTCAGATAGGCGTTCGCCAGTTCGGTCGTGCCGTTGCGGTCGGTGTTTTCCTCGACCACGGCGACGGGGAAGGCGGCGAACAGGCTGACCGGCGGAGTGATCGCCACCAGCCCGCGATCGGCGTATTGCGCGGCGATCTGGCGGGTTTCGGCCTCGAAGGTGATGAGCACGTCGCCGATGTCCCGCTCGACGAAGGTCTGGGTCGCGGCGCGGCCGCCGGTGTCGAAGACCGGCACGTTGGACAGGATCTCGCGCACGAAGTCCTGCGCCGCCGCCTCGTCGCCGTTATTGGCGCGCAGGCCGTAGGCATAGGCGGCCAGATAGGTGTAGCGGCCGTTGCCCGAGGTGCGCGGGTTGGGGAACACCGCCTGCACATCGTCGCGGGCGAGGTCCGACCAGTCCTGAATATTCTTGGGGTTGCCCTCGCGGACGAGGAAGGCGGGCATCGAATACCAGGGCGAGGCGCCGTTGGGGAACGCCTCGCGCCAGTTCTCGGCCACCATGCCGCCATCGGCCAGCGCCATCACGTCGGTTTCCTGGTTGAAGGTCACGACATCCGCCGGCAGCCCTTCGAGGATCGAGCGGGCCTGCTTGGAGGAACCTGCGTGCGACTGCTCGATGGTGACGTCGCGGCCGGTGTCGGCCTTCCATTTCTCGACGAAGACGGGGTTCAGGGCCTCGAACAGCTCGCGGGCAATGTCGTAGCTGACGTTCAGCAGCCGGTCCTGCGCCATGGCCGGGGTGGCGCCCAGCACCAGCGCCACGGCGGCGGCCTTGAAGACGGACAGTTTCATGATGATCCCTTTCAGACGGTTTCAGCGGGAAAGACGGAGCCGGCCTCGGGGCGCAGATGCACCCTGACGCCGGGGGTGAGCCCCTGCGCGCCGGGAGAGCGGCGGCGCAGGTCGGCGGGAATCTCGGTGCCGGACGCGTCCGACAGGATCAGCCGCAGCTGCGAGCCGGTGTTGGTGACGGACGAGACGGACCACGGGCCGGAGGGGTCGGGGATGGGCAGCAGATCCTCGGGGCGGACGAAAAGCTGCGCGGGGCCATTGGGCAGGTCTGCCGTTGGAAGGTGGGCCGCGTCGATGCCCGCGCCGCCGATCCGGCCCTCGCGGACCGCCACGGGCAGGTGGATGGTCGCGCCCATGAAATCGGCGATGAAGGGCGTGGCGGGCGCGTCGTGGATGGTCGCGGCGTTGCCGATCTGCTCGATCCGGCCGTGGTTCATCACCACCACCCGGTCGGCCAGCTCGAACGCCTCTTCCTGATCGTGGGTCACGAAGATCGTCGTCGTGCCCATCGCGTCATGCACGCCCCGCAGCCAGCGGCGCAGGTCGCGGCGCACGGCGGCGTCCAGCGCGCCGAACGGCTCGTCCAGCAGCAGCACCGTCGGCTCGATCGCCAGCGCCCGGCCAAGGGCGACGCGCTGTCGCTGGCCGCCGGAAAGCTGTGCCGGGTAGCGATCGCCAAGCGCGTCGATCTGTAGAAAGCCCAGCAGTTCGTTGACGCGGCTGGCGATCTGCGCCTTGGCCGGCCGTTCGCCGCGGGGGCGGACCGTCAAGCCGAATGCGATGTTGTCGCGCACGGTCATCTGCGGGAACAGCGCATAGTTCTGGAACACGAAGCCGATGCGGCGATCCTGCGGCGAGAGTTGCAGCCAGTCCTGCCCGTCGAAGGCAAGGCCGCCGCGATCGGGCCAGTCCAGCCCGGCGATGATCTTGAGCAGCGTCGTCTTGCCCGAGCCGGAGGGCCCGAGCAGGGCCACAAGCTCTCCGTTCGCGACGGTGAGGTCGATCCCGCGCAGCACCTCGGTCCGGCCGAAGCTCTTGTACATCTGCGCGATTTCGATGGTCATGGGGCCTCTTCCAGTTCTTCGCGGCACGATCTAGCGACGCGGGTGCAGGGCAACAAGGAACGCCCCGTGATCCCCGTAAAGGGCAGCCGGACGGGTTTTCTGGAAGTGGAGGAGGGGCCGGAAAGTTCCACGCGTTCGCGGGGCCGGAGGGAAATCCGGTCCCCCGCGAGGCGGGCGGACCGGGAAGATTTTCCTTATTAGCCCCAGCGGCGCGGCTGGGGCGGGAAAACCTGAGCGTCGGGCGGAGCCGCCCCTCGGCTCAGTTCAGATCGTCCACGCTGCGGATGACCTTGTTCAGCAGGCCGTAGTCGATCGCCTCCTGGGTGTTCAGCCAGAAGTCACGCTCCGTATCCGCGGCGATTTTCTCGACCGGCTGGCCGGTCGCCTCGGCGAAGATCTGGTTCAGGCGGTCGCGCATCAGGCGAAGCTGCTCCGCCTGGATCATCATGTCGGAACTGGTCCCGCCGATCCCGCCCGAGGGCTGGTGGATCAGGAACCGCGTGTTCGGCAGGCAGAAGCGGTTTTCCCGCTTGGCGCCGACGAAGATCAGCGCCCCCGCGCTCGCCACCCAGCCCGAGCCGATGGTGCGGACGGTCGGACGGATGAAGCGGATCACGTCATGGATCATGTCGCCGGATTCGACATGCCCGCCGGGGGACGAGATCAGGACGTTGATCGGATTGTCGTTATCCTCGGCCAGCGCGAGCAGGTGCGAGACGGTGCGCTGCGCCAGCTTGTCGTTGATCGTGCCCGCGACAATCACCGTCCGCGAGCGGAAATACAGCTTGTCGATGGCCGGGCTCTGCGGAAGGCCCAGTTCCTCGCCCTGCTGCTTTTCCTCGCGCTCATCGTCGTCATCGTCGTCGTCATCAAGGCGGTGGCGCAGCATCATCGGTCCTTTCGCGTGGTCGGCGGCCGGAACAGGCCCGGCGCGTCCCGTCTTACCTAGGCAGGGATTAAGGCCCCGTAAAGAACGGCCGGCCGGATCGTCCTCGATCCCGCCGGCGCGCACGGTCAGTTCGCCGGCGTGGGCCTGCTCGCCGGGGTCGAGGAGACGCCGACCTGTGCGGCGCGCAGCAGACGGTCATGCAGCATGAAGCCGTTGGCCATCACCTGGATGATGTCGCCCGCCTGAGTGCCGGGAACCGGCGCCTCGAACATCGCCTCGTGCACCTGCGGATCGAAGCGGTCGCCGTTCGCCGGGCTGATGACCGTGACGCCGTGCTTGGCGAAGACGTTGTTCAGCTCGCGCAGGGTCAGCTCGATCCCTTCGATCAGGGCATGGTCAAGCTCCGAGCGCTCGCCCGCGACGTCCAGCGCGCGGGTCAGGGCGTCGTGGACGGGCAGGAGGTCGCGGGCAAGACGCGAGCCGCCGTAATTTTCGGCCTCGCGCCGGTCCTTGTCGGCGCGCTTGCGGGCGTTTTCGGCATCGGCCAGCGCACGCATGAAGCGGTCGCGATACTCGTCGCGCTCTGCCTCCAGCTCGGCGATGCGGGCATCGCCTTCCGGCAGATCGGCCAGCGGGTCCCGATCCGCCCCGAGGGCCGGATCCGTGTCGAAATCTTCCGCGTCCATCTGTCCGTTCTGCGTGTCGTTCATCATCTACCCCTTTCGGCCCGACAATACCCGGCCGATCAGCTGCGCGGTGTAATCCACGATCGGCACGATGCGGCCGTAATTCAGCCGCGTCGGGCCGATGACCCCCACCGCACCCACAATTCTTCGGTCAGCGTTCATATAAGGTGAAACCACCAGAGAGGAACCCGAAAGTGAAAAAAGCTTGTTCTCCGAACCGATGAAGATGCGCACGCCTTCGCCGTCCTCGGCCAGTTCGAGAAAGCGGGCGATGTCGCGCTTGCGTTCCAGATCGTCGAACAGCACGCGGATGCGGTCGAGATCGGCGGCCTCGTTGTCCAGCAGGTTGCCGCGGCCCTTGACGATCAGCCGCGGGTCCTGCGGGTCCGAGTCCCATAGCGCAAGGCCCGCCGCCACCAGTTCCGCCGCCAGCGCGTCGATCTGCTGGCGGCTGGTGGTGATGGCATCGCCCAAGGTGGCGCGAAGCTCGGCCAGGGTCCGGCCCTCGGCCTGCGCGTTCAGGAAATTCGCCGCCTGACGCATGGAGCTGGGCGTCTGGCCGGGCGGCGGGTTGAAGACGCGGTTCTCGACCCGTCCATCGGCGAAGACGAGGATCGCCAGCGCCCGGTCCGGGGCAAGGCTGACGAACTCGATATGCCGGACCGGCGCCTCGACCTTGGGCATCAGCACCAGCGAGGCGCCGTGCGTCAGATGCGACAAGGCGGTGCTGACGCGGTCCAGCAGGACCGGGGTGTCGGGATGATCGTGACCCAGCGTCTCGTCGATCCGCTCGCGGTCGGCGGGGGCGAGGGGGTCGATTTCCATCAGCGCGTCCACGAACAGGCGCAGGCCGAGCTGGGTCGGCTGCCGCCCGGCCGAGACATGCGGGCTGTCGAGCAGGCCGAGATATTCCAGATCCTGCATCACGTTGCGGATCGTCGCCGCCGAGACCGCCATCGATCGGGTCAGCGTGCGCGAACCGACCGGTTCGCCGGTTTCCAGATAGCCTTCGACCACGCGGCGGAACACCTCGCGCGAGCGGTCGTTGAGGTCGAAGGGCTGGTCGATCTGGGGCATTGACTGTGTGCCGAAGGGTTGCGGATGGGGTCTGCGGGCCTGTATCTGACGGGCGAAATCCTGAAAGGACAGCCCATGCGCCCCTCTGGCCGGAATCTAGACCAACTGCGCCCGATTTCAATCGAAACCGGCGTGATGCGGCATGCCGAGGGCTCGTGCCTGATCCGCTGCGGCGACACGCATGTGCTGTGCTCGGCCTCGATCGAGGACCGGCCGCCGCCGTTCCTGAAGGGCTCGGGCCAAGGCTGGGTCACGGCGGAATACGGGATGCTGCCGCGCGCCACCACGACGCGGAACCGGCGCGAGGCCGCGGCGGGCAAGCAGGGCGGGCGCACGGTGGAAATCCAGCGGCTGATCGGCCGCGCGCTGCGGGCCGGGGTGGACCGGCGTGCCCTGGGCGAGCGGCAGATCGTCATCGACTGCGACGTGATCCAGGCGGACGGGGGCACCCGCTGCGCGGCAATCACCGGCGGCTGGGTCGCGCTGCGGCTGGCGGTCAACAAGCTGATCGCGGCGAAGATGGTGACGAGCGATCCGATCATGGATCACGTCGCGGCGGTCAGCTGCGGCATCTATGCGGGCCAGCCGGTCGTCGATCTGGATTATGCCGAGGACAGCGTGGCGGGGACCGACGGGAACTTCGTGCTGACCGGAGCCGGACGGCTGATCGAGGTGCAGATGTCGGCGGAGGGCGCGGCGTTCTCGCGCGCCGAGATGGGGCAGTTGATGGATCTGGCCGAGGGCGGGATCGCGCAGTTGGTCGAGGCGCAGAAGGCCGCGCTGGCGTGAGACGGCTGACCGAAAAGCGGCTGCTGGTCGCCACCCATAACGCCGGCAAGCTGGACGAGATGCGGGCGCTGTTCGCGCCGCATGGGGTCGAGGTCGTGGGTGCGGCAGAAATGGGGCTCGGGGAGCCGGTCGAGACCGAGGACAGCTTCATCGGCAACGCCCGGATCAAGGCCCGCGCTGCCGTCGAGGCCACGGGGCTTCCGGCGCTGGCGGATGACAGCGGGATCGCCATCGAGGGGCTGGACGGCGCACCGGGTGTGCATACGGCCGACTGGGCCGAGACCGGCGCGGGGCGGGACTTCATGCAGGCGATGACGCGGGCGTGGAGCGAGCTTGAGGCGCGCGGGGTGCCCGAGCCGCGCCGCGCCGCGTTCCATGCGACCTTCGTGCTGATGTGGCCGGATGGGCATGAGGAGATATTTGAAGGTATCGCGCACGGGCGGCTCGTCTGGCCGGTGCGCGGGGCGCTGGGGCATGGCTATGATCCGATGTTCATGCCGGACGGCCATGACCGGACCTATGCCGAAATGACCGCCGATGAGAAGAATGCCATCAGCCACCGGGCCGATGCGTTCAGGAAGCTGCAGGCGGTCCTTGGCTGAGTTCTGGCAACCGGGCGAGGACTGGCGGGCGGGCGGCTTTGCGCTGTACGTCCATTGGCCCTTCTGCGCGGCGAAATGCCCCTATTGCGACTTCAACAGCCATGTCGCGGCGGTGATCGACCAGCCGCGATGGCTGGCGGCCTATCGGGCCGAGCTAGCGCGGCTCGCCGCCGAAGTGCCGGGGCGTGTGCTCGGCAGCATCTTCTTCGGCGGTGGCACGCCGTCGCTGATGGCGCCGGAGACGGTCGCTGGGGTGATCGAGGCGGCGCGGGCGGCATGGCCGCTGGCGAATGACGCCGAGATCACGCTGGAGGCGAACCCCACCAGCGTCGAGGCGGGGCGGTTCCTGGCCTATGCCGACGCGGGGGTGAACCGGCTGTCGATGGGCGTGCAGGCGCTCAACGACGACGACCTGCGGCGGCTGGGGCGGATGCATTCGGCTGCCGAGGCGCGAACAGCGTTCGAGATCGCGCGCAACGCCTTCGGACGGGTCAGTTTCGATCTGATCTATGCCCGCCAGCAGCAGAGCCGGGAAGCCTGGCGGCGGGAGTTGGGCGAGGCGCTGTCGATGGCGGTGGACCATCTGTCGCTTTATCAACTGACGATCGAGCCGGAGACGGCTTTCGGAAAACGCCATGCTGCGGGTGGGTTACGCGATATACCTGACGACGACACCGCTGGTGATATGTATTTGGAAACAAACGATATTTGTGATAATTACGGGTATTATGCCTACGAAATATCAAATCACGCCGCCTCGGGGTCAGAAAGCAGGCACAATCTGGTCTATTGGCGTCAAGGAGATTGGGCAGCGATCGGACCGGGAGCGCATGGAAGGCTGACGTTGCCTGCCGGGCGATTCGCCACCGAGGCGTATCGCGCCCCCGGCGAATGGCTGAACGCCGTCGAGCGTAACGGTTCGGGTGAGTTGCCGCGCGAGAGGCTGGAACTGCGCGATCAGGCCGTGGAGTATCTGCTGATGTCCCTGCGACTGGTCGAAGGTATGGAGCTCCGGCGCTTCGAAGCAATGAACGGTGCCGGGCTCGACTCCGCCGCCATCCAGTCGCTGCACGAGCTGGGGCTGATTGAACTGGACGCCGAACGTATCCGGGTCACGCCGCAGGGCCGTCCGGTATTGAATGCGATCCTGCGGGAACTGGCGCCCTGAGGCTCAGGCGGTGCCACCGAGCAACTGGCACAGGCGGTCAAGCTGGTCTAGATCGCGGTAGCTGATCGTCATGCGGCCGCCATCGTGGCCCGCATGATCTATGCGGACCCGCATCTTCAACTGCGCGCCGAGATCGCTTTCGATCGCCCGCGTGTCGGCGTCCTTGCTGCTTTCGCGGCGGGGCATCCGCTCGGGCTTCGGCGCGGACTGCTCGCGCACCATCGCCTCTGTCTCACGCACGGACAGACCACGCTCGGCCACCTTGCGGGCAAGGCTGACCGGATCGGGTGCGGTGATCAACGCGCGTGCGTGACCGGCGGTCAGGGTGTTGTCGCGCAGCATCGCTTGCACCGGGTCGGGCAGGTTCAACAGGCGCAGGATATTCGAGATGTGGCTGCGGCTCTTGTTCAGCGCCTCGGCCAATTTTTCCTGCGTATGGCCGAAGCGGTCCATGAGCTGGCGATAGGACGCCGCCTCCTCGATCGCGTTCAGATCGGCGCGTTGGATATTCTCGATCAGCGCGACTTCGAGCACCTCGGCGTCGGTCAGGTCGCTGACGATGACGGGCAGGTCATGGAGCTGCGCGATCTGCGCCGCGCGCCAGCGGCGCTCGCCGGCGACGATCTGGTACAGCCCGCCGCCATCCGGGTGGGGACGCACGATCAGCGGCTGAAGAACGCCCCGGCTGCGGAGCGAATCGGCAAGCTGTTGCAGCAGCTCGGGCGAGAAGTCTCGGCGCGGCTGGTCGGGGTTGGGGATCAACTGCTCGATCGGCAGGCGCTGCGACTCGGGCGCGGGGCTGTCCGGCGCCAGCGCCACATCGGCCATGAGTGCGGAGAGACCGCGGCCCAGGCCGCGCTTGTCGGTCTTGCGTTCAGCCATGCTTTGCCTTCGATTTCTGTGCCTTGCGACGAGCGACAAACTCTTTCGCGACCGCACGATAGGCCGTGCTGCCCTTGGATGTCGGATCGTAGTGGATGACGGGTTTGCCGTGTGATGGCGATTCCGAGACGCGGACGTTGCGCGGAATGACCGTCTTGAAAACCAGATCGCCGAGCGTCTCCCGTGCATCCGCCTCGACCTGAACCGCGAGGTTGTTGCGGCTGTCGGACATGGTGAGAAGCACGCCCTCGATCCGAAGATCGGGGTTGGCAGCCTGACGCACCTGCCGGACAGTCAAAAGAAGCTGGGAGAGGCCTTCGAGCGCGTAGAATTCGGCCTGAAGCGGCACCAGAACGCTTTCGGCGGCGACCATCGCATTGAGGGTCAGCAAGCCAAGCGCAGGCGGGCAGTCGATCAGAACGATGTCGCTGCGCGTGCCCGTGAGCGCCTGCTTGAGCAGCATCGTCCGGCTGCTGCGGGCCGAAAGATCGATATCGGCAGAGGAGAGGTCGGCATTCGCGGGAACGATCGACAGGCGCTTGATGGCGGTTTCGCGGATCGTATCGTTCAGCGGAGCTTCGCCGGTGAGGACATCGTAGCTGCTGGGGGTGCGGTCCTGCCCGTCGAGTCCGAGGCCCGTGGACGCGTTGCCCTGAGGGTCGAGATCGATCAGCAGGACGGAACTGCCGAGCTCGGCCAGCGCGGCGCCAAGATTGATGGCCGTGGTCGTCTTTCCGACGCCCCCCTTCTGGTTGGCAATGGCGATGATATAGGGCTCAGCCATGATGGATATTCGTCATCTGCAGGATCGCCGCGCCGTCATGGGTCCGGCTGGGATGAACGGTCAGGTCGAATTGCCAGCTTGCCTTCACCAGATCGACCTCTTCCTGCCAAGTTTCGCCCTTCATCAACCAGGCGGTCCCGCCGGGTGAGAGGTGCTGGACCACATATGCCATCAGCTTCGGCAGCGGGGCAAGGGCGCGGGCGCTTACGTGATCGGCAGCGGCGGGCGACTGCTGCTCAATCCGGGTAGTGACCACGCTGCAGTTAGTCAGTGACAGTTCACGAACGCAGGTGCGCAGGAAGGTGGCCTTGCGGGCGTCGGAATCGAGCAGGGTCACGCTCAGTTGAGGGCGGCAGATGGCTACCACCAGCCCCGGCAGTCCGCCGCCGGAACCCAAGTCCACCCATCTTCCCTCAAGCGGCGCGAGTTCGGCCAGCTGGATGCTGTCGGCGATGTGACGCTGCCAGAGATCCGGCAGAGTCGCAGGAGAGACAAGATTGATGGTCGGGTTCCAGCGCGTCAGAAGATCGGCGTAGCGTTGGAGCCTTGCTTCACATGAAGCATTCATGCCGAGGCGCGCTTGCTGTTGCGGCGCACGAGGGCGAGCAGCAGCGCCAGAGCAGCGGGCGTCATGCCTTCGATCCGCGCAGCCTGCGCGAGCGTCTGAGGGCGCACCCGGTCGAGCTTCTGCCGCAACTCGTTCGAAAGACCGGAAACGACAGCGTAATCGAAGTCCGCGGGGATGGCGACCGCCTCCTCGCGCTGCAATGCCGCAGCTTCCCGCTGTTGGCGATCCGTATAGGGCGCGTAGAGCGAGTCCGTGCAGAGCTGTTTAAGGGTTACCGGATCGATCCTGGCGAGATCAGGATCGAGGGCGATTACCTGCGCCGGCTCAAGATCGGGAAGCGAGAGCAGATTGAAGAGCGACCGCCGCTGACCGTCCTGCCGGACCGTGATCCCCCGGGTCCCAAGCTCGGCCGCCGTCAGCGTCCGCGCTTGGGCCAGCTCCCGCGCTGCCGTGTAGGCATGCATCTTCTCGGAATAGACGTGCCAGCGCCGGTCATCCACCAGACCAAGATCGCGTCCCATCGGGGTCAGCCGCTGATCGGCGTTGTCGGCGCGGATGGATAGCCGGAACTCGGCCCGCGAGGTGAACATGCGGTAAGGCTCAGTCACCCCTCGTGAGGTCAGGTCGTCGATCATCACGCCGATATAGCTGTTCGTGCGCGAAAATCTCACCGGCTCCTCCCCCCGAGCAAGCCGGGCGGCGTTCACCCCCGCAACCAGCCCCTGGGCTGCGGCTTCCTCGTATCCGGTGGTGCCGTTGATCTGGCCAGCGAGGAACAGTCCCGGCACCGTCTTCACCCGCAGGGAGGACCTCAGCGCGCGCGGATCGACATAGTCGTATTCGACAGCGTAGCCGGGCTGAAGGATCTCGGCCTCCTCCAACCCGGTCATGGTGCGCACGTAGGCGAGCTGCACATCTTCCGGCAGGGAGGTCGAGATTCCATTCGGATAGACCACGTCGCTGTCCCATCCCTCGGGTTCAAGAAAGACCTGGTGCGCATCCTTTTCAGCGAACCGGACGACCTTGTCCTCGATCGACGGGCAGTAGCGGGGACCAACGCCCTCGATATGACCGCCATACATCGCAGAGCGGTCAAGATTGGCGCGGATGATCCCGTGTGTGCGTTCGTTCGTGTGGGTGATCGCGCAGCTGATCTGCGGTGCGGCGGGAGCGGTGTTGAGATAGGAAAACAGAACCGGATCATCATCGCCCGGTTGCAGCTCCAGCCGGTTCCAATCGATGCTGGAGCGCCGGAGCCGAGGCGGGGTGCCCGTCTTGAGGCGCCCCATCGGAAGCCCAAGTGACAGCAGATCCTGCGCCAGACCCGAGGAGGTGGGACCGCCCCAGCGACCCGCAGGACGGCTGACATCGCCGGTATGGATCACGCCGTTCAGAAATGTGCCGGAGGTAATGACGACGGCAGCAGCGGCAAGCTCGGTGCCGTCGGCAAGCCGGACCCCAGAGACGCCGGCGCCGGACCGCAGGATAGACGCGACTTCACCCAGAATGACATCCAGCAGGGGCTGCGCGGCCACCATCTTCTGTGCAGAAGCACGATAGAGCCCGCGATCCGCCTGCGCCCGCGGCCCCTGGACGGCAGGGCCCTTGCGCCGGTTCAGAAGCCGGAACTGGATGCCAGCGGCATCGGCAATCTCACCCATCAAGCCACCAAGCGCATCCACCTCGCGCACGAGATGACCCTTCCCCAGCCCGCCGATTGCCGGATTGCACGACATCGTCCCGATGTCATCCGCGCGCATGGTGACAAGCGCTGTCGCGCTGCCCATCCGGGCAGCTGCCGCTGCGGCCTCGATTCCCGCATGGCCGCCGCCCACAACGATGACGTCATAGCTGTGCTTCACGTGAAACTACTTTCCGATGCAAAAGGCCGAGAAGACTTCGTCAAGATAGTCCTCCACCCCCGTTTCGCCAACCACTTCCCGCAGACCATTGACCGCTATGTTCAACGACTCCGCGACGATTTCCGGCGGGTCTGAGGGACTGACCTGCAACCCAGCGCTGGCCCGCCGCAGGGCATCCGCCTGACGCTGGCGCGTTACCATGTCCGCCGCCGCCGCCCGCGCACGCAGGATATCGTGGATGCGGTCGAGCAGGGCGACGACACCCTCGCCGGTGATGGCGGAAACGTCACCCTCTCGCAGATCGGATTTCGACGTGATCACGACATCGCCGCTCTGCAGAAGCTCTTTCACCGCCCGTCCATCTTCGGACAGGTGCACCCGCAGATCCGCACTCGCCGCACGCTGGTTCGCCCGGTCGATTCCCAATCGCTCGACATGATCAGCGGTCTCACGCAGTCCCGCCGTATCGAGGAACGTCACCGCGAGTCCGCGAAGATCAATGCGCACCTCCAGAACGTCCCGTGTCGTTCCCGCCACCGGCGTGACCAGCGCGACCTCCCGCCGCGCAATTGCGTTCAACAGCGAGGATTTTCCCGCATTCGGCGGGCCGATCAGTGCAACCTCGAAACCGTCGCGCAGACGTTCCGCCGCCGGAAAACCGTCCAGCTGAGCCTTGATGGAGTCCCTCACCTCATCAAGCAAGGTGAACACTTCAGCGGGCACATCCTCCGGCACATCCTCATCGGCAAAGTCGATGGAGGCGGCAATCAGGGCGCCCGCGCGGACCAGCTTCCCGCGAAGCTGCACAGCCCACTCCTGCAACGCGCCATCCGCCACGCGGATCGCCTGCCGATGCTGCGATTCCGTTTCCGCCGCGAGCAGGTCGGAGAGTGCCTCCGCCTCCGAGAGGCCAAGCTGGCCGTTCAGAAATCCGCGCTGCGTAAACTCACCAGGAAGGGCATGGCGCGCGCCCCGAGCCGCGACCGCTTCCTGCAACAGTCGTGAAATGATCGGCGCCCCATGCAGGTGAAACTCAACGACATCCTCGCCCGTGAAGCTCGCTCTCGCGTCGAAACGGACAACAAGCCCATGGTCGATCAACTGTCCGTCGCTCACGATCCGCCGAAGATAGCTGTGTCGCGCCTGCGGCAGAGGGCCGGCCAGGTCTTCCGCGATCCGCCGCGCCTCCGGCCCACTCAGGCGAACGACAGAAATGCCCCCGCGCCCAGGCGGGGTCGATTCGGCGTGGATCGTGTCCACATCATCCTCAGGCGTTCATCGAGTCGAAGAAATCGGCGTTGTTCTTCGTCTGCTTCAGCTTCGAGTTCAGGAACTCGATCGCGTCGGTGGTGCCCATCGGGTTCAGGATGCGCCGCAGCAGATAAGTCTTCTGCAGGTCCTTCTGATCCACCAGCAGCTCTTCCTTGCGGGTGCCGGATTTCAGGATATCCATCGCCGGAAAGACGCGCTTGTCCGCAACCTTGCGGTCCAGCACGATCTCGCTGTTGCCGGTGCCCTTGAACTCCTCGAAGATCACCTCGTCCATGCGCGAGCCCGTATCGATCAAGGCCGTTGCGATGATGGTCAGCGAGCCGCCCTCCTCGATGTTCCGCGCCGCACCGAAGAACCGCTTGGGCCGTTGCAGCGCGTTCGCATCGACGCCGCCCGTCAGCACCTTGCCCGAGCTCGGCACCACCGTATTGAAAGCGCGACCCAGACGGGTGATCGAGTCCAGCAGGATCACCACGTCGCGCTTGTGCTCGACCAGCCGCTTGGCCTTCTCGATCACCATCTCGGACACCGCGACGTGGCGGCTCGCCGGCTCGTCGAAGGTCGAGGACACGACCTCGCCCTTGACCGAGCGCTGCATGTCGGTGACCTCTTCCGGCCGCTCGTCGATCAGCAGCACGATCAGGTAGCATTCGGGGTGATTGCGCGCGATCGAATGCGCGATGTTCTGAAGCAGCACCGTCTTGCCGGTGCGGGGCGGGGCGACGATCAGGCTGCGCTGCCCCTTGCCGATCGGCGCCACCAGGTCGATGATCCGGGCCGAGCGGTCCTTCACCGTCGGATCGTCCAGTTCCATCTTCAGCCGTTCGTCAGGATAAAGCGGCGTCAGGTTGTCGAAGGCGACCTTGTGGCGCGCCTTCTCGGGGCTTTCGAAGTTGATCTTCTCGACCTTCGTCAGCGCGAAATAACGCTCGTTTTCGCCGGGGCCGCGGATCACGCCCTCGACCGTGTCGCCGGTGCGCAGCGCGTGCTGGCGGATCATGTCGGGGCTGACATAGATGTCGTCAGGGCCGGGCAGGTAGTTCGCCTCGGTCGAGCGCAGGAAGCCGAAGCCGTCCTGAACGACCTCGAGGACGCCGTCGCCGCCAATCTCGATCCCGTCCTCGGCATGCTCCTTCAGAAGCGAGAACATCATCTCGCCCTTGCGCATGGTCGAGGCGTTCTCGATCTCCCATTCCTCGGCCATCGCCAGCAGGTCGGCCGGAGTCTTGGCCTTCAGGTCGAACAGGTTAAGGCGCTCGTCGCTCATCTCGTCACCAATCGTTGGCCGGACGAACCCGTCACCGGGGCGAAGTCGGACCAGTAGTTCAAGTGGAAAAATCCACCGGACGGCGGACGAAAGCCGGATACACCGAATCGCTCTGCCGAGTCAAACCCGGCCGCGCGTCAGAACTTCACGATCACCGACAGCACGATTACGGCCATCAACACAGTCGGCACCTCGTTCATCATCCTGTAGGTGCGTCCGGGAAATGGCGCCGGCTCGGTGGCCATGATCTTGCGCTGACGCGAGAGCCAGTGGTGGAACCAGGTCATCCCGAGAACCGCCGCGGCCTTCGTCCAGGGCCAGATCATCGACCAGTCCACCAGCCCCGGCGTGAAGACCAGCGTCAGGCCGAAGATCCAGGTCGCCGTCATCGCCGGGTTCATGATGAGGCGGATCAGCTTGCGCTCCATGATGCGGAAGGTCTCGACCATCTCGCCGGAGTTGCCCGCGCGCTCGGCGTGATAGACCAGCAGCCTGGGCAGATAGAACAACCCGGCCAGCCACGCGATGACCGACATGACGTGGAAGGATTTCACGTAAGGATAGGCAGCATAGAGCAGGTCGGACATCGATGTCTCCTTTGCGACCCTTCATAAGATAAAGAAGAGTATAGAAGGAAGATGATGTTATAGGCCCTGTGGGAGTCTGAATCCTCCGCCGTCGCGAGACTTCCTCACAGGGTTTTCAGCATGTGGACGAGACGCGGATAAACATTTCGCTTCACGTGAAGCGAAAACAACTTCAATGGCTTGACCCTGCTAGCACCCTGTGGATATTTCCCTCGTTTCACGGTTCTACCAGCTGCGCCGCCCATACTGTCCCGTTGTGGATAACCGCCTCTGACTGTCCCGCCGATCCGCTCGAAATCGCGGAACCGACACCTGGGCCTGCTCCGTCCCCGCAACTCGACCGCGGTTTTCCACAGATCCATGGACAGCCCGGCTTGCCACCACCCCCCAGCCCGCCGATGATCCCGCGAAAGAACCCGCACGATATGACATGACCGACCCCACGACGCCGCCTGAACCAGAACGCATCCCCCTGGCCGGAGTCATCGGCTGGCCCGTCGCGCATTCCCGCTCGCCGGCGCTGCATGGTCACTGGCTGAAACGCTACGGTATTGCCGGGCATTACGTGCCGCTGCCGGTCATGCCCGAACATCTGGGCAGCGTCCTGCACATGCTGCCCAAGGCCGGCTTCGTCGGCGCGAATGTCACCATTCCCCACAAGGAGGCCGTGCTCGCGCTCGCCGATGTGGTCACCGACCGCGCCGCGCTGATCGGTGCGGCGAATACGCTGATCTTTCGCCCGGACGGCCGCCTTCACGCCGACAACACCGACGGCCACGGGTTCATGGCCAATCTGCGCCAGAATGCACCAGACTGGGTGCCCGAACTCGGCCCGGCCGCGATCATCGGGGCAGGCGGGGCGGCGCGGGCCGTCGTGGCGGCGCTGCTGGAAACCGGCGTCCCGGAGATCCGCATCGCCAACCGCACGCGCCTGCGCGCCGACCAGCTCCGGGCCGAGTTCGGCGCAAGGCTGGTCGTCCATGATTGGGTGCAGATCGGCAACATGCTGGACGGGGCTGCCACGGTGGTGAACGCGACCTCGATGGGCATGACCGGCCGCCCGCCTTTGCGGATCTCGCTGGACGCGCTGTCCCCCAGCGCGCTGGTCACCGATCTGGTCTACACCCCGCTCGACACGCCCTTCCTGATCGACGCGCGGTCCCGCGGCTGCCGGACCGTCGATGGTCTCGGCATGCTGCTCCACCAGGCCGCGCCAGGTTTCGAGCGCTGGTTCGGCCACCGCCCCGAGGTCGACGACGAGCTTCGCCGGGCCGTTCTGGCATGAGCTTCGTGCTCGGCCTGACCGGCGGAATCGGTATGGGGAAATCGACCGCCACCGCGATGTTCGCCGGGCGCGGCGTCCCGGTCTGGGACGCCGACGCGGCGGTCCATCGCCTCTACGCACCCGGCGGCGCCGCGGTGCAGCCGGTGGGCGAGGTCTTCCCCGCTGCGATCCGCGACGGCCAGGTGGACCGTTCCGCCCTCAAATCCATTCTCGCCGCCGATCCTGCGGCGCTCGCGCGGCTCGAATCCATCGTCCACCCGCTCGTCGCAGCCGACCGCGCCGCCTTCATCCGCGACAACGCGGCGGTGCCGATCGTCCTCGTGGACATCCCGCTGCTCTTCGAAACCGGCAGCCAGTCGCAGATGGACGGCGTCGCTGTCGTCAGCACTGACGAGGAAACCCGCCGCGCACGGGTGCTCGCCCGTCCCGGCATGACCGCGGAAACGCTCGACCTGATCCTGTCGCGTCAACTGCCCGAGGCGGAAAAACGCGCCCGCGCCGACTGGATCATCCCCTCGCACAGCCTTGACGCGGCGGAGAAGGCGGTGGATGCCATCATCGCCGACATCCTCAGCCGTCAGGGCCGCCAAGCATGATCCGCGAAATCGTCTTCGACACCGAAACCACCGGCTTTGACCCCGCCACCGGCGACCGCGTGGTCGAGATCGGCGCGGTCGAGCTGATCAACCACCTGCCGACGGGCAACCGCTTCCACGTCTACCTGAACCCCGACCGCGCCATGCCGGCCGAGGCGATGGCCGTTCACGGCCTCAGCGACGAGTTCCTGCGCGACAAGCCCCGGTTCGGGGGCGTGGTGGCCGAGTTCCTGGCCTTCATCGGCACCGACTGCCCGATGATCGCCCATAACGCCGATTTCGACTTCCGCTTTCTCAACGCCGAACTGCGCCGCTGTGGTCATCCGCCGCTTCACGGCGCGCGTGCCGTGGACACCGCCGCGATGGCCCGGCAGAAATTTCCCGGCGCGCCGGCTTCGCTCGACGCCCTCTGCCGCCGCTTCGGCGTCGATAACTCCGGCCGCGAGCTTCACGGCGCGCTGCTCGACAGCGAATTGCTGGCCGAGGTCTATCTGGAGCTGATCGGCGGCCGTCAGCCCGACCTCGTGCTGGACGCCCCTGCGGCGGAAACGGAGCCCGGCGCCACGGTCCTCGTGATGACCCCGCGCCGCGCACGGCCCCGGCCGCTTCCGCCCCGCCTCACCGAAGCCGAGACCCAGGCCCATGCCGCCTTCGTCGCCCGCATGGGCGAGAAGGCCGTGTGGTTGCGCCTCACCTGACAGGCGGGTCCGGCGGGCAGTTGCCTTGCACCCCCAAAGCGGCGATGCTTCACGTGCAACGGCGCGGGCGGGCATGATCGAACAGCTGAAGGACATTCGGGTCTTCCTCGCCGACGTGATGGAGCGGATGGACAAGATCCACATGGGCCTGATCGCGGCCGGGGTCGCGTTCTATGCCATGTTCGCGGTGTTTCCCGGCATGGCCGCGATCATCGCGCTGTGGGGGTTGTGGTTCGATCCCGCGATCATCAACCAGTATGATCGGGTCATGGACGAGTTCCTGCCCCCCGAGGCCGCGGCGATCCTGCACAGCCAGGTCGATGCCTTGACGGCAGGCGGGCGGACGCAGCTCGGTTGGGCCTCGCTGATCTCGTTCCTGATCGCCACCATCGCCGCGCGGGCAGGGGTGGACGCGCTAGTCCGGGGGCTGAACGCCGCTTACGGCGTCCGCTCGCACCCGACGATCTTCGGTTTCATCCTCGCCTATGTGCTGACCCTGGCCATCGTGGGGGTCGTGCTGATGGGTCTTGCGACCATCGTCATCGTCCCGCTGGCGCTGAACTTCCTCGAAGTGAGCCACATGCGAAGCTGGCTCATCAGCGCCGCACCCTGGGCCGCGATGTTCCTGATCGTCATCACCGGCATCGGCATCATCTACCGTTACGGCCCGAACGTGCAGACCCCGCGCACGCCGATCTTCACCTGGGGCGCGCTGTTCGCGGCCATGGCCTGGGCCGGGGCGTCGTTCCTGTTCTCGACCTATCTGGGCAGCTTCAACAGCTACAACCGTATCTACGGGTCAATCGGCGCGGTGATCGCGCTGCTGATGTGGTTCTATCTGGCGGGCTTCTCGATCATGCTGGGCGCGCTCATCAACGTGGAACTCGCCCGCCGTCGCCGGGTCATCGCGGTCCGCCGCGCCCGCGCGCTGATGAGCAGCACCGCCCCCCGCCGCGACGGCTGAGGGAGCTAGTGCCGGGCGTTCCCGCGCGCGGCAGAGGTCAGAACCACCCGCCGCGCGACTTCCTCACCGGGCAGGGCCACGTCCTCCTGCATCTCGAACAGCAGCTTCATGGAATAGCTGTCTTCCGTCACGTCGATCGTCACGTCGCCGTCGAGTTGCAGGGCAAAGGCCTCGATGAGCTGCCCGCCCAAGCCGGTCCCCTCGACCGGCGGGTGGGTCGCCGGACCGATTGAGTTTTCCACCTCCAGCAGGGCGTGCCCCGCACCATGTCGCGTCAGCGACACCCGCAGGTAATAGGCGCCGCTTGCGTCGGGCTCGGCGTATTTCAGCGCGTTGGTGAAGGCTTCGGTCGTCAGCAGCGTCAGCGGCACCGCCTGGTCGGGCAGCAGCGTCAGGCGTTCGAGGCTCGCTTCCACCTTCAGCCCGGACCCCGGCGCGACCGAGGCGCTCACCATCTGGTTGATGATGTCCGAAATCAGCCGGTCCGCCTCGACCGAGTCCAGATGCTCGGCCTGGTAGAGATTGCGATAGATCGTCGCCATCGAGGCGACCCGGTCCTGGACCGAGCGCAGGACCTTCTTCGCGTCGGTGTCGGTGATGACGCGGCCCTGCATGTTGATGATCGAGGCGATCAGCTGCAGGTTGTTCTTGACCCGGTGATGCACCTCCTTCAGCAGCACCGTCTTTTCCTGCACCGCCGTTTCCATCGCCGCCTCGTCGCGGATCAGGATGCGGGCCATGTCGTGGAAGGTCTGGCTCACATCCGCGATCTCGGCGGGCGCGTCCTTCAGCACACGGGGCGGTTTCCGCCGGTCGCCGATGGCAAAACGGCGCATCTGGCCGCGCAGCTCGCGGATATGGCGCAGCACCAGCCGATAGACCGCGAAATACGCCACGGCCAGCGAGACCGCCCACAGCGCCAGCGGAAACAGGACCCCCGTGAACCGGGTCAGCGCGAGGTTCCCGACCCCGGCGGAACGCGGGTTCCAGCTACCCAGCGCATAGACCAGCCCCGGCACGACCGCAACCACGGTGAACAGCCGCCGCTCGCCCGAGTTGGCCGTTTCGCGGAAGGTCGTGTCGGTGCGCTCCACCAGCGACTGCAAGGTCGAGTTCTGCGGCATCATTTCGATGATCGTGCCTTCGACCATGTCGGTCGAAATCACCTGCCCGCTATAGGTGAAGGTCAGGATCCGGGCCCCGGTGCTGCCGCTCATCGGATCATGCGTGGCCCGCATCAGTTCCTGCGGCATCGAGGTCACGACATAGCCCAGAAGCTCGTCGCCCCGATGAAGCGGCTGCGAGACAATCACCACGGACATGCCCGACACCATGCCCTGTGACGAGGCGGTGATCACGGTCCGAGGCTTGGCCATGAAGGCGCGGTAATGCGGCGATTGCCGCAGATCGTGGGTGCCGTCGTTGCGCGAGGTGCAGCTTGCAAAGCCGTCCAGCCGCGTGAAGCCGGCATAGACATAGCTCGCGTTGTTCTGGACGAAGGTCTCCAGCATCGTCGAACAGGCCTGCGGGTCGTCCAGCGTCTCCAGCACGGCAGGTCCCAGCGCTTCTGCGGACCCCAGCGCGGTCTGAAGCAGCGCCCGTTCGCCCGCGGCGGCGGACGAGGTGCGGCCCATCAGGGCCAGCTCGGCGGCGCGTTCGGCGGCCTGCGACAGGTTCAGCGTCTGCACCAGCGAGATCAGCCCGATCGGCAGGATCGCCACCGAAAGCAGCATCGCCAGCCGGAAGCCGAGGCCGCGGGTGAACTGAAGCTGATCCGGCAGGCGCGCCATGCCTCGCCTTACCGCGAGACGGGGTTGTTCGCCATCACCGCCATCGTTGCGCGGTCGGTCATCTCGAATTCCTCGCCGTCCTTCAGGTGCAGCAGCTCGGCCAGCTTCCGGCGGCCGCGGTTGGCGCGCGATTTGACGGTGCCGACGGCGACGCCGGTCATCTCGGCCGCCTCCTCGTAGGAAAAGCCCGAGGCGCCCACCATGATCAGCGCCTCGCGCTGCTCGTCGGGCAGCTTGTCGAAGGCGACGCGGAAATCGTTCATCGCCAGCCGCCCGTCGTGGTCGGGCCGGGTGGCCTGCCGCGCGGCGTGGATGCCGTCCGTGTCGCTGACCTCGCGCCGGGTCTTGCGGCGCGCGGAATAGAATGTGTTGCGCAGGATGGTGAACAGCCACGCGCGCAGGTTCGTTCCGACCTGGAACTTGTCCATGTTGGTCCACGCCTTGACGATCGTGTCCTGGACAAGATCATCCGCCGCCGCCCCCTCGCGCGTCAGCGACAGTGCGAAGGCCCTGAGCGCCGGCAGATGCTCGACAAGCTCATCCCGCGGATCGGCGGCCTTGGACAGGTTCCGCTCCGGTGTCGCCTTGCGGTGCATGGTCATTCCTGACCGCGCAGCTTTTCAAGCAGCGCCAGGAATCTGTCCGGCACCTCCTGAGCTGTATCCTGCTCGTAAACCCGCCGCAGATTTTCATCGATCTGCTTTTCCAAGGCGGCGCGCTTGGTGTCTTCACGCCTCACGTTCATGCTGTATCTTACTTCCCGGAAATCTTGTGTGCACGTCGGCCAACGGTTAGGTATCAGCAACGGTTCCCAGGAACGACCAATTTTTGAGGCTTTCATGTCAGCTGCAGATCTTGCCCAATCCATCGGACGCGAACTGCCCTATCTGCGCCGCTATGCGCGTGCGCTGACGGGCACCCAGCGGGCCGGGGACAATTATGCCGCCGCCACGCTGGAAGCCATTCTCGCCGACCGCAGCATGGCGTCGGGCGACGATACCCGGATTTCTCTGTTCCGCGCCTTCCATGCCATCTGGCAGAGCTCGGGCCAGCCCGTCGATACCGAAAACCAGAGCGCCCGCGAGGCGCAGGCCCAGTCGCATCTGCGCACCCTGACCCCGAACTCGCGCGAGGCGCTGCTCCTGCGCACCATCGAAGAGCTGCGCTACGACCAGATCGCCGAGGTCATGCAGATCGACCAGGACGAGGCCGAGGAACTGGTCCAGATCGCCCTGAACGAGATGGGCCGCGCCATCCGCGGCCGCGTCATGGTCATCGAGGACGAGACCATCATCGCCATGGATCTCAAGGGGATCGTGCAGGCGATGGGGCATGAGGTCACGGGCATCGCCCGCACCCATTCCGCCGCGATCCAACTGGCCGAGGACCGCCGGCCCGACCTGATCCTTGCGGACATCCAGCTTGCGGACGGCTCGTCGGGGATCGACGCAGTCAACGAATTGCTGACCAGCCTCGGTGACCTTCCGGTGATCTTCATCACCGCGTTCCCGGAACGGCTGCTGACCGGCGACCGGCCGGAGCCGGCGTTCCTGATCTCCAAGCCCTACAGCGAAGAGCAGGTCCGCTCGGCCGTCAGCCAGGCGATGTTCTTCGCCTCGTCTGAAGGGATGACGGCGGCCTGACCGGCCTTTCCTCCCCGCAGATCGCGAAAGCCGGCCCGCACCCTGCGCGCCGGCTTTCTTCATGGCCTCACAGGATCGAGGCGTCGCGCGTCTCGCGTCCGATCATCAGCGTGACCAGCGCCGCCAGCAGCAGGAATCCCGCGAACAGCGCGATGGCGAGCGCGAAGTCCCGCTCGACCACGCTGCGCATCAGGCTGGGGGCCATAATGCCGCCCAGCCGCGCCATCGCGCCCGCCGTGCCCATTCCGGTGCCGCGCAGCGTCGTCGGGTAAAGCTCGGGCGTGAAGGCATAAAGCGCGCCCCAGGTGCCCAGCAGCGCAAAGCTCATCACCAGCAGCGAGACGGCGACCATGATCGGCGTGCCCGCCAGCACGAAGGCCATGCAGCCCGCCGCCGAGATCAGCAGGAACAGTTGCAGCGTGATCTTGCGGCCCAGCCGCTCGACCCCCCAAGCGGCCAGCGCGTAGCCGGGCAGCTGCGCGATCGCCAGCAGCACGAGGAAGCCGTAGCCGCGCACGAAGCCGAAACCCTCGGTCGCGAGGCGTGCGGGCAGCCAGACGAACACGCCGTAATAGGACACCGAGACCAGGAACCACAGCGCCATCACCGCGATGGTGGTCCGCGCCATGCCGCCCTTGAACAGTCCTTCGCCCTTCACCGGCGCGGGGGTGGAGATCGTGACCCCCTGCGGCAGCACCGAGGCGCCGTTCGTCACCCGCACCCGGTTCAGCACCGCCCGCGCCTCTTCCTTGCGGCCCTTGCGGATCAGGAACATCGGCGATTCCGGCACCCAGAACCGCATGAAGATCCCGATCATCGCCGGCAGCGCGGCGACCAGATAGATCAGCCGGAACGGCGCCGCGATCCCCGTCGCCGCCGCATACCATGCGGTCAGCGCCACGATCAGCGTCCCGACCGCCCAGAATCCTTCCAGCCAGACCAGCCATTTGCCCCGGTTCTTCGGCGGCAGGAATTCGGCCATCATCGCGTAATCCACCGGCAGCGTGCCGCCCACCGCCATGCCGGTCAGGAACCGCAGCACCAGCAGCGCCTCGTACGAGGGCGCGAAGGCCGAGGCGAGGCCGAACACCGCGTCGCAGGCCACCGTCAGCAGCAGGACGTTGCGGCGGCCGATCCGGTCCGCGATGCGGCCGAACAGCGCGGCGCCAAGGAACATCCCCAGGAAGAACAGCGTCCCCGTCTGCTGCGCGGCCTGCGCCGTGCTTAAGCCGAACTCCGCCGCGATCGAGGCGGCGGCGAAGCCCACCGCCACGACCTGCATCGCGTCGGCCGCCCAGACCAGCCCGAAGATCGCCAGCAGCCGGCGCTGGAACCTGCCCGCGCCCGCCTGTTCGAGGATCTCGTCCACCGTAAGTTTCATCCGCCTCGCTCCTCCCCGGACTTTGCGGTCAGCAATGCAAAAGGGTCGCGCCGCCTTGGCACGACCCCATCGTCAGGCAGTCCTGCGCCGGATCAGGCGTTGACCGAATCCTTCAGGCCCTTGGCGATCGTGACCTTCACGACCTTGTCGGCGGGCTTCTGCATCATTTCCTGGGTCTGCGGGTTGCGGACCATCCGCTCGGGGCGGGCGCGGCAGGCGACCTTGCCGATCCCCGGCAGGGTGACGGCCCCGCCTTCGGCGACGACGCGGCTGACGATCGATTGCAGCGCGTCGAGCGCCGAGGTGGCGGTCTTCTTGTCGCTGCCCATCTCGTCCGCGAGTGCGGCCACCAGTTGGGTCTTGGTCATAGGTTTGGCGGCTGCGGGGGTATTGGCCATCGGGTGGTCTCCTGTTGTCCCGGGTTCCGTTTATTTTCGGGACCGCGATAGGGTGGATTATCCTGCTACACAGGGTTTTGACGTGTATTTCAAGTATTTTTCATCATCAAAGGCGATTCTCGGCCGCATCCCGCGCCTTGATGGCCCCGCCCTAAAGGAACGCGGTTTCCTGGAATGAGCGCAGCTTGCGCGAGTGAAGCCTCTCCACCGGCGTCTCGCGCAGCTTCTCCATCGCGCGGATGCCGATCAGCAGGTGGCTTGCGACCTGGGTGCGATAGAAGTCGGTCGCCATGCCGGGCAGTTTCAGTTCGCCATGCAGCGGCTTGTCGCTGACGCAGAGCAGCGTGCCGTAGGGCACCCGGAAGCGGAACCCGTTGGCGGCGATGGTCGCGCTTTCCATGTCCAGCGCGATGGCCCGGCTGAGGCTGAGCCGATGCACCGGCGTGTCGCGCAGTTCCCAGTTGCGGTTGTCGATGGTGGCGACGGTGCCGGTCCGCATGATCCGCTTCAGATCAAAGCCTTCCAGCTGCGTGACCTCGGCCACCGCGTCCTGCAACGCCACCTGCACCTCGGCCAACGTCGGCAGCGGCACCCAGACGGGCAGGTCGTCATCGAGCACGTGATCCTCGCGCAGATAGGCGTGGGCCAGCACGTAATCGCCCAGCCGCTGGCTGTTGCGCAGCCCGGCGCAGTGGCCGACCATGATCCACGCATGGGGCCGCAGCACCGCGATATGGTCGGTCGCGGTCTTCGCGTTGGACGGGCCGACGCCGATATTGACCAGCGTGATCCCGTCCCCATCCGCGCGCTTGAGGTGATAGGCGGGCATCTGCGGGATCTTGGCGCCGGTGGCGATCACCTCGTCCGGCCGCTCCAGCACGCTGTTGCCGGGACCGACGAAGGCGATGTAGCCGTTGTCCGGGTCGGCCAGCGCGGTGCGGGCGAAAGCCTCGAACTCGTCCACATAGAACTGGTAGTTCGTGAACATCACGAAGCGCTGGAAATGCTCGGGCGCGGTCGCCGTGTAATGGGCCAGCCGCGCCAGCGAGTAATCGACCCGCTGCGCGGTGAACGGCGCCAGCGGCATGCTGCCATCCGGGTTCGGCCCGGCGGTGCCGTTGGAAATGTCGTCGTTCATCGTCTCGAGGTCGGGCACGTCGAAGACGTCGCGCAGCGAATAGCGCAGCACGCCTTCCTGCGGCACGTTCAGATCGCTGCGCGTGGCGACGGCGAAATGCACCGGGATCGGCGTGTCGCTGTCGTCGATGGCGATGGGCACGCCGTGGTTGCGGATCAGCAGCCCGATCTGCTGCACCAGATAGTCGCGGTAAAGATCGGGGCGGGTGATCGTCGCCACATAGCTGCCGGGCAGGGCGACATGACCGAACGAGACGCGCGCGTCGGTCTGGCTGTGCAGGGCGGTGGTCAGCCGCACTTCCGGGTAGAAGGCGCGGAACCGGGCCGCCGGCTCGCCCCCCGCGAGCGTCTCCAGGAAGCGGTCCAGCAGAAAGGCCGAGCTGCGGTCGTAGAGCTCGACCAGCCGGTCCACCGCCGCCACCGGGTCATCGAAGAACCTGCGCTCCACGGCGGGGGGCGTCTCGACCGGCAGCAGCCGTGCGTTGCCGTTCATCCGCCCCTCCATTCCCGTCACGCCGGGCTCCCTACACGCTGGCCGCGACTGTCGCATCCCCCCGCGACACTGGCAAGACGGGCCCGCCGCGCCTATCTCCCTGCAAACACAGGAGACGCACATGGATATCTCGGTCCTCGACCTTGCCCCGGTGTCCGAAGGATCGGACGCCCGCACCGCCATCGAGAACAGCGTCCGGCTGGCGAAGGCGGCGGAAGCGCAGGGCTACAAGCGGTTCTGGCTGGCCGAGCATCACAACATGCCCGGCATCGCCAGCGCCGCGACCGCCGTGCTGATCAACCACATCGCCAACCACACCAGCACGATCCGCGTCGGCGCGGGCGGCATCATGCTGCCGAACCACGCCCCTCTGGCGGTGGCCGAGGATTTCGGCACCCTGGCCACGATCCACGGCGACCGGATCGATCTCGGCCTCGGCCGGGCGCCGGGGGGCGATGCGATGGTGATGCACGCGCTGCGCCGGGGCCAGTCGCGCAACGACGACTTTCCCAACGACGTGGTGGAACTGCTGTCCTATCTCGGGCCGAAACGGGATGGCGCTGCGGTGTCGGCCCATCCGGGCGAGGGGACGAACGTGCCGGTCTGGATCCTCGGCTCGTCGCTTTACGGGGCGAGCCTTGCCGCCGCGCTGGGGCTGCCCTACGCCTTCGCCTCGCATTTCGCGCCCGACGCGCTGGATCAGGCCGTCGATCTTTACCGCGACCGTTTCCAGCCCGGCCCCTGGGGCGATGCGCCGCGCTTCATGCTGGCGGTCAACGTGATCGCCGCCGACACGGACGCCGAGGCCAGGCGCCTGTTCACGAGCCAGCAGCTGAACTTCTACCGGCTCCGCACCACCGGCCCCGGCAAGCTTCCCCCGCCGGTGGACGATCTCGCCGCGCATATCCCGCCGCAGCACCAGCCGAGCGTGGATGCGACCTTGCGTATCAGCGCGGTGGGCGCGCCCGATGCGGTGAAGGCTCAGCTGGACGCCTTCGCCGCCCGCTACCAGCCCGAGGAGATGGTCCTGACCGGGATGATCCACGACCCCGAGCTGCGCCTTCGCAGCTTTGCCATGGCCGCCGAGATCATGGCGTGAGGCTGGTCGTCCTCGGCCACGGCTATTCGGCGGGGTTCCTGACGCGGCGTCTGGTGCCGCAGGGTTGGCAGGTCACCGGCACCACGCGCGGCGATCCCGCCGCCATGGCTGCCACGGGGGCCGCGCCGCTGCTCTGGCCGGGCGAGGGTGGCCTGTTGCGGGCCGAGCTTGCCCGCGCCGACGCTATCCTCGTCAGCATCGCGCCGGACGAGGCGGGCGATCCGGTCCTGCGCGATCTTTCGGAGGCCATCGCCGCCAGCCCTGCGCGCTGGCTCGGCTATCTCTCCACCACCGGCGTCTATGGCGACCGGGGCGGCGACTGGGTGGACGAGGATTCGGACCTCGCCCCGTCCACCCGGCGCGGCCAGCAGCGCGTCGCCGCCGAGGCAGCGTGGCGCGAACTGGCGCAGGCCCACGACTTGCCGCTGCATGTATTCCGCCTTGCGGGCATCTACGGCCCCGGCCGCGGCCCGTTCGAGAAGGTGCGCAACGGCACCGCCCGCCGCATCATCAAGCCGGGCCAGGTCTTTTCCCGCATCCATGCCGAGGATATCGCGCAGGTGCTGGCCGCCTCCATCGCGCAGCCCCGGCCGGGCGGAATCTACAATGTCTGCGACGACGATCCCGCCCCGCCGCAGGACGTGCTGGCCCATGCCGCGCAGCTTTGCGGCCTGCCGCCGCCACCGGCCGAGGATTTCGCCTCTGCCGAGATGACGCCGATGGCCCGCAGCTTCTATGCCGAAAGCAAGCGGGTGCGGAACGACCGCATCAAGGACGAGCTTGGCGTGCGCCTGCTTCATCCCGACTACCGCAGCGGGCTTGCGGCGCTGCTCGCCGCCGAAGCGGGTTAGTTCCCGATCAGGCAGCAGCCGCTAAACATGCGCGAGGACTGGCCCGAGCCGTCCAGGATCAGCGTTCCCGACAGCCCGTAGCGGCGATCCGACATCCCGTCGCTGCACTGCTCGGGCCGGATCACGGCGGTCAGCCGCCCCTGCGAATCCCCGGCGATCAGCCCGCGCACCGGGCTGCGGAAATGCCCGTCATCCATGACGGTCCGCAATTCCATCGCCCGCTCGCCGCCGTCGGGCGTGGAAAACACCATCCCGCCCGCCTCCTGCGTCAGCCCCCAGAATGGCTCGGTCCCGATGCAGCGCAGATTGGGGGGCAGAGCGCCCGGCTCCCACACATCGGTGCGATACATGAGGTAACGGGCACTGACCCATCCCGACCGCTCGCCGGCATTCACCTGCGCCCAGCCCGACCGCTCGGCGACCACTTCGACGCCCCTCGCATCCGGCGCCAGCTCGCCGATCACGGGCGAGGAGGCGTCGGGCCGCTCGCGGATGTTCAGCACGTCGCTGGCGGCGACTCCGGTCACATCGAACAGCGTCGGCAGGATGTATTCCTGTGTGGCAAGCGCGGGGGTCGCGAAGGCGAGGGCGAGGGTCAGCAGGATCGGGCGCAGCATCATGGCTCCGGTTTGTCAGGCGGCGATGCCGAAAAGATGCCCGATGGCCGCCGTCACTGCCATCGCAAAGCCGCCCCACAGGATCACACGTGCGACAGCCCGCCCCAGCGGCGCACCCCCCGCCCGCGCCCCGAGCGCCCCCAGCGCGGCGAGCGCCAGCAGCGTCACCACCCAGACCACCGGGACCAGCCGCCCCTCGGGGGCCAGCAGCGCCGCCAGCAGCGGCACCGCCCCCGCGCCGCCGAAGGTCAGCGCCGAGGCGATGGCCGCCAGCAGCGGGTTTGCGGCGTGCATGTCGTGCAGGCCCAGCTCGTCGCGCAGATGCGCGCCGAGCGCGTCATGCTCTGTCAGCTCCACCGCGACCAGCCGGGCGGTGTCGGGGGCAAGGCCGCGCGCCTCGTAGATATGGATCAGCTCCTCCAGCTCGATCTCGGGCTGGGCGCGCAGCGACTGCTTTTCGCGCCTGATGTCGGCCCGCTCGATGTCGGACTGCGAACTGACGCTGACATATTCCCCCGCCGCCATCGACAGCGCCCCGGCGACCAGCCCCGCCACACCAGCCACCGTGACGGCCCCCGGCGAGGGGTCCGCATTCGCCACCCCGACGATCAGCGAGGCCACCGACACGATCCCGTCATTCGCCCCCAGCACGGCGGCGCGCAGCCAACCCGAGCGGGTGATGCGGTGCGGATCATGCGGGTGGGCGAGGGGGTGCGTGTTCCGGGTCATGCGGCGCTGTTTAGGCCGCGCGCGGGGCGGGTGCCAGAGTGGCGAGGGTGCAAGCCGTCATGCGGACCTGGATCGCGGCCCTGTTACGCGGATGCTCCATTCTGGCGCAGAGGCATGGGGCGTCGGATTACCGCTCCGGCGAAGCCTCGTGCCAGAGGCCTGTTTGCTCCACCCGCAGAGCCCGGATCGCCGCAGCTTCCGCAATCAGGCGTTCTCGGCGCGGTCCCGCCCCGGCCTCGCGGATGCGTTCACGCCCGCCGTTCCATGGTGGCGACGCCCAGCACCTCCAGCACCTTCGCCTCGATCTGCGGGGCGTCCATCGCGGCGGCGCGATACATGGCCTCGGGCGAGGCGTGGTCGATGAACGTATCCGGCAGGACCATGCTGCGGAACTTCAGGCCGTGGTCGAAGACGCCCTCGTCCGCCAGAAGCTGCGCGACGTGGCTGCCGAAGCCGCCGACCGCGCCCTCCTCGATGGTGATGAGCGCCTCGTGGTCACGCGCAAGCCGCAGGATCAGGTCGCGGTCCAGCGGCTTGGCGAAGCGGGCGTCGGCCACCGTGGGGGCGACGCCGCGCTGCGCAAGCGCCTCGCGGGCGCGCATCACCTCGGCCAGACGGGTGCCGAAGGACAGGATCGCCACCCGCGCGCCCTCCGCGATGATCCGGCCGCGGCCGATCTCCAGCGGAGTGCCGCGTTCGGGCAGCTCGACGCCGTTGCCCTCGCCGCGCGGAAAGCGGAAGGCGCTGGGGCGGTCGTCCAGCGCGGCGGCGGTGGCGACCATGTGGACCAGTTCCGCCTCGTCCGCGGCGGCCATGACGACCATGCCCGGCAGGTTGGAAAGGAATGCGATGTCGAACGCGCCCGCATGGGTCGCGCCGTCCGCGCCGACCAGCCCGGCGCGGTCGATGGCGAAGCGGACGGGCAGGCGCTGGATCGCCACGTCATGCACGACCTGATCGTAGCCGCGCTGCAGGAACGTGGAATAAAGCGCGCAGAACGGCTTCATCCCCCCCGCCGCGAGTCCCGCCGCGAAGGTCACCGCGTGCTGTTCCGCGATCCCCACGTCGAAGCAGCGGCGCGGGAAACGCTCGGCGAACAGGTTGAGGCCGGTCCCGTCCGGCATTGCGGCGGTGATGGCGACGATCTTCTCGTCCGTCTCGGCCTGCCGGATCAGCGACCTGGCGAAGACCGAGGTATAGCTGGGCGCGTTGGACTTCGCCTTGGCCTGCTCGCCCGTCACCACGTCGAACTTGGCGCGGGCGTGGCCTCGGTCGGCGGCGTTTTCGGCCGGGGCGTAGCCCTTGCCCTTCTTCGTCACGGCATGGATCAGCACGGGACCCGTCGCCCGCGCCTTCACGGTCCGCAGCAGCGGCAGAAGCTGGTCGAGGTCGTGCCCATCGACTGGGCCGACATAGGAAAAGCCAAGCTCCTCGAACAAGGTGCCGCCGATGGTCATGCCCTTGAGCATTTCCTTGGCACGCCGCGCGCCTTCCTGCAAAGGTTCGGGCAGCAGGCCGACCGCGCCCTTGGCGGCGGCCTTGAGATCCTGGAACGAGCCGCGCGTGTAGAGCCGGGTCAGATAGGTGGAGAGCGCGCCGGTCGGCGGGGCAATCGACATCTCGTTGTCGTTGAGGATCACGAACATGCGCGTGCCCATGTGGCCGGCGTTGTTCAGCGCCTCGAACGCCATGCCCGCGCTCATCGCGCCGTCGCCGATCACCGCGATGGCGTCGCCCGGCGCGCCGCCGAGGTCACGGGCGGCGGCGAATCCCAGCGCGGCGCTGATCGAGGTGCTGGAATGGCCTGCGCCGAACGGGTCATAGGGGGATTCGCTGCGCTTGGTGAAACCGGACAGCCCCCCCTCCATCCGCAGGGTGCGGATGCGGTCGCGGCGGCCGGTCAGGATCTTGTGCGGATAGCATTGGTGGCCGACATCCCAGATGATCCGGTCGCGCGGCGGGTTGAACACGGCGTGCAGCGCCACGGTCAGCTCCACGACGCCCAGCCCCGCGCCCAGATGGCCGCCGGTCACGCTGACCGCGCTGATGGTTTCGCTCCGCAGCTCGTCGGCAAGCTGCTTCAACTCGCGGTCGGTCAGCGCCTTCAGGTCCGAAGGCAGGCTCACCCGGTCGAGGATCGGGGTGGCCGGGCGTCCATCCGTCCTGGGGGCGTCGGTCTTGGGGATATCGGTCATGTGGCGTGCCCCTTTCGGGCGGCTTCATCCCGCGAGGGGCTTCGTCACGTCTGGCGGTGGATAACGAAGCGGGCGAGTTGCCGCAAGTTTTCCGCCGCCTCCTGACGCGCGGCGGCGGCATATGGTTCCAATGCGGCTTCCGCGCGCCGGACCATGTCGGCGGCGGTCTTTCGCGCGCCGTCCAGCCCCAGCAGCGACACGAAGGTCGCCTTGCCCGCTGCGGCGTCCTTGCCGACGCGCTTGCCGGTGGCCTCCTCGCTGCCGATGATGTCGAGAATGTCATCCGCGATCTGGAAGGCGAGGCCGAGGCTGCGGGCGTAATCCCCCAGCGCCGCCGTATCCGCGCCCGCCATCACCGCGCCGGCGGTGGCGGAAAAGCCGATCAGGGCGCCGGTCTTGCCCTGTTGCAGGGCGCTGATCGCGGCAAGGTCCAGCGGCGCGTCGGCGGTTTCCGCCGCGATGTCCTGCATCTGCCCCCAGACCATCCCGCGCGCGCCCACCGCGTCGGCAAAGCGGCGCACCAGTTCGATCCGCACCTCGGCGGAGCCGATGGCGGGATCGGCGAGCTGCTCGAAGGCCAGCGATTGCAGCGCGTCGCCGGCAAGGATCGCCGTCGCCTCGGACCACTGGACATGGCAGGTCGGCATGCCCCGCCGCAGGTCGTCGTCGTCCATCGAGGGCAGGTCGTCGTGGATCAGGCTGTAGGCATGCAGCATCTCGACCGCGACCGCGACCGGCATCGCGGCGTCATCGTCCAGCCCGTGCAGCCGCGCCGATTCCAGCACCAGAAAGGCGCGGATGCGCTTGCCGCCGACGCAGCCATAGCGCATCGCGTCGGTCAGATCGCCCGGCGGCAGGTGTTCCAGCGCCCGGTCCAGCGCCGAGGTGACGGCCAGCCGCACCTCGGTCAGCCGGTCGTGCAGATGCGCGGGCAGGGCGGCCTCCATCAGAGGCCCTCGACCGGCGTCGTTCCCTGCGGCTCGCCACTGGCGGCCAGAGTGATCTTTTCCACGCGCTCCTCGGCCTCACGCAGGCGCTGCTCGCAATGGGCGCGCAGCTTCGCGCCGCGTTCGTAAAGCGCGATCGACTGTTCCAGCGTCGCGTCGCCATGCTCCAGCTTGCCGACCGTGGCCTCCAGCTCCTTCATGGCGTCCTCGAAGGACATGGCCTCGATGGCGCGGGCGTCGGTTTCGGGATCGGTCGTCATGAGGTTTTCCTTGGTTGGCGGCGTGCGGACGATCATAACCGCCCCAGCGGGCGGGCGCCACAGCAGCGGGGTGCGTCAGGCGACCAGCCGCGCGCCGTCATGGCCCCGGATCGCCACGTCGAGCAGCGATCCCTCGGGCATGTCGCGGTCGAAGGCGACCTCGGTGAACTGTTCCGTCCGCCCGAGACGCGGGCCTTCGGTCAGGACGCGATGGCTGCGGCCGACCTGCGCTTGCAGATGCGCGCGCAGCACCTCGTCGCCCACCCTCCGCAGCCGGGCGGCCCGTTCCTTGATCGCGGGGCCGGACACGCGCGGCATCCGCGCGGCGGGGGTGCCCTTGCGGGCGCTGTAGGGGAATACATGCAGGAAGGTCAGCCCGCAATCCTGCACCAGCTTCACCGAATTCTCGAAATGCGCCTCGGTCTCGGTCGGGAAACCGGCGATGATGTCGGCGCCGAACACGATGTCGGGGCGCAGCCGCCGCGCCTCCTCGCAGAAGGCGATGGCGTCGCCCCGCAGATGGCGGCGCTTCATCCGCTTCAGGATCAGGTCGTCGCCATGCTGAAGCGACAGGTGCAGATGCGGCATCAGCCGGGGCTCGGTGGCGATCGCCTCCATGAGGTCGGGATCGGCCTCGATCGAATCGATCGAGGAAATCCGCAAGCGGGGCAGGTCCGGCACCATCCGCAGGATGCGCCGCACCAGATTGCCCAGCCGCGGGGCCCCCGGCAGATCCGCGCCCCACGAGGTCAGGTCCACGCCGGTCAGCACCACTTCGTTGAAGCTGCGATCCCGCAGGCGCTTGATCTGCTCGACCACGACCCCCGCCGGAACGGATCGCGAGTTCCCCCGGCCATAGGGAATGATGCAGAAGGTGCAGCGGTGGTCGCAGCCGTTCTGGACCTGCACATAGGCGCGATGGCGGCCGAAGCCGTCGATCAGGTGGCCGGCGGTTTCCCGCACCGACATGATGTCGTCCACCATCACCCGCTCGGTCCCGAAATCGGGCGCGGCGAGGACCTGCCATGTCGCCGGCTGCATCTTCTCGGCATTGCCGACGACGCGGGCGACCTCGGGCATGGCGGCGAAGGTTTCCGGCTCGGTCTGGGCCGCGCAGCCGGTGACGATGATCGGCGCGCCGGGGTTTTCGCGCGAAAGGCGGCGGATCTCCTGCCGGGCCTTGCGGACAGCCTCGGCCGTCACGGCGCAGGTGTTGACGATCACCGCGCCGTCGAGGCCCGCAGCTTCCGCCATCTCGCGCATCGCCTCGGATTCGTAGGCGTTCAGCCGGCAACCGAGCGTGGCCAGCACCGGGGGCTTCGGCACTGCGTTCATGGCCGTTCGCTGCCGCTGGCGATCCAGTCGGCCCTCAGCACCCCGTCGGCGACATGCGCGGTCGGCCCGGCGAGCCAGACGCCATCCTCGCGCCAGTCGATCTCAAGCTCGCCGCCTGCGACCAGCACCCGCACCCGGCGGCCCGTCAATCCCCGACGCGCGGCGGCGACCGCGGCGGCGCAGGAGCAGGACCCCGAGGCGAGCGTGACGCCCACCCCCCGTTCCCAGATCCGCAGCCGCAGCGTGTCGGGCGCGACGACCTGCGCCACCTCGACATTGGTGCGCTGGGGGTAGAGCGGATGCAGCTCGTGCCGGGCGCCGAATCCCTCGAAATCGGGAAAATTCGCCGCGTCGTCCACGAAGAAGGTCATGTGCGGATTGCCCATGCCGGTCGCGACCGGATCGCCGTCGATCGGCAGATGCAGCAGGTCCACATCGCGAGCAAGCGGGATCGACTGCCAGTCCAGCACCGGCTGCCCCATGTTGACGCGGGTGATGCCGCCGCCCGCATCCTCGGCCGCGAGCAGCCCGTGCTCGGTCCGCAGCACCAGCGCCGCCGACCCGCTTTCATCGAGCAGGTAACGGGCGATGCAGCGTGTCGCGTTCCCGCAGGCGGCGGAGGTCGAGCCATCGGCGTTGAAGAAGGTCAGCTTCGCGTCCGCCCCATCATCCGCGTGGATCGTTGCGAGCTGGTCGAATCCGATCCCGAACTGCCGGTCCGCGATGCGCCGCACGAGGTCGGCATCCGGCATCGCCCCGCCATGCCGCAGGTCGATCACGACGAAGTCGTTGCCCAGCCCATGCATTTTCATGAAGGGCAGGCCGGAGGGGGGCCTTGTGTCCATGGCGGCGATATAGAGCCGGCCCCGCGATTTCACCAGAGATTCCGCCGCGGCACGGTCAGTTTTCGCTTGACCCCCGCTTTCGCCGCCCCTAATCAACCGCCCTGTGTTGGGCCCATAGCTCAGTTGGTAGAGCAACTGACTTTTAATCAGTGGGTCACAGGTTCGAATCCTGTTGGGCTCACCACTGAAATCCTGAAATCGTTGGTTTACCGCCTCTGTCGGCCGCGTTCCGTCCGACGCGAGCGCACGTTCAGAGTCGCGCGACAGCCCAACAAGCCTGCCGTTCGGACCCCGCGCCGCGAAGCCCCATCCCGCCAAACCATGACGATTGCCCCTTAAAGGCGATCGTGCCACGCTGCCGCAAAATCCGGTCCGTGGGGTTTGCCGATGCCCGTCCGTCCCTCCGCCGCGATCCGCCGCCTGCTGCGGGCCGCCCGGTCGATCCCCCTCGCGCTCGCGCTCGGCGCAGCCCTTGCGCCCCAGCCGGTCGAAGCCGAAACCGCCCTTCCCGAACGGCGGATCGTCGTGCAGGAAAACACCGATCTGCCCGGCGGCGACCTGGCCCCGATCTTCGAGACCTCGCAGGAAAGCTGCGTTCGGATCTGCCTGGCCGATGCCGACTGCGCGGCGCTGACCTTCAACGCGCGCTCGCGGGCCTGCTTTCCCAAAACGGACCCCGGCGCCCCGCAACCCTTCACCGGCGCGATCTCGGGCCAAGTGCTGCCGACCGATCCGGCGGCAGAGGCCCGCGCGGCCGAGCGGCTGGCGCAGGCGGGAACGTGGCTTTCGCCTGAGGATCGCCGCGCCGCCCGCGATCAGGCGCGCGGCCTCGGCACGCTTTACCCTGCCAACGGCGAGCCGCCGGACTCGCTTCGCGCGCTTGCCGATGCGGCGGGCGCCGGCGGCGATCCGACCGGGCAGGTCCGCTGGCTGGGGGCGCTGACCGCGCTCACCGACGCGGCGGCGGACTGGGAGGCGCTGGCCCGCGCCATGCAGGGCGCCGCCAGCGCGAACGACAACGACCGCGCCATGCTGACGGCGGCGCAGACCGCCGCGACGAACGCATGGCTCCGCGATCCGGGCGCGGGCATTTTCGCCCTGCGGCTCTGGGCCGAACTGGCCGAGCGGCTGGATCGCGGCCCGGACGGGCTCGCCGCCCTGCGCCATGCCGCCGAAACCGGCGGCGCCGATCCCGCGCTGGCCGAGCAGATCGCCGCCTTTCAGGAGCGCCACGGCTTCCGCGTCACCGGCAACCGCGTCGATGCCGACGCGCCCGATCCCCGCGCCTGCGTGGTCTTCTCCGGCCCGCTGGCCGAGTCCGCCGATTTCCGCCCCTTCGTCGCGCTGCCCGATCCCGCGCTGGCCATCGAGGCGCAGGATTACGAGCTTTGCGTCACCGGCCTGACCCGCGGCGCGGCGCTGGAGCTGACGCTGCGCCCCGGCCTTCCGGCGGCCAGCGGCGAGGTGCTGCCGCGCGCCGTGCCGGTCAGCATGTATGTCCGCGACCGCGCCCCGCAGGCCCGCTTCGGCGGCCGCGCCTATGTGCTGCCGGCCAGCGGCGATCAGGGCCTCACGTTGCGCACGGTGAACACCGGCACGGTGGACCTGACGCTGCATCGGATGACGGATCGCAACATCGTCCGCTCGCTTCAGGACCGGATCTTCGCCACGCCCCTGGACGACTGGAAGGTAGGCACCTTCAGCGCCGAGCTGGGGCAGGAGATCTGGTCGGGCCAGGCCGACATCGCCCCCGCGCCGGGCGGCGGTGCGCATCCGATGAATGCCGAAGTGGCGACCCGGCTGGACCTGCGCGCCGCCGTGGGGGCGCTGACGCCCGGCATCTACGCGCTGACTGCCGCCGTGCCCGGCCAGTCGCCCGACCGCAGCCCACCGGCGACGCAATGGTTCATGATCTCCGACCTCGGCCTTGCCAGCTATTCCGGCACCGACGGGCTGACGGTGGTGGTGCGCGGCCTGTCCGACGCCGCCGCCCGTCCGGGGGTTGAGGTCGCGCTGCTCTCGCGCGGCAACGCCGTGCTGGCGCGCATCCCGACCGACGATCAGGGCATCGCGCGGTTCGACGCCGGGCTGACGCGCGGCACCGGCTCGGCCGAACCGGCCGTGATCACGGCGACCGTGCGCGAGGCGGACGAGGTGGCCGACCTCGCCTTCCTGTCCCTGCTCGACCCCGAGTTCGATCTGTCCGACCGCGGGGTCGAGGGTGCGCCGCCGGCTCCGCCCATCGACGTGTTCGTGGCGACCGATCGCGGCGCCTACCGCGCGGGCGAGGTGGCGCACGCCACCATCCTGACCCGCGACGACCGCGCGCAGGCGATCGACGGGCTGCCGCTGACCGCCCTGGTGCTGCGCCCCGATGGCGTCGAACATGCCCGGCTGATGCCCGCCCCGGCGGGCGCAGGCGGCTATACGCTGGACTTCCCCATCCCCGACACCGCCCCGCGCGGCGTCTGGCGGATCGATCTGCGGGTGGAGCGCGACGGCCCACCGCTCGCCACCGCAACCCTGCTGGTCGAGGATTTCCGCCCCGAGCGGATCGCCTTCGACCTCGATCTGCCGGCTGCGCCGCTGCCGGCCGGTCAGCCGCTGACCGCCGAGATCGAAGCCCGCTGGCTGTTCGGTGCCCCCGCCGCCGATCTGCCGGTCGAAGGGACGCTGCGGCTGACCCCCGCGCGCGGTCTGCCGGAATGGCCGGGCTACCGCTTCGGCCGCCACGACGACGACACCTCGCCCGAGATCGTGGCGACCCCCGCCGGCAGGACGGACGATCAGGGGCGCTTTGCGGCCCGCATCGACCTGCCGCCGACGCTCGCGCAGGCGTCCCGCCCCTTCGACGCGCAGCTGACCCTGACCGTCCGCGAGGGCGCGGGCCGTCCGGTGGAGCGCCGCGACAGCCGCCTGATCCTGCCCGCGCACGGCGCGCTGGGGATCGCGCCCGGCTTCGACGACATCGTCGCGCAAGGGGCCGAGGCGTCGTTCCGCATCGTCGCGCTGACCCCCGATCTCGCTCCTCGCGCGACCGGGGCGGAGTGGGTGCTGAACCGCATCGAGACCGATTACCAGTGGTATGCGATCGGCGGCGACTGGAACTGGGAGCCGATCACCCGCCGCAGCCGGATCAGCAACGGAACGCTCCAGACGCCGGCCGACGGCCCGGCCGAATTGTCGGTGCCGGTGGACTGGGGCAGCTACGAGCTGGTCGTGACCGCCTCGGACGGCACCGTCAGTTCGGTCCGGTTCGAGGCGGGCTGGGGCGCGGTGTCCACGGGGACCGACACGCCCGACCGGCTGGCCGTGACGCTGGACCGCCCCGCCTATCGCGCGGGCGACACCGCGCGGGTGACGCTGGAAGCTCATGCGGACGGGGTGGCGGTGGTTTCGGTGCTGTCGAACCGGGTCATCGACCTGCGCGCCGTGCCCGTCACCGCCGGGCGCAACACCGTGGACCTGCCGGTGACCGAGGACTGGGGCGCCAGCGCCTATGTCGCCGTCAGCGCCATCCGTCCGCTCGCGCCGGGAGCCGGCGAGGCCACCACCTCGGCCCACGCGCCGATCCGTGCGGTGGGGATCGCCCCGGCCTGGATCGACCCTGCCGACCGCGCGATCGCGGCCACGCTGACCGCCCCGCAGCAGGCCGACCCGCGCGGCGACCTGCCGGTGACGCTGGCCGTGACCGGCGCCGCGCCGGGGGATACGGTCCACGCCACCATCTGGGCCGTCGATCAGGGCATCCTGAACCTGACCGGCTACACGCCGCCCTCGGCCACCGGCCATTATTTCGGCCAGCGCCGGCTCGGGGTGGGGCTGCGCGATCTCTACGGCCGCCTGATCCTGCCCGGAGGTGCAGCCGACGGCGCGATCCGCACCGGGGGCGATGCCGCCTCGATGCAGACCCAGGCGCCGCCGCCGACCGAGAAGCTGATGGCGTGGTTCTCCGGCCCGCTGACGCTGGACGAAGGCGGGCGCGCGAGCGTCACCATCCCGCTGCCCGATTTCAACGGCGAGCTGCGGGTGATGAGCGTCGTCTGGACTGAGAAGGCGGTGGGCCAGACCGATACGACCGTGCTGGTCCGCGATCCGGTGGTGATGACCGTGACCGCGCCCGCGTTCCTCTCGCCCGGCGATACGGCGCAGGCGCAGGTGTCGCTGACCCACGTCGCCGGCCCGCCGGGCGAGGTGGCGCTTGCTATCGAGAACCGGCCGGCCGCCGAGGACTCGATAGCCCTGACAACCGACCTGCCGCCCGGCACGACCTTGACCGAGCGACAGGCCGTCACCCTGCCGCTCCGCCTGACCGCGCCCGATGCCGAAGGTCTGGCGCAGATGCGGCTGTCGGCGGTGCTGCCGGACGGGCGCACGGTCACGAAGGACTTGACGATCCCCGTCCAGCGGCAGGATGCCGCGGTGAACCGGCGCATGCGCCTGACGCTGGCCCCCGGCACGCAGCAGACGGTGGACCTGGCACCGCTGGGCGCGTTCCGCCCCGGCACCGGGCGCGTCACCCTGACCAGCGGCGCGTTCGCCCGCCTCGACGTGCCCGGCGCGCTTGCCCGGCTGGCCGCGTATCCCTATGGCTGCACCGAGCAGATCGCCTCGCAGGCGCTGCCGCAGCTTTACGCCTCGACCCTGATGCCCGAGGGGATGCCGGCCCCGCCCGGCGTCGATCCGGCTTCCGTCGATGAGGCGATTGCGCAGATCCTGACCCGCCAGACCTCGGATGGAAGCTTCGGGCTGTGGCGGGCCGAAGGCGGGGATCGCTGGCTGAACGCCTATGTCACCGACTTCCTGTCCCGTGCCCGCTCTGCCGGACACGCGGTGCCGGAGATTGCCTTCACCGCCGCGCTCCGCGCACTCCAGAACGGCCTCAACGCCGCGCCCGAGCCGCAATTCGCCGATCCGCAGGAGAATGCGGCGACCGCCTATGCCGCCTATGTGCTGGCCCGCGAACATGCGGCGGTTATCAGCGACCTGCGCTATTACGCCGACACCGGGGTCGAAGGCTTCGCCACCCCGCTCGCGGCGGCGCAGCTTGGGGCGGCGCTCGCGTCCTATGGCGACCAGCCCCGCGCCGACGCGCTGTTCGCCCGCGCGCAGGCGCTGTCGGATCAGAACGCCGAGCCGCAGGAGACATGGCGCCGCGACTACGGCACCCTGCTGCGCGACCGCGCCGGGGTGCTGGCGCTGGCCGCCGAGGCCGGCAGCCAGGCGGTGGACCGGGACCGCATCGCCACCGTCCTGGCCGCGCAGATCGACGACCGGCTGGCCGAGGGCGCGCCGCTCTCCACGCAGGAAGCGGCGTGGGTGATCCTCGCCGCGCAGGCTTTTGCGGGCGGGCCGGAGGCGGGCGGCGGGCTGACCCTGGCGGGCGCGCCGCTCTCCGCGCCGGTGCAGGATCTGGGCGACGCGAGCGCCCTGCCGCCGGTGGTGCTGGGCAATAACGGGCCGGAACCGGTCGAGGTGACGCTGGGCGCGACCGCCGTTCCGGTCGAGCCGCCGCCCGCCGGGGGCACGGCCTTCACGATCACCCGCCGCTATCACGATCTCGACGGCGCGCCGGTCGATCCGGCGCTGGTCCCGCTCGGCGCGCGCCTCATCGCGGTGATCGAGGTGCAGCCGCTGGTGCAGGCGGATGGCCGCCTCATCATCACCGACCCGCTGCCGGCGGGGTTCGAGATCGACAACCCCAACCTGCTCACGCAGGGCGATCTGGACGGGCTGGATTGGCTGCCCGAGACCACATGGGCCGACATGGCCGAGTTCCGGCAGGATCGCTTCGCCGCCGCCGTGACCGCGTTCGGCACCGATCCCATCCGGCTGGCCTATCGCCTGCGGGCGGTCACTCCGGGCACCTTCGCGCATCCCGCCGCTTCGGTCGAGGACATGTATCGCCCGGAACGCCGCGGCTGGACCGACAGTGGCACGACGGTCATCGCCCCCTGAGGACAGCCGCCGGACGGGGCGGCGGCTGCTTGGGGCGGTGCTTGCGCTCGGGCTGATCGCGGGTGCGGGCGACCAGGCGCGGGACCGTTTCGACGCATGGATCGACGCCACCCCGCTGCCGTCGCTGACGGTCACCACGGGGGCCGAGGTGCTGGCCCGTGACGGCAGCCTGCTGCGCGCCTTCCCGGTCGAGAACGGGCGCTGGCGGCTCGCCCCGCCGCAATCGGGCGTCGATCCGCAGTTCCTGCGGCTGCTGATCGCGTGGGAGGATCGGCGGTTCAGCGCCCATAATGGCGTGGACGGCTGGGCCGTCGCCCGTGCCGCCTTGCAAGCGGTGCGGCACGGCCGGGTGGTGTCGGGCGCGTCCACCTTGTCGATGCAGACCGCGCGGCTGCTGGAGCGCGGCCCGACCGGCGACTGGCGCGGCAAGCTGCGGCAGGCGCGGCTGGCCCTGGCGCTGGAGCGGCGGCTGGGCAAGGACCGCATCCTCGACCTCTACCTGCGGCTCGCCCCCTATGGCGGCAACACCGAAGGGGTCCGCGCCGCCAGTCTGATGTGGTTCGGGAAAGAGCCGCGCCGCCTCACCCCGGCCGAATCCGCGCTGCTGGTTGCCCTGCCGCAATCGCCCGAGGCCCGCCGCCCCGACATTCCCGAACGGCGCGAGGCCGCCCGCGCCGCCCGCGACCGGGTGATCGACCGCGCCGAGACTTTGCGCCTGCTGACCCATGAGGCTGCCGAAACCGCCCGCGCGACGCCCTTGCCCAACCAGCGCCGCGCGTTCCCCGCGCTCGCCCCGCTGCTCGCCGACCGGCTGCGGCGCGAGAATCCCGGCGCGCTGCGGATCGAGACGACCATCGACCCCGCGCTGCAACGGCAGGCCGAGGCCTTGACGGCCCGTGCCGTCGCGGGGCAGGGGGCGCGGGTGTCGGCGGCGCTGATCCTCGCCGATCACCGGAACGGAGAGATCCTCGCCCATGTCGGCGCGGCGGCGTTCACCGATCCCCGCGCGGGGGGGTTCATCGACATGACGCAGGCGTTGCGCTCGCCCGGTTCGACGCTGAAGCCGCTGGTCTATGCGCTGGGGTTCGACGACGGGCTGATCCACCCGGAAACGCTGATTGAGGATCGCCCCGCCGCCTTCGGCCGCTGGCAGCCGGAAAACTTCGACCGCCGCTTTCGGGGCACGGTGACGATCCGGCAGGCGCTGGCGGAATCGCTGAACATCCCGGTGGTGCGGGTGGCCGAGGCGCTCGGCCCGGCGCGCATCGCCGCCGCCCTGCGCCGCGCCGGCGCGCCCGCGACCACGGCGGGCGGGCCGCCGGGGCTGGCGCTGGTGCTGGGCGGCGGCGGTGTTTCGCTGGAAGGGCTGGTCACGGCTTATGGCGGCCTTGCGCGGGGTGGGCGCTCGGTGGCGCTGCACGCGCGGCCCGGTGAGGCGCGCGAGTTGCCCCCCGTGGTCGGCCCTGTCGCGGCATGGCAGGTCGGTTCGATTCTCGCGCAGCTTGCGCCGCCGGGCGGGCGCGCGGCGGGGCGGGTCGCGTGGAAGACCGGCACGAGCTACGGCCACCGCGACGCGCTTGCGCTGGGCTATGACGGGCGCTTCGTGGCGGGCGTGTGGCTCGGGCGGCCGGACGGAACGCCGGTGCCGGGGGCGTTCGGCGGCGATCTCGCCGCGCCGCTGCTGTTCGACCTGTTCGACGCGCTGGGGGATCGGGCCGAGCCGCTGCCCCCGCCGCCACCCGCGGCGCTGACGGTGGCGAACGCCGCCCTGCCGCCCGCCCTGCGCCGCTTCGCCGCGCCGGGCGCCGCCCGCCATGGGACCGCCGCGCCCGAGCCGCTGGCGATCCTGTTCCCGCCCGACGGGGCCGAGGTGGAACTGACCGGCGACCGGTTGGTCGCGCGGGTGCGCGGGGGAAGCGGGCCCTACACCTGGCTGATGGACGGCCGCCCGGTGGCGGTCGGCGTGACGGGGCCGGTTGCCGAACTCCCCGCCTCGCCGGGGTGGAGCAGCCTGTCGGTGATTGATGCGGCCGGCGCGGCCACCGAAGCGGAGATCAGGCTGTCCCGGCCGGGGCAGGGGTAAGAAGCGGGCCGCACAGTTTCCCGTCGAAGGCGCACTTCCGAACGGCCGGTCGAGAGCGAGGACGGGAGCCCGAGCCGGGCCGGACAGTCGCCGCCGCAGCCGACCCCGCCTCACCCGGCGGACAGATCCTGCGGAGTGTCCACGTCCATCAGCTCGGCCGGATGCGTCTCCACCAGCACGGCGCCATCCAGCAGCGCGCCCGCCCCCCGATCGCCGCGCAGGCTCAGAAGGGCGGGGAACATCGATGCGGGAAAGCAGGCCGGAACCCCCGGCCGCCCGCCCGGATGGCGCGCGGCGGAGGCACGGCCCGTGCACGCCGCGACCACCGCCGCGACGGTTGCATCGGGCAGCGCGGGCATGTCGGCCAGCAGGATCAGCAGGCGGTCGGCGCCCATCGCCCCCGCCCATGCCACGGCGGCGTGCAGACTGCCGGACTGGTCGTCCCCGTCCGGCGGCAGCAGCGTGAGGCCGCCCAGCAGCGCGGCCACCTCGGGATCGCGCACCACCGCCGCCCGCAGATCGACGCGCGCTGCCGCCAGCGCCTTCGCCGCGTGCGCGGCCAAGGGCAGGCCGTTCCACTCCGCCAGCAGCTTGTTTCCCGGCCCCCAGCGGCGCGAATGACCCGCGGCGAGCAGCACGCCCGCGGTGGTCACCGGGCCGCCTCGGCGAGAACCTCGGCCAGCACCGACACCGCCAGCACACGCGGATCGCGGGCCGAGGGGATCAGCCCGATCGGGCCGCGCAGCCGGACGATGGCGTCCTCGGCCACGCCCATGCGACGCAGCGCCTCCAGCCGCGCGTTGTGGCTGCGCAGACTTCCCTGCGCGCCGACATAGAAGGCGGGCGTGGCGAGGGCTTCGGCCAGAACGGGGGGCTCCCGGTCGTGGTCGTGGTAGAACAGGGTGATCGCGGTCCAGGGGTCGGCCTCGACCGGGGCTGCCGCCCGCAACGCGACGCCTTGCGCGCGCGCGGCGGCGGCGGTCGGCCCGTCATGGGTGGTCAGTTCCGCCGGATAGCCGGCGGCACAGGCCAGCGCAGCGAAGGTCACGGCCTCGACCCCCGCGCCGAAGGTCAGAAAGCGCGTCGGCGGCACGATCCGCAGCGGAAACCCCGGCCCCTCCAGCGCGACGGCTCCGCGATCCAGATCGAGGCCCAGCGTCATTTCCCGCCGCGCCGCGCGGGCGGCGAGCGCGTGGCGGATCGGCCCCGGATCGGCCAACGGCAGCAGCGCCACGTCCAGCCCGCCGCCGCAGGGCAGCACCAGATCGCGGAACGGCGAGCCGATGCCATAGCGCAGCCGCCGCACCCTGCCATCCGCCGCCGCCGCGCGGGCGTGCAGCGCAAGATCCGCCTCGATGCAGCCCGAGCTGAGCTGTCCCACCGCGCCGCCCGCCGCCGGAAACGCCATGATCGCACCGGGATTGCGGTAATGCGGCCCCTCGACCCCCGTCACCACGGCCAGCACGCCGCCATCCACCAGCGCCGCCAGCGGATCGCCCATCGGGTCGGATACGGGCGGCGGAACGGGAAGCGGCTCGGGCAGCGGGTGGAGGGTTTTGTTCATCGGTTGTGGAACACCCTAGCACCCCCGGTTGTTCCCCCGCCAGCCACGCAGCCGACAAGGAGATCCGGGATGGATGTCACCCTGACCGTAAACGGCGCGCAGCACGACCTGCGGCTGGACGACCCGAGGGTCTCGCTGCTGGACGCGCTGCGCCAGCATCTGGACCTCAACGGAACCAAGAAGGGCTGCGACCATGGCCAATGCGGGGCCTGCACGGTGATCGTGAACGGGCGGCGGATCAACTCCTGCCTGTCGCTGGCGGTGATGCATGACGGCGACGAGATCACGACGATAGAGGGGATCGGCACGCCGGACGACCTCGCCCCCATGCAGCGCGCCTTCATCAGGCATGACGGCTTCCAGTGCGGCTATTGCACGCCCGGCCAGATCGTTTCCGCCACGGCCATGCTGGAGGAATTGCGGCAGGGCTGGCCGAGCCAGCTGTCCGACGACCTGAAGAACCCCGAACTCACCGACGAGGAAATCCGCGAGCGCATGTCGGGCAATATCTGCCGCTGCTCGTGCTATCCCAACATCGTGGATGCGATCCGCGAGACCGCGGAGGGCGCGGCATGAGACCCTTCGACTATACCCGCGCGCACGCGCCGGCCGATGCGGTCGGCGCCGAGGCCCGGATCATCGCCGGGGGCACGAACCTGCTGGACCTGATGAAGCTTCAGGTGGAAACGCCGGACCGCCTCATCGACATCAACCATGTCGGGCTGGACCGGGTGGAGCGCGACGGGGACGGGCTCAGGATCGGGGCGCTGGTGCGCAACTCGGACCTCGCCGCCGATCCGGCGGTTCGCGAGGGCTGGCCGCTGCTGTCCAAGGCGATCCTCGCCGGGGCGAGCGCGCAGATCCGCAACCGCGCGACGACCGGCGGCAACCTGATGCAGCGGACGCGCTGTTACTATTTCTACGACATCGACGCGCCCTGCAACAAGCGCGAGCCCGGCTCGGGCTGCGGCGCCATCGGCGGCAACAACCGCCAGCACGCGATCCTCGGCGCGTCGGACCATTGCATCGCCACCTATCCCGGCGACATGGCCGTGGCGATGAGTGCGCTGGACGCTGTGATCGAGGTCGAGGGTCCCGCCGGCAAGCGCGAGATCAGGGCCGCCGACTTCCATCGCCTGCCGGGAGACACCCCGCAGCGCGACAACGAGTTGCAATCCGGCGAGATGATCCTGTCGGTGCGCCTGCCCGCGCCGCTGGGCGGGCGGCAGATCTACCGCAAGGTGCGCGACCGCCGCTCCTACGCCTTCGCGCTGGTCTCCGTCGCCGCCGTGGTGGTGATGGAGGCGGGCCGCATGGCGACCGCTCGGCTCGCCTTCGGCGGCGTTGCCCACAAGCCGTGGCGGGTGCCGGCGGCGGAATCGCTGCTGACCGGCCAGCCGCCCTCGCCCGAGCTTTTCGACCGCGCCGCCGATGCCGTGCTGGCTGGCGCGAGGGGCCAGGGCCACAACGATTTCAAGATCCCGCTGCTGCGCCGCACTCTTGGTGCGGTGCTGGCCGAGGCCACGCAGGAGAGCAAGTGATGTCCGATCCGATTACCGTCTCGCTTTTCCACCGGATGAACTTCCGCGACGAGGAAAACCTGCTCGACCGCACGGTGCAGGGGGTCATCAGCACCCCGATGGACCGCCCCGAAGGCCCGCTGAAGGTCAGCGGCACAGCCACCTATGCCGACGAGGATCACCCGCCCGGCACGGTCTATGGCTGGCTGGTCCGCGCCACCATCACCAAGGGCTGGGTCGTCGGGCTGAACAGCCGCGCGTTGCGGCGGATGCCGGGTGTCCTCGCGGTGATCCGGGACGAGCGGATGATCCGCAACCCCGCGCAGGGCGGCGATGCCAAGTCGCCCTATCAGGGCCCGGCCGAGGTCTTCTACAAGGGCCAGCCCATCGCGCTGGTCGTGGCCGAGACGTTCGAGCAGGCCCGCGACGCCGCAACCGCCGCGCAGGCCGAATATCTGGACCGCAGCCACAAGGCCGTGATCGTTCCCGCCGAGGCGGAATACGAGACGCCGCGCGGGGAACAATCCTCGCAGGGCGATCTCGACCGCGCGATGCAGGAAGCGGCCTTCTCGGTCGATGTGGAATACACCACGCCCTCGATGAGCCACGCCTCGATGGAGCCGCACGCCGCCGTCGCCTGGTGGCAGGACGGCAGGCTGACCGTGCGCGGCAGCTATCAGATGCTGAACACCAACGCGCAGGAACTGGCGGATGCGCTGGGGGTCAGCCCGAAAAAGGTGCGCATCCTGTCGCAATATGTCGGCGGTGGTTTCGGCAGCAAGCTGGGCATCAGCCACGAAGCGGTGGGTGCCGCCATCGCCGCGCAGAAGCTGGGCCGCCCGGTCGCCGTCGCGCTGCACCGCAGGCAGGTGTTCGAGACGACCCACCGCCGCAGCGAAAGCCGCCAGCGCGTGCGGCTGGCCTGCGACGCCGAAGGCCGCATGACGGCCGTCGGTCACGAGGTCTGGGTGTCGAACCTGCCCGGCGAAAGCTTCAGTGAGCCGGTGACGCAGTCCACGCCGTTCACCTGGGCCGGCGAGAACCGCCTGATCGGCCACCATATCGGCCGGCTGAACCTGAACGGCGCCGGTTCGATGCGCGCGCCGGGCGAGGCGATCGGCGTGCCCGTCACGGAAGCCGCGATGGACGAGCTGGCCGAGGCCGCCGGCATCGACCCGGTGGAGTTCCGGCTGCGCAACATCCCCGAGGTGGACCCGTCCTCGGGCAAGCCCTTCAGCAACAACCGGCTGGCCGAGTGCATCCGCCGCGGGGCGGAGAAGTTCGGCTGGGCGGACCGCCCCAAGCAGCCCGGCAGCCGGCGCGAGGGCGAATGGCTGATCGGCATGGGCATGTCGGCGATCATCCGCGTCAACATGATGGGCCCCAGCACCGCGCGGGTTACGCTGAACCCCGACGGGACGGCGCTGGTCGAAACCGACATGACCGACATCGGCACCGGCAGCTATTCGATCCTGACCCAGATCGCGGCCGAGATGCTGGGGCTTCCCCCCGAGAAGGTGACGACGATGCTGGGCGACAGCGACCTGCCGCCGTCGATCGGCTCGGGCGGCTCGCGCGGGGCCGCGTCGTCGGGCACCTCGGTCATGCTGGCGGCCAAGGCGCTGCGCAAGAAGATCGCCGAGCGGATGGACTGCGACCCCGACGACCTGACGCTGAAGGACGGCACCGCCATCGCCGGCAACCGTCAGCGCAGCCTGTCCGACCTGCTGGCCGGCGACACGCTGGAGGGCACCGGCACGATCAAGCCGGGGCTGGCCGAGATGCACCACCGCCAGGCCTCGTGGGGGGCGGAGTTCTGCGAGGTCGCCGTCAGCAGCGTGACCGGTGAGGTCCATGTCCGCCGCCTGTCCGGCGTGTTCGCGGCCGGGCGCATCCTGAACGCCAAGACCGCGCGCTCGCAATGCCTCGGCGGGATGATCTTCGGCATCGGCCAGGCGCTGCACGAAAAGGTGGAAACCGACGCCCGCGACGGCAATTTCGTGAACCGCGATCTGGCCGAATACCACGTCCCCGCCAATCTCGACGTGCCGCATATCGACATCGAGCTGCTGATGGACGATCGCGACGCCTACGCCAACCCGATGCGGGCCAAGGGGATCGGCGAGCTTGCGACCTGCGGCACCGCCGCCGCGATCGTCAGCGCCATCGCGAACGCGACCGGGCACCGGTTCCGGCATTTCCCGGTGACGCTGGACAAGGTGCTGGAAAAGCTGGGCTGAGCCTCAGCCGGTGGCGATCAGCACGATGTCGGGATGGCGGCCTTCAAGGATGCGGGCCGCCCGCCACGCCCGCAGCCCGGACCGGCAGGCCAGCACCGCGCGGGCGCCGGGCGGCGGCAGGGGCGGATCGCCCGGATCGGCCCGGCGCGCCGCCGGATGGACGGGCACCGGCGCCTCGTCCTCGCCCCGCAGTTCCAGCACGAAGTCGCCCGCCGCGATCTCGCCCACGTCGATGAAGCGGAACCCGCTCTCAGGTTCGGGCGCGCCATCGAAGCGGAACCCGCCCCAGCGCAGCCCCGCGCCCAGCGTGACGATCTGCCCAAGCGGCGAGGGCGTCAGCCCCAGCAGCACCGACAGCGCCATCTGCGCCTGCATGGTTCCCAGCATCCCCACGACCGGCCCGAGCACCCCCGCCGTCGCACAGGTCGCCGCCCGGTCGGGCAAATCGGGAAACACCGCCCGCAAGCTCGGCGCTCCGCCACAGAAGCCGCCGCAATAGCCCTCCAGCCCCAGCGCCGAGGCCGAGATCAGCGGCACCCCCGCCGCAAGGCAGGCGTCCGAAAGCATGTAGCTGACCGCGAAACTGTCGGCGCAATCCAGCACCACGTCACGGCCTGCGACCAGCGCCGGGGCGTTCGCGGGCGTGACCACGGCCTCAACCGCTTCCACCGCGACATCGGGATCGAGCGCCGCGACGAACTCCCCCGCCGAGGCCGCCTTGCCGGCCCCCACGCGCCCGGCATGGATCGGCTGCCGGTGCAGGTTCCCGACCTCGACGACGTCGGTATCGACGATGGTCAGCGCCCCGACCCCCGCCCCCGTCAGATACATGATCGCCGGCGAGCCAAGCCCGCCCGCCCCCACGATCAGGACGCGGGCCGCGCGCAGCCTCGCCTGCCCGACCTCACCGACCTCGGGCAGCACGATCTGCCGCTCGTGACGGTTTCTTCTTCGCGGAAGTATCCCACGGGGGTCCGGGGGTGTGAAACCCCCGCCTTGGGGCGCTCCGCCGCTCATGCCGTGACCCGCAGCCAGTCGCGCATCCGCGTCTCGGGATCGGAATGAAGCGTGATGTCCGTCACGGCCGACACCATGTCGGCGCCTGCGGCGAGCGCGGCTTCCGCCCGCTCGACCGTCACCCCGCCGATGGCGACCAGCGGCACGTCGCCCACGCGGCGTTTCCAGTCCGTCACCCGCTCCAGCCCCTGCGGGGCCCACGGCATCTTCTTCAGGATCGTCGGCCAGACCGGCCCGAGCGCGACGTAATCCGGGCGCACCGACAGCGCGCGCTCCAGTTCGGCGTCGTCGTGGGTCGAGACGCCCAGCCGCAGCCCGGCGGCGCGGATCGCGGGCAGGTCGGCGCTGTCCAGATCCTCCTGCCCCAGATGCAGCCAGTCGCAGCCAAGCTCGATGGCGAGCCGCCAGTGGTCGTTGACGACGAGGATCGCGCCGGCGTTCCGGGTGAGGTCGCGGGCGCGGGCGATCTCGGCCCGCAGCGCCGCCTCATCCGCGTCCTTGATGCGGAGCTGCACCATGCGGACGCCGACGGACAGGGCGCGCCCGATCCAGTCGGCGCTGTCGAAGACCGGGTAGAAGCGGGGCAGGGTCATCGGGCGGCTTTCGCGATCGGCGCCGGGCCGGGGGTTTTCCACCCCCGGAACCCCCGGAGGATATTTCCGCGAAGAAGAAAGGTTCATGAGAGGAACGCCTTGCCGATCACGGGGGTGGAGGGGACGGCCATCTCGCGCGGCTCCATCGGGTCGGCGAGGAAGGCGGCGCGGCCCGCCTCGGCCGCCTGCGCCATCGCGCGGGCCATCGCTGCCGGGTCGCCCGCCTTGGCCACGGCGGTGTTCAGCAGGACGGCGTCGAAACCCAGTTCCATCGCCGCCGCCGCGTGGCTGGGCAGGCCGATCCCCGCATCCACGACCAGCGGCACGTCGGGAAAGGCCGCCCGCAGCGCCTTCAGCCCGTGCGGGTTGCTCAGGCCGAGTCCCGAGCCGATCGGCGCGCCCCACGGCATCAGCACCTCGCAGCCGGCGTCGAGCAGACGGCCGCAGACCGACAGATCCTCGGTGCAGTAGGGGAAGACCTTGAAGCCGTCTTCCGTCAGCGCGCGGGCGGCCTCGACCAGCTGGAAGACGTCCGGGGCGAGCAGGTCGGTGTGGCCGATCACCTCGAGCTTGATCCAGTCGGTGCCGAGCAGCTCGCGTGCCATCCGCGCGGTGGTGATCGCCTCGCGCGCGCTGTGGCAGCCGGCGGTGTTCGGCAGCAGGGGGACACCCAGCTCCTCCATCAGCCGCAGGAAGTCCTGCCCGCCGCCCGCCTCGCGGCGCAGGCTGACGGTGGCGATGCCGGCGCCCGAGGCGCGGAAGGCCTCGGCGAGGATCGCCGGGCTGGGATACTGCGCCGTGCCCAGCATCAGGGGCGAGGCGATTTCCGTGCCGTAGAAGACCGGCATCTCAGCCGCCCTGCATCGGGGCGACGATTTCCAGCGCGTCGCCGGGGGTGACGGGCGTGGCATCGCGCGCGGCGGCGGGCACGAAGGCGCCGTTCAGCGCGGTCGCCACGCGCGCCTCGGCCATGTCCAGCGCGGCCAGCGCCTCGGCCACCGTTGCCGCCTCGATCTCGCGCGGCTCACCGTTGATCGTCAGTTTCATGCCAGAACTCCCCCTTGGTGCCGTTCTCGATATGGTCGGCGATCTGCCGGGCGACGGCGGGCGCCAGCAGATAGCCGTGGCGGTAAAGGCCATTGGCGTAGAGGCGGTCCCCGGCCCGGCCGATCCTCGGCAGGTTGTCGGGGAAAGCCGGGCGGGCGTCGGCGCCGAGCTCGACGATCTCGGCCTCGCCGAAGGCCGGGTGCAGGGCGAAGGCGGCCGACAGCAGTTCCATGACCGAGCGGGCGGTGACCACCCCGCGCCGGTCGCTTTCGATCATCGTCGCGCCCAGCATGAAGACGCCGCCGCCGCGCGGGACGATGTAGATCGGCACACGCGGGTGCAGCAGCCGCACCGGGCGCGACAGCACCACATCGGGGCAGCGCAGCACCAGCATCTCGCCCCGGACGCCGCGCAGGTCCGGCACCGCATCGCGGGCGGCGAGGCCGCGGCAGTCGATGATCTCGCCCGCCGTTGGCGCATTCGGCTGCGCGGTGATGCCCTGCGCGGCGAGGCGTTGCTGCAACGCCTGCATTGCGCGGCGGGGGTCGAGATGCGCCTCGCGCCCGAAGAACAGGGCGCGGTCGAAGCGGCCGGCGAGGTCGGGCTCCAGCTCCGCGATGCGGGTGCCGTCGATCTGCTCGCAACCTTCCGTGCGGCGGGCGAAGCGGTCCAGTTCGCGCCGGTCCCGGCCCAGAGCGACGACGAGCGTTCCGTTGCGGACCACGCTGCCGGCGTTCTTTTCCCACCAGCCGATGGCGCCCTGGCCGTGGCGGAGGACGGCTTCCTCGGCGCTCTCGAACTCGCACCAGGGGGCGAGCATCCCGCCCGCCCACCACGAGCAGCCATGTGTGCCCGGCCCGCCCGCGGGATCGACCAGCGTGATCGGCACGCCCCGCGCGGCGAGTTCGGTGGCGACGGCGAGGCCCATGACACCGGCGCCGAGGATGATCTTCGGCGCGCTCATGCCGGCCACCAGTGGTGGAAGTGATGCACCGGGCCGTGGCCCGCGCCGATGGTCAGCCGGTCGGCGGCGACGATTGCGCCGTGCAGCCAGCCATGGGCGGCCGACACGGCCTCGGGCACGGACATGCCCTTCGCCAGACCTGCCGCGATGCCCGACGACAGCGAGCAGCCGGTGCCGTGGGTGTTGCGGGTGAGGATGCGCGGCGCGGAGAAGTCATGCCGCGCCGGGCCGATCAGGCGGTCGGTGCAGATCGCGCCTTCGGCATGGCCGCCCTTCATCAGCACCCATTCGGCCCCCATCGCCCGCAACGCCTGGCCCTGAGCGACGGCTTCGCCCTCGTCGGTGACGGGCCTGCGGCCGAGAAGGCGGGCGGCTTCGGGCAGGTTCGGGGTCAGGACAGTCGCGAGCGGCATGAGATGGTCCTGCAGCGCCGCGATGGCCGGTTCGTTGACCAGCAGGTCGCCGGTCTTGGCGACCATCACGGGGTCGAGGACCAGCGGCAGGCCCTTGCCCCGCAGCGCGTCCGCCACCGCCAGCGTTGCGTCCGCCGTGCCGAGCATCCCGATCTTGACCGCGCGTACGTCCAGATCGTCCAGCACCGCCCCGATCTGGGCGCGGATCATCGCGGGCGAGACGGCTTCGACCATCGTCACGGCGCGGGTGTTCTGCGCGGTGATCGCGGTCAGCACGCTCGCGCCATAGACGCCGAGCGCCGAGAAGGTCTTGAGGTCGGCCTGGATGCCGGCCCCGCCGCCGCTGTCCGATCCCGCAATGGTCAGCGCAATCGCCATGTCTTCCCCCACAAGAGAGGCCACGCATGTGCGAAGGGGGGGAACCGCGGCAAAGCGGATTGGCCCGTTCCCTACGCCGGCATGACCCGGATCAGGTTCGGTGGGTGCTGTGCCTTGCACATCTCAGCCCCGCGCGGGGCGCCCCAACGAGCGTTCAGGGGAGCCTAGCCGTGCGGAGGCGGGCCTGCAAGCCCGTGCGGCGGGCGGCGCCGTTGCGGTCGGCTTCGACATGCGCCAATCTTGCGGCGTCTCGCCCTCAGCAGGAGCCGCCATGACCATCCGAAGCATCCTCACGACCTATGTCGATAATGGTGGCGGGGACAGCGCCACGCGGATGGCGATCCAGATGGCGCAGAAATACGACGCGCACCTGACCGCCGCCGTCTGGCAACCGCCGAACCCGCTGCGCGCCCGCGCCGGCCGCATGATGACGCGCGAGATCGACGAAGTGCTGGACCGGGCACGAGCCGAGTTCGTGCGCGAACGCCGCGACGCCTTCATGGAGCGGGCGGCTGCGGCCGGGGTGCAGGACCGCGCCGCGTTCCTCGATCTGACTGCGCGGCGGGGGCAGAGCATTTCCGAGGTAGCGCGCGGCCACGATGTCGTCGTGATGGGCGGCGGCCCCGATGTCGGCGAGGGCGACCGCTTCGGCGTGCGCCCCGATGTCGTCGCCCTGCGCAGCGGCCGTCCGGTCCTGCTGGTGCAGCCGGGCTACGCCGCCGAGCGGATCGTGGAGACTGCGGTGGTGGCGTGGGACGGCAAGCGCGCGGCGGCGCGGGCGCTGGGGGATGCGATGCACATCCTCGGCACGAAGGAGCGCGTGATGCTGCTGGCGATCGGCGAGGGGCAGGCGCCCGCGCATCTGGACGCGACGCTGCGACTTCTGTCGCTGCACGGGATCGACGCGCAGGCGGAGCTTCATCCCGAGGGGCCGGGCGGAATCGGGCAGACGATCCTCGACGCCTGCGCGCGGCAGCAGGCGGGGCTGCTGGTGATGGGGGCCTACGAGCACAGCAAGTTCTCCGAGGACCTGCTGGGCGGCGTGACCCGGCATATCCTGGAGAACGCGAACCTTCCGGTGCTGATGTCGCATTGAGCGGGGGGCCGTTCCGCTCGAATCCGTCGTGAGTAGTGCGTGAGCAACCGAACGCGGTTGACCGCCCGATTGAGTGGTCATCCGGGCTGACCTTCGCCCGCGACACCGCTTGGTCCCGACCAGTGCTGAACACGGCCATGCAGTTCCCCCGGTCCGCCCAAAGCGGACCGGGGCGCGCCCGCACGCCCCTTGGCGGGCGCGTTCGCGCCCACCCGTGCGGGCGCGTCCCTCTGTCGTGCTGGCCTTGATGGACCGCCCGGAAACGGACTCGTGGCCCGTTTCCTCTAGCGGGAATGCACCGGTGGCCGTGTGACGAGCCGCCGCAACAGGCGGCAGTGTCGCCCTCAAGCCGCGATTGCCAGGCTCCCTAACGCCTCCCCGCCATCAGCCGCTTCAGGATCAGCGGCAGCAGCCCGGCCTGGCGCAGCGTCTCGACCTCCAGCGTCGTCTCGATCGCGGCGGTGGCGGTGAACGCCTCGCTGCGGCCATCCGCGCGGGTGATGCGCACGGGCACTTCGCTGCGCGGGGCGATGCGGGCGGGGTCGGCGTCGATATGGATCAGGTCATCCACGCTCAGCCGCAGCGTGTCGGGCGATACCCCCGCCGGCAGGCGCAGCGGCAGGACGCCCATGCCGATCAGGTTGGCGCGGTGGATGCGCTCGAAGCTGACCGCCAGCACCGCGCGCGCGCCCAGCAGCGCCGCGCCCTTGGCGGCCCAGTCGCGGGACGAACCCATGCCGTAGCGTTCCCCCGCGACGATCACGACCGGCTCCCCCGCCCCGCTATACCGCGCCGCCGCCTGATACAGCGGCAGCGTCTCGCCATCCGGCAGGATCGTGGCGCCGGGCGGGATGCCGTCCGCCAGCAGGTTGCGGACGTTGCGGTTGGTGTAGAGGCCGCGCAGCATCACCTCCCAGTTGCCCCGGCGCGAGGAGAAGACGTTGAGATCGCGCGGGTTCTCGCCGCGTTCGGTCAGCCATTGGCCCGCGTCGCCCGCCGCCGGGATCGCCCCGGCGGGCGAGATGTGGTCGGTGGTGATGTCGTCGCCCAGCACCAGCAGCGGGCGGGCGATGTAGCTGCCCAGCCGCGTGCCCTCGCCGAAGGCTGCAAAGGGCGGGCGGCGGATATAGGTGGACGCCTCGTCCCACGGGAACAGCGGCGTCGTCGGCGCGTCGAGATCGGCCCAGAGGCGGCTCGCCTCGGCCTCGCCATAGGCCTGCGCGAAGTCGCCGGGGTCGATGGCGGCGGCCAGCGCGGCATCGATCTCGGCCCCGGTGGGCCATAGGTCGGACAGCCGCACGCCCGGCGCGATTTCGTCGCGCAGGATGTCGCGTTCGACGTCGCCCGCTAAGGCGAAGGCCACGACCAGCGGCGGCGAGGCGAGAAAGCCCGCCTCAAGCTGCGGATGCACGCGGCCGGGGAAGTTGCGGTTGCCGGACAGGACCGCCGTTTGCAGCCGCCCTTCCGCCATCGCTTCCTGCGAGAGCGGGGTCAGGTCGCCGGAGTTGCCGATGCAGGTCGTGCAGCCGAAGCCGACGATGCCGAAGCCGACCGCCTCCAGATCGGGCAGCAGGCCCGAGCGGCGCAGATAGCGTTCCGCGGTGGGCGAGCCGGGCGCGAGCGAGGTCTTGACCCATGCGGGCGGCGTCAGCCCCCGCTCGCGCGCCTTGCGGGCGACCAGCCCGGCGGCGATCAGCAGGCGCGGGTCGGTGGTGTTGGTGCAGCTGGTGATGGCGGCGATGGCGACCGCCCCGTCGGGCACCTCGTCCGCTGGGAACTGGCGGGGGGCGCCGCCGCGCACTTCGGCGGCACCTGCCGCGATGGCCGAGGCGGGCAGGCGGTCCTGCGGGCGGCGGGGGCCGGCGACGCTGACTTCGACCGTGGACAGGTCCAGTTCGACGATCTGCGAGAAGATCGGGATTTCCTCGGGGTCGAACCACAAGCCTTGGCGGCGGCAGTAGGTTTCCACCCGCTCGATCAATTCCGGCTTGCGCCCCGTGGCGGCGAGATAATCCAGCACCCCCCGATCCACCGGGAAGAAGCCGGTATTGCCGCCGAACTCGGGCGTCATGTTGGCGATCACCGCGCGGTCCCCGGCGGACAGCGTGGACAGGCCGGGCCCGAAGAACTCGACGAAGCGGTCGGATAGGTCGATCCGGCGCAGATGCTCGGTCACGGTCAATGCGAGGTCGGTGGCGGTCACGCCCTCGCGCAAGCGCCCGGTCAGCCGCATCCCCACGACATCCGGCACGCGCAGCATCACCGGCATCCCGAAGAACACGCTCTCCGCCTCGATCCCGCCGACGCCCCATGCCAGAACGCCGATGCCGTTGATCATCGGCGTGTGGCTGTCGGTGCCGATCATCGCGTCGGGCATCAGCCAGCCGTCGCGTGCTTCGACCACCGTAGCCAGCCGTTCGAGGTTCAGCGTGTGCATGATCCCGGTGCCCGGCGGATGCACGCGGAACTGGTCCAGCGTGGCCGTCGCCCATTTCATGAACCGATACCGCTCGCCGTTCCGCCGGTATTCGTTCGCCAGATTGCGCTGCATCGCGCCCGGCCCGCCGAAGAAATCCACCGCGAGCGAGTGGTCGGTGGACACGTCCACCGGCAGCACCGGATTAAGCAGCTTCGGATCGAACCCCGCCTCGGCCAGCGTCGAGCGCATCCCGGCGATGTCCACCAGCGCCGGGCCGCAGGTCGTGTCGTGCATCAGGACGCGCACCGGCAGGAACGGGATCTCCGCCTCAGACGGGCCGTCCAGCGCCGCGAGGATTGCGCGCCGCGCCGCCGCCGCATCATCTCCGCCCGCGCGCAGGACGTTCTCCAGCAGGATTCGGTGGATATGCGGCATCCGGTGCAGCCGCCCATCGGCAGCGGCGGGCAGGTCGATGATCCGGTGGCTTTTGCCACCGATGGTCAGTTCAGTCGTGAAATCCATCGGTCATTCCTGTCCGAGCGCCGCGGCCTTGGATCGCCCGGCGCCGGACACATGGGTGAACATGAAATCGGCCGCCTCGCGCATCCGGCCCGACTCGATCAGGTCGAGAAGCTGGATATGCTCCCGCACCTGCTGCGGCAGGCGCGAGCGGTCGGCGGTGATGCGGTATTCGATCAGCCGCCGCAGCCGGTTGATCCGCAGCACCGCGTCCAGGAAGAACGCGTTGTTGGCGCAGCGGATCAGCATCTCGTGGAAGTCGATGTTCCGGGTGAAGATTTCAACCCGGCTCTCGTGCATGTAGCTGGTCAGCAGCGCCGTCTGCCGCTGCCGCGCGGCGGCGAACGCCTCGGGGTCGGGGCGGAAGCTGGGCAGCAGCAGCGCCTCGCGCTCGATCACCGCGCGGAAGGCGTAGGATTCGGCATAGGCATCGGCCGAGGTCAGGGTCTCGCGGAACTGCCAGCCATTGCCGGGCAGCCGCTCGATCCAGCCTTCGGATTCGATGAGCTGCAGCAGCGCCCGCATCCGCCCCCGCGGCAGGTCGTAATGGCGCATGAACTCGCTCTCGCTCAGGCGGTCGGGCAGGCGCGCGGCCAGCCGATCCTCGGCGATGCGGAAATAGGCGGCGTCCTCGGCGTCCATGTCCGGCTTCGGCTCGGGCAGGTCGGCGGCGTCCCGATTGAGGAAGAAGCCCCGGTTCTCCTCGGACCGGACCAGCCCCCGCCGCTCGAGCTCGCGCAGGGCGCTGACCACGGGCGAGCGCGAGACGCGAAGCTGCGCGGCAAGCCGCTGCGCGGGCAGGTGCTGGCCGGCTTCCATGCCCTCGGCGCGGGCATGGTCGAGAATCTGGGTCATGATCCGGGGGGCGAGACTCTGGCGGGCCATGCGCGTTCGGGTCAGTCCTCTTCCGCCCGGAAGCGGGCGAGGCCGCGGAACACGAACGGGGCGATCAGCGCCACGGTCGCGATGACGATCATCGTGGCCGAGCCGGGGTGCTGCAGCAGCACCATCGGATCACCAAGGCTCATCTGCAACGCCCGCCGCAACTGGCTGTCCGCCATCGGCCCGAGGATCAGCCCCACGACCACCGGCGCGATGGGGTAGTCGTATCGTCGCATGATGAAGCCGAGGGCGCCGAAGGCCGAGAGCACCAGCAGTTCCACCACCGAGGGGTTGGCGGCGATCGTGCCCATCGTGGCGAAGACGAGGATGCCGCCATAAAGCCACGGCAGCGGGATCTTGAGAAGCTGCACCCACAGCCCGACCAGCGGCAGGTTCAGCACCAGCAGCATCACGTTGGCGATGAACAGCGAGGCGATCAGTGCCCAGACCAGATCGGCGTGCTGGACGAACAGCAGGGGCCCCGGCTGGATGTTGTATTGCTGGAACCCCGCCAGCATCACCGCCGCCGTGGCCGAGGTCGGCAGGCCCAGCGTCAGCAGCGGCACCAGCGAGCCGGCGGCGGATGCGTTATTCGCCGCCTCCGGCCCCGCCACGCCTTCGATGGCGCCGTGGCCGAACTCCTCGGGGTGCTTCGACAGCTTCCGCTCGGTCGTGTAGCTGAGGAAGGTCGGGATCTCGGCCCCGCCCGCCGGCAGCGCGCCGATGGGAAAGCCGATGCCCGCGCCGCGCAGCCACGGTTTCCATGAGCGCGCCCAGTCCTTGCGCGTCATCCAGATCGAGCCGGAGATCGGTATCGGCTTTTCCGGCGCGTAGAAGTGGCGCGAGGCGACGAACAGCGCCTCGCCGATGGCAAAGAGGCCCACGGCCAGCGTCGTGACCTCGATCCCGTCGAAGAGGTTGGGAACGCCGAAAGCCAACCGGGTCTGCCCGGTCAGCTGGTCGATGCCGATCAGGCCGAGCCACAGGCCGATGGCGAGGCTGGTCAGCCCGCGCAGCGGCGACGATCCGAACGTCGCCGAGACGGTGACGAAGGCGATCAGCATCAGCCCGAAATAGTCCCACGGCCCGAACTTCACCGCGATCTTGACGAGGATCGGGGCGAGGAACGCCAGCCCCGCCGTGGCGATCAGCGCCGCCACGAACGAGCCGATGGCGGCGGTCGCCAGCGCCGGGCCGCCGCGGCCCTTGCGGGCCATCTTGTTGCCCTCCAGCGCGGTGACGACCGATGCCGCCTCGCCGGGCGTGTTCAGCAGGATGGCGGTGGTCGAGCCGCCATACATCCCGCCGTAATAGATGCCCGCGAACATGATGAGCGAGCCGCCGGGGTCCATCTTGAACGTGACCGGTAGCAGCAGCGCCACGGTCAGCGCCGGGCCGATGCCGGGCAGCACGCCGACGGCGGTGCCCAGCAGAACGCCGATGGCGGCGAAGGCGAGGTTCATCGGCGCAATGGCCAGGGCGAACCCGTCGAAAAGCTGGATCAGCGCGTCCATATGACCCTCAGAACAGCCGTTCGAGCGGCCCGGAGGGCAGCGACAGCTTCAGCAGCTTGTTGAAGAGAAGGAAGATCATCAGCGACAGCCCGAAGCCGATGGCCAGATCGAACGGCAGCGCCCGGCGGCCGAAGGCCCGCGCGGTCAGCGCGAAGAGCAGCGTCGAGCCGAGGATGAAGCCGAGGCCGATCCAGATCGATCCGACCAGCCCGCCCATGGCCAGCGCGATCCACATCACCGCGCCCCAGTCGGTTTCGCCGGCGTCGATGCCGGGCTTCATGGCGGCGAACACATGCCCCACCCCAAGCGCGGCGATGAAGGCGGCCACGAAATAGGACGCGGCGTCGGCGCCCATCCCATAGGTGGCGCGGATGGACATGCTGCGCGCGTCGAACCACGTCACCGCGGCCAGCGCGAACAGGCCCAGCCCGATATAGAGCGTGGGGCGATGGATGCCGCTTGAGGCGGGCAGAGGCATGGTGGTTCCCTCGGGTTGGAAGGGGCGGGGGTCTGATCCCCCGCCCGGATCGTCACTCGGCCAGGCCGATGGAGCGCAGGACGTCGCCCACGCGCTCGTTCTCGGACGCGATGAACGTCTCGAACTCGTCCGCCGGGGCGTAGTAGTCGGTCCAGCCGCGGGCGGTCAGGACTTCCTGCCATTCGGGCGACTTCACCGTATTCTCGATGGCGGCCGAGAAGGCCTGCTTCGTCTCGTCCGAGATCTCCGGTCCGGCGAAGATGCCGCGCCAGTTGACCAGTTCGACATCGACGCCCTGCGCCTTGAGCGGCTGCGCGTCGATCCCTTCGATCGGCTCGGGGTAGGAGATGGCGAGCGCGCGCAGGTCGCCGGATTCGATCTGGCCCTGCCATTCGCCGTAGCCGGAAATCCCCGCCGTGACCTGCCCGCCCAGCATGGCGGCCAGCGCCTCGCCGCCGCCGGAATAGGCGACGTAGTTGACCTTCGACGGATCGGCGCCCGCCGCCTGGGTGATGAGCGCGGCAAGGATGTGGTCCGCGCCGCCCGCCGAGCCGCCGGCCCAGATGGTGTTGGCGACGTCCGACTGGATCGCGGCGGTCAGGTCGGCCAGCGTCTGGTGGGGCGAGTTCGCGGGCACCACCACGACCAGCGGATCGCCTGTGAGGCGGGCGATGGGGGTCACGTCGGACAGGCTGACCGGGGCCTTGTTGGTCAGGATCGCGCCGACCATCGTGATCCCGCCGACCAGCATCTGGTCATCGGAGCCGCGCGCGTTCTGCACGAACTGCGCCAGACCCACGGTGCCGCCCGCGCCGGGCACGTTCTGGACCTGAACGCTCTTGGCGTTGCCGGTCCTGACCATCGTGTCCTGAAGCGCCCGCGCCGCCGCGTCCCAGCCGCCGCCTGCGCCCGCGGGGGCGATGATGGTCAGCTCCAAGTCCTGTGCGACGACTGGCGCCGCTGCGGTGAAGAGCGCCACGGCGGCCGCGGCCAGTCTGGTCGAAAAGAAAGACATGAGTTCCTCCCCAAGATGTCTTGTGCGGGAAGATTGCTCGATGGTCCCATAAAGTGCAATATTTTTGTGATGGCCATCGGGCATGAAAAAACCGGGCGGCCCGTGGGGACCGCCCGGTGTTGGTTTGATCCGGCGAACGGATCAGCGCAGGCCGATCATCCGGCCGAGTTTCGAGTCGGCAAGCTCGCCCACGAGGCCGCGGCGGAACAGCAGCACGCAGATCATGAACACGAGGCCGGTGATGACCGTCACCGGGATGTTCGAGGTCGCGAGGAAGTTCTGCAGGGCAATGATGACGCCCGCGCCGACGATGGGACCGGCCATGGTGCCGATGCCGCCCAGCAGCGTCATCAGGATCACCTCGCCCGACATCTGCCACTGCACGTCGGTCAGCGTGGCGAACTGCATCACCAGCGCCTTCACCCCGCCGGCAAGCCCGGTGAAGGCCGCCGACATGACGAAGGCCGCCAGCTTGTAGTTGGCCACCGAGTAGCCGAGCGAGATCGCCCGCTGCTCGTTTTCCCGGATCGCCTTCAGGATCATGCCGAAGGGCGAGTTCACGATCCGCCAGATGCAGAACAGCCCCAGCGCGAACACCGCCGCCACGAAGAAATACATGTTCATCGTGTCGTTCAGGTTGATGAAACCGAACAGCGACCCGCGCGGCACGGACTGGATGCCGTCCTCGCCATGGGTGAAGGGCGCCTGCAGGCAGAAGAAGAAGAACATCTGCGACAGCGCCAGCGTGATCATGGCGAAGTAGATGCCCTGCCGGCGGATGGCGATGGCCCCCATGATCAGCCCCAGCACGACCGCGCCAGCGACCCCCAGCAGGATCGCGAGTTCCGGCGACCACCCCCAGACCTTCGCCGCATGGGCGGTGAAATAGGCCGCGCCGCCGAAGAACGCGGCGTGGCCGAAGGACAGCAGCCCGGTGTAGCCCAGCAGCAGGTTGAACGCCGCCGCGAACAGCCCGAAGCACAGCAGCTTCATCAGGAACACGGGATACAGGAAGAACGGCGCCAGGATCAGCAGCGCCAGCCCGATCACCACCAGGATCACGCCGGAGCGGCTGCGCTGCGCCTCCGCGGAAGCCGCGGGGGCCGCTTGGGTATTGTTGGCCATCTCAGGCTTCCTTTCCGAACAGGCCCGCGGGGCGCAGGATCAGCACGATCGCCATGATGACGAAGATCACGATGTTCGACGCCTCGGGATAGAACACCTTGGTCAGCCCCTCGGCGACGCCCAGCAGATAGCCTGTGACGATGGCGCCCATGATGGACCCCATGCCGCCGACCACGACCACCGCGAACACCACGATGATGAGGTTCGTCCCCATCAGCGGCGAGACCTGGTAGATCGGCGCCGCCAGCACCCCCGCCAGCCCCGCCAGCCCCGCGCCGAGCGCGTAGGTCAGCGTCAGCAGCATCGGGACGTTGATCCCGAAGCTCTGCACCAGCGTCGGGTTCTCGGTCGCGGCGCGCAGCTTCGCGCCGAGCTGGGTCTTCTCGATCAGCGCCCAGACGGCGATACAGACCACGAGCGAGAAGACGATCACCCAGCCGCGATAGATCGGCAGGAACATGAAGCCGAGATTCATCCCGCCGGTCAGCGCGGCGGGCGGCGCGTAGGGCTGGCCCGAGGCGCCGAACTGCCACCGGAACAGCCCTTCCAGCGTCAGGGCGAGGCCGAAGGTGAACAGCAGGCCGTAAAGATGGTCCAGCTTGTAGAGCCGCGACAGCATCGACCGCTCGATCAGCGCGCCGAAAAGGCCGACGACCAGCGGCGCGAGGATCAGCGCGAACCAGTAGTTGAGGCCGAACCAGTTCAGCGCCAGCAGCGCGACGAACGCGCCCAGCATGTATTGCGCCCCGTGGGCGAAGTTGATGACCCGCAGCAGGCCGAAGATCACGGCGAGGCCGAGCGACAGCAGCGCGTAGAACGAGCCGTTGATAAGCCCGACCAGCAACTGCCCCATCAGCGCCTGGATCGGGACTCCGAACACCATCGTCATGTCAGACCCCCAGCGTTTCGTGCAGCATGTCCATGCGGGCGGCCAGTTCGCCCACAGGGAATTCATGGCTCATCTGTCCATGGTCCATCACATAGAACCTGTCCGCGACCTTCGCGGCGAAGCGGAAGTTCTGTTCCACCAGCACCACCGTCATCCCGCGCTTGCGCAGCTCGCGCAGCACCTCGCCGATGGCGTCGATGATGACCGGGGCCAGCCCTTCGGTCGGCTCGTCCAGCAGCAGCGTCGTGGCGCCCGTGCGCAGGATGCGGGCCATCGCCAGCATCTGCTGCTCGCCGCCCGACAGCTTGGTGCCGGGGCTGCGCCTGCGTTCCTCGAGGTTGGGGAACAGGCGGTAGATCTCGTCCACCGTCATCCCGCCGCTTGCGATCTGCGGCGGCAGCATAAGGTTTTCCTCGACCGTGAGGGTCGCGAAGATGCCGCGTTCCTCGGGGACATAGCCGATTCCGGCGCGGGCGGTGCGGTGCAGCGCCATCGCCATCAGGTCCTGCCCGCCAAGGGTGATGCGCCCCTCGCGCTTGCGGACGATCCCCATGATCGAGCGGAGCGTCGTCGTCTTGCCCATGCCGTTGCGGCCGAGGATGCAGACGGTTTCGCCCTTGTTCACATGCATGTTGACGCCATGCAGCACGTGGCTTTCGCCATACCAGGCGTGCAGGTCCCGGACTTCCAGAAGCGCCGTCATGCCTCGGATCCCATATAGGCCGTCCGCACGCGCGGATCGGCGGCCACAGTGGCGTAATCGCCCTCGGCGAGGATCTCGCCGCGCTGAAGCACCGTGACGTGGTGGCAGATGTCGGCCACGACCGACAGGTTGTGTTCGACCATCAGCACCGCCCGGTGGCGGGCGACCTCGCGGATGATGTTGGCGACCATGTGCACGTCCTCGTGCCCCATGCCGGCCATCGGCTCGTCCAGCAGCAGCACCTCGGGGTCGAGGGCGAGGGTCGTCGCGATCTCCAGCACGCGCTTGCGGCCATAGGACAGATCGCCCGCGCGGGTATCGCGATACTGGGTAAGCCCCAGATCCTCCAGCAGCAGATCGGCGCGCTCGTTCAGCTTGTCGAGCAGGCTCACCGGGCGCCAGAACTGGACATGCAGTCCGACCGGGCGCTGAAGGGCCACGCGGACGTTTTCCAGCACGGTCAGGTTCGGGAACACCGCCGAGATCTGGAACGAACGGACCAGCCCCATCCGCGCGACGATGTCGGGCCGGGTGCCGGTGATGTCGTTGCCCAGCAGCGTGATCTGCCCGCGCGTGGGTTGCAGGAACTTCGTGAGCAGGTTGAAGACGGTGGTCTTGCCGGCCCCGTTGGGACCGATCAGCGCGTGGATGCGGGCGTGGTGGACGTCGAGGTTCACGTCGTTGACCGCCGTGAACCCCATGAAGTCCTTGCCCAGACCCCGGGCGGTAAGCACCACCCGGGATTCGGTATCTGTTGCGACTTGGGTCATGCGTTCGATCACTGGACCAACGGGCAGCCCGACTCGGCCGGGTCCATGTAGGCCACGTCGCCCGGAATGGTGGCGCGGACGTGGTAGTAGTCCCACTCGCCCGTGCTTTCCTCGGGGGTCTTGACCTGCATCAGATACTGGGTGTTCAGCAGGCGGCCGTTCTGGGCGACGGTCGCGCCGCGGCCGAACACGTCATCGACCGGCATCTCCTTCAGCTTCGCGGCGACGGCTTCCGCCTCGTCCCCGCCGGCGGCGTCGATCGCCTTCAGATACTGCAGCACGGCCGAATAGGTCCCCGCTTGCACCATCGACGGCTGGGCGCCGGTGCGCTCCTTGTAGCGGTTGCCGAACTCGCGCGACTGCTCGTCCTGGTCCCAGTAGAAGCTTTCCGTCAGATAGAGGCCCTGCGCGGTGCCCAGCCCCAGACCGTGGATGTCCGAGATGAACAGCAGCAGCCCGGCGAGGTTCTGGCCGGCCTGGGTGATGCCGAACTCGGACGCCTGCTTGATGGCGTTCTGGGTGTCGAGGCCCGCGCTGGCAAGGCCGATCACCTTGGCGCCCGACGACTGGGCCTGCAGCAGGAAGGCCGAGAAGTCGTTGTTGTTCAGCGGGTGACGGACCGAACCGAGCACCTGGCCGCCCGCGGCCTCCACCGTCTTGGTGGTGTTTTCCTCCAGCGAGTAGCCGAAGGCGTAGTCGGCGGTCAGGAAGAACCAGGTGTCGCCGCCGGCTTCCACGACCGCGCCGCCGGTGCCGACGGCGAGCGCGTGGGTGTCATAGGCCCAGTGGAAGCTGTAGGGGGTACAGGCGGCGCCCGTGATCTCGGTCGTGCCGGCGCCGGTGTTGATGGTGATGCGCTTCTTCTCGCCCGCGATGCCCTGCACCGCCAGCGCGACCGACGAGGTCGTCAGGTCCATGATCGCATCGACCTGCTCGGTGTCGAACCACTGCCGCGCGACGGTCGAGCCGATATCGGCCTTGTTCTGGTGGTCGGCGCCCAGGATCTCGATCGGCGCGCCCTGCACGGTGCCGCCGAAATCCTCGACGGCCATCCGCGCCGCCTCGACCGAGCCGACGCCGCCGAGCGCGGAGTAGGGGCCCGACTGGTCGTTCAGGATGCCGATCTTGACGACGTTGTCAGAGATGGCGGCCTGAGCGCCCGCCGTCATCAGCGCGGTCACGCCGACGGTCATCAGAAAAGTCTTCATGTAGTCCTCCCAGATACCGCCCTGCGGGCGGCCGTAGTTGAAACGTTCAGGCAAGAGCGATTGCATTGCAAGCGTTCAGTCGCGCCGCGGAAAATGCGGCGAGGCTGTGGCGGAAGGATGTCGAATTGGCGGCGCCTGTCCTGGTCGCGCCGGCTGCGATCGGCCCCGGCGGCCCGGAAAATGCAGGAGCGGCCTGCGATCATGCGGCGCATGTCCAATCGTCAGCGCGGCCGAGACCGGTTGCGGCGCCATGCTCGGAAACCTGCCCATGCGCGGGCAAGGCAACCGGCACCGCTGCCGCGGCGCCTGTCGGTCGATTGTCCATCTTTTCCTCCCTGCGGTCCGGCTTCTCCGGCCGATCCCGCAGTGGAAAATCGCCCAAGACAGGCGGCATTGCAACTTATGTATGCTGGCAAGAAGGAAAAGATTGCTGCGACGCAGCGTCAGTTTCGGACGAAGACCCGGCTGGGATGCACCTCGCCGCCCATGTAGCGGCCGATGCAGAGGGCGCGGCCCTCGTGGCTGACCCAGACCTCGGTGCCGAACTCGGCGTGGCCGATCACCTGGCCGGGATTGCCGTTGCCGATGCGGACCGCGCCGATGTCCGTCGCCTGCACCTGCGGCAGGTCCAGCGCGGATTCGATCGGCAGCAGCGCAGCGTCGAGTTCGCCCTGGTTGGCGCGGTCGATGCGGTCGAACGGGACCCCTTGATCGACGTCGAACGGCCCCGACCAGACCCGGCGCAAGCCGGTGACATGACCGAGGCATCCCAGCGCGCGGCCCAGATCGCGGGCGATGGCGCGGACATAGCCGCCCTTGCCGCAGACCATGTGCAGGTCGGCGCCGTCTTCGCGCGCCTCCAGCAGCTCCAACTCCTCGACCCAGAGCGGGCGGGCGGCAAGCTCGACCGCTTCGCCTTCGCGGGCGAGGTCGTAGGCGCGCGCGCCATCGACCTTCACCGCCGAGACGGCAGGCGGCACCTGCATGATCTCGCCCCGGAACGCCCCCAGCGCGTCCCGGATCGCGTCCGCGGAAGGCCGCAGGTCCGAGGTCCGCAGCACCTGCCCCGAGGCGTCGTCGGTCGCGGTCTCCGCCCCCCAGGCGACGCTGAAATCATAGGCCTTCAGCGCGTCGGTCAGGTAGGGGACGGTCTTCGTCGCCTCTCCCAAAGCCACCGCCAGCAGTCCGGTCGCGTCGGGGTCCAGCGTGCCAGCATGGCCCGCCTTCCTGGCGTCCAGCGCCCAGCGGACCTTGCCCACCACATCGGTCGAGCCGACGCCCGCCGGCTTGTCCACGATCAGCCAGCCGGAGACGTCGCGGCCCTTCTTGCGTGCCATCAGGAATTGCCCCCTTGCGCGACGAAGCCGATGATCGGCCCCATCGTCCGCCCCCAATCCGCCCGCCGGATATCCGGCGCGTAAAGACGCGAGATCGAGCCGTCGAAATACAGCGCATTGCGCGCGTCGAGTTCATCCCGGAAGAACCGGGCGAATTCGTGGAACGTCACCGCGCTGTCCGAGATCACGAACCACGCCGTCTGGAAATCGCGCGACACGCCGACGCCGTTGCGGATATAGCGGCTGTCGCTGTCCGGCAGAAAACGCGGGTGCAGCTCGCCGTCGATCAGCAGCATCGGCCCGGATTGCGTGGCCAGCCGGCAGTCGGGATCGGCTTTCTCGAAGCGGCGGCTTTCGATCACCTGAAAGGGTGCCTTTGCGCCGACGCAGAAGACGCCGTTGGGCCGCAGCCCGAAATTGCCGCCGCCGCCCGCCGTCACCAGCCCGGATTTCTGCACCCCGTCGGCGCGGTAGAGCCCGACCGGCGTATAGTCGGGGTGATACATCCCCGCGTTCATGGCGAAAGCAAGCACCTCGCCCGATCCGAGCGTGCCCCGCACCGCGCGGAAATCGCCCAGCACGCGCCCATCCGGCCCGTCGAGCCACAGCCGCAGCCGGTCCTGATCGGCGCCGTCCACGGTGCAGACGGCATAGCCCTTGCCCTCGAACTGGCGCTTCTCGCAGCTATCGGCGACGGCTGGCAGGGTCATGGCGATCAGCGCGCCAACCGCCAGCCCGAGGCGGCGGGTCAGGTCAAGCTTCATCGCCACCGTCTTGGTCGTCGCCGTCCTGACCCTCATCATCGCCCGCCGCCACGTCGCGGCGCACCCGGTCCTCGCTCAGCAGGCGGCGGGTGTCGTCCATGCGGTCGAAAGTCTCGTCCAGCACGAAGCGCAGTTGCGGCGCGTATTTCAGCGTCAGCCCCTTGGACACCAGATGCCGCAGCTCGCGCGTGTTGCGGCGCAGGGCGGTCAGCGCCTCTTCGGCGTCGAGGCCGCCGAGCGGCAGCACATAGGCGGTCGCCACCTTCAGGTCGGGCGAGGTCCGCACCTCGCCCACGGTGATGGAAAAGCGGTTGAGGTCGGGGTCGTGCACGTCGCCGCGCAGCAGCACGTCGCCGAGCGTGCGGCGGATCAGCTCGCCCACGCGCAGCTGCCGCTGCGACGGACCGGGCCCGGTATTGAATCGATTGGATGCCATCCGCCCCATCTAGGGGGTCGCGGGGCCTGCCGCAACGGGCTAGGACGGCGGCACGGAAGCGGTGCGGGGGAATGCGGATGGATCAGGGTTTGCCGGGGATCGTGGTCACGGGCGTCTCGGGGCGCATGGGCAGGATGCTGGTGCGCGAGGTGCTGGCCTCGGACGCCTGCCGGCTGGTCGGCGCGCTGGTGCGCGAAGGCAGCGACTGGGTCGGGCGGGACGTGGGCGCGGCGATGGGCGGGCCGGCGGTCGGCGTCACCGTGACCGACGACGCGGTCGAGGCGATCGCAAAGGCGCAGGCGGTGATCGACTTCACGACGCCCGCGGCGACCGTGGCCTTCGCCGAACTCGCTGCGCAGGCGCGCGCCGTCCATGTCATCGGCACGACCGGGCTGGGCGCGGACGATCTGAAGAAGATCGCCGCCGCAGCCCGCCACGCGCCGATCATCCGGGCGGGCAACATGAGCCTTGGCGTCAACCTGCTGGTCGGGTTGACCCGCAAGGTCGCCGCCGCCTTGGGCGAGGACTGGGACATCGAGGTGGTCGAGGCCCATCACCGGATGAAGGTGGACGCCCCTTCGGGCACCGCCCTGATGCTGGGCGAGGCCGCCGCCGAGGGGCGCGGCGCGGCGCTTGCCGACCTGCGGACACCCGCCCGCGAGGGGATGACGGGGGCGCGCGAGAAAGGCTCCATCGGCTTCGCGGCGATCCGGGGCGGCGACGTGGTGGGCGAGCATGACGTGATCTTCGCCGGCCAGGGCGAGCGGGTGATCCTGCGCCACGTCGCGACGGACCGCGCGATCTATGCGCGGGGCGCGCTGCGGGCGGCCTTGTGGGGGCAGGACAAGGGTCCGGGCGAATACGACATGGCCGACGTTCTGGGGCTTTGACGGGGGTTCCGCCGCTCGATTCGCGGCGCAGCGCAAGAAGTCGTCTTCTTCGCGCGTGAACGCCGCTGAATCTTGCGTGCGACAACCCGCCGCAGGCCCAGTTTCGCAGCACATTCCGGGGCGACGGCTGCATCCTTCCGGGATCAAGTCCTTTGGGGAGGGTGCGGTATGCGAATCGTCGTTCTTGGCGCGGGTGTGATCGGTGTCACCAGCGCGTGGTATCTGTCGCGCGCGGGCCATCAGGTCACGGTCGTGGACCGCCAGCCAGCGGCGGCGATGGAGACCAGCTTCGCCAATGCGGGCGAGATCTCGCCCGGCTACTCCACCCCCTGGGCCGCGCCCGGCATCCCGCAGAAGGCGCTGCGCTGGATGTTCCAGCGCCACGCGCCGCTGATCCTGCGCGCCTCGGCCGACCGGACCCGCGCGGGCTGGATGGCGCAGATGCTGCGCAACTGCACCGCCGATGCCTACGAGGTGAACAAGTCGCGGATGATGCGGCTGGCGGTCTATTCGCGCGAATGCCTCGAATCGCTGCGCACGGAAACCGGCATCCGCTATGAGGAGCGGACGCAGGGCACGCTCCAGCTGTTCCGCGACGAGAAGCAGGTCAAGGCCGTCGCCAAGGACATCAAGGTGCTCAAGGCCGACGGCGTCGCCTATGAGGAGCTGGACGTGGACGGCTGCATTGCCGCCGAGCCGGGGCTGGCCCATTCGCGCCACCTGCTGGCGGGCGGGCTGCGCCTGCCGGGCGACGAGACGGGCGATTGCCATATCTTCACCCAGTCGCTCGCCGCGCTGGCGGCCGAGCAGGGCGTGACCTTCCTCTACGACACCGCGATCGAGGCGCTGGAAAGCGGCGCGGGCCGGATCGAGGCCGTGCGGACCTCGGCCGGGCGGCTGACGGCGGATCTGTTCGTGGTGGCGCTGGGCAGCCATTCGCCGGCGCTGGTGGCGCCCTTCGGGGTGCGCCTGCCGGTGCATCCGGTCAAGGGCTATTCGCTGACCCTGCCGATCGTGGATGCGGCCCGCGCGCCGGTGTCCACGGTGATGGACGAGACCTACAAGATCGCCATCACCCGCCTTGGCGACCGCATCCGCGTCGGCGGGCTGGCGGAGCTTGCCGGGTTCGACCTGTCGCTGTCGCCCCGCCGCCGCGCCACGCTGGCGAAGTCGGTGGGCGAGCTGTTCGGCGGCGCGGGCGATCTGGACCGGGCGACGTTCTGGACGGGGCTTCGGCCGATGACGCCCGACGGAACGCCGATCATCGGTGCGACCGGGGTGGGGAACCTGTGGGTGAATACCGGGCACGGAACGCTGGGCTGGACGATGGCGGCGGGTTCTGCGCGGGTGCTGGCCGACATGATCGGCGGCCGCACGCCCGACATTCAGGCGGACGACCTGTCCTGCGAGCGTTATCTGCGCAAGTCCCGCAGCGCCCGCCCGGCGCTGGAGCCCGCGGCCGCCTGATCGGCTGCCGCCTTCGGGGCGGAGCCGCCCCTCAGAAATCGACGGCGATGCCCTTGCGTTCGTAATCGCCGTAACGGACCGGCTCCGGCCCGTCGCGGCCGCCGAGTTCCGGCGGCAGGTCCAACGGCGGGGCGTTGCGGCGGCGCTCCTCGGCCTCGGCCAGGGCGCGCTGGGCGGCGGGCGGAAGGTGGGAGCGGTCCTGCGGCGCGGGTTTTCCGGCGCCGTCCTCCTTGACCTCATCACTCATGGCAAATCCCGTGCAGTCTGGCTATCAATGACCTCCAGCTAAGCACCGGAGCGGCGATGGACAAGCGCGACGAACCCCCACGCCCCCCGACCGGCGCCGAAGCCCGCCCGCGCCGCAAGCCGGCGGATGCGCCGGTTCCGGCGGCCGCCGCTGCCGAACCCCCTCCCGAGCAGGGGGCGGAGACCGGACCCGAGCGCGCGCCGAAACCGACCCGAGATCGCGCCGAACGTCAGCGGCCCAGGTCCACCAGCAAGCGCCCCGAGCAAGCCCCATCTGAAAGTGGGGTTCCCCGGCGGCGCGAGGATCGCCCCCGGCCGGCGCCCAACCCGCGCGCCGCCGCCCTGTCGCTCATCGCCGCCGTGCGGGACGGGGCGACGCTGCCCGAAGCGGCGGGCGCGCTCGAACAGCTTTCCCCCGGCGACCGGGCGCGCGCGCAAAGGCTCGCGGCGGAAACGCTGCGCCGCTTCGGCCGCTCGCAGGCGGTGCTGGAGCCTTTGACCCCGCGCCGCCCTCGTCCCGAGGTGATGGACATCCTGACGCTGGCCACCACCGAGATGCTGGGGCTGGGCGAGGCGCCGCATGGCGCGGTCAACGCCGCCGTGGCGCTGGCCCGCGCCGGCTCGCCCAAGGTCCGGGCGGCCGCAGGCATGGTCAACGCGGTGCTGCGGCGGGCGGCGGAGGGGCAGGCAACGTGGGATGCGGCCGAGCCGTCGCGCCTGCCGGACTGGCTGCGCGAACCCATCGCCGCCGCGTGGGGCGAAGCCGTGGCGGACGCCATCGAGGCTGCGCATGAACGCGGCGCCCCCATCGATCTGACCGGCAAGCCCGGCGTGGAAACTCCCGGCGAGGCGCTGCCGACCGGCAGTCATCGCCTGACGCCGGGAACGCAGGTGACGGCCCTGCCGGGCTATCAGGAGGGCGCATGGTGGGTGCAGGACGCGGCCGCCGCGCTGCCGGTCAGGCTGCTGGCACCCGAGCCGGGCGAGCGGATCGCCGATCTCTGCGCCGCGCCCGGCGGCAAGACGATGCAGCTTGCGGCGGCGGGCGCGGAGGTTGCGGCCATCGATCTCAGCCCCGCGCGGCTTGAGCGGGTGCGGGAAAACCTCGCCCGCACCGGCCTTTCAGCGACGCTGATTGCCGCAGATGCGCTGGTCTGGCGGCCCGAGACGCCGCTCGACGCAGTGCTGCTGGACGCGCCCTGCTCGGCCACCGGCACGATCCGCCGCCATCCCGAACTGCCGCTGATCCGCGACGGCAGCGCCATTCCCGAGCTGACGGCGCTGCAAGCGGCGCTGATCGACCATGCGCTGACGCTGCTGCGGCCGGGCGGGCGGCTGGTCTATGCGGTCTGCTCGCTGCTGCCGGCGGAGGGCGAGGACCAGCTTGCCGCCGCGCTTGCCCGTCATCCGGGGCTGCGGGTGGAGCGGCCCCAGCTGCCGGGGATCGCGCCGGACTGGATCACCGAGGCGGGCGGGCTGCGGCTGCGCCCCGACTACGGGCCGGATCGGGGCGGGATGGACGGGTTCTTCATGGCGCGGCTGGTGCGGGGCTGAGCGCCGGTCTGCCGCAGGGCTCATGCCACGTCCTTGGCAGGCCCATTGACATCGGCGGGCACAGGCGAGCGGCGCCGGAAGCCGCTGCCCGCAACTGCATCGCAGGCTCTTTCGCGGCGGAGGTCTTCAGCCCTCGCACAATGCGCGCTTGGCGGCCGCGTATTCCCCGGCCAGCCGGTCCACCAGCGCGCCCGCGGGCATGACCGACTTCACCGCGCCGATGCCCTGACCCGAGCCCCAGATCTCGCTCCACGCCTTGGGCTTGCCGTCGCTCTTGGCGCCGAAATCCATTGCCGCTGCGGCCGCCGAATCCAGCCTGTCGGGGTCCATACCCGCCGCGCGGATCGAAGCTTTCAGGTAGTTGCCGTGGATGCCGGTGAACAGCGGGGAATAGAGGATGTCCTCGGCCCCGCTCTCCACGATCATCCGCTTGTAGTCCGGCACGGCGTTCGCCTCGTCGGTGGCGATGAAGGGGCTGCCGATATACGCCAGATCCGCGCCCATCGCCTGCGCCGCCAGCACCGCGCGGCCGGTGGCGATGGCGCCCGACAGCAGCAGCGGGCCATCGAAGAACTCGCGGATTTCCTGGATCAGCGCGAAGGGCGACTGCGGCCCCGCATGGCCGCCCGCCCCCGCCGCGACGGCGATGAGACCGTCCGCGCCTTTCTCCAGCGCCTTGCGGGCGAAGGTCACGTTGATGATGTCGTGCAGCGCGATGGCGCCGCAATCATGGGCGGCCTCGTTCACCTCGGGCCGCGCGCCCAGCGACGTGATCCAGATCGGCACCTTGTGGCGGTGGCAGATCTCGATGTCCCGCTCCAGCCGCGCGTTCGAGCGGTGGACGATCTGGTTCACCGCGAAGGGCGCGGCGGGCCGGTCGGGGTTCGCCTGATTGTGGCGGTCCAGCTCCTCGGTGATCCGGGTGAGCCACGCCTCCAGCTGCACGGGCTCGCCGTCCTTCTCGCGCGCGTTCAGCGCCGGGAACGAGCCGACGATCCCCGCCTTGCACTGCGCGATCACCAGTTCCGGTCCCGAGACGATGAACATCGGCGCGGCGACGGCGGGGATGCGCAGGTTGCGAAGGATGGGCGGCAGCATGGAAGGCTCCGGTTCAGAAGGGCAGGGGATGGGCGCGGTGGAAGCGGTCGATCGCCGTCTCCGCTTCCTCGTCGATGGTCACGTCCAGCCCGGCGAGCAGGTGGTCAAGCTGCGCGGGCGTCGAGGCGCCGATGATCGGGATCGCGGGATACGGGCGGGCCCGGACGAAGGCGATGGCGAGGTGGATCGGGTCGTGCCCCAGATCGCGGGCCATCCGGCCCCAGGCGTCGGCGGCCTCGGTCCCGCGCGGGGTGCGGCGGCCGCCCAGATTGCCCGGCCCGCCATGGGCGATATCCGCCCCGGCGCGGCTGACCGGGGGCAGCTTGCCGCCCGAATACTTGCCGGTCAGCAGCCCGGCGGACAGCGGCGAATAGGCCAGCAGCGTGACGGCCTCCTTCTGGCTCACCTCGGCCATGTCGGTGTCGTAGAGCCGGTGCAGCGGCCCGTATTCGTTCTGGACCGAGACGACGCGCGGCCCGCCGGTGCGTTCCGCCGCATCCAGCCAGCGCATTGTGCCCCATGCGGTCTCGTTCGACAGCCCGAACTCGCGCACCTTGCCGGCGGCGACGATGCGGCGCATGGCGTCGGAGATGCCGGCCATGTGGTCCTCGACCTCGGCCTTGGAACTGCCGCGCGGGTCGAAGGTCCAGTTCCTGCGGAAGGCGTAGCTGCCGCGTTCCGACCAGTGGAGCTGATAGAGGTCGATCAGGTCCGTCCGCAGCCGTTTCAGTGAGCCATCGACGGCGCTCTCGATGCTCTCCGGGCCGAACCCCGCGTCGTCCCGGCTGAAGCGGCCGTTCCGGCCCCGCCCGCTGGCTTTGGTGGCGAGGGTCAGCCGGTCGCGCCTGCCGCTGCGGGCGAGCCATTCGCCGATGATCGTTTCGGTCATGCCGTGCGTCTCGGCGGTCACGGGGTTCACCGGATACATCTCGGCCGTGTCCCAGAAGGTCAGCCCGGCATCGAGCGCGGCATCCATCTGCGCGAAGGCGCCTTGCCGGTCGGTCTGGGTGCCGAAGGTCATCGTGCCGAGGCAGATATCGGGCACGGACAGCCCGCCGATTGCGCAGGTCTTCACGCTCAACCCCTTCCGATGAACGGCATGGCGGTCGCCATCACCGTCATGAACTGGACATTGGCCGACAGCGGCAACCCGGCCATGTGCAGCACCGCATCCGCGACGTGGCGGGCGTCCATCACCGGCTCGGGCGCGCGGTGCCCGTCGGCCTGCGGCACGCCCTGCGTCATCGCCGTGACCATGTCGGTCAGCGCGTTGCCCACGTCGATCTGCCCGCAGGCAATGCCGAAGGCCCGCCCGTCCAGTGACAGCGCCTTCGTCAGCCCGGTGACGGCGTGCTTGGACATGGTGTAGGGGGCCGAGCCCCAGCGCGGCACATGGGCGCTGATCGAGCCGTTGTTGATGATCCGCCCACCCTGCGGCGTCTGTCGGCGCATCTGCGCGAAGGCGGCGCGGGCCATCAGGAACATGCCGTCGATGTTCGGGCGGGCGAGGCGCTGCCAGTCGGCGACCGAAATCTCGTCGATGGTGGCGGCGGGCAGGAACAGGCCGGCGTTGTTGAACAGCACGTCGATCCGGCCCCAGCGCTCCGCCATGGCGGCGATCGCGCTTTCGGCGGCATCCGGGTCGGTCACGTCGCCGGGCAGGACCAGCGCCTCGGGATGGCCGTCGGCGCAGTCCTTAAGCGTCTCGGCGCGGCGGCCCATCAGCCCGACGCGCCAGCCGGCGCCCAGGAACGCCTGCGCGGTCAGCTTGCCGATGCCGCTGCCGGCGCCGGTGATGAGGATGGTGCCGGGGGCGGGATCGGGGGCGCTGTCGGTCATGGCGCGGACCCTGCCAGCGGGCCGCGGCGGGTGCAAGCCGCTGATACTTCTTGCGGGCGGCGACGCGGCGGCAGGCGGACCGGCCCGTGCGCCGGACAGGTCGCGCGCCCGTCACGTCCGTTTGACCTGCCGCGCGCTTGCGCCGCCGCCATCCAGCCGTCACCCTGACGCCAACCCCTCACGCGAAGGAGCATTCATGCGCCGCGCCGGTCCCGCCAGACGATTCCCGCTTTCCGCCGCGCTGATCGCGCTCGCTCCCGCCGCTGCGCTGGCCGAGATGCCGCCCGGCGTCACCCATTTCACCCTGCAGAACGGCATGGAGGCCGTGGTGATCGAGGATCACCGCGCCCCGGTGGTCGTGCAGATGGTGTGGTATCGGATCGGCTCGGCCGACGAGGAGCCGGGCAAGACCGGGCTTGCCCATTACCTCGAACATCTGATGTTCAAGGGCACCGACACGATGGCGCCGGGCGAGCTGTCGCGCACCGTCACCGCCAATGGCGGCATGGACAACGCCTTCACCAGCTACGACTTCACCGCCTATTTCCAGCGCATCGCCGCCGACCGCCTACCGCTGGTCATGCGGATGGAGGCGGACCGCATGGCCAACCTTCAGATCGGCGAGGATGACTGGCAGGCCGAACGGCAGGTCGTGCTGGAGGAGCGGGCGCAGCGCACCGACAGCGACCCGGCGGCGCTGTTCGGCGAGGAAGTCTCGGCCGTGCAGTTCTACAACCACCCCTATGGCAACCCGGTGATCGGCTGGCGGCACGAGATGATGGGCCTCACGCGCGAGGATGCGCTGGCCTGGTATGACGAACACTACGCCCCGAACGCCGCCGTGCTGGTCGTCGCGGGCGACGTGACGCCCGAGCAGGTGCGCGCGCTGGCGCAGGAACATTACGGCGCGATCCCCGCCAAGCCGAGCGCGGACCGCGACGCGCGCCCGCAGGAACCTGTGCAGCGCACCGAGCGGCGCGTGCAGATGACCGACCCGCGCGTGCCGCAGCCGGTCCTGTCGCGCGGCGTGATCGCGCCCGAACGCAATCCCGGCGACCAGAAGACGGCGGCGGCGCTGGCGGTGCTGGCCGATCTGCTGGGCGGGCCGTCCCAGACCTCGGTGCTGGGCAAGTCGCTGATGCTGACCGGCAAGGCGGTCTATGCAGGCGCGCGCTACAACGGGTTGTCGGTCGATCCGACGACGTTTTCCCTGACCGTGGTGCCCGCGCCCGGCGTCTCGCAGGAGGAAACCGAGGCGATGCTGGCCGAGACCGTCGCGCAGTTCCTTGCGGATGGCCCCGATCCCGACGCGCTGGAACGGGTGCGGACCCGCCTGCGGGCCGACCGCATCTATGAGCGCGACTCGGCGCATGGCCGCGCCTATGATTACGGGCAGGGCCTGTCGATCGGGCTGACGGTCGAGGACGTGAACGACTGGCCGGAGATTCTGGCCGCGGTGACCGCCGAGGACGTGATGAACGCCGCCCGGCTGGTGCTGGACGGCCAGCCGGGCGTGACCTCGTGGCTGCTGCCCGAGCCCGGCGCGGCGGTGGCGCAGGCCGGCGATGCGCCGGTGCAGATTCCGGCGGGGCAGATAGCGACGGCGGATGATGGAGGCGCGGCTCCGGTCGCGGCGGATGCGGCGGCGATGCCGGACGCAGCCGAGGCCGCATCGGAGAGTTCCAGCGAGGCGGCCGCCGCTTCGGACTCTCCGGCCGCTGGGGAGGCCGACCTTTTGCAGCCTCTTTCGGAAACGCGGGAGGCACCCCCTGCGGCGGCAGCAACGGACAGCAGCGGCGCAGCAGCAGCGCCCCGGCCCACGCCCATCGGCTCGGAGCGCCCGCGCCAGCGCAGCGGGCAGCCCTCTGACCCGACCGCCGCGTCCCTCACTGACACGCCCACACCGGACAACCCGGCACCGCCCGATCCCGTCGTGACGCCCGAGGACTCCTCCGCCACCATCCAGCCGGAGCCGCAGCCATGATCCGCGCCATCGTCGCCAGCCTTGCGCTGACCCTGCTCGCCGCCTTCCCGGCCCGCGCCATCGACATCCAGGAAGTCACCTCGCCGGGCGGGATCACCGCCTGGCTGGTCGAGGATCACACGATTCCCTTCGTGGCGCTGACGATCTCGTTCCGCGGCGGGGCGTCGGTCGATGCGCCCGGCAAGCGCGGGGCCGTCAACCTGATGACCGCGACGCTAGAGGAAGGGGCCGCTGACATGGACGCCGTGGCCTTCGCCGAGGCGGCGCAGGATCTCGCCGCCAGCTTCGGCTTCAGCGCGGGCGACGATGCCGTGACCGTCACCGCCCGGATGCTGACCGAGAACCGCGGCGCCTCCGTGGACCTGCTGCGGGCCGCGCTGGTCGAGCCCCGTTTCGAGGCCGATGCGGTGGACCGGGTGCGCACGCAGGTGCAGTCGGTGATCCGGGCCGAGGACACCGACCCGAACGCCATCGCCGCCAAGGCGCTGGCGCGTGAGGCGTGGGGCGATCACCCCTACGGCACCTCGATCAACGGCACGGCGGAGAGCGTCGCGGCGCTGACGCCGGACGACCTGCGCGCGGCCAAGGACCGGGTGCTGGCTCGCGACCGGGTGCTGGTCGCCGCGTCGGGGGACATCTCGCCCGACGAGCTCGGCCGGCTGATGGACCGGCTGCTGGGCGACCTGCCCGCGCAGGCGAGCGCCCCGCTGCCGCCCGAACCGGCGCTGCAACTGACCGGCGGCACCACGCTGGTCGAATGGGACAGCCCGCAGACCGTGGTCGCCTTCGCGCAGGAGGGGCTGGCGATGGACCATCCCGACTACTTCGCCGCCTTCGTGCTGGACCATATCCTCGGCGGCGGCGGGTTTTCCTCGCGGTTGATGACCGAGATCCGCGAGAAGCGCGGCCTGACCTACGGCGTCGGCACCGGGCTGGCCAACAAGGTGCTGGGCGAGACATGGCAGGGCGGCATGGCGACGGCCAACGACAGCACCGCCGAGGCGGTGACGATCCTGCGCGAGGTCTGGGACGGGATGGAAGAGGGCGTGACCGAGCAGGAGCTGACCGACGCCAAGACCTACCTGACCGGCGAATACCCGCTGCGCTTCGACGGCAACGGGCGGATCGCCGGGATTCTGGCCGGGATGCAGCTGATGGGAATGCCGCGCGACTACGTCAACACGCGGAACGACAAGGTCATGGCCGTGACCGCCAAGGGTGTGCAGCGGGTGGCGACCGATCTGCTGGACTCGGGCAAGCTGCGTTTCGTGCTGGTGGGCCGACCGGAGGGCGTCGAGGGGGCCGAGGTGCAGCCCGCGCCGCTCAATTGAAAGAAAAAGGCCGCGCGCCCCTTCGGATGCGCGGCCTTTCGGTAGTCCGTGCGGACCTCAAGGATTGACCTGCACCGCCCCCGTGCCCCCGGCCACGCCGCCGACCGCCGCGCCCACGGGACCGGCCACCACGGCACCGGTGGTCGCACCGGTCACGGCGCGCTCGGTCGGGTTGTCACCGCAGGCGGCAACCCCGAGGGTGAGCCCGAAGGCCAGGGCGACTCCAAACTTGTTCATAACCATCTCCTGTTTACCATGCGGCCGGGTTGCCCCGACCCTTCCGTGTCTTGACGCGCGACCGGAGCGTTTGGTTCCGAAAGTTGAATTGGCTGAGCCCGGCTGCGCGTCTTGCGACAAGGCGGAACGGGGACGAATCTCTGGCGGCTATGATGCGGGCCATGCTAGATATTGAGGCATGACCCGCCACGAACCCCATATCCGCCCCATCATCCGGCAACTGGATGAATCCGCCGCCAACCGGATCGCCGCGGGCGAGGTGGTCGAGCGTCCCGCCTCGGCCGTCAAGGAGCTGGTGGAAAACGCGCTGGACGCGGGGGCGGGCCGGATCGACGTGGTGATCGCGGGCGGCGGCAAGCGGCTGATCCGGGTCAGCGACGACGGTTGCGGCATGACCGCCGGCGACCTGCCGCTGGCGCTGGCGCGGCACGCGACGTCCAAGATCGACGGCTCGGACCTGCTCAACATCCGCAGCTTCGGCTTTCGCGGCGAGGCGCTGCCGAGCCTCGGTGCGGTCGGGCGGCTGTCCATCACCAGCCGCGTGGCGGGGGCCGAGCCGGCGCGGATCGACGTCACCGGCGGCCGCATCGGCGAGGTGCGCCCGGCGGCCGGCAATCGCGGCACGGTCGTTGAACTGCGCGACCTGTTCTTCGCCACGCCGGCGCGGCTGCGCTTCCTGCGCAGCGACCGGGCCGAGACGCAGGCCATCGCCGAGGTGGTCCGCCGCCTGTCGATGGCCGAGCCGGGCGTGAGCTTCACGCTGAGCGAGGAGGACGAGGGCGCGGCCCCGCGCCTGCTGTTCCGCGCCGACGCCGAGGCGGGCGATGCGCTGGCGGCAATGTCCGCCCGGATCGGCCGGGTGATGGGCCGCGAGTTCACCGAGAACGCGGTCCCGCTGGACGCCACCCGCGACGGGCTGCGGCTGACCGGGCTTGCGGCGCTGCCGACCTATTCGCGCGGCGCGGCGGTGGCGCAGCATCTTTATGTCAACGGGCGCCCGGTGCGCGACAAGCTGCTGACCGGGGCGCTGCGGGCGGGGTATTTCGACGTCCTCGCCGCGGGGCGGCACCCGGCGGCGGTGCTGTTCGTCGCCTGTGATCCGCAGGGGGTGGACGTGAACGTGCATCCCGCCAAGGTCGAGGTGCGGTTCCGCGAGCCCGACGCGGCGCGGGGGCTGGTCGTCTCGGCCCTGCGCCATGCGATGGCGGGGGCGGGGCACCGCGCCTCGACCACCGGCGGGGCGGCGACGCTGGCGGCGTTCCGCCCCGAGCCGCGCCCCTCGCCCGCGGCGGTGCGGGCCGCGTGGGAGGCGCAGGCGCCGCTGGCCGCGCCCGACATGCCGGGCTTTGCCGAGGCGCATGCGCGGGTCGAAGCCGCGCCGGAGGAGAGCGCTGGGCCGCTCGCGGCGCCGCTCGGCGCGGCGCGGGCGCAGTTGCACGAGAACTGGATCGTCGCCCAGACGCGGGACGGCATTGTGATCGTGGACCAGCACGCCGCGCATGAGCGGCTGGTCTATGAGCGGCTGAAGGCGCAGGCGGCGCAGGTGCGCATCCCCTCGCAGGCGCTGCTGATCCCCGAGATCGTGGATCTGGGCGACGGGGCCGCGCGGGTTCTGGCGCTGGCCGATGATCTGGACCGTCTGGGGCTGGTGGTCGAACCGTTCGGGCCGGGCTGCGTCGCGGTGCGTGAGGTGCCCGCCGCGCTGGGCCAATGCGACGCGGCGGCGCTGCTGCGCGACATCGCGGACGATCTGGAGGGCGGCGCAGGGGCCGACCGGCTGCAGGGGCGGATCGACGCGGTGCTGTCGTCGATGGCCTGCCACGGCTCGGTCCGCTCGGGGCGGCGGATGACGGGCGACGAGATGAACGCCCTGCTGCGCGAGATGGAGCGCACGCCCCGTTCCGGCCAGTGCAACCACGGCCGGCCGACCTGGGTCGAGCTGAAGCTGGCGGATATCGAGCGGTTGTTCGGGCGGTAAGGGCGGGCGATTCGCCGTCTCTCGTGCCGGCTTGGGCGAGCGCGATAATCTGCGCTTCTCCGCAAGTGGAGCAGAGTTGCCGTATCACCCCGGTCCGCCCGCCCCATGGCGGGCGCGTTCGCGCCCACCCGTGCGGACGCGTCCCTCCGGAGTGCTGGCGTCGAGGGACCGCCCGGAAACGGGCTCGTGGCCCGTTTCCTTCAGCGGCGTCGTTACGGCGGTGGGCTGCTATCGCAGTGCCTTGCCGGTTGTGTGGCGGTGCGTGGGGTAGCCAAAGCCGCCCCGCGTCACTGCCCGCGCGTCACCCGGATCATCTGCCCGTTATCGGCGTCGATCAGCAGCATCACCGCTCCGTCGGGTGCCACCGCCACGTCGCGAACCCGGCCGATGCCCGGCAGGTGGCGCGCCTCGCCGCTCACCCGGTCGTTCTCCAGCTCCAGTTCGACCAGCGACTGGCCGCGCAGGGCCCCGACGAGGATGTCGCCCTGCCATTCGGGGAACATCTCGCCGTCATAGAACACCATGCCCGACGGGGCGATCACCGGGTCCCAGTAATAGACCGGCTGCTCCATCCCCTCCTGTGCGGTGAGTCCCTCGCCGATCGGCCCGCCGCCGTAATCCTGTCCATAGGTGATGACCGGCCAGCCATAGTTCAGCCCCTGCTGCGGCTGGTTCAGCTCGTCCCCGCCCTCGGGGCCATGCTCGATCGTCCACAACCGGCCCTGATCATCCAGCGCAGCGGCCTGCACGTTGCGGAAACCCTTGGCCCAGGTTTCGGGCAGCCAGCCCTCGATCCCCGCGCCCGCCGGCTCACCCGAGGGGCTGATGCGGACCAGCTTGCCGATGTGATTGTCGTCGTCCTGCGCGGTGGCGCGGGGCTCGGCGTTGGACCGCTCCCCCAGCGTGACGAACAGCATCCCTTCGCCGTCCAGCACCAGGCGGGAGCCGAAATGCAACTCGCTCTCCCATGCCGGCTGCTGGCGGAAGATGATCTCGACATTCTCCAGCGCGGTGCCGTCCTGCGACAGCGTGGCGGTGGCGACGGCGGTCTGGTTCTTGTTCTGCTCGGTTTCCGAGGGCGCGGCGTAGCTGAACCAGATCCGGCGCGACTGCTCGAAATCCGGGGCGGCGAGCACGTCCAGAAGGCCGCCCTGACCGCGGGCGTCGATCTCGGGCAGGCCCGAGATCGGCTCGGAAAGCTGCCCCTCGGCCGAGACCAGCCGCAGGTTTCCGGCCCGTTCGGTCACCAGCCAGCTGCCGTCCGGCAGCATGTCCATCCCCCAGGGATGATCCAGCCCCTCGACGACGACGCTGGTTTCGAGCGGCACTTCCTCCGTGATGGCGGGCGCGCGGGTCTGGCCCTCGAACGCCGGTTCCTGATGGGCGGCTTCCGGGGGCTGGGCGTTGAAATCCTGTGCCATGGCGGGGGCGGAAAGCAGGGTCGAGGACAGAAGGACGGTGAACAGACGGGACATCGCATACTCCTTGCGTTCAAGCGCAACGCGCCGGGCGCCGGGTCGTTCCCGCGCGCCGGCCATATCCGCCCGTGACAGCCGTCAGGCCGTGATCGGCCCGGCACCCTCCGCATGGTTCACCTTGGCCATGTGATCGGCGATGCCGCCCACCTCGACCAGCCATTTCCCGACCAGTTCTGGGTCTTCGGGGGCCGCATGGACGCCCGGCGCAAACTCGCCCCGGCCGACCGCTTCGACCGCCATCGCCACGGGGATCGACACCAGCCGCGCCATCGCGGTGCCTTCGGCCGAGCCCTGCGCGTCCAGCACCCATTCCTTGTCGAACACCGCCGCGCCGCCGCGTTCCGCCCGCAGGCGCACGAACAGCACGACGCGGTCGGGCTCGCCCTCGTCATAGGCGTGGTTGTTCCAGAAATCGTCCGCCATTTCAGCCAGCCGGACCTCGCCCTCGGGGCCGGTCAGCGTCTCGACCTCGGCGAAGACATCGGCCCAGGCGTCGGACCAGCCCTTGAGCCGGATGGTGCCGCGCACGAAGTCGCGCAGGGTCCAGTCCGGGTCGAAGCCGTATTGGCTGACGAACTGGGTGGAATCGCGGTTGGGATAGACCTCGAATCGCTCGGGCGTGGGCAGCGGCGCGTCATAGGGATCGATGGCGTGCCACGGGCGATCCGCCACCCGCTCCTCTCCGCCCCGGATCGAGCGCGAGGGCGAGCGCAGCGCCCGCAGCACCCCCAGCGGCGACCAGCTGAACTTGTAGCGGAAGGGGTTCGGATGCTTGGGGATGCCGCCGCAATAGCTGGTGAAGCTGACCGTGTCGCCCTTCTGCGCGATCTGCCGATAGTCGGCGACCAGCTCGTGCGCCATCAGGTGGTCGATGCCGGGGTCCAGCCCGACCTCGTTCACCAGCGCGACGCCCGCCTGCCGCGCGGGATCGTCCAGCGCGGCCATCCCGTCCGAGATATAGGACGAACTGACGAAGTTCGCCCCCCGCTCCACGCAGAGCGTCGCCAGCGGCACATGCTGGTCGGCGGGCAGCATGGACACGACGGTATCGCCCTTCTGCACGGCCCCGGCCAGCGCCTCGAAGCTATAGGCGCGGATGTCGGTCGCCAGATCGCCCACCGCGTCCCGCGCCTTCTCGACCGTGCGGTTCCAGACGGTCACGGGCGCGCCGCCCGCCAGCAGGCGGCGCAGGCCGGGAATGGCGGAAAGGCCGGTGCCTACCCAGTGGATCGTCATGCGGAAAGTCCCTTCAGGTTCGTGTCATAGATCGCCGCCGCGCGGCCCCATTCGCCGGCCTCGATCCGGTCCAGCCGGCGCAGCACGGGCAGAAGCTGCTGGGCGAAGTCGAGGCTCGATTCGCGCGGCAGAAGCGAGGGCAGGTTGTCGATCGCCATCACATCCAGCGGCGGCTGATCGGCCACCCGCACGACCGGCTCGGCCCAGGTGGTCGTCCGGTCATAGACCCTGACCGGATTGAACTCGCTCGACGGATCGCAGGCGATGTCGCCGATGACGGTCAGCCGGCGGGCCGGGCGCACCGCCTCGGGCGGGACGAAGACCGGGCAGCCCGGCTGCGCGAGGATGGAGTTGAGGAACACGTCGTGCAGCAGGATCTCGGGGAAGGGGCCGCCCGCGCGGGTCTCCTCGATGTCCCAGCGGGTGACTTGCAGGCCCATCTCGGCGCAGAGGTCGGACGCGCCGGTGCCGACGCGGCCCTTCGCGCCGATGACGATGGCGGTCGGGCGGGGGCGGTTCGTGGCGTCGAGTTCCGCCCGCACGTCGTCGGTCATCGCGGTCCTGTTCGGGTAGCTGCCGACCGGCGGGCAAATGCCGCCCTGCTGCTGCGCGGCCCAGGCCATCAGGCTGACCGCCGCGCCCGCATATCCCGCCCAGTAGCCGAACGCGGCGAGGCGGCGGCCGCTGTCGTCCGTCAGGTATTCCAGATCATAAAGCCGCCCGCCGCCCTCGCGGAAGCGGCGCAGCAGCGCCTGCCCGGCGGGCTGGCCCTTGAAGGCGTGGCCGAACATGATGTGGCGGTGCCGCAGCGGGGTGCCGTCCTCGGGCAGTTCCTTGAGGCCGAGGATGATGGCGCTCTCGGGTGCGGTCGGCCACGAGCCTTCCGGCGCGATCCGGGCGCCTGCGCTGGCGTAATCGTCGGTCGGAAAGACGCGATGCGGCGATTCCTCGACGGTGATCCCGAATCCCTGCGCGATCAGGTCGCGCACGCCGTCCGGGGTGATGCCGGCCCGGTCCTCGTTCGGGCGGCTTTCCGCCCGGACCCACAGATGCGTCATCGCGTCGATCCTTTCATGGCTTCCGCCAGTTAGGCGTTGCGGCCCGAGATTTACGGAAAGGCGATCCGCGCGTCCAGCGGCGGCCGGCGTGCGCCGCGGAACGGCCCGTCGCCCGAGGCATCGATGCGGGCGGTGGCGGCGGCGATGTCCTCGGTGATGACCGACATGGTCCAGGCGGTGGCGTGGACCATGGTGCGGGCGTCCAGCGCCATCGCGACATGGCCGGGCCAGAACAGCAGATCGCCGCGCCGGATGGTCTCCGTTTCCGGGAACGCCTTGGCCTGCATGTCGCTGTCGCCGGGGCAGGCGATGCCGCAGCCATGCAGCGCGGCCTGAGCCAGCCCCGAGCAGTCGATGCCGCCCCGCGAGTTGCCGCCCCAGAGATAAGGCGTGCCCAGCAGCGACAGCGCCACGGCGGCCGGATCGTCGGCCGGGGTGTCGCTGATATGCTGGAGCGGGACATGGAGGCCGTCATGCAGCTGCGCAAACCTGCCGTCGAACCCCGTCACCGACAGGCGCGCGCCCATCGACAGCAGCGCCCGCTCGTCCTGCTTGAAGCTGGCGGAGGGATAGAGATGCGTGGCCGCGGCGCTGACCCGGTGGGTGATCGGCGGCAGCCTGTCCGTGAGGGCCTCGCCGCGGACCCAGCCGCAATAGCCATCCACGGCAGCCTGCACGAAGGCCCAGTCGTCCCGTTCCTCGATCACTGTCACGTCCGCGCCGTGCAGAAGCTGGCGGTCGCGGGCGCCGTCCGGGGCGCGGCGCAGGTCGGCCAACGGAACGGCCACGCGCATCGGCTGGCCATCGGTGATCGCGTCCCGCTCGATCCCCGAGCCCTTCAGGGCGATGCGTTCGGTCGCGGGGGTCAGCCGGCGGTCCATCAGAGCAGCCCCGGCAATGCGTGCAGGATCGCCCTCATCCCTTGGCCCACGCCGCCCTTGGGACGGCCGGGGGCGGCGGTTGGTTGCCAGCCGTAGATGTCGAAATGCACGTAACTCCCCGCCCCTTCGGTGAAGCGGCGCAGGAACAGCGCGGCGGTGATCGCCCCCGCGAATCCGCCGCCCGGCGCGTTGTCGAGATCGGCGATGGCGGGCTCGATCATCGCCTCGTAGGGCTCCCAGAATGGCATCCGCCAGACCGGGTCGGCGTTGTCCCGGCCCGCCTGACAAATTGTCTCGGCCACACGGTCGTCGTCGCAGAAGAACGGCGGCAGGTCGGGGCCGAGCGCCACCCGCGCCGCCCCCGTCAGCGTCGCCATGCTGACCAGCAGCGAAGGCTTCTCCTCGGCCGCCAGCGCCAGCGCGTCGGCCAGCACCAGCCGCCCCTCGGCGTCGGTGTTGTTGACCTCGACCGTCAGCCCCTTGCGGCTGGTCAGCACGTCGCCGGGACGAAAGGCGTTGCTGGAAATGGCGTTCTCCACGGCCGGGATCAGCACCCGCAAGCCGCCCGCGCGACCCAGCCGCGCCAGCGTCTCGGCCAGCCCCAGCACGTTCGCCGCCCCGCCCATGTCCTTCTTCATCAGCGCCATCGAGGATGCGGGCTTGATGTCCAGCCCGCCGGTGTCGAAGCAGACCCCCTTGCCGACCAGCGTGACGGCGGGGCCTTCCCCCGGAAAGCGCAGGTCGATCAGCCGCGGCGCCTGCGCGGCGGCCCGACCGACGGTGTGGATCATCGGGAAATTGCGGGCGAGCAGGTCCTCCCCGGCGATCACCTCGACGGTCGCGCCGTGCCGTCCGGCTAGATCGCGCGCAGCCTGCTCCAGCGCGTCCGGCCCCATGTCAGACGCTGGTGTGTTGATGAGATCGCGAGCCAGATACTCGCCCGCCGCCTGCGCGATAAGCAGATCGGCATTCACGCCGTCCGGGCAGACCAGCCGGGCGCGGGCGGGCTCGCCTTTCTTGTAGCGGTCGAACCGATACTGCGCGAACAGCCAGCCGAGCGCCCCGTGCGCGGCGTCATACCCCTCGGGCATCCCGGCGATGTGCCAGTCGCCCGCCGGCAGCGCATCGGCGGCTTTCGCCAGCGTGAACCGCTCGCGCGCCGGCCGATCCGCAGGGGACGCGGGCTTGCCGACCCCGAACAGCGCCCCCTTGAGTCCGCCATCCCCCGGCAACAGGCAGACCTGCCCCGGCTTGCCCGCGAATCCGGTCGCCGCGGGCCAAGCCGGGTCCACCCCATCCGGCAGAACCGGCCCGTCCGGCCCTTGCGGCACCAGCCACAATGGGCGGCTTGCGGCATCGGGAGCGGCGAAGGCGGGCTCGGTCATGAATGGCTCCTGTCGGTCCTGCGGCAATGTTCTGTGGGTATTTGAGCCAGAAAGAAACCCCGGCTGCTTCTTTCTGGTCCAAATACCCATTGCGGCGGTCCAGCCTTCACTTCCGCCGCATTATTGGGTATGGCCGCCCGTCTTGTTCGTGAAAGGGACGTCGATGGGTTACAGGATCGTCGTCGCGGGGGCCACGGGGAACGTGGGCCGCGAAATGCTCAACATTCTGGCGGAGCGCGAGTTTCCGGCCGATGAGGTGGTGGCGCTCGCCTCGCGCCGGAGCCTCGGGACCGAGGTCAGCTACGGTGACAAGACCCTCAAGACCCGCGACATCGAGGGCTTCGACTTCACCGGCTACGACATGGCGCTGTTCGCCATCGGCTCGGAGGCGACAAAGCAATACGCCCCCATCGCTGCCAAGGCCGGCTGCGTCGTGATCGACAACTCCAGCCTCTATCGCTACGACCCGGACGTGCCGCTGGTCGTGCCCGAGGTGAACGCCGAGGCGATCGACGGCTATGCGAAGAAGAACATCATCGCCAACCCCAACTGCTCGACCGCGCAGATGGTGGTGGCGTTGAAGCCGCTGCACGACCGGGCGCGGATCAAGCGGGTGGTGGTGTCCACCTACCAGTCGGTTTCCGGCGCGGGCAAGGAAGGCATCGACGAGCTGTGGACCCAGACCAAGGGCATCTATGTCCCCGGTCAGGAGGTCGAGCCCAAGAAGTTCCAGAGGCAGATCGCCTTCAACGTCATTCCCCAGATCGACGCCTTCATGGAAGACGGCCAGACCAAGGAGGAATGGAAGATGGTCGTCGAGACGAAGAAGATCGTCGATCCGGCGATCAAGGTCACGGCGACCTGCGTGCGGGTGCCGGTCTTCGTCGGCCATTCCGAGGCGATCAACATCGAGTTCGAGGATTTCCTCGACGAGGACGAGGCCCGCGACATCCTGCGCGAGGCGCCGGGCATCCTGGTCATCGACAAGCGCGAACCCGGCGGCTACGCGACCCCGATCGAATGCGTGGGCGACTTTGCGACCTTCATCTCGCGCATCCGGCAGGACTCGACGGTCGAGAACGGCCTGAACCTGTGGTGCGTCAGCGACAACCTTCGCAAGGGCGCGGCGCTGAACGCGGTGCAGATCGCGGAACTGCTGGGCAGCCGGGTGCTGAAGAAGGGGTGAGCCGGATCAGGGAAAGGTCCAGTGGACCTTTCCCCCCGCGAACGCCCGGAGCGCAAGCGGAGGGCCGGCGGAGGGGCGACCGCAAACAGCCGGGCGGACAGTTTGCGGCCTCGGACGCCGATCGCGCGAGCGCAGGGCAGCGCGGGCCGATCTGATTGGAAATGATAAAAAGGCGCTCCTCGGGGCGCCTTTTCCATAGGGCATTCAGACCAGCGAAAACCCGTTCGGGCCGAGCTGCAGCAGGGTTCCGTTGCCGATGTCGTGGACGAGGCCGTGCAGGCTCATCTCGCCCGACTTCACCTTGTCCGCGACGATGGGGAAGGTCAGCAGGTTCTCCAGCGAGACGACGACGGCCTGCTTTTCCAGCTCGGCCACCTGCACGTCCTCTGGCAGCTCTTTCACCCGCTCGTAGCCGGGGCGCAGGATGTCCATCCAGCGGCCGACGAAGCTGGTCTTTTCCTCCAGTTCCGGCGCCTGGCCCGAGCACATCGCATGGCAGCCCGCGACGCCGCCGCAGCGGGTGTGGCCCACCACGATCAGATGCGCGACCCGCAGCGTCTTCACCGCGTATTCCACCGTCGCCGAGGTGCCGTGCTGCTGGCCGTCCGGCGCATAGGGGGGCACGAGGTTGGCGATGTTGCGGTGGATGAAGAACTCGCCCGTGTCGGCTCCGAAGATCGAGGTGACATGGACCCGCGAATCGCAGCACGAGATCACCATCGCGCGGGGCCGCTGGCCGTCCTCGGCAAGGCGTCGGTACCAAGCGCCGTTCTCGGCGAACTGGGTCGCCTTCCATCCGTGAAAGCGCTGGACGAGATAGCTGGGCAGAGGAGAATAGGTCGGCATGGACGCCCTCGGCTGTTGGGTCGCGGAAAGTCTTAAGCTGCCGACCGGTAAATTTCGAGGGGCTTTCCCGCTGCGCCGTAAGCATTTCTTGACCGCTCCGTGACAATGTGCCGGTCAGACCTTCACAACGCGGGGCAAGGCGCCGAATGGACAAGTTGGCCAGGCTGGACATCACCGAGGACGTCCGGTTCGACGGGCAGCGGCTGGACGAGATCATGGATGAGCTTGGCGAACGCGCGGCCGAATCGGTGATCTGCGCGGCGCTGGAACAGCTTGCCGCGGGCCTCGGCGCGGTCCGGGCGGCGGCGCTGTCGGGCGACGGCGCGGCGGTGGTCGCGCAGGCCGAGGCCGTCGCGCGGCTGGCGTGGCAGCTGGGGCTGGTCACGCTCGCCGGGGTCGCGGTCGATGTGGGGCGCTGCGCGGAACATGGCGACCAGCCGGCGCTGGCCGCGACGCTGGGGCGGCTGATGCGGGTCGGCCGCCGCTCGTTGACCGAGATCTGGGACGATGCGGATCTGGTGGGTTAGTTCAGGTGCAGCCGGGGATCGGATGCGACGAGGCCGTGGACCCATTCCGCCTCGGCGGGGAAGTCGTGCGGCACCTGCCCGGCGGTGCGCCGCCCCGAAAGCGACTGCGAGGCGAAGAAGTCGAAGCCGTAGAGGTCGAGCCGCGCGAGGTCGGAGCGCAGTGCAAGTTCGATCATCATCGCGCCGGTGGTGGGCGGCGCCCCGAGCCGCTGCATCAATGCCCGATAATCGTTCAGCGGATGCAGGTAGAAGCCGAGGGCGCTGGCCGTGCGCCAGTCGAGCCGCTTGCGCTTGGGCGACATCCACAGGACGCGGCGGGGGGACAGCCGGGCGCGGTCGGCATCGGGCAGCCGGGTGGCGAGCGCCAGCCAGTCGGTGCGCGTCCCGTGGCTTTCCGGCGAAGGCATGGGCGCGCGGTTGATGCGGATCACCAGACCGGCGGCGTCGATCGCCGGGCCGTGCCGCTGCTCCGCCAGCGCGCGGGAATTGCCGATCAGCGCCACGCGCTTGCCGGAAAGCTCGTCCAGCAGCGCCGAGGCGGGAACGGACAGCGCCGCCATGCGGGCCTCATCCCGCAAGGTCCGTGCGATGTAGAAGCCGAGGGGGGTCATTGCAGCAGCTTCAGATAGACATCGACAATGGCCCGCGCCTCGCCCTCGATGGCGTGGTTGCGGAAGACGTGGCTGCGCGCCGCCTCGCCTGCGCGGGCGCGGCCCTCGTCGTCGGCGACCCAGCGCTCCAGCGCCCCGGCCAGCGCGCCCACATCCTCGCGCGGGATCAGCGAGCCGGTCTCGCCGTCGCGGATCAGCGTCTCGTAGGCGCCCGCGCGGCTGGCGATCACCGGCACGCCGCAGGCCATCGCCTCCAGCGGGGTCAGGCCGAACCCCTCCCACCGCGCAGGGGCGGCGAAGAGGTCGAGCGCCTGATAGTGGCGCACCACCTCCTCCCACGGGATCTCGCCGAGGAAGCGGATGCGGCTACCCAGACCGGCCGCCTCCGCACGGGCGGTCAGCTCGCCCACGAAGGCGCGGTTGTCCGGTGTGATGCGGCCGGTGAAGATCAGCTGCGCGCGCGGGTGGCGGGGAAAGACCTCCAGCGCCGCCTGCACCAGCAGGTCCACGCCCTTCTGTGCCCGGACCCGGCCGAAGCAGCCGATCAGGATGGCGTCCGGGTCCAGCCCAAGATCGCGGCGCAGGGCGGCCCGGTCGGGGACCGGATGGAAGACCTGCGTATCGACGCCATGCAGGATCACCGTGGCGGGACGCTCCAGAAAGCTGGCGGCCTGGGGCGAGGTCGCGATCAGCGCGTCCTGGCGGCGGATCAGCCAGCGGGTGAAGCCGGTATGCTTGCGCTGCGCCGCGCTGGTGAACAGCAGCCGATAGCGCCGCCGCAGCAGGTGCCGCAGGATCAGCCCCAACGCCATTTCGGTGTTGCGGCGGGCGTGCCAAATCCGCCAGCGGTCGGCGGGCAGCGTGGCCGCCCGCGTCAGCGGGATATGCGGCAGGTCATCGGGCAGGCCCGGTCCGGTCGCCACGATCCCGATCATCCGCGTCTGCACGGGGATCAGCCGCACCACCGTGGCAGTAACGCCGGACAGCCGCCGCTTGAGGTTCGGGGCGACGACTTCGATCAACTCGGCGCGGGGGCGGCTTGGGTCAGGCATCGGGCGCCTCGGGTGAGAGAAGATACAGAAGCAGGCCAAGGGCCAGCGGGGCGAGGAAATACAGGAACAGCAGCGAGAACGCCTCGGCCTGACTATTCCCCTCCTGCGCCCAGCGATAGACCGGGCGCGAGACGAATTGCGCCAGGCCCACCCCGCCGATGGATACCATGTTCAGCGCCGTCACGCCGCGACCGACCAGATGCGGCGGCAGGAAGCTGCCCGCATGGGTGATGACCAGCGCATAGTTGACGCCCGTCACCCCGACCGCGCCCAGCAGGGCGACGGACAGCGGAACGCTCGCTGCCGGCAGCAGCCACAGCCCCGTCAGGGCCGCGATCCCGATCAGGTGCCCCCAGATCACCGCCCGCCGGATCGAGCCCGCCGCCCGCGTCGCGGGCCCGGCGAGGAAGTTCGCCGCCACCATGCCGATCCCCATGACCAGCGTGGCGATCCCGACCAGCCGGTCGCCCGCGCCGTGGACCTCGACCATGTAGGGCGCGGCCCAGAGGCCCCGGATCGCCGCCGACGAGGCGTAGCTGACGAAGAACAGCGGCAGGATGAACCAGAGCGCCCGCAGTCCGAGGATGCCGAGCAGGCTGCCCGAGGGGCGCCCGCCGTGATGCTGCGGATCGCGCACGGTCAGCGCCAGCAGCGCCGCCACGGCCAGCGTCACCGCCACCAGCAGCCACAGCGTCTCGCGCCAGCCGGCCCACTGGATCAGCGAGACCAGCGGCGCCGCGCCGAGGATGTTGCCAGCCGAGCCGAAACCGACGATCCCCGCCGCGAGGGCCCCGAACTGGGCGCGGGGATAGTCGTGGGCGAAGATGTAGTAGGCCGCCATCAGCACCGGGGCGCAGCCGATTCCGATCAATCCCAGCGAAACATGCAGATGCCAGGGCTGGCTCGCCACCGCGAAGACCGCCGCGCCGAGGCCGCCCCCCAGCGCCAGCAGAACCGACACCGTCAGGCGCGGGCCGAAGCGGTCCAGCGCCCAGCCCACCCCCGGCTGCACGGCGGCGAAGGTGATGAACCACATCCCCGACGACAGCGCGAGATCGCCGGCGGTCGCGCCAAGCTCGTCCCGCAGCGTCGGGCTGAGCACGGCAAGGAAGGCCCGATAGAACTGGCTGAGCACATAGCCCAGCGTCAGGGCGATGGTGCCGATCGAAAGAAATGCGCTCACGTCCTGCTTGCGTCCCGCCCGCGACCTGCCCACCCGGCGCGACGATGCAGAGGCGGCAGCGCCGATGCAACCCCGAAGCGGGACGCTCAGACCCGCCCCAGCGCCGCCGCCACCCACAGCGCCGCCTGCGAGAATGCGCCGTGCCGGTGGAACCCGCCCCGCCGCATGGCGGCGAGGCGCTGGGCGGGGCTGCCGTTCAGCAGCCGGGCGAACTCGGCCAGCAGGGCGCGGTTCTCCGCCGTCAGCAACGGCGCACAGGTGGTCAGGACGGCGAGGTTCTGGCGGCTCCACTCCGCATGCCTGCCGCGGAGCATGCGGGCGATCTGGGCGGCTGGCCCATCGCTTCCCACCGCGTTCGCGCCGTGCTGGCGGTAATCGACCGAGGGGCGCGCGTCGAAGATGACACGCCCGCCCGCGCCGCTGACGATCTGATAGGTCCACCAGTCATGCATGACGACCGGCCCCGCCAGCCGATCCGCCGCCCGCATCAGCGCCAGCGCGGCGCGGTTCATCATCAGCGTGTTGCCCTGCACCATGTTTTGCACCAGCGCATGCCGGAACGAGGGCGCGGCGCGCGGCAGGCGCGACAGCCCGCGCGGGGCCAGCGACGCATCGCAGATCACCACGCGGCTGCACCAGATGGCGGGCATGCCCTCCGGCACCGCCCGCAGCGCGGCGGCGGCGCGGGCCAGCTTGCCCGCGTGCCAGCGGTCGTCCTGGTCGGCGAGGGCGGTGAACCCGGCCCCGCCCGCATCGGCCATCAGCGCGCGGAAATTGGCGGCGGCCCCGCGGCGCGGCCCGTTGCGCAGCGCGACGCGGCCGGGATGCGCGGTGGCGAAATCCCGCACGATCCCCGGCCCGCCATCGGTCGAGCCGTCGTCGCTGACGACCAGCCGCCAGTCGATCCCCTCCTGCGCGGCGATGCTGTCAAGCTGCTCGGGCAGGAACCGCGCGCCCTGATGAATCGCCATCAGCACGGTGACTCGGGGAGGCGTGGCGTCGTCCTGCGGCATGATCCGCCTCTGGCAGAAGCGCAGCCGCGCGTCTAGTTTGCCGTCAATCAAAGCGAGGGACTTCATGCAGATCATCGGACCCGAGATCGAGGCGCGGCTCGACTGGATCGCCCTGACCGACGCGCTCGCCGCGGGGCACGAGCTGCCGCGCGCGCAGGTCGCGGACAGCTTCCTCTATCGCGGCGACGACACGCTGCTGACCCGCAGCGCCTGGATCGACGGGCTGGGGCTGGCGGTGAAACCCGCCACGGTGTTTCCCGGCAACCCCGGCGCGGGCCGGCCGATGGTGAACGGCGTCGTCAACCTGCTGGACGATGTGACGGGCCAGCTAGAGGCGCTGGTGGATTTCCATCTGGTCACGAAATGGAAGACCGCCGGTGACAGCCTGCTCTCCGCCCGCCGCCTCGCGCGGAAGGACGCGCGGCGGGTGCTGGTGATCGGCGCGGGCAACGTCGCCGCCAGCATGGTCGCCGCCTATCGCGCCCTGATCCCCGACGCGCAGGTGACGGTCTGGAACCGCACCACGGCCTCGGCCGAGGCGCTGGCGCAGCGGGTCGGGGCCAAAGCGGCGGCGGATCTGGAGCCCGCCGTCCGCGACGCCGAGATCATCGCCACGACCACCATGAGCACGGCCCCGCTGCTGCACGGCGACTGGCTTTCCCCCGGCACCCATGTCGATCTGATCGGCGCCTACCGCCCCGACATGCGCGAGGCCGACGACGAGGTGCTGCGCCGCGCCCGCCTGTTCGTGGACAGCCGCGCCACGACCATCGGCCATATCGGCGAGGTGCAGATCCCGCTGGATCAGGGGGTAATCGCGGAAACCGACATCGTCGCGGATTTCTATGATCTGCCCGCCGGGGCCTATTCCCGCCGCTCGGACGACGAGATCACGGTCGCCAAGAACGGCGGCGGCGCGCATCTGGACCTGATGACGGCGAAATACATCCAGTCGGTCGCGAACGCGTAGGCGGTTCAGGCCGGGGCGGCGGCGGCCTGTGGCCTGAGCCCCATCGGGATCTCGCGGATCGGCAGGTGGATCAGCGCGGAAAACGCGCCGATCCCCACGCCGACCCACCAGACGAGGGTGTAGTCGCCATACTGGTCGTAAAGCCTGCCGCCCAGCCACACGCCCAGGAACGAGCCGAGCTGGTGCGACAGGAAGACGAAGCCATACAGCGTCCCCATGTAGCGCAGCCCGTAGATATAGGCGACGAGGCCCGAGGTCAGCGGCACCGTCGCCAGCCACAGCGCCCCCATCCCGAGCGAGAACAGCACCGTCGTCAGCGGTGTGATCGGCGTCAGGATGAACCACGCCGCGATCAGAGTCCGCAGGGTATAGACCCCCGCCAGCAGATACTTGCGGCTGTATTTCGTCCCCAGCCACCCGGCGAAGATCGACCCCATGATGTTGGTCAGCCCGATCAGCGAGATCGCGACCGCCCCCAGCGCCGAGGTGGTGGTGATCCCCAGCGCCGCGAGCGGGCTGTCCGCCCCGATCGGGCCGCACATCTCGGTGATCATCGCCGGGAAATGGGCGGTGATGAAGGCAAGCTGATAGCCGCAGGAAAAGAACCCGGCGAAGATCATCAGATAGCTGGGGTCCCTGAAGGCGCGCTTGAGGACCGTGCCCATGCTTTCCTCCAGCTCGGCCCGGCTGGCCGGCTGGCCCGAGCGCAGCAGCGGCAGGAACAGCAGCGTCGTCAGGATCAGCCCGGCGAAGACCATGAACACCTGCGGCCACGGCATGACCGCCAGCAGGCCCTGCGCCAGCGGCGGCCCGAGGACCTGCCCCGCCGACCCGGCGGCGGTGGCGATCCCCAGCGCCAGGCTGCGGTTCTTGTCGCTGCTCGCCCGGCCGATCACCGCAAGGATCACGCCGAAGCCCGTGCCCGCGATCCCGAACCCCACGGCGATTTCCCACAGCTGCATCAACTCGGGCGTGGTGGCGAGCGCCGTCATCAGCAGCCCCAGCGAGTAAAGCCCCGCGCCCAGGATGATCGCCCAGCGATCCCCCCAACGCTCCGCCAGCGCGCCGAAGATCGGCTGGCCGATGCCCCAGGCGAGGTTCTGGATGGCGATGGCAAGGCTGAACTCGGCGCGCGGCCAGTCAAAGGTCTCGGCCACCGGGATCTGGAACACGCCGAAGCTCGCCCGCAGGGCGAAGTTGATCAGCAGGATGATGCAGCCGCCGATCAGGACGGGCGTGAACAGACGGGACGAGGGGATGGCAAGCGAGGACATGGGCAGGCTCCGCAGCGAACGGCACACATCTGCGCCGCTTGGGACGCAGCGTCAATCTGCCGCGGGGTGTTCCAACCGCCGGGCGGCGGCACGCCCGGCATGGCGGCCGGTGGCGAGGCAGGTCGTCAGCAGATAGCCGCCCGTCGGCGCCTCCCAGTCCAGCATCTCGCCTGCCGCGAAGATGCCGGGCCGGGCGCGCAGCTCCAGATCGGACGACAGGCCGGCCAGCGCGACCCCGCCCGCCGAGGAGATCGCCCGGTCCAGCCCCATCAGCCCCGCATGGTGCAGGGGCAGCGCCTTGATCAGCGCCGCCAACGCCGCCGGTTCCTCGGGCAGCGGCCGCCCCCATTCCAGCAGCAGCGCGACCCGCAGCGGATCGCCAAGCACCCGCCGCAGCCAGTTCCCGACCGACAGCCTGCCGCGCGGCTGGCTCAGCCGTCGGGTGAGCGCCCCACCATCCAGATCGGGCGCGAGATCCACAAATCCCGGCGCCCTGTCGCGCAGCGCGGCAGAGACCTCATAGATGCCGCCGCCCTCCACGCCCTGCGCGGTGACGACCCACTCGCCCCGGCTGGACAGCGGACCGGCGGTCAGCGCGGTCCCCTTCACCGCCGCCCCCGAAAAACGCGTCATCTGCGCGGACCAGTCCACCCGGAAACCCATGTTCGCGGGGCGGAACGGCGCGACCTCCACCCCTTCCCCGCGCAGCCACGGGACCCATGCCGCGTCCGAGCCGAGCCGCGGCCAGCTCGCGCCCCCCAGCGCCAGAACCGCGACATCCGGCTGCATGAGCCGCCGCCCCTCCGCCGTGTCGAACACCAGCGCCGCGCCGTCAAAGCCGCTCCAGCGCCAGCGGGTCCGCATCTCCGCGCCCTGCGTGCCCAGGCGCGCAAGCCACGCCCTCAACAATGGCGAGGCCTTCATCACCACGGGAAACACCCGACCGGTGGAGCCGGTGAAAAGCCCCGCGCCAAGGCCGCGCGCCCATTCCATGACCTCAGCCGGCCCCCATCCGGCGACGATCCCCTGCAAATCTTCTGTCCGAAAATATCCCGGGGGAGCGTCCGGCACGGACGCGGGGGCAGCGCCCCCCTGCACCCGCCCAGCAAACGCCGCCGCCGGTTCATCCTTCGTCAGGTTCAGCCCCGACTTCCCCGCCATCAGGAACTTCCGCGCCGGCGTCGGCATCGCCTCGGCGATCACGACCCGCGCACCGGCCGCCGACAGCACCTCGGCCGCCATCAGGCCGGCGGGTCCGGCACCGACGATCAGCGCCTCCACCCTTTCGGGCGTCACCGCCGTCCTCGGGGCATCATCGCCAGGCGGATCAGCGCCCGTTCCATCACCGCCATCGCGGGGGCACGGGACGACGAGCGCAGCGTCAGGTCGGTGTCCAGCAGCAGGTGCAGCGCGTCTTCCAGCGGGCGCATCCCCCAGGATTGCGCCTGCCGCGCCATGCGCTCGCGCCGCGGGCCGAAGACGGGGGGGCGCAGCCGCGACAGCCCCGCGGCCGCCCCGCCGGGGTCCGAGGCCGCGGCGTGCAACGCCCGGAAATGGCGCAGCGCGGCGATGCAGATCGTCACCGGCAGGATCCCCTGCGTCTGGATCCGCAGCATCAGCGGGCCGAGATCGCCCGACCGCCCCTCGGCGGCGGCGTGGATCAGGTCGTCCACATCCGCCTCGACCGTGGCGGGGGCGAGGGCGGCGATCTCCTCGCCGGTCAGCGGCTGGTCGTCGCCGTGCTTGTAAAGGCCGATCTTCTCGACGGTCTGCCGAAAATCGCCGGGATCGAGCGCCTTGGCCAGCGCCATCAGGTCGCGCATTGCGGCGGGGGGAACCGCGCGCAGACCGGCGTCGGCCAGCCAGCGGGAAATCTCCTCCTCGCCGGGCGGGTCGTCATAGATGGGGGCGGCGACGGCGGTCCTGTGGCCCTCGAACAGCTTGCGCAAGGCGGATGTCTTGGTCAGCGACCCGGCGGCCACGACGATCACCGCGTCGCCATGCGACCATTCCTCCAGCGCCGCCTTGATCGCCGGGGCGGCCGCGTCGGCCGCATCCTCGACCAGCACCACGCGCGGGCCGGGGAAGAAGCCGACCGCCTTCACCTCGTCCAGAAGCTGGGCCGGGTTCTTGCGAAGGTCGGCGCCCGCGATCCGGTTCAGGCGCATTTCCGCGTCGGCGTTGGGGCCGGTCAGCGCGGCGACCGCCTCGGCCCGCTTCATCGCGACCCGCATCGCGTCCTGCCCGTAGATCAGCAGCGCCGGGCGCGTCGGGTCGGGCCGCGCGAGATACCGCGCGATCTCTGCCCCCTTCAGGTTCACGGCGCGGGCGTCACGGGGTCGGCGCGGCTGCCAGAAGCCGCGTCACAACCTGATCGGCCAGCATCGTGGCGAGGCGCTGGCGCGCGTCGCGTTCCCCCGCCGTGGTCGAGATGGTGGTGCCGACCGTGGAATAGCTGGTGAAGTTGCTCACCCGGCCCTGCGCGACGACCGCGCCGCTGGCCGCCTCGACCAGCCGGAAGCTGGCGGTGCCGTTCAGCGAATAGCGGGTCGTGACCTGTTCCTGCGTGATCGCCTGCGGCGCGACCGCCAGCGTCAGGCGATAGGACAGCTCGTAGCGGGAGCCCTCGGGCCCCAGCCGGTCCTGGATGCGTTGCATGAAGGCAAAGTCGTCCTGCGTGCGCGGATCGGCGGCGCGGACCTGCCCGAACAGCGCGGACGCCCCGCCTTGCGGGCCATAGACTGGGGTGAAGCCGCAGGCGCCCAGCAGCAGGACTGCCACGGCGGCGAGCGCCCTGCGGCGCGAGGGTTCACGCGACCACATTGACGATCCGCCCCGGCACGACGATCAGCTTCTTGGGCGGCTGGCCGTTCAGGAATTTCTGCACCGTCTCGTCGGCCAGCACTGCCGCCTCGACCTCCGGCACGGCCATGTCGCGCGGCACGGTGATCTCGCCCCGCCGCTTGCCGTTGATCTGGATCGGCAGGGTCACGGCGTCATCGACCAGCGCCGCCGGATCGGCCTTGGGCCAGGGGGCGTCCACCGCGAGCCCGTCGCCGCCCGCCATCGTCCAGACATCCTCGGCCAGATGCGGCACCATCGGTCCCATCAGCTGCGCGAGGATGCGCAGCGCCGCCCTGCGCGGCTCGCCCGAGGCACCGGACTTGGCGACGGCGTTGGCGAGTTCATAGGCTTTCGCCACCGCCTTGTTGAAGGCGAAGCTCTCGATGTGGCGCGTCACCTCGTCGATGGCGCGGTGGGCGGCGCGGGTCAGGGCCGGATCGTCCTTGTCCTCGGCCGCGGTCTCGTCCGCCAGCCGCCAGACGCGAGCGAGGAAGCGCGCCGCCGCCTCGGCCCCGGCGGCGGTCCATTCCACGTCCCGCTCGGGCGGGGAGTCCGACAGCATGAACCAGCGGGCGGTGTCAGCGCCGAAGCTCTGCACGATGTTCACCGGGTCCACGACGTTCTTCTTGGACTTGGACATCTTGGCCGAGGGGATGATCTGCACCTCGGTGCCGTCGGCCAACTTGCCGTCGGTCACGTCCTCGGGCAGGTGATAGACCGGCCGCCCGCGCTCGTCGCGGGTCAGATAGATCTCGTGCGTCACCATTCCTTGGGTGAACAGCGCGTCGAACGGCTCCTTCGCCGTTTCCGGCAGGTGCCCGGTCTTCACCATCGCGCGGGCGAAGAAGCGGGAATAGAGCAGGTGCAGGATCGCGTGCTCGATGCCGCCGATATACTGGTCCACGTTCATCCAGTAATCGGCATCCTCGCGCACCGTGGGCGTGGGCGCATGGGGCGCGGTGAAGCGGGCGTAATACCAGGACGAATCGACGAAGGTGTCCATCGTGTCGGTTTCCCGCCGCGCCTGCCCGCCGCATTTTGGGCAGGTCGCCTGCCGCCATGTCGGATGCCGGCCGAGCGGGTTGCCGGGCACGTCGAAGCTGACGTCGCGCGGCAGCAGGATTGGAAGGTTCTCCTTCGCCTCCGGCACGGTGCCGCAGCTTTCGCAATGGACGACCGGAATCGGGCAGCCCCAGTAGCGCTGGCGCGAGATGCCCCAGTCGCGCAGGCGGTATTTCGTCACGCCCTCGCCGTAGCCGTTCGCCTCGGCATGGGCGATGGCGGCGTCCACGGCGGCCTCTCCGGTCTGGTCGACCTCCCCCGCGAAGCCGCGGACATAGGTCACGCGCTCGGATTTCAGCGGGACATAGGGCGCGTCGGCCACCAGCTCGTCGGCCTGATCCAGCGTCGAGCCCGGCTCGCCGAAGGTCGCGTGGATCGGCAGGTCGTATTTCCGGGCGAAGTCGTGGTCGCGCTGGTCGTGGGCGGGGGAGCCGAAGATCGCGCCCGTTCCGTATTCCATCAGCACGAAGTTCGCGATCCAGACCGGCAGTTCCCAGGTCGGGTCCAGCGGGTGACGGACGCGGATGCCGGTGTCGATGCCGAGTTTCTCGGCCTTCTCCAGCGCCTCCTCGGAGGTTCCCAGCTTCCGCGCCTCGGCGGCGAAGGCGTCGAGCCGCGCGTCCCCCGATTCCAGCGCCTTGGCGAGCGGGTGATCCGGCGACAGCGCCACGAAGGACGCACCAAGCAGCGTGTCGGGGCGGGTGGTGTAGACCTCGATCCGGTCGAACCCTTCCGGCGCGTTCACCGTCTCGAACCGGAACTGCAAGCCGCGTGAGCGGCCGATCCAGTTCGCCTGCATCAGCCGGACCTTCTCGGGCCAGCCGTTCAGGTGGTCCAGCGCCTCCAGCAGCTCCTCGGAATAATCCGAGATGCGGAAGAACCACTGCGTCAGTTCGCGCCGCTCGACCGGCGCGTTCGAGCGCCAGCCCTTGCCGTCGATGACCTGCTCGTTCGCCAGCACGGTCATGTCCACCGGGTCCCAGTTGACCACGGCGTTCTTGCGATAGATCAGCCCGGCGTCGAGGAAATCCAGGAACAGCGCCTGCTGCTGGGCGACGTAGTCGTCGTCGCAGGTGGCGAACTCGCGGCTCCAGTCGATCGACAGGCCCAGCGGCTTCAGCTGCTCGCGCATGGTGGCGATGTTGGCATAGGTCCAGTCGCGCGGATGGCCGCCCTGCTCCATGGCGGCGTTCTCGGCCGGCATCCCGAAGGCGTCCCAGCCCATCGGGTGCAGCACCGAAAACCCCTGCGCCCGCTTGTAGCGCGCCACCACGTCGCCCATCGTGTAGTTGCGCACATGCCCCATGTGGATGCGCCCGGACGGGTAGGGAAACATCTCCAGCACGTAGTATTTCGGCCGGTCGCTGCGCTCGGCGCGGAAGGTGCCGGCGTCGTCCCAGGCCTGTCGCCAGCGCGGTTCGCTGTGGGCGGGATCATAGGGCATGGCGGGACTCCGGGCGGTGAAATGCCCGGCGGGTTTAGCCCCGCGGCCCTGTCAGGTCCAGCGTCTTACAGGCGGCTGTCGCGCACCCGCATCTGCCGGGCGCGGGTCAGGATCGCATCCTCGACGGCGCGGACAGTGTCGGGCGCGACCGCCGAGCCGCCCTGACCGATCAGCGACAGCTTGAGGCTGCGGGCGTCCAGCGCCGGGTCGGTGACATGGACCGTGGCGCGATAGGCGCGCCCGCCGCCGGGCGGGGTGCCGTAGCCGGTCACGATCACGCCGGTGAACGGGTCGATGGTCTGGATCGGCAGGAAGTTCAGGATTTCCAGACTCGCGTTCCACAGATAGCGGTTCACCGCGACCGTATCGTTCGCGTTGTCGGCGTTCGAGAACAGGTCCCAGATCGTGCTTTCCTGCGGCTCGGCCGCGGCGCGGGTCTCGTGCTGGGACGGGCCGCAGGCGGTCAGCGCCGCCGTCACGGACAGCGCCAGCGCCAGACGCAGCTTGTGGCGGACGGGCAGGGCGGCCCTTACGGTCGCGGGTGCGGTCATGGCAGATCATCCCGATGGCCCCCGTGGCGGGGCGTTCGGGGCAAGGCATAACGTGTTTGCCCGCGGCGCGACAAGCACTTGTGCGGCGCCCCGCCGAATGGCGGGAGGCGGCGCGGGTGGTCGCGCCCCTGCAACGGACTGTGGCCCCGCTGCATCACAGCCTCGTCAAGTGGTCGGAGTCCGGGCCATTTCATTGCATTGAGCCCATGAAAGCGCGAGAGCTATTCCATGCTCAAACCGCAACGCCGGATTGGGGATACAGAGAGAGACAAGAGGGAAAGCCATGAAAAAGCTTCTGATTGCCACTACGGCTCTGGTCATGACGACCGGTGTGGCGGCCGCTGAGATCACCCTGTCGGGTGACGCCCGCATGGGTATGATCTATGACGGCGAAGACGTCCAGTTCGGCAGCCGCGTCCGCCTGAAGTTCAACATGACCGGCGAATCGGACACCGGTCTGTCGTACGGCGCCTCGTTCCGCGTCGACCAGGAAGACTTCAATAACACCTACCGCAGCGCCGCCTTCGGTAACCGTGGCGTGGTCTGGATCTCGGGCACCTACGGCAAGCTGTCGATGGGCGACCCCGTTGGCGCCGCCGAAGCTGTGCACGGTGACCTGTTCGCGGTCGGCTACACCGACGGTGCCGTCGCGTTCGACCCGGAAGAATTCAACTACCTGGTCGGCGACGGTGCGAACCGCAACCAGGGCCCGACCGTCCTGTACGAATACACGATGAACCAGCTGTCGTTCTTCGCCTCGGCGACCGACGGCGTGGCGCGTGACTGGGGCGATGTGACGCGCGGCGACTTCGATGACTTCGATTTCGACGATGGCGATGACATCGACGCCGCCTGGTCGCTCGGTGTGAAATACGACGGCGATCAGTTCTTCGGCGGTCTGTCCTACTCGGATTCGGACATCGGTGAAGAGATCGGCGCCAGCATCGGCGGTTCGTGGAACCAACTCAGCGGCAAGCTGGTCTATCTGGACTACGATATCGACGAGGTCGCCGGTACGGGGGCCCGTGACAAGAGCTACGGTATCGACGTGGTCTACGAGATGGACGACGCCTGGACCATCGGTGGCTTCTGGCGCCGTGACGAGTGGACCGCCGACGTCGTCGCGCTCAACAACACGGGCGACGAGTTCGACATGTTCGGCATCGGCGCTCAGTATAACCTGGGCGGCGGCGTCACCCTCGCCGGCGGCATCATCGACAGCGACTACGTGGACGACACCGTCGCGGACCTGGGCGTGAAATTCACGTTCTGATCGTCCCGATCGGGGACACGGAAAGAGCGGGCCTTGCGCCCGCTCTTTTCATTTGAAACCCTGCGCGCATGGCTCTGAACGACATCCTCCTCCGTATCCGCGCCGCCGAGGCGGCGGCGGGTCGCCCCGAACGCAGCGTGACGCTGATCGCGGTCAGCAAGGTTCAGCCGCCCGAGCGGGTGCGCGCCGTGCTGGAAGCGGGCCAGCGGATCTTCGGTGAAAACTACGTGCAGGAAGCGCAGGGCAAGTGGCCCGACTGGCGGGCCGAGTTTCCGGGGGTCGAGCTGCACATGGTCGGCCCCCTGCAATCCAACAAGGCGAAGGTGGCGGCCGAGCTTTTCGACGCGATCCACACGCTCGACCGCGCGTCACTGGCGGGCAGGCTCGCGCGGCTCGCGGACGGGATGGGGCGGCAACCGCAGCTTTTCGTGCAGGTGAACACCGGCTCCGAGCCGCAGAAGGCCGGGGTTCTGCCGGAATCGACCGACGCCTTCGTCGCTGCCTGCCGCGCCGATGGGCTGCGGCTGGACGGCGCCATGTGCATCCCGCCGGAGGGCGAGGACCCGACGCCGCATTTCCGCCTGCTGCGCGCGATCGCCGAGGCGAACGGCCTGCCCGGCCTGTCGATGGGGATGAGCGCGGACTTCGAGATCGCCATCGCCGAGGGCGCGACGCATGTGCGGGTCGGCAGCGCGATCTTCGGCGAGCGGGATTATCCGGCCGTGTAAAGCGCCCCGTCCACGACGACGCCTTCCGCGTGGTAACCCTCGTCCAGCAGCGTCAGCGTCGCCGGGCAGCCCTGCGCGATCCGCCCCGCGCGGCCCCCGATCCCGAGCGCCCGCGCCGGATTGCCCGACGCCATCCGCAAGGCCGCCGCCGGGCTGACCCCCGCGTGGCGGATCATGTTCCGCACCGAATCGTCCATCGCCACATGGGCCCCGGCAAGGGTGCCCTGCGCGTCCGTCAGCCGCCCCCCGTCCAGCCGGATGGTGACGCCGTGCAGGTCGAACTCGCGCCGCGTGCCGGCGAGGGTCAGCATCGCATCGGTGACGAGGCACAGCCGCTCCGGCATCAGCCGCGCCGCCATGGCGACGTTCCCCCAAGCGACATGGTGCCCGTCCGCGATGATCCCGGCGAACAGCCGATCCGATTGCAGCGCCGCGCCGACTAGGCCGGGGGCGCGGCCGGTAAGCTGGCTCATGGCGTTCCACAGATGGGTGACGCCGCTGATCTGCGGGGGCAGGTCGCCCGGCTGCGCCTCGCTATGGCCGGCGAAGATCACCGCGCCCGCGTCCGCCAGCGCGGCGATCAGGGACCGGTCCTGCGCCTCGGGGGCGAGCGTCACCAGCAGGACGCCGGGAAATCCGTCGAGCGCCTGCACGTCCGCCGCCGTAAGCGGGCGGATCGCGGCGGGATCGTGGATGCCGGGGCGGCGGGGCGACAGGAACGGGCCTTCCAGATGCACGCCGAGGATGCCGGGGATGCGCCGGGCCATCGCCTGACGCGCCGCCTCCACCCCGCGTAGATAGTCCTGCCCCGGGGCGGTGATGAAGGTGGGCAGCAGCAGCGCAGTCCCCCCGGCGCGCGCTCCGGCGGCGATCCGGGAAAGCGCCTCGGGCGTGGGGTCGTCGTTGAACTGCGTGTCGGCGGCGCCGTTGATCTGCATGTCGATGAAACCCGGCGCGACGATCCCGGCCAGTGGCGCTGGATCGCCCTGTCGCGCGGGGCGCAGGGCGACGACGCGGCCGCCGTCGATCTCCACGACATGATCGGCCAGCGGCTCGCCGCCGCTGCCGTCGAAGACCAGCCGGCCCCGGATCAGGCGCGGTTCGCTCGGCCGCTCCATCATTCCGCCGCCATCTCGGACAGCGAGCCGCCCGCCGCCGATCCGATCAGCGCCGCGATCAGCCCGTCCAGCCGCTCGGCCAGCGTGGCGAAGCCCTGATGCGGGGTGATCGTCGCCTCGTCCATGTAGAGCGAGCGGTCGATCTCGATCTGCACCGCGTGGCGCCGCTCCGCCGGTCGGCCATGCGCGGCCAGCACATGCGCCCCGGCAAAGGGCGAGTTCTGGCGGATGCGAAAGCCCGCCCGCTCGGTCGCCGCCGCCACCTGCGCGCTGAGGTTCCGCCCGGCGGACAGGCCGTTGCGGTTGCCCAGCACCAGCTCGGGCGGCTCTCCGGGCAGGTGGTTCAGTGCGGCATGGGGCATGGAGTGGAAGTCGATCAGGATCGCGCGCCCGAAGCGGGCGTGCGCCTCGTCCATCAGCGCGGCCAGCGCGGCGTGATAGGGCCGCCACAGCGCGTCGATCCGGCGCATCGCCTCGGCCTTCGGCAGCGGGCGGGGGCGGATCTCGCGGCCATGGGCGACGACGCGGGGGATCACGCCGAGGCCCGACAGCACCCGCGCGCTGGTGCGGCCGGTGCCGCTGCCCTCGACGGCGCGGGGGTCGATCTCGTCCGGCGCGCGGTTCAGGTCCACCAGCGCGCGGGGCACGCGCGAGGTCAGCATCACCGCGCCATGCGTGGCCGCCGGGGCGATCAGGCGATCGACGAAAGCATCCTCGGACGAGCGCAGGGTCGTCAGGTCCAGCCGCGATTCGGCCAGGAACCAGTCGGGGTAATCGCGCCCGGAATGGGGCGAGGCGACGATCACGCCGCCCGTCCACCGCGCCGGCCGGACCAGATCGAACAGGGTGGGGAAATCGCTTTGCATCGGCCCCTTTCCGTCGCCCGCTCCGATGGATACAGCCAAGCGCGGCGGTTCGCAAAGCCCCTCGCAAATCCCCTTGCGCGAGGCTTTGGCCGCCTATATAGACACGCGGACCAGCGCGATTCAGGGCAGTTTCCCCGGAATCACATGGCAACGGGCGGTTAGCTCAGCGGTAGAGCACTACGTTGACATCGTAGTGGCCACTGGTTCGATCCCAGTACCGCCCACCATAGTTTCGCCGCCCCCGGCAAGTCACCGGGGGCATTTCAGTTTCAAGGCGCACTCGCGAGCGCCGCGAAGAGGAGAGAGACCGATGAAGGTTCGCAACTCGCTGCGTTCGCTGAAAGGGCGTCACCGCGATTGTCAGGTGGTCCGTCGCAAGGGCCGCATCTACATCATCAACAAGACCAACCGCCGCTTCAAGGCGCGTCAGGGCTGATCGCCCGCGCCTTTGCAGGTCTGGAAACCACGAACCGCCCGCAGCCCACGCTGCGGGCGGTTTGCTTTGGGCCTGCCGGCAGGCAGGCCCGCGCGTTCAGATGTCGCCCAGCATCCGCATCAGCGTCTGCTGCCCGGCATAGCCGGTGACGGTCAGCCCGTTGCGCCGCTGATAGTCGCGAATCGCCCCCCGCGTGGTCGAGGTGAAGGTGCCGTCCACCGCGCCCGGATTGAAGCCGAGTTCGCTCAGCCGCTGCTCCACCAGCCGCCGGACGCTCGCCTCCGGCAGCAGCGCCGATTCGGCTTGCGCCAGTTCGGCGGAGGTGCGGTCCACGATCCGCCGGGCCTCGGCGGCATGGGCGCCGTTCGGATGGGCGTCCAGATAATCCTGATAGCCGGCCAGGGTCTTCGCGGTCGTCGCCCGCTGCCAGGCCTGTTCGTCCGCTCGGCTGGTTTCGGTGCGGGTGCTGCCCTGCTGGCGGAGCGCCCGGAACTGATCGGCGTTCAGATAGCCGGTCGCCGGCCAGCCATTCGCCCCCTGCCAGCGCCCGATGGCGTTGCGGGTGCCCGAGCCGAACACGCCATCCACCCCGCGCGTGTCGTAGCCGAGCGAGGTCAGCAGGCGCTGCGCCTCGATCCGTTCGGCGCGGGTGAGGGAGAGAAGCTGCTCTTCGACATCATCGTTGCCGGGACGGGGGGTGGCGGGGGTGCCCGCCTGATTGCGCAAGCTGGCAAGCTGGCTGGCGTTCAGATAGCCGGTGCGAGAGAGGTTGTTCGCCTGCTGCCAGCGGCCGATCGCGCTCCGCGTGCCTGACCCGAACAGGCCATCGACGCCGTTCGTGTCGTAGCCGAGATTGGTCAGCTGCTGTTGGATCCGCGTCCGGTCGTTGCGCGAAAGGTTCAGCGCCAGTTCTGTCCGCGCGGAACTGCTCGTGTTGTCGGGCGTGGCGGTCGTGCCGCCGTTGCCGCGGCGGGCGCGCTCCTCGTCGGCCTGACGGCGCAGGGTGTTGATCTGCTCGCCGGTGATGTAGCCCGTCGCCGCGAAGTTGTTGTTGCTCTGGTAGTTGCGGATCGCCCGGCGGGTGCCCTGGCCGAACACGCCATCGGTGCCGTTGGTGTCGTAGCCGAAGAGGTTCAGGTCGCGCTGGACCTGCCGCCGCTCGGTCGAGGTCAGGCGCAGATTGGCCTCCACCTGCTGCGCGGTGGTCGTGCCGGGCTGGGACTGGCCGCCGCCCGAACCCGTGGCGGCGGCGACGCGGGCGCGGGCCGTGGCGGCAAAGGCGCCGTTGGGATAATCGTCGAGATACGAACGATAGGCGGCCACGGTGTTGCGCCGCTGCGCCGCATCCCACAGCGCGCGTTCCTGCGCATCCGCCTGCTGGCCCTGCGGCAGTTGCTGGGACACCATCCCCTCGACGATGGTGCCGAGGATGTCCCCCAGATCCTGCGCCTGAGCGGCCGGTGCCGAAAGAAGAACCGCCGACGCCAGCGCCGCGGAAAGTCCAAGTCTATGTCCGACCATTCGGAAACCTCGTATGTGACGAGGTCGGACCTATCCGTAGCTGCGCCGATCCTCGATCACCTTGCCGTCGTTGGGCAAGGAACCGGGCGCCACGATTTCGACCCGACCCCTGAGCTTGAGTGCCTCTAGCACCGAACTTTCGTATAATGCGGTGTTTTGGCTTGTGGTTTCCAGTTGCACGGTCATCACGTCCATTTCACCGGAACGGTCGGCGATGACACGGGCGCGTGAAATCTCGGGGTGGCGGGCGACGATTACCGCGACCTGCTCGGGGCGGACGAACATGCCCTTGATCTTGGCGGTCTGGTCGGCGCGGCCCATCCAGCCCCTGATGCGCATGTTGGTGCGCCCGCAGCGGCTGACGCCGGGCAGCACCGCTGACAGATCGCCGGTGGCGAAGCGGATCAGCGGATAATCGGGGTTGAGCGTGGTGACGACGACCTCGCCCACTTCGCCCTCGGGGACCGGATCGCCGGTGCCGGGGCGGACGATTTCGACGACCACGCCCTCGTCCACGATCATCCCCTCCATCGCTTCGGATTCATAGGCGATGTTGCCGAGATCGGCGGTCGCGTAGCATTGCAGCGTGGTGATGCCACGGTCGGCGTAAAGCTGGCGGAGCGAGGGGAACAGCGCCCCGCCGCCCACCGTCGCGCGGGTGATGGAGAGGGTCGCGCCCAGTTCGTCGGCCTTGTCGAGGATCACCTTCAGATAGTCGGGGGTGCCGGCATAGACCGTGCTGCCCACATCCACCGCCGCCTGCACCTGCAACTCGGTCTGCCCCGTGCCCGCTGGCAGCACCGCCGCGCCCACGGCGCGGGCGCCGCTGTCGAACATCATCCCCGCCGGCGTCAGGTGATAGCCGAAGCAGTTCTGCACGATGTCGCCATGCCCCACGCCCGCCGCGTGCAGAAAGCGGCCCAGCCGCCACCAGTCGCCCTCCAGCCGACCGGGCTCGTAGATCGGGCCGGGGGACTGGAAGATGTGGTCGAACTCGGTCGCGCGGCGGGTGGTGTAGCCGCCGAAGGGGGGCTTCTTCTTCTGCGCCTCCACAAGCTCGGACTTGCGGATGACCGGCAGGCGGGCGAGATCGGCGCGGCTGCGCACGTCGCCCGGCTCCACGTCGCGGAGCGGACGGGCGAGGCCGGGGGTCAGCTTGGCGGTCGCGATCGCGCGGGCCAGCACGGACGCGAGCGCGCCTTCCCGCTCGTCCGCGCTGCGGGTTTCCAGATCGTCGTAATGGGTCATGGCGATGTCCTCAGGCCAGCCAGCGCTTGCGGCGGCGATAGCTGCGCACGTCGCGGAAGGATTTGCGGCCCTCGTCCGACATGCCCAGGTAGAATTCCTTCACGTCCGGGTTCTCGCGCAGCGAGGCGGCGTCGCCGTCCATCACCACCCGGCCGTTTTCCAGGATATAGCCGTAATGGGCGTAGCGCAGCGCCACGTTGGTGTTCTGCTCGGCCAGCAGGAAGGTCACGCCCTCGCCTTCGTTCACGGCCTTCACGATCTGGAAGATCTGCTCGACCAGTTGCGGGGCGAGGCCCATGGACGGCTCGTCCAGCAGGATCGTTTCCGGGCGGCTCATCAGCGCGCGGCCCATGGCGACCATCTGCTGCTCGCCGCCGGAGGTGTAGCCGGCCTGCGACTTGCGCCGCTCCTTGAGGCGCGGAAAGTAGGTATAGACCATCTCGAGGTCGCGCTTGATCGCGCCGCCGCCGTCCGTGCGGGTATAGGCGCCGGTCAGCAGGTTCTCCTCGACCGTCAGATGCTCGAAGCAGTGGCGGCCTTCCATCACCTGAATGACGCCCTTCTTGACCAGCTCGGCCGGGTTCAGCGTCGTCACGTTCTGCCCGCGATAGGTGATCGCGCCCTTCGTGACCTCGCCCCGCTCGGACGCCAGCAGGTTCGAGATCGCCTTGAGAGTCGTCGTCTTGCCCGCGCCGTTGCCGCCCAGCAGCGCGGTGATCCCGCCCTTGGGCACGTGCAGGCTGACGCCTTTCAGCACCAGGATGACGTGGTTGTAGATCACCTCGATGTTGTTGACCTCGAGCAGGGTCTCGGCCGTGCTTGCGGTCGTCATCGGGGCGGTTGCGGTGTCGAGCATGGCGTCCTCGCGGATAAGGTTGCCCCGGCGGCGATCCGCCGGAGCAGGGGTCTGGTCAGCCGCAGCGCGGCGTGATGCCGGCTTCCGCGGCGTAGGCCGCCGAATCCTCGGCGATCAGCGGGTCCAGCACCTCGGCATCCGGCTGGATGAAGTCGGTGATGAGCGACCACGTGCCGGTGTCGGCATCCCACTGCTGCAGCCGGGCCATCCCGGCACCGCCGTGGTTTTCGCAGGAAAGCTGGATCGGCTGGCCGAAGCCCGGCAAGCCAAGCTCGGCCATCCGTTCCTCGGAGATGTCCAGCGCCTCGAACCCGTCGCGCAGTTGCGCCGCGTTGATCTGCGGGGTCCCCGCCAGTTCCTGCGCCTTGCTGATCGCCTCGCCGATGATGAGGGCCGCATAGACGCCGCGCGAATAGACGGCCGAGCCGACGAACTGCCCGCCACCCGACGCCTTGCCGGGGTCGATGACATGGGTCTTCAGGTCGTCATAGAACGGGTAGTCGGTGCCCACGCCGTTGAAGGTCAGCGACTTGTAGCCATCCGCGGCTGCGCCTGCGGGCTGCACGTCCACCTCGCCGCCCGACCACCAGATGCCGATGAAGTTTTCCATCGGAAAGCGGATGTTGGCGGCCTCCTGGATGGCGGCCTGGTTCATCACGCCCCAGCCCCACATGATGACGTAGTCGGGCTTTTCGCGGCGGATCTGCAGCCACTGCGATTTCTGTTCCTGGCCGGGTGGATCGACGGGCAGCTCGGTCAGGGTGAAGCCGTGCTTTTCCGACAGGTCCTGAAGGGTGCGGATCGGCTCCTTCCCATAGGCCGAGTTGTGATAGATCAGCGCGATCTTCTTGCCTTCAAGGCTGCCGCCGTTCTCGTCCAGCAGATACTTGATCGCGACCGAAGCGCCGTCCCAGTAGTTCGCGGGGGCGTTGAACACCCACTTGAAGACGTCGCCGTTCTTGGCCGAGGTGCGGCCATAACCGGGGGTGTAGAGCACCTTCTCATCCGCCGCGACCTTCGGGATCAGCTGATAGGTGATCCCGGTGGACATCGGGTTGTAGAGCAGGGCCGCCTCGCTCTTGTTTGCCTCGTAGCACTCGACGCCCTTCTCGGTGTTGTAGGCCGTCTCGCATTCCGGGGTCAGGATCTTCTCGCCGCCGATGCCGCCGTCGCGTTCGTTGATGAGGGTGAAGTAGTCGTTGAAGCCGTCGGCATACTGGTTGCCGTTCCCGGCATAGGGGCCGGTGCGATAGCTCAGATGCGGCACCAGAAGATCGGCCATTGCAGGGCCCGCGGCCATCATGGCGGCGGCGACTGCGGCGGCGAAGCGAAGTTTCATCAGTTTCCTCCCAAGGGGTGTTTGTTGGCGCCGGGCGGACCCCGGTCTTGGTGTTGATGTTCAGTGCGGGAACGGCCACAGCCGCAGTTTTTCCTTGGTCAGCCGCCAGAGCTGCGCGAGGCCATGTGGCTCGACGATCAGGAAGAAGACGATCAGCGCGCCGACGATCATCAGCTCGATATGGGCGGCGAGGTCGGTCGGCCAGCCCATGCCGCCGACCAGCACGTTTTTCAGCAGAACCGGCAGCAGCACCATGAAGGCCGCGCCCGCGAAGCTGCCGAAGACCGAGCCCAAGCCGCCGATGATCACCATGAACAGGATCAGGAAGGACTTGTTGATCCCGAAGGACTCGGACGCCTCGGCCGCGCCCAGATAGACGGCGAAGAACAGCGCCCCGGCGATGCCGATCATGAAGGACGATACCGCGAACGAGGTCAGCTTGGCCGTCAGCGGGTTCACCCCGATGATCTCGGCGGCGATGTCCATGTCGCGGATCGCCATCCATTTGCGGCCCGACGTGCCGCGCGTCAGGTTGCGCGCGAGCCAGGCGAGGATCACCGCGAAGCCGAGGCAGACGAGATACTTGGCCGGTGCCGAGGTCGAGGGGCCGGTCACGAGGACGCCGAACACCGTCCGCTCGGGCATCGTGATCTGGCCCGAGGCCGAGTAGTTGTAGAACCACGGCACCTTGTTGAAGAGCCAGATCAGGAAGAACTGCGCCGCGAGCGTCGAGACGGCGAGGTAGAAGCCCTTGATCCTGAGGCTCGGCAGGCCGAACAGCATCCCGACCAGCGCCGTGACCCCGCCTGCCAGAACGACATGGATCAGGATCGACACGTCCGGGAACATGGTCGTAAGCTTGTAGGTGGCGTATGCCCCCACCGCCATGAACCCGCCGGTCCCCAGCGAGACCTGCCCGGTATAGCCGACGAGAATGTTCAGCCCCAGCGCCGCGATCGCGTAGATCAGAAACGGCACCAGCACCGAGGTCGCCCAGTAGTCGGTGATGACGAACGGCACCACCAGAAAGGCGACCGCCAGCAGCGCCCAGTAGGCCGTCCGGTCGAGGCGCAGCGGAAAGGTCTGGCCGTCCGCCCGGTAGCTGGCCTTGAAGTCGCCGGCTTCACGATAGATCATTGTGCGGTCCTTTCGTGACGGTCGCACCGGGGGTTTTCCACCCCCGGACCCCCGAGGATATTTCCGGACAGAAGATCGGGGCCGGACGCCGGGTCACACACGTTCGATGATCCTTTCGCCGAAGAGGCCCTGCGGCCGGAAGACGAGGAAGATCAGCGCGAGGACATAGGCGAACCAGGTCTCCGTCGCGCCGCCGATCATCGGGCCGACGAAGAACTCGAACAGCTTCTCGCCCACGCCGATGATGAGCCCGCCGACGATTGCGCCGGGGATCGAGGTGAAGCCGCCCAGCATCAGCACCGGCAGCGCCTTGAGCGCGATGAGCGACAGCGAGAACTGCACCCCCGACTTGGTGCCCCACATGATGCCCGCGACCAGCGCCACGAAGCCGGCGATCGACCAGACCATGATCCAGATGAACTGCAGCGAGATGCCCACCGACAGCGCCGCCTGATGGTCGTCGGCGACGGCCCGCATGGCGCGGCCCTGCTTGGTGAACTGGCTGAAGGCGACCAGCGCGGCCACCAGCGCCGTGGCGACGATCGCGGCCCAGATATCCAGCCGGTCGATGAAGAAGCCGTAGCCGGTGAGCTGCGCCGTCCAGGCCTCGGCGGTATCCGAGATGCCCTGCGGCAGTCCCACGTCCAGCGTCTTGACGTCGGCGCCCCACATCACGTCCCCGAAGCCTTCGAGGAAATAGGCAAGCCCGATCGTCGCCATGAAGAGGATGATCGGCTCCTGCCCGACCAGATGGCGCAGCACCAGCTTTTCGATGGCGAGCGCCAGGAGCACCATCACCCCCGCGGTCAGCAGGATCGCCAGCACCGATGGCACCGTCCAGCCGAAGCTGTGCAGGTTGGTGCCGAACATGGCGTTGATGAGATGGGCGAAGGGGATCTGGCCGTTCTGGATGCCCACCAGCGTCAGGGCGGCGAACAGCGCCAGCACGCCCTGCGAGTAGTTGAAGACGCCCGACGCCTTGAAGATCAGCACGAAGCCGAGCGCGACGAGGGCATACATCACCCCGGTCATCAGCCCGTTCATCACCAGTTCGGCGACGTAGAGAAGCTGCTCCATCAGCGGGCGCCCCTTGCAATGAGTTGGTTGGCGTCAGTCATGGGCGACCCCCAGATAGGCGTCGATCACCGCCTGATTGTTGCGCACCTCGTCCGGGGTGCCGTCGCCGATCTTGCGGCCGTAATCCATCACGACCACCCGGTCGCTGAGGTCCATCACCACGCCCATGTCATGCTCGATCAGGGCGATGGTGGTTCCGAACTCGTCGTTCACGTCGAGGATGAAGCGGGACATGTCTTCCTTCTCCTCGACGTTCATGCCGGCCATCGGCTCGTCCAGCAGCAGCAGGTTCGGCTCGGCCGCCAGGGCGCGGGCGAGTTCGACGCGCTTCTTGAGCCCGTAGGGCAGGCGGCCGACCGGAGTCTTGCGGATGTTCTGGATCTCCAGGAAGTCGATGATCTTCTCGACCTTCTCGCGGTGCGCGGTCTCCTCGCGTTCGGCCGCGCCCCGCCAGACCGCCTGTTGCAGCAGGTTCGATTTCATCATCGTCAGCCGGCCGGTCATGATGTTGTCCAGCACCGACATGCCGTCGAACAGGGCGATGTTCTGGAACGTCCGGGCGATGCCCAGCCGGGCGACCTGATAGGGGCGCATCTGCCCGCGCCGCTGGCCCCGGAACCAGACCTCGCCTTCCTGCGGGACGTAGAAGCCCGAAATGACGTTCAGCATCGACGACTTGCCGGCGCCGTTCGGGCCGATGATGGCGCGGATCTCGCCCTCGCGGATGTCGAAGCTGATGTCCTTGATCGCAGTCACGCCGCCGAAGCGCAGGGTGATGTTGCGCAGGTCCATCAGCGTGCCGCCGATCTTGCGGCCATCGGCGGTGATGTAACCGGCCGGGTTTTCCATGATCGTCATTCGGCGGCCACCTTGTGCAGCGGGGTCGGGTCCTTCGCGGAACCGGCCGGGGTGAAGACTCGCGCATCCTCGATCCGCACGGTGGCCTTCAGCCTGCCCTTGCGGCCGTCCTCATAGGTGACCTCGGTTTCGGTGTAGATGCTGTCCTTCCCGTCATAGAGCGCGGCGATCAGGTCGGCGTATTTCTCGCCGATCACCCCGCGCTTGATCTTGCGGGTGCGCGTCATCTCGCCATCGTCGGCGTCGAGTTCCTTGTGCAGCACGAGGAAGCGGCGCACCTGGCAGCCGGACAGCAGCGGGTCGCGCGCGACCGAGGCGTTCACCTCCTCCACATGGGCCCTGATGGTTTCATAGACCTGCGGGTGGCCGGCGAGTTCCTGATAGGACGCATAGGCGATGTTGTTGCGCTCGGCCCAGTTGCCCACCGCCGTCAGGTCGATGTTGATCAGCGCGGTGCAGTAATCGCGGTCGTTGCCGATCACCACCGCCTCGAGGATGTTGGGATAGAACTTCAGCTTGTTCTCGACATACTTCGGCGCGAACATCGTCCCGTCGGCCATCCGGCCCACGTCCTTGACGCGATCGATGATCCGCAGATGCCCGGTGCTTTCCTCGAAGAAGCCGGCGTCCCCGGTGGCGACCCAGCCTTGCGGGTCTTTGGTCGAGGCCGTGCTTTCGGCGTTCTTGTAGTATTCGACGAAGGTGCCGGGGCTGCGGTAGAATACCTCGCCATTGTCGGCGATGCGGACCTCGACCCCCGGCGTGGGCACGCCGACGGTATCGGACTGCACCTGCCCGTCCGGCTGCTGGGTGATGAAGACCGACGCCTCGGTCTGGCCGTAGAGCTGCTTCAGGTTGATCCCGAGACTGCGGTAGAAATCGAAGATCTCGGGCCCGATCGCCTCACCTGCGGTGTAGCCGACGCGGATGCGGGAAAAGCCCAGCGTGTTCTTGAGCGGGCCATAGACGAACAGCTTGCCGAGCTTATAGCGCAGCCGGTCCAGCGCCCCCACGGGCTGGCCGTCCAGCAGGGCCGGGCCGATGCGGCGGGCAAGCGCCATGTAGTGGTCGAACAGCCATTTCTTGAACCGGCCGGCATCCTCCATGCGGATCATCACGCTGGTCAGCTGGCCCTCGAATACGCGCGGCGGGGCGAAGAAATAGGTCGGCCCGATCTCGCGCAGGTCGGTCATCATCGTGTCGGGGCTTTCCGGGCAGTTCACGCAGAACCCGGTCCAGCAGGCCTGCCCGATCGAGAAGATGAAGTCCCCGACCCAGGCCATCGGCAGATAGGCGAGCACGTCCTCGTTCGGCTTCAGCCCGTCGAAGGCCGAGGAGTTGCGCGCCGTCTCGATGATGTTGCGGTTGGACAGCACCACGCCCTTGGGCTTGCCGGTGGTGCCCGAGGTATACAGCATCACGCAGGTGCTGTCGTAATCCAGTTCGGCGATCCGGGCGTCCAGTTCCGCGTCCAGCCGCTGATGGGCGGCGCGGCCTTCGGCCTGCACGTCGCTGAGCCAGTTCATGCGGGTATGGTCGTATTTCCGCATCCCGCGCCTGTCGGTGTAGATGATCTGCTCGACCGAGGTGTCCGCTTCCTCGGCCTCGATGATCTTGTCCACCTGCTCCTGATCGCCGCAGACGACGAAGCGGGCGCCGGAATGGCCGAGCACATAGGCCATCTCGACCGCGACGGCGTCCTGATAGAGCGGCACGGGAATCGCGCCGCACATCTGCGCGGCGATGATCGACCAGTAATGCGCTGGCCGGTTGCGGCCGACGACTGCGACATGATCGCCGCGTTTCAGTCCGAGCGCGAGGAATCCCAGCGCGAGGTCGCGGATTTCTCGCTGCGCCTCGGCCCAGGTCCAGCTTTGCCAGATCCCGAACTCCTTTTCGCGGTAAGCGGGGCGGCCTGCGTAGGTCGCGGCATTCCGCGCGATGAGCGCGGGAATGGACCGCAGGCCCGCCTCGGGCTGCGCGTTGATCTGCATCTGTCCTCCCTCAGACGTGCCACGGGGCGACGTCACGAACCATCCGGGCTCCTCTTCCCTTCCGGTTCCTGCCTGCACCATCATGCGTGATCCTTGCGTGAGTTTTGCCCGAATCCTACAAATTGTTGCAGCGCGAGGGGGCGGCAGGTTGGAGATGACGCAGGATCACAGCGAACTGACGCAGTCGGGGCTCAACCTGATCGCGCAGGCGATCTCGATCTTCGATGCCGATCTGCGGCTGGCGGTGTGCAACCGGCCCTATCAGCAGATGTTCGATCTGCCCGACCGGCTGACCCGATTCGGCACCCGGTTCGAGGATACGATCGACTATCTGGTGCGCCGCGGCGAATATGGCGAGGTCGCCAGCATCGAAGAGGCGGTGCGGGTCCGGGTGGATCAGGCGCGGACCTTCCAGCCGCATTACATCGAGCGGACGCGGCCGAACGGCATGGTCGTCTCGGTCGAGGGGGCGCCGCTGAGTCAGGGCGGCTGGGTCGCGGTCTATACCGACATCACCGGAATCCGGCGGCAGGAAACGCTGCTGCGCGCCCGGTCGGAGGAGCTGTCCGAGCAGTTGCTGGCCCATGCCGAGCGGCTGTCGGCGGCGAACCGGGCGCTCGCCGCCTCGAACGCGGCCCTGCGGGAGGCCAAGCGGATCGTCACCGAATCCGAGGCGCGGACCCGGCAGGTGACGGAGATGGTGCCCGCCCATATCGCCCATGTGGACCGGGATTACCGCTATACCTTCTCCAACAACCAGCTTGGCGCGGTGTTCCCCGGCGCCGGGACGGCGGGGGGGATCGTTGGCCGCGCCGCGCCCGATCTGCTGGGAGAGGAGACGTTTTCCCGCATCCGCCCGCATCTGGACTGCGCGCTTGCCGGGCAGCCGCAGGTGTTCGAGATGACGCACCCGCCGACCGGGCGGCGCATCCGCATCGCCTTCAACCCCGACCGCGCGGGGGGCGGCGCCTATGTCCTGTCAACGGATGTCACGGCCGAGGTCGAGGCGCGCGAGGCACTGACCCACACGGCCCGCCGCGCGGTGGCGGCGCAGATGACCTCGGGCCTCGCGCATGACTTCGGCAACCTGATGACGATCATCCTCGGGCTCCAGGGGCGGCTGGCGAAATCCGACTTGGCCCCCGCCGCCGCGGCTGACGTGCAGGCGACGCGGGCGGCAGCGGAGCGGGGCGCGGCGCTGCTGAACCGGATTGCGACGATCACCGGCCCGCGTTCGCTGACGCCGCAGGCAGTGGACCTGCCGGAGCTTCTGGGCGGGCTGGCGGCGATGGCGCGCCCCTCTCTGGGTCCGGGGGTGGAGCTTGCCCTTGCCTGCGACCTGCCGCCGGGGCCGCTGCTGCTGGACCCCGGCTCGCTTCAGGATTCGCTGCTGAACCTGCTGCTGAACGCGCATGAGGCGATGGCGGGGCAGGGCCAAATCGACCTGACCGCGCGGGCGGCGGGCGACTGGATCGAGATCACCGTGAGGGATAGCGGGCCCGGCTTCAACGGGACCACGCTGAAGCGGGCGACCGAGCCGTTTTTCACCACCAAGGCCGGGCAGGGCTGGGGGCTGGGGCTGCCGATGGTCTATGACCAGACCAAGCTTGCCGGCGGCACGCTGCGGCTGGAGAACGCGCCCGGACGGGGCGCGCGGGTCCGCATCCGCCTGCCGCGGCGCCCGGCCACGCCGCGCATGACGCTGCTGGTGGACGATGACGACCGGGTGCGGGAAAGCGTGCGCGAGATGCTGACGGCGCTCGGCCACGCGGTGATCGAGGCCGGATCGCTGGCCGAGGCGCGGGCGCTGACCGATCTGCCGGGGCTGTCGCTGATTCTGTCGGACCTGCAACTGGGCGACGGGCGCGGCGCCGATCTGGCTGGCACCGGCCTGCCGCTGCTGCTGATGACGGCGCTGCCGCCGGACGATCCCGACCGGGCGGGGCTTGCCGCGCCGGTCCTGACCAAACCCTTCCTCGCGGCCGAGCTTGCCGCCCAGCTTGAAAGGCTGCCGGTTGACGAGTGACGCCCCCCTGATCGCGATTCTGGACGACGAGCCCGAAATCCGCCGCCTTCTCGCCTCGGCGCTGGAGGATGCGGGCTTCCGCACCGCAAGCTTTGCCCGCGCGACGGAATTCGAGGCGGCGCTTCGGCGGATGACCCCCGACGCCTGCCTGATCGATCTGGGCCTGCCCGACCGCGACGGGTTGGCGCTGGTCCACCGGCTGGCGACCCAGTCGGGCACGGCGATCATCATCATCTCGGGCCGGGCCCAGGTGCAGGACCGGGTGACGGGGCTGGAACTCGGCGCCGACGACTACGTGACCAAGCCCTTCGACCCGGCCGAGGTGGTGGCCCGCATCCGCGCCCGCCTCCGCAAGCCCGCGCGCGAGGCCGTCCGCACCGAAAGCCAGAGAGCCCGTTTTTCCGGCTGGACCGCCGATTTCGACCGCTACACCGTGACATCTCCGGACGGCGGCGAAGCGCCGCTGAGCCATGCGGAATCGGAAATGCTGCGCATGTTCCTGGACAGCCCGCGCCGGCTCGTCACCCGCGCGCAGATGCTGGAGCAGCTGGGCGGCACGGCGGGCGACAGCTTCGACCGGGCGATGGACGTGCGTGTCTCGCGCCTGCGGACCAAACTGGGCGAGGACACGAAGAACCCGCGCCTCATCAAGACGATCTACGGCGCGGGCTATATCTTCCTGTCCGAGGTGGAATGGGGCTGACGCCGCGTTCCCGCCCGTGCGCGGCAGGCGGGGATATTGCGGCCCGGCCGGGCAGGCGCGAAGATGCCGCGATAAACAGGAGGCATGCCATGCTCGCCGGGCAGATGATGTATCAACCGCTATCGATCGCGTCCCTGATCGACCACGCCGCCCGCTATCACGGCGGCACCGAGATCGTCTCGGCCCTGACCGAAGGCGGGTTCGAGCGGACGAGCTGGGCGCAGGTGGCCGAAAACGCCCGGCGGCTCGCCTCGGCGCTGACCCACCGGGGGATGCAGCGCGGCGACCGCATCGGCACGCTCGCCTGGAACAACCGCCGCCATCTGGAGCTTTACTTCGGCGTTCCCGGCGGCGGGATGGTCTGCCACACGATCAACCCGCGCCTCTCGCCGGAGCAGATGGCCTATATCATCGATCACGCGGGCGACCGGATGCTGTTCATCGAGCGGACCTTCGTGCCGCTGATCGCGCCGATGCGCGAGAAGCTGACAAAGCTGCGCGGCGTCGTGGTCATGGGGCCGCGCGACCCCGAAAGCGCCGCGCAGCTTCCGGGCGTGCTGTTCCACGACGAGCTGTTGGCCGAGGGCGATCCGGGCTTCGCCTGGGCCGGGGTGGACGAGAACGATCCCTCCTCGCTCTGCTATACCTCCGGCACCACCGGCAATCCCAAGGGGGTGCTCTATACCCACCGTTCGACCCTGCTGCACGCCTTGGGCGCGAACCAGCCGGACGGGATGGGGATCGGCGCCGCCGACAGCGTGATGCCGGTCGTGCCGATGTTCCACGTCAACGCCTGGGGGGTGCCCTACATGGCCGCACTTGCCGGGGCGCGGTTGGTGATGCCCGGACCACGGCTCGACGGTGAAAGCCTCGCCCGGCTGATCGAGGATGAGAGGGTCACGATGGCCGCCGGAGTGCCGACGATCTGGCTGGGCCTGCTGAACGCGATGGAGGCGAACGGCATGGAAAAGACCAGCCTGCGCCGGACGGTCGTGGGCGGCTCGGCCCTGCCGCCGTCGATGCGCGCGGCCTTCCGCGACCGCCACGGGGTGCAGCTCGTCCACGCATGGGGCATGACCGAGACCAGCCCGCTCGGCACGATGAACGCGCCGCTCGCCAAGCATCTGGACCTGCCGTTCGAGGAACAGGACCGGACCGGCAACGGGCAGGGGCGGCCGCTGTTCGGGATCGAGCTGCGGGTAGTCGATGCGCAGGGCCGCATTCTGCCAAATGACGGCGAGACCGAGGGGCAGTTGCAGATCCGAGGCCACTGGATCGTCAGTCAATATTACGGCCAGGACGGGTCCGCCCTGACCGTCGATGGCTGGTTCGACACGGGCGACGTCGCCACCATCGACGCCGACGGCTACATGGTCATCCGCGACCGGGCCAAGGACATCATCAAGTCGGGCGGCGAGTGGATCTCCACCGTCGATCTGGAAAACATCGCCGTCTCGCACCCCAAGGTCGCGAACGCGGCGGCCATCGCCGCGCGGCATCCCAAATGGGACGAGCGCCCGGTGATCTGCGCCATACGCCGCCCCAGCGTGGAGCTGACCGAGGAAGAGTTGCTGGCCCATTACGACGGCAAGGTGCCGCGCTGGCAGCGGCCCGACCGGGTGATCTTCGTGGACAGCCTGCCCATCGGCGCGACCGGCAAGGTCGTCAAGGCGAGCCTGCGCGAGGACTATGGCGACGTGTTATGGGACGATGCGATGAAGGAACTCGACGCCGAGATGACGCAGGGTCGGGGTTGAGCGTCCCGCAATGAAAAAGGGGCGCCGCGCGGCGCCCCTTTGAGGTTCGATGCGGCAGAATCAGGCGTCCTGCTCGACCTCCGTGTCCCAGCCCGAGATCTGCTTGGAGTCCATGAACTCCTCCAGCCCCCAGACTCCGCCCTCGCGGGCGCGGCCGGACGCCTTGACGCCGCCGAAGGCCGAGCCGCGGCCGCGGCCCATGCCGTTGGTTTCGACCATCCCCGCCCGCAGCTGCCGGGCAAGCCGGTTGCGGCGGGCGCCGTCCTGCGTCTGGACGTAGTTGGTCAGGCCGTAGATCGTGTCGTTGGCGATCTCCACGGCCTCTTCCTCGCTGTCAAAGGGCATGATCGACAGCACCGGGCCGAAGATCTCCTGCCGGGCGATGGTCATGTCGTTGGTGACGTCTGCGAACACCGTCGGGCGCACGAAATAGCCGCGATTCACGCCTTCGGGCAGGCCGGGGCCGCCGGCGACCAGACGGGCGCCCTCGTCGATGCCCTTCTGGATCAGGTCCTGGATCTTCTCCCACTGCTGCTTGCTGACGACCGGGCCGATATGGGGGCCTTCGTCATGGGCGCTGCCGACCTTCGTCTGTTCGGCGACCTTCTTCGCGGTCTCGATCGCCTGTTCGTAGAACGGGCGTTCGACCAGCATCCGGGTCGGCGCGTTGCAGGACTGGCCGGAGTTGTGGAACACGTGCCGCGTCCCGCGCGTCACCGCCTTTTCGTCGGCATCGGCGAAGACGATGTTCGCGCCCTTGCCGCCCAGCTCCAGCGCGACCTTCTTCACGGTGTCGGCGGCGGCCTTGGTGATGGCGATTCCGGCGCGGGTCGAGCCGGTGAACGAGATCATGTCCACGTCCGGGTGCGTCGAAAGCTGCGTGCCGACCCCGGTGCCGTCGCCGTTCACGAGGTTGAAGACGCCCTTCGGCAGCCCGGCCTCGTCCAACACCTCGGCGAAGACCATCGAGGAGATCGGCGCGATCTCGGACGGCTTCAGCACGACCGTGTTGCCGGCGAGGATTGCGGGGATCACCTTCAGCGTGACCTGATTCATCGGCCAGTTCCACGGCGTGATGAGGCCGACGACGCCGATCGGCTCCCACGCGACCATGCTGCCGGGGGCGTGATCGCCCAGCGGGCGCATGAACTCGAAATCGCGGAAGGCGGTGATGAACGTCTCGATGTGATACGAGCCGGCACCCGCCTGATCGGTCCGCGCCATGGCGGTCGGCGCGCCCATCTCGGAGGTCATGGCGTCGCCGATGTCGTTGCTGCGCTTCTTGTAGATCTCGAGGATCTTCTCGACATGGGCCAGCCGTTCGGCCGGAGGGGTGGCGGACCAGGACGGGAAAGCGGCCTTGGCGGCCGCGACGGCCCGGTCGGTGTCGGCCTGCGCGCCCAGCGAGATGACGGCGAAGGGCTCTTCGGTCGAGGGGTCGATCACGTCCAGATCGTTCGCCTTCGCCGGCTCGACCCAGGCGCCGTCAATGTAGAATTTGCGGTAATCGGCCAGTTCAGGCATGTCGCAACGCTCCTCACTTGCGGGTTTGCCGGAGCCTGTCACTGCGGTGGCGTGGGCGCAAGGGCGGGCGCGTCGGCGATCTGGCGTGCGGAACCGGCAGAAACATGACGCAGCCGGGGGTTCCAAAAGGACGGCGCGAGAGTATCCTTCCCGCGCCCGAGCAACAGGAGCTTCAGATGAGCGTGCGGATCAACGACACGGCGCCGGATTTCACGGCCGAGACGACCGAAGGCCCGATCAGCTTCCATGAATGGATCGGCGACGGCTACGCCGTCCTGTTCAGCCATCCCCGCGCCTTCACGCCCGTCTGCACGACCGAGCTTGGCACCGTCGCCCGGCTGGTGCCCGAGTTCGAGAAGCGGAACGCCAAGGTGCTCGGCGTTTCGGTGGACAGCAACGACGACCACCTGAAATGGAAACGCGACATCGCCGAGGTTGCGGGCGTTCCCGCCGACTTCGCGATCGTGGACGACACCTCGCTGAAGGTCTCGAAGCTGTACGACATGCTGCCCGCCGAGCATTACCTGCCGAGCGAGGGCCGCACGCCGCAGCATTCCGCGACGGTGCGGACGGTGTTCATCATCGCGCCGGACAAGAAGGTGCGGCTGACGATGGCCTATCCGATGTCGGTGGGCCGCAACTTCGCCGAGATCATCCGCGCGCTCGACGCCATTCAGGCGACCGACGGTGCCCCGATCTCCACCCCCGCCGACTGGCGACAGGGCGAAGACGTGATCGTCGCCACCTCCCTGAACGACGAACAGGCCGAGGCGAAGTTCGGGAAGATGGAAAAGAAGCTGCCGTATCTGCGCTACGTGAAAGCGCCCGAGACGGTCTGACAAGCCGGGGGCGGCCTGGCCGCCCCGGCACCAGCCAGCTATTCAGGAGAAACTCGGCCGATGCCCCTCGCCTTGCCGGAAACCGGCGCCCGTGCCCTCGTCGCGGGGCATTTCTCGACCGTTGGCGACATTGAAGTGCTGCGCCACGTGGAGAGTCGGCTGCACAGGCTGGAAGTGCCGTTCGATGTGGCGCCATATACGCTGGATCTGCTGGGATTCGATCCGTCCTGGGTCGAGGCGAGCACTCTCGACCCGGCTGCCTTCACGCATCTGATCGTCGTCTGCGGCCCCTATGGTCCCGACTATCCGGTGAAATACCCGCATATCTTTGACCGGTTCCGCCACTGCACGCATGTCGGGATCAATCTGACGATGGTGGCCCCGCTGGCCGACTGCAACCCGTTCGACGCGCTGCTGGAGCGCGACAGCGATCGGACGGTGCGCCCCGACCTGAGCTTCCTGCTGGACGTGCCGAAGGTGCCAGTTGTGGGCCTGTGTCTGGCCCGCTCGCAGCGGGAATATGGGGCGCGCCAGCTGCATGACCAGGCAGAGTCTCGTCTGCGTGCGCTGCTGCGCCGGGCCGGTGCGGCGGTCGTCGAACTGGACACCACCGTGCCGCGATCCGCGAACCGGACGGGTATCGGAACGCCCGCGGAATTCGAGTCCGTCTGCGCGCGGCTGGACGCGCTGGTGACGACGCGCCTGCATGGCACCGTGCTGGCGCTGAAGAATGGTGTGCCGGTTCTGGCCGTCGATGCGATCGCAGGGCGCGACAAGGTGACGAGGCAGGCCGAGTTGCTGGGCTGGCCCGAAATCCATGCGCTGGACAGCATCTCCGATGCCGACCTCGATCTGGCCTTGGCCCGGTGCATGGACCCATCGGCCACCGGACGCGCCTCAGCCTGCGCCGCGTTTGCGCGCGAGTTGCTGGCCGGTCACGACGAGGCTTTCGCTGCGGCTCTCGATGCCGAGGCGCGGCCGGAAAGGCGACCGCCGGTCGCATCCGGCAAGGGCCGGCTCAGCCAGATTGCCGCGCGCTACAGACACTGGAAACGGCAGCGGTTTCCGCGGCGATAGCTGCTCGCACCACTCCGACACCCCGCGTGGCCTGCGGAGCCGCGAATGCAAAATCAAACCCCGGCCACTTGGACCGGGGTTCGCGTTCGTCGGGCAGGGCCGATCACTCGGCCTGCGCTTCGTCCTTCTTCTCGGGGGCGATTTCCTCGCCGGTCTCCTGATCGACCATCTTCATGCCGAGGCGGACCTTGCCGCGATCGTCAAAGCCGAGCAGCTTGACCTTCACTTCCTGGCCCTCCTTCAGGATCTCGTTCGGATGCTGAAGGCGCTTGCCCGAGATCTGGCTGACATGGACCAGCCCGTCGCGCTTGCCGAAGAAGTTCACGAAAGCGCCGAAATCGACCAGCTTGACGACCTTGCCGGTGTAGATCTTGCCCTCTTCCGGCTCGGCCACGATCGAATAGATCATGTCATGCGCCTTCTTGATGGAATCGGCGTTGGCCGAGGCGATCTTGATGGTGCCGTCGTCGTTGATGTCGACCTTGGCGCCCGAGGTTTCCACGATCTCGCGGATGACCTTGCCGCCCGAGCCGATCACTTCGCGGATCTTGTCGGTCGGGATGGTCATCGTCTCGATGCGCGGGGCGTGGGCCGAGAATTCGCGGCGGCCTTCCTTCAGGGCCTTCGCCATCTCGCTCAGGATGTGCATCCGGCCGTCCTTGGCCTGCGCCAGGGCCTGCTCCATGATCGCGGGGGTGATCCCCTGGACCTTGATGTCCATCTGCAGCGAGGTGATGCCGTTTTCCGTCCCGGCGACCTTGAAGTCCATGTCGCCGAGGTGATCCTCGTCGCCGAGGATGTCGGTCAGCACGGCCCAGTTGTCGGCGTCTTCCAGGATCAGGCCCATGGCCACGCCCGCGACCGGGGCCTTCAGCGGAACGCCCGCATCCATCATCGACAGCGAACCGCCGCAGACCGACGCCATCGAGGACGAGCCGTTCGATTCGGTGATCTCGGACACGACGCGGATGGTGTAGGGGAAGTCGGTCGGGCTGGGCAGAACCGCCTGAAGCGCGCGCCATGCCAGCTTGCCGTGGCCGATCTCGCGACGGCCGGGCGAGCCCACGCGGCCCACTTCGCCGACCGAATAGGGCGGGAAGTTGTAATGCAGCATGAAGTTCGACCGGAAGTTGCCGTGCAGCGCGTCGATGAACTGCTCGTCATCGCCGGTGCCCAGCGTCACGACCGCCAGCGCCTGCGTCTCACCGCGGGTGAACAGCGCCGAGCCGTGGGTGCGCGGCAGGAAGCCCACTTCGGAGTCGATGGCGCGGATGGTGCGGGTGTCGCGGCCGTCGATCCGGGCGCCGCCCTTGATGATGTCGCCGCGCAGAATGCCGGATTCCAGCTTCTTCAGCGCCGAGCCGAGATTCGGGTCGGCCAGCTCTTCTTCGGACAGAGCCGCCACGACCGATTCGCGGACGGCCTGGATCGCGTCGCGGCGATCGGACTTGTCGATGATCGCGTAAGCCGCCCGCATTCCCTCCTCGCCCAGCGATTTCACGCGGGCATAAAGCTCGGAATAGTCGGGCGAGCGGAACTCGAAGGGCTCGTTGGCGGCTTCCTCGGCCAGTTCGACGATCAGGTCGATGACCGGCTGCATCTGTTCGTGGCCGAACTTGACGGCGCCGAGCATCTCTTCCTCGGACAGCTCATAGGCTTCCGATTCGACCATCATCACCGCGTCGCGGGTGCCGGCGACGACCAGATCGAGCCGCTGCTCGGGGTTGGCGCGCAGGTTGTCCATGTCCTGAACTTCGGGGTTCAGCACGTATTCGCCATCGACGAAGCCGACGCGCGCGGCGCCGATCGGACCCATGAAGGGCACGCCCGAAATGGTCAGCGCGGCCGAGGCGGCGATCATCGCCACGATGTCGGGATCGTTGACGAGGTCATGGCTCAGCACCGTGCACATGACCAGAACTTCGTGCTTGAAGCCGGGCGCGAACAGCGGCCGCACGGGGCGGTCGATCAGGCGCGAGGTCAGCGTCTCTTTCTCGGTCGGACGGCCTTCGCGCTTGAAGAAACCGCCGGGGATCTTGCCGGCGGCGTAGAATTTTTCCTGGTAGTGGACGGTCAGGGGGAAGAAGTCCTGGCCGGGCTTGGGTTCCTTGGCGAAGGTCACGTTGGCCATCACCGAGGTTTCGCCCAGCGTGGCGATCACCGATCCGTCAGCCTGACGGGCAACCTTGCCCGTTTCCAGCGTGAGCGTTTCCTGCCCCCACTGGATGGATTTTTTCACTTCATCGAACATCTGGTTTCCTCTGGGCGGCGCCAGCCCTCTGGTCGCGCCCGTTCATATGGCGGCCCCATTGCCGCCGCCCCCTATCCTTTGCATGCGGCCGGGGGCTGGCCTCACGTCGCAGATTGTGCGCCCTTACACGAAAAGCGGGATCGTGGAAAGTATCTCATTGGCCGGCTGGCCGAATAACGAAAAATGCCCGCAGCTTTCGCAGCGGGCATTCAGGTTCGTCATCTCGCGGGGTTCAGCGGCGCAGGCCCAGACGCCCGATCAGGCTGGTGTAGCGCGCCTCGTCCTTGGCCTTCAGGTAGTCCAGCAGCTTGCGGCGCTGCGCGACCATCATCAGAAGGCCACGGCGCGAGTGGTTGTCCTTCTTGTGGGTCTTGAAATGCTCGGTCAGCGTCGCGATGCGCGAGCTGAGGACCGCCACCTGAACCTCGGGCGAGCCGGTGTCGCCGGGCTTCGTGGCGTATTCGCCCATGACGCGGGCTTTTTCTTCGACGGTGATCGACATCGGGGTCTCCTGTGCAAAGGGGTGATGGCGCAGGCCGGGATGTCGTCCAGCACTGGCCCGTGGAGGGGTGTCCGCCGGAATCGCTCCGAAGGATCGGCGGGACATAGAGCAAGTCGGGGGAGATGAAAAGCCCTCAGGCGGCGCGCAGGGCGGTCAGGATGACGTCCCGCGGGTCGATGCCCTCGGCGTTCAGCACGCGGGCGATGGCGACGCCGTCGAGCCGCAGCAGGGCCGAGCCGTCGCCGTCGCGCTCCATCGTCAACTCGGCGCCTTGCGGGTAGCCGGCGGGCAGCGTGACCTCGATCCGATCGTCGTCGGCGTCGAAGTCGCCGAGGATCGGCACGTTCCCGGCTTCCAGCGTCAGGCGGAACAGGTCGCTGCCCGTGCCGCCCTCGGCGAAGTCGCCGCTGCCGGGGGCGAGCGTGTCGTCGCCCTCGCCGCCATGCAGCCAGTCGGGGTCGTCATCGTCGGCCCCAAGCAGCAGGTCGTTGCCGAGTCCGCCGTCCAGATCGTCGGAGCCCGCGCCGCCGCTGAGCGTGTCGTCGCCCGCGTTGCCGCCGAGCCAGTCATCCCCTTCGCCGCCCTCCAGCCAGTCGTCGCCGTCGCCGCCGAACATGGTGTCGTCGCCCGCGCCGCCCAGCAGGCTGTCGTCGTTGTTCTGGCCGGCGATGTAGTCGCCGCCGTCGCCGCCCAGGATGGTGTCGCGCCCGCCGGGGCCGTAATCGTCATCGCCCATCAGCGTATCGCTGCCCGCGCCGCCGAGGATCAGGTCGTCGCCCTGCGCCCCGCGGATGTCGTCGTCGCCGCCGTGACCTGCGAGGATGTCATCGCCGAGGGTGCCATAGATCCAGTCGGCATCTTCGGTGCCGTCCTGCCGGGCGGGTTCGGGCAACGGCTCCGGGTCGGGCGGGGGCTCGGGCGGGCCGTTCGTGTCGGGACCCTCGCCGGGGCGGAGGGCTTCGTCCTCCTCCTCCTCGGTGGTGGACGCGGAAAGGCCGGTCGGGTCAAGCGCGAGGCCCGCCAGCAGCAGCCCCATCATTCCACTGATCAACAACATCGTGACCGCCCCGTTCAGCAACGCTCCCGCCATAGCAGCGAATCGCCACGCCGCGAAACGAAAGCTTTACGAAGGGTTAACCCGCGCGGCGCAGATAGACGTAATAGGCCCCGCCGCCGCCGTGGCGGATATGGGCGGGCACGACCTGCAACACCAGCCCGGCGAGCGGCGGCATGTCGAGCCAGTGCGGCACCTCGTGCCGCAGCGCGCCGGAGCGGGTGGGCAGGGGGCCGTGGTCGCCCTTGCCCTTACCCGTGATCACAAGGACCAGCCGCTGCCCGGAGGCGCTGGCCCTCAGGATAAAACCCGTGAGCGCCGTCTTGGCCACGGCCAGCGTCATGCCGTGCAGGTCGATCCGCGTCTCGGGCGCCAGCTTCCCGCGCGAGAGCTTGCGGTGGGTCTTGTGGTCCATCCGCACCGGCTGGGCGTGCAGCCGCTCGGCCTGAGACAGGAAGCCCGCGGTTGCCGGGCGCGCCGTGGCGGCCGCCTTGCCGATGCGGAAATCGCGCGGCACCTGCGGCGCGGATACGGACGGGCGGGACGGTTCGGGAACGGGCGCCGGATCGGGCGGCATCACCGGTTCGTGGCCGGCAGGACGCATCGGCCGGGCCGAGCGCGCCACCTGGGTCCAGAGCGCTAGGTCGTCGCCGTCAAGGCCGCGTCGCCTCCGGCGGGCCATGTCACGCCGTGGCGACGAGGCGCCAGTTGGGATCGGGATCGCCCATCCGACGGGCAAAGGTCCACACGTCGCGCTGCTTGCGGGCCGCGCGGGGGTCGCCCTCGATCACCGCACCGCTGGCGTCGCGGTGGGCCACGATCAGCTCGCCCACGAAGCGGACCGAAATATCGCCCTCCTGCGTCTCGGCGTTGTAGTTCGCCTCGGCCAGCGTGGTCTCGCGCGTGCCGAGATACTGCACCTCGGTCGTGATGCCGCGCTCGGCGCGGGCCGCGATGGCCTGGTCGAACGCCTCGGCCACGGCCGGGGCCAGGAAGGGGCGGACTTCGGACAGATCGCCACGCTCGAAGGCGGTCAGGATCATCTCGTAGGCCTGGCGCGCGCCCAGCAGGAAGGGGCCGACGGTGAAGGACGGCTCGGCGAACTTCATCTGCTCCAGCGCATGAGCCGCGGGGCTGGAGGCCTCGACATGGTCGGTGATGTCCTCCTCGTCCACGGGTGCCGCCAGATCGGCCGGCATCTGCCGCGCGGCCGGCGCGTCGGGAATGCGCGGCGGCTCGAACCCGTCGCGGGTGCCCAGCACGTTGCGAAGTCGCAGGATCAGGAACACCGCGATTGCGGCAAGAACGATCAGCTGCAGCATCGGGTTGGACATATGCTCGGGCCTTCGGTTGGGCTGTTGGTGTCTGGCATCACCCGACCTATGTAGGGAGCGGGCAGGATCGAGTCCAGTTGACCTGCCCTGCATCCGCGCCGCAACATCGCGCCGGCACGGAATTATGGGGAATGTGCATGCAATTCTGGCTGTTCGGCCTGTTCGTCGTCCTGCCGATCGTCGAGCTGGCCGTCATCATCAAGGTCGGCGGCGTGATCGGCGTCTGGCCCACGATCTCGCTGCTGCTTCTGGCGGCATTCGTCGGCTCGTGGCTGATGCGCCGGCAGGGGGCGGCGGCGCTGACCGACCTGCAACGGTCCTTCCGCGACCTGCGCGACCCGACCGAGCCGATCGCGCACGGGGCGCTGATCCTGCTGGCCGGGGCGCTGATGATCGCGCCGGGATTCCTGACGGATGTTTTCGGCATCGCGCTGCTGATCCCGGCGGTGCGCCGGCTCATCATGCGGTCGGTCCGCTCGCATGTGCGGGTTACCCGCAGCGGCTTCGGCTTTCCGCAGCCCGACGCCGCGCCCGCTTGGGACGAGCCCCCGCGCCGCGGCGCCGACGGCCACCCGGTGATCGACGCCGAATTCATCGAGATCGACGCGGGCGAATCGCGCCCGCCGCGTGGCCGCCCCTCGGGCTGGACGCAGCCCTGAGGGCGCGCGCGTCATTGAGGCAGGGCGCGGGCGCTGCTAGAACCGCGTGCGAACCAGTTCCGGAGCATTGCAGATGACTGACGAAAACGCGAACGGCGGCAACGCCGCCACCACCCCGCCGCAGCCGACGCAGGCCCCGCAGGTCCGCCTGAACATCCTCGCGCAATATATCCGCGACCTGTCGTTCGAGAATGCGGTCGCCCAGAAGGGCGTCGCCGGTGGCGAGGTCCAGCCCGAGATCGCCGTGCAGGTCGGTCTCGACGCGCGCAAGCGCAGCACCGAAAACCAGTATGAGGTCATCACCAAGTTCAAGGTGACCTCCACCAACACCGCGACCAAGACGACGCTGTTCCTGTGCGAGCTGGATTACGCCGGCGTTTTCCAGATCGAGGGCGTGCCGCAGGAGCAGCTGCACCCGTTCCTGATGATCGAGTGCCCGCGGATGCTGTTCCCCTATGTCCGCCGGATCATGTCGGACGTGACCCGCGATGGCGGCTTCCCGGCCTTCAACATGGACCCGGTGGATTTCGTCGCGCTGTATCGCCAGGAAATCGCCCGCCGCGCCCAGGCCGAGCGGCCGCAGGACCAGCCGCTCTCCTGATCCAAGGCGGCAGGCGGGACGATGGCACGGCAGAGGCGGGCGTGGCAGCGGATGCTGTCGGGGCGCAGGCTGGACCTGCTGGACCCGACGCCCGTCGATATCGAGATCGAGGACATCGCCCACGGCCTCGCCTTCGTGGCCCGCTGGAACGGCCAGACGCGCGGCGATTTCGCCTTTTCGGTGGCCGAACATTCGCTGCTGGTGGAGCGGATCTTCGGACAGGTCGCGCCCGGCTGCGATCCGCGCTGGCATCTGGCCGCGCTGCTGCATGATGCGCCGGAATATGTGATCGGCGACATGATCTCGCCGGTGAAATCGGCGCTGGGGATGGAATACGGCGAAATGGATGCGCGGCTGACGACCGCCATTCACCGCCGCTTCGGACTGCCCGCCGCGCTGCCCGCGCCGATCAAGTCGCGGATCAAGCTCGCCGACCGCGTTTCCGCGCGGCTGGAAGCGGTGCAGATCGCCGGCTTTGCCCTGTCCGAGGCGGCGCGGCTGTTTCCGCTGCCGGATGTTTCGATGCTGGACGGGTTGAGGATCACCCTGCGCCCGCCCGCCGAAACGCGCAGCGCATATCTTTCCCGTTTTGCGGCGCTGATGGAACTGATCGACCGCGCCGCGTGATCTGGCGCGAACCGGCGGCCCGGTTCGCGCCATTCATCGTCAGACCGCCAGATCTTCCAGCGATTTCCCGCCTTCCAGCATGTCCAGCACCCAGCGGGGACGGCGACCACGGCCAGACCAGGTCTGCGAGGCATCGTCCGGGTTGGCGTATTTGACTTCCGCGGCGCTGCCCTTGCGCTGGCCGCGCGCGGGCTTGTCGCCGGTCAGATCGGACAGGCTGAAGCCATGCTGGCGGGCGGCGTCTTCGGCAGCCGCCCGAGCTTCGCGTTTGCGGCGGTCCTCGTAATTGGCGATTGCGCGATCGACCTGACCCCGCAAGTCCCGAAGCTGCTTCAGGTCCATTTGTTCGAGATCCATGACATTACTCCTGCGTCAAGCGATGCCGACGCACAAATCAAAGCACAGATCGAATGGCAAGTATATAATTTTAACGCGGACTGCGTTTCGCGAGAATTCGCTGGAGTGTGCGCCGGTGCATGTGCAGCCGCCGGGCCGTTTCGCTGACATTCCGGTCGCATTGTTCGAACACGCGCTGGATATGTTCCCAGCGGACACGATCGGCGGACATCGGATTGCCGGGCGGGGGCAGCGTGCCTTCGCTGCTCAGCAGCGCATTGGTGACCTCATCCGCATCGGCGGGCTTTGCCAGATAATCGGTGGCGCCCATCTTCACCGCCGCAACGGCGGTCGCGATCGCGCCATAGCCCGTCAGCACCACGATACGGGCATCGGGCCGGGCGGCGCGCAGCGCGTCCACCACGTCCAGCCCGCTGCCATCCTCCAGCCGCAGATCGACCACGGCATAGGCCGCCGGCTCCTTTTGAACGAGTTCCCGCGCCGCCTGCACGCTTTCGGCCACTACGGGGCGAAAGCCGCGCCGCTCCATCGCGCGGGCGAGGCGGTTCACGAAGATCGCGTCATCGTCCACCAGCAGAAGGCTGGGATCGGGGCCGATCCCCAGGGCATCCTCGTCCGTCATTGTCACGCTTTCAGACCTTCCGTTGAACTCTCTTACGTCATTGCCGCAACATGGGGTGCAGAAATGACGTATTCAAATCCGTCAGTTCGCTGCGTCCACATAGCAAGCGACGGTATCGGCCATCTGTTCCGGCGTCACCTCGCGCCCGAAGAAATCGACCGTGCCGTGCTCGGGCAGCACCAGATAGGTGGTGGTCATGTGATCGACGAGGTAATCCTGCTGATCTTCCGCGTCATTCAGCTTGTAATAGAAGCGCCAGCCTTTCGCGACTTCGGCGATCTCCTCGGGCGAGCCGGTCAGGCCCAGCATCCGCGGGTGCAGCCCGTCGGTCCAGTCGCGCAGCTGTTCGGGCGTGTCGCGGCGCGGATCGACCGAAAGGAATACCGGCGTCACGTCGATTCCACGTTCTTCCAACTGGGTCACGGCTTCCGCATTGCGGGCACCGTCCAGCGGGCAGACATCGGGGCAATAGGTATAGCCCGCGTAAAGCAGCGAGGGTTTGGCGAATACCTCAGCATCGGTCACACGCTGGTCATTCTCATCGGTCAGCGTGAAACTGGTGCCGAGCGCGCCTGTCCCCCCAGCCACGACGCCCTGGCGGCAACCCGCGAATACATCGGCCTGGGCGCTGCGCTGCATCACGAAAGCGCCGCCAACCAGAACGAGCGCGGTGGCGAGCACACCGCCCAGAATCAGTCTGCGATCAGCCATGACGGGATTCCTTCTTGTAACCCGCCCCTGCCTTCTCCCATCCTGCCGCGACGATCAACCCGTGCAAGGACGACGAGTCCGCCGAATGCCCCTCACGACCTCCTCGAAACCGCCCGAGCCGCACGGCGCCGAGCCGATCCGCCTGCGCACCCTGATAACCCTGCGCTGGGTCGCGGTGTCGGGTCAATCGGCGGCGGTCGCCGCGGCGTGGATCATCGGCGCGCGTTTCCCGCTGCTGCCGGTGCTGGCGCTGATCGCGACCGGCGCGGCGCTGAACCTGCTGCTCTCGTGGCAGCGCAGGCCGGTGACGGGGCGGCGGGCGCTGCTGCAACTCGGCATCGACGCGCTGCAGCTGGGGCTGCTGCTGACGCTGACCGGCGGCACCACCAACCCCTTCGCGGCGCTGATACTGGTGCCGGTGGTGATCGGGGCGGCGGCCCTGCGGCTGGCCGACACGGCGGCGCTCGCGGTGCTGACTGTCGCGCTGATCACGCTGATGGCGCTGGCGGGCATCCCGCTGGCGTTCGTGCCCGACCCGCCGATCACGCCGCGGTTTGCCCTGCAACTGGGCGACTGGCTGGCGCTGCTCATCAGCGGCGGGTTCCTGGTAGCCTATGTCGGGCGGGTCTCGACCGATCTGGCGGCGACCTCGAAGGCGCTGTCCGCGACGCAGCTCGCACTGTCGCGCGAACAGCGGTTGCAGCATCTGGGCGGCATCGTCGCCGCCGCCGCGCATGAGATGGGAACGCCGCTGGCGACGATAAAGCTGGTCGGCGCGGAACTCGCGGACGAGTTGCAGGACATCCTGCCCGAGCGGACGGACCTCGCCGATGACCTCGCGCTGCTGCGCAGCTCGGCCGACCGTTGCCGCGACATCCTGCGCAGCATGGGCAATGCCGGCAAGGACGATCTGCATCTGCGCGTGGCGCCGCTGGCGCAGTTGCTGTCCGAGGCTGCCGATCCGCATCGCGAACGCGGCATCCGCATCGAGATCGACGCCGGCGACGTGGCGGCGCTGGATGTCACGCGCGATCCCGGCACCATCCACGCGCTGCGCAACCTGATCCAGAACGGCGTGGACTTCGCCCGCTCGACCGTGACGATCACCGCCGCGCGGCAGCCGGGCGAGACGGTCGTGGTCACGATCCGCGACGACGGCCCCGGCTTTCCGGCGCAGCTTCTGCCCCGGCTGGGCGATCCCTTCCTGACCAGGCGCCGCATCCCGGACCGCCCCGCCCGACCGGACGAGGGGATGGGACTCGGCCTCTTCATCGCCCGCACGTTGCTGGAGCGTTCGGGGGCAACGGTGAGCTTCTCGAACGACCGGGGCGCGCGCGCGGATGTGGTCTGGCCGCTCGACCGGATCTCGGCGGACGGCCGGGCGGCGCTGGAGCACAACCCGGCCATCTCGGCGTGAGGCCGCGTGTTAACCATTATTTAAGGACGCGCTCGGTAGGGTTGCACGATCATGTCCGATGGATGAGCGATGCAACCTGACGTCCTGACCATCATCATCGCTTTCGGGGCCGGCACATTGTCAGTGCTGGCGGCGCTGACGCTGTGGCGGTGGCTTGAGCGGGCGGCCCCCATCCGCTCGGCCCTGCTGGACCAGACGGTCCAGCCGATGGTCCTGCTGTTTCGCGACCGCCGGCTTGTGGACGCGACCCCGCCCGCCCGCACGCTGCTGTCCAAGCTGCATGGCGAAGGGGACTGGCCGCGGCTTTCGGCCTGGCTGGCGATGCGGTTCGCCGATCTGGACGGGGCGCTGGCGCGCGCCGCCGATGAGGGGCGCGCCGAGGTCACGGGCGCGCAGGGTCTCGGTGCCGCACGCCTGCGGCTGGTGATCGAGGATCTGGGCGCGGGCCTGATGCGCCTGACGATCGCGGACCCCGCGGCGGAGAATGCGGGTGTGGTGATCGATTCGCAGTCGCTCGCCCATATGGAAGAAGAGCTGGCGATCCTCCGGCGCTCGGTGGACGAGGCGCCGGTCCTGATCTGGCGCGAAGCGGCGGACGGCCAGATCACCTGGGCCAACGCCGCCTATCTGCGCAAGGCCGAGGCCCGCAGCCCCGACGATACGCTGTGGCCGATGCCGCGGCTGATCGAGCTGGCGACGCCCACGGATGCCGACACGCCGGTCCGCGCGAAGCTGGAAGAAGCGGATGACGCCGTCCGCTGGTTCGACTGTCATGTGCGACCGGACGGAGAGGGGCGGATGGTCTTTGCCGTCACCGCCGATTCCACCGTGCGGGCCGAGCGGAGCCTTCGCGAGTTCGTGCAGACGCTGACCAAGACCTTCGCCGACCTGCCCGTGGGCCTGGCAATCTTCGACCGGCAGCGGAACCTGCAACTTTTCAACCCGGCGCTGATCGACCTGACCGGCGTCGCCACCGGCTTCCTGACGGCGCGACCGACGCTCTACGCCTTTCTCGACCGGCTGCGCGAGGCGAGGATGATGCCCGAGCCGAAGGATTACCCGAGCTGGCGCAACAAGATCATCTCGCTGGAGGCGGCGGCAGCCTCCGGCCACCATGTCGAGACCTGGACCCTGCCGGGCGGTCAGACCTATCGGGTGACGGGCCGCCCGCATCCCGACGGGGCGATCGCGTTCCTGTTCGAGGACATCACCTCGGAAATGTCGCTGACCCGCCGCTTCCGCGCCGAGCTGTCGCTGGGCAGCGAAATGCTGGACGCGGTGGACGAAGCGCTGGCCGTCTTCGACGCGAGCGGAAAACTGGTGACGATGAACCGGCGTTATTCGGACCAGTGGGGCGCCGATCTGCGCCCGATACTGGCCGATCACATGGCGGCGTGGCGCGCGGCCGCGCCGGCGGGGCAGGGGCAGGATGCCTTGCAGCACGCAATTTCGGATCTGCGCGGCCGAGAGCTGCGCCGCGGCGCGACGCTGGCGCCGAATGGCGGGCTGATGGCCTGGACCGTCCGGCCGCTGTCGGGCGCGCGGACGCTGGTCAGCTTCCATCCCGAGACCGCCGGGCGGCAGGGTGACTCCGGGCAGGACTCAACTGCTGGAGCCGCCGCGGCTTACCGCCGCCCGGATGAAGCCATCACGCCGGAGATCGGGCAGAAGCGGGAGGCTGCGTCGGCAACGGGCTGAGCCGGCGGCGGCCACCGCTTGCTGCTGATGGCTTGGGCAATGTCCCGAGGGTTGCCGCTTCTTCCTTGCCAGGCGCGTCCAGCGGCTCAGGGCAACTCGGCCAGGATCGCCTCCGCAGCGGCGCGCGGGTCTGCTGCCTGCCAGATCGGACGGCCCACGACGATATGGTCCGCGCCCGCCTTCAGGGCGGCGGCGGGCGTTTCGATCCGCTTCTGGTCGCCCGAGTCGGCGCCAACCGGGCGGACGCCGGGCGTCACGATCAGGCGCGAGTCCGGCAGGGCGCGGATCGCCGCCGCCTCGCGCGGCGAGCAGATGACGCCATCGGCGCCTGCCGCGAAGGCGCGGGCCGCCCGCTCCACCGTCAGGTCGTGCAGATCGCCCGCCTGCATCAGCCCGGCATCCAGATCGGCGCGGTCGAGCGAGGTCAGGATCGTCACCGCGAGGATCTTCATCTCCGACTTCGCCGCGCCCTGTTTCGCGGCCCGCACCACATGCGGGTCGCCGTGGACGGTCAGGAAGTCGATCTCGAACTGCGCGAGGCCGCGTACCGCCGCCTCGACCGTGGCGCCGATGTCGAACAGCTTCATGTCCAGGAAGATGCGCTTGCCATGCTCCTGCTTCAGCTCGTTCGCCAGCGCCAGCCCGCCGCCGGTCAGCATCCCCAGCCCGATCTTGTAGAACGACACCGCGTCGCCCAAGGTGCCCGCCAATTCCAGCCCGGCCAGCGCGTTCGGCACGTCCAGCGCCACGATCAGACGGTCGTCCATGTCATGCCCATCCTGCTGATTTGACGGCTCTATGACAGGGAACCGGCGCGCTTGAAACCCCGTTCGGACCTGCCCATGTGTCATTCAAAGGGACCCGCAACGCGCCGTGCCATGACGGGCGGCGCAAGGCGGGGGCTGCAAAGGAGAATCTTGCATGGACATGCAGAAATTCACGGAACGCTCGCGCGGCTTCGTCCAGGCGGCGCAGACGATCGCCATCCGCGAAGGACACCAGCGGGTCGTGCCCGAGCATCTGCTCAAGGCACTGCTGGACGACGATCAGGGGCTTGCCGCCAATCTGATCGGCCGGGCCGGGGGCGATGCCCGCGCCGTTTCGCAGGCGGCCGATGCCGCGGTCGAGAAGCTGCCGAAGGTCTCCGGCGGCGACGGGCAGGTTTACGTCGATACCAGCCTCGTGCGGGTGCTGGACGAGGCCGAGACGCTGGCCAAGAAGGCCGGCGACAGCTTCGTGCCGGTCGAGCGGGTGCTGATGGCGCTGGCGATGGTGAACACCCGCGCCAAGGACGCGCTGGACGCCGGTCGGGTGACGCCGCAGGCGCTGAACGCCGCGATCAACGACATCCGCAAGGGCCGGACCGCCGATTCGGCCAGCGCCGAGGACACCTTCGAGGCGCTGTCGAAATACGCGCGCGACCTGACCGAGGCCGCCGAACAGGGCAAGATCGACCCGATCATCGGCCGCGACGAGGAAATCCGCCGCACCATGCAGGTGCTGAGCCGCCGCACCAAGAACAACCCGGTGCTGATCGGTGAGCCCGGCGTCGGCAAGACCGCCATCGCCGAAGGCCTCGCGCTGCGCATCGTCAACGGCGACGTGCCGGAATCGCTTCGCAACAAGAAGCTGATGGCGCTCGACATGGGCGCGCTGGTCGCGGGTGCGAAGTATCGCGGCGAGTTCGAGGAGCGGCTGAAAGCCATCCTGAAGGAGATCGAGACCGCCGCCGGCGAGATCATCCTGTTCATCGACGAGCTGCACGTGCTGGTCGGTGCCGGCAAGACCGAAGGCGCGATGGACGCGGCGAATCTCATCAAGCCCGCGCTCGCGCGGGGCGAGCTGCATTGCGTCGGCGCGACGACGCTCGACGAATACCGCAAGTATATTGAGAAGGACGCGGCCCTCGCCCGGCGCTTCCAGCCGGTGATGGTCGAGGAGCCGACGGTCGAGGACACCATCTCGATCCTGCGCGGGATCAAGGAGAAATATGAGCTGCACCACGGTGTCCGCATCAGCGACGCCGCGCTGGTGGCCGCCGCGACGCTGAGCCACCGCTACATCACCGACCGCTTCCTGCCCGACAAGGCGATCGACCTCATGGACGAGGCCGCGTCCCGCCTGCGGATGGAGGTCGATTCGAAGCCGGAAGAACTGGACGCGCTCGACCGCCAGATCCTGCAGATGCAGATCGAGGCCGAGGCGCTGAAGAAAGAGGACGATGCTGCCTCCAAGGACCGGCTGGAGCGGCTGGAGCGTGATCTCGCCGACCTGCAGGACCGCAGCGCCGAGATGACCGCCCGCTGGCAGGCCGAGCGCGACAAGCTGGAAGGCTCGCGCCACATCAAGGAGCAGCTGGACCGCGCCCGCGCGGAACTGGAGCAGGCCAAGCGCGAGGGCAATCTCGCCAAGGCCGGCGAGTTGTCCTACGGCATCATTCCGGGGCTGGAGCGACAACTGGCCGAAACCGAGGGACAGGAAGACGGTCCCATGGTCGAGGAAGCCGTCCGCCCCGAGCAGATCGCCGAGGTGGTCGAGCGCTGGACTGGCATCCCCACCAGCAAGATGCTGGAGGGCGAGCGCGACAAGCTGCTGAAGATGGAGGAGCAGCTTGGCCGCCGTGTCGTCGGCCAGTCCGAGGCCGTGACCGCCGTGGCGAACGCGGTGCGCCGCGCCCGCGCCGGGCTGAACGACCCGCGCCGTCCGCTGGGCAGCTTCCTGTTCCTCGGCCCGACCGGCGTCGGCAAGACCGAACTGACCAAGGCCATCGCCGAATACATGTTCGACGACGACAACGCGATGGTGCGCGTGGACATGTCCGAGTTCATGGAGAAGCATTCGGTCAGCCGCCTGATCGGCGCCCCGCCTGGCTATGTCGGCTATGACGAGGGCGGCGTCCTGACCGAAGCCGTCCGGCGCAGGCCGTATCAGGTGATCCTGTTCGACGAGGTCGAGAAGGCGCACCCGGATGTCTTCAACGTGCTGCTGCAGGTTCTGGACGACGGCCAGCTGACCGACGGGCAGGGACGCCGCGTGGACTTCAAGAACACGCTGATCATCCTGACCTCGAACCTCGGCGCGCAGGCGCTGAGCCAGCTTCCCGAAGGCGCCGATTCGACGCAGGCGCGCGAGCAGGTGATGGGCGCGGTGCGGGCCCATTTCCGGCCCGAGTTCCTGAACCGGCTGGACGAGATCATCATCTTCCACCGGCTGAGCCGCGACGACATGGACGACATCGTGAAGATCCAGCTTCGCGGCCTGGAGCGGCGACTCGCCGATCGCAAGATCGCTCTGGATCTGGACGATGCAGCTCGGACATGGCTCGCCGACGAAGGCTATGATCCGGTGTTCGGCGCGCGTCCCCTCAAGCGGGTGATCCAGCGCAGCCTGCAGAACCCGCTGGCCGAGATGATGCTGTCGGGCGAGGTGCTGGATGGGCAGACGGTCAAGGTGACGGCCGGTCCCGAAGGGCTGATCGTCGGCAACCGTGTCAGCTCGGGCGCGCTCGGCAGCAAGGGCGAGCGCCCGGCGGACGTGCCGCTGCAATGATGAACCGGCCTCCGGTCCGAAAGGGTCGGGGGCCGTGCCGCGTTCGTGATGCCTGCGGAGCAGGGTTGGAGCTAGGATGCGGCAAGGAGAGGATGACGCCATGAAACTGACATGGTCCGACGTCACGCCCGAGGCGCTGTTCCTGAACCGCCGCGCGTTCCTTGCGGGTATGGGAATCGCCGCCGCCGCGCCTGCACTTGCGGCAACGGAGCGGCTGAACTCTTTCGAAGAGATCACCAACTACAACAACTTCTACGAATTCGGCTTCGGCAAGACCGATCCGGCAGAACATGCCGGCCAGCTGACCACCGACCCTTGGGCGGTGGAGATCGGCGGGCTGGTGGACCGGCCCGGCAACTACTCGGTCGCCGACCTCGCCCCCGAGAACGCGGTCGAGGAGCGAATCTACCGCCTGCGCTGCGTCGAGGCATGGAGCATGGTGATCCCGTGGCTGGGCATTCCGCTTGCTTCGGTGCTGGATAGGGTCGGCGTTCAACCCTCAGCGAAATTCGTGGCGTTCGAGACCGTGCTGCGCCCCGAGGAAATGCCGGCGCAGCGGCGCCGCGTCATGGACTGGCCCTACCGCGAGGCGCTGCGGCTCGACGAAGCGATGCACCCGCTGACGATTCTGGCGACGGGGCTCTATGGCAAGCCGATGCCCAACCAGAACGGCGCACCCATCCGGCTGGTCGTGCCGTGGAAATACGGGTTCAAGTCGATCAAGAGCATCGTCAGGATCACACTGACCGACACGCAGCCGGCCTGCACGTGGCAGCAGATGCAGCCTTCGGAATATGGCTTCTACGCCAACGTGAACCCGAACGTGGATCACCCCCGCTGGAGTCAGGCGACCGAGCGGCGCATCGGCGCGGGCCTTCTGGCCGGGCGGCAGGAGACGCTGATGTTCAACGGCTACGGCGATCAGGTCGCGCAGATGTATGCCGGCATGGACCTGGCGCGCGACTATTGATGGACCACCTGCGTCGGATGCCCCGCTGGGCAGTGTGGCTGCTGGGGGCGATACCGCTGGCGCTGCTGGTCTGGGATCTGCTGACCGGGCAGCTCGGCGTCGATCCGATTCGCGACATCGAACATCGGCTCGGCCGCACGGCGCTGTATTTCCTGATCGGCAGTTTGTGTTTCACCCCCGCACTGCGGCTGTTCCGCGTGAACCTGATGCGCTTTCGCCGCCCGGTGGGGCTGATCGCGTTCAGCTATGCGGTGCTGCATGTGACGGCCTGGGTGGTGCTGGACATGGGCCTGTTGTGGCAGCAGCTGCTGCGCGACATCGCCAAGCGGCCCTACCTGACGCTGGGCATGGCGGCCTTCGCGATTCTCGCACTGATGGCGGCAACCTCGGCAAATCGAATCGTGCGGCGGCTGGGGCCCGTCCGGTGGCGGCGTCTGCACAGGCTGGTCTATGCCGCCGCACCCTTGGCCGCGCTGCACTGGCTGCTCTCGCACAAGATCTGGCCCACCTGGGGAATCGGGGTGGGGCTGGTGATTCTCGCGCTGCTCGCGCTCCGACTGCCTGTGGTGCGTGATACGACCACCGAATTCGCAAGCAAAATCAGAGCGTTGAGAGAGAGTTAGACGCCGTGTGAAAGTTTTCTGAATTTTCTTCTTGCTCTCTCCGTTCGCTGGCCCTAGATACCGCTTCACCGAACGGCGGGGACGCCAGACGGGACGGGGAAGCCGGTTGGCGGACCCG